>NZ_BMHV01000001.1 GCF_014641495.1 Terasakiella brassicae
GTTTACTACCGTTCATCGGGGTTAACCCCGATGAACGGTATCGCAGCATAAATATTAACTCAGGCATCCCACCTTAAATTCGCTGCTAAACTGTCCAACATATAGGGGCCACTTCTATCTTCCTTAACGCGACATTTCCAAAACTTGTTCTGCATCGTAACTCAGCCATGTTTTAAAAAATAATTCGATAGTCTGTTTGGGAATGTTTCGGGTGATGAAAACCAATCGGGTGCGGTGATCCTCGGATGGCCAGTATTCCAATTCCAAGGGTTCATGGAACACATGTTGAACACCGTGCAAAATGATCGGGCGATCAGATTGTTCCTGAAGGTTGACAATACCTTTTATGCGCAACAGGTCTTTCCCCTGATTGGAGATAAGCAATTGCATGGCCAATAAAAAAGCACGGGATGGCAAGGGATCGTCAAATATGA
Organism: Terasakiella brassicae; assembly: GCF_014641495.1. Classification (GTDB taxonomy): domain Bacteria; phylum Pseudomonadota; class Alphaproteobacteria; order Rhodospirillales; family Terasakiellaceae; genus Terasakiella; species Terasakiella brassicae. Next base: position 435 of record NZ_BMHV01000001.1, read on the forward strand.
GGCTAAAGGTTTCAATGCCACTATTATTATGATGATGAGAGTCGTGGTGTGTGTGTAAAACGTTATCGTTGAGCCAGCGCGCAATATCATAATGATCATTTTTAGGGTCGTATAACGTTGTATCGAAAAGATTGCTCAGGCTAAAATCTACACCGTGGCGGTCCTGTTTGATTGCCAGCGGGTTTAAATGCTTGATCTCGTTATAAAGATCGTGCAGTGCAGCCTCGTCAACCTCTATATCGGTTTTCATATAAACCAGACGATCAGCAACGGCGATTTGTTTCTGGCATTCCTCATGCTTTGCGAGTGTTGCCAATCCATTGACGGTATCAATCGTGCAAACCACCCCACCCAGCATGTAACGTTTTGCAATACGTGGTTCTGTGACAAGGGTGTGAATAACAGGGGCAGGATCGGCCAGTCCGGTTGTTTCGATGATCACACGATTAAAGGGGGAAATTTGCCCTGTTTCTCGTTTTTCAAACAAATCCAGCAAGGTTTGTGTGATGTCCCCGCGAATGGTGCAACACAGGCAACCGGTTGTCATCGCAACAGTTTGTTCCTTACTATGTGTGACAAGAAAATCATCAAGACCGATTTCGCCAAATTCATTGACGATGACAGCCGCATTGGCAAATTCCTGATCGCGCAGGATTTCAGACAAGAGAGTGGATTTACCACTCCCTAAAAAACCTGTCAGTAAGGTAACCGGTATCAGCATAATCTATTCTCCATTTTCGTACGTTATAACGTTACATATTTAAAGAAGGCAAGAGCAAAAAATCAAACTATAAAGGATTTGTTCAAAGTGAATTCTCAATCAAAGATTATTTACCACGCGCTTCAAAAAGTGACATAATGCAATTCGACCGTTAATTTTATAATTCCAATGTGCGAATTGCGGGTGGCATGAAAAAGTTAGACCATTTTTTGGGCGAGATTGCCGAAGCGAACACGCCGGATGATTTGGCAGCGCTCTTTGCAAAACAAATACAATCGCTTGGCTTTGCAACCTTTGCCTATTTTAATTTTGCTGTTCCTGAAAATGATTGGGTTGCCCATCGTCACAATTATGGATTGAAATGGCAAGATCGTTATCTGGATGAAAATTATGGCGAGATTGACCCGGTGTTCCAACACGGAATGCGCGCAAGGCTGCCTTTTGCATGGGGGTGTCAGGATGCGGAAGGGTTGACAGCGCGACAGGTACAAATGATGCACGAAGCCCGTGATTGCGGGCTGGGGAACGGCTTTACAGTGCCCAATAAAACCATTGGGTTAAAACCCTCCTTTATTTCTGTTGCCAGCGATGAAACGGATGCAGCTTTCCAATCGGCTATCCGTCATAATGCTCCTGAATTACATATTCTATCGCTGCATTTTGATGCCCATTTTGCGGAACTTTCTTTACCCAAACCGTTTGTCTGCGTGCTAACGCCACGGGAACTGGAGGTGATGAAATGGGCGAAAGATGGTAAAACAAATGGTGAAATATCAGATATCTTACATATTTCCGGTAAGACAGTGGAAAATCATTTTACAAATATTTACAATAAGTTAGGTGTGTATTCTCGGACGCATGCTGTGGTTAAATGTCTCACCGAAGGCTTGATCGCCCCGTAAGTGTCAAACTGGTATAGGGGGATTCCCCTATAGGGGCGTGCACAACTAAAAGCGATACTCCATTCAATTTTTAAACGAAGGGGTATCCGAAAATGTTATTTCAAATTGAACCGTCCGACCATCATGTTTTTATGGAACGTTTAGATCAAATGTTTCAACAGCGTGCCCGTGTTTTTAAAGGCCGTTTGGGCTGGGATGTCACGATAGAAAATGGACGAGAGCGCGACCAGTACGATGCAGAAGACCCAACCTATTTGCTTTATTACAGTCCTGATGGATGTTTGCGTGGATCCGTACGTTTTTTGCCTATGACCGGGACCAATATGTTGCGAGATACTTTCCCGCAATTATTGGATGGCCAAATCTGCCCGGACTCTTCTATTTATTTTGAATCCAGCCGCTTTGCCGTGGAAACGGATGGGGATCAAAAAATCAATCGCCTGCTGTCACGCGGTTGTGCGGAACTGTTTCTGGGTGGCATTGAATATGGCCTTGCACATGGCAAGAAGGAACTGATCACGGTAACAGACGTTTTTATTGAACGTTTGTTCAAATTGGCCGGCTGGTCTTCAGAACGCATTGGGGAAGAACACCTGATTGGCGAGTCTCGCGCCGTTGCTGTACGCTTGCCCATAAGCCGTGAATATTTGGCATCCGTTCGTCGCAAAACAGGTATTTATGAGCCTGTCTTATGGTCGCGTGCAACGGGTATGCAAAATGTTGGTTTGGAAACGAATGCTGATGAACGCATTCAAGGCATGCATGCTTCCTTGGAATATCTTCGTGCGCAGGCAAAGGCAGCAGGAATGCCGGATATTGCTGATAAAATAGGTGCGATTGAAAAAGCCATTACCCGTGAAGTTATGAGCCTTGGCCACGCCTGATTAGGTTCAGCCCAATTGCGGATCATGTGTGGTAACTCTGTATGGCAGTTGGTTTTTCAGTTTTAGGAAAATTGCCTCTAAGTGTTTCTTTTCAACAAAAAACCCCGCTTTCGCGGGGTTTTAATGGCGGATGGCTAGGGATTCGAACCCCAGGAACCTCTCGGTTCAACGGTTTTCAAGACCGCCGCTTTCGACCACTCAGCCAGCCATCCTCAGATTGTGTGGCAGGTTATTAGCGTAATAGTTATGCGCTTGGCAAGAAAGAATTTCGTTTTTTTGAAAACTTTTTTTGTATTGCGTAAATGGGACAGAAAAGAGGGGTCGCAGTGTTCTTTTGAACAAGGTGCGCTCCCTCTTTGTAAAGCCAGATGTGAGAGGTTTTCTTATTTGGCTTCAATATCTTTTTTTGCCGCATTCATTGCCTCACTCAGGACCGTCATATCGCCGATATGATTGGCAAGAAGCAGGATGAGTTTGGCATTCAGCTCACGACTTTGTTCTTCGCTCAGGTCGCGGTGAAGGTCGATGAGTTCCTGATAAAAGTCGTCAGGACGTTCAATGTTTGCTTGGGTCTTAAGTGACATTGCAAAGCTTCCTTTTTAGAGTTGAGCCGTGGCGCGTTTAAGGGCGGTTTCGATTTTATGTTGATCGAATGTCCGCCAACGCGCTGCAACGTGTTGGTCCGGGCGCAGAAGATAGGTTGTGCCGTCTTTTGCGTCATAGCGTTCTTTGAGACGATTTTTGATATCCAGCATATCTTTGCCGACGACAATAACATCGCAAGGGATACCGTTGATATCAAGTTTCTTGAAGCCGGGGTCTGTATTGAACGTTAAAACTTTAAAACGAGAGTCCGCAATATGATTGAGGAACCAGCCTTCCGTGCCCTCGACATTAACCGGTGCATCTGCACAGTTTGTACCGGGAACCATCTTTCCATCAAAGGTGTCTTCGTCCGGTGTGTTCAACGAGCTATGAATATAGGGAGTCGGCATGGAGAGGCGACCGGAATTGACCAGAGGTCGCGCAAATTCATAATCGGAAGCCAAATCAAGTACAGCATCACGAAAGGCTTTTGAAACTGCACTTTTTGGCGTGATGAAATCGGTAGAGCGGGTGGAGTTGAGCAGGTTATCCGCTGCGGCGAAAACACGTTCTTCGCTATAGCTTTCCAGCAGTTTTTCCGGTGCTTTTCCGTCCATAACCAGTTTAAGTTTCCAGATCAGGTTATCGATATCCTGCACACCTGTATTTGCGCCACGCGCCCCGAATGGAGAGACTTGATGGGCCGCATCGCCGGCAATAAAGACGCGCCCGCATTTGAAGTCTTGCAATTGACGGCAGGCAAATTGATAAACGGAAACCCATTCCAATTCAAATTCTACATCGTCACCGAGCATGGCTTTCAGACGCGGAATGACATTTTCCGGTTTTTTCTCTTCTTCCGGGTCGCAATCCCAACCCAATTGAAAATCAATACGCCAGACATCATCGGATTGCATGTGAAGCAGGACGGACTGGTTGCGATGAAAGGGGGGATTAAACCAGAACCAACGTTCCGCCGGGAAATCGGCTTTCATCACCACATCGGCAATCAGGAAGCGATCTTGAAAGAACTGCCCTTCGAAATCCAGTCCCAGCATTTTACGGGTATCGGAATTGGCCCCGTCACACGCCACGACATAATCGGCTTCCATTTTATAGACACCGTCAGGTGTTTCGATTTGCAAAGCAACGTGATCGCCCTGATTTTTCAGGCTGATGGTTTTGGATTTCCAACGAAAATCGATCAAATCCCCATATTGTTTTTTGGCTTCATCGATCATGTATTCTTCAAGATAATATTGTTGAAGATTGATAAAAGCCGGGATTTTATGGTCATCCTCCGGCAGAAGGTCGAATTGGTAAACCAGTTCTTCATCCCGAAAAACTTTCCCGACTTTCCAGACCACGGATTTGTCAATCATACGTTCACCAACGCCGAGCCGATCCCAGATTTCCAAAGGGCGTTTGGCATAACAGACGGCGCGTGAACCGATGGAAACGGTGTTGTTGTCATCCAGAATAACAACGGGAATACCTTGTTTTGCAAAATCCAGTGCGGTTGTCAGGCCAATGGGGCCTGCGCCAATAATGACAGCTTTATGGCGTTTTACGGTGCCGGATTTTTGTTCTTCTGACTGTACGTAGTCAAATTCCGGGTATTGGTATGTGTTCAGCATTGTAATTTCCTCCCCTCATATCCTCCTTAGCTGGAGAATTCCTTTTCATGCATCCATTGCGCATGCTGTGGGGCGCGTTTTGTTTTTGCCCATTCTTCCAGCATGTCCCATTTGACATCATCCAGTTTTTTATGCATGTCCGGTGTATCTGTATTGGCGGCTAATTCCAGACGATGACCGTTGGGATCGTAAAAATAGATGGATTGGAACAAGGTGTGGTCTGTCGGGCCAACAACGTTGATGCCATCGGCTTCCATTTTTTTCTTTATTTCCATCATTTCATCAATGGAATCAATCTGTAGGGCAAGGTGTTGGCACCATGCGGGTGTGTTTTCATCACGGCCCATTTCCGGGGAGTTCGGGAGTTCGAAGAAGGCAAGAATGTTGCCGCCGCCTGCGTCTAAAAAGATATGCATATACGGGTCAGGTTCTTTCGTGGAAGGAACTTCATTTTCGGCAATGGCGAGGACGAAATCCATATCCAGATATTTTTGATACCAGAGCACTGTTTCCTTGGCGTCCTTACAACGATAGGCCACATGATGGATTTTTTGAATGGGCATTGGTGCCTCCCTGTGAAGCAGATTTATAAGTTACAAATGAAACTATAATGGTTGCAAGTGAAACTAATCAAGTAAAAAATGCACAAATCTTGAAAAAACTTGCCTCCTTATGCGCTATGTCCTTAAATGGTTATGGATGAAACTAAATTTAAGGGCGTCTTGGCACCATGTTGCGAAAAGATAAAAAATCGATCACTTTTCAGTTGGAAAAGTTCTTTCCTTATCTTGTGCGGATTTATTATCGTGCGGTCAGCCAATCAGTTTCTTCCATTTACGAAAAAGATTACGATTTGACCGTTTCTGAATGGCGGGCTATGGCCGTGTTGGGGAACAGTAAAGATCCCTTATCCGCAGGTGAGATCGTAACACGTTCGAGTATCGATAAGGTGAAAGTCAGTCGCGCGATTGCCGGTTTGACAAAGGCAGGATATCTGGAGAGGCGTGTTGATGAGGGGGACCGCCGTAAAGTCGCGCTGCAATTGACGCGGTCTGGACATTATGTTTTCGAGGAACTTGTTGAAAAAGTACAGGAACTTGAAAACAAGCTGCTGGACGGTTTTTCCCCTGAGGAAAAAGAACTTCTTATTTCATTTATGGCACGTGTGCGCAGTAATGCAGAAGGGCTGGATAAAAGTCAGGACGATTGATTTGCGGTGGTTTAAATATGTCTTCGTTTGGTCTTGCTGAGTTTAGCGCATAAGCCAATATTCAAATATTTTCCGGTTGTATGAATAGGCGAATCTTCAGATGATTTGAGGCTTCAGGATTCTTTCTTGTGATGAAAGATGTCTGCGTGTCGTGTTTTTTATTCCTATACATGTTGTTTAGCAGTTTTTTTGAGCTTTAAAAGTTTAAACAAATCAATGCGTTGTGTTCCATTGCTAAAAGGTTGTGCCATTTAGATGCATTTGCATGACTTTTTTCTCTGTTTTTCTTCTTTGAAGTTGTCCTGCTTGAATTGAAACTGCTAAAATCTACCAAACTATAAATATAAAAATATTTTGCGCTTTTCGAGGGGCATGGGTTAACACAAATTAGGCGGGCAAGCTTATGAATTTCTTTGACAAGGGCAATCCAGAAAACGGGGATACACGCGTTGCAGATTACGTGGTGGATTCAACAAAGGCTGAAGTCAATCTCCCTCCCTCTTTCAATATTGCAACGGTGCAGTTTGATCGGGCTGGTCCCGACCTGATTGTGACGTCGGCAGATGGGGAGGCAATCCTCGTCACCAATTATTTTGCCTCAGGTTCCCAACCCGCAATCACTTTGCCAAATGGTGTGGTCTTGCCCGCGCACATCGTTCATAAACTTGCTGGACCCATTGCCCCCAAACAATTTGCACAGGTTGGACAGGCCCAAGGCCTTGAGCCCATTGGCAAGGTTGAAACGGCGGATGGTCAGGTTGAGGCTGTTCGTGCAGATGGTACCCGCGTTACCTTAAAAGTCGGGGATCCGGTTTTTCAAGGGGATGAACTTGTCACAGGCGGTGACGGGGCGGTCGGTATCGTATTTGCCGATGAGACGACATTTGCCCTTGGTGAAGATGGACGTATGCTTCTGGACGAAATGGTTTATGACCCGGGGGCGCAAGACGGTCAGATCGGCTTGACGTTATTAACCGGGGCGATGACATTTGTATCGGGTGCTGTTGCGAAGGTGAACCCGGATGCCATGCAAATCACAACACCGGTTGCGACAATCGGTATTCGTGGTACCGCAGGCGTTCTGAAGGTTTCCGGTGAAACTCTTGATGCTGTCATGTTGCCTGAATTGGCAGGAAACGGCGAGGGCGTTAGTCCGAACCAAGCCAATAATGGTGGGGCGACAGGTGAATTTATTATCACCAATAACAACGGTGATGTGATTACAATTAACCAGCCTTTCCAAGGGGTGACGAGTACACCAAACGGGAATTCGGCACCCCGCGTGTTCACGATGAACGAAATCGGGGCAATGGCGGGTAAAACGCTGAGCAGCCTTCCCAATGCAGAAAATCTGTTACCGCCAGCTATTGTTGCTGCCGCGACAAACCAACCGGGAAATGAGCAACAGCAGTTGAACCCGGAAGATGTGTTGGTCGATAACAATACGGCAGATGCTTTACAAGAAATTACTCAGCAGACGCAAAGCACATTGTCTAATTTGAGTGTATCAGCGGAAATTGCGAAAATAGCGGTTCAAAAAATTGCGCAAGAGGCAGATGATCGCGCGGCTAACATTGTCGAGAAAATTATTAGTGACAACGCAACGGTTATTGAACAAGCACAAACCTTGTTACAGGTGACGGATAACGCATCAACCTTGTCTTCTCGGGCTTCCCAAATTGAAAATACGGCAGGGACAAATTCCGGTGCAAAAGACGTTGAAACCAACGCGCAACGGATTTCTGTGGAATGGACTTCGGACACGACCGATAAGCTTGAAGACAGTGTAGACAATGTTGCAGAAGCATACGCAACAGCAAACTCAATTGGTGCAATCGCAACAGGTGTATCTGATTTTGCATATGTTGTTGCAAGAGGCTTGAAATCGTTTGCAGATCCCGCAGCCGTTGTTGAATTGGTTAGCCAGGTCGATAACACATTGGCGGATGCGTTGAATGAGGCGGAATATATCGTCTCAGCCATGACGGTTGTACAGGACGCGAATTCAAGTAATCCTGACCTGAGCATGTCAGTCAAAGACCGCATGGTTGAAGCGGTTATTCGGGCCGCTAAATTCGTCAAGGACAACGGTGGTACTGATCTTGAAGCCATTGATTTTGCCCGTGAAGTCGTTGTGAGCGGTGTACCTGCCAATGGGCAGATGACGTTCAAAGGGATAACTGGCGATGTTTATAAATTTTATGACGGCATCAAGACTGAATTGAATAATGCGCTGGCCTTTAGCGGTCATGCGGACGCGTTTACCAACCTTGATAGCAAGCTAAGCACGCTGAATGACTTGTTTGTGTCTTTAAAAGCGGTGGAGTTTAAGAATGGCTCTGCATTTGAGGCTAAATGGGAGTCGGTTGTTGATGAACTGCTGGCCTTGACCAGTTATACGCAAACGGCGGCCACAAAGGCAAAAGCGGTTGTCGATGCCAGTACAATCAACGATATGGATCAGGCCGCAACGGATGCTGCAGCAGCTCAAACAAGTGCGAATAGCAAAGTTCAAGACAGTGCTTTTAATAATTTAATGAATGAAATGGGGGCGTTGGTCGGGAGCAATGCACCAAGTATAGTTTTATCGATTGCAGACCAGTTTTTGTCGAAGGCGAGTGATGCTGAAACCGCCACATTTTCCGGCAATAATACTGTTTTGACTTTCTTTAACCGGATTCAAAAAGATATTCTTGAAAATGAACAAGCCGGTATGAAAGTGACGCAAGCCGATATTGACGCGGCAACCACTCAGTTAAATGAAGTTAATAGTGACCTCGTTGCATCCAAAGCGGATCTGTCATTGGCGCAAACGGCATTTAATAGCGCATCCACTGTGTTGTCCAGTGCTGCTGATAATGTGGTCAGCGCCTTAATTGCGTTTAAATCAGCCGAGGCAAAACGCGATGTCTATATTGCGGGTGCTGAAAAAATCAATGACGGGACGCTTTATAACGGCAGTGATCATTTTAAGGTGGTTGATGGTGAAGGCATTGATGGTTTGCAGGAAGCAAAAGATTTTGTTTCTTACCAGCAAACGCAACTTTCATCCCAAGAAACGATATATAACGATGCCGTGACGGCATTGAATAACAACCCCGGTGATGTCGCGCTTGCACGTGTCGTTCTTGTGGCTCAACAGGCTGTAAATAAATATAAAACCCTGATTGAATACGGCAATAAACTCGTTGAAACTTGGCAAAATTCTTATGATACGGCGCTCGATAAGGCAAATAGTTATTCATCGACGGCTGCAACCCTGCAAAACGATCTGACACAGGCTGAAAATGCAGAACAAACGGCCCGTCAAAATTTGTTGGCGAAGCTGGAAGATTTCATTACAGCACAGGAAGATGTGTCGAATGAAAGTAAACTCTTAGCGGTTTTTGAATCCAAGCTTGCCGCCCTTGAAGCCCGTGCAGTTCAGGAAGCAAAGATAGATTTGGACGATGCTTTCAGCGATGCGCGTGCCTTGCTGGACGAGGCCTTGGCCCAAGCAAAAATTGCGTCTGACAAGGCGATTGAGGCCGATCAAAAAGTCCTGTTGACCAAAGCGGAAAGTGATCCGACTGCACGAGAAACACTTTTAAGTGACGCGCAAACCATTTTGGCAGAGGCTGAAACGGCGAAAAATGCAGCCAAAAACGCATTTGATTATTTCTCTGTCGATAGTGCCAATAGCACGAATGATAACGTTCTGGCGCGTGCCATTGATGTGCGTGATAACTATCCCCGTCCGCCCAGCGAAATCGATCAGGTTATTTCCAGCATGCAGTCTTTGCAGACTTCGGCAGAAAGTGCTTATAACGAGGCCTTAAAACAGTTTGAAACGGCTGGGCATTCGGTGGATATTATTCAGGCGATTGTCAATAATGATGCAGCGGCACAAGCGGCGGCGGAACAGGCCGCACAGACGGCGGCAGATGCCGCGAAAACACAAGCTCTGCAAGCGGCGTTGGAAAAAGCGCAAGCTGCAGAAAAAGATATCGCAGCTGCCCTTCAGGAAGCACAAAACCTGAAATCGGGTGCGGATGTCATTGCCCAAAATAGCGTGGGAACCAGCGAGCAAACGAACGCAGCCAATCAAGCAACCGTTGTTCATAATGAATATGATCAGATTGTGGCCAAACAGGTCCTCGTAGGCGGTGATAGTAACACAACAGGTTTGGTGGAACAGGTACAGGCCGCACAAGCCGCCGGTAATCTGGATTTAGCCCGTAGTTTGGCAGAAACGGCACAAACTTACGCCAAAGATGCAATCGCGATTGTCGAAGGAACGACCCTGACAAATGGCTTGCGTTATACGATTACGACGACAGCGAAAAATGTCATTACTGCGATGGAAGGTCAGGTAGGGGGCCGTGAAGTTAATAGTGATGGTGTTGAAACTCGTACTCTTGTTGATAATGTTGAAGTCAGCAGTCGTACGGGGTTCTTGAAGTTATCAGCGGACCAATTAGACGTTGCGAGAACGGAATACAGCAAGGCTTACGCCAATGAAAATGATACGACAGCAGGAAATGGTGTCGAAAGTGTATTGGAGTTATTCACACCATCTGCCGGGCAATCCATTGTTTCTGCCATTTTGGCGGCAGAAGTTACCGCAGACGAGCTCAGTGAATTTGGTGGAACGGATATTGCCGGATACATTCCGCTTTATACACGTCTTGAGAATTTAAAAGCCGCTGTCTCACAAAGCCTTACAGATGCAAATGATAGTTTGACCTTGACCCAAAGTTATGCGTCTGATTCTGCCAGTCTTGCGGAAAAAGCACGTGCCGTACTGGATGCGGCAAATATGAAAGGTACAGATTTTACGACCTTTGCGTCCAAAGTGGATACGATGGGTAAAGTATCCGGGATGATTGCGGATGAAAGCGGTAAAATATCGGCCGCCGCTCAGCGTATTGAACAAATACAAAAAGCCCTGGATTTGTATGACAAGTTGTGGGATGCCCGCGTACAGGCTGCGAAAAATGCAGCAGATGCCAAGGCCGCCGCAGAAACAGCAGCACAACAGGCAAGCGATGATGTGTTGGCAGAACAACAGCGCCGGGAAGAACAGAAACAGGCCGAAGATGCAGCCGCGACAGAGCAAGCCAAGGATTTTCACGATACGGCTTTGGCGGAACGTGATTTGGCATCGCGCGCCAATGACAAGGCGCAGGAAGCAGCGATTAACGGGGATCAGGAAAGTGCAAGCCAGTATTTGAGCGAAGCGCAAACCCATACAGCCAAAGCTCAATCTGCGGCATCGGCGGCAACAGATGCGGCATCCGGTCATGGGGAAACGGCGGAAGACTATGCTGAAGATGCGCGTGAGTATTACGAAACCGCCAGCGGATACGTTGGGGATGCCAAGGCGGCGGTTAGTGCAGCAGGGGATGCAACGACGGCGGCCAATAATTGGCGCAGTGGTGCAGCAACAACGGCGCGCATTCAGGCAGAAGCCGATAAAGCACAGGCGGTAAGCAACGAGAGTGCAGCCGATACGGCTCTAACCAATGCGTTGACGAAACTGACGTCGGCGCGCACCGCACTGAGCGGCGCAGAAGTGGATAATGCCTCTGCACAAGCGGCTTATAATAGTCTGGTTGAATCTGAAAAAACCGCCAAAGACAAAGCCGCTGCAATTCTAGCGGAAGTTGGCGGTGATACGGATAATGTCATTTATCAGGCGTGGGAAGCTGCCTATCAGGCTGCTGTTGATGCAACAAAAAATGCGCAAGAAGCCGCGAATGATGCAGCCCAAGCCTTAAGCGATGCAACCAGCCGTGTCAATGTCGCACAAACGGCATATGACAGCGCATTCAGTGCCGCTGAACAAGCGAGTGAACAATTGGCAAATGCGGTATCAGACGCTGCATTTGCATCTTCATCCGAACAATTGGGTCGCGCTGTTTCCGAAGCGCAGGTCGAGTATCGATTGGCGACATATCACAGTGAACTCGATAGCGCCCTGTCGAAAATCGAGACAGAAAAGCAGGATGTGAATACGCTTGCAACAACTGCGGCACAACATTCCAAGGATGATAACGAGTTCAATCAGTCTTTAGTGCAAAATGCCTATGATGACCCGAACAGCACAAATGATGCTGTCGGTGCTTTGGGGGATGCGCAAACTGCAAAAACAAGCGCAGATACGGCATTGGCGAATGCACAACAGGTTTTGGCAAATTATCACGTGGATATTGCCGCTGCGAACGCTGATATTTACAATGATGATACGCATACGATTAAGGACTTTAACGTCTTTAATAATGATGCGACATGGGTGAAAATTGATGCAACGACAGTTATCCACAGTTCGACTTTTGAAAAATATAAATCCGCACAAGCAGCCATAGAACTTGCAAGTAAAAAAGCAGAACAGGCCGCGCAGGCTGTTGATGATGTTCAGGCCAAAGTCACTGAAATTGCGCAATCTTTGGATAAAGCCAATGCGATAGCTGCGGAAAATGCCTTGGATAATGCGACCCAATTGCAACAGGTGCAAGATGGTGCGGATGCAGCGCTGGCCCGTGCGGAAGGTTCGGCTGAAAATGCGATTGATTCTGCGGCCAATGCGATTAGTGCGGCGAAAAATGCCCTTGGTAAACTGACGGCTATTGTTGGCAATAATACGGATACGCTAAATACGGACACGCTATTAAACAATGCCTTGCAGAATATTGGAAATATGCAAACCATTGCGAATGATTGGGGAACATCGGGTAAAGCGGCAACATCCGCTGAAATTGCCAATGTGATCAATGCGTTCGGGGATGTAAATGGCGCTGCAGGTGATTTGCTGGTTCAGCTTAAAACTGCACTGGCGTCTTTCGATCCAACGAATTTCACCGGCCTTGCCAATGATGCGGCTTTGCAGGTTCAATCAGCCTTGCAAGCCCTTGTGAACGATGGGGTGAACCCAACGGGCGGGGCAGCCGGGTTTGCCCTAAGTGCCGTGAATTCCTTGTCAAGCACCTTGCAATTTCAAGGGGCTGCACAAGGGAGTGGTGCCACCAATACAGATAACGATAACAACGGTATTGACGATGGGTTGGAAGCATCCGCGAAGACGGCTGCCGGACATGCTTCAAATGCTGCTGGTTTTGCCGAACAGACCGCGTCGCAGACAGCCCTTGTACAAGGGGCCAATAAGAATGTTGCCTCGATCCAATCTGATAAAGCGCAAGCCGATGCCGATGCGGCGGCGCGAACATCTGTCGAAGCAGACTTAAAAGCGATTGTGGCCTCGGCCAATGCCGCTGATAGTGCGGCCACTCAGGCGGAAGCTGATCAGGCAACGGCTGAGGCGAAATATAATCAAGCCGATGATGATGCAACGACTGCCAAAGCCCATAAAGAGGCACTGGAAAATATCGCGCAATTTAGCGAAGATGCGCAAAATCCGATCACGGATTTGGCATCCAAAGCGGCTGTTTTGAACGAACTGAATGATGCAGAACGTGCTTATCAATCTGCCTTGAAAGCATCGGCGGCTGCCGATATTGCACAAAAAGCAGCATTAGCCGCATCAGATGCTGCACGTGCGGCTTCTGATAATATTATTGCAGAAGCGAAAAAGGTTGCGTTAATTCTGGATCCGTCTTTGCCGGATTCAACAGATTTTGTGAGCTATCTGAATACCTATGTAACGAACAATTCGGCTGCGAACCTGAATGCGAGCTTCTTCGTTGATGATACCAGCACAACGAATGTCAATGAAAGCGACCTTGATGGGGATGGTATTTCCAACGTGAAAGAAATCTCCAATGCGCGCACAGAAACAGGCAAACAAGAGGATACGGCAGAAAAACAACAAGATATTGCCACCACGCAAAAAGATAAAGCCGCCGCAGATCAAAGTGAAGCCGCGCAATCGGCAAGTAATGCACAAAGTGATTTGAATGACGCGACAGCCAGTCGTGCGATTTTTGACAAATCCGAACAAATTGCAGACAAGCTTGAACAAGCCAATACCTATGCGAGTGATGCGGATGCTAATGCCCAAGCGGCCCAAACCGCAGCCGCACAGGCCAAAGCAAAATCACAAGCGGCGGCAGAAAAAACCACCGATAGTTCTTTGACGGATGCGGAAAAGATTGCTCAGGCACGTTTTGCGGCAAACGAAACACATGCTGAACAAATTAAGGCGGAAACGTCTGAAAACAGTGCGTTAGGCAATTTCAACCTTGCGTTTGCTGCCCTTATTGCGGCTTATGATGTCATTGGTGATCCCAATAGCCAGTTGAACAGCTTGACGGACGCCTACACCACTATGGCTGACGCAATTAATTCGCATAGTGCAACTGATAGTAAGACGGTTGATAGCGCAACAAACACCGGACTGGAAAATACAGAAACAAACGCGATTAACGCATATGACACGGCTTTCAAGGCGTTCGTTGCAGATTTGGAGACAGAGCTTGATGCGCGCGTTACCAATCAGGATGCTAATACCTTACAGAAAAATTTGATTTTAAATGCGAAGTCCGCTGTTTCTGATGCGTTTGATTCTTTAAAAGGGTCTGTTGAATCACACGCCACGGCCACAAAATCAGCCATTAATGCGGAAGTGACGGCAGATCAGGCAGAAACCAATATTTCAAATGCGATCCAGACAGCCGTGAATGCCTATGGAGCAGAGGCAGACGCATCTGCCAAACAGGCAGAAGCGGATGCGGCAAAAGCTTCAGCCGTCCATGACGATAATAACGCCCAGACATCCAATGATGCCTCAGCGATTGATGCGCAAATTCAAGCTTTGACAGGGAGCATTCAAACCAGATTGGCAACTCTGGAAAATGACCTTCTCGCCAATCAAAACACATTGGGGAATGATCTTTATACGAGCCTGAAAACGCAATTGGATACATTAAAGGCGACTGTAAATGCGGTTGATAGTAAATCAACGCAAATTACCGGGGATGTGAGTACGGCTGCGGATGCTGCATCAACAGCGGCGCAAAATGCCGGTTTCTATGCTGATGAGACGGTTGCGGGTAATGATTTAGCGACTGCAAAAAATTATGCAACGCAAGCGGCAACCTATGCAAAAGAAGCGCAAAATCAGTTGAACATCGCACAAGCGCATCGATCCAAATTGTTTGGTGTTTTAAATGATGCCACAGCTTTGGAACAGGGCTATACGCAATTATCCAATGTGATTGATGCAAAAGTTGAACTGGCACAGGCAGAAGCGGATGTAAATTCAACCCCGATTGCACAGAATGATGCGTTCTCCACGGATGAAGACCAGAGCGTTATTCTAAATAATCATCTGCTGGCAAATGATTATCGTAACGATGGGCAACCTGTTCAGATTTTGGACGTTGGTACACCAAATGTGGGAACGATTGTCAAAAATGCACAAGGCGAATATATCTTCACCCCGCCGCAAGATTATAGTGGGGAGGTCCGGTTTAGTTACCTGATCACGACTGATAACGAAAAAATCGCCAGTGCCAATGTGGTGATGACGATTACGTCTGTGAATGATGCGCCGATTGCGGTCAATGATGTTGCCTCAACCATTAACGAAACGTCGCCAGTTACGATTAACCTATTGGCAAACGACATCAACGTGGATGCGGGTGATATCCTTACCGTCACGTCTATTGGAACGCAACCCGTTTACGGTACGCTTACGATCTTGAATAACGGTGTGGGGGGGCGTGTGATTTACACGCCGGATCCGAATAATCCGATCTTAAAAGCCCTTGGGGATCAGGATGTTAAAGAAGATACTTTTACCTATGTTGTTACCGATAGTTTTGGTGTTTCATCAACAGGGACAGCAACGGTAACGATTAACGGGACCAACGATCTGCCAACGGTAAGTAATACTCAACTATCGGTTGATGAGGATGTCGTTCATACGTTTAGTGCCGCAGATTTTCAGGCCGGATTTAATGATGTTGACGGGGACAGTCTTGCCGCCATTCGCATTACCCAATTGCCACGCATTGCTGTAACCGATGCACAAGGCGTTACGACATTTGTTGAAAGCGGAAGTTTAAAACTGAATGGCACCGCAGTAACCGTTGGACAAGAGATTGCGGTCAACCAAATTGGCAATCTGACGTTCCAGGGGGCGGCGAATTACCACGGGACAGTCACCCTTGGATGGCAAGCTTCAGACGGGGCTGTCTATGACGTTAATAAAACCGTGTTCTCGGAAAATGAAGCCATTTTGACGTTTAATGTGAATTCGGTGAATGATCCGGTGGTGATTGCGTCAGGTTCACTTAGCGGTTCTATTGCCGAGGATACCGTCTTTACGGATAGTCTCAGCGCAAGTGATGCCGATGGTGATAGCCTGACCTATTCTGTGGACGAGCAGTATTTACCAGCAAACGGTAATGTCACAATTAACCCTCAAACAGGACAATTTACCTATACGCCCAATCCAAACTATAACGGATATGATGATTTCATTGTTATAGTGAGTGATGGACAGGGCAGTACGGATAGCCGAACAGTCGCGGTCTATGTCAGCCCGGTAAATGACGGTCCAACCGATATTAGCCTTGATAATCTGACTGTCGATGAAAATACGGATGGAGCTGTTGTTGGTGTTTTAAGTACGATCGATCCTGACGGTGGTAATGAAAGCTTCACCTATACGGTAAGTGATAGTCGTTTTGAAGTGGTGGGCAGCCAGCTTAAACTCAAAGCGGGCCAAGTGCTGAATTACGAAAACCCGGCCGATCAAAACATCTCCTTAAGTGTTACCACAGAAGATTCTGGTGGTTTGACCTATAGCGAAAGCTTCACCATTTCGACGCAAAACCAGAATGAAGCTCCGACGGATATTATCTTGAGTAACTTAAATGTTGCCGAAGATACGGATGGGGCTGTTGTCGGGCAACTCGCTGCCATTGATCCTGATAACGCGCAGGAAGCGTTCACCTATACGGTCGATGATCCGCGTTTTGAGGTGGTCGGGAACGAATTGAAATTGAAAGCGGGTTATACACTTGATTATGAAAACCCGGCAGATCAATCCTTCCAAATTAATATTACAGCACAAGACAGCACAGGGTTGACTTATACTGAAACATTTACGCTGAGCACTCAAAATACGCTCGATATGCCTGTGGTGAGTGGTTTGGCAAGCGAGGTTGTTTCACTTAGCTTTGATGGTGTTTCCACGATTGTTGATGTGGGGCGTGGTAGCGGTGACAGTTTGGAATTAACCGATGATTTGACACTGGAAACATGGGTCAAGTTTAACCAAGTGATAGGTGAGCAAACCATTGTTGCCTTTGGCGGGAATGGGGAAACCAGTTCAACCAATATTGCTTATCAGCTTTACCTCGATGCAGGCGGCGATATTCATTATAAACATGAATATGGGGCTGGTCTGGATGTGGATTTGAGCTTCGACACCAACTTCGTGGCGGGCAATTGGCATCATTTGGTGCTTGTGCGTGATAATAATGTTGGTGGACAAAGCGATGTGACACTGTATGTCGATGGTGTCTCTGTTGGGACATTGAATTACGATGGCGCGTCTCAGGCACCCGCGAGTGCTGCGGATGCGACCCTGACCGTTGGTAACACAATTGATGAAACGTCACCGTTAAATGGTGAAATTACCGAGTCTCGTATCTGGTCTGATATTCGCAGTGAAAGCGAAATTCAAACTTTTATGAAAGAAGTTTTGCCGCAAAGTGAGATTACCGACCCGACCCTTCGGGGATATTGGGATTTTGCAGGACTGGCGAAAGACGATAGCGAATATCTGGAAGACTTATCCTCATACCAAAATCATATTGTTGCCTTTGATGGCCTCCATTTTGACGGTAACGTAACGGCAACGTCTTATTCAGAGATTGCTTTAACAGGGCATTCTGCATCGGTCTGGGCGCGTGTGGAACCTATTAGCGATGGTATAGCTGATGGTGCTGTTACGATATTCAGCATGGGTGATGTATCCTCAACGCTGAATATGTCTCTGTCAACCTATGGCGAGATCACATTGGATTTGACATGGGCGGGCGGTTCACACAGTTGGACGGTTGATTCCGGACTCTATCCGCAATTTGCCGGGCTGGACGATGGGCACTGGCATAACCTTGGGTACAGTTTTGATCCTGCCAGTGGTGTGATGCTGTTTGTGGATGGACAACAAGTGCCATCTTTAATTGATGTGGGAACGGGTGATTATTCAACTTTTTCAATTGATTCAATGGTGACGATTGGCGGGCATTCTTCAAATTCGGCATTGAATATGGTCGGTGACCTTTCGGAACTCGGAATTTATAATCGCGCCCTCAGCGCCGCAGAAATGCAGG
Organism: Terasakiella brassicae; assembly: GCF_014641495.1. Taxonomy (GTDB): domain Bacteria; phylum Pseudomonadota; class Alphaproteobacteria; order Rhodospirillales; family Terasakiellaceae; genus Terasakiella; species Terasakiella brassicae. The sequence goes on from NZ_BMHV01000001.1 coordinate 18,658, forward strand.
AGGTTGTGGAAAATGGTCCGCATGATCTTCCTACCAGCGATGTGGCGGCCTATTGGCATATGGATGATGGCGATGGATATAGTATTTTCAATGACCATTTTGACAGTATGAATGATATTGATCTCAGTGCTTATATTACAGGCACTCCGGTTTGGATCAATGAAACACCGGGATTGATTGATTATCCTTATCAATCTGTTGAGATTACTGGTACAGGGCTGGATATTGGGTCCTATACATTCAACAGCAATGAATTTAGCGCCTCTATGTGGGTGAAGTTGGATGATGCGGGCAACGGTACGGAATTACTGATGGTTGGTGATGGGGATATCACCGTTACCGCGTACAATGATTATGTTGAGGTTGCTGTCGGTAACTCCATTTATGCAACCGTTTATAATGCAATGGAAATGGGGGAGTGGTCCAATCTCTCCGTTACCTTTGATGGGAATGAATTGAAGGTTTATTCAGGTGATAACCTTTTTTATCAGGAACCCGTGGAGCCGTATTATGACCTTCTTGGCGGTCTCGGTTCGGATACATTTGGCGGTATCTTGGGTGGGTTTGGCACGGCGCAATTTGGGGCTGTTCAAATCTGGAATAGTGTTCTCAGCCAAGAAGCGTTAATGACAGCAAGTGAAGGCGGCGTTAATCCGAGTGATCCGAACCTGTTGGCTTATTGGACCATGATGGATGATCCTGCCACGGGTATGATCAGTGATGTTTCCGGTCACCAAAATGATGTCGCGGTCAGCGCGTCACAATTTATGTCCGGTTTGCCTGTTCTGAAAACGAATGCCACAACGATTGAGCTTGAAGAAGATGACAGCTTCGTTAGTCAGATTTTAGTGGAAAATAGCGAAATTTACGGAGATGCGCTGAGTTATCAAGTTCAGAGCCAACCGCAAAATGGTGTGGTTTATTTTAACCCGGACGGCAGTTTTGTATATGTGCCCAATGCCAATTATGTGGGTACCGACACCTTTACTGTGGTTGCCATCAATGCAGGCAGTTTAAGTTCCTCTCCCTTCACGGTTAATCTTAATGTTGTGGAACATAATGCCATTCCGCATGCGGGTTTTGATGATTTGTCTGTTTTGGTGAATTCTTCCAATAACGTCTTGAACGTTCTGGCAAATGATTATGATCAGGACGGTGACCCGCTTAGCATTACGGCGATTGATGGCAAAACCGGTCCCGGCCCACACATGGTTGATGGTGGTACAGTTAGCCTTGTAAACGGTGATGTTACTTTTACACCAGCTTATAATTTCACAGGTATAGTAACGTTTGGATACACGGTCAGTGATGGACAAGGTGGTTCGCATAGTAACACTGTTCATGTTGAAGTGAGTTCCACAATCAATGGGACGAATGCGTCTGAAACATTGCCCGCCGGTTCTGATGCCGATGAAAATTTCTATGCGATGGCGGGTGATGATATCATTCTTGGCAGTGGCGGTGATGATCATATTGACGGTGGGGATGGTATAGATACGGTCAGTTATGCGGGATCAACAGATGGTGTTCATGTTGATTTGGCAAATATGAGCCAACAATTCGTCAGCCTTTCACAAGGTTATGATACGCTTTATGCGATTGAAAATGTGGACGGTTCTGCTTTTAACGATACCTTGATCGGGGATATGGGGGCCAACCTGTTAACCGGTGCCGATGGTGATGATACCTTAACCGGTGGCGGTGGTGTGGATGTACTGGATGGTGGCAATGGCAAGAACCTGTATATCTACAGCAGTGCAATTGACTCAACCCAAGGGGCGGCTGATGTTATTAAAAGCCTGACACCGCAGGATGCCATTCAGTTTATCGGCATGCGTGGTATGACTTTTGTTTCCACGTCATCAACGGATGCGGCAACCTTTATGGCAGGTGGGATGGCGGCAGATACCGTTTATTATGTATCTGTTGGCAGTGGCAATAATTTCATTTATGTAAACGGCGCGGGCACAGGCACAGATTATACCGGAACATTTATTGTGCTGGATACGGGCGTGCCGGCACCGACGGCAGAACAAATTCTGGCTGATGATTATCCGCTTTCCGTTATTCAGGGGACCGATGGCAGTGAAACTCTAACAGGGGATGCAGCAGTCAATACATTAGTCGGCTTGTTAGGCAACGACACCTTGCAAGGTGCGGATGGGGACGATCATTACATCGTTTCCGGTGGGACTGATTATGTAATCGATAGTGTTGGTATCAACCATATTTATGTGGATGAAGATGCGTATTTCATCACGAATATGGAACATACGGTATCGGATGAGTTCCAGATGAGTCTGACAGACGGGATGGGGTCGCACGAGCTGATTATTGATCAACATTATATAAATGCAAATGATGCGTTCTTGCATCTGTTGATCGATGGACAGGATAACGTCTATCAAATCCAGACCAATGTAAACATTGTACCAACGGTTGGTTCTATTCTGGTCAGTGACGGTCTTTCATCAGAAACACTGACGGGCAGTAGCTTTGATGACATCCTTGTCGGTCAAACGGGGGATCTGTTGTTTGGCGGTACTGGCGACGATTTCTTGATTGTCAATGAAGGTGTGGCTGTTATTAACGGTGGTGATACGGCTTCAGAAGATGAAGCTGTCTTTACCGGTCAAATGGGTGGCGTGTTCGTTGATCTGGAAAATGGGGTCGGGACACATAGCGATGGTGTGGCGACCTTCAATATTGCCAATGTTCAGAATGTAACAGGCAGTACTTACGGCGATACGATTGCGGGTGATTCATACGATAACTATCTGTGGGGCTATAGCGGCAACGACACCTTGCTTGGTGGGGATGGCAACGATACGCTGGAAGGCGGAAGTGGCGAAGATTTCCTGTTTGGCGGCAATGGAAATGACGTTTTTGAATTCTACGGGTCTGAGGATAGCGATCAATATATAACCGATGTAATTGCGGATTTTGTATCGGGTGAGGATAAAATTTCAATTGCGCAGTCTGCGGAAAATATGAAATTTTATGGTTCTTACGGATTTGTGGATGATCCTGCGATTACGTTAAGCACGATCGAAAGTGATCCAAATGTGGAACCGGGGCAAATCGTCTGGCTCTATAGTGATAATGCTGCGTTTGTTTATATCAAAAATGATTATTCCCAAAATGGCGGTACGTTTATTGCGCTGGTGGGATATCAAGGTGAGTTGTCGATTGATGATTTCATCGGTGTTGGTGACAACGTGATGGTGGATGCGACATCTGATATTTATGAAAGTGGCATTAACCAGACGGTTGTCATTTCTGCGGCGGAATTCCTTGGGAATGATAAAGGGGCTGCCCTGCAAATTACCCATGTAAACGGTATCGCAATTGCAGAGGTCCAAGCCAACGGGATTAATGATGCTTCCGGTGTTCTCAGTTATGACGGGGCGAACTTCACATTTGCCCCTGCGAATGAGTTTTCGGGGGACATCCACTTTGATGTGACGGTTTCAGGTACAGGCGGAATGGATCATGCCAACCTGACTATTCGTTATGACGAAGCCATCGCAATCGTCGGGACAAGTGGGGATGACACACTTGTCGGTTCTATCTATTCCGATGCGATGATCGGTCTGGATGGGGATGATCAATTCTACGGTGGTATCGGGGATGATTTTATTGTCGGCGGCGGAAATACTGGTGTCGGGGATGTCGCGGCATATGATCATGTTTCCGGTGATTATTCCATCGGTCTACAAGGTTCTGCATTGGTTGTTAGCGATGAATTTATAGGGGATGGTGACGAAGGACGGGACTATCTTCTGGGGATCGAAAAAATCTACTTCAACGATATTGTTGATTATTCACCACATGGTCTGAGCGTCACTTATGAAGGTGACCGAACAGTAGACGATACAAATGTGGTGGCCGATACGGTTTCTGAAATTGCCTATCTGTCCGATGGCACCTATGTCACCATCCATCGCCAATCCAGTAATGATTTCCTGATCAGTCGCTTTAATGAAGATGGGACCCCGTTTGCCGGAATGGCACCTTTTGCGATTGCAAGCGGGGACGCGATGCCGGGTGAAACAGCCACGATCCAAGGGTTGAGCAATGGTAGTTTTGCCGTTGTCTGGTCCAGCAGTTCCGGTGATCTTCTTTATCAACGTTTTGACACGTCAGGTGCGGCTATTGATCCGGATCCATTCTTTGTTTCGGACTCGCTTACAGAAACGAGTCTGGAACGCCCTGAAGTGGTGACATTGGCCAATAATGACGTGGTCGTGTCCTACATCGCAACGGATGTAAATGCCGGGTTCTATATGCGAACACTGCCCGGTGATGACATTGAAGCCAACATGGGTGCATCGGTGTTGCTGAAAAGCTTCAATACCGTTGATGAAACCGTTTCTTCTCTGGTTGCTTTGAGTGGGGGGGGGTATGCCTATGCCCATACGACCGATAATCTGGATGGCACTTATAATACGAAAGTTGTTGTAGATAGTGGTTTGCCAGTCGAAACGATTATTGCCAATTATACGCCCTATGTTGATGATTTAAAGGTTGTCGAGCTTGATAACGGTAATCTGTTGACCGTCTGGAAAACGGAGCTTGTCGAGGGTTTTGATCAAACAAAAATTCAGGCCCGTATTATTGCGTCTGACGGTTCCATCATCACAGATACAAATGTCATTGGTCGTGATGTCTTCGATGTCAATTTCAATTCGCTGGATGGTGGGGATTACAGCCCGGATGTTGCGGTTCTAAGTAACGGCAATTTCGTTGTTGTCTGGACGGATTTTCATGAAGATGGCGATGGTGGCTCAATCTTCGGTCAAATCTTTGATCAGGATGGTTACAGCGTTGGCGATGACTTCCTGATTAATGCAACCACACAAGGCAATCAATATCAGCCGTCCGTTGCGGCCAACGATAACGGAACTTTTGTTGTAAGTTGGACGGATGAACAAACCGATAGCAACACACATCGTGTGATGGCTCAGCAATTTGCAAATGACGGCAGTTTGGCCAGCGGTGTGACAATTGCCGGTGATGGTATGGTGGATTACTTTGTCGGTGGTGATGGTAAACAGGTATTTGTTGCTGATATCGGTGACGATAGCATTGATGGCGGCTTGGGCCGTGACGGTGTGACGTACGCCTCCTTTAGCGAAGGTGTCAATGTGGATCTTGGAACGGGGCAGGTGACCACGTCCAGTTCAGGAACGGATACGTTAACTTCCATCGAAGGGATCATCGGGACCTCCTACAACGATACCTTGATTGGAGATATTGAATCTAACAAACTGAACGGTATGGCAGGTGATGATTTGATCAAGGGTGGTCAAGGTGATGATCATCTGATCGGTGGTGTTGGAACGGATACGGTCAGTTTTGAACTTGCCGGGGTTAGCGTTTCTGTTGATTTGATGAATAATCAGGCAATGGGCGAAGGCAACGATATCGTTGAAGGTTTTGAGAATGTTATTGGCAGTATGTACGCCGATGTAATTACCGGGGATGCATTTGATAATATGATTGAAGGCGGGGATGGTGATGACATGATTTTTGGTGGAGACGGCAACGATATCATCATCGGTGGCTTTGGGCTGGATACGCTGGATGGTGGGGCTGGTAATGATTACTTTGTCTTCAATGATATGGCGGAATTCGGTGACCTGATTTCAACTTTTGAATCTGGTGATGCGGTGAAATTGTCCTCAATGATTGACGGGTTGAACGGGCTTTCCGGTTCAGACTGGGCAATCGAAGGTTTTGAATTTGGCATTCACACCGTAACGGATGTCGGGGAAGGGGCGCAGTTAAGCGGAAGTGGCCCTTCAATTTATGTCTATGCCAATACAGGGGACGATTCAGGGACTATTTATTACGATGCCGATGGTGCCGGTGCGTCCTATACCTCCACGAAAATCGCGGATATTGGTACGGGGGCAACAAGCATTACTGCAGATGCCATCAAAATTACGTATTAATCAACATCTGAAACCAAGAAGAAAAAAGGCAGTTCGTTATAAACGCCCTGCCTCAGATTATTGACAAAGCCCCTAAACTGTCATCCCCGACCCTGATCGGGGATCCATCTTTGCTCAATGAGTAGCATATAATCCATTGACTTTAAATGGATTCCGCATCAAGTGCGGGATTGACGGTTTTTGGTTTGTGAGTTATCCAAAACACTTTGTCAGCAGTCTGAGGAGGTCGTTATAAACGCCCCGCCTTTTTTGCTATTTCTTAGTCGTCATCCGTTTCCGCGCCATTTGGATAAATGCGTTTCAACTGTTTAATGCCACCTTTGTACGAATAGGCCTCGTATCCGGCTTTTTGCATACGTTCTGCTAAAACGGCTGATTGTGTGCCAAACGGACAATAAAGAACATAGGGCTGGGTTTTTTGAAGGTCGCGTAAGTTATTCATCAACTTGCCCGCCGTGTAATTTTTTGCACCTGCGACATGCCAATTGTCATACAGACTTTCAGGCTGACAATCGATGATAATGGCATTCTTTGGAATCTCTTCGATAAAGACTGAATGTTGCGCAACATCTTCGTCGGTTACATCAAACATATCATAAATGCGCGCACCTTCGACCGCTTGGGTCAGAATATCGAAATTCATATGCTTTTCTTCTGTTTCAATCGTTTTACGACCAGATTTAACAGCAGGGCGACGTTTGTTTAAGGCACAATATTCCGGGATTTTTTCAGATAGTTTGTCTGTACCGATTATGCGGGCATCGCGAATGATCTGTTCTTTATCAAACCCGATAAGCGGGCGTAAAACCGGGATGTCGGAAACTTCGTCAATCGTATTCAGGTTGGAAAGGGTTTGCGAGGAAACCTGTCCCAATGCTTCTCCTGTGACAAGGGCATCTGCGCCAATCCGCTTGGCAATTTCGCAGCCTGCGCGATACATTTGGCGTTTCAGGATAACTTGCCACCAGTCCGGGCGGGTATGGGCACGCAAATCATTGATGACATCTTCAAAATCAATGCAATAAAGCTTGGGTCGTGTGCCTGCCCCCCAGCGGTCACACAGGACTTTGGTAATTTCCACGACCATGCGTTCATAGGCAGCGCCCGCGAGATTACAGAAAACGAAATCATTCATCGCACCGCGTTTCATTAAATACCATGCGGCAACGACTGAATCAAAGCCACCGGAAATTAAAGTGATTGCGTTACCTTGAATACCAATGGGGAACCCACCGGGACCGTTGATTTTGCGAGTGTAAAAATAGGCAAGATCGCCAGCAACGTCAGCCTTGATCATCACGTCTGGATTATCCAGGTCAACTTTCTTTGCAAAAGGTCGCAGGCAGCCACCAACTTGGCGTTCCATTTCGACGGACGTGAATTTTTTACGTTGTCCCAGTCGTTTGATGCGGACAGCGAAAGATTTATCCTGAACAAGATCTTTATAAAGCTCTACTGCGGCTTCTTTATGTGCTTCCAAACCACCGTCAATGATTTTGTCGATGGGGGAGAAGGTTGCCACACCGAATGTGCGCGACAAGACGTCCAACGCTTTTTCCTGATTGTCGGTATGGACCTGAATGCGGCCTTGATGACCGATGATTTCAAAATTTATACCCGAACGCTCCAAGCCTTCGTTCATGTTGGAACGGAGCAGTTTTTGAAACTTTTTGCTGGTTGCAGGCGCTTTTAATAAAATTTCCGGAGCCAAACGGACAATAATGACATGCGGGTATCGTGTGGACACTTCCATGACGCACTCTTTCATAAAACCAAGGGTGTAAGGGGTGTGATGCGCCTTGTACGCTTCCTTTTTAAAACTGTCAAATATTCAAAAAGAGTATTGACAATACATTTTTAAAAAATTACGTAGAATGCATTAAGAAATAATGGATATTTCTTGGTTTACTGCCGTACCACTTTATATCTGGTTTATTCTGGAACATACACTTTAAGGAAACGTAACGGTGCATTTGTCGAAATTTACGGATTATTCTTTGCGTGTGATGATTTATCTGGCGGCTAAACCGGATGAGCTCAGCACGATTGATGAAATTTCGGACAAGCATGGGATTTCAAAGGAGCATTTGCGTAAAATTGTCCACAACCTTGCGCAAAATGCCTTGATTGAAAGTCGACGTGGGCGTGGTGGCGGTATTCGGTTGGCTCATGGTGCTGGGGATATCAAAATCGGCACAATTGTTCGTGTTGCCGAAGACGGATTTCATATTGCGCAATGTTTTCGCCCTGATGGGGGAGACTGCCGGATTTCCGGGTGTTGCCAATTAAATGACATGTTTCACGAAGCCTTGAATGCTTTTCTAAGCGTTTTGGATAAATACACACTCGCTGATATTTTAACCGGGCAGCCGGTTTTGTTTCAACGATTGGGATTGTTTGATTTTACACATCAAACGGGACAATAATAATGACAAATGAATATCAAGATGGTGTCAGCGAAGAAATGATTTCTGCGCTTGTGCACAGATTTTACGATGCAATCCGCGACGATACGGTTTTAGGGCCGATTTTTAACGAACGCATTACAGAGTGGGATCACCATTTACAGACAATGTGTGATTTCTGGTCGTCCATTACCTTGAAAACACGCCGTTTTCAGGGACGGCCTATGTTGAAACATCAATTGATTGCGGACCGCACACGCCCTGATAATTTTGCACGTTGGCTGGATTTGTTCAAACAAGTGGTTGAAGATGAAATCCCTTCTCACTTACAGGTGGAATTTCTGGAACCTGCGGCCCGGATTGCACAGAGTTTGCAAATGGGTATGTTTCAGGTGCCCTTTGATAAAAAGGAGGTTCAGAACCAACTGAACCTCCTTGAGGGAAAAAACGAAGTCGCTTAAACCGTCTTAAGCATCGACCAAACTGCCCCAGATATCGTAATCTTCAGCATGTTCGGCCTTAACCTTGACAATATCGCCCGGTTTCAGGTCCAGTTCACCATTGATGTAGACTTCGCCATCAATTTCGGGGGCATCGCCTTTGGTGCGGCCAACAGCGCCTTCTTCATCGACTTCATCAATAATAACATCAAAAACCTTGCCGATTTTGGCTTGCATTTTTTCATCAGAAATTTGACGCTGGAATTCCATTAAGCGGTTCCAGCGTTGTTCCTTGATTTCTTCATCAACAGGGTCGGGCAGGTCGTTGGCTGCTGCGCCTTCGACGGCCTCGTATTTAAAACAACCAACGCGGTCCAGTTGGGCCTTTTCCAACCAATCGAGCAAATATTCGAAATCTTCTTCCGTTTCACCGGGGAAACCGACGACGAATGTCGAACGAATGGTAATGTCAGGACAGATTTCACGCCATTTTTTGATGCGTTCCAACAGTTCAATCTGATTGCCCGGACGTTTCATCAATTTTAAAATACGGGGGGAGGCATGCTGGAACGGAATGTCCAGATAAGGCAGAATTTTACCTTCGGCCATCAAAGGAATAACATCATCGACATGCGGGTAGGGGTAAACATAATGCAGACGGGTCCAGACTTTTTGATCCCCCAAGGCATTACAGAGATCATACATCTTGGTCCGTACAGATTTACCGTAAAAATCACTTTCTTCATAACGCAAGTCGGACCCGTAAGCGCCCGTGTCTTGAGAAACCAGCAAGATTTCCTTCACGCCGCTAAGCGCCAAATTTTCGGCTTCTTTCAATACTTCGCCAGCAGGGCGGGAACGTAATTTTCCGCGCATGGACGGAATGATGCAAAACGTACAGGTCTGATTGCACCCTTCTGAAATTTTTAAGTAAGCATAATGGCGCGGTGTCAGTTTGATGCCTTCTGCCGGGATTAAATCCATGTGCGGATTATGTAGCGGTGGGGAGGCCTGATGAACCGCTTCCATAACCGATTCATATTGATGTGGGCCACTGACAGCTAAAACACCCGGGTGGACCTCGCGGATACCGTCTTCGTCCACACCCAGACAGCCTGTGACGATAACCTTGCCGTTTTCGGTTAAGGCTTCGCCAATGGCGTCAAAAGATTCCTGTTTGGCGCTGTCGATAAAGCCACATGTGTTGACAATGACGGCGTCTGCGCCCTCATAGGAAGGTGAAATTTCGTAGCCTTCTGCGCGAAGCCGTGTCAGGATACGTTCAGAATCAACCAGTGCCTTTGGGCAACCCAGGCTGACAATACCGATTTTTGGAATGTGCGTGTTCATGGCGGCTTATATAATCCTTGTCCATGCACAAGTAAAGAACAGGCAGAGGAAACATACATGAAACTTGTTCGTTTTGGTGAAAAAGGAAACGAGAAACCGGGGGTTCTGGATAATCAAGGCAATATTCGCAGTCTGGAAGGGCATTTGGATGACATTGACGGATGCAGTATTGCAGCCGGTGCGTTTGATCGTATCGCCGGATTAGATATGGACAGCCTGCCTGTGATTGAAGGTGCCCGCCTTGGACCATGTGTTGGCAATATCGGCAAAATCCTGTGCATCGGACTGAATTATTCTGATCACGCCGCAGAAGCCGGGATGGAGGTTCCGCGCGAACCGGTCTTGTTTACCAAAGCGACCAGCGCCATCAATGGCCCAAATGATGATGTCTTGCTCCCGCGTGGATCAGTCAAAACAGATTGGGAATGCGAGTTAGCTGTCGTCATCGGCAAACATGCCAAATATGTCCGTGAAGAAGAGGCATTGGATTACGTTGCGGGCTATTGCATCCTGAATGATGTATCGGAACGAGCCTATCAGATTGAAAGTACAGGGCAATGGGTGAAGGGGAAATCATGCGATACATTTGCCCCCATTGGCCCGTGGCTGGTAACAAAAGATGAAATACCCGACCCGCAAAACCTGTCCATGTGGCTGGAAGTTAATGGAAAACGTTATCAGGAAGGTACAACTGAAACAATGGTGTTTGGCGTGCGTCACCTGATTAGCTATCTCTCACGCTTTATGTCTTTGCAGCCCGGTGATGTGATTTCGACCGGGACACCGCCGGGGGTAGGCATGGGACAAAACCCGCCTGTTTATTTAAAAGCCGGTGATGAAATGGTGCTGGGGATTCAGGGCCTTGGCGTGCAACGTCAAAAGGTTATTGCCGAATAACACGGGGCGGGTGATTGGTTATTCCCGTCCGTCCTTCTTGCAATAATTTTTGATATGGTCATCGTTGCTTATGGCTTATCCGTTCAAAAAGTTTTCAACAATCTGAATTTGTTGATTTTTGTTCAATGCTGGTGCGTGACCGCAGCCTTCAATCTCTATGACTTGGGCTTTGGGGCCGGTTTCGGCCATGCGTTCGGCCCATTGTGGTAACAACAGATCGGACATTTGTCCCCTGAGGACCAGTGTCGGGCAGGGGATTTGTGCATATTCATCCCATAAGTCGTAGTCATCGGGATGGGCGGTAAATTGCGTGACGATTTTTGGATCGTAATGGGTGGTGATGTGGCCATTATCCATACGGCGATAGGATGTTTCACACATCAAACGCCATTGTTCGTCTGTTAAGTAACCATAAGGCTCGTAAATTGTGCGCAGATATTCTTCAAGATCCGACATGCTGTTAAATACAGGCGGGTTACCGACATAGGTGAGGATACGTTCAACCGCACTGGGGGCCAGTTCGGGGGCAATATCATTGATTATCAAATGATTGATATTGTTTTTTAACGGACCGCTTGCCAATCGAATGCCCAAGGCACCGCCCATAGATGTTCCGATATAATCGAAACTATAAAAGCCGAAAATCTCACAGATCTTCAGGGCGATTTTTTCATAAAAATCAAAGGAGTATTGTTGATCTGGATCATTCGCCCATTGGGATAGGCCGCGCCCCAATGTATCAGGACAAAGGATACGGTAATGTTTGGACAAGACCTGTGCAATATGGTCGAAATCACGTCCTGTTCTGGCTAACCCGTGCCACATGAGGATCGCGTGTGGTTTATCCAATCCCCATTCGCTGACGTGAATTTCGCAACCATCGACTTGAATGTAATGTGATACAGGTTCGTTTTGACCTAACATGTCGCCTCCTTTTTTATTATTCTATTGATAGCAAAGAAAGCGCAAAAGAGAAAGGCTCCTCACTGGGGAAGTGAGGAGCCTTTCGTTTGGGAACGTTGCTCGAAAACTTTAATGGCGATGATTCTGCAAGACCTTAAAGGGTGCGCAGATCGGGGAAAGGACCTACGAAATGCATCGCCGTTTAAAAACAACTTGGCAAGAAGGTACTCGCAAAATATCGATGTGAAAATCGCAATGATTACGCAGTGGTCATACCTATTACTACGTAGTATGTTTTTGACGCTTTCGTGATATGCTTTGGAAAAATTCCGCAATGAGAAAATATAAATGCTGCGTCTGAAAATCCTCCTGCTGGCTGTGCTTCCGTTATTTTTTGCGGTCAGTGCCATTATCTTTATTTTGTTTTTTCAATCCGATAACCTGATTGATGAACAGTTGCAGCGTGTGGAAAGCAACGTTATCTCTGCAAAACATGATGAACTGCGCCATTATATGAACATGGCGCTGACGGCTGTAGATCATGTTTATGAAAATGCAAAAGAGGATGATCAACTGGCCCGCGAGGAAGTGAAGGCGATTTTAAATAAGCTGACCTATGGAAAAGACGGGTATTTTTTCGTCTATGACGGCAGCGGTACAGGACTGGTTCATCCCGGTCAGCCGGAAATTGTCGGGCTGAACTGGTGGGGCTTGCAAGACAGCAAAGGCCGCCTTGTCATTAAGGAATTGACAGAACGTGCGCGCAATGGCGGTGGCTATTATCGTTATCTTTGGGAAAAACCGTCCAGTAATACAGTGGGGGAAAAGCTGGCCTATGCCGTTATGCTGGAAAAATGGGACTGGATGATCGGTACCGGCATTTATCTGGATGAGATATACGAGGAAATTGAAGCGCGCAAACGCGAAATTAAAAATCGTATTCAACATACGTTTATGATGATTTTCTGGATTGCAATTTTTGCGTTGGTTGCTGTGTTCGTATCAGGTCTTGTGATCAATGCAAACGAACGCAAGCTGGCGGATACCAAGTTAAAGGAACTCACGCAACGGATTGTGGAATTTCAAGAGGAAGAACGCGGCAGAGTTTCGCGTGAACTGCATGACGGGATCAGTCAGATTTTGGTGTCGGTGAAATATTCCATCGAATTGGCCATTGATAAGATCAAAGCCGGGGCAAGTGATGCGATAAAACCAATGGAAAAAGGCGCCAAGGGATTACAGGAAGCCATTGGCGAAGTCAGGCGTATCTCACGTGACTTACGCCCAAGCGTTCTGGACGATATTGGCCTGTCCGCCGCGTTGGAAGCCATGTGTTTTGAATTTGGGGAAAGAACGGGGATTAAGGCCACCTTTCAAAAGCACTTGTTTACAAAACAACTTGCACCAGATGTAAAAACAACGCTGTTTCGAATTGCGCAAGAATCCTTGACCAATATTGAACGCCATTCCGGTGCATCGGAAGTGCGTCTGGAATTAATGAAACGCGTAGACGGGATTAGAATGGTTATTTCTGATGATGGTGTTGGCTTTGATGTTTTACGGATGGAAGGACGAAAAAATGCATTTCAAGGGATAGGCTTGCGTAACATGCAGGAACGTATAGAATTTCATGGTGGCGAATTGACGGTCTGGTCTTCGCCCGATAAAGGTACGGTGGTTGAAGCCAAGCTTCCTCTGAGAGTGTTACAGGATGAAATATGACAGACGAAAATAATAAAATTCGGGTTCTTCTGGTGGATGATCACCCCCTTGTTCTGGACGGCATTCGATCCAGACTGGAAGACGACCCGGAAATCGCGATTGTCGGGGAAGCCGGGAACGGCGAAGAAGCGCTGCAAATCGCAACGCAACGTAAACCTGATATCGTCTTAATGGATATCAATATGCCTGTGTTGAACGGGATTGAGGCGGCCGAAAAATTTGCAGAACTCCTGCCTGATATTCGATTATTGATGTTAACCATGCATGACAGCCGGGAATATATTACGAAGGTTCTTAAGGCAGGGGCAAAAGGCTATATCTTAAAAGATGTGTCCTCCAGTGAAATGCTCATCGCGATTAAAGCGGTTTATCAAGGTAAGACATATTATAGTTCCGGTGTGACGGATATTTTGGTTAATGAAAGCAGCAAGAAAGAAGTTCCGTTAACGGATCGTGAGAAAACGATTTTGCAGTTGTTGGCTGAAGGAAACAGCAACAAACATGTGGCGCGCGAACTTGATATCAGTGTAAGAACAGTTGAAACACACCGTAGAAATATCAAGCGTAAGTTGGAGGTGAAAACTTCTGCCGGACTTGTGAAATACGCGATTGAAAACGGCATTGTCGAGCTTTAATATCGGTTTGGCTTTGAGATAACGGCGGGTAATGGAATGGATATGAGTGAAATCCTTGCGCAAATGAGTGAAAAATTCATTGAAACAGCGCATGAAAAAATAGCTCGCCTGAATGAAATCCTGATGCTTTTAAATCATGCGGGAGAGGACGAAAAAAGCCTACGCGAAGAATTCCACCGAGAAGTTCATAGCCTGAAGGGCATGGGCGGCACCTTTCAGATGCCTTTGGTATCCAAACTTTGCCATAAATTTGAGGACTTCCTGTCTGGCGAAAGTACGGCTTCTGATAACCTGATAGAAGATTGTTATGCCTACCTTGATCGTCTGAATGATCTTATCGAAAGTGGGCAGGCGGGGGATTTGGAAAAAGCGGATACATGGCTTGCCAATTTGCCGCAGAAAGGATCGGTTGTGGAAACCCGCAGTGAATCAAAACGGACTAAGGTGCTTATCATTTCTTCTTCAACAGAAATGTTGAAGGAGATTGTACCGCTTTTTCAGGATAACGGGTTTGAGGTAACCAGCGCCTCATCCGCCTTTCGCGGTTATAAGGCGGCGGTTTTGCATAAGCCGGATGTTGTCTTGGCGGCGCAAATTCAGGATGAAATGGACGGGGCAGAACTGGTTCGAAGCCTCGGTGCCTTACAAGCCTTGTCACAAACGAAATTTGCGATGATTTGCCCGGACCGCAGACAAGCCCTGTCTGAAAATTTGCAAGGCGTTCAGTTATTGTCAGAAGCAAACGTGGCAATTGATGTGATGAATTTTATTGCGGTTGTCGTTACAGCTTAGAAATTGTTTTATTTTTCCTATTTGCCTGCTAGCATGTAATCGTTGCGATTCTGGTGTTTGCCAGTTTTCAATGCAGGGAATAACGCATTTTCGCGTTTGTAAGTTCGGGGATAATATATGAACACCACCTTTGACATAAAGGTCATTGAGAATGATGTCGTTTTGCGCCTTATCCCAATTCTGGATATGGCCATTGCGGAAGAATTTTTGTCATCTCTGCGCGAGTGTGCCTCCATGATGAAAAACCTTATCCTTGATAGTCAAGACGTTGAACGTCTTTCTACACCTTGTATTCAGGTTATGCTTGCTGCGGCTTCAGAGATGGAGCAACAAGGCCTGACGTTTTCTGTGCGTAATATTAGTGAAGGTTTTCAACGCGGTATGTGTGATCTTGGGCTGGTTGAATATTTAGACAATTGGAGTAAAAGTTAATGGGATTGCGTGTGTTAGCCGTCGATGATTCCAAAACCATGCGCGATATGGTTGGGTTCACCTTAAGAAATGCGGGGCATGAAGTCATTGAGGCGGGCGACGGCGAAGATGCACTTGGAAAATTGGGCAATGATCGTGTTGATCTCATTATCACCGATATTAATATGCCGCGTATGGATGGGATCGCCCTGATTAAAGAATTGCGTGCGCATCATATCCATAAATCGACACCTATTCTTGTTTTGACGACAGAATCCGATAATAGCAAAAAAAATGAAGGCCGTGCCGCCGGGGCGACAGGGTGGATTGTCAAACCTTTCAGCCCGGATAAGTTGTTACAGGTTGTTGCTAAAGTCTGTCCCTAAAACATAGAAAAATAGAAGGGTACGCAAACAGTGCCGCAGGAATTCGATTTAAATCAGTTCAAAGTGACGTACTTTGAAGAATGTCAGGACCTTCTGGAAACGGCAGAAGAACAACTGAGCATACTTCAAGCGCAACTTGGCGATGTTGATGTCGAAACGCTGCATGCGATATTTCGGTGTGTCCATTCCATTAAGGGCGGGGCAGGTGCCTTTAATTTTACGGGATTGATCGAGTTTTCACATATTTTGGAAACAACATTGGATCTTTTGCGCGAGGGCAAAATTCAGCCGGATCATAATCTCGTGGATTGTTTAATCCGCTCAAATGACGTGTTGGGCACTTTGGTCCACATGGCGCAAAAAGAAATCGAACCATCCCCCGATATCTGGAAAACGATTGCTTCTGAACTGGAAAAATATTCGGGCCTAAATATTACAACAAGTGCGGCCTCATTGAATGAGGAAGACGTTTCCCCCCTTTTGGCATCGGTTGCGGGTTATAATTTAACGGCAGAAGAAGAAGAAGAACAAGGGTGGGGCTTGTTCCTTGAAAATATTTTACCGCCTTCGAGCCAGATGTCGTCCGAGATGGAAAAGGATGATCAAGGTTGGGGGCTGTTTGGAGATGAGCCAGAGATTGAAAACAATACAGAGACAGCCCATTGTCCTGAATTAACGAAACCGCATTATCGTATCCGTTTCGTCCCGGAACCGCATTTGCTCCAATTCGCCAATGAACCGTTATTGCTGGCGCGTGAGTTAAAAACCCTGGGGGACTGTATCGCCCATGTAGATGTTTCACGATTGCCCAAGCTGGCGGATATTGCGCCGGATGTGGCTTATTTAAGCTGGTCCTTTGATCTTTATACAGACCGTAGCATTGCTGATATTGAAGAAGTTTTTGAATTTGTTATTGATGATTGCCAGCTGGATATTCAACTTGTCGATAACCGGGAACAAATCGAAGTTACATCTGATGTGGCTGATAGCCCGCAAGATGAGGCGCTAGCCGATCTGGCAGGTGACATACAGCCTCGGGAAAGTACACCTGTGCCGCGTCCTCAAAAGGAACAGTCCTTATCAAAAACCGAAAATAAAAAAGTTGATATGGCGGCGAATGGCAATGTTTCTGCGCCGATGGTGTCTTCTATTCGGGTGGAACTGGATCGTGTTGATCGTTTGGTCAATATGGTGGGCGAATTGGTCATTACACAATCCATGCTGAAACAACAGGCTGATGAACTGGCAAATAATGCGGGATTGCGGATGACGCAAGGGTTTGAGGAACTCAATGCCCGAACGCGGGAATTACAAGAAAGCGTGATGGCAATCCGGATGCAGCCAGTTAAATCCGTTTTTGCACGTATGCCACGACTGGTACGCGAACTGTCTGCGAAACTGGGTAAAAAAATAGACCTTATTACCTCGGGTGAAATGACCGAGGTTGATAAGACGGTTATCGAACAACTAATGGACCCCTTAACCCATATGATCCGAAATTCGGTCGATCATGGGGTGGAAACACCGGATGAAAGACGGGCAGCGGGCAAGCCGGAACGCGCCCGTATATATCTGCGGGCAGAACATAAAAGCGGCCGCATCCAGATCGAAGTCAGTGATGATGGTCGTGGAATAGATCGTGACCGTGTCCTTGCCAAGGCCGAAGAAAAAGGCCTGATCGAACGTGACGTGGAAATAGATGCGCAAGCCATTGATAATCTAATTTTCACACCGGGATTTTCGACTGCAAATTCCGTAAGTGATGTATCCGGTCGTGGCGTTGGAATGGACGTTGTTCGGCGTAATATTATCAGCCTAGGCGGGCGAATTTCTGTTTTTTCAACACCGGGGGAAGGTGCGCGGTTCCTGATGTCCCTGCCTTTGACGCTGGCCGTTCTGGACGGGATGATCGTCAAATGCGGGGCTGAAAAATACATTATTCCGCTGACCTCTATTATCGAAAGTATTCATCCGGTTCGTGAAGAAATTAAAAGCCTGATGAATGGTGGTACACTTGTGTCTGTGCGGGGACAATACATTCGGATTGTCAATCTGCATCATCTGTTTAATTTGAAAGATGCTATTACAGACCCGGCAGAATCCCTTGTGGTGATCGTGGAGACGGAACGCTACGGTTACGTTGGTATTATGGTTGATGAACTTCTGGGGCAGCAACAAGTGGTTATAAAAAGCCTTGAAGAAAATTATGATCCGATTGCCGGTGTCGCTGCGGCGACTATTCTCGGTAATGGTAAAGTCGCATTGATTTTAGATGTAGACGGTTTAGCGGAAATGGAACATGGCGCAGAAAAACGCCGTAAAAATAAAAGCCTGCAACGGCAAGTTTTTTTGACTGGAGAGTAAAGGCATGCCTTCGACACATAATTACCTAATGCCACACGATCAAAAAGGCGCGGATATTTCGGAAAGTGCGTCTGAAACCCGTCAATATATTTCGTTTACGATCGGGCAGGAAGAGTACGGTGTTGATATTATGGCCGTCAGAGAGATCAAGGCATGGACCGATACAACCCATTTACCAAATACACCGGAATATATGCGCGGTGTTTTGAATTTGCGTGGTGTGATCGTTCCTATTTTTGACTTGCGCTGTCGTTTTGGTATGGGCTTGACGCAAGCCACAAATATGCATGTCGTCGTTATTGTGCAAGTTGGGCAGCGTATGGTCGGGATGTTGGTTGACGCCGTATCCGACATTTTGACGATTGCTAAAGACGAGATTCAACAAATGCCGCAAATGGAACGTAATATTGATGATGAATATCTAAGCGGACTTGTCACTGTAAAAGATCGTTTGGTTGCGCTGCTTGATGCAGATTTATTGTTTAATCAACAATCTATCGAAAATGGCGTTGTGCTGGGTAAAGCTGCTTTAGGGGATAAATAAGATGAGTGAATATATGGAATACAGACACTCTTTTTGGCAGTTGTCCCGCAAGATACCCCTGTTTATCGCGCTTTGTTCTGCATTTAGTGCGCTTCTCGTTGTTATTTTCGTTCTTGTTCAAATTGAGAATTTCGAAAAAGCTAAAGTGGAAGAAAGTTTCAGCGTTCTTGCAGAAGAGCGGGTGAAAGAACTTGAAAACTATTTCAGTGGTGTGGCATCCGACCTGCAAATTGTTGCCGATGCCCCGATGACTAAAAAAGCTCAATTGGCCTTTAGCCGGGCTTGGCAGATGATGGATGGGACACCTGCGGAAAACCTGAAAAAACAATATATTGAACAAAATCCTTATCCTTTCGGAGAAAAGCAAAAACTGATTTTTCAGGATGACGATGTGACCGCTTATGGTCAGGTTCACAAAGCCTATCATCCGTGGTTCTCAAGCTTTGCGGAAAAACGTGGTTACCGCGATGTCTTTTTGGTTAATCTGGATGGGAATGTTGTTTATTCCGTCTATAAAGAAACAGATTTTGCCAGTAGTTTGACAGGTGGAAACTCGGAATTCAATCCGTTGGCTCAAACCTTTCAGGCCAGCTTGAAGTTGCGCAAAGGGGAACAAACCTTTACCGACTTCAGTATATACGAAGCAAGTGATAAAAAAGCGGCGGCTTTTATCGGGCAGCCCATTGTTGTTGACGGTTTTACAAAAGGTGTTTTGATCTTTCAGTTATCTGTTGATCCGATCAACCAAGTCATTTCAAAACGTAAAGGTTTGGGGAAGACCGGGGAAGCCATACTTGTTGGCGCAGATCGTCTGGCCCGAAACCAATCTCCTTTATTTGAGAGAGACACTGTCTTAAAACGCGAAGTCGGTGGTGCACATGTTCGCAAAGCCTTGGATGGGCAAACGGGTATTTTGGAAGCTGAAACGGTTCAAGCCGGGCATACAGAACCAAGCAATCATTTCATTGCATATGCACCATTTAATTTTAAAGACGTGAATTATGCGTTTATTGTTGCACAAGATGTGGATGAAGTTCTCGCTTTTCTAGGTGACATTCAAAATATGCTGTTGCTGACAATGGCTGGTGTTGTGGGCGTTGTGGTTGTCATTGGCATCTTTATTGGAAAAAGTATTTCGCGCCCCATTACGGAAATGACGGAACTGGTCTCTGAATTGGCGGCGGGTCGTGTAAAAACCGTAGAAATGCAGGATCGGGGGGATGAGCTTGGCTTAATGGCCTTGTCATTGAACCAGATTTATATGATGAGCGTTGAAAATACGCGCATTCGTACGGCGTTGGATAACGCAACAACATGCATTATGGTTGCGGATGCGGATCGTGATATCATTTACATGAACAACGCCATTATTGATATGTTCCGTGTGGCAGAAAATGATATCCGTGAATCCCTGCCTCATTTCGATGTGAATAATATCTTGGGTCAATCAATCGATATGTTCCAAAGCGATCCGCAATATCAGGCTGATGCATTATCCGATTTAAATACAGCGCAGAAAACCCGCATGACAATGGGACAGCGTACGTTTGATTTGACAATGGCACCTGTTCGCGATGGTGACGGACGGCGTCTGGGCAGCGTGGTTGAATGGCTGGATTTAACCGATGGCTTGGCACGCCGGGAATTGGACGAAACCACGGCGATTGAAAATTACCGTATCCGAACCGCGTTGGATAATGCGACCACCTGTATCATGGTTGGGGATTCGGAAGGGGAAATCGTTTACGTCAATCCAGCCGCACATAAAATGTTTGAAGTGGCGGAAAATGATATTCGGCAGGTTCTCCCCAATTTTGATTCTAAAAACATTCTGGGCCAACCGATCAATGCGTTTAAGAATACGCTTGATGCTCAGGAGAAATACGCGATCAGTGACGATGGTGTCCAGCAGGCACGTATCAAAATGGGCAACCGTACTTTCGATCTGACCGTGGCATCTGTGAAGGATGGGGAAGATACGGATTACGGCGATGTTGTGGAATGGAAAGATATTACAGACCAACTGGCTGTTCAGGAAGAGGTCGATAATGTTGTACGCAGTGTCGTAAACGGGGATTTCTCGCAAGAAATTTCATTGAACGGCAAGCAAGGGTTTATGCTGTCCCTCGCACAAAGCGTAAATGCTTTGACCGATACGGTTCGCGATGTTTTTGACGAAATTGCACAATCCTTATCCGCTCTCGCAAAAGGCAATCTGGAATACCAGATTACGAAAGATTATTCAGGTACGTATGAAGCCTTGAAACAGGATACCAACCAGACATCGCAACGTTTAAGAAGCATTGTTGGTGATATTATGCTGGCCTCAAGCGAGATTACCAACGCCTCACGGGAAATTTCATCCGGGTCTATTGATTTATCGCAAAGAACGGAAACGCAAGCCTCCAGCCTCGAAGAAACGGCGGCTTCTATGGAAGAAATGGCGACAACGATCAAGCAAAATGCGGACAACGCACAGCAGGCCAATCAGTTGGCCCGCAATGCGCGTGATGTTGCAGAAGTTGGTGGTGATGTCGTGGTGCAGGCTGTCGGGGCTATGTCATCGATTGAGGAGTCTTCACAGAAGGTGTCCGATATTATTGGTGTGATTGATGAAATAGCCTTCCAAACCAATTTGTTGGCGTTGAACGCAGCTGTTGAGGCCGCAAGAGCCGGAGAAGCCGGGAAAGGGTTTGCCGTTGTCGCATCCGAAGTCAGAACGCTGGCCCAACGCAGTGGTGAAGCTGCAAAAGATATTAAAAATCTTATTCTGGACAGCAATCAACAGGTTCGAAATGGCGTGAAACTTGTCGGTGATACCGGGGCATCACTGGAAAATATTGTTAATTCAATCAAACGTGTTGCCGATATTGTCTCTGAAATCGCAGCGGCAAGTCGGGAGCAGGCCAGCGGGGTTGATCAAATTAACTCTGCCATCACACAAATGGATGAAATGACGCAGCAAAACGCGGCCCTTGTCGAGGAAAGTTCAGCCAGTGCACGGTCTTTGGAAGATCAATCAGAGAAAATGATGCAGTTGATTTCGTTTTTTGAAACGAGAAAAGAGGTTGCCAGTGGGCTTGCGACACCTGTTGCAAAAAAGACTGAAAACTTGCCCGCTTCAAGTTCGTCGGTGATGTCGCCAACATTAACCTACGATGTCTCTTTCGAAGATGAGTTCGAGGCGGAGTTGGGAGATTTGGATTCACAGCCCCGCGAACGCAAACCCGTTAAGAAAATGGTGAATGAGCCAGCGAAGGCTGATGCAAACAGTGCGGATGCCGACTGGGAAGAGTTCTAAAAGGGTGTCTGTGAATGACTGAAAAGAAGTTCAAACTGATGACGCGCAAAAAAGAGACGTCCGCTGTTGCGTTAAAACCGAAGGTACGCTTTATCGCCAAGCCGAAAGAACAAACACGCGAATTTCCATTTTCAGATAATGACTTTTCAACACTTGCCGATTTAATTCAGTCACGCACCGGCATTGTTATGAAAGATCATAAAAAGAATATGGTTTACAGCCGCTTGGTGCGCCGTTTACGGGCATTAAATATCCGTTCTTTTTCTGACTATTTACATTTTTTGGCGGGCAGTCGGGGTGAGGGGGAAATTGGTCATCTGGTAAACGCGATAACGACCAATTTAACCCGTTTCTTTCGGGAAGAACATCATTTTGAACATTTGGCGGAAGTCGGGCTGTCTGATGCGATGAAGGCAATCAAGCAGGGAAAACAAAACCGTCTGCGTTTATGGTCGGCAGGGTGTTCATCCGGGGAAGAAGCCTATAGTATGGCAATGGTTTTGGATCAAATGTTGAATATGCGATCCATTCCGGAAATTGATGCTAAAATTCTGGCGACGGATCTGGATAGCAATATGCTGGAAAAGGGGCGCTTAGGCGATTATGACAAAGTTATTCGCGAACAGGTTCCTGAACAATATTTAACGTATATTCAGCCCAGTAGTCTGAATGTGGATAAATGCCATATATCCAATCGCTTGCGGGATTATATTGCGTTTAAGCAATTGAATTTGCTCTCTGAATGGCCCATGAAGGGGCCGTTTGATGCCATTTTTTGCCGAAATGTGATGATCTATTTTGATCATAAGACCAAGGTGGATCTGACAAATAAGCTGGTGGACCTTCTCAGGCCGGGGGGCTGGCTTTATCTGGGACATTCCGAGAACCTGCTGGATGTGGATAAACGTCTTGATCTATATGGGCGAACCATATACAGGCGCATCACATAATGTGTGAAAGGGGGATTGATGACTGAAGATAACAAATACCTTTCACAAGGTTCATATGATGAGAAAACATCCCGGCGATATTGGGATCCAACGTTCAAGCATTTCGCTGTCAAAGTTGGGCCGGGGGCACATTATGTGACAACCAGCAAAGATGAAATGATTGTCACGACCTTGGGGTCTTGTGTGTCTGCCTGTATTCGAGACAGCGAATTGGGCATTGGCGGGATTAATCATTTTATGTTGCCTGAAAGCGATACAGGAAACTGGGGAGGTGTCAGTGCCTCCATGCGCTATGGCAACTATGCGATGGAGGTTTTAATTAACGATATCCTTCGTATGGGAGGCGCGCGAAATCGTCTGGAGATCAAACTCTTTGGTGGTGCCAATGTGATGAATTCGCAAAATCTTATTGGTACCAAAAATGTTGAATTTGTTGAAACCTACCTGCGTATTGAACATATGGCGGTGTCTGCACAACATTTAGGGGGCGAACAGGGAAGGCGAATTATTTATTTCCCGGAAACAGGGAAAGTAAAAATGAAACTGCTGGATAGCAAGGGGAATGCTGTTGTTGCAGCCGAAGAGAGCAACTTTAAAAAGCAAATTGAAAAGAGAGATATTGAGGGATCTATCGAACTTTTTTAATGAGAGTATTGAACGCAAATGCGTTATCTCAGATTGAGGAAATCTGTTCGCGATTTGCTTTAGGGGAGAAGGAATAATAAAAAATATGACCCGTGCCATTAAAGTACTGATTGTAGATGACAGTGCGCTGATCAGGGAGATGCTGGCCTCTATTATAAATAGTGACCCGGCGCTGACTGTCGTTGGAACAGCCCCGGATGCATTGAAAGCGCGCGAGATGATCAAGCGGTTAAATCCGGATGTTGTCACGCTTGATATTGAAATGCCCAAAATGAACGGGATTGATTTTTTGCGCAAGATTATGAAGTTGCGCCCTATGCCCGTTGTTATGATTTCGACAATGACACAAAATAGTGCGGCAATTACGTTAGAAGCTCTGGAAATTGGGGCTGTGGACTTTGTTGCCAAACCAAAGCACGATGTGGAACGAGAACTTGGCGAAAAAGCAAAAGAGATTATTGCCAAAGTTAAAACGGCCGCCAATGCAAAAGTGAAACCGTTGGAACAAACAATCTTTCCGGTGGTAAAAGAACCGATGGTGGCCATGCCGGGTTCTGCATTACAATACAATATGATTGTAATCGGTGCGTCAACCGGCGGGGTAGAAGCCTTGCGCACAATTTTTTCTGATTTGCCCAAAGAAATGCCGCCGATTTTTGTCGTGCAACATATGCCGAAACAGTTCACCAAAACGTTTGCACAACGCTTAAATGGATTAGGGCAACTGAACGTCCATGAAGCCGAAGATTATATGATTGCGCGTTCGGGCCATGTATATATTGCACCGGGGGATCGTCACTTGCGGGTTGCGAAAAGTAAAGGGGAGGTTGTCTGTCGTTTGATGGAAGGAAACCCCGTAAGCGGCCATATCCCGTCTGTGGATGTTTTGTTTGATTCTGTTTGTCATGTGGACCCCCGGCGGACAATTGGTGTTATACTGAGTGGTATGGGCAAAGACGGCGCGGAATCCATGTTGAAAATGCATCAGGCGGGAAGCTATACGGTTGGGCAAGATGAACAGAGTTGCGTTGTTTATGGCATGCCCAAAGCCGCATATGAAAAGGGCGGTGTCGATGTGCAGGCTGATCTTAATAAAATAGCAGATGTCTTGATTTCACTTTGTTATAAAAATGAAGAAACGGAGTGAAGTTTTGACGGAACAGGAACTAAGACAGGCAATTTCACATTGGCTGAGCCTTTCCCTTGCGAAACGCCACGGCTTGTCCGCTTTGATAAATGAAGTGGATACAGCAAACCTGTTATTGCAAACAAGTGTTGAAGAATTAAGCCAGCATTTTCTGAAAATGGCAGAAATTGCACAGGAACAGGTCGCGCAAATTGATAAATTTTGTCAGATGGAATGTACGCAAGAGGAAAATGATACCGGACAGCCTCTCTTAAAGTCATTACGAAAATTGGAAAGGGCGTTATGCCAAGAGGCGAAAGAAAATAAAGAAAGACAAAGACGCACGCAAGAACTGGATCAGGCCCGTTTTTTGTTAAGGGCTGAAATTGCAAAAGAGCACGGTGACGAGCCTGTAAATTTTGATATTTTACGCCAAGTGAGTGAGAAACTCACAGATCAAAATAAATCGGCAGAGCATTCATTTGAGGCGGAAGACCCGGATTTTATACGTCATCTATTGGCTGATATTACAGAATTTGAAAAAATGCTGGGCCAATCGGGGCAACGCGCACGTAGTTTACATCAAAGTATTGCCGAGATTGTCGTTAAAATGCAGTTTCAGGACCGCACCAATCAACGTTTCTCGCGTATTGCCGCAGCCTTAAAAGTTATGATTGATATGTTGTCCAGCATGGAAGAGGAAACAATGCATGTTTGTGATGATATAGATTGTATTGATCCCGATCATCCCTGGTTGGAAAAAATGATTGCCGAACTGCATTTGAATGAAATGCGAGAACGGTTTGTAAAGCATATTTTATTGGATGTTGAAGATAAAATGAAAAATGATGTTTCATCAATTGGTGTGGAACACAGTGATGCCTCAGATGACATCGAATTATTTTGACAGCTTGACCAAGATTAATGCATCTTCGAGAGGTCATCTCTAAAATACCTTCTAAATAATTATTTTGATGACAAATTTACTAGCCAAGGATCAATTATATGGAAGAATCCGTCCGGTTTTCTGAAATATCAGATTGTAAAATTTTGATTGTTGATGATGTCGCGGTTTTGAGAACATTGATCCAAACCTGCTTGATGAAAGCAGGGTTCAACAATCTCCATTTGGCAGAAGATGGTGATGAAGCATTGCAAAAACTGGATGAGCTTTCGCCCGATTTGCTCATTATGGATATTGTCATGCCGGGACTTGACGGGTTTGAGGTTTGTCGCCGTATTCGAAGCAGCAAAAAATATGCAAATTTGCCTATCCTCATTCAAACGGGGATGGAAGCAACGCAGGAACGCGCACAGGTTTTTGAGGTAGGGGCCAATGACCTGATCCCCAAACCTTTAAATGTTTATGAGCTGGTTGCGCGTGTGAAGTTGCAACTGCATAACCTTGTTTTGCAACGTCGTGATAAGGCCTATCAGGCACGTATGATTGAGGAACTGGCATCCGCCCGCGTCATTCAGGAAAGTTTGTTGCCCACGACCGAGACCATTAACCAAATTCAAAAGAATTTCAATATTTCTATCCAGTCGCACTGGCAGGCCTCGTCCGAGTTGGGGGGCGATTTATGGGGAATGCAGCAAATAGATGAAAACCGCTTCGGTTTTTTTATTATTGATTTTTCCGGGCATGGTGTTGTTTCTGCCTTGAATACCTTTCGACTGCATACGCTGATCAATGAAAACCATTTAAACTGGGAAGACCCCAAATCCTGTCTGGAGGCCGTGAATGCCCATTTAACCAAGGTTTTAGCTGTGGAGCAATTTGCGACACTGTTTTGGGCCGTTATTGATGAAAATGAAAATACATTGACCTATGCATCGGCGGCTGCACCACCTGTTGCCATCTGTTGTGGTGGGGATGTGCCGGGTATCGACTTTATTGATACGGCAGGGTTGCCCGTTGGTATTATGAGTACGTATGAATATAGTAATAAAGTTATTGATTTTCCGCCCAACAGCTTTGTCTTCGTCTATTCCGATGCGTTGATTGAAGCACCGGATGCGGAGGGAAAAATGTGGGAAGAAGAGGGGCTTTTGCAACGTATTAAAAAATATGCCGTGGAAGGGTTTGAAAATATTCAACCCAGATTGCTGGATGAATTTTTGAAAACGGCCGTTCATCCTATCCCGGATGATTTGACGATTATTAATTTTATACGTCCGAATGAACCATAAAATTTAGATTTTTTGAACAAAGCCTGCCTTATTAAAGATTCACAACGGCTTTTACCCGGTTGCCTTTTTCATTATATTCAAGGTGTGTGAAGCCCATTGCGATCGCAAGGGCTATTCCGCGACCGTGTTTGCTGTTGAACTTAGCAGGGTCACATTGCGTGAACTTCTGCCAAGCGAAGCCGGGGCCTTGATCTTCAATAATGATTTCAATTGTGTCAGGTGTGCGGGAAAACTGAATTTCAACAAAGCGATCTTTATATTTATCTTGTTGGAGCCGTTGCCTGATTTCCTCGTCCCAATGACCGTTTTCCAGCAATTGTGATTTTTGAGAATAGGATATTTCCAGATTGCCGTGTTCGATTGCATTGACCAGCAATTCTGATAACCCGAGTGCAACGGCAGAAGGATCCGGGCAAGCCAGAGAAAGCATTGTGGTCAGTGCCTCTGCTTGCTGCAAGGTTTTGAGGGTGAATGTCCCGGATTGGATTAGCCCAATCGCAGACGTGCGCGATTTTACTTCGTTTAAAAGCGCCTGATAGCGTTTAAAGTCGGAATTACCGGCCTCAATTGTATGGAAAAGAATTTGTTCATGTACAGGCGCAGACATAAGATGAAAAAAGAGTTGCCGGGAAATTTTATTTTTGTTCGAGGCAAGGGGCGAAATGCCGATAATAGGAACATATTTCGCGAAATCTTTTCTTTTAAAAACCCGTAAGGCCGTTTCAAAATGACAATCTTCACCCGGTACATCACAAATGATTGTGGATATTCTGTTTTTTTTATCTTGAAGGAGGTTTTCCGCATCATTGAAAGTGGAGGCGAACGTCAGTTTTATCGGGTCGTTTGATAAAGAAGATATGATCTCTTCTTTAAAACCGATATCTTCAGTTACAACTAAAGTAACCAACTCGCCCATTCGTTGTTACCCTCCACGAGATTTTTTGATCTCCAATTAAATACTATTTTGCCCGATGCCAATAAGGACATCAATAAGTTTTAGGCATGACTACACTTTTTTTAAACCGTATCAAATATTGTTAAACTGTTTTAATCATGTTTAAATCTGGCGTAGTAATCGTTTTCCGTTTAAAGAAAACGTAAATGATTTATTGGATTTCAAATGGCCGCAGATATTGAATTGCGAACAACCTTTTTTATAACAGCCGTGGCGGTGGCCGCAAAGCTCAGTCTGGTTTTAAAAGAGGCGAAAAACATCTCTCTGGAAGCGATGAATGCCAAAGCGTTGGTTGCGCGGGCAGGGGAGAATGTGCGGACGTTTAAGCCGATAACTGATTATATGGTCGAACTCGCCAATGATACCATCCATTTGGTTGAAGATATCAACCGGGAAGCTTTGATGATTTCTCGCTCGTCTCTGACGGCCTTGCGTGGAAAAGACGCAGTCTATCATTTTAATCGGGCCAAAGAAAAATCAAAGGATGCGCTTTATCGGGAAAGCTATGAAGAAGCCGCTAAACTGGCGGAACGGGACTTGAGAGAATTTCAGGAAAAATTACATAAAAATACGCAACGTCTTCATACCCTTTTAGAAGAAATTGAAACAAGGATGTTGGCTGCTAACGTTGTTACCTCCACATCACGGCTGGAAGCTGCAACGGTATCGACCATCTATCGCGCCAATTTCGAAGCGATTGTGGCCAAATTTGAACATGCCGCAAAAAACATTCGTACAATCGTGAAAGATTGTCGTAAAGTATTGAATAAGAGATAAAAAGTACAGGATGTCGGGGTTAAAATGCAAACCGTAAAATTGTTTGAAGGTCACTCACACGAATGGATTGCCTTTGCCCGGGACCCTGAGAAACCCGAAAAAATTATTGATACCAACCAGTATATGATTAAATCGGAACGCGAAGCGATCCTGTTAGATCCGGGCGGAATTGAACTGTTTGCTTCCATGCTGGCTTCGGTTGTGCATTATTTACCCGTTGAGCAAATTACACATCTTTTTGCGTCTCACCAAGATCCGGATATCATTTCCTCACTTGGTTTGTGGGATAAGACGCTCCCGAATGCGACCTTGCATGCACCGTGGTTGTGGGAAGGTTTCTTGCGTCATTATGGTTGCGATCATATTATCTATGATGCCATTCCGGATGAAGGAAGTACGTTAAAATTTGACAATGTAGAAATTCAATTTATCCCGGCCCATTACATGCATGCCTCGGGCAATTTCAGTGTTTATGATCCGGTTGCAAAAATTTTGTTTAGTGGCGATGTCGGTGCGGGCCTGAATGCGCCGGATGATCCTATGTTTGTTGAAGATTTTAACGCACATATCCCGAAAATTAAGAAATTCCATCAACGTTGGATGCCGTCTGAACGGGCAAAAGAAATGTGGATAAAACGTGTCAGACGATTGGATGTTGAAATGCTATGTCCGCAACACGGTTCGATCTACCGTGGTGACGATGTCGGTCGTTTTCTGGATTGGCTTGAATCGATTGAGGTCGGTTCCGGTTTGAGATTGTAAGTCTTAGAGTGAATGCAATGAATAAGCCCTTGAAAAAAGTACTGTACGTCGAAGACGAACCGGACATTCGCGATATCGCCACACTGGTTTTGGAAAATGTGGGTGATCTTGAAGTCTGTGCCGTCGAGGGTGGTCAACTTGCCTTGGATATTATTGATGAATTTCAACCAGATATGGTGTTGCTGGATGCGATGATGCCCGGCATGGATGGGCCAACCACATTTGTCGAAATCCGCAAAATGAAAGGGTTTAAGGATATCCCCATCGCTTTTTTGACCGCCAAGTTGATGGATAGCGATATTGCAACCTTTCTGGACTTAGGCGCAATCGGTGTGATTGCCAAACCCTTTGACCCCATGACCTTATCCGATCAGGTGCGCGAACTTTGGGATCGGGCTTAACCAGTCTGCAAAGCCTCACTTAACAGGGTCGTTGCCTTCTTATACAATTCTAAAGCATGCTCATCTGTGATCTTTTGTTCTGAAATCTCCAGAAGATGTAACTCCAGTTCTTTCATCCGGGGGCTCAGTTCATGGAAGCCATAAGTCCCTGCTGTCCCGGCAAGCTTATGTGATATTTCAATTAATTCGTTTAGATGTTCTGCGTTTTGCCATTGTGAAATATATTCTTGTGTATCGCGTAATCTTTGTTTGAAACGCTCTGTTAAGGCGGCAAGTTTGTCAGTGATTTCGGGGGTGGGCATTCTTTGATCTCGCTTGTTTCAGCAATTTGTCAACAATATTTAAAATATAAAGTTGAAGGCACGTATTGAAAATATTTAGAGCTATTCCAAATTTTTATGTTAGCATTGTTCTAAACTAAGCATATCAACAAGCTTAATATTAACACGGGGGAGGCACAATGTCAGATGCTGTGATACTCAATTCCTTAAATGCACCCCATGCAAATAAGGTTCATATAGAAGCACCTGCCAAATGGCTGCGTGCAGGCTGGCACGATTTTAAAATGGCGCCCGGGGTTGGATTGACCTACGGCGCCATTTTTGTTTTGGCGGGGTATGGTTTGTTTTGGGGGTTAAATGCCCTGAACTTAACCTATCTTATTTTGCCCTTAAGCGGCAGTTTTATTCTTTTTGCCCCTTGGCTGGCATTGGGGCTTTATGAAGTTTCGCGCCTGAGAGAAAAAGGCGAAACCCCGACCTTTGCCAATACATGTATGGCATGGAAAAAGGCGCCACGTCGTTTGGGATTGATGGCATTTGTCTTGCTGCTGATTATGATGATTTGGACGCAGGTTGCTGTTGTTTTGTATGCTCTGATACTCGGCAACGCGTCCCTGTCGCTTGAAAACATCAGTATTGAGCTGCTTTCCCACACGGATGGGATCGTATTTCTAACGGTGGGGTCCGGGGTCGGGCTGATCTTTGCTTGCCTTGTCTTCCTTTTGACAGCTGTTTCTGTCCCTCTTATTCTGGATCGTGAAATCGGTACATTCGAGGCAATGGCGTTTAGTGTGAAAACGGTTATGAAAAATAGCCATGTCATGTGGAGCTGGGCGTTCACAATTGCCATTATTGCATGGTTTGCCTTGGCATCTTTCTTCATTGGTCTTATCGTTGCGATGCCTGTGCTGGGGTATGCCAGTTGGCATGCTTATCGTGATCTGGTTCCCGTTGAATAAAGAGGGCTTATGACACAATCGAATTCGATTGATACCCGACAAAACAAAATTGTCGGATACTGGTTGTTTTGTGTTGCAGCTATGGTTTTTATTATGGTTGTCCTCGGCGGCTTAACCCGCCTGACGGGGTCGGGATTGTCGATGGTCGATTGGCGACCGCTTACCGGATGGTTGCCGCCGTTTGCAAACGGTGAATGGCAACAGGTCTTTGATTTATACAAACATTCACCTCAGTACAAAGAAATCAATTTCGGTATGACTTTGGCGGAGTTTAAGGAAATCTTCTGGCTGGAATATTTCCATCGTTTGTGGGGGCGATTGATCGGTTTGGCCTTTGGCTTACCGCTGGTCTTTTTCTTCCTGCGGGGATGGATTTCACGCGAGATGCGTTTGCCGCTTTTTATCCTGTTTTTGCTGGGCGGGGCGCAAGGGGGGCTGGGCTGGTATATGGTCAAAAGCGGTTTGATTGATGAACCGGAAGTCAGTCAATACCGCCTGATGGCGCATCTTGGGTTTGCGTTTGCCTTATATGGTGCCTTGCTTTGGTGTGGTTTTAAGTTTGTAAAAGAAAAATCGCTAAGGGCGCGTGGGCGTTTTCGACGACAAAGCCGATTATTATGGGGATTAAGTTTCTTAACCATCCTTGCCGGGGCATTGGTTGCGGGATTGGATGCCGGGCTGACCTATAATACCTTTCCTTTGATGGATGGGGATTTGGTGCCTGACGGATTGTTTATGCAAGACCCGTGGTGGATCAATCACTTTGAAAATATTACGACTGTGCAATTCCAGCATCGTGTCTTGGGTATAACAACCTTGTGCTTTACCTTATGGATATGGGCAACAAATACGCCGTGTCTACAGACAAGACTTTGTACTGTTGTTGTTCTGTTGCAAGTGATTTTAGGGATTGCGACATTGTTGCATATCGTTCCCGTTTCGCTGGCATCCCTGCATCAGGCTGGTGGTTTAATCGTCTTTAGCGCGATAACGTGGCTGAACTACGAAATAAAAGGGTGATACATGGATATTCTGGATTTTTTGCCCCATTTTCAGGCCTTTTTAAATGCGACGTCGTTAATCCTGATTTGTTTTGCTTTTGGGGCAGTCAAATCAGGTCATACGATCCGTCATAAACAGTTGATGGTTTCGGCTTTGGCGGTTTCCGGTGTCTTTCTTGTTTCTTATTTATATTATCACGCCCATGTGGGCCATGTGCCTTTCGAAGGTCAGGGCATTGTTCGCCCTATATATTTTACCATTTTATTTACTCATATTGGTTTTGCCGCCCTTGTTTTGGTAATGATTATTATGGCGGTGTGGCGGGCTTTGGTGCGTAAGGATTTTGTCGCACATAAACGAATTGCGCGGATTACCTTTCCCATTTGGGTGTTTGTCTGTTCATCCGGTATCGTTGTTTATGTCATGGCGTTTCATATCTACGCGAAGGTTTAACCGATTATGACGTTGAAGCAAGAATGCAAAGCATGGACAATTTTGTCAGTTGGCGCTTTGGCGATTGCGGGTGTGTTTGCCTTGTTGTTGGTGTTGTCACGCACACCTTATGTGCAGGATCTGTTACCTTGGCCGTGGACGTCTTTCTTTCATAAGGGATTGGTGGTTCACGTTATTTTTTCGTTTGTCGTTTGGTTCTTGGCAACGATGGGGGCCGTTTTCACTCATCGGCTGGTAAAGCATCAAGCGGAACAAACATTCACGAAACTAGGGCCAGTGAGTATCGGCCTTGCGGTTCTTGGCTGTGTTTGTCTGATGATCCCGGCTTTGTTTGATTTGGGAACGGCTGAACTTAACAATTATGTGCCTGTGATGAACCATCCGATTTATTATGCGGGCTTGATCTTCTTGTTTCTTTCGTTAGCGCTTGTTTCTTTACGTCAGCTCAGGCTGCTTGATGCTTCTGCTTGTTGTGCGTTTATTTATCTGATTGCTTGTATTTGTTTTTTACTGGCATGGTACGCGTTACCCGCCGAATTGGCAGAACCCAGTTTTAATGAACAATTGTTCTGGGGTGGGGGGCATATTCTGCAATTTGTTAATACGGCCTTGCTGGTACTCGTTTGGTCTGCTGTTGTTAAAAAACGACTGATTGAGGGACCATATGAATGGGCAGTTTTTGGCATCTTGCTTGTCTTTGCGGGCAGCGGGCCATTTGTTTATATGTTCAGTGATATTTTAAGTCAGGCAAACCGTGATTTTTATACCGCCTTATTGCGCTATGGCTTGCCGCTGCCTTCTGTTATTGCCAGTGTCTTTTTGATACGTTTTCTTTTGTTTGAACAGAACGAACATAAAGACCGCTTGATGGCAACGGCCCTGTGGCTGTCACTCCTGACCTATAATCTCGGCGGCCTTTATGGCTTGTTTCTGGATGGAACCGATACCCGCGTACCGGCGCATTACCATGCGGTTATCGGTGGGATAAATCTGGGGTTCATGATTTTTTATCACCGTATTGTTCTGCCATTCATCGGTATTCATCCGGTGAATGGGCGTTGGTTGACATTGCAATATTGGTTCTATGGTTTGGGGCAAATCATGCATGCCAGCGGGATGTTTCTTGCTGGTCTGCAAGGCGTTCCCCGGAAAACAGCGGGTACGGCACAAGGTCTTGATAATATAGATAAAATTTTGTCTATGGGGCTGATGGGCATTGGCGGGTTGATTGCTGTTGTTGGGGGCGTGCTTTTTGTCGTTATGACCCTGAACTGGATTGTGAAGGGAGGGCGCATTCATGAAACGGCATGATTACGCGATCCTTTCGTTAATTGCACTTGTTGCGCTTTTCTTTGGATATCAACTTGCATCCAGTTTTGGGAAGACGCAAAAGAATGTCACATACCGTGCGATAGAAAACTGGTCTGATTTCAACAATAACGCCAACACGCAATCACCCGATGATGAGGATATCTATCTGATCGCGCGCCAATGGGAATGGTCACCCGTATTGGAATTAAAAGCGGGACAATCGTACCTCCTCCACGTTGCCAGCGAAGATATTCAACATGCCTTTCATTTGGAAAAGGGCGCAACGGGACAATCAATTGACGTTCTGTTACAACCAAAAACCGAATACATTATTCCCTTGAAAATTGAACAAGAAGGCCAATATGCCATAGGGTGCACGCAATATTGTGGAATTGAACACAATAAGATGCGTAGTCGTATAATTGTACGTAAGTAATTGGTAAGTATAATAAAAAATACCAATTGATTTATCTTAAAATACCTGTAACATAAAATTATAATAATTATAAAGTTCTTAGTATAACCTGATGCAAAGAGGTATATTATGGGAGGATACTTTCAATTGGCGAAGCCTCGTATTGGGGTTATGATCGCCTTGACGGCAGTGACCGGCTATCTTGCGACGGTGGCGCCGGGTGAGATTAATTTGTCTCATCTTTTGGTGTTAAGTCTCGCAATGATGATGGGCTCTGCTTCTTCCAGTATATTCAATCATTTCTACGATAGAGATATCGATCGACTGATGAAACGGACCTGCCAGCGGCCTTTTGCTGTACGCAGTGTCGCCAGTCCTCAGCTCGTACTTTGGATTGCCGCAAGTTTGCTGGTTTTTGGCTGTGCTATGGCCACTTATGTTTTTAATCCGACTGTTGCCGCGCACCTCTTTTTGGGTGCGTTTTTTTATGGGGTTGTGTACACGATCTGGCTGAAACGGCGCAATTGGTTAAATATCGTCATTGGTGGTTTGGCTGGCAGTTTTGCCGTGTTGGCAGGCGCTGCGGCCGTTAACCCGGATCAATGGTTTTTGCCGATGTTACTGGCGATTGTCCTGTTCTTCTGGACACCGTCACATTTCTGGGCCTTGGCAATGCGTTTGAAAGACCAATACGCTGCGGCCGGTGTGCCGATGTTACCCGTTGTCGTCGGCAACGTACGGACATCGCGCTATATCTTAATTAACAGCCTTTTGCTGGTTTTTTCCAGCTTGTTACCTTGGTTCTTGGGGGAACTTGGGAACATTTACGGCATCGGTGCCTTGGCACTGGGTGTCTACCTTTTGCGATGCAACTGGGCCTTGATAAAAGAGCCGGACGAGAAAACGGCCATGACCAACTTTTTTGCATCTATGAAATATCTGGGGGGGCTTTTCCTTGTCGTCATAATGGATGTTCATCTTCCTCTGTAAGGGAGGGGATGACCAAGCCGCATAAGAATAGTCAAAGACGATTTTGCCCTAAGTTTATTGGTTAAACAACGACATCTGGGAGGTAACCGTATGTCGGCAGAGAGTTCACATGCACATGAACATCATTGGGAATGGAGCCAAGCGCCATTCTGGGTGGTGGCGGGCGTTTTCTTTCTCGTCCCCTTAACATTTGCAGCCTATTTTCAATATCAAAATCCACTTTTGGCCGCCATTTTTGCAGGTCTGGGTACGCCCATGCTTTTGGCCGGGATTGCGATGTGGGTCAACGAAGGATTGACGGTCAAACCGTTGATTGCTGACGTGGCCGGGATCGGTCTTCCGATCTTTATTATTTCTGAAATTTTTATCTTTCTTTCCTTTTTTGTCGCTTATTGGATGATGCGATTGGGGGCGGATGTCTGGCCACCGGAAGGAACGCCGGAATTCCCGGTCACATTACCGTTGATTATGACTGTTGTGTTGCTGTCTTCGTCCGTAACCATTCATATCGCGGAAGAAAAATACGCCCATAATGATCATGGCGGTTTCGTAAAATGGCTGATTTTCACCATGCTTTTGGGGTTGATGTTTATCAGTATGACTTTTTACGAGTATAACCACCTTTTCCATGAAGAATTTTATCCAGATACAAATGCATTTGGCACGATCTTTTTCAGTTTGACGGGCTTTCATGCCAGTCATGTGATCGGCGGACTTGGGATATTTGTTTGTGTGTTGATCCCGGCATTACGGGGGCTGACAAACAAAACGTTTATCACTTGTGCATCAATTTATTGGCATTTTGTGGATGTTGTCTGGTTCTTCGTCGTTTCTCAGATTTATTTCTGGTGACGTATGAAGAATGTGTGTCGCATAGTCAGCGTTTTGGCGGTTACTGTGGTTTTACTGCTGGCTTTTCAATCTAATGCAATAGCTACGCAGGTTTTTCGGGTGCCTGATTCTGATATCGATCCGGAGGCCTTGCGCATTAGCGAAGCCAAAGTTCTGGGGCTAAAACCGAAAAAAGGATTTTCCTTTTTAAATCAGGAAGGTGAGACTTTTACCTTTGACGATTACGAAGGCAAACCGCTGGTTTTGGTTTTGTCCTATTACAGCTGTGATGGCGTTTGTTCCTCCGTTAATATTGAATTGGGCGAACGTCTGAACCAACTGGAAAAGGATGGGCGCTTGAAACCGGGCAAAGACTTTAACGTTGTCACGCTGTCTTTTGACAAAAATGATACGTTGGAAACACTTGAACGTTTTAGAAAGAACGTTGGACTGGACAAGGGCGTTGCGCAAGGATGGACTTTTTCTGTCGTGCGCCCTGAAGATCGCGAACGTATCAAAGTTTTTACAGATCGTTTTGATTTTCGTTTCTTTTGGTCCCCGCAGGATAGAACATTTTACCATCCAACGGTCTATATGATCCTGTCCCCGGAAATGCGATTGGCACGCATTCTATACGCACACGACATTGATAAAAGTGACATTGAACTCGCCGTACTGGAATCCCGAAACGGGGATTTCAAGCCCGGCGAGATAATCAATTACGCGGTCTCTTTGTGTTACAGCTACAACTACAAAGAAGGGCGCTATGTTTTCAATATTCCCATGTTTGTGGCTTTTGGTTCGTTGTTTGTTGGCATCAGTGCCTTGGGAACATCGGTCTTTGCCTTTAAGCGCAGACAGAAGAAAAGGGAGGATAAGGCATGAGGACGTTTTTAGGGAAAGCTGCAGCCCTGTCGGGTATTTTTGCAGTTGGACCCGCGTTCGCGCAAGACGAGGGGTACGAGAGAGATCCGGCAGCAGGCTGGGATCATCTCTGGCATGAAATCATTGTCGATATTACGGTGATCGGTGTGATTTTCAGCCTTGCTGCTATTTATATGGTTTGGAAGTACCGCGCTAAAAATGAAAATGAAGTGGGAAGGGGGCCGAAGTTAACACCGGCAGCCGCCCTTGCCTGGGCTTTGATACCGGCATCCATATTTATGGCGGACGATTTTTTCCTGTCTGCGAAGGGCTGGACATTGTGGAATGACTATCGCCGTATCCCCGATGATGCCAAGGAAATTCGGGTAACAGCCTATCAATGGTATTGGGAATTCGATTATGGTGACGAGATTGTATCTGAAGAACTCGTTGTTCCCAAAGGCCAACCGATTGTTTTGCGAATGACATCGGAAGATGTGTTGCATTCTTTGTACATTCCTGAATTTCGCGTCAAAGAAGATGTCATGCCGGGGCGGGTGACTTATGTTTGGTTTAACCCGAAAGAAACCGGCGAATACGTGCATACCTGTACGGAATTTTGTGGGACAGCGCATGCCGAGATGTACACAACCGTTCGCGTTCTGGAGCAGGACGAATATGACGAATGGTTCAATCAAATCAAGGAAGAAGCAAACGCCAATTCCTTACCCAACAACACACAAAGCTGAGGGAGGATGCACATCAAATGAGCATGCAGACTTTCAAAGAATGGTTCTTTACAACAGACCATAAACGGATCGGGATCATGTATCTCATCGGGTCCATGACAGCCTTTGTGGTTGCCGGGATGATGGCGTTGTTGATCCGTCTGGAACAGTCCCAATTGGGACCAACCATTACCGATAACCCCAATGAATATAACCAATGGCTCTATTTTCATGGCGCGGCTATGGTTCTGGCTTTCCTTATTCCGGGGTTGACCGGTTTTTTTGCCAACTATTTTCTGCCTTTGATGATTGGCGCACAGGATGTTGCCTTTCCGCGCATTAATGCCTTTTCCATCTGGTTGTTTTATGGCGCGATTATTCTGGCGTTACTGAGCTTCGTGATCCCGGACCCGCCGGACATTATGTGGACAGGCTATCCGCCTTACTCAATCACAACGATGGGCAATACGGCTTATTATGTCTTCACCCTTCATTTGTTGGGATTCAGTTCCGTATTAGGTGCCGTGAACTTCCTTGTGACCGTTATTTATATGCGCGCACCGGGGATTGGCTGGAACCAGTTGAATATCTTCACTTGGACAACTGTTGCCGCGTTTGTTTTACAGCTCGTCTTTATTCCGGTTCTGGCCTCTGCCGTAACCATGTTGCTGTTTGATAAATACCTTGGGACGAATTTCTTTAATCCTGAGGCGGGCGGTGATGTCCTTCTTTATCAAAACCTGTTCTGGTTCTATTCGCATCCGGCTGTTTACGTTATCTTTTTACCGGCAGTCGGGATCTTATTCGAAATCTTTACCACCATGTGTAAAAACCGGGTCTTTAACTATAAAGCCTGTGTTTATGGTGGTATTTGGGGCATTGTCGGGATTTCCGGCTTTGTGTGGGTGCATCACCTTTATGTATCCGGGATGCCGGATTGGTTGCGTATCGGACAAATGGTCACGACCTTGTTAATCTCGGTCCCTGTGGGGTTGATGGTCATGTCCATGTGGGGCACACTTTATAAGGCCGCGATTACGTTTAATACCGGTATGCTTTATGCGATATCGTGTTTGTTCCTTGTGTTATCGGGTGGATTGACGGGGATCCCCTTGGCCTTGACGGCGATTACGGTTCATTTGTCTGAAACGTCATTTGTCCATGCACACTTCCATTTTATCATGGCGATGTTTTCTGCCTTCGCTATGTTTGGCGGGATTTATTACTGGTTCCCAAAAATGTTTGGACGCTATGCTGATGGCAAATGGGCAACGACTGGCTTTATCCTTAATATCGTCGGGGTTCATGTGACGTTTGTCCCGTTGTTCATCATCGGGGCACAAGGCATGCCACGGCGCTATTGGGATTACCAAATGTTCCCGCAGTTTGAACCTTATCATCAGGTGGCAACGCTTGGTGCCTTTATGGTAGCCGCTGGTATGTCGGTGACGATCCTGAACTGGATTATCTGTGCGTTCAAAGGCAAGGTTGCGCCTGAAAACCCGTGGAAATCATGTTCGTTGGAATGGACGCATGCACCGAACTGTCCGCAAGCCGGGAACTTCCCTAATCCGCCAACCGTCACGGCCGATTGGTCACCTTATGGCTATGCAGATCGTGAAGCTAATCTGAAGGCAACGACCGATCCGGGCTTTCCCGGTGCGGCAAAACCTGCGGAGTAAGAAATGAGGGAACATGCAATGAGTGAAAAACCCAATTTACCCTCCAAAACCAAGGTTGCCCTGTTGTTAGTGGCAATCGCATTGGCGGCGTATATCGGGGTTTACGTCAGGGTCTATTTCTTTGGACCCTGAGGAGGGGGTGAAGAAAGGGTCATTTTTTGGCCCTTTCTTCTGCCACCAGTTCTTTTTTCGAGAGCTTCCCGATCATGGTCTTGGGCAGTTCGTCGCGAAATTCAATATGGCGGGGCCGTTCGATCGGGGACAGATAATCGCGTAAAAATGCTTTGAGGTCATCTTCGCTGATATGTTGATTTTCTTTTAAACGGACAAAGGCCTTGGGGGCCTGTCCGCGATATTCATCATCAATACCGATGACCGTGACTTCGGCCACGGCTGGGTGTTGATAAATCGCTTCTTCGATTGTGCGCGGAAAGACGTTATAGCCGGAACAAATAATTAAATCCTTGGCTCGGTCGATCAGGAAAATATAGCCGTCTTCATCCATATACCCGACATCACCGGTTCGCAATTCGTCCCCATGAAAGGTTTCTTTTGTGGCGTTTGGGCGATGATAATATCCGGTCATAACCTGTGGACCTTTTATACAAATTTCACCCGTTTCCCCCCTTGGGATGGGATCATAAGGCGGTTCCATATTTCGAATGATAATTTCGGTGGATGGCAGTGGCACACCGATGGATCCTTCTTTTGAAAGACCGCCAATGGGATTACAGGTGGCCACGGGGGAACTTTCGCTCAGGCCATAACCTTCGACCAATGCACAACCCGTCAGACGTTCAAATTTTTTGCGGGTTTCAAGGGGCAGGGCTGCACCGCCACTGATACAAAAACGAATGGAAGTCAGATCATAATCATCAATGTCATTATGATTGGCAATCGCTGTATAGATTGTGGGAACAGCGGGAAATAAAGTCGGGCGTTTTTCATCGATTAATTTGAGTACGCTATTCAATTCAAAGCGCGGCACCATGATGAGTTCCATACCGCTCATAAGTCCCAGATTTAATTCTACCGTCATGGCAAAGACATGGAAGAAGGGGAGAACACATAAAATGCGCTCATGGCCTTTATGAACATCCGGGAACCACGCGCGGACCTGTTTTAAATTGGCAACAAGGTTGGCGTGGCTCAAGACAGCCCCCTTGGGGACACCCGTTGTCCCACCAGTGTACTGGATGACGGCTGCATCTTTTTTAGCATCAACGGAAACCGGGTCCGGTTGACCATCATTTTTGATCAAGTCATCAAAGGTGATGTGTTGCAGGTCTTTTTCAAAGGGGGAAATTTCACTGCGTTTGAAAACACTGAACAATACACTTTTCATCGGTGTGAGAATATCGCTCATGGAACATACGATGACTTTTTTAAGCGGTGTGGTGTCGATCAGTTCATTGACCTTGGGATAAAGCTGTTGCAGGTCCAATGTCACCATAATTTCTGTTTGGCTGTCTTCGACCTGAAACTCCAATTCCTTGCGAACATACAGCGGATTGTAATTAACCACCGTTCCGCCCACAGTCAGGATGGCGTAATAGCAAATAACGTAATAAGGACAGTTTGGCAGGCATAGGCCGACTTTTACGCCACGGCGTACCCCAAGAAGCTGAAATCCTTTGGCGGCCCGGCCAACCAGGTCAGCAATGTCGTTATAGCTATATTTACGGTCTAAAAAATCCAGACAGGGACGCTCATTATATTCGGTACAAGCCTGTTCAAAAAAGGCGTGCAAGGGGCGCATGTCCTGCGTGATTTCAGCGTCCACACCATCGGCATAAGCCTTTAACCAAGGAAAACTATGTTCAGCCATGATCACAAATTCCTTTCAATGCGGTTGACGAAATCAATAATGTGCTGACGTGTCCCGCCGATATCTTCGGTCACAATACCATGTCGGGTTGACGCTACCATAACAAGTTCCGGCGTTGTGCCCGCCATTTCAGCACGGATCAGTCGCGCACTTTCCGGTTTTACGACTTTTTCCTGATCGCCTTGTATTAAACGGGTGGGGCATTTTACGCGATAAAGGTTTTGTTCCATATCATCGACCAGAAGGCGCAATTCATGTAAGGCCCGGATGGGGATATGTTTGTAATTGATATCGGGATGTTCGGACTCGTTGATGATGTAGGGCAGGATCCCTTCTTGTGCCGCCAACCATTTTGCCAGTCGGTTGGCATGATGGATCAGGGGCACAAACATCAGGTTGGGGTTGGCAAATCGCAAAGGGGTGGAGATTGCGCATATCCCCGCAAGTTTTGGGTCGTGTTCTGCGGCAAAACGCAAGGTCAAGGCGCCGCCGGTTGAAAATCCGACAATGATTACTTTTTCGCTGCGCATGGATAAAAGATCGTACCCGAGCTTGAGGGAACGCATCCAGTCTTGCCAACCTCGATCACGCAAATCACAAGGTGACGTTCCATGTCCTTCAAGACGGGGACCATAGACCCAGTATCCTTCTTCCGCCAATTGATGCCCCAGACCGATCATTTCTGCAGGTGAGGCCAAAAAACCGTGAACCAACAGGACGGAAGCCTTTTTGACCTTTTCCCCGACAGGGGCAAGATAAAACGGGCTGGCATCTGCCGTGGCAGTCTGTTGAATGTTGATTTCTTCATAGGCCGGGGCGCTAAAACGTTCTTTTGCCTGACGATAAGCATGTACTTCATCTTCAAAAAAGTATTGCGCCCAATGATCCAGTGTAAGTTCCTGTTTATGATTAAGGGCACGATGAATTGCTGTTTTAATCCCACCGACAGGGGCGCATTCGTTGGCATAAACACAAATCGGGTTTTCCATACGTACATCGTGAAAATCGTGTTCAAGCTTAAGCTTGGGTAAGAAATGGATATTGTCGTCTTTGATTTCGACCAGGTTTGCGCGCTGTGCCGATGTCAGAAATTGCTTGATTTCCTCGCAATGCCCATCGCGCAGATTTCTGTATGTTTCGGCATATAAAAGGGATCTGTGCAAATGAATGCCTTGTTCATGGCTGACGTAACGCGCTGCCAGATACAGTACATGCAGGAAATCCGATTGAGGCAGAGTGTCTGTGCCCCGATCCAGAAATTCCAGAATAAGGGCTGAGGCGATATGGGAAAGATTGACCGTCACCAGACGATACATATCTTCCATAATCTGATCACGCACCTGTTCTGTTTTATGGCGAAGACGTGTTCCGGCAAGACGTTTAAGGAACTGTTCACTTTGCGGTCCCATTGCAAATAAATCGTTCAGTCCGGTGATGTCTTCGACAGCTTGGCGAACAACGATCTTTTCCCACCATGTCCAAAATTGTGC
Organism: Terasakiella brassicae; assembly: GCF_014641495.1. Taxonomy (GTDB): domain Bacteria; phylum Pseudomonadota; class Alphaproteobacteria; order Rhodospirillales; family Terasakiellaceae; genus Terasakiella; species Terasakiella brassicae. The sequence goes on from NZ_BMHV01000001.1 coordinate 61,408, forward strand.
CATTTCAATTGGTTTGCCCATGCGGATATCCATATCGGTATCCTTCAGCATCAGGTTTCCTTCAATCAGCAATTCCTCGGCATATTTCTTGGGAAGTTTACCGGTTAATCGTTCGACGCTGTTTTTAAGGAAGTTTTCGGTGATGCGGATGGGGTAAAAGGTGATGTTGCTGGGAACGATGCGTGTGGGTTCGTGGCAGCGTTCCAGCAATGTTTCAACACTGTCCAGACCGATTTCTTCCACCCAATGCTCTAAAAGGTCATGGTCATTGCGTTGATGGGCGCAGTGTACGGCTTGTTTGAATTGATCAAGTACAAGGGCAAGACGGGCCGCCCCGCTGTGATGTTTTCTGCGTTCAAGGGCGGTTGGGGAAAAGACGGAATAATCCCCTTGTGCCGACATGATTTTTTTGTCTTTGATCATGCCGCCTTCAGGGAAAATAATGACCTTGCGCCCCCTCAGAATATCTTTTGCCAGTACGGATAACAGGTTTGGCATATTGTTGGGCAGGGCACCGACGGCATGCAGATAATTGGTGAACCGTTCATCCCCGCTAAAGAATTCAGCCGCAGCGACAGAGCGGCAATAGGCTTTTTGCTCTTGATAAATCAGGTATTGGGGAATAAAGGTTTCAAAGCGGGCAAAATGATTGAACAGAAAAATATGCCCCTGTTCGACCTGATTGCGACCGGCATGAAGTTTGATGTTAACCCCAAGCATACGCTTGACCGTGGAAAAAGCACGCACGGACCAGCCATAGGTTTGCGGATTAATATCGGGCGGGCTGAAATGTTGCATTCCGGGATTGACCCTTTCCATAGTTCCCCTGTGTTAGTATGTAGGGAGGGGAGCTATAAAAACAACATATTTTTGAGTAAGATAGCAATGAAAGAACTGGGTTCTGCACAATTGGGCTGGAAAGAAAACAAAACCCCTGTATCCGGGCGCTTTGATGATGTTTATTTCAGTGTGGATGATGGCCTTGCGGAATCTCTTTATGTTTTTGTGCATGGTTGCGGTCTTCCTGGGGCATTTGAAGATAAACAGGTTTTTAACGTTGCAGAAACCGGGTTTGGGACAGGGTTAAATTTCCTTTTGACGTGGCAAGTCTGGAAGGAAAGTAAAACAGATTGTCAGTTAAACTATTTTTCGGTGGAAGCTTTTCCACTGGATCAGGAAGAATTGAAACAGGCCTATGCAAACTTTCCCGACCTCGCTCCTTTTGCGGCAAAATTTCTGGATCATTATCCAACGCTCACCCCCGGGTTCCATCATATCGTATTGGAAGGCGGCAAGGTTAAACTGACCCTGATGCTTGGGGATGCCGCCGATATGTTTGCACAATTGGACGGGCAGATTGATGCCTGGTATCTGGATGGTTTTGCCCCTGCAAAAAATCCTGAAATGTGGCGCGACGATGTATTTCAACAAATCGGACGTTTGTCCAGATATGGAAGTGTTCTTTCGACCTTTACAGCGGCAGGCTTTGTCAAACGAGGTTTGCGCGATGTGGGATTTGATATGTCAAAACGCCGGGGGTTTGGGCGCAAACGTGACAGTTTAATCGGTGTGTTTGAAGGGAACGAAAAAAGACAACCTGCACCATGGTTCGCCAAACCGCAAAAAGAATTTAAAAAACAAAAAATTGCGGTCATTGGGGCGGGGATTGCAGGATGCACAACAGCGCGGCGTTTAATCGCAGATGGTCACGATGTCACTTTGTTTGATCGAAATGATCGGGCAGGGCAAGAAGGGTCCGGTAATCGGTTAGGTCTGATCAAACCACGATTAACGCAGGAAGGTTGGTTTAATGTCCGAACGTACCTGCATGCGCTTTATTACTATGATCATCTTGATGTTACATCGTGGCAAGGTGCGCGCGGCCTGTTTCAGATGGAACAGGATACAGCAGACCGTTTAAAATTAAAATTGCTGGCGGAAAAAGAGATTTTGCCACCGGATCATATGCGTCTTGTCACGGCACAGGAAGCCAGTGCGTTAATTGGTGTGTCTGTGCCGCGCGGCGGGCTATGGTTTACCAAAGCAGGATATGTGGAACCTTCCGCCCTGTGTCAGGCCTTGAGTGCGGATATGCAAACAAGATTTAATACGGATATTACCGCCTTGATCCGTCATACAGACGGCTGGCAACTGAAATCGGGGGAGGATGTCGTTTTTGAAGGGGATAGCGTTGTGTTGGCAACGGCGGGCGAAAATGCGGCCCTTAACCCCTATAGTAAAATGATTATGCGGGGTCGGCGCGGGCAGGTGTCTTATGTGCGTGCGACAAAGGAAAGTGAAAAAACACAATGCCCGTTGACCTGCGGCGGTTATTTTATCCCTGCCAAAAATGGACAGCATATTGTCGGAGCGACTTTTGATCATTGGCCCGATTTCTTTGATAAAAGTTATCGCGAGGTAACAGAGCAAAGCCACGAAAAGAACCGTAATAAATTACGTGATTATTTCCCCGATATGGATTTTGCGGTTGAAGGGGGGCGGGCCTCGATCCGCGCCATGACGCCGGACCATATGCCGATTGTCGGGCCTGTTTTTGATGAGGCCTGGTATAAAGAGGCTTATACCCATTTGAAACATGGCCCCAAAGGAAAGGCTTTCTCAGATGCGCAATATGTTGACGGGCTGTATACCCTTTGTGGTCTTGGTGCACGTGGTGTGCAAACTGCGCCCTTGTTGGCGGATGTGATTGCCGCTTATATTTCCGGCACACCCTGTCCGCTGGAAAACAGTTTTCGTGAGGCCTTGCACCCGGCCCGTTTTCTTATTCGTGATATTCGAAAGGACCGTTTGCAATGACCCTTCGTCCCAGTGTGGTTTCCCCGCAATCCATGAAAAACTTACGTCCTCGTAACGGTGGTGCGCAGCCACAAAAAAGGATGGTGATTGATTGCCGACATGAAAGCCACTGGAAAGCAATCCATGATGTGCAAGTCAATGGTGTGGTTTTGCGCCGCCGCCCGATACGCGCGATAGAAACCTTTTTTAACAATGCATTGGAAGATGTTTTTAAAGTAAAAGATTTAGTTTGCGCACAAAGCCGTTTGCGCAGTGAATTGATCAAGTGCTTGCCCATTGCTGATGACGCGGACGATCTGCGTCGGAAATTTTTGATCAATGATATCGCAAATTGGATGCGGGTTATGATCACCCAATCAAGATCACGCGATTATCGGATCCGGGTTTGTGACGCGTTACCAACCGATTTTCAATCTGATCCAACTGCCTTAAAAATGATCATCAGCTATCGTGGATTGGATGTGACCTTTCGCCAACCCAAAGACAGTGATGAGCGCACAGTCAGCCCCTATGGCGTGATGTTATTTCGGGGGAAATCTTATGAAGGCCCCGTTGAATGGCGTACAAAAACAAGTGGGGAACAACCGTTTTATTTGACGATTGAACCCCATTCAAAACGCCGCCGGATCGGCATCTAATTATTTTTTATAAAGCTTGTCAGGGGAGACGATAACTTCTTCAACAGTTTCAATTTTGCCGTCACGCGCTGCCCATGAAAAACAGCTACGTCGTCCGGTGTGGCAGGCAACACCGGTTTGGTTGACGCTGACAAGAACGGTGTCCTTGTCGCAATCGGTGCGAAAATCGATAAGTTCCTGTTGTTGACCGGAACTTTCCCCTTTGCGCCATAATTGTTGGCGTGAACGCGAATAATAACAAACACGACCTGTTTTTAAGGTTTCTGCAACGGCTTCTTTGTTCATCCATGCCATCATCAGGATTTCGCCGCTATCATGTTGTTGTGCAATCGCCGGAATGAGGCCGTCACTGTTGTATTTCAGCGCATCAACGATATTTTCGGGACTGTCTGTTTTCGAACACATGATATAAAACCTTTGAAAGAGAAGGGTTGGCGAATAAGTATCTATGTTCTAAATAGGACAAGAGCATGATTGAGACAAGGCAAAACCATCTATGGAACTGGCATATCAAGATATAGGCGAAGGATACCCGGTCGTTATCCTGCATGGGTTGTTTGGTGCGGCTAAAAACTGGAATTCTATTGCCAAACAAATGGCGCGTAAGTACCGCATTTTAACCCTTGATTTGCGCAATCATGGATCCAGCCCTTGGACAGATACAATGTCATATACGGAAATGGCTGCTGATGTTGTGGAATTTCTAGATCAACGCGGTTTAGACAGGGCGGCAATTGTCGGTCATTCAATGGGCGGAAAAGTTGCCATGACTGTGGCGCTGAAATCACCGGAACGGGTGGACCGTTTGGTGGTTGCCGATATTGCCCCGGTCAAATATCCGCGCATGACGTTTAAATCCTATGTGGAAAAATTACAGTCTGTGGATTTAACCGGGATAAAACGCCGCAAGCAGGTTGATCCCTTGATTGCCGATGTGATTGAAAGCCCGGCGGTTCGTGCCTTTTTGCTGGGGAATTTGGAAACAACAGCCGATGGTTTACGCTGGCAGGTGAACCTGGAAACCTTGGGCCGGGAAATGGAAACCATCGGTGGTGTACCCGCCATTCGACCAGATCGCACATATACGGGTGAAACCCTGTTTATAAACGGGGCGCAATCGGATTATGTACAATCTTCTCATCATCAATTGATCCGCCATTTATTCCCGCAGGTAAAATTTAAAACGATTGAAGACGCTGGCCATTGGGTTCACGCCGAAAAGCCGCATGATTTTATGAACGCACTTTATGATTTTCTGCCATGAGCGATACATTCAACAATAAGCTGTCGGCTTACGTAAATGGGCTTGATGTACAAGGCTTGCGTCGACATTTGCGCACAGTTGGCCAAACCCGCAATGGTCATACGCAGTTAAATGGGCGTGATATTATTAATTTTTCGTCCAACAACTATATGGGGCTGGCCCAACATCCTGTGTTGATTGAACGCGCGTGTCAATGGGCGCAGAACTGGGGGACGGGATCTATGGCGTCACGCCTTGTTTGTGGCACGATGGAACTGCACGAACAGGTGGAAGATCGATTGATTGCGGCCAAGGGGGGGGAAGCGGCCCTGATCTTTAATTCCGGTTTTCAAGGAAATTCTGCAATTTTATCAGCCTTGTTTGATAAGGATATTCTGGGGACGGAGCCGCTGGTTTTTTGTGATCGTTTAAATCATGCCAGCATGCATCATGGATTAAAGGCCGCTGGCGTGCGCCAAATTCGCTATCGTCATAATGATTTGAACCATTTGGAAGAACTCCTGAAAAAACACGAAGGCAAACCGGGGGACCGTTTTATCCTGAGTGAAAGCGTCTTCAGTATGGACGGCGACCAAAGCGATGTCGACGCATTGATTGCCTTGGCAGACCGATATGGTGCGCAGCTTTATCTGGATGAAGCCCATGCAACAGGGGTTCTTGGTCAGCGTGGTTTTGGTTTATGTGCCGGAAAAAATGTTGCTTTCAAGATGGGGACCTTTTCGAAAGCATTAGGTGGTTTTGGGGCTTATCTGGTTTGTTCAAAGGCGGTGAAAGACTATCTTGTGAACCGATGCACCGGATTTATTTATTCCACCTCGTTGCCGCCTGCGGTTTTGGGGGCGATGGATGCAGCCTTGGAACTGGTCCCAAGCATGGATGAAACGCGCCGTTGTTTATTGAAAAACGCACAAAAAGTACGCGACAGCTTTATCGAAAGTGGATTTGATATCGGTGGATCGACAACGCAAATTATCCCCCTGATTGTCGGGGAAGAAGACCGCACATTGGAAATGGCAAAAGCTTTGGAAGACGCGGGTATTCTGGGGATTGCCATACGCCCGCCAACCGTACCGCGCGGAACAAGCCGTATCCGCTTTGCCCTGAGTGCCGCCCATAGCGAGGATGATATCGACAGACTGTGTGCTGTTGTGAAAAGTTTTGTCCGATGAAGAAGCTTGTTTTCGTTCATGGCTGGGGCTTTGCAGCTGAATTTTGGCATGGGTTGGCGACAGAATTACCAGAGTTTGCAAGTGAGTTTGTTAATCTTGGATTTCTAGGGGATGTTCACCCGATCAATGATCCTAATGCCGTTTATATTACCCATTCAATGGGGCTGGCGTGGGTTGTTGAACAGGTGGCGAACTGTCAGGCAATCGTTGCGATTAATGGTTTTACCAAATTTTGTCGTGATGAAAACTGGTCGAACGGTGTGCCCCCACGGATGCTGGAACGTATGATCCGTCAATTTGACCGTACACCAGAAACGGTATGGACGGAATTTATGAAAAATTGTGGTGCGATTGATCCGGTTTATCCAACTAAGGCAAACACGGAGGCTTTGTCAAAAGGACTTCGATGTTTGCGTGATTGTGACATCCGTTTAAAATTTAAAAATTTAACGGCTGATAAATTGATAATTGCCGGGGATCAAGACAGAATCGTTCCTGAAAAATTAACACGTGCCTCTTTCGGTGAGGATGTAATCTGGTATAAAGGGGGCAATCACCTGCTGCCCCTGTTTGAACAAAAAAAACTGGCTGTAGATATCCGCCGATTTTTGGACCGTTAATCCGTGAATAAAAAACTTATTGCGCAGTCGTTTGGCAAGGCGTCAAACACATATGAAAAAGATGCACCGGTTCAGAAATGGACGGCTGGATTTTTGGCTGAGGTGATTAAGGGATTGGACCTTGATCAGCCGGTTGATTGTCTGGAAATCGGTTGCGGGACAGGTTTTTTAACGCAAGAAATGAAGACTTTATTTCCGCATGCGAATTGGCTGATTACAGATTTGTCAGCGGATATGTTGGAAAGCTGTCGCGCGCGTATTGGTGATAATGTTTCTTATCAGGTCATGGATGGCGAACATCCCGCATTGGATCGGAAATTTGATCTAATCGTCAGTAGTTTGGCATTTCAATGGTTTCAAGATTTGGAAAGTGCCTTAAAAGGCCTGAGTGACTTATTAAAACCGGGCGGGCGATTGGTTTTTACAACCTTGGGTCAAGAAACGTTTCAGCAGTGGCGCGATAATTTAAATCAACAGGGCATGGCTGTCGGGTTGCACGATTATCCTCCGCTGGAAGATATGCAAAAAATTGCCATTAAAGGCTGTCAGGTGAATTTTGATCGTCAAAAGCGCCTGCAACCCTATGAAAACGGTATTGCCTTTCTACGGGCGTTAAAAATGATCGGAGCACAGGCACCGCAGCCCGGTTATCAACCGTTATTACCGGGGCAAATGAGAAAAGTTATCAAGGCATTGGAAAAAAGCGGAAGTTGCGCCATGACCTACGATATTCTGGTTGGCACAATTACCAAAGAGGCATAAATGACGACTTATTTTGTAACGGGTACAGACACCGATGTCGGTAAAACGATTGTGTCCGCACTTTTAACCCAGCAGCTTGATGGCTTTTACTGGAAGCCTGTACAGTCCGGCATTATCGATATTGAAGATAAAGAAACGGTGCAAAAGGTCGGGAATATTGCCCCTGAGCGGATTTTGCCTTGTGCTTATGAATTACGTGAACCGCTTTCACCGCATGAGGCCGCACGGCGCGATGGTGTGGAAATTGATCTGGCAAAAATTATCAAGCCACAAGTCAATGCACCACTCGTCATCGAAGGGGCCGGTGGTGTGTTTGTTCCGCTCAATGATCAGGATTTAATGATCGACTTGATCAAGAAAATGGATTGCGAAGTCATCGTCGTTGCCCGGAGTGGTTTGGGGACAATCAATCATACGATGTTAACGCTACATGCGTTGCAAAATTACAAAATACCCGTAAAAGGCGTTGTTTTGAACGGTCCATTAAATCCAGACAATAAAAATGCCATTGAACAATTTGGCAAGGTGCGTATTCTAGGGGAAATTCCGTATATTGAAGAACTGAACTTTTCAGGAATAGAAAAACCGATCTTCGATATCTGACGTATCAGGATAACGAATAGCATATCCGGCTTAGAAGGATAGGATAAATGAAATTTTTATTGGCAGACGACCATGGTCTCTTTCGAGAGGGGATCAAGTTGATCTTCAATAAACTGCAACCGGACATTCAAGTTGTTGAGGCAGAAACCCTTCCTGAAACGGAAGCCAAGTTGCGGGCAGGCAATGATTTTGACCTGATTTTGCTTGATTTGAAGATGCCGGGTGTTTCCGGTCTGGATAGTGTGCAAAAGGTTGTGAGCCTTGCCGGTAAACAGCCCGTTGTGGTGATGTCCGGGGCCTATCGCCGTGTGGATGTGCTTACCTGTATTGATAAAGGAGCCTCGGGTTTTATCCCTAAAACGTTGGGCGGGCAGGCCATGATCAATGCGATTAATCTGGTCTTGCACGGTGAAAAATTTATCCCGTCTGTGATCTGTTCGACCGAAGAAGAATTAATCGAAGACGATACCGATTCCCATATTTTTGATGAATTAACAACCCGTGAACGGGAAGTTTTGAAATATCTGGTCGAGGGGCATTCCAATAAAGTGATTGCCAGTATTCTGGAACTTCAAGAAGTCACGGTTCGCGCCCATTTGAAAGGCGTGTTCAGGAAGCTGGGCGTTTCCAGCCGTACCCAAGCTGTTGGTCTGGCTTTGAGAAGCGGTTTTACCGGCTAATTTCTAAAGCCGTTGCGATTGCATCCAGTAATTGCTGCTTATTTACAGGTTTTCGCAAAGTCAGGCAGGCACCGGATTCTATTGCCTGACTGGATAGATTTTGATGTCCAACGCGTGCGCCTCCGGTAAAGGTAATAATCGGGGTTGTGATCCCGTCTGCACGCAACGCCTGAATAAATTCAACGCCGTCCATTTGTGGCATAACCAGATCGGTTAGAATAATGTCGAAGGTGTTCTTTCGGCAGGCTTCCCGTCCTTGTTCACCCGAAGAAACGGCGATTGCCTCAAATTGATTGCGCCTTAAGACCATCGCAACGGCATTGCGTACCAGATCTTCATCATCCACGATTAAAGCTTTAAGGGGGGGCGGGGGCGTATGTGTCACGGGTGGCTATTCCTTTAACAGGGGCAAATAAATACAAATACAGGCACCTATGGTCGGTTCATTGCTGTGACTGGTATAGAGGCACCCCCCATGAGGAATGGCTTCGACAGCGCCGCCGTGATTTTCAACAATTTGGCGGACGACCGAAAGACCCAGCCCGGATCCATCTGTTTGCGTTTTTGTCGTGAAGAAAGGATCAAAGATTTCATTGAGAATATGTTGAGGAATACCGGGGCCCGTGTCGCTGATGCAGAGGGTGACATAGTCGCCTTCCGGGATTTCAAATCGACTGATTAATTCGGAATTCTCATCAACATAGATTTTTCTCATTTCAAAGGTGATGACGCCTTTTTCTTCACCTATGGCTTGTGCGGCATTCATGCCGGTATTCATAATGACCTGATGAATTTGGTCAGGGTCGGCAAAACTGTAATAACTTTCGTGATCACAGATTTCTTCAATTTTTATCGTTTGCGGAATGGAGGAACGTAAAAGCGCGAGGGTTTCTTCCATTTCATGTCGCAGTTCAATGCGTGTCGGTTCGCTTTCTTCCGGTCGTGTGTAGGTCAGAATACGATGAACAAGGCGGCGCGCACGTTCAGCCGCCTGATGAATATTTCGTAAATTGCCATGAAGGAAAGGATCATCCTGTGCGTCTTCCATCAACATTTCGCTGACCAGAAGAATAGGGGAAAGCAGGTTATTAAAATCATGCGCGAGGCTGCCGGCAACTTGACCCAGCAATTCTTGTTTTTGTGCCTGAAATAATTGTTTTTGCAGTTCCAGCCGATCTTCTTCACTGGAACGCACATTGGTCAGATCATAGGCGGTTACAATAAATTGAACCTGCCCCTGATCCTTGTAACGGGCCACATTAAAACCGGTTGGCAGAAGTCTTCCATCTGCAGTCTGCAAGTTGCCTTCCATATGGATTGAGGATCGTGTGTTGGCTTCCATGAGGATTTCGGTCGGGCTGATCTCCATATCGAAATCGGTTATGTCGCGAAAATTACTTTGCAGCAGGACTGAGCGTTTCAATCCTGTGCTTTCACAAAGCTTGGGATTGACGGCAAGAATATTACCATCGGATGTTAATAACATAATCCCTTCGCGGGCTTCATCAACAAGGCTGCGGTAACGTTGTTCGCTGCGGATCAGGGCATTTTGGGCCTGTTGCTGGGCCGTAATGTCACGCATGATGACCACAAGCATCTGCTGAGAGCCGATTTCGATTGAACGTCCCGAAATTTCAACAGGTGTTCTTTTACCTTTTTTGCCGATTATAGTACTGCGTGCAGACTGGTCCTGCCCCCATAGAAACCCCTGATAATATCCCATCATTATATCAAGTTCTTGTTGATCATGGATATCGTCAACACTCAACTGAGAGAGGTTATCCGGTAAAACTTCCAAGAGTTCGGCAGCTTTTGGGTTGCCTTCAATGATATTGCCTTCGTGAGAGAGTAATATGATGGCATCACCTGCACCCGACATAACCCCGCGATATTTTGCAAGCGTTTCGAGCAGAGATTCCCGCTCTTCAAAGTCGGTAGCGACATCCTGCACAAAGCCAATCATTTTATGTGTTTGTGCATCCATTTTCGCCATGAGAAGCACAGGAGTTTCCTGACCTTGTCGGGATAAGGTATGTGTATAAAAACGAAAACTACCGCCTTGCTGAGACAGAGTTTCAAAATGTTTTTGCACCTTTGCCTGATCACTCGGGCGGAAAAGTCCGATTAACGCATTTAAAGAAGGTGGCAGGGTTTGAATATCGAGATTGACAATTTTATATAGATTTTGGGACCACCAAAACTCACCCGTTTCAATATCCCATTCCAACCCGGCAATTTTGGCACAATCTTCGATTTGTTTGCGGCGTGATATTTCTCTATCCAATATATAGGACGTTTTTTCTTTATTTAATATCGCATTATTGTTTGTAGAATTCATTGTTCCCACATATTAATAGAGATTGAATAGTTTATCTGCGAATTATTCTTTGGGGAAGCAGTGTAGCTTATCAATCCGTTTGATAAAAGGGGAACACAATGATTTTCCGGTTTACTCCGGTTGTTTTGTTTTTATTTTTTAGTGCTCTCTTCGGGGTGAGCATTTTGCTGTTACAGGTGTCCTATAAAAGTGCCAAGGAAGCCTTGCAGTTTGAACAGATTGAACAGCTTTCCCGGACGCATGAAATTGCGCAACAATATTTGAATTTTCGATTGAAAGAAGCCCGGCAATCTCTTTTAACGATTGCTTCTGTTTCCAATGATGAGACAATACTTACCTCTTCACCAAATATTTTGAAAAACACAATCCTTGATTACGCCCTTTGGTTTGAATTGGAACAAGGTGGGGTACCTGTCTTAAAGAAAACATTCGGTTCCCCATTTGAAGGGGCACAAACTCTTTTATTTAAAAATGAACATTGGGAAATAGAGCAAACCCCGAAGGGCCCCGCCCTTGTGATTCAAATACATGTTTTTAGCGAAAATGAGAATGAGGACCAGCCGAGCAACCTCATAAAAGGCGGCATATATCTCAAGAATAATTTTTCACTTGTGCATGGCTTGCGTTCGGCCAGCCATGCCTATGCCCATTATATTATTCTGGAGAATACGGTCCTTGTGTCCTCCTTGTCTCTGGAAGAAGGGGTTGAAGAAACGGCAAGGCTGGTTTTGGAACATAAAGATCCGGTCTTTGCAGAACTGGGGGAATTTTTTAGCGGCGATATTTTACCCCTGCGATTGGAAGACGGGCAAAGCGGCTTGTATCTGGTAACGGTATCGACAACACAAGGGAGCCAGAACTGGCAGGAAAGCTTTAAACAAACGATTTTATTCGGGCTGTTTTGTTCGCTGATTATTTGCATTTGTGGAACTTATTTTCTGCATTTCTGGACGCACCATTCCATTCGCAAGCTTTTGGATTATGCAACAGGTGTACGAATGGGTCGTCAGGACATTCGCTATAAGCCGGGCACGATTTATGAATTTAATAGTGTCGGTAAAGTTATCGAGGAGATGGTCGGCGAATTATCTGAGCAGTCAAAATATATTACGGATTTGTTTGAAGCTGGAAATTCTCCCATCATTTCCTGGGATAAAGACGGTACGATTCGTGTCGTGAATAACGCGATGCAACGTATTTTTGATTTGCAATCGGTTGATCAAATTAAAAGTATCGATGATTTCTTTAAATGTTATCCGCATAACGATGCGCGCAAGGCCTGCGAAGATGCCCTTGCGGGCAAAACAACGGCGGCGCTGGAAACAGTTACGAAAAATAATGGGCGTACCTACTATATTGTTTGGAGTGTTACCCCGCTCAGAGATACGCAGGAAAATGTATCCGGTGTGATTTGTATGGGACAGGACGTGACCGAACGCCGTATTGCGGAAGGTAATTTACGGTTATCTTCCACTGTCTTTGATAACACGGCGGAAGGCATTATCATTACCGATCATAATGCAGAAATAATTGATGTTAATACCGCCTTTAGTGAAATTACCGGATTTAGCCGCGAAGAAGTCATCGGACAAAACCCGCGCCTTATGAAATCAGGCCGTCATTCTCCGAAATTTTATGATGAGATGTGGCGCAAACTAAATACCAATGGATTTTGGCAGGGTGAAATTTGGGACCGGCGCAAAAATGGCGAGGAATTCCCCAAATGGCTATCCATTAATGCCTGTCGGAATGAAAAGGGGAAATTGACGCATTATGTTGCTGTTTTTTCCGATATTACGGATAAAAAAGCAGATGAAGAAAAATTGGAGCAACTGGCCCATTTTGATCATTTGACAGGCTTACCAAACCGCATTCTTTTTCAGGATCGATTGCACACGGCGCTGGCACGTTCGCGTCGTGAAAAAGCCCATCTTGCCGTTTTGTTTGTCGATCTAGATCGTTTTAAACAAATCAATGACACTTTAGGCCATCGCGTTGGGGATTTACTTCTGAAAGAAGTGTCAAAACGTCTGTTATTTAGTATTCGTGAAATTGATACGGTGGCCCGTCTGTCGGGTGATGAGTTTACGGTGATTTTGACCGATATATCGTCGATTGAAGCCGTGGAACTGATCGCCTCTCGTATCGTTAAATCATTGGGGGCACCGTATTTCTTTGAAGGACACGAACTTTTTGTGTCTGCCAGTGTCGGTATTGCGATTTATCCCACCGATGGTGAAAACAGCGTGGATTTATTACGTCACGCCGATGTTGCGATGTATCACGCAAAAGAAAAGGGGCGCAATAATTATCAATTCTTCAATGCGGCCATGAACGAAAAGGCGCAATCCCAATTGTCTTTGGCAAATAAATTACGTGTTGCGCTTAATCGAAAGATTATTCATCCCCACTACCAATTGAAAGTGGATACGCAGCTCGGAAAACCAGTCGGTCTGGAAGCGTTGGCCCGGTGGAATGATGAAAGAGGAAAACCCATTTCCCCCGTTCATTTCATTCCCGTGGCCGAAGAACATGGCTTAATCGCAAGATTGGGGAAATCCGTTCTTAATCAGGTCTGCATTCAAATCAGAATGTGGCAGGATATGGATGTTGAATTTGGAAGTGTTGCCGTCAACCTATCTGCGCAACAGTTTCGGGACGCCAATCTGCTGAATGATATCAAAGAAGCGATTGAAGACAACCGGATTGATCCAACGTCACTTGAAGTTGAAGTGACGGAAAATATGGTTATGGATGATGTGGAAGATGCTATTCGCATTTTAAATGACATCAAGGAGATGGGCCTTAAAATCGCCATTGATGATTTTGGAACCGGGTATTCTTCGCTCAGTTATTTGAAACGTTTCCCTGTGGATACATTAAAAATTGATCGAACGTTTATTCGGGATTTGAGCATTGACAACGACGATGCCGCCATTGTTTCAGCGATTGTATCAATGGCACAAAAACTGGAAATAAACGTTGTCGCAGAAGGTGTCGAAACACAGGAGCAAGTCGAATTTTTGCGATCAATTAACTGTAATGTGGTGCAAGGATTCCTATATGCAAAACCATGTGCAGGCGGGGAAGTCCCGCTTGTGTGGCATCGCATGATTGAGGAATTCGAAGAATAAAGCACGCACCGTCACAAAAATGTAATAAGAATTACATATATTACGGTGCATTCATTTATTTTTGCTCAGTTATCACACGAGGATATTGTGCTTTTTCGTAAAAAAAAGCCGGTTGTACAGGCTCGGCTACCCGAAATTGAAGAAAGAAAGCGCGTTGATGAAACGGCTGCTATTTTAGCATCGCTGGCAGAACCCATTATTGTTCTGGACCGCGAACGTGTTGTTAAATATGCCAACAAAGCCGCAATGGATTTATTCGGTCGTGTTTTAATCGGGCGTAATATTGTGCAATGTTTACGTCAACCTCATGTGGTGGAGGCGGTCGAACATGTTTTCAATCACAAAAAAACATGGGTCGGGGATGCTAAATTCCCGGCACCGGTGGAACGCCATTTAAGTTTGCATGTGGCCTTGTTTGGCGATGGGGACGGGGTGACGATTACGGTGCACGATACCACGTTGGAAAAACGTACAGAAGAAATGCATTCTGATTTTGTCGCCAATGTCAGCCATGAGTTGCGTTCTCCCTTATCCGCGTTGTTGGGGTTTATCGAAACGCTGCAAGGTCCGGCGCAAGATGACAAAGAGGCCCGCGTACGCTTTCTGGACATTATGATACAAGAAGCCAACCGCATGGCGCGTCTGATTGACGACTTACTCTCCTTATCACGCGTGCAGATACAGGAACACGTTGTGCCTGCGGAAGCTGTCAATCTGACGCTGATTTTGCAAAATATTGTGGATATTCTCAGCCTGAAGGCCGAGGCACGCGATATGCCGCTGATTTTAAATGCGGTGGATCGTGCGTATTGGGTTACAGGTGATTCTGACCAGATCACGCAAGTTTTTCAAAATCTTATTGATAACGCGATAAAATATGGTCGTTCGGGGACACCGGTTGAAATTACCTGTAATTTTCTGGACCGAATGCCGGACCGTGCCGTTCCCGGCATCGCTGTCAAAATCAAAGATCACGGCGAAGGGATTGAAGAAGAACATCTACCCCGTTTGACCGAGCGTTTCTATCGTATCGATAAGGCGCGGTCCCGAACATTGGGGGGGACTGGATTGGGACTCGCAATTGTGAAACACATCATCATGCGCCACCGTGGGCGCCTGAATGTGGAAAGCAAGATCGGTTTCGGGTCCACCTTTACAGTTATATTGCCGCAAAAAGTCTGAAAATTTCGCAGTGTCACAAAAGCGTAATGTTAACGTAATAAAATCGTATCCAAGTAAAAATACTGTGGGATCACTGATGTAAACGAAAAAGCGTTTACAAACTGAATCTCAGTTCACTTACTTTGTTTGGAGAATTCCTTATGTCACTTAAGAAGACTCTTGCTGTCGCAGCTTTAGCTTCTGTTGTTGCCGCTGGCGCTGCTGAAGCACGCGATCAAATTCGTATCGTTGGTTCTTCTACTGTTTATCCGTTTGCAACAGCTGTTGCGGAAACATTCGGTAAAACAACAAATTTTAAAACACCGATTATCGAGTCAACCGGTTCTGGCGGTGGTTTCAAATTGTTCTGCGCCGGTGTTGGTGAAGAACATGCGGATATCACAAACGCGTCTCGCGCTGTGAAAAAATCCGAAATTGAACGTTGTGCGGAAAACGGTGTTAAAGAAATTACCGAAGTTAAAGTTGGCTACGATGGTATCGTGATGGCAAACTCCAAAAGCGGTAAGCGCATGGAAATTACCCGCAAGCAGATCTTCCTGGCTTTGGCCAAGGATGTTCCGAACGCGGAAGGCAAACTGGTAGCCAACCCGTATCAAAAATGGTCCGATATTGATCCGTCTTTGCCTGATTTCAAAATCGAAGTTCTCGGCCCGCCGCCGACCTCTGGTACACGTGACGCGTTTGCCGAGCTGGCGCTTGAAGGTGGTTGTAAACAATTCCCGGATATTAAAGCACTGAAAAAGTCCGACAAAAAGAAATACAAAGCTGTATGTCATTCTGTTCGTGAAGACGGCGCTTACATTGATGCCGGTGAAAACGACAACCTGATCATCCAGAAATTGAACGCAAATCCTGATGCATTCGGTGTATTTGGTTTCTCCTTCCTTGATCAAAACTCCGATACTGTTCAGGGTTCTTTGATCGATGGTAAAGAGCCGCTGTTTGAAGCGATTGCTGATGGTTCTTATCCGGTTTCACGTCCGTTGTTCTTCTACGTCAAGAATGCACATATCGGTTCTGTACCGGGCATTCTGGAATATCTGGCTGAATTCACCAACGACAAAGCCTGGGGTGATGAAGGTTACCTGACAGACAAAGGTTTGATCCCGATGCCGACTGAAGAACGCGCGAAATATAAAGCCGCCGTTCAAGCACTGGGTGCTGGCAGCTAATCTACCGTTTCTTGTGAAAGGCGGCGGTGTTTGAACGTCGCCTTTCCTTTTTCTGTTCATTTTAATTGATTGTGATCGCTGAGATATGCAAACCACGATTTTTACATTTACCGTTCTGCTTCTGGCTTTAATCGGCTTCTATATGGGACGTGCGCGTGCGGTTTCTTCCGTTGGGGGGGATATCCGTCAGTTGCATTCTTTGCCACGCCATTATGGATATTACGTCTCTTTATGGTGCGGACTCCCGACATTATTTTTATTTATTCTTTGGTTTATTTTTGAACCGCAGATTATTAACAGTCTGGTTCTCCATAATGTCACGGCTATCAATGACGAGACATCAAGCGCGATGGTCGCCCGTATCCTTAGTGATATTAAATTCATCGCTGCAAACGGAACCAACGTTAAATCTGCTACACCGGAAATGATTGCCGCAGCCGACCATTACCTTGAACTGAAAAAGATTGGCATTGCCTGTCTGGGTGTGGCCGTTCTGGCCTTTGCGATTGTCGGTTTGGTGATCGGCAATAAAAATATCGGTGAAAAACTCAAGGCGCGTGATCAGGTTGAAAAAGCCATTCGGGTTTTACTGCTGGCCAGTTCCATTGTTGCGATTCTGACGACCATCGGGATTGTGTCTTCCTTGTTATTTGAAGCCATTCGTTTCTTTGGAAAAGTTCCCTTAAGCGAGTTTCTGTTCGGATTGGAGTGGAGCCCGCAAATCGCGTTGCGTAAAGATCAGGTGGCAAGCCAAGGGTCCTTTGGTGCCGTTCCGATTTTTGCAGGCACAATGTTGATTTCCTTCATTGCAATGTGTGTGGCTGTTCCGGTTGGTTTGTTATCTGCAATCTATATGTCTGAATATGCAACGCCCAAAGTACGCGGTCTTGGGAAACCTATCCTTGAAATTCTGGCAGGCATACCCACGGTCGTGTATGGCTTCTTTGCCGCCCTCGTCGTTGCGCCGACCATCCGCAATATTGGCGAAGGATGGGGACTCGAAGTGGCTTCTGAAAGCGCATTGGCTGCCGGTCTGGTCATGGGGATTATGATTATCCCGTTCGTTTCCTCTTTGTCCGATGACGTTATCCGTGCGGTACCCCAAGCATTGCGGGATGGCTCTTATGCGTTGGGTGGGACAAAATCAGAAACGGTTTTGCAAGTTATTCTTCCTGCTGCGTTGCCGGGGATTGTTGGCGGTATTATGCTGGCGATTTCTCGGGCGATCGGGGAAACGATGATCGTGGTTATGGCGGCTGGTTTATCCGCGAATTTAACCGCCAACCCGCTGCAAGCTGTTACGACTGCGACGGTGCAGATGGTCACCCTGCTTGTCGGTGACCAGGAATTTGATAGTCCCAAAACATTGGCAGCCTTTGCCCTTGGTTTGGTCCTGTTCTGTGTCACCCTCTGTTTGAATGTCATCGCGCTTCGCGTTGTCGCAAAATACCGAGAGAAATATGACTGAGTTAAAAGAATCTATGCAAAAAGCCCATGCGCGTTTGAAAAAACGCCGGGCGGCAGAAAAACGTTTCAAGATGTTTGGTGTTGGCGCTCTCGCATTTGCTTTTCTTTGCGTCCTGATGTTGTTTACCAGCATCATTTCAAATGGCTACACGGGCTTTAAGCAAAGCTACATTCAGCTTGATGTCGTGATGGATGAGACGGTCGTCGACCCGGATGGTTCGCGTGATCCGGCAAAGATGATGTTTTCGAATTATAATGCCTTGGTAAAAACGGCATTGAAAACCAAATTCCCGGATGTGACCAACCGCCGCGACAAACGCAAGCTCTATGGTTTGATCAGTTCAAGTGCAGGTTATGACCTTCGCGATATGGTTTTGGATGATCCCTCGATTATTGGGACGACACAAACTGTTTGGGTGATGGCTTCTGATGAGGTTGATATGCTGATCAAAGGTGTTTTTGATCGCACACAGCCCGAAAGTACGCGCCCGATCACCAATGATGAAATTGCATGGGTCGAAACTCTGGAAAAAGAAAATCGTGTTGAAAAACGTTTCAATACCAACTTCTTTACCGCAGGCGATTCCCGTGAACCGGAACAAGCCGGTATCCAAGGCGCACTTGTCGGCTCAGCCCTGACTATGCTGGTCACGTTGGCCCTGTCCTTCCCTTTGGGGGTTATGGCGGCGATTTACCTTGAAGAATTTGCACCGAAAAACAAGTTTACCTACCTTGTTGAAGTGAACATCAATAATTTGGCGGCTGTTCCCTCGATTGTATTTGGTTTGTTGGGTCTTGCCATTTTCCTGAACCTGTTTGGTATGCCACGTTCGGCACCTGTGGCAGGTGGTATGGTTCTGGCCTTGATGACCTTGCCGACCATCATTATCGCCGCACGTGCGGCCCTCAAATCCATTCCACCGTCCATTATGGAAGCGGCGATTGGGGTTGGGGCCTCTAAAATGCAAGCGGTCTTTCATCATCAACTGCCTTTGGCCTTGCCGGGTATTCTGACAGGTACGATTATTGGTATGGCGCAGGCCTTGGGTGAAACCGCCCCCTTGCTGATGATTGGTATGGTTGCCTTTATCGCCGATGTGCCAAGTACACCGTTTGATCCGGCAACCGTCTTGCCTGTACAGGTTTATTTGTGGGCCGATAGCCCCGAACGAGCCTTTGTTGAAAAAACTTCCGCCGCAATCATGGTCCTGTTGGGCTTCTTGATTACAATGAATGCTTTGGCCGTCCTCTTGCGTAAAAAGTTGGAACGACGTTGGTAAAAATGGAAATGAAAGCTATGAAACCAATGACAAAAGATAATGCAGTTGATATTGAGAAGGAACTCAATCTCAGCAATGGAAATGTCTCGAAAGGTGTCAATTCCGTGAAACTGTCGCAAGACGAAGTCAAAATCTCCGCCAAGGATGTGCGCGTCAAGTATGGCGAAAAGGAAGCCTTGTTCGGTATTAACCTTGATATGCCAAAGGGTAAGGTAACTTCCTTCATCGGTCCGTCCGGTTGTGGTAAGTCAACGTTTCTGCGTTGCTTAAACCGTATGAACGACACAATTGATGGCTGTTCCGTCACAGGCCAAATCATCGTTGATGAGGTGGATATCCTTTCAAAACAAGTAGATACTGTTTTGTTGCGGGCCAAAATAGGCATGGTTTTCCAGAAACCGAACCCGTTCCCCAAATCGATTTATGATAACGTGGCCTACGGTCCGCGCCTTCATGGCTTGGCAACCGACAAAAACGAACTGGACGAGATCGTTGAAATCAGCCTTGAGAAAGTCGGTTTGTTAAAAGAGGTCAAAGATCGTTTGTTAGAACCGGGAACAGGTTTATCCGGTGGGCAACAGCAACGTTTGTGTATTGCACGTGCCATTGCCGTTGATCCTGAAATCCTGTTGATGGACGAACCCTGTTCAGCCCTTGATCCGATTGCAACCGCAAAAATTGAGGAATTGATTGATGAGTTGCGCGGATCTTACACGATCGTAATTGTGACACACTCCATGCAGCAAGCGGCGCGTGTGTCCCAGCAAACAGCCTTTTTCCACCTTGGTAATCTGGTGGAATATGGCGAAACTGAAAAAATCTTCACTTCACCGGTTGATGAGCGCACTAAAGGCTATATCACAGGGCGTTTCGGCTAAGGCGAGTATAAAAAAATGAATAACGTAGAACATACTGTAAAATCCTACGACAGCGAATTAACCAAACTGGACAATGCGATTGCCCGCATGGGCGGTATGGCGGAGTCTCTTCTGGGTCAAGCATCCGAAGCGTTGGTCAAACGTGATACAGCATTGGCCGCAGATGTCATTCACGATGATCTGAAAGTGGATGAGTTGGAAACAGAAATCAATGCCGAGGCAACCCGCATTTTGGCCTTGCGTCAACCGGTTGCCGATGACCTGCGCACGGTTATTTCTGCCCTGAAAACATCTTCAGATCTGGAACGTATTGGTGATTTGTCTAAAAACATCGCCAAACGAACCATTACATTGTCCAGTGGAACGCCGATCGGGGCGGTTCATACAATTGCGCGGATGGCCTCTTTGGTTCAGTCTATGGTGCATAATGTTCTGGATGCCTATCTGGAACGTGACGAGCGTAAAGCTCTGGATATCCGCCAGCAAGACGAAGTCGTTGATCAACTGCACACCAGCCTGTTTCGCGAACTTCTGACCTATATGATGGAAGACCCGCGCAATATCACATCCTGTACACATTTGTTGTTTATCGCGAAAAATGTGGAACGTGCAGGCGACCATGCAACCAATATTGCAGAAAATGTTTATTTCCTTGTGACGGGAACGCACCCGGAAGACGAGCGCCGCAAGGATGATGAAACCAGCTTTACCGGTCTTGAAGGATAAAAGACGATGGAACCACTTGTTTTAATCGTTGAAGACGAACCGCCTTTGGCAGAGTTGGTCCGTTATAATATTGAAAAAGAAGGCTTTCGCACCCTTTGTGTCGGTGATGGCGAAGAAGCCATGTTGCTGGTTGAGGAAGAAGAACCCGATCTGGTTATTCTGGATTGGATGCTGCCGGGATTAAGCGGCATTGAAGTGTGCCGCCGTTTGCGCGAACGCAAAAGCACAAAATCTTTGCCGATCATCATGTTGACAGCACGCGGTGAAGAAAGCGACCGTATTCGTGGTCTGGATAGCGGGGCAGATGATTATATCGTGAAACCGTTTTCCCCGAATGAGTTACTGGCCCGTGCAAAGGCGGTCTTACGCCGATCCAGCCCGGCCTTGGCGCAGGATAAATTGAGCTATGAAGATATCTCAATGGACTTGACGGAACATAAAGTTTTGCGCGATGAAATACCTGTTCACCTTGGCCCGACAGAATATCGCTTACTGCGTGTTCTGATGGAACGACCGGGTCGTGTATTTTCACGTGAACAGTTGTTGGACAAGGTCTGGGGACGTGACATTCATGTGGAAGTCCGTACCGTTGATGTTCATATCCGGCGCTTGCGCAAAGCGCTGAGCATTAATGACCGCCCTGATTTTATTCGGACCGTTCGGGCCGCAGGTTATTCATTAGACTCAACCGTTTAAAACGTGCCATAGTCTGCGTCTTATTTGCAGGCTAGGGATAGATAAAATGAACCTCCGTGATACATTGCAGGCGTTATGCGTTGTGATTATCTGGGGGTTTAATTTTGCCGCCATCAAAGTCACGGTCGGTGAAATCCCGCCTTTAACCCTGACCATTATACGTTTTGGCATAACGGCGATTTTATTGTTGCCGTTTTTTCGACTGTCTTTCGTTCAATTAAAGCAGGTTGTTCCTGTCGCCCTTGTTCTTGGTGTCGGGCATTTTGGCTTGTTCTTTGTCGGTTTTCGCGGGGCAGATGCCGCAACGGTCGCCTTGTTATTGCAACTGGGTGTTCCTTTCAGTTGCATTTTAGCCGCAATCTTTTTTAAGGATAAGCTTGGTCCAAAACGAATAGCGGGTCTGACAATGGCCTTTGTCGGGGCTGCTTTTCTAGCGGGGGAGCCACAAGGCGGAACGGTCCTAAGTGTGGTATCTGTTATTGCTTGTGCCTTCTGTTGGGCATGGGCGAATATCCTTATTAAAAAACTGAAAGGTATCGCACCCTTGGCGATTATGGGGTGGATGAGCTTGCTTGCGATCCCTGTTCTTGGTCTTATGTCCTGGTTTTGGGAAGAAAACCAAATTCAGGCTGTGCAAGAGGCCTCAATTGTCGCATGGATGCTGCTGTCCTATACGATCATTGGTTCTTCCATTTTTGCCTATCACCTTTGGTATCGCCTCATTGATCGTCTGGATGTAAATCAGGTTGTTCCCTTTACCTTGATCGCCCCGGTGATCGGTGTGGGGGCCGGCGTGGTTCTTTTGGGGGAAAGCTTTACTATATATAAGCTGTTGGGTGGTCTGATGACGATCACGGGGGTTGCAATTATTCAGTTCCGACAAATGAGAAGGCATAAGATATAATGCAGTTCATTTTGGAAAATGAAGGGGTGATACGGCTTTCGGTTTTTGCAGGGGTGTTTTGCCTTATGGCGGTTTTGGAAACGGTTCGCCCACGTAGAAAACGGTCTTTTGCCCGTCAAAAACGCTGGTTTTCCAATTTTGCAAATCTGGCTATCGGTGCAGTTTGCGCACGCCTAATCCTGCCTTGGGTTCCGGTAAGTGTTGCGTTCTACGCTCAACAAAACCCGGTCTTGTTTGAACCGGTTCTTCCCGTTGTTGTCGGTATCCTTCTTTTGGATTTTTGTATTTATCTACAACATGTCGCCATGCATAAAATCCCCGTGTTATGGCGCTTACATCGTTTGCATCATGCCGATCTGGATTATGATGTGACTACGGGCATTCGGTTTCATCCCATTGAAATTATTTTATCCTTGTTATTTAAAATGGCAATAATTTTGATCTTTGCCATAGACCCCTTATCGGTGATCCTTTTTGAAGTTATCTTAAATGCAATGGCGATGTTTAATCATGCGAATTTCAAATTGCCTTTAAAATTGGACGCTGTTTTACGATTGTTTATCGTGACACCTGATTTTCACCGGGTTCACCATTCTTCCATACAGGCTGAGACAAACAGCAATTACGGTTTTAATATCAGTTTGTGGGACCGTTTGTGCCGGACCTATACCGCGCAGCCGCAAGACGGACATGAAACCATGCAAATCGGTCTGGAATATTTTCGGGATCCTGCCCAATTGCGTTTAGGAAAAATGATTATTCAACCTTTTTGTAAAAAAGAACCATGATTGTTACCTTTACTGATTTTGGTATTACTGGCCCTTATATGGGTCAAATGAAAGCCCGTTTACTGCAATATGCCCCATGCGAACCAATCATTGATTTAATGGTCGATGTTCCCGCTTTCCAAATCGCATATGGCGCAAAATTGCTTGCGGGCCTTGTTGAAAATATGCCGGAAGAGGCGGTTTATCTATGTGTTGTTGATCCCGGAGTAGGGGGGCAACGCAAACCCATTTGCCTGCAATGTGATGGAGGTTGGTTTGTTGGTCCCGACAATGGCCTGTTTCAATATGTAATTCAATCAAATGAGAATGTGCAGGCTTTTGAAATTCTGTGGCGAGGCGAGACGCTTTCAAAGTCATTTCATGGGCGCGATCTTTTTGCGCCGGTTGCTGGAATGCTGGCACAGAATATAGATTTTGATAAAGCCGCTGTGCCGGTTGACGATCTTGTGACTTTATCGGCAACAGTGTCGGGGGAAGTTATCTATATTGATGGTTATGGCAATTGTTGGACGGATATTCGTCATAATGACATCACAATATCTGAACCCTTAATGATCGGTACGCAGACATTAAAATATGCAGATGTGTTTTGTGACACAGAAGAAGGGCATGCCTTTTGGTACTTTAATTCATCAGGTTTTGTTGAAATCGCGGTTAATCAAGGAAATGCGGCGCAAATTTTAGGTCTGGTGCTTGGAAGTCAGATAAAGAGAAACTAAGTAAGAATGAGAATATTTCACTTTTGTTTAAAGATTTTCACTTTATCATCTAAATGTTGAAATAAAATGAGCCAAAGAACGATGTCTTTCGCAGTCAAATTTTGGGGCGTACGTGGATCGATTGCTTGTCCGTCACCGGAACATATCGAATATGGTGGCAATACAAGCTGCATTGAAGTCTGTGCGGGGGAATATCGTTTTATTCTGGATGCAGGCACGGGCATTCGCTGTTTGGGGCAAGAATTCCTGAAATCAGGCATTAAGGAAGCGCACCTTCTTCTGACACATACCCACTGGGATCATATTAACGGTTTTCCGTTTTTTGCCCCGGCTTATGTACCGGGAAACAGTTTTCATGTTATGGCTGGACATTTGATGGATGTAGGCGGTATTCGCCAAGTTCTTGCCAGCCAAATGGCAAACCCGACATTTCCTGTGCCTTTGGAAGTTATGCAAGCGAATTTGACATTCGAAGATTTTCGCGCCGGCGATAGTTTTATGTTGAATGACCAAATTAAAATTGTGACGGCACCTCTACATCATCCAAACGGTGCAACAGGTTACCGTATTGAATTTGATGGAAAATCTGTTTGTTATGTGACGGATACAGAACATATTATCGGCAAGCCGGATCAAAATATTTTAAAGCTGATCGAAGGCGCCGATCTTGTTATTTATGACAGCACCTACAGTGATGAAACGTTTGAAAGCAAGATAGGGTGGGGGCATTCCACCTGGCAGGAAGGTATTCGATTATGTCGTGCTGCACAGGTGAAAAAACTGGCTATTTTCCACCATGACCCCGAACATACCGACGATATCATGCATGAGGTTGAGGAAGCTGCAAAGGCGGAATGGTCATCTTGTTTTGTCGCAAAAGAACGCATGGTTGTTGAGGTTTAGATAGATCTTAGCCCCATAAAAAAAGCCTCTGACCCAATTGGATTAGAGGCTTTTTTTATAGTCCGTTATTTCTTATTGGTTTTGTGTTGCCGGGGTATTAGAGGGCGTTTCGGCTGGGGCTGCGGGTTGCTCGCCTGTTGGCTCTGCTTCTGTGCCTTCACGGGCAATAGAGGTAACGGGAACATATTTGGGTGGTGAGTATTCAAATGGTTTTTGATGAATACGCATAACAACACGGCGGTTTTTTGCTTTATTTTCCGCAATTGGTGTACCGTCTTCCATCCGGTTTGGGGCTTTGGGACGGGTGGAGGCATAAGATAAGACACGCATGCGATCAATCTTGGTCCCATTTTCATTCATAACCCGTAACACAGATGCAGCCCGTGCCGCCCCAAGTTCCCAGTTGGATGGGAATTGAACGGTACTGATCGGGTCGTCATCTGTGTGACCTTCCAGATCGAGATTAAACATTTCATATTGCGGGGCGTTTACCAGTTCGGCAACGGCTGTCAGAACAGGGTAGGCAGCCTCCACGATTTGCGCTGTACCGGGAAGGAAAAAGGTGGAACTATCAAATTCCAGCACAATCCCGCTATCATCAACGCCGAGTTTTAGAACCTTGCCATCGGTCAATTCCTGAACAACTTCGGCAGCATCTTCCTTGAAATCCTTAATCGGGGCTTTGCGTTCCTTTTTATTGACCTGTTCGTTGATCCCTTCGGCAACCTGTTCATAAAGGGCGAGGTCAACTTTGGACACAGCAACCATAAGAACGAAAAATGCCATCAGCAGGGTAATCGCATCCGCATATGTGGCAAGCCAGGACTCGTCGGCTGGTTCTTCTTGTGGTGGTGGTGGAGGTGCCATCTCGGTTCCCTCAGTTCAATGAAATTATTTTCGCATCATCTTATCAAGATTGTAATGAATAGCCGGATCAAGAAAGCTGTTCATACGGTCTTGAATATAACGCGGGCTTTTTCTGTCCGCGAGCAAACACAACCCTTCCGCGACAAGGTAGTTTCTAAAACGTACAATTTCCTCACGCTGCTGAATTTTATTGGCCGCAGGAAGGAAAATCATGCGGGCAAAGATCACACCATAAAGTGTGGTCAACAAAGCAACGGCAAGACCCGCACCAAGCTGAGTGGGGTCGCCTCCCATATTATCCAGCATAATGATAAGACCAATCAAGGTCCCGATCATACCGAAAGCGGGGCAGGTTGCGGCGATTTCGCGCAGAATTCTGGCCTGAATGGTGTTACGCACAAAGGTGGTTTCAATTGTATTGGTCAGAATTTCGCGGACTTCCTGTCCGGTATATCCGCTGATCACCATATCCATACCAAAACCAATAAATCGATCCGAACGGGCGGCTTTCTTGGATTCTTGTTCCAAAGCCGGAATGCCGTTTTTCTGAACGGTATAACCCCATTTGATAATACGCCCGACTTCGGCCGTCAAAATGTTACGGGCCACTTTGGGTGCAAAGACCAGTCGACCAATGAGTTTGAGCGCCAGCATGACATAGCGTGGTTCATAAGAGACAAAAGTTGCTGCGAACGTGCCGCCGATGACCATGATGAAACTTGGTAAATCCAGGAACATCAGGAAATTGTCCGTACTGAGCAAAATAGCCCCGACGAAAAGCCCAATCCCCCCAAGGATCCCGATTATTGTTGCAAACGACATTTTTTAGCCTCTGCCCTATTTCGTTTGTTATTCGTATTTAGCCATTCATAGAATAAGCTATTAAACCTCATTTTGGCGTAAAAATCCTAATAGAATCATAACAAGTTGTTATTTATCTTTCTCGAAAGGCCTCATGTTTCATTTTCAGGACCGGTTTGACCATATATTCGATAACGGATTTTGTCCCGGTATGAATATCAACCGTTGCTTCCATACCTGGTGTAATTTCATACAAGCCTTCTTTTTCACCCAAATAGGTTTTTTCTGTTTGGACGATAACGCGAAAATACGTTTCCCCTTCGGGCGATGTTGTCGAGTCCGGGGCAACATGGATAACTTTACCGTCAAGGCTGCCATATCGAATAAAGTCATAGGTATTGATTTTTACAACGGCAGCCTGATTTTCTTCAACATAACCCCGGTCGATGGGTTTTAAGCGGGCCTCAATGACCAAATTCTCACCTACAGGGACAATTTCCATAATCGGTTCACCGCCAGTGACCACCCCGCCGATGGTGTTATAGGTCATATTTTTAACCACGCCATCAATCGGGCTTTTAATCAGGGCGCGCAATCCCTGATCCGTTGCTTTGCTCAATAATTCGCGTGTTTGTGCAATGTTTTGCTCCACGGTCCCCAGTTCTTCAATTGCTTCACGTTGAAAAGCTGTTTTTTCTTCGTTTATTGTGCTTTGTGCTTCTTTAATCGCTGCTTTTGCTTTCGGGATCGAGTTTAATAAGCTGCTTCTCTCGCCTTCCAGTTTCTGCGCCTCGGCTTCCAGTTTCAGGTGATCCATTTTGGACGTCAGCTTGTCTTTCAGCAAATCGGTAGACATGGCAAAACGTTGTCGGGCAAGCCTGAGGTTACGTTTGGCACTTTCCAGCTTGTCTTCCAACTCATCTACGGTTAATTCTTTTTGGCGTAATTTGTCATTGAGCACGTTTAAGCGGGAGTTTAAATCCCGCAGGCGCGCTTGATAGGACTGTTTAGCCGCAGCGGCCATTTGGGGGCGGGCTACGACAATATCTTGTGGAAATTCGACTTCGGTCCCATTGGCTTCGGCAAGAAGGCGGGCACGATTTAACAATAATCCATCAAGGCGGACTTCCAGTTCTTCTTTATTGACTCCGCCTGTACCGAGATCAAGCTGGACCAACTCACTTCCTGTTCTGACAAGATCGCCTTCCTGAACGTAAATATCCGTGATGATCCCGCCTTCAAGGTGTTGAACGACTTTGACTTTTCCCTGCGGGACAACTTCACCGATGGCAACGGAGACTTCTTCCAACTCGGTAAAAACAGCCCATGTGGTGAATATAACAAGGGCGAACATAATCCCATACGCAACGGGCTTAAATGTTTGAACCGGGTTTTCTTTCACCAATTGATCAAGGCGTGTCATGGTTGCGGTTCTCCCTTTTTATCGGTAGCTGCGGGAGGAGGGGAAGGATTGGATTGGGGGATAGGCGGTTGTGCCGCATTGGGCGTGGCTTTTTTCTGCTGTGTGCTTTGTGCCAGTTTGGGTAAAACATCTTTGGTTGCTCCGGCAAGGGCAATCCGTCCCTGATCCATAACGATCATATTTGCGCATGCCCCCAACAGGATCGGGCTGTGCGTGACGAGAATGATTGTATGATCCTTGGCAAGCTTGACGAGAAGATCTCGCAATTCTTCTTCGGCTTGACGGTCCAGACTGCCCGATGGTTCATCCAGCAAAAGTACAGGGGGGTCCCCAAGAAGTGCGCGTGAGATGGTCAGGCGTTGACGTTGGCCACCTGAAAGACGCCGTCCGGCTTCGCCGATATCACTGGCATAACCATCGGGTAAATCAATAATGGTGTCGTGCACACCCGTTGCTTTACAGGCGGCGATAATTTCTTCATCACTGGCTTCGGGACGGGAAAAGGCAAGGTTATCTCGTACACTGCCATGTAAAAGCGCACATTCTTGCGGGACATAACCAATCCAGCTTGCCAACTGGCTGCGTGTAAATTGTTTGATGTCCGCTTTATCCAGCAACACCCGTCCGTTTTGCGGGATATAAAGGCCTTGTATCAATTTGACCAAGGTGGTTTTGCCACTGCCGTTTCGACCAACAAGGGCAGTTAAACCGCCGGGCTTAAGTGTAAAGCTGACCTCGCTGACAACGGGGTCCAAGTCTTGCCCATAAGAAAATGAAACTTTATCCAGACTGATCAAACCTTGAGGGCGGCCCATTTCAACCGAACTTTCCTGACGTTCGACCGGGAGTTCAAAAAGTGTGCCTAACCGTTCAACAGATTGCTTGAAACCGCCAAAGGTTCGCCACGACCCGACCAACTGGTTCATCGGTCCCAACAAACGCCCGGATAACATATTCGTCGCAATAAGGGCACCCATCGTCAATTCCTGATTGATGATGGCAATGGCACCAACTGTGGTGAGGGCGATTGTTGTCATTAAAGTCAACGTCATGCCGAGATTTGTGTATGCGTCAGCTTTACCGCCGCGAATAATGGAATTTTCAATATTGTCGGCATGGCGGTCTTCCCATGTTTTTTCCAACGTCTTGTCCATTGCCAAGGCTTTGATTGTGGTCCGTCCGGCAATCACACCTGCAATCAAATCGTCCCGGCTGAGGGCGGTCTTTTTTTCTTCCTGACTGGCATTGCCGATCACTTTCCCGGAACGCCAGGCAACCAGCAAGAATAAAGGTAAAATAATGAGGAAAACCCACGCAATCGGTAAGGCCAGAATAAGGATAAGACCAAGGAAGAGAAATACAAAGGGCAGATCAACCAGCAGAATTGCCGTGCCGCCACTGAGTGTATTACGAACGGTATCCACATCACGAAACATGGTTTGCCAATAGGCCGCCGGTTTGCTTTCCAGCGTATGCAAAGGGACTTGTGTAAATTGCTTAAATAATTTTCGCCCGACATCCACATCAATTTTTAACGCAACACGCTGCATGACTTTGGATCGGGCTTGGCGCAAGGAATAATCAAAGACCAGAACAAGGACGATACCGATAAGTAGTCCTTTTAACGTTTCAATGCCTCCATTGAAAACCACACGATCATAGACCTGCAAGACAAAAACCGGGACTGCCAAGGCTAACATGTTGATAAAAAATGACATGCCCATGACTTCGCGAAAGGTCTTCAGAAGTGGTTTTACGATGGGTTTTAACCAGTTGAAACTCTGCGGCAGCATTTGCGATTCCATTTGCCCGATTGATTTATAAACGTAAAAGTAACTTAAATCCGTCTGAAAAACGACTGTATATATCTGTTTTTTGTAGCATTATTTCAAATAAATGCCATGATTTCTTGACCTGTGATGGCTTAGCTGGTGTCATACCTATAAGTTGGCACGATTACGAGGGGATTGTCACGTGGCTGAAGATGTGTCTAAACAACAAAAGAAACCGGGCAGAATACGTAAGTTTTTCTCGATGGCGCGACTGGTCGGTTTTTTGCTTCTCCTCGGTTTACTGGGTGTTCAGGTCATTAATCCTTATCCGGTCGAATTTTTACGGGTTAAAACCTTTGATATGTATCAACGCGCCCAGCCGCGTGAGGTCAAAACCCGCCCTGTCACCATTGTGGATTTGGACGAAGAAAGCCTTGCGACAGTCGGGCAATGGCCGTGGCCGCGCACAATCATTGCCGATATGGTTGCCAATTTGTTTCGGATGGGGGCGGGGGTTGTCGCCTTCGATATTGCATTCCCGGAACCGGATAGACTTTCGCCTAATATGATCGCTGATAACGTCAGTGGACTGGACCCGTCGATTGAAGAAACCATTCGACAATTGCCCAGTAACGATGCCTATTTCGCCAATATCATTAAGCAAACACGCGTTGTGTTGGGACAAGCAGGCTTTGACCGTAAGATCGAAGATCAGGTTCACCGTCCGCCTGTTAAAAAATCAATTGCTTTTCGTGGTGAGAAACCACACGCATTTGTGCCTTCGCTGCCTTCACTTGTGCGCAATATTCCTGAAATTGAAGAAGTCGCCGCTGGTCATGGCTTCTTTTCATTATTCCCGGAACCGGATGGGGTAGTTCGACGTGTACCGACCCTTTTCCAATATGAAAATGAAATCTATACAGGTTTAGCTGTGGAAATGCTGCGTGTTGCAACGGGCAGACGCACGATTTTGGTAACCTCCAACGAATTAGGTGTTGAAAAAGTCGCCATTGCAAAAGGTTTAATTCTTCCAACCGATAAAAAAGGGCGCGTCTGGCCGCATTTTTCCAAGCGCGATAAGGCAAAATATGTTTCGGCACGCGATGTTTTAAGCGGTGTTGTTGATCCGGCTATGGTGCGCGGCAAGCTTGTGATCGTGGGTACATCCGCCGTTGGTTTGCTTGATATTCGTTCTACACCGGTGGAAGAAACCTTACCGGGGGTGGAGGTGCATGCAAATGTTATTGAGGCTGTGGTCGATAATGCGTTTCTCAGTCGACCGCCTAATATGGATGGTGCTGAATTCCTGCTTACCCTGTTTGCCGGGTTGATTATGATTATTCTCGTGCCGATGATCGGGGCGAAATGGACATTGGTCCTTTTTCTCTTCATTGCAGGTGGTTCGGGTGCCTCGTCATGGTATCTGTTTAGCGAGAAAAAACTGCTGTTTGATGCCGGCTTTGCAATGATTTCGACACTCGGTATTTACATACAATTGACCTATATGGGATATGCCGCCGAAGAAGCGCAGAAGAAACAAGTGCGATCCGCGTTTTCACACTACATGTCACCGGCCTTGGTGGAACGATTGGCGGAAGATCCCGGTCAATTGAAATTGGGGGGCGAAAATCGTGAAATGACGCTGTTGTTCTGCGATGTGCGTGGCTTTACCTCTATTTCAGAACTGTTTGATGCCGAGGGGCTTACCAAACTCATCAATAAGTTCCTGACTCCGCTGACAAACGTGATTTTGCAAAGGCAGGGAACGATCGATAAGTATATGGGCGATTGTATCATGGCGTTCTGGAATGCGCCGCTGGATGATCCTAACCATCAACGCAATGGATGTCTCTCCGCCCTTGAAATGATTGACTCCCTTGTTGCGGTTAATGAACGATTGGAAAAAGAGGCCGAAGAAGAAGGACGGCCTCATATCCCGTTGAAAATCGGTATTGGTTTGAATACAGGAACCTGTTGTGTGGGCAATATGGGGTCTGATCAACGTTTTGATTATTCCGTTCTGGGCGATAGCGTAAATCTGGCCTCGCGTCTTGAGGGGCAATCCAAAACATATGGTGTGACAATTGTTATTGGCGAAAACACCTATAGGAATGTGCAGGACTTGGCCTGTATTGAACTGGATTTGATTAAAGTAAAAGGAAAAACAGAAGCCGTTCGGATCTATTCCGTTCTGGGTGATGACCAAGTTGCACAGAAACCGGAATTTATTGAATATGCCAAACATCACGCGACACTGTTAAAAGATTATCGTCAGCAAAATTGGGAAAAAGTACGCGAGGATATTAAAACAGCCCATCAAATGATTGATGCATTGGGAATGGAACATCACGGGCTCTATGATCTTTATGAAGAACGTATGATTGCTTATGAAGCCGAACCGCCGGGCGAGAATTGGGACGGTGTCTTTGTTGCCACCACAAAATAAGCAATGAAAGCCGATAAATCACAAAGTTCAACGCCCCTGCGCCGTATCCGATAGAGATACGGCGTTTTTTTTAATTAATAAGCTTATATTGAATATGGTTTCTCGTTACCTACATATTTTAAATTAGGGGTAGATGATCAAAGAAGAAAATAAACTATTTACAGGTCAATTCGCTACCTTATACAATTTTATGTGAGGGTGAGTCATGTTTGTCAACATTGGTAGCCGGTTGTTAACGGTCGCAGCATTGATTGTTATTGTGACCTTTACGGCATTTATTCTCTATTTTGATTTTAATCAACGTCAGGCGATCCGCAGTACTTTGACATCTGATTTGGCAGAAACATCGGAACTTGCAACCAATACCATTTCAAACTGGATTGATATTCGGCGGCGACTTATTGAAAATTTTGGACAAGTCATTAACGAAGGCGACAGTGTTGATCGGGTCATGAATTTGGCCGACCGCCCGGTCATGGCCCGGACTTTCAAATATGCCTATTTTGGGGATGCCCAAGGGGTGATGACAATGGCACCTCCAGATGATCTACCGGAAGGCTATGATCCACGTCAACGCCCGTGGTATAAAGATGCCGTTGCCGCCCAAAAGGCCACCCTGACGGAACCTTACGTTGATGCATCCTCCGGCAGCCTGATTGTCACAACGGCATATCCAATCGAAAAGGATGGAAAGACCTTAGGGGTTGTCGGTGGTGATATTGATATTACCGACTTGGGGGATTTAATTCGCAGTGTTGATCTTGGCGGTATGGGCTATGCCTTCCTTGCCAATGATAAAGGGACCGTCCTGATCCACCCGGATGTGAAAAATACCTTAAAACCTATGACGGAAGTCTTTCCTGAAAATACGCCGCAGATTCAGGAAGGCAATGATCATATTCTCGATAGTGATCATAAAGAGCTTTATCTATTTAAAAAGGTAACAGGCTTGCCCAGCGTTAATTGGTATCTCGGTTTTGCGATTGATCGCGACAAAGCCTTTGCAGCCCTGTCCTCGTTTCGCAAAACCGCGATTATTATGACATTGATTGCTGTTGGTGCGATTATTGGCTTGATGGGTATTTTGGTTAGAACATGGGTCTCTCGCCCTATTCTAAAAATGGCTGGCGCGATGAGTGAACTGGCCAATCGTAACCTTGATATATCCATCCCCCAAAGTTCGTTTAAAGATGAATTAAGTGAAATGTCGGAGGCACTTGGTGTGTTCAAGGAAAATGCCAAAAAGATGGAGGAACTATCGCGTGAAAATGAACAAGCCAGCGCCCGGATGGCAGAAGAACGTCGTAGAACATTAAATGACATGGCTGATTCTTTTGAAAGCAAAGTACTTTCAATTGTTGAAAATGTCGCAAAGTCATCAGAACAGACACAAGATGTAGCCCGCCGTGTTCAGGAAAGTGCAGAAGAGTCCAGCCAAAGAGCCAATGTTGTGACCAATGCAGCCGAGGAAACAACACAAAGTGTACAAACTGTCGCAGCAGCAACAGAACAACTGTCCGCAGCCATTCGTGAAATTGGCGGACAAGTGACCCAGTCTATTGAAATTGCCCGACAAGCTGTTGAAGATGTGGAAAATACAAATTTAACCATTACTGAACTGGCAGGAGCCGCCGATAAAATTGGCGAAGTCGTCAACCTTATTCAAAACATTGCCGGGCAAACGAATTTATTGGCCCTTAATGCAACGATTGAAGCGGCGCGGGCAGGCGAAGCCGGTAAAGGATTTGCCGTGGTGGCCAGCGAAGTTAAAAACCTTGCTACACAAACTGACCGGGCAACAGGCGATATTCAATCCCAAGTCAGCGGCATTCAGACAAGCAGCACAAATTCTGTCAGCGCAATCACGGCGATCAGTCAAATCATGGGACAGATCAGTGAATATGCCAGTGCAATTGCGGCTGCGGTTGAACAACAAGGCGCAGCAACACAGGAAATATCCGATAGTGTTCAACGTGCCGCCTCCGGTACGCAGGAAGTTTCCAGTAATGTTACGGCGGTTTCCGAGGCATCCAATGCCCTGCGCGAAGAAGCAAATAGTTTATTGACAGCATCCAACGAGATGCTTTCTTTATCAAACCTGTTAAAGACAGAGGTTGTTGATTTCTTGTCTACTGTGCGACAAAACGAGTAAATATCGCACTAACATAAAAAAAACCGCCTGATGAGAGGCGGTTTTTTTAAATCACTAGGAACCAAGCCCCAAAACATCGGGGGTAAGCTGACCTGTTGTATAAAGGACTGTGTAAATTGCAAGACGATGGTCGTAAAACAGTTCAGCGTATTTAATCTTGGTTTCGTAAACTTCTTTTTCACGATCCAAAACATTTAAAACATCTACACCTTCGGCACCGTTTTCGCGTTGCTTACGTGTATCCAGAAAAATTTCTTCCTTGAGGATGACATCGTTTTCTTTAAGGGCAAGGCGTTCCTGATTGGTTTCCAATGTATGCCATGCCTGTCTGGTCGCTTCTATTGTTTTACGCGAGGTATAATCATAAGTGCTTTTGCTGGCGGCGTAATCGAATGTTGCTTTCTTCATTGCATATTCAGTTGAAAACCCACTGAAAAGGTCCCAGTTTGCTTCCACCAGAACTGAATAATCACGGCGAACGCCGATGGTTGCGTTCTTGTTTTCTTCAAAATTCATTGATCCCACAAGATCGACACTGGGCATGTATTCGGCATAAATGCCGCGTTTATTTTCATTGGCGATTTCAGAAGTTAAATCTGCTTTTTGCAGGTTTGGATTCTGCTTCAATGCTAATTGAACCGCTTCATCCAGACTTGTCGGCAACAAATTCATCGGTGGATTAGGGTCCAACATAGCGGCAATATCCGGGGCATGGCCGAACACCTGCATAAACTGGTCTGCCGCCCGCGCGAGATCACCTTCATAGCCGACACGTGTGTCTTTCGCTGTTTGTAAACGGGATTTCGCATTCAGGACATCAATGCCAATACCGGAACCACGTCTGACGCGTTCATCTTCCAGTTCCATCTGGGTTTTGATGTTTGCTTCATTTTCGCGCGCATATTCGATACGGCGGGCCTGTTTAAGGACTTCCAGATAAACCGTGATACCTTCGATCAAAAGGTTTTGGCGCGTTGATTCTTCGCCTTTCTCTGTCTCTTCCTTGGTCAGGGTTGCACTGCGAATAGCTGAGTCTGTTGCAAAACCGTCGAACAGGTTTTGGGTCACTTTTACGCCAGCTACAGATCGCATCAGGGAGGAATCATTCTTTCCGTCCGAATTGGCCCGTTCTGTCGGGTTGGTTATCCATTCGTACCCGTAATCCCCGGTAAAGGCGACTGTGGGCAGGTTTGCAGACTGTTGTACTTCTATTTCTTCTTCGGCACCTTTGGTGGTTTTTGTGGCTGCTTTCAATTGCGGATGTTCAACCAGCATGTTGCTGAGCTCTGTTTCCAAACTTGCTGCATGTGATGTGGTTGCGTTTACAACACAGAGCAATGCCCCTAAACACGTTCCTAAGAAATAATGAGCCCTCACAGGACTTCCCTCCAGCCAATAAGTACATTTTGACGACAGATTTTAGTGCGATACATTCAATCCGTCAAACCTTATTGGTGTAATAGGTTATGGTTTCATGTTTTAAAAAGGGTTTATAGTTTGAGTTTTACTTCCACGATATCTTCTTCGATGATTGTTTTTGCTTCAAAGCCCATTGCTTTTACCATTTCAAGCATGGTTCTGTTTTCCCGTAAAATTTGACCGGTAAAGTAAGTCGTACCGCGAGAACGGCAATAATCGATCATTTTATTGAGGAGCTTCCATCCCAGTTTCTGACCTTTAAGGTCGGATCGAACCAAAATGGCATATTCGGCATTTTCGTTGTTTGGATCAGTCCCTGTGCGCACAACGCCAAGCGTTTCCATATGTCCGTCTTCCTCGTTTGGAGCTTGTGCAATAAAGGCCATTTCCCGGTCGTAGTCAATTTGGGTCAGACGCGCCATTTCGGTATGTGGCAATTCACGAACAGAACCAAAGAAGCGGAAACGAATATCTTCCGGTGACACATGAGTCATAAATTCATTATGGGCGGGTTCATCTTCCGGCTTGATCGGGCGGATCAAAACTTTACGCCCGTTGCGCAAGGTAAATTCTTCTTCCAGAGATGCCGGATAGGATCGAATAGCCAGTCGACGGTTTGGGTGCTTATGGGTTATTTTTTTGATACGCATTCGGCAATCAACCGCCAACGCCCCATCCTTGGATGCAAAAATAGGGTTCACGTCAAATTCTTGAATTTCCGGAAAATCAATACAGATTTCAGAAAGTTCAATTAAGGCCTGACATAAGGCATTACGATCAATTGGCGGTGTGTCCCGGTATCCCTTCAGCAATTTATTGATTTTTGTTCGGGAAATGAGATCGTCAGCCAATCTCATATTCAAGGGCGGCAAGGCAATGGCACGGTCCGCAATGATTTCGGTTGCGGTCCCGCCTTCACCACAGAGTAAAACAGGCCCAAATACAGGGTCGTGCGTCATGCCCGCGATTAATTCGTGGCAACGGGGATGATGAACCATTTTCTGAATGATAAAGCCCGTAATTTGTGCCCTTTTATCGAATTTATGGACGCGGTTACTAATGGCTTTAACGGCCTCTTCGACGGCGCGTTCGTTTTCAAGGGACAGAACCACCCCGCCTACATCGGATTTATGAACAATGTCAGGAGACAGGATTTTAACAACAACGGGGAAACCAATCTCGCTTGCGACTTTTTGGGCTTCGGTTGCGTCTTTTGCAAGTCGTGAGTCAACAGTATGAATGCCATAGGCCCGCAATATTTTTTTTGTATCCGTTTCTTTTAGCCATGTTTCACCGTTTTCAAGGGCTTCATTAATAATTTGGCGCACTTCCGCACGGGCTGGCTTAATCTCGGCGGGGACACGTTCGGGGATTTCCATCAATGTGGTCTGGTTTTTCAGATACTCTACAATATGCATAAAGGCGGTAATTGCCATGCGGGGAGAGGAATAAGCCGGAATGGCATTTTCTTCAAAAATTTGATGGGCTTCCTGAACGGTTTTTTCGCCAACCCAACAGGTTAAAATATTGCCTTTCAGTTTTTTATGCGTTGCGACTAACTGACGGGCGCTTTCTGTGCTGTTTTCCTGAATGTTGGGCGAATACAGAAATAAGATACAATCTGCTTCCTTGCTTTTTTTCAGAACTTCATAAACCTGTGGAAAATCCTGCGCACGACAACGAATGCCGGTATGGTTGGTTTTGGATAATACATCGCATTTGCCGATGATATTGTTCAGTTTTTGGTGGGTTTCTTCTGACAGGGTCGCAAGCTTGCCATTGCTTTCCAGCAGATGATCTGCTGCAATGAGGTTAAGCCCGACACCGTTTGACACAATGGCAAGCTTGTTGCCTTTAAAAGGTTTTGTAACCGACAGGGTTTCCGCACCTGCAAAGAGTTCGGCAATGCTGTTTACCCGTAACATACCGGCCCGTTTAAAGGCTGCGTCATAGACCAAATCACTGGCCGCCATTGCGCCTGAATGGGATTGCGTTGTCAGGTTTACAATCTCGTGACGACCGGATTTCATAACAAGTATGGGCTTGTTGCGCGCTGCGGATCGGGCGGCTGACATAAAACTTCGTTGATCCTGAATGGATTCCATATAAAGCAGGATGGCACGGGTGAAAGGATCACTGCCGAGATAGTCGATAATATCGCCGAAATCGAGTCCGGTGCATTTCCCGATAGAAATAAAGTGGGAGAACCCCACACCATGTGCGTTGGCCCAATCCAGAACCGTGCTCGACATTGTTGAAGATTGGGAGACATAGGCGATTTTCCCCCCTTTAATGGGAAGGTGATGGGTACTTGCATTCAAGTTTTTACCCGGAACAACAGCGCCCATACTGTTGGGACCCAAAATACGCATACCGTATTTTTTGTGTAATTCACCCAGGAAGGCCGGTGTTTCTTCATCAATACAGCTGGTCTGATGGCTTACAAGAATAGCCGCTTTTACACCTTTCTCGCCAAGAGCCTGCATAGTCTCTTCAAGGGCGGCAACTTCGGTACAGACGATGGCAAGGTCAGGTGTTTCGGGCAGGGCAGGGATATCGCGATAGGTTAAAATGCCGCCAATGGCCTTATAATCAGCACTTACCGGCATGATAGGGCCTTGAAAGCCACCCGTTATCAAATTTCGAATAACAACGTTGCCGCACTGTCCTTCCTCGTTCGTTGCGCCAATAACGCAAATTGATCTGGCGGCAAACATTTTATCGAGATTACGGATTCCCATTGCTCTTTTCCCCCATTTGAAAAAGCAAACATTCTACAAATATATATTCGTGGTTCGGAGCGTATCTAAAATCAGGGTAAAAACAAGTTACAAAGATGGGACAGTGCTGCGCGTAAAGCGCATGGCTATCTTTAATCTATCTATGCTTCCGCCTCAAAATCTTCCTGAAGAAGATCCAGACTTGGGATTGTCACCTGGCGCCCTTTAAAGAAAGCCAACTGGTCTTCTTCCAGCTTCTTGATTGTGCGGGCAATTGTTTCCGGGCGTGTGCCAATGGCAGCGGCCAATTCCTGACGCGATAAGGGAAGCTCAATGACAACTTCATCGTCTTCGCTTTCGTTACTTGAATAACGCGTTTTAAGGCTGAGAAGCAAATGCGCGAGTCTTTTGCGAACAGGTTGTGTGGTCGTCAGCAGGTATAATTCTTCAATTTCACGTAAATCACGCGCAACGCGTCGGGTAAAACGAATGGCAACATCGGGTGATTGAGACAATAAATGTTCAAGGCTAGCACGCGGGATAAAACAGAGTTTGCTTTTCACCAGAACCTCTGCCGTTCCGGCATGGCGTTCATTCGCCAAAAAAGAACGGTGACCAAAGGCTTCCCCCGGTTGAACCAGTCGGACAACGGCAGAGTTACCATTTACATCGGTTTTACGAATGGCAATCAAACCGGCTTTCAGGCAATAGACACCTTCGCAATTGTCCCCTTCAAGGTAAATATTTTGTCCGATATCATAACTGCGATGCGTGCGTTGCAAACGATCAGATTCAAGGCCGGAACGGGCGAGCCCGCATAATGAGGAATCGTCTTTTCCTCCTCCGCAGGTACCGCATTTTGTAACAGTGATCGGTTTGCCTTCTATACCCACTTTGCCTCTCAACGACGCTCAGCTAATTTTTTCAATGCCTTGAATGACTTCTTTTAGTCATTCTCCTTATTGGTAAATTACATCTTACTAACAATTTGGCGAAATGAAATAGAAAATTGATCTATGTCACGTAAAACCTTCAATCTGAAATTGGAAGGTGAACAATTTTTAATTGCCTCTATCAATGTTAAATGGAATAATCAGCATGTAGATAGGACTTAAAGATGCTGACAACTTCCATTCAAGATTCCGTAACTCAATTAGACAAAATTGATAACTTACAGGATTTTAGCGACTTTCTATTGACGCTAAAAGACCATCTGGGGTTTGACCATTTTACCTATGCTATTTTCAACTCTCCGAATGTTAAGGTTCGGGATCCCTTGGTTGCATGTAGTTACCAAAATGAATGGCTGGATTATTATTTTTCCGAAGACTGTATAAATTGTGATCCGATTGTGCGCGCAGCTCAAAAATCGC
Organism: Terasakiella brassicae; assembly: GCF_014641495.1. Taxonomy (GTDB): domain Bacteria; phylum Pseudomonadota; class Alphaproteobacteria; order Rhodospirillales; family Terasakiellaceae; genus Terasakiella; species Terasakiella brassicae. The sequence goes on from NZ_BMHV01000001.1 coordinate 101,121, forward strand.
ATACGCCCTATATTTGGGAAAGCCTGAAAAAGAATAAGACGGAACAGGCCTTTATGCAACGTGCTCAGGATTTTGGTATTTCAAAGCGCGGCATGACAATTCCCATTCGCCGTGCGAATAATGAATTGGCGCTCGTCAGTGTATGTGCGAATGCAAATAGAAGACAATGGAACGACCTGATGAATTACAGCGTTCCTGTCGTTCGTTTTATTGCTGATTATTGCCACGATGCGTTTATGGAGAAATTTACGGAAGCAGCCGGAGGGAACGCAGAGATTAAATTAACCGCACGTGAACGAGAATGCCTGTTGTGGACGGCGCGGGGCAAGAGTAACTGGGAAATCGCAAATATCTTAAATATCGCTGAACGCACAGTAACTTTTCATATTGGAAATGCGTGTACAAAGTTAGGTGTGAATGGTCGTTTTCAAGCGACCGTCAAGGCGATTGCACACCATATTATTTATCCATAAAAAAACCTGTAGGATTCTACAGGATGATTTCTATATCAAAATACTGTCTAATTTCCCTTAAATTTATGAAGCTGGGGAGCGGATAGATGACAGTTGTACATATTGATGATTATCGCAATTATACGCCGTTTGAGCGTATTTCAGCAGATGAACTCGTCAAATGCATCGGGTACCTTCAAAAAGAAGCTGAAAAATCTGGATTTAGCGAAGTTTCCGATCTTTTGTCACTGGCAAATATGGCAACAACAGACTTGTTGCATAAGTAGAAACAAAGGAACGGTTTTATGACCGTTCCTTACAGATTATTGACAAAGCCCCGAAACTGTCATCCCCGACCCTGATCGGGGATCCATCTTTGCTCAATGAGTAATATATAACTCATTGATTTTAAATGGATCCCGCATCAAGTGCAGGATGACGGCTTTTGGTCAATTATTTACTAAAAACACTTTGTCAGCAGTCTGAAAGGAACGATTTTTGTGACCGTTCCTTATGTTCTTTAATCTTCTTCTTGTGATTAACCGTTAACGGTTTCACTTTCGGCAATGGCGCGCACGACATCAATAACACGTTTGCGGATAACTGGATCCTGAAGACGTGAGAACGTGCGAACCAATTCCAAAGTCTGACGACGGTGAAGTGTCAGGTGTTCTTCAGGAATGTCGCTTTCTGCGGTTTCCCCTTGATAGCCCGGGAATGATTCGCGCACGCTCTCAGGCATATCTTCAAAAAAGAAAGAGATCGGCACATCCAATACATTGCCAAGCTGCCAAAGCTTGCTGGCACTCACGCGGTTCGCGCCACGTTCATATTTTTGGATTTGCTGGAATGTCAGACCGATACTTTCACCCAGTTTGCCTTGTGTCATCCCCATGAGTGTGCGGCGCAACTTAACACGTTGCCCCACATGTACATCAACCGGATGAGGGGTATCGCTTCCGCGTGTGCCCGGCAAAATATCTTTTGTAGCAGTTTTTACCATTTAATTTTTCCTTTTGGTTACTCGGCTGTTTTCAGTTCTCTATACCCTAACGATAGTAAGTAACAACCTCTATCAACTCGGGTTGGGTTGTATTATAGCGAGACATTATTCGTTTGTCTCGCAGAAAACGCAATCACAAGTGGTTTATTACCTATTTTTTTGGGCGTTGATGCTGCGCTAGGTGTATATACGTAGCGATTTCCGATCAAAAGGACTGTTAAACACTATTCATGGGGGTAACAAAAAAGCACTCCCGCATAATGCTGAGAGTGCTTTTAGTATTGGCTCCGCCTGCTGGGCTCGAACCAGCGACATATGGATTAACAGTCCACCGTTCTACCAACTGAACTAAGGCGGATCAGAGCTATAGCCGATGATTACATCCAGAACCAAAATTGGCTCCGCCTGCTGGGCTCGAACCAGCGACATATGGATTAACAGTCCACCGTTCTACCAACTGAACTAAGGCGGATCGGAGATGTGGAGGCGCGGAGCGGATTCGAACCGCTGTTCACGGATTTGCAATCCGCTGCATAACCACTCTACCACCGCGCCAGATCCAATCACTTCGGTTTGGCTGTAACCATCGGCGGAGCGGAAATTAGTCGGATGACCTCTCGCGGTCAATCCATTTTTTTCATTTTTTTTCATTTTTTATGAATTGTGGCTAAAAAACTGGGATTTATTCGTTCTACACCATTGTCATAGAGGCGAATGAGGATTATAAAACGGCACATGAGATGCGCAGGGTACTCAAAATTTTAGTGATCCTGTTCGTCATCGACGAGTTTATTGATTTAACACTTTTTACGGTGCCACTATGGATTATGCGCTTTCCCGTTCGAATATGATTGAAGGTCAGATAAAAACCAACCGGGTCGCCGACCCTTATGTTTTGGATGCGATGGGTGCGGTTCCCCGTGAGGTGTTTGTGCCGACATCCAAAAAAGGTGTCGCTTATATTGATGATGCGCTTGAGGTTGGTAACGGGCGTTTTGTTCTGGAACCTATGGTTCTCGCCAGAATGCTGGAAACTGCCGAACTGGATGAAAATGATATCGTTCTCGATATTGGATGCAATACCGGATACTCAACGGCTGTTCTGGCCAAGATTGTCAGCATGGTTGTCGCTATCGAAAGTGATGAAGAACTTGCAACGGCTGCTACAAAAAACTTAAGCCAAATCGGCATTGATAACGCAGTGGTGGTTACCGGTGACATGAAAGATGGCGTTGAAAAACAGGCGCCTTATAATGTCATTCTTTTTAACGGTGCTATTTCCCAACTGCCGGATTCCATTAAAAATCAATTGGCTGATGGCGGGCGATTGCTGGTTATCGAACAAGGCAAGGCAACGATGTCCAACGTCTGCGTATATACACGCAATGGCGATATCTTTTCAAAACACGACATTATGGAAGCGGGCGTAGCGACTTTGCCGGGCTTTGAGAAAGAATCGGCTTTTACTTTTTAAGTCTTTGAAAATAATGTTTTTAATGCCTTGTTCGACAATGATCGGGCGAGGCATTTTTTTTGAAAAAAAGATTTATCTATATGTGAGGTAATTCACTTTTTTAGCCTTGTAATCGGTTGTAAAGAATTAGTTTAGATAATTCTGTTAAAAAACATTAATTTACAAGTGTCTGAATCCTTTGCCTTTCATGTTGCAGATGGTTAGACTGTGCGAAACTTATATAAGTGTTATGGGTAATAAAATGAACCTGAGAAAAAACTTTCTAATCGGCGTTGCCTTGAGCGCGATGGCTTTTAGTTCGCAAGCGAATGCCGAAACTCTTAGAGAGGCCCTCGTTAAAGCCTATATGAATAATCCCGCGCTGAATTCTGAACGGGCAACTGTACGCGCAACAGACGAAGGCGTTTCTCAGGCGTTAGCCAATTGGCGCCCGGAAGTAACTTGGACGGGGACCGTTGCCAAGGAACGTAATGACAATAATTCGCGCTCGGGTTCAAATCGGGAGCAAACGCTCACCCCGATGACCAGTTCTTTCTCTGTAACCCAGCCTTTATTCCGTGGTTTCCAGACCGAAGCGGCCACGGCGGAAGCCGAGTCAAAAGTGGATGCTGCGCGCGCCCGCTTGCTGGAAAAAGAACAAGAAGTTCTGATGGATGCGGTTTTGGCCTATTCTAATATTGTACGCGATGAAGCCGTTCTTGAACTCAATCGTAATAACGAACAGGTTTTGCGCCGCCAGTTTGAAGCAACAAATGATCGTTTTGAAGTCGGGGAGCTTACCCGGACGGATGTCAGTCAGGCAGAAGCGCGTTTTGCAAAAGCAACCGCTGATCGGATCCAATCCGAAGGGGATCTCGAATCGTCCCGGGCGACCTATCAAAGAGTCATTGGTGAAATTCCGACTAAACCGATTCCCTCTCCTTTGCCGAGTGATATCCCAACAACAGTGGAAGAAGTGATCGAACGGGCACAGCAGAACAACCCGACTTTTCTGGCGGCTGTTGCGGATGAAAAAGCAGCAATGGAGAATATCGAGGAAATGGCAGGTAAGTTATTGCCGGAATTAAACCTAACCGCATCTACGGATACGGCACTTGAATCATCTTCGCGAAACAGCCGGACCGAGTCGGCAAGCATTGGTCTGTCCTTGAAAGTTCCGTTCTATCAAAAAGGGACGGTATATTCTCAAGTTCGCGAAGCTAAGCAAACCGCCGCCGAAAAACGCATGGATATGGAAGAAGCCCGTCGCAGTGCTGTGGAAAGTGGTCGGACAGGTTGGGAAGGGCTCGTCACCGCAAGAGCGCGTATCCAGTCTTTCTTGGCACAAATTCGCTCTGCTGAAGTGGCATTGGATGGGGTGCAACGTGAGGCCGCTGTCGGTTCACGTACCGTTCTTGATGTCCTTGATGCCGAACAAGAATTGTTGGATGCTAAAGTAAGCTTGGTACGGGCACAACGTGATGAACTGGTTGCCGTTTATGAATTAAAGCAGGCTGTCGGTGAATTGACAGCGGAAAAACTAGGGCTGGACACCGGGATTTATGACCCGAAAGTCCATTATGATGAAGTTCGCGATGCATGGATCGGCACATCGTCTGTCGGCGATGTTGACGAAAAAGAATAAGTCGATAACAATTCATTAAGGTGAGGACGCGTATAATATTTACATTGGAAACTTTTTTGATGAATATATACGCAAAATATAATCGGGTGAAGTTGAGATGAGTGACGAAAATACAGAAGCAGGTGACGGCGCAGAGCCGTCGATGGAGGATATTCTAGCCTCTATCCGGCGTATTCTTTCTGAGGATGATGAAGAAGGTGCCGAGGCTGCTCCGAGTGAAGAAGCAACACCCGAACCGGAACCAATGCCTGAGCCGGAACCAGAGCCAATGCCTGAGCCTGAGCCTGAGCCGGAACCAATGCCTGAACCCGAACCGGAACCAATGCCGGAACCAGAGCCGGAACCAATGCCTGAGCCCGAGCCGGAACCCGTGATTGAATTGGAAGACCCCGAACCAATCATTGAAGAGATTGAAGAAATCGATATCGATGATGATATCCTAGATTTAACATCTGATATGATGATTGAGGAAGAAGAACCAGAGCCGGAACCGGAACCTGTTTTTGAACCACAACCCATTTTGGCATCCGATGTTGCCAATCGGATTGTTTCTCCACCGACGGCTGATGCATCGACTGATGTTTTGTCAGAACTGGCAAAAGCAATTTTGGATCAACGCGATATTGCAGTTGGGACACGCGATATTACGCTGGAAGGCTTGACCCGGGAAATGTTGCGGCCCTTGCTGAAAGAATGGCTGGATCGCAATTTGCCTTACTTGATTGAACGATTGGTCAAAAAAGAAATCGATATTATGATTAACCGCGCGGAACGTCTGGAAGACTAAAACACGATTAATCTTGCGAAATTACAGCGCCCGGGCTTGTCCTCGGGCGTTTTCGCGTTTATTAAAGCTATAAATTTTCATTTAGATAAGAGGCTGTGTCTTAAAATGCTCGACAAGACATTCAACCCGGCGGCAGTTGAAGAAAAACACTATACGCTTTGGGAAGAGAAAAATGCATTTGCCGCCAATCACGAAGCTGGCAAAGAACCCTATACAATTATGATGCCGCCGCCCAATGTGACAGGTAGCTTGCATATGGGACACGCCCTGACATTTACTTTGCAGGATATCCTGATCCGCTATAACCGGATGAAGGGTAAAGATGCTCTGTGGCAGCCCGGAACCGACCATGCGGGGATCGCTACACAAATGGTTGTGGAACGCCGTTTAGAAGCCGAAGGTGTGACCCGCCATGATTTGGGGCGCGACAAATTTATTGATAAAATTTGGGAATGGAAAGCGCAATCAGGTGGGACAATTGTTAATCAATTGCGCCGCCTTGGTGCCTCTGCCGATTGGGCGAAAGAACGCTTTACAATGGATGAAGGTTTGTCCGAAGCTGTCCGTAAAGTCTTCGTCGAACTTTATAAACAAGACCTGATTTATCGCGATAAAAAACTCGTCAACTGGGACCCGAAACTGCATACCGCAATTTCAGATCTGGAAGTGGAACAACGCGAAGTCAACGGTAAAATGTGGTACTTCAACTACCCGCTGGAAGGCGAGGACGGTAAATTTGTTACCGTTGGGACCACACGCCCGGAAACCATGCTCGGTGATACGGGCGTTGCGGTTCATCCCGATGATGAGCGTTATAAAGATTTGATTGGTAGAAATGTTATTTTGCCGATCGTAAATCGTGCAATCCCGATTGTTGCCGATGAATATGCTGATCCTGAAAAAGGCTCGGGGGCTGTAAAAATTACACCGGGTCACGATTTTAATGACTACGAAGTTGGTAAACGCTGCAATCTGGAAATTATCAACGTTCTGGATCTTAACGCACATTTAAATGAAAATGTGCCTGAAAAATATCAAGGTATGGATCGCTTCGAAGCCCGTACAAAAGTTGTCGCCGAAATGGAAGAACTCGGCCTTTTGGTGAAGATCGAAGAAAACCCGATGACGGTTCCTTATGGGGATCGTTCCGGGGTTGTGATCGAACCCTGGTTGACAGACCAATGGTTTGTAAAAGCCGATGTTTTGGCAAAACCAGCCTTGGAAGCGGTCGAAACCGGCAAGACCCGGTTTGTTCCCAAACAATGGGAAAATACCTATTATGAATGGATGCGCAACATCCAGCCTTGGTGTATTTCCCGTCAAATCTGGTGGGGGCATCAAATCCCGGCATGGTTTGACGAGGATGGCAATGTCTATGTTGAAATGACCGAAGAGGCTGCGCAGAAAGCAGCAGGCGAGGGTGTTAAGCTGACCCGTGAAACCGATGTGCTTGATACTTGGTTCTCTTCTGCACTTTGGCCGTTCTCTACATTGGGCTGGCCGGAAAAAACACCGCAGCTCGATCATTATTATACAACGGATGTTCTGGTCACCGGGTTTGATATCATTTTCTTCTGGGTTGCCCGGATGATGATGATGGGCATTCATTTCATGGGCGAAGTTCCGTTCAAGGACATCTATATTCATGCACTTGTTCGCGATGAACAAGGGGCGAAAATGTCCAAATCCAAAGGGAACGTTATTGATCCGTTAGAATTGATTGATCAATACGGCGCGGATGCCATGCGCTTTACACTGACCGCAATGGCTGCACAGGGGCGTGATATCAAACTTGCCACCAGCCGTGTCGAAGGATACCGCAATTTTGCAACAAAGCTTTGGAATGCGGCCCGTTTCTGTCAAATAAACGGGTGTAAACCGGTTAAAGGACTTGATGCGGCCAGTGTTAAGCACCCCGTTAACCGTTGGATTGTTGGCAAGGTTGGCGAGGTCGCTGGCGAAGTTGGCACAGCAATTGACGGCTATCGTTTCAACGAGTCGGCCAATGCGATTTATGGATTTGCCTGGGGCACATTCTGTGACTGGTATCTGGAATTCACCAAACCCATCTTAAATGGCGATGACGAAAGCGCGATTGAAGAAACGCGGGCCACAACCGCATGGGTTTTTGATCAAATTCTCCATATTCTGCATCCGATGATGCCGTTTATTACAGAGGAACTGTGGGAATCGATGGCTGATGAGCGCGATATGCAGTTGATCAGTGCCGCATGGCCGGAAAAATTGTTAGATGATAGCGATGCCAACGAGGAAATGGATTGGCTGGTTCAACTGATTTCTACAATCCGTACAACGCGTTCGGAATTGAATGTGCCCGGCAGTGTCGCCCTTTCTGTATATCTGCAAGGTGCCAATGAAAAGACGGCCCAACGTTTGGTGCGCAATGAAAACCTGATCAAACGCATGGCCCGCCTCGGATCGATTAATCTGGTTGATGAAGCCGTTGCACACGGCTGTGTTCAGGAAGTCGTGGGCGAATCTACTGTCTTTATCAATGTGGTTGATCATATGGATGTGGCGGCGGAAAAAGCCCGTTTGGAAAAAGAAATCGCCAATCTGGATAAAATCATCGGTGGCAAAGAAAAGAAACTCGCAAACGAAAAATTTGTTGCCAATGCACCGGCTGATGTTGTTGCAACAGAACGTCAAAAAGTCCAAGAACTCAGCGAGAAAAATGCTAAGTTCAAAGAAGCCTTGGCACGTTTGACATCGGCACTTTAACCGATTGTTTGCAAGTTCACACTTATGATAGAAGCCTCACCAAAATTTGGTGGGGCTTTTTCATGTTGAGTGAACGAAAATTAAGATGGCAAAAAACGATCCTACCCCCGATGAACGTGCGGAATATATTGTAAAGCGCCTTGAATTGTTTATTCGGGAAAACCGCGAACCTTTTAAAGGAATGAATTTTAACAAGTGGCAACAACTTGCCCGTAGTGAAATTTCCAACTCCTTGCGCGATTACGAAAAATCACAATATGATCAAAACCAAGTGACAAGACGGATGCTTTTTATTATCGGTTCCTCCATTGCCACCATCGGTTTTTGGGGAGTCGCCGCTGCCTTTGGCCGGATTGATTATATGCTGGCCGGAATGATTTGCCTGATTGCCGGGATTATCGTCATTGCCCACGCCGGGGAATGGATGACGCGTTCCATGTGGAAAAAAGCCCAAGCCAAAAAAAGGGAACGTGCTTATAACAATGCCGTTTCCTTGGATCGACAGATCAAACAAATGGAAAAAGAATTAAAAAACAAAGCCAAAGAATTGGAAAAAACCTTAGGGGCAATGGGCCGGGCCGTTCCTCAACCCTCTGACAAAAAATAAACACGTATCACATATTGAAATATCAACTACGTCTTCTTACTTAAGGGGTACGCTTAAGAAGGGGAGGCGATATCTATATGCATGATCGATTTGGCCTGAGAAATGACTTGGGCACAGAAGAAGTTGGCTTTCTTCAAGATGACGACACCCTGACTGTTAAGGTCGACGGGGTGATGGATCTTGTGCGCGATTATGATGTTTTTCTGTTTAGTATCCATGCAACTTTGATCCGAAATGGTTTAACGGTCCCATCCGGTGCGTCTTTGGTTCCTCAACTGCGCAAACTGGATAAACGGGTTGGTGTTTTTTGTTTAAGCGGCGATGCGTGCCGCGATGATATGACGGCCCAAATGAACCGGTGCGGTTATTCCATTACCAATAATCGTGTTCTTCTGCGCGACGATTTGGATAATCTGGAACGCCCCTTTCCGTTTGTAAGCACGGAACGTGTTCTCATGGTTTGCAGTGATGTTTTAAACGAAGTTGCACATGCTAAAGTCAAGGGCCTCAAATCCTTATTGATAGATGGTAATTGTGATCTCGATAAAAAAACGTTCAGACTTTCACCGGACTTTGTCGCAGCCAGCGTATAAACCTTTCCAAATCTAAACGATATGTTTATGTTAGTTGCCGCACTTCTTAGGGAAGCGTTCTGATTATAATACCAAAAGGATTGGATTATGCCCGAATATCGTTCACGTACATCGACAGCAGGCCGCAATATGGCAGGTGCGCGTAGCCTTTGGCGCGCGACAGGGATGAAAGATGCCGACTTTGAAAAACCCATTATTGCCGTTGTGAACTCATTCACCCAATTTGTACCGGGCCATGTCCACCTTAAAGACCTGGGGCAAATGGTCGCCCGTGAAATTGAAAAGGCCGGTGGCGTTGCCAAAGAATTCAACACCATTGCCGTGGATGATGGGATCGCAATGGGCCATGACGGTATGCTTTATAGCTTGCCGTCTCGTGATTTGATTGCCGATAGTGTCGAATATATGGTGAATGCGCATTGCGCCGATGCGATGGTTTGTATTTCAAACTGCGACAAAATCACGCCGGGGATGTTGATGGCGTCCATGCGCCTGAATATCCCGACTGTTTTTGTATCCGGTGGTCCGATGGAAGCCGGTAAAGTCACCATTGATGATATTGAACATTCCCTTGATCTGGTTGATGCAATGGTCAAGGCGGCTGATCCCAATGTATCGGATGAAGAAGTCGATGCGATTGAACGTAGCGCATGCCCGACTTGCGGGTCATGTTCCGGCATGTTTACGGCCAATTCCATGAATTGCCTGACCGAAGCGTTGGGCCTGTCTTTGCCGGGGAATGGAACCGTTGTTGCCACCCATGAAGACCGCAAGGAATTGTTCCTGCGTGCCGGGCGGTTGGCGGTTGATCTGTGCAAACGTTATTATGAAAATGATGATATCAGTGTGACACCGCGCGGCATTGCAACATATGATGCTTTTGAAAATGCAATGACATTGGATATTGCAATGGGCGGGTCCACAAATACCGTTCTTCACCTGTTGGCAGTTGCACAGGAAGCCGGCGTTGATTTTACCATGAAAGACATGGACCGTTTGTCCCGCAAGGTACCTTGCCTGTCTAAAATCGCGCCGTCCGTTCCTGATGTTCATATCGAAGACGTCCACCGGGCAGGCGGTATAATGTCTTTGTTGGGGCGTCTGGATGATGCTGGTTTGTTAAAACGCGATGTATCCACAGTTCACGCCAAAACATTGGGCGAGGCAATTGATACGTGGGATATCAGCCGCACTTCAGATGCCGAGGTTCATAAGTTTTATAAAGCTGCACCGGGTGGCGTTCCGTCACAAACGGCCTTTTCACAGGCCGCGCGTTATCGTGATCTGGATCGTGATCGCTCCAAGGGCGTGATCCGCAGCGTTGAAGATGCCTTTACAAAAGACGGCGGCTTGGCTGTACTTTATGGCAATATTGCCGAAGATGGTTGTGTCGTAAAAACAGCAGGTGTGGATGAAAGTATCTGGACTTTCACTGGGATAGCCCGCGTGTGTGAAAGTCAGGACGAAGGGATTTCGCGCATTCTGGGGGGCGAAGTCGGTGCCGGTGATGTTGTGATTATCCGTTACGAAGGGCCGAAAGGCGGACCGGGCATGCAGGAAATGCTTTATCCGACCAGCTACCTGAAATCTATGGGATTGGGTAAGGAATGCGCCTTGTTAACCGATGGTCGTTTTTCCGGTGGTACGGCTGGTCTGTCCATTGGCCATGCCTCACCAGAAGCCGCCAACGGCGGGGCAATCGGCTTGATTGAAGAAGGTGATACGATTGAAATCGATATTCCCAATCGTTCCATTAACCTGAAGATTTCAGATGCCGATCTTGCAAAACGCCGCGAAGCAATGGATGCCAAGGGCGCGGATGCATGGAAACCTGTAAAACCACGTCAACGTCATGTAAGTGCAGCCTTACGCGCCTATGCCGCAATGGCAACCAGTGCCGATAAAGGTGCGGTTCGCGATGTCAGCAAGCTTGAACGTTAATTCAAGCCAGCTAAAGCAAAAGAAAGCCCACCATTTGAGTGGGCTTTTTAAATACATCTAAAGATTACAAATTTAAAATCTGAATATTTGCATCCGTTGGGCACAATATATGTATTGATAAAATTATATATCCCGGCAATCGCTATATCATTATAATACGAACCCTGACATGAACATAAAATCAAAAGAAGATGGTTAATTTACGAGCGACATATCCCATTATTGGATGGATTATCTGTTGGGTTGGGGCAATGCTCCTGATACCTGCTGCAACAGATGCAATATATCACAATATTGACTGGCAAGTTTTTTTGCTTTCAGCAGCAATTTCATCATTTATTGGTGTGTGCGTTGTTTTAGGTGCAAAAAATACCGATAATCATCGATTGAGTTTTCCTCAGGCCTTTTTCCTGATTACTTCCGGCTGGGTTGTTGTGACAATATTTGGCGCCATTCCCTTTGTCATTAAGGGAGTTTCGCCTACGGATGCGGTGTTCGAAACGATGTCGGCAATAACAACAACCGGTTCCACAATTTTTACTGAAATCGACACTCTTCCCCCAGGTATATTGTTTTGGCGTTCAATTCTTCAATGGATTGGCGGTATAGGAATTATTGCTATTGCAGTTCTCATCCTTCCAATACTTAGAATTGGCGGCATGCAGCTCTTTAAAATAGAAAGCTCTGGAACCGAAAATGAGTCTGATCGTTTTACAAAAAGCACAATTTACAGATTAAGTGGCGTTTATTTGGTCTTAACCGTCTTGTGTGTTCTGGTCTATTACATTCTGGGAATGGGCTTTTTTGACGCTGTTAATCACGCGATGACAACCATTTCAACAGGCGGTTATTCAACTCATAATGCATCATTTGGATATTTTGAGAATTTAAGCCTTCACTGGGCAGGCACAATATTTATGATATGTGGCGCAATTCCTTTCTTTTTGTTTGTAAAGATGACTTTGGGTAATTACCGTGCCATCGTTTCAGACCAACAGGTTAAGGGATTTCTTTTGTTTCTCTTGATAAGCTGTACCTTTATGACGATCTGGTTGGTTAATGAAAGGGAAATCGGCATTTTTCATGCTCTTACCTTAACGTCTTTCAATATAACGTCTGTTGTTACAACAACCGGTTATGCGACTGATGATTATACCGCATGGGGGCATGGCGCTGTCGGTATGTTTTTAGTTCTTATGTTTGTTGGTGGCTGTTCAGGATCAACCGCAGGGGCAATCAAGATCTACCGATATCAGGTATTATGGATTTTTGTTCGAAGCCACCTGAAAAAGCTTTTATCACCTAATCGTGTGGTGATTATGAAATATAATGGTCGCACATTAACAGACGATGTGCCGTCATCCGTGTTGGCTTTTCTTGCTGTTTTTATTGCAACAATAGCTGTGTTTACCGTTGTTTTATCATTATTGGGACTTGATATTATTACGGCTTATTCAGCCAGCGTTACAGCGATCACCAACGTTGGCCCCGGGATGGGGCATATTATCGGGCCTTCAGGCACTTTTCAGCCTTTATCTGATGCTGCAAAATGGGTTTTAACAGTTGCAATGCTTGCAGGGAGACTTGAAGTCCTCGTCTTGTTGATCTTTTTCGAAAAAGATTTTTGGATCAATTAGGTATTTACGCAAAATATAAATACTTCTTATCCAGTTACCCTTTTAAGAACCCGTTGGGGTTAACCGGGTTCATACCCCGGCGGATTTCGAAGTGGAGTTGAGGAGTGACCACACTGCCGCTGCTGCCTACGCTTGCGATGGATTGCCCGCGCGTTACTTTTTGGCCGCGTGTGACCAATATTTTATCAACATGGGCATAAGCCGTAATCCAACCGCCGCTATGTTTTACAAGGATCATATTGCCAAACCCGCGCAGTTCATTGCCACTGTAAGCAACGACACCGTTTTCAGCAGCTTTTACAGGGGCACCGCGTTTGGCAGAAATATTGATACCGTCATTGCGTAATCCATCGCGTTTGGTCCCAAAACCAGAGATAATCCGCCCCTTGATCGGCCATGCAAAACGGCTACTGGATCGTGGTGCCGGTTTGGGAATGGCTTTGCGATTGAGGTGCGGCTCCGCTTTCGCTTGCATTGTGGATTTATTTTTGGGCTTGGTGGTAACTTCGGCATTGACCCGTGGCGGTACATCCAGATTTTTAGACGCCGTTGTTAAATTCCCTGAATTGGGCAGTTTTAATCGCTGTCCCGGTGTCAGGGTAAACGGGGATTTTAGATTGTTGGTTTTGGCCAATGTATAAACATCGGTGCGATACTGTCTGGAGACCGAATAAAGTGTATCACCGGGTTGAACAACATGAACCGGACCTTGCGGCAGATAAAGTCGTTGGTCGATCTTTAAATGAAAAGGCGGTTTCAGGGCATTTCTTTCGATAAGTCCCCGCACAGAAACATCGTGTTTGCGCGAAATGGCATAAACGGTATCGCCTTTTTGAACCACAACTGTTCCCGGTATCGCTTTGGGCTGTTCTGCCTTTTCTTTTTCAATTGATTGTGTGGCAGGGGGGCGATAGCTTCCTTGCCCTTCAAAGGGGACTTCCACCCAACCACAGGCAGCAAGGCTGAAAAGCAGGGCGAAAACGCCAATATGTCGCGATGTTCTAAACATGATGCGGATTATGCCCAAGCTTAATCAGGGTTTCAAACTTATTCTGGCAAACCGGGAAGAAGAGGGACAAAACGAACCTTTTCCAATTCTTCCACATCAAAACCATCTTCGGTACGCGTCACGCGAATAAGCCATTGTGCAGAGGTATCTTCCCCAATCGGTAAAACCATAATACCGCCAACAGATAACTGATCGGCAAGGGCAGGGGGAACATCTACGGCCGCAGCGGTGACCATGATACGATCAAACGGGGCTTGTTTGGGCCAGCCTAATGTTCCGTCCCCGCAATGGGTTGTAATATTGGTTTGCCTGAAATCATGGAAGCGTTTTTCAGCCTGTTCCAATAAAGGCTTGAACCGTTCAATCGTATAAAGACGGCGGCAAAGCTTTGCCAAAACCAAAGCCTGATAGCCTGACCCTGTCCCGATTTCAAGTACCTTCATACGGTCATTGACCTGAAGCTTTTCTGTCATATAGGCGACAATATAAGGCTGACTGAGCGTCTGGTTATACCCAATCGGTAATGCGATATTGTCATAAGCCTGATCTAAAAAGCTGGCTGCAACAAAACTTTCACGTGGAATACGTTCCAGTGCAGCTAACACATTGGTATCGGTAATGCCTTGTCGGCGTAATTCCATGAGAAGGCGAATTTTCTGGGCTTCGATACTCATAACAGTTCCCCCTGTAAGTCAGTGAGTGTCGAATAATCTGTAAAATCAAGCGAGATCGGCGTTATTGAAATTTTGCCGTGCGTGATCGCGTATAAATCCGTTCCTTCATGGAAAGTTTGTTGAGAACGCAAAGCACCGACCCAAAAATATTCTTCTCCGCGCGGATCAATTCCTTTGGCCAGATCATCCCCGATTTTGCGCCGGCCTTGTTGCGTAACCTCAATTCCTTGTACAGATTTTGCAACCACATCCGGGAAGTTTACATTTATCAATGTATTTTTTGGCCAACCGATCGCAGCCAGCTTTCGCAAGACATCCGGGCCATGCGTCTGGGCGGTTGCCCATTTCACCCGATCAGGATCAGCATAAAATTGTGACAAGGCGATCGCAGGCACTCCTAACAAGGTGGCTTCCATCGCCGCCGCAACCGTACCGGAATAGGTGATATCTTCGCCGAGATTCCCGCCACGGTTTACACCGGAAAGTACCAAATCAGGCGGGTTATCTTTCATAATTTCATTCAAAGCCAACAAAACACTGTCGGTCGGCGTCCCATCCACGCTGAAACGTTGATCTGAATGTTTATGAATACGCAAAGGGCGGCGAAGGGTGAGGGAATGCCCGGTTGCACTTTGTTCCGTTTCCGGCGCAACCACCCAGACCTCTTTCGCCACCTCTTTGGCAATATGTTCCAGTACCTTCAAGCCCGGTGCATGGATACCGTCGTCATTTGATATCAAAATTCGGGCTTGGGACAGGTCTATCATTTGTTTGGCTCGATAACCTCAAGGCCACCCATGTAGGGACGCAGAACCTCAGGCACGATGACGCTGCCATCGGCTTGTTGGTAATTCTCAAGAACGGCAACCAAGCACCGACCGACTGCCAGGCCGGACCCGTTTAAGGTATGCACAAACTGCGGTTTTTTCTCACCTTCTGCGCGGTAACGGGCCTTCATACGGCGAGCCTGAAAATCCCCTGTTGTGGAACAGGATGAAATTTCACGATAACGGTCCTGACCCGGCAACCAAACTTCGATGTCATAAGTGCGGCGGGCGCTAAAGCCCATATCGCCCGCGCAAAGCGTAATCACGCGGTAGGGAAGTTTCAAACCTTGTAAAACCGCTTCGGCACAACCGGTCATACGTTCCAGTTCCGCATCCGATTCTTCAGGTTTGGTGACACAAACCATCTCAACCTTACTAAACTGATGCTGACGGATCATCCCGCGTGTATCCTTGCCCGCAGACCCCGCTTCGGAACGGAAACACCATGTCATAGCCGTATAACGACGCGGCAGATAATCTTCCGACAGAATTTCCCCGGCGACAATATTCGTCAGCGGAACTTCGGCCGTGGGGATCATCCAGAACCCGTCTTCGGTACGAAACAGGTCTTCGGAAAATTTCGGCAATTGCCCCGTGCCATAAAGGGCTGCGTCCTTCACTAAGGCCGGCGGATTTACTTCGATAAATCCGTGTTGCATGGTGTGGAGATCAAGCATGTAAGAGGCCAAGGCGCGTTCCATACGGGCAAGGGCACCAGACAGTAAAACGAACCGGGACCCGGAGAGTTTGGCCGCAGTTTCAAAATCCATCAGGCCAAGTGTTTCGCCTATATCGAAATGCTCTTTCGCTTCAAAATCAAAAGATGGAACCTCGCCCCATTTGCGGACTTCAACGTTATCGTCTTCATCCTTACCATCCGGCACATCATCGTAAGGAAGGTTGGGCAAGGACATGAGCGCATTTTCAAGCTCGGCTTCCTTGGTTTTTGCCTGTTCTTCCAACTCGGCTTGTAAATTTTTGGATTGCGAGACTTTTTCCATAATATCGGAAGCATCGCGACCTTCGCGTTTGGCAAGTCCAATTTCTTTGGACAGCTTGTTGCGCTCTGCCTGAACGTCTTGGGCGCGCGTTAAAATATCACGGCGTTCGGTATCAAGCGCAATCAGACGTTCCGCCTGTGCCTCTTGCCCACGTCGTGCCAGCCCTGTATCGAATTGATCAGGGTTATCTCGTATCCATTTAATATCGAACATAGCTACAAAGCCTTAAGTCATATTGAAGTCTGTTTCTTCGAATTCATCGTCATCTTCTTCATCTTCGATGTCGCCGCGTTTTTTTTCTACGCTGCGCACCGAAATGATAGAGATTTCATACAAAAACAGAATGGGAATTGCCAGCCCTACTTGCGAAATAATATCGGGTGGGGTCATAAGGGCTGCGGCGATAAAGGTCACAACAACAGCATATTTACGTTTTGCGGCAAGACCGCGTGAGGTTGCGGCCCCGATACGCGCCATTAAAGTTAAAACCAGTGGCAGTTGAAAACTGATACCAAAGGCAAAAATCAACTTCATAACCAGCGAGAGGTATTCATTGACCTTTGCTTCCAACTGGATAGGCAACGTGCCATCGGTGCCCAAGGTTTCAAAGCTAAGGAAGAATTTCCAGGCCAATGGCATAATGAAATAATAGACCAGTGCGCCACCCAGTGCGAACAGGATTGGCGATAAAACCAGATAAGGCGCAAGGGCGGCTTTCTCGTTTTTATAAAGACCCGGTGCTAAAAATTTCCAAAATTGGGTCGCAATAACAGGAAAGGCAAGAAACAGGGCTGCAAAGAATGAAACTTTAATCTGCGTAAAAAATGCTTCATGCAGCGCCGTATAGATCATGCGGCGATTGCCGCCAAGTTCGGAAAGAATAGTCGCAAGGGGATGAACCAGAAATCCGTAAATTTCGTTGGCAAAGTAATAACACCCCAAAAAAGCGACGAACAGAGCACCAACCGCAACGGTCAGGCGGTTTTTCAGTTCAATCAGATGCTCCATTAAGGGCATCGTATTTTCAACGGCTTGAGGTTCTTGCACGGCCTAACTCGTTATTTCTTTTCTGATTGATCCGATACTGCATCCTTTTTCGGGACAGCAACTTGTTCTTCGTTTTGCAACGGGGATGGCTCTTTCATGGAATTATTGAAAGCGGCCGCCTCTTTCGAAAGGTCCATTCCTTTTTCAATTGATCCATCTGAATCAATCGCCTTGGCGACTTGGCTTTTCACGTCAAAATTACGGGCGGATTGAATGGACTTTTTGACTTCCTCCAATTCCGTATCCCGGATCATATCATCGACGTTGTTTTGAAATTCACGCATCATATGCTTGGCTTTTCCGATCATCTTGGCCATTGCACGCATTGCTTTGGGCAAATCGCGTGGGCCGATGATAAGAACAGCAAGAATCACAATGGTGACGATTTCCGTCCAACCGATATCAAACATCGATTCTATCCAGATTCAGGGAAAGGGAAGGGCTTAAGAGACGTCTTTTTTCTCGGAAGACGCCGGAACTTCCGTTTCTTCTTTAGCTGAGATCGCAGCTTGGTCGTCTGCTTTGGCTTCTTCTTCGCCTTCTTTCAGGCCGGATTTGAAGTTCTTGACGCCTTTTGCAACATCGCCCATGACTTTAGGCAATTTGCCTGCGCCGAAAATGATCAAAACAATGACAAGGACAAGGACAACTTGCCAAACACCAATACCCATGCGAGGTCTCCAAGATTTTAGTTATACAATTGTTGACAAGCATATAAGCAGAAAGATGGAAGCCCGGCAATGCTAAAGGCACAATTTTTTACATTTAGCAGGCGCGAAATACAAAGGCGCGCGCAGGGTCCATTGTTGCAACAATATTTTGATCTACGATAGGTTTCAACTGACTATCAATACGTGCATGCAAATGTGTGCAAGCCCCCGTTTCATCTTCAACACAAAGATGCAGCAAGCTGTCTCGTCCCAGATAACGGGCGGCCTCAATTTTTGTTGTATGGAAATGCTGATCAACATCGTTTCTGGGCCGGACAATCACGTTTTCCGGTCGAATGAGGACGTCAACAATTTCACCTTCGTTAAAGCCAGATACTGGAACACTGCCCAAAATAGTTTGTGCGGTGCTCTCTTTAATGACCCCTTTAATGATATTGATTTCCCCAAAGAAAGAGGCTGCAAAATGGTCAATCGGATTTGTATAAAGTTCGTGCGGCGCCCCGTCCTGAATAATGGAACCGCCCTTCATCAAGACAATACGGTCAGCCATAAACATGGCTTCTTCCGGGTCATGGGTAACCATCACGGCAGCGACATTTGTTGATTTTAAAACATGCAGGGTTTCATCACGAATATCAGCACGTAAGCCTGAATCAAGGCCGGAAAAAGGTTCATCCAACAACATGATCCCCGGCTTTGGCGCCAAAGCACGCGCAAGCGCGACACGTTGTTGTTGTCCGCCAGACAAGGTATGGGGCAGGGCATGGGCGTATTTATCCATGCGGACCTGTTTTAAAACTTCGAGAACACGGCGTTCTGTTTCAGGTTTAGAATATCCTTTGAGGCCAAAGGCGACATTTTGAAAAATATTCAAATGCGGGAAAAGTGCAAAATCCTGAAAAAGAAAACCGATGTGCCGTTTTTCCGGCGGTAAGACTTTCGTGCCATCGGTTACGATTTTATCGCCGAGCATAACCCGACCACTTAACGGGCTTTCCAAACCTGCACAAACCCGCAAGGTTGATGTCTTGCCACATCCACTGGGACCAAGCAAACAGACAAATTCACCGGCTTTCACATGAAGGCTGAGATTATCCAGAACGCAAAAACCATCAAAAGAAAGTCTTATATCTTCAAGCTTTAAAACCATATTCGTTCTGTCCTAATTTTCTTGACCCGGGCGTGATTTCGCAATGGTGCGACTGATCATAATCACCGGAATAATACCAACGAGTACCATTGCAAGTGCTGCACTGGAAGCTTCGGCCAATTGTTCATCACTTGCCAGTTCAAATGTGCGAACGGCTAGTGTAGTAAAATTGAACGGGCGCATAATCATGGTTGCTGGAAGTTCTTTAATCACATCGACAAAGACTAAAATCCCGGCACTAAACATACTGGCACGAATAAGCGGGAGATGTACTTTTTTAAGGGTTTCGGATGGATTATGTCCAAGCGTACGTGACGCGCAATCCATATTTTGTGTGATTTTACCCAATCCGGCCTCAATGCCATTAAAAGAAACAGACAAAAACCGGACAATATAGGCAAAAACAACGGCAACGATTGTTCCAGACAGAATCAATCCGGTTGAAAAACCCAGATGTTCGCGCGCCCAACTATCCACGAGGTTATCGGTCCAGGCAAACGGCAGCATAATGCCAACCGCCAGAACAGATCCTGGCACAGCATAACCGATAGACGCGGCACGCACACCGAATTTGGTAAAAAATGACGGGCGAAGTCTGGCGCCATAGGCCATTAAAACAGCCAAGAAGACAGCAAGCAAAGCCGCGACACAGGCAAGAATGAAACTGTTAAAGGCGAATTCGACAAATTGCAGGTTCATCCACCATTCGGTTGTTTGAAAAGCCCAGTTTAACAAGACGCCTGCGGGCAGTAAAAAACCCAATAAAACAGGAAAAAAACAAGCCAGAATGCAAATGACTTGCTTCAGGGGCGACATTTCCAACTTGCTTAACGCCCGATAGCGCACGGTGGTATGATGATAAGCTGCTTTACCACGTGAATAACGTTCAAGGGCGATTAAGCTGACAATAAAAATAAGCAGACATGCGCCCAGTTGTGCCGCTGCCGCCGGTTCCCCCATGCCAAACCACGTTCGGTAAATGCCTGTGGTAAAGGTATCAACCGCAAAGAAATGAACGGTGCCAAAATCATTCAGGGTTTCCATCAGGGCAAGGGCACTTCCTGCCGCAATTGCGGGACGTGCCAAGGGAAAGGCAACATCTTTAAAAGCCTGCCAAGGGGTGCGCCCAAGGGTACGGCTGACTTCCAAAACGCAAATGGATTGTTCAAGGAATGCAGCGCGCGACAACATATAGACATAGGGATAAAGCACCAATGTAAACATGGTCATCGCCCCCCAAACTGAACGGATTTCAGGGAACCAGTAATCACGCCGCGAGGTCCAGCCGAAAATCTCGCGCAAGACAGTTTGTACGGGACCGGCAAAATCTGTGAGCCCGGTGTAGGTATAGGCAATCACATAAGCCGGGACCGCCAAGGGCAGCAAAAGCGCCCATTCAAACACCTTTTGTCCCGGAAAACGGCACATGGTGACAATCCACGCGCACCCCGTACCGACCACAAGCGTACCTGTGCCCACACCAACCAATAAAAGAACGGAATTATAGATATAGTTCCCAAGCACCGTATCGGCCAAATGCGACCAGATTTCACCTGTAGGAACGAATACATAGGAAACAACAATGAAAACAGGTGAGGCAATAATCAGCGCGGTGATAACGGTGAAGAGAGTCCAGCCGTTAAAGAGATTTTGCAATCCGTATTGTTTCATGGCCACGCGTTTTTATTTGTAAGGTTGTTGTTTTTGAAAATGACTTGCAATAACAAATATACAAAAGAAGTTGATCCGTCCAGCAGAAATACTGGCAATTTTTCTATGATTATTCTTCTGCGAGCGGTTCGATCAATTCGTCTTCATCTTCCGGTTGATCGGGGTGGTCAAACGGCAGTTCCATTTCCCCGCGCACACTATAGGCATTGATGGCGGGGCGGGCATCCAGCAGGCCAGCTGATTTCAATTCTTCGATCCCCGGCAGGTCTTCGACCCGTTCCAACCCGAATTGATCAAGAAAATCAATCGTGGTGCCCCATGTCATGGGCCGTCCCGGTGTCCGTCTGCGTCCGCGCGGTTTGATCCAATCGGCTTCAAACAAAACATCTAGCGTCCCTTTTGAAAGGGAAACACCACGAATTTCTTCAATCTCAGCACGGGTTACCGGTTGATGATAGGCGATAATGGCTAAAGTTTCGATGGCGGCACGCGATAAGGTTTTTACGTTTTCGCGATATTCGCTTAATTTTTCCGCTAAATCCGGTGCCGTGCGAAACGCCCATGCATTGCCACGTCGGACCAGATTGACCCCTTTATTGGCATATTCTTCCTGAAGGGTTTTCAGCAAGGCTTTTAGATCAATTTCATCTTCAAAATAATTGGAAAGTTTGCGTTCGCCCAAGGGTTCCTTGGTTGCAAAAAGAACGGCTTCCAAAAGGCGGAGGTTTTGCGTGAACTGTTCGTCGCTCATTTACTTGGTCTCCATATCCGGGCTTTGGATATAAATCGGGCCGAAGGTATCGGATTGTCTGATTTTCACTTTACCATCACGTGCCATTTCCAAAGCAGCGGCAAAGGTGGACGCAATTGCAGAACGGGTATGAAGGCTGTTTTTCAAATCCTTGGGCAGAAAATGCATTAACGTTGTCCATTCCGGTATTTTCCCAAGGAAAGCGCGTAACCGTTCAATCGCCATATCCATAGAATAAAGGTCTGTGGGTTCAATATGAAGAGTTTGATCCACATGCTTGTTCATCTGGTCCCCATAAGCCTTCATCAAGTCGTATAACGTGACATCATAGGTCACATCATCCAGCTTGCCGAAATTTTCCGGTTCCCCCCGGCGAAAGATTGTCAGGTTTAAAGCGTTGCGTTCCAGCAAGGTCTGCCCGGCATTACGCATAGCTTCCAATCGTTGCAATTGAAAGGCGAGGGCGGCAGCCATTTCTTCGGCGCTTGGTTCTTCTTCACTGGCTTGTGCCGGGATCAACAAACGGCTTTTCAGATAAGCCAACCAGGCCGCCATAACAAGGTAATCCGCCGCCAGTTCCAGATTTTGGCGACGGGCTTCTGCCACCCACAACAAATATTGATCGGCCAGTTCCAAAATGGACAGATGGATCAAATCAACCTTTTGATCGCGGGCCAATTCCAACAGGATATCCAGCGGCCCTTCAAACCCATCCAGATCAATAATCAGTGACGCTTTTTTGCGCTTTGGGCGCAGGTCATCGTCTTCATGCTGATCAAGATCAATAAGATTGGCCATCACGTTTTACCCCGCGATACCGACCATATAGGCAATTCCATAAGTGATATAGTCAGCAGGAACTTTAACCAACCACCAAAAAATATTTAAGTTTAAGCCGATAATACTTCCTAAATAGGGTACTAAAAAAATCATGCCCAATAAAATGAACATGCCATAACGTTCAAGGCTTGCCAAACGCATAGCTAATGGATGGGGTAATAGACCAACAGCAATCCGCCCGCCATCTAATGGGGGCAAAGGTATTAAGTTAAAAACGCACAATATTACATTGATATACAAAGAATTTTTAAGGTTATGACCTAACCAGTTTGCGACATCAGGAGGCATTAAAGGTAAGGTATAAAATAACAAAGCAGAGATAATGGCTATCAGGATATTGGCCCCTGGCCCAGCCGCCGCCACCAGCACCATATCACGCCGGATATTGGAAAAATTGCGCATGTTAACCGGGACGGGTTTGGCATAACCAAACATCATTTTTCCACCGGATAGCAACAGCATCAACCCCGGCATTAAAAGCGTGCCGAACGGGTCAATATGCTTAATCGGATTGAATGTAACACGCCCCATCATGTAGGCCGTATGATCGCCAAGGCGCCAAGCCACCCAGCCATGTGCGGCTTCGTGTAAGGTCACGGCAATGATAATCGGAATGATCCAGACTGAAACCATAAAACCGATGTTGGCAAAATCCATGTTACAAGACCAATTCCATCAGGGTGTTGAAACGATGTTCGGCTTGGTCAAAGTCAATCTCTTCCAGATTTTCCCGACACATTTTCCAGCCTTCTTCCAGACGGTCATCGGTTTGATCATTAATCGGTCGCAAACCTTCGGCAACCGCCAGCATTTCGTCGCGTTCCCCGTTACAATGAAGGACAAGGTCACATCCGGCTTCCAAGGCGCTTTGTGCCCGGTTTGTAAAATCACCTTCCAAGGCATGCATGGAAAGGTCATCCGAAATCAAAATGCCGTTGAAACCAATTTGGCAGCGAATAACATCTTCGATCAGGCGTGGCGACATGGTTGCCGGTGCATAAGGGTCGATATCGCTGTAAACGATATGTGCCGTCATCGCCCAAGGCATATCCGCCAGATCAATAAAGGGGCGGAAATCGACACTTTCCAGAATATCAAGGGTGGTATCGACAACTGGCAAAGCCTTATGGCTGTCCACAGTTGCCCGCCCATGACCTGGGATATGTTTTACAATAGGCAAGACACCGCCTGCCATGAAGCCCCGACAGGCCGCCCGGCCCAAAACAGCCACCATTTCCGGGTGTGTGGAATAAGCCCGATCACTGATAATCGGATCGGCATCTTCTGTCGGAATATCCAGTACAGGGGCACAATCCACATTAATGCCAAGGTCCATTAATTCCGAGGCAAACAGGCGTGCGTTTAAGTGCGTTGCTTCCAATCCCATTTCCAGATTAAAAGCCGCCAGTTCACCGATTTTGGCCGCTGTCGGGGCTGCACGCCAATGCGGTGGCTTTAACCGGGCAACACGTCCGCCTTCCTGATCAATCAGGATCGGCACATCCGGGTGTGAGACACAACTTCGTAAATCATCACAAAGTTCACGCACCTGATAGGGATTATCGATATTGCGGGCAAAAAGAATAAAACCAAGCGGATTCACATCGCGAAAGAAATCACGTTCCCAGTCATTCAGTTCCAATCCCTCACAGCCAAAAATGACGGCATTCGGATTGTCATTATCGTACTTTGACAATGAAGCACCCCACTTTACGTTTTTTGAATTGCGCGCATAAAGATTTCGCTTTATCCGCCGTTTGAACCGGACCAAGGCGTAAACGGTAATAAATGCCTTTTTCAGGCCCTAAATCCGCCTTGACGATATGGACGGGAAGATCGCCGATAATATCGGTGTTTTTGGCCTTGATCTTATCCCAAGTGGATTGCACGCCACTTTCGCTTTTTGACGACAGCAATTGCAGAATGTACCCGGCCTGATCCAGTGGCTTTATCTCACTTGGAATGGTTTTCGGCTTTTCTTCTACCTTTGCCATTGCCGTTTTGGGGGCTGGGGCGGGTGTTGGCTGTTCAACTTGTGTTTCTTCACCAAGGGCTTCAGCGATTTTCGCATTCAGGTCTTCTTTATCCTGTTGCGTTGGTGCGTTCTGTGGTGAATTTTCAGGTTCATCTTCGGGTGTTGTGGCCTCTTCTATACCGCGTTTCACCAACGCGCGTGGTGAATTGGGGTCGTCAATTTGCACGGGGGCCGGTGCAGGTTCAGATATATTTTTCGCCAAATCTTCTGACGGTACCTCGGGTAAGGCCGGTGTCGGGGTTTCTGATTGTGTTGCTTGCTCTGTTGTATCCGTTGCAGCGACATCTTCGCTTGGCGTGAGTGGCGTTTCCATGTCAGGCAGGGGGATACTTTGAACAGGCTTATCCAAGGGTTGTTCTGCCCGTGGTAACAAACGTTCCAGCTTGGGTTCCGTATTATCACCGGCCACACGGTCATAGACCGTCTTATCACGGTTGGGAACAGCCATCCCGCCGGGATCATCCGGTTTTTCCTTGGTCGGGCTGTCTGTTGCGCGCACAAGCGGCACGTCATCATGGTTTTGCGCCCCGATTCCTACGAAATACCAGGCACCACCTGCCAAACCGGCAATGACCGTGGCAGCGACCAGAAGCTTTACAGCTTTACCGCCGCCGCCTTCGTTTGACGAAACGGGCTTGTAATCATAGGCATCCGAAGACGGGTCCATTAAATCGTCGTCGAAATCATCCCTATGCGGCATTAACGCAACTCCTCACGTGGTTCAACACCCAAAACCAACAAACCGGATGCAATTACCAAAGAAACAGCCTTTAACAAAGCAAGACGCGCTTTGGTCAATTCCAGATTATCGGCATGCAGGAAACGCAAACTGACGTCTCCGGTGCCCTTGTTCCAAAGGGAATGGAACTCGGACGCCAAATCGTATAGGTAATAGGTAATACGATGTGGCTCATGGCTTTCGGCTGCGGCTTCGATCAGGCGCGGCCATTCCGCCATTAATCTCATTAAAGTTAGCTCAGATTCATCATTTAACAAGGACAAATCGGCTTTTGCCAAGGCGGTTTCTGTGCGGTCCAGATCGGCAAATTCTTCATCGGCCTTGCGGAACACAGAATGACAGCGCGCATGTGCATACTGAACATAAAAAACCGGGTTGTCTTTGGATTGTTCGGTGACTTTGGCAAAATCAAAATCCAGTTGCGCGTCATTCTTGCGCGTCAGCATGATGAAGCGCACAACATCTTTGGTCACTTTATTAATGACTTCGCGCAATGTAATGAATGTACCAGCCCGTTTGGACATTTTAACGGGTTCGCCGTTGTCCATCAGGTTCACCATTTGGGCAAGCTTGATGTCTAGTTCCGCTTTTCCTTCGGACATAGCTTTGACGGCGGCTTTCATCCGTTTAACGTATCCGCCGTGATCTGCGCCCATGACATCAATTAATTGATCTGAACCGCGTTGGAATTTATCAAAGTGGTAGGCAATGTCAGAGGCAAAATAAGTCCCGGAACCATCGGATTTTTTAAGCGGACGATCAACATCGTCACCAAATTCGGACGCCTTAAACAGCAATTGCGGACGCGGTTCCCAATCTTCAGGCTTTTTACCTTTCGGCGGTTCCAGCACACCAGTATAGATCAAGCCACGTTCTTCCAAATAAGCGATTGCCTTGTCAACGCCACCATTTTCAACCAATTCTTTTTCGGAAGAAAAGACATCATGGGTTACACCAAGAACGGCTAAATCCTCGCGGATCAAATCCATCATAGCATTGATTGAAAAGGCTTTAATCTCGTCCAGATAATCAGATTCTTCGGCATTCAGCCATTTGTCGCCAAATGTTTCTTTAAGTTTTTCACCGACTGGAACCAGATAATCACCGGGGTATAGGCCTTCAGGGATTTCAATCGTTTCACCGAAAGCTTCGCGGTAACGCAAATAAGCAGAACGGGCCAAGACATCAACCTGCGCCCCGGCATCGTTTATGTAATATTCTTTCGTAACTTTATAACCTGCCTTGGCTAACAACAAGGCGAGGGCATCACCGACCACGGCGCCACGGCCATGTCCGACATGCATCGGGCCTGTCGGGTTTGCAGAAACATATTCCACGTTCACCGTTTGACCGTTTCCGATATCGGAATTCCCCCAATCGGTGCCTGCTGCAAGTACGTCACATAATTTTGCATGCCAAAATTCTTGCGCCAGACGGATATTGATAAAACCGGGGCCTGCAACATCAACAGAGGTGACATGATCGATTTTGGCAATTTCCACCGCCAGCAGCTCTGCCAAGTCACGCGGTTTCATTTTGGCCTGCTTGCACAGAACCATTGCGGCATTGGTGGCAACATCACCGTGCGAGGCATCACGCGGTGGTTCACACGTCAGGCGGGATGGGTCCATGCCATCGGGCAATTTGCCTGCGGCAGATAATTTTTCAACGATAGAAGAAATTTCACAATGAAATGCTTTAAAAAAATTCATGAGTTTCTGGCCTGTACGTCAAATAAACGGGCATGTTCATCCAACGCGTAACGATCTGTAATTCCGGCAATATAATCGGCAACGACCTTTGCGGTGCGTTCCGACGGCTTGCCATCGGTGAGTTTGTACCATTCAGTCGGTAAACAGTTAGGTTCTGCCATAAACAAGGTGAACAAGTTTTGTACCACCCGGCGGGCCTTGCTGGTCATCCGATTGATTTTGTAATGACGATAAACGTTTTCAAACATAAAGGCCTTCAATTCCCGATCACATTTTTGAATGCGTTCGGAAAAAGACGCAATCGGTCCATTCGAATGACGGATATCATCAATATCTTTTGGTGAGGCATCTTTAATGCGCTGTTGCGTTTCCTGCAAGAGATCGTTGACCATATCGCCAATTAGTCTGCGAACAGCCTCGTAAATCAGGCGAGATTCATCCAAACCGGGGTATTGTTTGGCAACTTGTGCAAATGTTTCACCCACAACAGGAATATCACTTAAGTCGTCGATTCGAATAATTTCAGCGCGCAAGGCATCGTCAATATCGTGATTGTTATAGGCGATATCATCGGAAAGGGCGGCGATTTGCGCCTCCAGACTGGAATAGTTTTCCAAATCCAGATCCATAACATTTTCGTTATAGTCCAGTATCGCCTGCGGGACCGGCTTGGGATTTAAAACTTTAGAGCCCAACAAGGGACCGTTATGTTTGACAACACCTTCCACACATTCCCACGTCAGGTTCAGCCCGTCAAATTCGGCGTAGCGTTGCTCCAGTTCACTGACAACACGAAGCGATTGCGCATTATGGTCAAACCCGCCATAAGGCGCGAGGGCCTCGTCCAAGGCATCTTCCCCCGCATGTCCAAAAGGGGGATGGCCAAGATCATGGGCAAGGGCAAGCGATTCCGCCAATTCCTGATTTAAGTTGAGGTAACGACATGCTGTTCGGGCGATTTGCGCGACTTCAAGGGAATGCGTCAATCGCGTTCGGAAAAAATCGCCTTCATGGTTGACGAAAACCTGCGTTTTATACTGCAAACGACGAAAGGCCGCAGAATGAATAATGCGGTCCCGATCACGTTGGTGACAGCTTCGTGTTGCGCTTTCCGGTTCAGGAAAACAGCGGCCTTTGCTTTGTTCTGGCAGGCTGGCAAATGGGGCAAGTGAAATATGTTGGTTCATGGAAAGAAAGGTAACCTCGCGGGCCTTGATATGCAATGGGTTTGACAAATACAAAAGATAGATTACATAAAAGGCCAAAGATATTTTACAGGACGGAGTTCGATATGACTGCACAAGTTGGTTTGACACAAAGCGCAAACGAGCAGGTTAAAAAACTGATTGCGCAGGAAGGTAATCCAGATCTTAAGCTTCGCATTATGATTACCAGCGGCGGTTGTTCGGGTTTTTCCTATAATTTCAGCCTTGATGATCAAGTCAAAGCCGATGATCAGGTCTTTAGCTTTGATGATGTCGATGTACTGGTTGACGAAGCCTCCTTACCGTTTGTAGAAGGTGCGCAACTGGATTATGTGACCGATTTGATGGGGTCCAGCTTTCAAATGACCAACCCGAATGCTACATCGGAGTGCGGTTGCGGGTCGTCTTTTTCCGTTTAATCCGGCGATTTTACCAATTTGCGCACATGGCCTGTTCGCGACGATAATTGGCTTTTGTGTCGATGCGGGCGTTTTTGCGACTAATCGCCGATGACATCCGCTTAAAAAGCGGCCTGATCTGGGCATCCAGCAGGTCGCGCAATTTTTTGCTGGTGGCATTGGCTGAGCGCAAATAAACCGGGCCTATCCTTGGGGCTTTCTTGCGAACAGCACTTTCAATCGAGTTTGCATAGCGATAAAGCGTATCGCGAAAAATCTGCACATGAATATTTTCGTGATTTAAAATCGATTCATATTCGCAAGACCCTTGGGGGTATTTCGAACTGATATAAACGTTGATATTGCGATATCCGATAAAAACCTTTGCTGATTTGATAACGGCACAATAACGATCCCGGCCAAGCTGATAAACTTGTGTCGTCATTTCAAGATTATAGTTTTCATCAGCAACCGTCAGCCCATTTGGCACCCAAAGTGGCCCCATCTGGCGGCGCACCTTGTTTTTTATTTGTGACAATTGCGCGGGATTAAAACCGTTTTGATAGCGCAGGTTTCCCATAGAGGTTTCCATATAAATCTCGACACGGCGACCATCTTCGGGGCAGGTGGGCCAACCGTTTTTGGCCCATGCCTCTTGTCCTGTACCAGACAGCAACAAGCCAACAAAAAAAAGGAAAAGGAATACTGGAAACTTCATAAGGACAGTATATGTTATGGAGGACTGTTGGCTCAATGGAGAAATGACCTGTGAAAATCGCAACGTGGAACGTAAACGGGATTAATGCACGCACAGAACATTTGCTGCGCTGGTTAAAAGATTTCAATCCCGATGTCGCGCTTTTACAGGAATTAAAGACACCGGGCGATACCGTTCCAGCACTGGAATTGAAAGAACTAGGCTATCATATTGAATATGTTGGGCAAAAATCATTCAACGGCGTTGCTGTTTTATCCAAAGCACCGATTGAGGTTGTTTTACGTGCCTTACCTGGCAATGAAGTAGACGAACAAGCGCGTTATCTGGAAGCCGATACAGGCGGCGTTCGTGTTGCTTCAATCTATTTTCCCAATGGTAATCCGATCGAGTCGGAAAAGTTTGATTACAAACTGAATTTCATGGAACGGGTGATTGAACGCACCAAAGATTTATTAAGTCAGGAAATTCCTTTTGTTTTAGGTGGAGATTATAACGTCGCCCCGGATAATGGCGATGTGTACGATATTCAAAAAATGGCAAACGATGCCATTTGCCGCGAAGAAGGTCGCCGCCTTTATCGTCAACATCTTCACCTTGGATTGACCAATGCCTTTAAACTGTATCACCCTGAATCCGGTCAATTTTCATGGTGGGATTATCGCGCAGGGGGCTGGACAAAGGATCATGGTGTTCTGATTGATCACTTGTTATTGTCCCCTCAGGCTGCGGACCTGTTGACCAATGCAGACATTGATAAAACGCCACGCAGCTGGGAAAAAGCATCCGACCACACCCCGGTCTGGTGCGAATTGGAGGTTAATTGATATGACGATTTGTCCCCCCAAAGATAAAACAATCAATTACATCGAATTTCTTGTGCAGGATATTTCACGAACAAAGAAATTTTACGGTGATGTTTTTGGCTGGACCTTTAGCGATTATGGGCCGGATTATTGTGAATTTAATGATGGCCATATGACGGGTGGGTTTGCTCACGGTACACCGGTTGCCGGTGGGCCTTTGATTGTACTTTATGGCCTTGATCTCAGTGCTTTGGAAAAGGCAGTCACAGCCGCTGGTGGGGAAATCAGCAAAGAGATTTTCGATTTCCCCGGTGGTCGGCGTTTTCAGTTTAAAGACTTAGACGGATATGAACTCGCCGTCTGGTCTGAGACTTAGGAAAGTTTTTTCCCCAATCGTCCGGCCAAATCCTGAATATATTGCCATGCGACACGCCCGGACCTTGATCCACGCGTGACCGTCCATTCGATGGCCTCTGCTTTCCAGTCTTCCTCGGATATATCCAATTTATATTGTTCGATATACCCGGCAATTGCTGCGAAATAGGTGTTTTGATCCATATTGTGAAAACCAAGCCACATGCCGAAACGATCAGACAAGGAAACTTTTTCTTCAACCGTTTCTGCAGGGTTGATGGCTGTTGAACGTTCATTTTCAATCATATCGCGTGGCATTAAATGGCGACGGTTTGATGTGGCATAAAAAATGACATTTTCCGGTCGGCCCTCGATTCCACCCTCAAGAACGGCTTTCAATGATTTGTAAGAGGTATCATCACCATCAAAAGACAAATCATCGCAATAAACCAGACAACGTCGATCCGTTTGTTTCAACACTTTCAACAAGTCCGGCAGGGTTGAAAGGTCTTCGCGGTGAATTTCAACAATCAACAAGCTATGTGCTTTTTGCGCATTAATATAGGCATGGACCGCCTTAACGATAGAGCTTTTGCCCGTCCCACGCGCGCCCCATAACAAGGCATTGTTTGCCGAATATCCATTGGCAAATTGCTGTGTGTTTTGAAGGAGTAATTTCTTTTGTAATTCAATGCCTTGCAGCATATCAAGTGGCACGTGGTTGACCTGATGAATGGCATGTAAAGCGCAGGTTTCAGGGTGCCAGACAAAGGCATCGGCATGATCAAGATCGTTGTTTGCAACAGGCTTGGGGGATTGGCGTTCCAGTGCATCTGCAATTCGCAAAAGAACGGAAAGGATTTGTTGCTCGCTCATATTACTCTCATATAGGTGAAAAAAGTCTCTGAAAGCTAAGGATTCATATAGAAAATGTAAACACCGCATTGTATAGTCCCGGCCAAGTTTGGGGAATACCCAACGAGATTTCTGTTTCAACCAAGGAGTTTTCAATGCTCATTTCTCCGGCTTATGCTCAAGCTGCTGGTGGTGCCGGTGGCGGCATCGAGGCCTTTTTGCCGCTTATCCTGATCTTCATCGTCTTTTACTTCCTGATGATCCGTCCGCAGCAAAAACGTGCGAAAGAACATAAAGCCATGTTGGAAGCCGTTCGTCGCGGCGACAACATTGTGACTAACGGCGGTATTCTCGGTAAAGTGACGAAAGTCGAAAACGATACCGAACTGTCTGTCGAAATTGCCAAAGACATCGTTGTTAAGGTACGCCGCGATATGATTGCGCACGTCACAAGCAAGACAGAGCCCGCAAAAGGTGAAGACGCCGACAAGGGTGAAGAAAAAACCGAACAGGCCGGTGGTTTGAAAAAACTCTTCGGCGGTAAAAAAGACTAATCACGAACGTTAATGGAAGGGACCTTATATCATGGTCTACTTCGCCAAATGGAAAATTGCCATCGTGGTTGCTGTTTGCTTGTTGGGCGTGGCATTTGCTGCGCCCAACCTGCTTGATCGCAACACGACGGAAAATCTACCGGGTTGGCTCCCCAATCAACAGATCAGTCTAGGGCTTGATTTACGCGGTGGTTCACACCTTCTTTTGGAAGTTGAAGCCCAGACCGTTATCAATGAACGACTGGAATCTATTGTCGATTCAATTCGACAAACACTGCGTAGCGAACGTATTCGCTATACCGGACTCGGCATTCGAGATTCCCAAGTTAGCGTCCAGATTAAAAAGCCCGATCAGGTTCAACAAGCCTATGATCTGCTTCGTAAAATCGATACAGGTACTGAGACCATCAATGAAAATGGTAAAATCAGTATTACCATGACGGAAGAAGCCGTTTTGAAGGCAAAACGCTCTGCGGTTGAACAATCAATCGAAATCGTGCGCCGCCGGATTGACGAAACAGGTACAAAAGAACCCAATATTCAACGCCAAGGTGACGATCGTATCCTGATCCAGTTGCCGGGGATTGATAACCCTGAAGACGTTAAACGTCTGTTGGGTAAAACGGCAAAAATGACTTTTCATCTGGTCAATCATACGGTGACACCGGAAGATATTTTGGCCGGACGCATTCCCCCGGGAACGATTGCCTTGCCGGACGCGGAAAATGAAAACACCAAAATTGCCGTTCGCCGTAAAGTCGAAGTGAGCGGCGATATGTTGATTGACAGTCAGCCGACATTTCAGGATGCGCAACCTGTCGTTTCCTTTACCTTCAATGCGTTAGGTGGAAAGAAATTCGGGCAGGTCACATCTAAAAACGTCAATCGCCGCCTTGCGATTGTTTTGGATGGCAAAGTCATCAGTGCACCGAATATCCAAGGCCCGATTTTGGGTGGCAGCGGGATCATTACCGGACGTTTCAGCGTTCAGGAAGCCAATGATCTGTCGCTTTTGCTGCGTGCGGGTGCACTGCCGGCACCTTTGGTCATTCTTGAAGAACGCACCGTTGGTCCGGGCTTGGGGGCTGATTCGATTGAAGCGGGTAAAGTTGCCTCCGTCATCGGTTTGTTGGGGGTTATCATCTTTATGGTTGCCAGCTACGGACGTTTTGGGATTTATGCGGATATCGCATTGATGTTTAATATTATTCTCATCGGTGCAGCTTTATCTGTCTTACAGGCCACCTTGACCTTGCCCGGTATTGCCGGGATTGTCCTGACGATCGGTATGGCGGTTGATGCCAACGTTTTGATTTTCGAACGGATCCGCGAAGAAACGCGTAATGGACTTGGTCCCATTGCGGCGATTGATTCCGGGTATAAGCGGGCGATTAAAACCATTGTCGATGCGAACGTCACCACATTGATTGCAGCTGTCTTGCTTTATCAATTTGGTTCTGGTCCGGTGCGCGGTTTTGCTGTGACATTGGCCATCGGTATCCTGACATCCATGTTTACGGCGATTATGTTGACCCGTTTGCAGGTTGTCGTGTGGTTACGTCGTACCAAACCCAAAACACTTGAACTGTAGAGGAGGGATTACACATGCGTCGTTTGCATATGATCCCGACAGGGACAAAAATCGACTTCATCGGCAAGAAAATTGCTTTCTTTGCCTTTTCGTTCTGTTTGATCATTGCCTCTATCGGTATTTTTGGTACCAATGGCTTGAATTATGGTATCGACTTCAAAGGCGGTATCATGATGGAGGTTCGTTCCAATAGTGGCCCGGCAGATGTCGGGGCCTTGCGGACACAACTTTCAAAACTCGGCCTGGGTGAAATTTCCATTCAGGAATTTGGTGAGCCAGAAGAAGTCCTCATCCGAATTCAACGCCAGGATGGTGACGAAAAAGCGCAACAAGCCGCTGTTGAGGCCGTTAAGTCGGAATTACACGATACCGTTGAATACCGCCGTACAGAGTTCGTTGGCCCGAAGGTTTCCGAAGAACTCTTCATGGATGGTGTCATGGCTGTTGCACTGGCAATCGGTGCGATACTGGTCTACATCTGGTTCCGTTTCGAATGGCAATTCGGGATGGGGGCCGTTGTTGCCTTGATCCATGATGTTATTTCAACGATCGGTATCTTTGCCCTGCTGGGGATGGAATTCAACCTTTCCACGGTTGCCGCTGTTCTAACTATTGCCGGGTATTCCATCAACGATACGGTGGTTGTCTATGACCGCGTACGTGAAAACTTGCGCAAATACAAAAAGATGGATTTGCCAGAACTTTTAAATATGTCAGTCAACGAAACACTGTCTCGTACCGTTATGACATCTGTGACCACGTTGGTTGCTTTGCTTGCCCTTTATATTTTGGGCGGTGAAGTTATTCGCGGTTTCAGCTTTGCCATGATCTGGGGCATTGTCATCGGGACATATTCGTCGGTCTGTCTCGCCGTTCCAATTTTGACTTACTTCGTACTTCGTCGCAGCGATGATGAAGATGAAGAAGATAGCGAAATTGAAAAAGTCGAAGGCGAGGGGGCTGTTTAATGTCTTTGGACATCACCCCTCTCGTCACCGATAACCGGTTAATGATCCTATCCTATGGCGATGGTCGTTTCGATGTAAACGGCCATATCGTCACGGGATCAATTTTACTGTACGAAGGCCGGGTGGATCCGTGGAATGTGACAGAGCCATCCGATATTACGTTGGACAGCTTGCAACCGCTTCTCGATCATGCGGAAAATTACGATATTTTGCTGGTTGGTTGCGGGGAGACATCCAAGATGCCGCCCAAAGGCTTGCGCGAAGCTGTCAAAGAAAAAGGCCTCATACTGGAATGGATGAATTCCGGTGCGGCGGCCCGAACATTTTGCGCCCTTCAAATTGAAGATCGCAGGACATTGGCTGCTATAATTGCTGTTTAAGGCGTCAAATACAGACATAAAAAAAAGGCCCGGCACTTTTGACAGTACCGGGCCTTTTTATTTGATCATATTGATCTGCGATTATGCGTTTGCCAATTGTTCAGCTACAAAATCCCAGTTGACCAATTCGTTGAGGAACGTTTCAACGTATTTTGGGCGCAGGTTTTGGTAATCAAGATAATAGGCATGTTCCCAAACATCACATGTCAACAGTGCGGTTTGACCATGTGCCAACGGTGTGTCTGCACCGATTGTTTTGGTGATTTTCAGTTCGCCATTTTCAACAACCAGCCAACCCCAGCCAGAACCGAAAGCGGTGATACAAGCTTGGGAAAATTCTTCTTTGAATTTATCGAAGGAACCGAAAGCCGCATCAATTTTTGCAGCCAGTTCACCACTGGGTGCGCCGCCGCCGTTCGGCTTCATACAGTTCCAATAAAATGTGTGGTTCCAGACTTGAGCCGCATTGTTGAATACGCCAGCCTTAGACGCATCGCCAGCCGCATCTTTGATAACGGCTTCGAGGTCAGCTTGTGAAGAACCAGCAGCATCACCCAACAGGTTGTTAAGGTTCACAACATAGGTGTTGTGGTGCTTGCCGTAATGGAAGCTCAAAGTGTTAGCGGAGATATGTGGCTCGAGTGCGTCTTGAGCATAAGGCAGGGCAGGAAGTTCGAATGCCATTTGTTGACCTCTTCTGAGTTTGGTAAATTTGAATATTTCTAAAAAATAGGCAGAATGATTGTAAAAATGAAGGCTTTTATGAAAAAAGATATAAAAAATTATCTTTTATTATCAATTGCCGCTTTTACAGCCCATTTGCCTGACCTAATTGCACTTTCAATGGTAGCTGGAAGTCCGGTCTCAATCCAGTCACCTGCAAGAAAAAGATTTGTAAAGTTCGTTCTAGTTTGAGGGCGATGGGTTGCAAAATCCATATTTTGTGCAGGTGTTGCATGTTTTTTGCAAACAAGTCGACACGGTGGCATCTGACAATCATCAAGCCCCAAAAGTGGGCGAACTTCCATCCAAATTTGTTTTGAAATTTCAGACGATTCGAATTTTTGATTGCTGATGGTGACACAGGCATGCCGACCTTTGGCATAAAGCCATTGGCTTCGTGTCCCGATCAGGCCGACAAAACATTCCTCCACATCCGAATCCAGATCAAAATGAAAATTGCTGATTGGGTTGCATGTAATCGCTGAAAAATCAAAAGGAGAGGTAATCTGTGCATAAGCCTGAGGCGGCAGGGCCAAAATAACCCGGTCTGTTTTTTTTAGGGGGATTTGCCCGTCTTTGAAAACAAGTTGACTTTCATTTACGCTGGTTAATCTTTTTCCAAACCTGATATCAAACTGATCCAAGAGGGGGCGTACAAATGTATCTTCAAGTGTGTTTTGGCAAAAATAAGGGATCAAGGCACTTGGCCCCTGTTTTAACATCTCAAAGAACATATTCTTTCGCAGTTGCGCCGGAACGTCTTTGAGTTCCGTATTAAAAACAGCGAGAAAAAATGGATCCCATAAGCGATCTTTTGCCGTTTTCCCCACAATATTTGTTGCATTTACCCCCGGAATACTACCCTTTGCCACTTGCCAGACAAAGTGATTGGCTTTGACTTTCCAGCTTAAGTGACTTGCAGGTTCCGTGAAAGAATACGCCCCATTCCCAAAGGGAGAGAGCGTTTCACTCATGCCAATTTGGTTCAGATACGCAAAGGTCGCTTCATAGCCTTTTACGATTAAATGTGTGCCATTGTCATGGCTTCGGGCTTGACGAATGCGTCCGCCCGCTTTTTTTGTGGCTTCATATATGGTGCAAGAAACACCGTTTTTTCTAGCTTCAACCGCAGCACTTAGCCCCGCCAAACCAGCCCCGATAATATGAAGATGTTTAATCATGACGCGTCAGGAATTCCATAACCAAAAATGCTTTTTCCGTCTTGCTCAGGCTCATACGCGGTGTCATTTGATGCCAGCCGCGATGTTGCATTTTTTTAAATATTTTCTGGTAAGCCTGCTTCATCAGAACGGCTGGTTTTAGGTTCGCACTTCCGATTTGTCTCAGCAACTTTTCTGCATTTTTATAATGCTGTTCCGTTTTTTCAGCGACATCGGCGAGAACAAGGTTAAGGTTTGGCGAAACAATCCCTTCCACCTGATGCTTTTGCAGAGATTCCTGTGGTAAATACAAGCGCCCGACTTGATCATCTTCAACCACATCACGCAAAATATTGGTTAATTGCAAGGCGTATCCCAATTCCTGTGCGAAGTCCTGTGCCCCTTGGTCTGTCCGTCCAAAAATGGGAAGGGACAACAAGCCGACACTGACGGCAACTTTGCGGCAATAGTCATATAAATCATCCCAAGACGGGGCGTGGATAGGTCCCAAAATATCGACTTCCATCCCATCAATCAATTGATAAAGCTCATCTTTTGGAACATCATATTGATCTATGGCCTCACACAATATGCGTGTGATGGCGCAAGATGGTTTCCCTACAATAAGTTGCGTAACCTTGGTCCGCCACTCATTCAATTTCTTTAGCTTTTCTTCACGGGGAAGGGCATTGTCGGCAATATCGTCCAGCATGCGGCAATAGGCATAAATCGCAAAAAGATAACCGCGCCGATCCTTAGGCAAGGCTTTCATCCCCAACGCAAAGGAACTTTTGGCCTCGCACACAATATTTTCGACATATTCAAAATCGGCTGAGCTGGGACGTGTCATAAAGGGTAAAAACCTTTGTAGGCAATCAGAAATTTATCGAATGTACCGAGTTCAACCCGTCTTGCCAATGGATCCTGACAACGTAATCGACCAGCCAAAGCCACCGCACAAAGCAGGGTAACCTTGCATTGATAACGTAACCGTTTGTTTTTAATCTGGCTAGGTAGATTAAAAACCGGTTTCAACATTTCATCAACCCGGTCCAGGCAGATGTTGAGAACATTCCGTAAAGGTAGGGCACAGCTTGATTGTGAAAGCAAGTTTTCGTAACTTTCCCCTTCAGGCAAAAATTCCAGAGGCAGATAAATTCTGTTCATCACCTGAAAATCTTTTTGGCAATCTTGCAGGTGATTGAGGATTTGCAAAACACTACACAGGGAATCGCTTAAAGTTTCACCCCCACTTTCACCATGTACATTCAATAAAAAACGTCCAACCGGGTTGGCGGAATATTGGCAATAATCCATTAAATCCTGCCAGTTTTCATAACGGTTTTGGTCAGCATCCTGATGAAAGGCAACCAAGAGATCGTTCAAAAACGGGTTTTCCCACTCGTCTGGCAATTCATTATGTTTTTCTTCCGGGCTGAGAGTTGGGGAGTCCGCAATATCATCCCAACAGCGTGCCAATTGATAAAATTCCATCACCTGTTGGCGCACATTTGGGGCCAATAACAGGCTGGCAACCGGAAAATTTTCTTGATTTGCAGTTTTTGACACTTTGCCTTTTCCTTTTCTACCCCTTATATGACACATGTGTTTTTCCAATTCAAAAAATGAATACGTTTTATGACCTCCTCCCTCAGCCTATGTGCGCAAGAAATCCGCAAAAATGAACATGACCAATTCCTCTGTGGCTTGTTTGCCCCGGAAGATCGTCAGACTGATTTTTTTGCAATGCAGCTTTTCCATATGGAAACCCTGCGTATTCGTGATGCCGTCAGCGAACCACATCTGGGTTTGATCCGCCTGCAATGGTGGCGTGATCTGGTGGACGGGATTTATAACGGAGATAAATCAGCGGATGCAGAAAACGGGACGCATCAGGAAATTGCACAAACACTGGCAAAGGGTGCCATCGACAAAGCTTTGTTTGATCGTTATTTCAATGCCCGTTCCTTTGATATGGAAGACCGCGCCCACGACGACATGTCAGCCCTTGTGCGCTATTGCGAGGCAACCGGGGGATTAAGTGCACAGATCAAAGAAGCGGCAATCGGTTGTCCGGTTAGTGAGGCAAGCCTTAAGGTTGGAACGGCAAATGCCCTTTGTCACATTATTCGCACCTTGGCCCATCAATCCCGTGTCGCGCGTTGCAAGTTACCGCTTTTGCTGATTAAAAAGCATAATCTGGATTTGAACGGCTTTTATAAATTTGAATGCCGTGCGGAGCTTAAGAATATTGTCGCAGAACTCGTCAGTGAAATTGAACGCTTAATCGCAGACGCACGTACACAAGGCGCGACACCAAATGCAGTTTTGCTCAATACGGTCGGCCTTGAAGATTACCTGAAACGTCTGAAAAAGGTCGATTGCGACCCGTTTAATCCCAATATAGGGCAGGGGCGTTTATCCAAACAAATCAAGCTGGCTTTCAAGGCGTGGCGCAATCGTTATTAAGCATTCTTCTCGCTGATTTCCCGACAGCTATAGCCTTCACCCACAAACTGATCGATCAAACGCTGAACATGGTCTTGATCCAGTGTTTCAACAACCACATCGACTTCGGTCAGTTTAACCGATAGATCAAAAAACATGCGTTGGTGATAAATCTCGACAATGTTGGCCCCATTGTCACTCATGATTTTTGTAATCTTGGCAAGATGGCCGGGTTGATCCGGCACGGCAATGCGCAAAACGGCCATCCGACCATCGCGATAAAGACCACGCAATAGCACAGACGACAAAATCCGCGAATCAATATTTCCGCCGGATAAAACCAAGCCAACGCGTTTGCCCGCAAAACGTTCTTTATTTTGCAAAAGGGCCGCCAAACCAACAGCGCCAGCACCTTCGACAGTTAAACGCTGATTTTCCGCAAGACTGAGGACCGCTTCTTCAATCTGGATTTCATTGACCACAAAAATATCGGTCGTCGTTTCTTTTATGATCGGTGCCGTCAATTCACCCGGTTCTTTAACGGCAATCCCTTCCGCCAGGGTGTAGCCGCCTTTGGTGTTGTTTTGATTGTAGAAACTATCTGCCATTGAGGGAAACGCATCACATTGCACACCGAAAATTTCCGTGTCGGGCGAAAGATGTTTAAAGGCAGAGGCAACACCTGCCAATAATCCGCCGCCGCCGATGGGAACAAGAATGGCGTCTAGTGGTATTTCAACCTGATCAATCATTTCCAGACCGACAACACCTTGTCCCGCCATGATATCTTCATGATCATAGGGGCTGACATAGGTCAGGCCATCACTTTTGACCAAATCAAGGGCGGCATTGCGGGCTTGAATAAAGGTTTCCCCGCTAACAATAACTTTGGCACCCAATTTTTCCGTTTTGGAAATCTTGTTAAACGGTGTGCCTTGCGGCATGACAATCGTTGCCGGGATCCCCATGTTTTGCGCGTGATAGGCAACGCCTTGGGCGTGATTCCCGGCAGAGGCAGCAACAACGCCTTTTGCGGCTTCTGCTTTGGATAAGCTTGCCAATCGCACCAAAGCCCCGCGTGATTTAAAAGAACCCGTAATTTGCAGGTTTTCCAGTTTTAAATAAACCTCGGCACCCGACATGTTTGAAAGTACTTGAGAATAAATCATAGGCGTTACATTGACTTTACCCGCAAGGGTTTCTTGTGCACGCTTTAGAACTTCCAGTGAAATCATCTCAAATACTCTCTCTTATACTCTGTCGGTTTTATCCAGCCATTCATCCAATGCTTTTAAGGCACGGGCGGAAACGGCGGCCTTTTTCTCTTTACCTTTAACGCGCTTGCCACGTTCATTTCGTACATCCATCGGCGGTAAAAGACCAAAGGTAATATTCATCGGCTGGAATGT
This sequence comes from Terasakiella brassicae, assembly GCF_014641495.1. Classification (GTDB taxonomy): domain Bacteria; phylum Pseudomonadota; class Alphaproteobacteria; order Rhodospirillales; family Terasakiellaceae; genus Terasakiella; species Terasakiella brassicae. Next base: position 141,674 of record NZ_BMHV01000001.1, read on the forward strand.
CATGGCATCCGCCCCACCTGTGATATGGTTCAAAATCCCGCCAAGGGCTGTGACATCCGGCGGGGGCACAATGTCCTGTCCCATAATTTCTGCGGCAACGAAACGTCCCGCCATTAGGCCGACAGCTGTACTTTCCACATAACCTTCGCAACCAGTGACTTGTCCGGCAAAACGAATGTTGTCACGGGCTTTCAATTTCAACGTGCCATCCAACAGGCGGGGGGAGTTGATAAACGTATTGCGGTGAATGCCACCAAGGCGGGCAAACGTTGCATTTTCCAGACCGGGCAGTGTCTTGAAAATACGCACCTGTTCCCCGTGCTTCAATTTGGTCTGAAAGCCGACCATATTATAAAGCGTTCCCAATTTATTATCTTGGCGCAGTTGAACTACAGCGGCATATCGCGCGTCCGGTTCGTTCGGGTTTTGCAGGCCAACCGGTTTCATCGGGCCAAACGCCAAAGTTTCCCGACCACGTTCCGCCATGACTTCAATGGGCAGGCAGGCTTCAAAATACGGCGTATTTTTTTCCCATTCCTTGAATTCCATCTTTTCACCTGCGATTAAATCGTCGATGAATTGATCATATTGTGCACGGGTCAGGCCCAGATTGATGTAGTCACTGCCATCACCTTTGTCATAGCGTGACTGGAACCATGCTTTTGAAAAATCAATACTGTCCTTATCAATAATCGGGGCTATAGCATCAAAAAAGTGCAAGGATTCCTCGCCGCTTAATTCCCGGATGGACTGGGCGAGAGGTTCAGAGGTGAGGGGACCTGTCGCAATGATCACATGTTCCCAGTCTTCAGAAGGCAGTGTGGTAATTTCTTCGCGCACAATTTCTACATTCTCGTGGGCCTCAAGTGCACTTTGTACTGCAAGGGCAAACCCTTCGCGATCAACCGCCAAGGCCCCGCCTGCCGGGACGGCGTTTTCATCGGCACATTTCATAATAAGGGAACCACAACGACGCATTTCTTCGTGCATCAAACCAACGGCATTATACTGCGCATCGTCAGAACGTAAGGAATTGGAACAAACCAGCTCCGCCAACGTGTCTGTGTGGTGGGCCTCTGTCGGTCGTGTCGGGCGCATTTCGTGCAAGACGACTTTTACGCCGCGTTGTGCAGCTTGCCAGGCTGCTTCGCTGCCTGCCAATCCGCCGCCAATGATATGTAGTGTCTGTGTCATAAGAACCAGATATAGATTGTTGCCCCAATTAGCAAGCCTCTTGCATAAAACAGGCAGCCAAACTAAAACAGAACAAACTGATATATTGAGGATTTCAAAATGGACTCTCCACTGATTGCGGTTGCTGTTGTTATCGTGGTTTCGTTTTTTTCATTGCGCATGATCCCGCGCCTTGTTGCCGGTGTTCCCTTCATTGACCCGAGCAAAGTTTACGAACATATGCAACAGGATGAAAATGCTGTCCTTTTGGATGTACGGACTCCTGAAGAGTTTGCAGCGGCGCATGCTCTGGACAGTATCAATGTGCAACCTCATCAACTAGGGGATGATTTAGAGTCAAAACGTGCCTTCCTCGACCATAAAGTTTATGTGATTTGTTTGTCGTCGCAAAGAGCGGCAATGTCGGCAAAAAACCTTAAAAATCTTGGCTTTACAAACGTGAGTGTTGTTAAAGGTGGCCTCAACCTCTGGAAGAAACGCAAACTTCCTGTCGCCTAAGCACCATTGAACGGTTGTGAAAGGTATTATCTCTATGTAAAGTAATGCTAAATCGCACGAGAGAATGCCAAAAAACAAGCAATTGGTTAAGGTCTTAAATGTTAAAAGTCGACGGTATTGGAATCAAAGGCATGAAAACAAAAGTACCGGTTATCATAATTGGTATCTTATTGATTTTGATTGCAGTTCCTTTCTTTCTGCCCTCGGCAGTTTACAAAAATATCATTGAAACCAAACTTGAAGAAACCACAGGTCTGGATTTTGATTTTGAGAATGGTTTTTCGTTCTCTTTGTTGCCAACCATCCGTTTGGACGCAAAAGATGTCCTGTTTAGCGGGAAGATCGGGCAAGATGTTCAGGTTGTCGGCACGATCCAGAGTATTCACCTTGATATGCAGTTTTGGAAATTTCTCAGCGGTGATATAAACGTTGACAACTTCCTGATTGCCGAACCTAAAATCACCATTGAAGGGGATTTTACCCCCTATATCCCCGACTGGGTACGTACAAATTTAAGTGCTTCTCGTAAAAATGAAATTCGTTATATCGAAATTCTTCAGCATTTCATTGAAGATTCGATTTTTAAAACCGCACGGGTGGAAGAAGCGCGTTTCCTTTGGAAAAAGGCTCCCGGAACAACGGTCGATATTGAAAAAGCGACGCTTGATATCGCAAAGCCCGCTCATAACAAGGATTTTTCGGTTCAAGGCAATGCGTACGTTAATAAACGAACGCTGGATATTAAAATACGCCTGGAACGTCCCGACGATTTTTTGCGGGGATATCGCAGCAAAATGACCCTCGCAATCGATTCCGCCCCTATTCGTATTGATTATAATGGCAGCGCGGCAAAACGGCAGACCTTTGTCTCTCAAGGCAATCTTCGGGTTGATATTCCGTCCTTGTTCGAGTTCTGCAACTGGTTTACAGACAAAAACAAATGCGCCGACAAACAGGGGAACCTGTTGATCCTATCCGATCTTAAAATTCGCGATCAACGTCTGCAAATCGAAGACGCAAGCTATACGCAATCACCATTTTCCGCCAAAGCCCGTGGTGTTATTGATTTCAAAACGGTTAAACCTGAAATCACAGGAACCATTACAATACCGGGGCATGCATTATCCGGTCTTAAACCCGATTTTGATCACCTGCGCACAATCGACCTCAATCAATTTTTTCTGGATACTTTCCGCGCCAATGTTGATGTCCTTTATGGCGGCTATAAATTATCAACAGGTGAAATAATAAAACCAAAGCTTAAAATCCGACACGAAGACGGACGACTAAGCCTTTCGGTGGATCAGTTGCACTTGTTAGGCGGACTCGCCAATGCGCGCGTCCGCTGGCATAAAGGTTTGGAAAACGGCTATATGGATGCCCGAATTGACCTGAGCAGCATTAATTTGGAAAAACTGCAAAAAGAACTCACTCAACAGGTCAATCTGCTGGGTGCGCTGAATAGTTCTATTGAAATTCAATCCGAAGGTTCCACACTGGTTGCACTCATGGAAACAGCAACCATTCGCGGAGATTTCTCCGTACTGGATGGTTCAATCACGAACGAGAAGATCGCCAGTGCCCTCAATGCCCGACCATCCGAACAATTTGATTTTGCAGAATTAAAAGGGCGTGTTCAAGGCAACCGTGGACAGTTGGTCAGCGAAAATCTATCCTTTGTTGCCCCTTCGGTAAATGTGGACGGACGCATGACCTTTGATTTCATAAATAATGCCCTTACACTCACACTCAACAGTGTTACCCAAACAAAAGAAGGCCCTTCCAACGGTTATATTCAGATTGACGGTCCATTAAACGATTTGTCGCTGGCAACGTCAAAAGGGGAAAAAACATCACTTGAGGGGGAACGAGGATTATTGTCAGGCTTGTTACCTTATGAAGAAGAAAATGAACAACCTGCTTTAGGCGACGAAGAATTTGTTATAGAAGAAACAGACCTTCTTGATTAATGGAACTTTCACCTGTGTCTTTTTTTAAATCCTGCAAAACACTTTTCGCGATGGCCGCTCTCCTTTTTTTACAGGCCTGTTCCTCTTCACCCTATGTCGAAGACTGGAATAGGGAGCGCATAAGTCAGATCCCGGAAAACGGGATTGAAGTTGCCATTTGTTTTGACAAAACGATTCATAGCCGCCAACAGGTTCTTGATTTAGCCAAAAAAGAATGCAAAATCCGCGTGACAGAGGTGCAAAACCTTGTTCAATATAAAGAACTTGGTCAAGTAAAATACCTTGATCAAGCCGAAGGCGAACTGTTTGCAGGCCCTGTGGAGCGTCAACGCAAGCTGAAAGCAATCCTTGCAAGTATTCAATTGGGATACCTTGAAAATGATATTTGGGAATGCCCGATTGCAACCCCAAACCGTATAAAATTCAAATGTCTTTATGATCCCAATGCAACGGATTCGGCACAAAGCGGCACTTCAGTGCCAATGCCCGAACAAGATATTGAGTTACCACCGGAACTTCCTGAAGATTTAAAACCTTAGTAATACAAAGGGTTAATTTGATATCCTTTTGATTTGGAAACTTTTGCGGGCGTTTCCTTGACGAGGCTTGGCTACTCCCGTAGATTAGTGAGTACGTACGTTTAGTTTATAGGTGGGTTTTTCCGCCTGTGTTTCGAAACTGTTGAAAGATTTTTGACATGTCCAGCGTTGCCAAGCCCATAGCTTCTGGTAACACGTCGGTCCCTTCAAGCAGACCGGCGGGCGGTAGCGCGCGTCAAATTTCATCTTCACAATATAATTCCGTCTCCGAACTCTACGCTCAAGCAGGCGTGAGAGGGGAAGACGAAAGCCGTAGTTTTGAAAATTACAGCCAAGGGCAAGGTCAACAAAACCAAGGCCATCAGCAGCCTCACACTTTAAAACTGCATGGGACATCGCGAACCTTTGCAATGTTATTTGAAGATGCCCAGTCCGATTATGATGCTGGAAACCTTGGTGAGTCTTCCTATAACGGTGACCCTTTTGCACGTCCGGGAAAACCGGCTTTCCAAGCCTATATGGAACGGGCGACCTCTACCTATGAGCTCAGCACACGTGCGATTAAGGGTGAGCTTAAAAATCGCGGCGGTTCTATTAATCTCGCAATGTAAATCAACTCATATGCACCGATCCACGATTAAGCAGGTGGAAAGGTTTGTGCGTGTAAGCTATATTCAGATTACAAGATCAAGACTAAGGATATTCTATGGCTGCCGCTGTTGAGACAATGTATGACGTTGCCGCATGGTTTATGGACCATGCTTTAAATGACAACGAATATCTTCAACCGATGAAAATGCATCGCTTATTATTTTTGTCACAAAGCTATTTTGCGATTGCCTATCACGGTCGTAAACTTGCCCCGGGTGTCTTTGTTGCCGACGATATGGGACCGATTGAACCCCATGTTTTTCGGGCTTTTGAACAGGGGCGACCTTCGTTTTATTTAAATACAAATCTCCCGGCCCATATTGAAACTTTTTTAGAAAGCATCTGGCGGCGTTTTGGCTCGTACTCGGCTGATAAACTATCCGATATCACAAAAAAAACACCAGCCTATCAAAAGGCGATTAAAAAGGGCAGGCGCACCGAAATTGAATTTAAGATCATGGTCGCAAGCTTCAGCAAACATAAGGAAGCGCCCAGTATTGATAAGGTCTTAAAGCCACGTGTTTTGCGTTCCCAAACCGGACGCCCCGTTCAGGTCAAGTCCTGGGCACCGGGACTTCGCAAAGTGGCCGAGGCAACACCACTCCCATCCCAGAAAAAAGCAAAAAAATAACCTGTGTATTTCTCACAAAAAAAGCCCTTGGGTCTATTCCCAAGGGCTTTGTTCGTTGGAACTGAGTTTAGATATAATAGACCAGTAAATAAAGGCCGAGCAGGATTGCAACCCACAGAACCATACTACCGGTTGGCCATGTGCGGGCCAAAATGCCATGCGGGCCGTGATGTTTGAAAATATGATTGATAATCACATCAACACGTTTCAAGCACGCCAGACGGAATTTGGCAAAAGCAGCCCCACCGTGGCGAACCACAAATTCTTCGTGAAGCAGGTTAAAGAACTTGCGGTAAAACCAGTCGAAATCCAACGTAATCGTCAATGTCCGCTTCATCATCTTTAACAGAACAAAGAAGGCAAAGCCGGAAAACAGCAACAATTCCAGCATGTGAATGACTTTGGTCGATGTATAAGGCACAAAATCAACTGGATTTGGCAAGATCGCATAAAGCGGATCGGGGTAAACCCCAAGCCCCACACACATGACGGCAAAAATAACCATTGCTAAACGCATGTTAAACGGTGGATCTTTTGGTTTTGCACCAAATTCACGTTCCACATACCCCGGGGCACGTTGGAAGAAAACAAACCACGGGAACTTGATACCAGCATGTAGAAAAACACCGGCAGAGGCCGCTTCCAACAGGAACCAAGCATAGGCAATATGTTGATCAGCCGCAGCAGACGCAATCATGGTCTTTGTCGTAAAACCGGATGTTAACGGGAAGCCGGAGATTGCAAGCGCACCGATTGTCCCACAAATCATGGTTAGCGGCATGGCCTTATAAAGCCCGCCAAGATCGGTACATTTACGCTTGTTGATCTCGTACATAACCGCACCAGCCGACATCAGTAACAATGCCTTATAGATGATATGGGCGAAGGCATGGGCGGCTGCGCCATTAAGGGCCAAGTCCGTACCGATGCCGATCCCCGTCACCATAAAACCAACCTGGTTGATGATAGAGTAAGCGAGAATACGGCGCATATCATTTTCCAGAAGCGCGTAAATGATGCCGTAAAACACCATATAAAGGCCGACAAAGATCAGAACATTTTCGCCGGGAAAGCTACGGATCAAAACATAAACGGCTGTCTTGGTCGTGAAGGCTGACAAAAAGACACTGCCAGACCACGAGGCACTGGGATAAGCATCCGGGAGCCATGCTGAAAAGGGTGGGGCACCTGCGTTGATCAGGAACCCGGCCAACAACATCCATGTCCACCAGCTATCCGCCTTCATCGCGCCAAATTCAACAGAACCTGAGTGATAGATTTGACCAATCACCCCGATCATCAAAATTACACCGCCAAACAGGTGGACAATCGCATAACGCATGGAGGCACGATAGCTTTCCTTCGTGCGCGCAGACCAGATCACCAATGTAGAGGCAACCGCCATAAATTCCCAAAAGATGAAAACACTGACCAAGTCACCCGACATGGCAACACCAACGGCACCACCGGCATAAGCATAAGCGGACAGAAGTTCAATCTGGCTTTTTTGATTGAGTGCAAAAATGCCGCCGACAAAGGCCATTAACGTAAAGATGGTTGCAAACAGGCGCGACAGCTTGTCACCTTGCAACGGTTCGAGCGTGTAATCCAGAAATGGTACGGTTAACTGCACACCATCTGGGACAGCCCAAATGAAATACATGGTCAGAACCGGCAAAAGCAGCATCAACGTCTTACGCGCATTGCCAACCAGAGCAGGCAAAAACAATGAACCGAGAATCAAGATAAGCCCGGGGGGAAGGGCACTGTTAATCATCATAGTAGGTGTCCTTCCGTTTTAGGAAAATGCCCAACAATTTGGCAAACAAAACCATTGCTGCGCAGGAGAAAAAGCCGAACCATGCGTTAAAGCCAAACCAGCCATCAATCCCGAAATAAGGATGCGGATGGATCGTCAGTTCCAACGCAACGGTTAGAACCAAAATGGCAATACCAACGATCCATAGTTTTTTTATGGTTGTCGGACGGCAAAGCCAGTGAACGTCATGTTGGTCGCTCATTGGATACCCCCAATCATTTGTTGTGCCAATTCCAAGGCAACATCCGGGAAGAAAAACATCAGGATTGTCAATGTCGCCGTCGATGTAATGGCAATGACAATCGGTAATGGTGCTTCCCCATGATGATCATGGTGCCCCCCATGATCATCTGGCCCTTTCGGTTCAGCTTGTCTGAAGAAAGCAGCATAAATAATCGGCAAGAAATAGCCTGCATTCAACAAGGTACTGAGAATAACAACACTCAATGCCACAAAGTTTTCCGAACTCATGGCTCCTTGAATGATATACCATTTCGAGACAAAGCCTGCCGTTGGCGGCAATCCGATCATGGACAACGCACCAATGGCAAAGGCAGTCATCGTAATCGGCATTTTCCAGCCAATACCATTTAGTTGGCTCACTTCCGTCTTATGCGCCGCCGTATAGATGGAACCGGCCGCAAAGAACAAAGTGATTTTTCCAAAGGCATGGGCTGCAATATGCAGCGCGGCCCCAACTGCGGAAATCGGTGTCAGGATCGCGGCGGCCAGAACCACATAGGACAATTGCGAAATCGTTGAATAAGCCAATCGGCGTTTCAAGTTGTCCTGACGCAAGGCAACCATAGAGGCAGCAATGATGGTAAAGCCCGATATATATACCAGCCAATCGGCAGAACCGGAAGTGACCAGATTATCGATACCGAATGTATAGACAATGACTTTAACGACGCTAAAAACACCGGATTTCACAACCGCAACCGCATGCAGCAATGCCGAAACCGGTGTTGGCGCAACCATTGCCGCTGGTAACCAACGGTGAACCGGCATGACCGCAGCCTTACCGATCCCGTAAATAAACAGCATGAGAAGCAAGCCCATCAACGGGCCTTCCACCTTGCCGCCTAAAATACCGCCATCAACAAAATCCAATGTCCCGGTTGCGCTGTAAGTCCATGCAATTGCAAAGAACAGGAATGCAACGGAGGTTGTAACCAGAATACCAAGATAGGTACGTGCCCCCTTGAGCGCCGTTTCGTTTCCTTTGTGTGAAACAAGCGGATAGGTGGAGAAGGTCAACACCTCGTAGAAAATGAACAAGGTCAAAAGGTTGGCGGAATAAGCCAGCCCCAATGTTGCCGAAATTGCAATCGCAAAACAGATATAGAAACGCGTTTGATGTTTCTCTTTATTGCCCCGCATGTAGCCAATGGAATAGATGGAATTCAAAATCCACAGACCCGAAGCGATTAAGGAAAACATCATTCCTAAAGGCTCAACCTTAAAGGCAATGGCCAATCCCGGGAACATGTCCAATAAATGAACTTCCGGGCGTTCCCCGTCCAGAACCGGACCAAGCAGGTTTAAGACATTCAGGAACAGGGCAATTGCCGTCAACAAGGTAATTGTTTCGCGCAAATTGGGAATGCGCCCGCTCAAAGCAATCAAAACCGCGCCAACAGCCGGAATAGCCATCGCGAGGATGATTGAAAGTTCCATACTCATGGCGCACCTCCAACCAACATTTCTGCGGCGAGTTGTGCAACACCAAGTGTCATATCGGTATCAACTCCGAAGTAGATGGAAGCGCCCGCCATGACCCATAAAGGGATTAACATGGAAAGTGGTGCTTCTTTGATCTTGAGAGACGGATTTGCCGGTTCCTTAAAGTAGGCAACCTCGATAAAGCGCCAGACGTAAACGACAGCCAATAAAGAACTGAGCAAAATCAGCAAGGCAATCGGCATCATGTCCGCTTCCATAGCCGCTTGGATCAAATACCATTTGGAAATAAAACCAACGGTTAAGGGAACGCCGATCAAACTGAGACCGGCAACCACAAAGGCCGCCATTGTCCAAGGCATTTTTTTGCCTATGCCATGCAAGTCTTCAATCTGAACCGATCCAACACGGTACATAAAGCACCCCATTGCAAGAAAAGCGGCACATTTCATAACCGCATGGTTCAGCAAGTGAACGATACCCGCAGATACACCCGTTACATTCAAAAAGCTGATCCCCAACATGATATAACCGATTTGCGCAACCGAGGAATAGGCCAGCAATCGCTTCATGTCATTTTGGAAAATCGCAACGGTGGACGCAACGAACATACCGGCAATCGCCAATGTCATTAAGACGGGCGCAAGCCCGGTTTCTTCGAAGATATCGACACCGAAAATCGTAAAGAACACCCGCAACATAACATAGACAGCCACCTTGGTTGCCGTTGCCGCCAAAAAGGCTGTAACGCTGCTGGGGGCATAGGTATAGGCATTAGGTAACCATAAATGCAACGGGAACAGGGCCAGCTTCAAGCTTAAACCAACGGTCAAAAAGGCCAGTGCCGCCTGCAATGTACGGATAGACCCGTCCATATCCAGAAGCTTGGCATGTAAGTCCACAATGTTCAGGGTCCCCGTCATCATATAAAGAAGACCAAGACCAATCACATAGAATGTTGCCCCCAACGTCCCCATGATGAGATACTGATAGGAAGCCGTCAAGGCACGACGGTCTTTCCCCAATGAAATCATCGCATAGGTAGACAGGGAAGAAATTTCGAGGAAAACAAACAGGTTAAACGCATCACCTGTTGCCGTCATCCCAAGCAAACCGGTTAAACACAGCAAAAATGCCGTATAAAACAAATAAATAAGATCACGAGGAACTTCGCGTGTGACACTATGGCGCCCATAGAAAGCGACAACAGCCCCAATGGCAGAAACGATTAGCAGGATATATGCATTGACTGCATCAATCCTAAACTCAATCCCCCAGGGGGCGGGCCAGTCGCCCATGAAATAAGAAATCACACCTTGTGTGAGTACCTGATCCAGAATCATTGTCGAGATCACAAAGGAAATCAGGCTGACCAGCAAAACAATGATCCATGCGATATCGCGATGCCTGAATACAACACACAAAGGTGCCGCCATCAAGGGGATCAAAACTTGCAAAATAGGAAGATGGGCCGTCATTAAAAGTCTTCCTCCTGAGCGTGAATATCTTCTTCTTCAATCGTGCCATATGCCTCGCGAATACGAACGACAAGGGACAAACCCAAAGCCGTTGTTGCAACGCCAACCACGATCGCTGTCAGAATCAAGACGTGGGGAAGGGGATTTGAAAAGACCTCGAAACCTTCACCAAAAATCGGTGCGGTACCGCCCACAACTTTACCCATACTGATGTACAGAACAAAAACCGAGGTTTGAAAGATATTCAAACCAACCAGCTTTTTAACCAGATTGCCCCGCGCAATAACTATATAAAAACCGATCATCATTAAAAAGATAACGATCCAATAGTTATAAAGGCCGGGGTTAATTATTTCGTTATACTGCATCCTTTAGCGCCCCCGTCCCGCAAAGGTATAGAAAATAAGGGTCATGGCGGCAAAAACAGTTACTCCAACGCCCAGTTCAACCAGCAAAATACCATAATGCTGACCATGTAAGGGATCATGTGCCAAAGAATTGTAATTGAGGTAATTATCCCCAACAAAAAAACTGACGACACCGACACCGGCATACAATAAAACACCGAGTGCTGCCAGAACCTCTAACACACTGGAAGGCATAACCATTTTGGCATCATGCAGGCCGAAAATAAGGGCGTATAGAATAAAACTGGATGCAAAAATAACACCCGCCTGAAAACCGCCCCCCGGCCCAAAATCACCATGAAATTGGACATAAAGGGCAAAGAGCAGGATAAACGGCATAAAGACTTTTGATGTCACCCGTAAAATGGGTTTGCGTTTCATCATGCGTCATCCTCCTGTTCTTCCAGATCTGCCAAGGTCGGGGCATCATTGTCTTTTCGCCGACGTCGCGTTGCCAACAGAATTAACACCCCGACCAGTGCCGTAAAGACCACTGTTGTTTCGCCCAAGGTGTCGAACCCCCGATAAGAGGCCAGAACAGACGTTACAACGTTGGGCATGCCAACTTCACCTTCTGAATCCAGCAGATAACGCGGCGCAACATGATGATGTACAGGCGCATTCGGATCACCATAATCTGGCATATCCAACGTTCCATATATCAACGCAATACCGGTTGAAAAAACGACAACAAGAGGGAGCCAAAAGGTCCGAGAGGATTTCTTTTCGCTTTTTTCTTCACGCGATGTCAGCGCAAGCGTGCCCAGCATTAGCACGGTGGAAATCCCCGCACCAACGGCTGCTTCTGTAAAGGCGACATCCACGGCGTCCAAGTTTACAAACATTTGTGCCGACAGCAAACTGTATATGCCGCCGAGCATGACCACTGTAAACAAATTCTTTATGCGCAGGATAACGATTGCCGTTACTGCCATAAAGAATAGTAAGACTATGTCAATAATCTCTAATATGACTTGTCTCCTTCATCTTTCAGGGCGCCTTCCAATTCGACACCTTCTTTAAGAAGTGGTTTGGCACCATCAGCCATTGCCGCACGAACAAGTGCATGACTTGAAACCGGACTTGTGAAAAAAAGTGCAAGCCCGATCATAACAAGTTTGACCAGAACCAGGTTAAATCCATCTGATTGAAACATAAGACCTATTAAGAGCATACCGGCACCCATTGTATCAATCATACCAGCAGCATGGGATCGGGTAAAAACATCAGGCAACCGTATGACACCGATTGCACCAATCAAAATGATGGCACTACCCAACAAAATAAAAAACCAGCTCAAACCGGTGAGGATCATCTCAATCATTATGCATCCTCCTTATGGGCTTCATTTGAATCGCGGCCATCATGGCCCAAGTCTTTAAAGCTGAAATACTTTAAAACTGCAATTGTACCGATAAAGTTAATCAGCGCATAGACAAGCGCGATATCCAGAAATTCCGGGCGGCCCGCTAAAAAGCCATGAACGGCAATTAACAAAACAGTCAATGTACCGATCTTGTTCACTGCCAGAATACGATCATAGATTGTCGGTCCGAGAGAGGCGCGCACCAATCCTAACGCAATCGCGATTAAGATTGCGACAACAGCTGCAATATACATCAGTACTTGCCCTCCATCTCACCTTTGACCTGACAAACGCGTCGGTCCATCTCGCCACTGAGTACATCCTTGGCCCCCTGAATGGTCAGCGCGTGTACTTCTAAAATACCATCTTCAAGATTTACCGTAACGGTTCCCGGTGTCAACGTAATGGAATTGGCATAGATCACCTGACCTAATTCACGTTTTTGATTGGCTTTGGTTTTAAACATCACCGGACTGATCGGCAGTTTCGGTGACAGGATAACTTTCGCGACATCGATATTCGCTTTAACAATCTCCCAGGATAACCACGCCCAGTAAGGTAGAATCTTGAGAGAGAGATGAGATGGGTGTCCTTCATGGTCGATTACATCCATACGATGGGCGATGTAAACGACAAGCGTACAGGAAACCGCCCCGAACCCGAGCAACAAAGGCTCGGTATGTCCGGAAAGCAGAAACCAGAAGGCATACAAAAAGACCCAAAGGCTAATAGAGTTTGCCACAGGATTTCCCCTGACTGTGTTATTATGGTTCGTTAGTCTGAAGGAACTCAGACCGATGCATCAGTTGCTAAAAGATAACAATTCGTTAAGGGATATCAATATCTAAAACGCCCTGTTGAATGCCTGATCATGCAAGAAGGCCATTTTCTTTGCTTTTTGAGGCAGTTTCTACCGGATTTTACGTAATACGAAGGATCAAGCTTATTATTCAACTTGCTAATCCCCGCTTATGTTTGTTTAAATATTATCGAAATTCCAATGGATTCGGAGTATTCCCCTTGAAAAAATGTGGTCTTTTCCTTTGCTGTCTTTTGATTGTTCTTAGTTTTATCTTCTTGTCCCAGGCAACGCAAGCCGCCGGTAGTGGGACACTGAAAATAAAAACGCAAACCGGTACAGTTCAATTCAAGGTGGAGTACGCGATTACACCGGCAGAAAAAGCAAAAGGACTTATGTATCGGACCTCGCTTCCTCAAAACACGGGCATGCTCTTTATTTATCAAAAACCGACATTGGTCACCATGTGGATGAAAAACACCCCCATATCGCTGGATATGTTTTTCATAAACAGAATGGGGCGTATTCGATATATAGAGGAAAAAACCCAGCCGAATTCCACCCGCCAAATCCATTCAGGAGGGCAGGTTTCAGCCGTTTTGGAACTTCCGGCAGGGTCAGCGGAAAACCACGGAATTAAAGTTGGCGATCTCGTGATTTTACCAAACTGATTTTTTTTTAATTTTTATCTTGCAAAATGATCGGAAACTTCATAGGTTTCGCCCCGTCGGGGAGTAGCGCAGCCTGGTAGCGCACGTGCTTTGGGTGCATGGGGTCGCAGGTTCAATTCCTGTCTCCCCGACCAGCTTTTTTTAAAGCTTATTTTTTACATATTCTGCATTTTGAATATTTTCTTCCAACGCTCCCTCTTAAATCCATATTTTTGCGCAACAAAAGCAATTTTTATTTGACGCCGTGACGAGATTGGGGCATTCACCCAAGACTGCTGATACAATTGGCTAAAAGATATGGAAGGTGTTTGACTATGGACGTTCGTATTTACCAACCCGCCAAGAATGCCATGCAATCCGGTCGCGCAAAAACAAAGACCTGGATTTTGGAATTCATGCCCATCGCTGCGGAACGCGCAGATGACCTTATGGGCTGGACAGGCGGTGGCGATACCCGCAAACAGCTGCAAATGAAATTTGAAAACAAAGAGCAAGCCATTGCCTTTGCCAAGAAAAAAGGGCTTTCTTACGTTGTAAAAGAACCCAAAACACGCAAATTGCAGATTAAAAATTATGCGGATAACTTCGCCCTTAACCGCATCGTTTACTAATCAACACCTCTGAACGGCTTTAGCGCCCATAGCTCAGCTGGATAGAGCATCCGCCTTCTAAGCGGACGGTCGAGGGTTCGAATCCTTCTGGGCGCGCCAGCGATAAGAAAACCTAAGATGAGTATATTATGCCATCTTAGGTTTTTTTTATGATCTTATTTGGATCATAAAGCGTTTTTTATTTGAACTCTCCTAGATTGTCATCGACAATATTGCCTTGGCGCGAGAAATTGGCGATTATCGATGAAAAACAGATTAAAAACCATCGAGATCACAAAAAAATATATAGATGCATTTAACCGACGTGATCTTAAAACTATTGAAGAAATGCTGGATGAACGCGATGTATGTTTCGTCAGGCAGGCCGAACCGACAATACTGGGTCGAGAAGCCATTTTAAACCGGACTCGCAAGAGTTTGGGTAAGCTTGATCGCCAAGGCCATCAATTGCATATGATCAATGCGATTATAGATGTTAAAGGTATTGCAGCGCACCCTTGCATGTTAGGCATAATGGATGGAGAGCGTCACTGTGTTGTGGTGCTTGGTTGCCATAATAATGGACATATCGCTTCTATCTCCATTCTTGTTACCAAAGATTTTTTGCAAAAAGCCCGCCCGCTGGAACCAGCCGCACCAAGCGAAATTGCTGAGCTGCACAGCATGAAATCCAAATTGACCCATGAAGAACTGGCACAACGGCGTGAAAACTTGACGGAAAAAGCCATTCATCTACAGGAACGGCTCAAAACAGAAGGCCCGACAAACGAACTGATGGGGAAGTTTGACCGGCTGCAAGATGCCCAGAAAAAATTAAAACAAGATGAATACGATATACTTTATCAGGACTAAACACCATCCAAGTCCTGTGCATAAATGGCGCTCAAAAACAATTAAAGGTTTTAAACAATACCAATGAAAAAATTGATCAACCTTATCACTGTCTTTATATTTACGGTTCCTTTCATAATCTCTTTACTTATTTTTTCTGATCATTTTGCCTTTGCTCAAGATGTAAAAAATATTGATTATTTACAATCTGTTATTGCACAACAAGAGGCCGTCATATCAGAAAAAAATCGTCAGATTTATTTGATTTCCATAGGCGGTTTTCTCAGTATGAGTACGGTTATTGCGTATCTTTGTTACCTTTTAAGACGACGTCATAATGATGAAAAGCAACTGAGACTCGCTTCATCCGTATTTGAAAATGCCATTGAAGCCGTTGTCGTTACCGATACCCGCGCCGTTATCCAAACCGTCAACAAAGCCTTTAGCGACATCACAGGCTTTAGCCGCGAAGAAGCCACCGGGCAACCGATGGGGATTTTAAATTCCGGTTATCACGATAAAAGTTTTTACGATGAAATGTATGAAAGCCTGCAAGCTAATGGGGAGTGGGAAGGCGAAATTTGGAACCGGCGCAAAGATGCCAGTGTTTACCCGGAACATCTGACGATTACAACGTTGCAAGATCACAAAGGTGCACAAGAAGGCTACGTGGCCCTTTTCACAGATATTACCAAGCGCAAAGAAGCGGAAGCACGCATCAAACATCAGGCCAATTACGATCCTTTGACTGAACTGGCAAACCGCAATCTTCTGATTGATCGTTTAACCCGCGCTGTTTACCGGGCAGAAGGCAATGCAAGCGAAGTCGCGTTCTTACTTATTGATCTTGATCGTTTTAAAATCGTCAATGATACCTTCGGTCATCCCATCGCGGATGAATTATTAAAACTGGTTGGTGGGCGTTTACGCGATCTAACGAAAAAATCAGACACCTGCGCCCGTCTTGGTGGCGATGAATTTGGCATCGTTCTCACCGATATCACCGATCTTTACAGTATAGAAGAAATCCTCGTTAAAATACTTCAGGAACTTGCGAAGCCTTATCGTCTGGAAAATCAGGAAGCCTTTATTTCTGCGAGTATCGGCGTTGCGTTGTATCCCAGTGACGGGCAAGATGCCCTCACATTGCTGAAAAATGCAGAGAGTGCGATGTACCGGGCAAAAGACAAAGGGCGTAATAACTTTCAATTTTTCACAGAAGCCATTGATCTGGAAGCACAACGCCTTTTGGAACTGGAAAATGCCCTGCATCTGGCATTGGAACGCAACGAATTTATCGTGAATTACCAGCCGATTGTCTCTTTATCCGACCCCGGCACCATCAATTGCGAGGCCCTCATTCGCTGGCAACATCCCACCAAAGGCTTAATCGCCCCGTCAGAATTCATACCATTGGCAGAAGAAGCCGGCTTGATCGTCCCTATCGGGGAATGGGTTTTACGAGAATCCTGTAAAGAAGCCGCAAGCTGGATGAAGCTCAGTGAAAATTCACCTAAAATATCGGTGAATTGCTCCACCCGTCAGTTTCAACGCGTTGATATGGCCGATCTTGTCACACAGGTTTTAAAAGAAACCGGATTACCGGCAGAAAAACTCTGTCTCGAAATTACAGAAAGCCTGATTATCAAAGATGATGACGATGATATACAGAACCAACTGGAAAGACTAAATGAGATGGGCGTTGCGCTCAGTATTGATGATTTTGGAACCGGATATTCATCTTTGAGTTACCTGAAACGTTTTCCGATTTCGACACTTAAAATTGATCGATCCTTCATTTCCGACGTCAACGCCCAAGAAGATGAAGGTGCCTTGGTTGCCGCCATTCTTTCAATGGCAGAAAGCCTGAAATTAAAGGTCGTCGCAGAAGGGGTTGAAAATGCACATCAACAGAATTTTTTGAAAGAACGCGACTGTTCCTTCATTCAGGGGTTTCACTGTTCAAAACCCCTGTCCGGTGAGGAATTCAGGAAGTTCTTGAAAAAATAAAACTCAGTCGCTTTTTTTGCGCCCGCCCAAGCGCAACAATGCCAAAATAGCCCAGATCGGAATAACAATGGTTGCGCCGAGTAAAATATAAGGAACCATCCAGCGCAACCAGCCTGTGAGGGTCGCATAGGCTTTGGTAACCGTTTCGCCAAAGTTTTCCAAAATAGATTGCGGTGTGATATCAAACCAGGACATGACCAGACCGACAATCAAGGAGACAACGGCCAATTTCAGGATCGTTTTTCCAATGGCTTGCGCTTTGGTATCCTCGTTATATTTGGTTACTTCACCCATCGCATGGTACTTTCGAAAGTTATTAATCTTCAGGTTCTTATAAGGATAACTTACGCCTTATTCAACCGTGCAAAGCCCTTTTCAAGATCGGCAAGCAGGTCTTCAATATTTTCCTGTCCGGCATGTATGCGCAAACACGGGCCTTTGTCCGGCCATGCGGTAACTTGACGTGCGCCTTGCGGGTTAAACGGAATGATCAAGCTTTCATAACCGCCCCAACTGTAGCCCATTGGGAAAAGTTCCATACCGTCCAACATGGCGGCAACAGCGCTATCGGTATATTTTTCATCAAGCACAATCGAAAACAGCCCGCATGCCCCGCTGAAATCACGTTTCCAGATTTCATGTCCGGGACAATCTTCAAAAGCAGGATGCAGAATACGGGTTACTTCGGGGCGCTCTTTCAACCAGTTTGCCATTTTAATTGCATTATCCTGATGAATGGCAAGTCGCGCCGGCAGGGTACGGATACCGCGTTGCGCCAGATAGCAATCATCGGGTGCTGCACAATAGCCCATGCCGTAAACATATGTTTTGACCTTTTTATAAAGGTCATCATGTAAAGCGATTGTCCCGAGCATAACATCGGAATGACCACCAATATATTTCGTTGCGGCCTGAACGGAAATATCGCATCCATTTTCAAATGCATTGAAGAAATAGCCCGCCGCCCATGTATTATCGATAATGACAAGCACATCACGATCATGGGCTGCCTTGGCAATTGCCGGAATGTCTTGTACCTCAAAAGTTAAGGAACCGGGCGCTTCGGTAAAGACGATTTTTGTATTGTCCTGAATCAGCGCGGAAATACCCGAACCGATCATCGGATCATAATAGGTTGTTTCAACACCAAAGCCCTTGAGCACCGTATCACAGAATTTTTTAGTCGGAAAATAGGCCGAGTCCGTCACTAAAATATGATCACCTGTTTTCACAAAAGGTAAGATAGCCCCTGTGATCGCGGCCAATCCCGATTGCACGGCAATTGCACGATCTGCCCCTTCAAGGCTGGCGACCGCTTCTTCCAAGGCTTGTGATGTTGGTGTCGCCATGCGCCCGTAATAAATGCCTTCCGTCGGGTTTTGACCAGCCTTATGCATTGCGTCCACACTTGGGAATGTCACCGTGGATGCATGGTAAACTGGCGGATTGACAATCCCAAAATTGTCTTTGGGATTGCGCCCGGCATGGAGAATACGGGTTTCTTTTTTCATGGCGAATAGACCTTGTTTGTATTCGGATCAGGACAAACTACACAGAAAAACAAAACCCCGCAATGTCACATGCAGGGTTTTTAAAGCTATTCCAATTTTTCTATTCCACAGGGGTATCGTCGCTGGAGCCCCATTCCGCCCATGAACCATCATAAACAGCCGCATCCTTATTACCCAACAGGTAGGCAGCAAACGCAAGCACAGACGCCGTCACACCGGACCCGCAACTTGCAACCATCGGTTTGCGCGGGTCAATGCCTGCTTTTTCAAAAATAGAGCTTATTTCTTTTGCCGTTTTAAACGTCCCACCGTTTTCAACGTCAATCAGGCTGTCAAACGGAACGTTATGCGAATTGGGAATGCGCCCGACTTTGTGGACATTCCACGGTTCTGTCCCTTCACCGCGATAGCGTTCAGCAGAACGCGCATCAACGACTTGTTCGCGTTTGCGTTCAATATTGTTCAACATCTTTTGCTTATCACGAATGATAAAATGATTGATGCGTGGGGTGAAATGACGTTCTTGTACGGGTTCAACCGGGCCTTCTTCGACGCGACGACCTTCCGCAATCCATTTACCAAGGCCGCCATCCAGAACAGCGATATCTTCATATCCGAAATATCTGAACGTCCACCAGACACGCGCCGCCGCACAGCAGCTATTTCTGGAATCATAGACAACCATACGCACCCCATCGCCAAGGCCGAGTTTGCGAACCCGTGAGGAAAACTTCTCGGCTGATGGCACCATATGGGGGAGGGGGCTTTTCTCATCCGCAATATCGTCTACATCAAAAAACTGTGCCCCGGGAATGCGGGTTTCCATATAAGCATCACGCGCCGTTTTTCCTTCAACAGGTAAAAAATAGGTCGCATCAATTACACGAACATCCGGTGCATCCAGGTGATCTGCAAGCCATTGGGTATCGACAAGTGCGTGTGGGTTTTTAAAGGTCATTTCGCCCCCCCCTTTTTATCTCTTTTTCTCCTGTACCTATTGGGCACTTTTGATAAACATTAGGCAAGCGAAATTTGAACTTTTTTACCCGTCACCAACAAAAAAGCCGTCCATGTATAAAGGGACGGCTTTTTTTATATAAGGACCTTACATCCAGTCCGGTGTCGGTAAATTTTGTTCTCTCAAAAATTCGGGGTTAAACAGTTTGCTTTGATATCGGGTTCCGCTATCACACAAAACCGTAACGATGGTATGGCCCGGTCCCATTTCTTTTGCCAGATGAATGGCGCCGGCAACGTTTACACCGGAAGACCCGCCCACACAGATCCCTTCGTTTTTCAACAACTCAAAAACAAGTAAGACGGCTTCTTCATCATGGATTTGATAAGCACGGTCAATAACAGCACCTTCAAGGTTGGCGGTAATGCGTCCTTGTCCAATCCCTTCCGTGATCGAAGACCCTTCTGCTTTTAATTCACCATGTTTGTAATAGTGATAAAGGGCTGCCCCCATTGGGTCGGCAATGGCGATTTGAATTTCTGGATTGTGCGCTTTCAAACCCATTGATATTCCGGCCAGCGTCCCGCCAGTCCCAACAGCGCAGACAAAACCGTCCACTTTTCCGTCTGTTTGCTGCCAGATTTCTTGTGCGGTTGTCTCCATATGGCCTTGGCGATTTGCCACATTGTCAAATTGGTTGGCCCATATCGCCCCATTTTCTTCGGTTTTTGCAAGTTCTTCCGCCAACCGACGCGAATAATGCACATAATTGTTGGGATCTTTATAAGGTACGGCCGGGACGAGACGAAGGTCCGCCCCACACAAGCGTAACATATCCTTTTTTTCCTGACTTTGCGTTTCAGGCATGACAATCACACTACGATAACCCAAGGCCCGTCCAACCAAGGCAATGCCAATTCCCGTATTTCCCGCTGTGCCTTCGACAATAACGCCGCCGGGGCGCAACAGACCTTTGGCTTCTGCATCTTTGATAATTGCCAAGGCTGCGCGATCTTTAATTGACCCACCGGGGTTTAAAAATTCCGCCTTTGCCAAGATTTCACAGCCGGTTTCTTCCGATGCGTTTTTCAGGCGGATAAGGGGCGTGTTACCGATGGTTCCAACAAAACCGTTTCGAATGTCCATATGTCATCTCTTCAAACATGATTGTGTGTTGAAGGGAAAATAGTCACTCGCTTAGAATTTTTCAATATTTAATCTAATATTATTGTTGTTTATTTATTTTTACACCATTTTTCACGTATATTATTATGGTGTAATTTCAGCCATTGTAAGGCGATTATCCCCGTCGAATTATGCATATGACCATTGTTTAATAATTCAAAAGCTTCTGCACTCGACATTTTTAAAACACGAATATGTTCGCCTTCTTCTTCCAGCCCCGCATGATCAAGGGCTTCATCGCTATCAACTTCCACACAATATAGATGGATGGTTTCAGATGATCCCCCCGGTGTCACAATATAATCTGCAATAAATTCGACCCGTTTGGCTTCGCAACCGGTTTCTTCTGTGGTTTCGCGGATGGCAACATCTTTGGGGGTTTGCCCGTCTTCGATAATCCCCGCCGGGACTTCCAAAAGCCACGGGTTATTTCCGGCGGCATAGGCCCCGGGACGGAATTGTTCAATTAAAATAACGATATCTTTAACCGGGTCGTAAGGCAGCATGGCAGAGGCATGCCCACGTTCAAAAACTTCGCGTATAATCGGTTTTGTCCAACCGCCTTCGTGAATACGATGCTGTATCGTATAGACATCAATTTGGAAATACCCTTTAAACGGGGTTTCTTTCTTTACAACTTTCACATCATCTTGGCTGAATTGTGCGTAATCCGCGCGGCTCTTTGCCATTTATCGTCCCCAGATTTCTTTTGCCAATGCTTTAACTTCGCGCGTTGCGGCACTGCTTTTATCCGATTCAACAACCCCAAGGCCATCAATCATACTGGAGGCAAAGGCAACCCGGTTCCCCAATGTCGCGCTCAACATCGGACGTTCATCTTCTTCCAGCATGGTTTTAATCTTTTCCAGCAGTTTTCCACGCGGTGGAATGCGGTTTAAAAGAACGATGGCTTCTGTTTTCTCTTTTTTGGCTTGTTTAAACGTTGGATCGGTCGCCCAGACATCCATCGGGCTGGGTTGCACCGGGATCACCAATAAATCTGCATAACGAATGGCGATATTGGCCTCGGTTTGTGCGTGCGGTGGTGCATCAACCAAAATAACGTCGAAATCCTGTTTTAATCTGTCCAGTTCGTTTTTTAAACGCCAACCGCCCACACTTGACAAAACAATGCGGTTTTTTTCACCCAACGTTCTTTTGCGTTCCGCAAACCACGAGGTCAGACTTGCCTGCGGATCAATATCAACCAAAGCCACGTTTTTCCTTTGTGCCGCATAAACAGCAGAAAGTTGCGCCACAACGGTTGTTTTACCGGCACCGCCTTTTTGTTGGGCGATGGTGATGATTTTGGCAGACATTGCAAGCCTCCTGCATAAAATGTGCGTCTTCAACACTCAATTGTTGCTTGAGTATGTCGCAATAGCAAGGAATTGCTGCATCGCACCAATCAAAAACGATCGTAAGACAGGCCCGACAGACTGATTTCCGGTGTTTTCTCGCCAATTATGTCTGTGATGACTTGTGCCGACCCGCAAGACATTGTCCAGCCCAACGTTCCATGTCCAGTGTTTAAATATAAGGAATCGATAGATGTTTTACCGATGATCGGTACGCTATCCGGCGTTTTTGGGCGCAAACCTGCCCAAAGTTCTGCATCCTCAGGATTAGCACATCCCGGAAACAGTTCCATCGTTTTTTTCAGGATGAAATCCGTGCGAACATCATTTAACGCCGTACTATATCCCCCCAGTTCTGCGGTGCCTGCCACCCGCAAGCGATTACCAAAACGGCTGATAACCAATTTAAATTCATCGTCCGTTAAACTGACCGTTGGTGCATTTTGCGGCTTTAACAAGGGTAGGGTGATGGAATACCCCTTGGCGGGATAGATCGGTAAATTTATCCCGTGTTCTTTCACCAAAAACCGGCTAAAACTGCCCATGCAAACCACATAGGCATCCGCTTTTATAGTTCCATGATTGGTGGAAACGCCTTGGATTTTACCGTTTTCAACGATCAAGCGGTGAATGTCGTGATTAAACCGGAAATCAACACCGTTGACCTTCGCGCTACGTTCAATGGCTTGGCTAAATTTATGGGCATCACCGCTTTCATCATCCTGCGAATAAATGCCACCGACCAGTTGCTCGCCAACATGGCTTAAAGCCGGTTCACATTCAAGACATTGGGATGGGGACAAAACGCGACGATCCAATCCATATTTGCGCATGATACATGCAGCGTGAACGGCTTGGTCAAACTCTTTCGAATCCCGATAGAAATGAAGGATACCTTCTTCGCGTTGATCGTAAGATAAATTCAGTTCGCGGCGCAGCTCTTTTAAACATTTACGGCTATGTAACGCGATGCGCAACGTGCGTTCGGTATTGATTTCAGTTTTACGTGACGTGCAATTTTTTAAAAACTGAAAACACCATGACCATAGGGCCGGGTCGAGGTGTAAATAATGAAATAAAAGCGGTGCGTCTTTTTTACCGAGCCATTTTAAGGCTTTCCACGGGGTTGTCGGACTCGCCCAAGGGTCCGCGTGCGCGGCCGCAATTTGCCCGCCGTTTGCAAAACTTGTTTCCATTGCGGATGTTTCTTGGCGGTCCAGTACCACGACCTCATGCCCGGCTTTTTGTAAATAAAAAGCCGTCGTTGTACCGACTACACCTGCGCCAAGGACCAATACCCGCACGACAACACTCTCTTTTTCTTGTATTACTGGAACCGTATTTAAAAGCAGTGACCCTTAAAGGCAAGGAAGCGATGGCAAAAAACACAAAAAACCATCTTCTCAGTGTCGCACAAATGTATGAGGCAGACCAACGCACTATAGAAAGCGGTATCTCCGGGATACGGCTTATGGAAGCTGCCGGAAGCGCGATTGCACGTGAGATTACAACCCGCTGGTCCCCACGCAAAACGGTTATCCTGTGTGGACCGGGAAATAACGGGGGCGATGGTTTTGTCGTTGCCCGCCTTTTGCATAACAAAGGGTGGTATGTGCGTATTTTACTTTTGGGGGAACGTGACAACCTG
This sequence comes from Terasakiella brassicae, assembly GCF_014641495.1. Lineage (GTDB taxonomy): Bacteria > Pseudomonadota > Alphaproteobacteria > Rhodospirillales > Terasakiellaceae > Terasakiella > Terasakiella brassicae. Next base: position 165,492 of record NZ_BMHV01000001.1, read on the forward strand.
AAAGGGGATGCAAAAACCAATGCGGACCGTTGGCCGTTTGAAACACAACCTTTCTCTCCGGACGGGATCAAAGACGCGGACCTGATTGTTGATGCCGTTTTTGGCGCAGGCTTGGTGCGTGATGTGGATGGCATTGTTGCCCTGACATTAAAGGCTGCCCAACAACAAAACGTTCCGATCATTGCTGTCGATATGCCCAGCGGTGTTGATGGCGATAGCGGACAAATTTTAGGGATGGCAATACAGGCAGACATCACCGTCACATTTTGCCGGGCCAAAACCGGGCATTACCTTTTGCCCGGACGAACACTGTGTGGTGATGTGATCGTTGCAGATATTGGAATCCAGGATCCTATCATTGAACAAATTGCCCCAGAAAACACGAAAAACGCACCTGCTCATTTATTCCCTTGGCCCAAAACTGAAGGGCATAAATTTGATCGCGGACATGGTGTCATTGTCGGTGGGCAGCAAATGACCGGGGCAACCCGGTTGGCTGCCCTTTGTGCGCGACGGGTTGGGGCTGGTTTGATTACCATTGCCGCGCGCGGCACTGCCTACATGGTCTATCGCACATGTGAACCCGGAAATTTAGTTTCCAATGATAACTTAAACGAGATTCTCGCCGATCCACGCAAAAACACCGTTTTGATTGGTCCCGGCCTCGGTATCGGGGAAGGGCGAAAGGCCTTGGTTAAGGATCTTCTTAACACCGATAAAAATCTTATTTTGGATGCCGATGCCCTGACCATGCTCGCGGGGCATAATTGGCAAAACAGGGCAGGGGAAACCTTGCTTACCCCGCATGAAGGTGAATTTAAACGGCTATTCCCAGATATTACGGGATCCAAACTGGAACGCGCCCGCCAAGCCGCACATCAGTCCAAAGCAACGGTTTTATTAAAAGGTCCAGATACGGTCATTGCCGCCCCGGATGGTCGTTGCACCATCAATACGACAGGTACACCGTGGCTGGCCACCGCAGGAAGCGGTGATTCTTTGGCCGGTATTTGTCTTGGACTGATCTGTCAGGGGCTCAATTCATACGATGGCGCCTGTTTAGGGACATGGCTGCACGGAAAATGTGCTGAAACAGGCGGTGTAGGCCTGATTTCCGAGGATATAAGCACACTTTTGCCCGAAGTTTTGAAAACATTGCAAAAATAAGTATTCTTATTGTTGACTTGCCAAGCGGAATGTATAGAGTGTGCCCGCAATTGGATTCGAGCGCTTGGCGCTATTGAGTGCGATTTTTGGACAATGCGGGTGTGGTGAAATTGGTAGACACGCCAGATTTAGGTTCTGGTGGCGCAAGCCGTGGGGGTTCAAGTCCCTCCACCCGCACCAAAGATATCAAGCTCAGAGACAGGCTGCCGCACCGAGTTCAGAAACAAACGAATTCGTAAACCCAATCCTTATAGAGATTTCCCATATGCAGGTTACTGAAACCAAGGCCGAAGGCCTCAATCGAGAATACACCGTTGTTGTTGCTGCTTCCGACATTGAAACTAAAGTAACAACTCGCCTCGGTGAGATTTCCAAAACTGTTAAAATTCCGGGTTTCCGCCCCGGTAAAGTTCCTTCCAAAATCTTGCGCCAGAAATACGGCCAGTCCGTAATGGGCGAAGTACTGGAAGGCGCGGTTAACGAAGCTTCTGCCAAAACACTGGAAGAAAATGAACTTCGTCCGGCGGCACAGCCCAAGATCGAAATCACCAAATTTGAAGAAGGTGCCGATCTGGAATTCACTATGGCTGTTGAACTGTTCCCTGAGTTCGATCTCATGGACTTCAAAAAAGTCAAGCTTGAGCGTCTGGTCGTTCCTGTCAAAGACGAAGAAATCGACGAAACACTGCAACGTATTGCAGATGCCAACAAAGATTCTGAACCGGCGAAGTCCAAAGCCAAGAAAATTGCCAATGGCAATATCGCAGTTATCGATTTTGTCGGCAGCATCGATGGTGTTGAATTTGACGGCGGCAAAGGCGAAAACTACAGCCTCGAAATTGGTTCCAACACATTCATCCCCGGCTTCGAAGACCAACTGATTGGTTTAAAAGTCGATGACGAAAAAGACGTGGAAGTGAAGTTCCCGGAAGAATACGGCGCTGAAAACCTTGCAGGTAAAGACGCTGTCTTCAAATGTAAAATCAACGAAATCCGTACCGTTGTTCCGGCTGAGATCAATGACGATCTGGCCAAGAAAATCGGTATGGAATCTTTGGATGCTTTGAAAGAAGCGATTCGTGAAGAACGTTCCAAAGAATTCGAACAAATGACACGCCAGCACGTTAAAAAACATTTGCTTGATGCGCTCGACGAAGCACATTCGTTTGAACTGCCGGCTTCACTGGTTGAAGGCGAAACCAACCAAATCTGGTCGCAATTCGAAGAAACACGTAAAAACAACCCGGATCAAATTGACGCAGAAGACAAAGATAAGTCTGATGACGAACTGAAGGCCGATTACGCGAAAATTGCAGAACGCCGCGTTCGTCTTGGTTTGGTCTTGGCCGAAGTTGGCCGTGTCAACAAACTGGAACTGTCCCCGGAAGATCTGAATGGCGCCATCCTCAACGAAGCACGTCGTTATCCGGGTCAAGAACAGGCTGTTTTCGAATATTTCAAAAACAACCCGCAAGCCATCGAATCTCTGCGCGCACCGCTCTTTGAAGAAAAAGTCGTCGACTTCATTCTTGAATTGGCTGATGTGAAGGACAAAGAAGTCACGGCTGAAGACCTTCTGAACTCCTTGAACGCGGAAGAAGAAGAAAAAGCAGAACCAAAAAAGAAAGCACCGGCCAAGAAAAAGGCTGCGGCTAAGAAAAAAGAAGCTGAAGAAGACCAAGAATAAGCTTTTTGGCACTTTTCTGATGTTCCCCCTTGCGGGAATTGAAAAGGCTTCGTAATTTAAACCCACCTTGCAAAATGCAAGGTGGGTTTTTTTAATGCAATTCAAGGAACGAATTTATAATGCACGATCCTCTTAGCGTCATGAGCAATCTGGTCCCCATGGTCGTCGAAACGACAAATCGCGGGGAACGCGCCTACGACATCTATTCCCGTCTGTTAAAAGAACGTATCATCTTCATAACAGGGCAGGTAGAAGACCATATGGCGAGTCTGATCTGCGCACAGCTGTTGTTCCTGGAATCGGAAAACCCGGACAAAGACATTGCCATGTACATCAACTCCCCCGGTGGCGTTGTGACAAGTGGACTGTCCATCTATGACACCATGCAATATATCCGCCCGGACGTTTCCACCGTTTGCTTGGGACAAGCTTGCTCTATGGGTTCGCTTTTATTGGCCGCTGGTGCTGCTGGTAAGCGTTACGCCTTGCCAAACTCCCGCATTATGGTTCACCAGCCTTCCGGCGGTGCACAAGGCCAGGCAACCGATATTGAGATTCAAGCGCGTGAGATTCTGGCCCTTAAACGGCGCCTGAACGAAATTTACGTTCATCACACCGGGCAAAAACTCGAAGAAATCGAAAAAGCACTGGAACGTGACCGTTTCATGCAGCCCGAAGAAGCAAAATCTTTTGGTCTAATTGATCAGGTGGTCTCATCACGCCCGAAAGGCGAAAGCGATTCTGAAGATTAATTCGATATTTTCCCGTCAATTGCACCACGCCCGCTTGATTAGCGGGCGTTTTGCTTTTTTGTAATTTCAACAAAAGGCCTGTTCACGCACAAAGGTAAACAGATCGGCTGAAATTAACAAAAAGGTCATTTTAGGCATTGTAGTCCGAACTAAAGTCGGGCTAAGCTAGGGAAAGAGAAAAAACCAAGGTGGCGACCAATCGCCAAGAATACGGAGAAAACATGACTAAGTCTTCCGGTGACGACTCAAAAAACACGTTATACTGCTCCTTCTGTGGCAAAAGCCAACATGAAGTCCGCAAGCTGATCGCCGGGCCTACCGTCTTCATTTGTGACGAATGCGTTGAACTCTGCATGGATATTATCCGTGAAGAAAATAAAACCGGATTGTCCAAATCGGAAGAAGGCGTTCCTTCCCCGCAAGAAATTTTTGATGTTCTTGAAGATTATGTAATCGGTCAGGCCCATGCAAAGCGTGTGCTTTCCGTTGCGGTCCATAACCATTACAAGCGACTAAACCATATTGGTAAAACCGGTGAGGTGGAATTGGCGAAATCCAATATCCTGCTGGTTGGCCCAACAGGTTGCGGTAAGACTTTATTGGCGCAGACGCTCGCACGCATACTGGATGTTCCCTTTACAATGGCGGATGCAACCACATTGACCGAAGCCGGTTATGTGGGGGAAGATGTGGAAAATATCATTCTCAAACTCCTGCAAGCTGCTGACTACAATGTGGAACGCGCCCAACGCGGCATTGTTTATATCGATGAAGTCGATAAAATTTCCCGAAAAAGCGACAATCCATCCATTACGCGCGATGTATCGGGTGAGGGTGTCCAGCAGGCTTTGCTGAAAATTATGGAAGGCACGGTTGCCTCCGTCCCACCACAAGGCGGGCGTAAACATCCACAACAGGAATTTCTGCAAGTGGATACCACAAATATTCTGTTTATCTGCGGCGGTGCTTTTGCCGGGATTGACAAGATTATTTCACAACGTGGGCGCGATACCTCCATCGGTTTTGGGGCGGATGTGCGCAGCGAAGATGAACGCAGCACAGGTAAAATCCTGCATGAAATGGAACCTGAAGATCTGTTGAAATTTGGGCTGATCCCTGAATTTGTCGGTCGACTGCCCGTTCTGGCAACGCTTGAAGATTTGGATAACGAAACGCTGGTTCGTATTTTGACAGAACCCAAAAATGCGCTTGTTAAACAATATCAACGCCTGTTCGAAATGGAAGAGGCCGATCTATCCTTTACCGAAGGGGCCTTGGAAGCAATTGCTCAAAAAGCGATTCTCCGTAAAACAGGGGCCCGTGGTTTGCGCTCGATCATGGAAGGGATTCTCCTTGATACCATGTTCGAATTGCCCAGTCAGGAAAATGTAGAAGAAGTCGTGGTCAATAGCGAAGCGGTTGAAGGTGATGCTCCACCGCTGTTGATTTACGCTGATAAAAAAGAAGAAGCTGAGACAAGTGCTTAAAATAGCCCTGTCACAGTAAAAAAAATCAATTTTTTAGCTCCCTTGAAGTTTTCTTCTTGGGAGCTAAATTCTTTATGGTCTAATATGAATGTAACAAGCGATTGCCGATCGTACGGGATCGCAAACTGAACAGACAGTTTTGAAAAAGGGTCATATGTTCGAAAATACATCTGACGGCACTTATCCCGTCCTGCCACTTCGTGACATTGTTGTCTTCCCGCACATGATCGTGCCGCTATTTGTAGGGCGCGAAAAATCAGTACGCGCCTTGGAAGATGTTATGAAGGAAGATAAGCAAATCCTCCTCGTCGCTCAGAAAAACGCAACGGACGACGATCCGCGCGCGGATGACATTTACGAGGTGGGTACAGTTTCCACCGTTCTGCAACTTCTCAAATTACCCGATGGTACCGTCAAGGTTCTGGTTGAAGGTGGCAGACGCGCACGTATTGACGAATATACACAGACAGACGATTTCTTTCAGGCCCGCGTGAGCGAAGTCGAAGAAGACGAAGGCATCCCGGAAGAGGTTGAAGCCTTGGGTCGTTCTGTCGTTACTCAATTTGAGCAATACGTCAATCTGAACAAAAAAGTGCCGCCGGAAGTTATGGTTTCCATCAACCAGATCGAAGGTTCCGGCAAACTGGCGGACACGGTTGCCTCTCATCTGGCATTGAAAATTTCTGAAAAACAAGAACTCCTTGAGATGCCAGCGGTTGTCGATCGTTTGGAACGGGTCTTTTCCTTCATGGAAACCGAAATCGGCGTTCTGCAAGTCGAGAAGAAAATCCGTAACCGTGTCAAACGCCAAATGGAAAAATCCCAACGCGAATACTATTTGAATGAGCAATTAAAAGCCATTCAGAATGAATTGGGCGAAGGCGATGAAGGCAAGGATGAAAGTTCTGAATTTGAAGAAAAAATCAAGAAAACCAAATTAACGAAAGAAGCCCGCGACAAGGCAATGGGCGAGTTAAAGAAACTCAAATCCATGAGTCCTATGTCGGCAGAAGCAACCGTTGTGCGTAATTATCTGGACTGGATGCTGTCTATTCCGTGGAAAAAACGTTCAAAAATCAAAAATGATCTCGAACTTGCCGAAAAGATTTTGGATGAAGATCACTATGGCCTTGAAAAAGTCAAAGAACGCATTCTGGAATATTTGGCTGTCCAACAACGTACCAAGAAAATGAAAGGTCCGATCATGTGTTTGGTCGGTCCTCCCGGTGTCGGTAAAACCTCCCTTGGCAAATCCATCGCGCGCGCAACCGGGCGAAAATACGTACGCATGGCCCTTGGCGGTGTGCGTGACGAGTCTGAAATTCGGGGACACCGCCGGACTTATATCGGGTCCATGCCGGGTAAAATCGTTCAAGGGATGAAAAAAGCCAAAGCATCCAACCCGCTTTTCCTGCTTGATGAGATTGAAAAAATGGGCAACGACTTCCGGGGCGACCCGGCATCCGCCCTGTTGGAGGTTCTGGACCCGGAACAAAACAGCAAGTTTCAGGATCACTATATGGAAGTGGACTATGATTTGTCTGATGTCATGTTCGTGACAACAGCAAACTCATTGAACATGCCGCAACCGCTTTTGGATCGTATGGAGATTTTGCGTTTATCTGGTTATACAGAAGACGAAAAGGTCGAAATTGCCAAACGTCACCTGATTACAAAACAAATGAAGGCCGCAGGTTTAAAAGATGAGGAATGGTCTATTTCCGAATCAGCAATCCGTGATTTAATCCGTTATTATACCCGCGAAGCCGGTGTACGGAATTTAGAACGCGAAATCGCTATGCTTTGCCGCAAAGCAACCCGTGATATTCTATTAAAGAAAGCGGATAAAGTTGCATTAACAACCCGCAATCTTGAAAAATACGCCGGTATCAAAAAATTCCGCTATGGCGAAGTCGAAGAACAAGACCTTGTCGGTGTGGTTACCGGACTTGCATGGACCGAAGTCGGTGGTGAGATTTTATCGATCGAAGCCGTTGTGACACCGGGTAAAGGGGCGGCCCTCTTTACCGGGAAGCTTGGCGATGTGATGAAAGAATCTATTCAGGCCGCGACAACATATGTTCAGTCGCGCTGCCTGACTTTCGGGATTGAGCCAACGGTTTTTCGCAAAAAAGACATCCACGTGCACGTGCCGGAAGGTGCCACCCCGAAGGATGGTCCCAGTGCAGGTGTCGGCATGGTCACATCTGTGGTCTCCGCCTTAACCGGGATTGCCGTTCGCAAAGATGTCGCCATGACGGGCGAGGTGACTTTGCGGGGTCGCGTTCTTCCCATTGGCGGATTAAAAGAAAAACTTTTGGCGGCACACCGGGCTGGTATTAAATTGGTCCTCATTCCTAAAGATAATGAAAAAGACCTTAAGGAAATCCCGGATAATGTAAAACGGGGCCTTGAGATCGTGCCGGTCCAATGGGTCGATGAAGTTCTTGAAAAAGCCCTTGTCGCACCCTTGGTGCCCATCGAATGGGATGAAGAAAAAGAGAATCAAGCCGAAATTGCAGCGGCAAAACAGGATGAAGATGCCAATGGCGTTGTAACTCACTGAAATTCTAACTATGATTCTTAAAGAGAAGCCGCCTGAAAAGGGCGGCTTCTTTGCGTTTGGACGGGAAATTCAACCCCAGCATGATGGATTAGCCTCCTGGTTGTGCCCCCTAGGCAACATCCTGCATTGCAACAACGCAAAAAAGTGAAAAAACTGCGATTTTCTGCGCATCTCCGATTGACTGTAGGAATATGCGTCAGTAAACTTTGCCCGTCTTCGACAATTGGATGGAAACATCTAAGAGTCTTCGCTTTTTAAATAATAACCAACTTTTATAGGGGGCCCAGGTGAACAAGAACGATCTTGTGGCTGCAGTTGCTTCTGGCACCGGTCTGTCAAAGGCTGATGCATCAAAAGCAGTTGACGGCGTTTTCGGCGCTATCACTGATGCACTAAAATCTGGCGATGAAGTTCGCCTCGTAGGTTTCGGCACTTTCTCTGTTGCACAACGCGCAGCATCTGAAGGTCGCAACCCGCGTACAGGTGAAAAAATCCAGATTCCGGCTTCTAAGCAGCCGAAATTCAAGGCTGGTAAAGGCTTGAAAGACGCTGTGAACTAAGAATTTTTAGTTCTGGAATCCTGTAAAACCGGTTGTCTGTTGGCAGCCGGTTTTACTTTTTAAAAAACATGTCATTTTTTATAAAAATAACTGTTGCATCGCTAAAAAATTCGATTATAAACACGTCAACTTCTTGGGGCGACTAGCTCAGCTGGTTAGAGCACCTCGTTTACACCGAGGGGGTCGGGAGTTCGAATCTCTCGTCGCCCACCATCATCGCAAGATGAAAATATATACCTGAGAGGGCGACTAGCTCAGCTGGTTAGAGCACCTCGTTTACACCGAGGGGGTCGGGAGTTCGAATCTCTCGTCGCCCACCACTCAGGATACAAACCGCCAATCCGGCGGTTTTTTTGTGCCTTAAAAACAGCTTAAGCGGCTCTTGCGAACCATTCCTAAGGACTCGCATTTTATTCGACAAATGCTTAATCCCATCATTTCGGTGTCATTTCCCAACGATATTTAAAAAATAATTTTCCTAAAACCTTCATATAAAACAAATTTAAATATTAGGGTTTTCTTTTATAGTAACGGTATCAACGCTTTTCCCAACATCACGCATTTTTTGCAGGAAAGGACAATTGGTCACACCAAAAACCTACGTTTTCCATTTACTTGACAGTGGTTATGGCTTCATCTAAAACCCCAAATCACTGCGTATGCGGGGGTGTAGCTCAGTTGGTTAGAGCGTCGGCCTGTCACGCCGAAGGCCGCGGGTTCGAGTCCCGTCACTCTCGCCAGTTTATTATTGCCGGTTTGCCTTTTTATATTTGAGGTAACGGCGCAACGAGAACGCATATCTTGCGTTGAAGTAGAAAGGGGAGGTTCTTACTTTTCAAAATTTGCTTGTTGCGACGTTTGATCACCGGATTTCTCTTTAGAAATTTATTTGTTTGTTAAACGGCCTTGCACGGTTGCCCCCCTTTGAACGGGTTCCCATATGAGGGGACTTAGTTTAAAAGATCGGTCTGTCAAGGCATTAAAGGAACGCTACAATGGAAGCACTCCTGCAAGAATATATGCCGATTATCATTTTCCTCGTAATTGCCATCGGGCTTAGCGCGGTATGTATCGGCGGTTCCTATCTCGTGGTGCCACAGCGCCCGGATACGGAAAAGAACGCCGCCTTCGAATGCGGCTTTGCAGCCTTTGAAGATGCACGTACGAAATTCGACGTTCGTTTTTATCTGGTTGCCATCCTTTTCATCATCTTCGACCTTGAAGTCGCCTTTTTGTTCCCGTGGGCTATCTCGCTGGGATCGGTTGGCGTTTTCGGTTTCTGGTCCATGATGGTGTTCCTTGGTGTTCTCACCATCGGTTTCGTTTATGAATGGAAGAAAGGAGCTTTGGAATGGGAGTAAATTCCAAGCCCGGTTCTCAAGCTCTTGCCCCCATCCCGCAAGGGACGGAACAAGACGTACTTTTGAAAGCGGTAAGCGACGAAATCCAGGATCGTGGTTTCGTCGTTGCGCAATTGGACAAAGTGGTGAACTGGGCCCGTACCGGTTCGCTTTGGCCGTTGACTTTCGGTTTGGCCTGCTGTGCGGTTGAAATGATGCACGCCGGTATGTCACGTTATGACCTTGACCGTTTTGGTATGGTTTTCCGACCAAGCCCGCGTCAATCTGATGTGATCATCGTGGCCGGTACTTTGACCAACAAAATGGCTCCGGCGTTCCGGCGTGTTTATGACCAAATGGCAGAACCGCGTTACGTGGTTTCCATGGGGTCTTGTGCCAACGGTGGTGGTTACTACCACTATTCCTATTCTGTCGTGCGCGGTTGTGACCGCGTTGTTCCGGTCGATATTTATGTGCCGGGCTGTCCTCCAACCGCTGAAGCACTGCTGTACGGTCTTCTTCAATTACAGAAGAAAATCCGCCGTACTGGCACGCTGTTCCGTTAAGGGAAGGGGGTAAACGCTATGAGTGAAGCCTTAAAAGAACTTGCCGAAATCATATCGGCAAAACTGGCACAGGAAATTACATCTACGGAAATTCAAAACGGCGAGTTGATCCTCAACGCACGCCGTGATGCCGTTTGTAAGGTTCTGACTTTCTTGCGCGACGATGCAAACTGTCAATTCAAACTGTTGATGGATGTTTGCGGTGCGGATTATCCGGCACGTGATGAACGTTTTGATGTGGTCTACAACCTCCTTAGCATCAGATATAACCTGCGTGTGCGTGTTAAAGTCACCACGGATGAAGATACGGCTGTTCCCAGCGTAACGGATGTTTTCAGCGCCGCTGGCTGGTTTGAGCGTGAAACCTGGGATTTGTTTGGCATTTATTTTGACGGACACCCGGACTTACGCCGCATTATGACCGATTACGGTTTTGAAGGTCATCCATTGCGCAAAGATTTCCCTCTCACAGGGTATGTCGAATTGCGCTATGACGACGAACAGAAACGTGTTGTCTATGAACCGGTTAAATTGACACAGGATTTCCGCAGCTTCGACTTCCTGTCACCGTGGGAAGGCATGCAAGGCCAACTGCCGGGTGATGAAAAAGCGGAGGGCAATGCCTAATGTCAAACAATCAGATCAAAAACTATAACCTGAACTTCGGTCCGCAACACCCTGCGGCTCACGGGGTGTTGCGTCTTGTTCTCGAACTGGACGGCGAGGTTATTGACCGCGCAGATCCGCATATCGGTCTTTTGCACCGGGGTACGGAAAAGCTACTCGAAAATAAAATCTATATTCAGGGCACGCCGTATTTCGATCGTCTTGATTACGTTGCGCCGCAAAACCAGGAACATGCGTTCTGTCTGGCGATTGAAAAGCTGACCGGTATGGAAGTGCCCAAACGTGCACAATATATCCGCGTTCTTTATGCTGAAATCGGTCGTATCCAGAACCACCTGATGAACATCTGTTCCTACGCGATGGACGTTGGTGCGATGACCCCGTTCCTGTGGGGCTTCGAAGAACGTGAAATTCTTTATGAATTCTGCGAACGCGCCTGTGGTGCCCGTATGCACATGAACTACTTCCGTCCCGGCGGTGTCGCACAAGACATTCCGGCTGGCCTGACGGATGACGTTCGGGCATGGGCGGATCGTTTCCCGCAAGTCGTTAAAGATATTGAGACACTGTTGACGGAAAACCGTATTTTCCGCCAGCGTACGGTTGATATCGGCGAGATTTCGCTGGAAGATGCACAGGACTGGGCTTTTTCCGGCCCGAACCTGCGCGGCTGTGGTGTTCCGTGGGACTTGCGTAAAAGCCAGCCTTACGATTCTTATGAAGAATTTGATTTCGACATTCCGGTCGGCAAAGGTAAAAACGACTGTTTTGCCCGTTACTACCTGCGCATGCTGGAAATGTACGAAACCTGCAAAATCATCAAGCAAGCCTGTGACAAACTGGATGCTTGTGTCGGTGAACCGATCAAATGCACAGACAATAAATTCACACCGCCCAAACGTGCGGAAATGAAAACGTCTATGGAAGCGTTGATCCACCACTTCAAACTGTTCACCGAAGGCTTCAAGGTGCCTGCGGGCGAGACATACTGCGCGGTTGAAGCACCGAAAGGCGAGTTTGCCGTTTATCTCGTTTCTGATGGAACCAACAAACCTTATCGTTGCCACATTCGCGCACCGGGGTTTGCTCACCTTCAGGCTATGGATTTCCTTTCCAAAGGGCACATGCTGGCCGATATTACGGCTAACATCGGTTCTCTGGATATCGTTTTCGGTGAGATTGATCGATGAGTAATATGAATATTCAACAACCGGACAGTTTCGAGTTTACGCCGGAAAATCTGGAACTTGCCAAGCAACACATTGCTAAGTATCCGGAAGGTAAACAACAAAGCGCCTGTATGCCGCTGCTGGATCTGGCACAACGCCAGTACGGCTGGTTGCCGACTGCCGCAATGGATGTCGTTGCCGACATGCTGGGCATGGCACCGGTGCGGGTTTATGAGGTTGCAACCTTTTACACCATGTTCAACAAAGAACCTGTCGGGAAACATCATGTACAGGTTTGCACCAACATTTCATGCTGGCTGCGTGGGTCTGACGATATCGTCAAGGCCATTCAGGAAACAGCAGAAATCCAGACAGGTGAAACATCGGTCGATGGCCTGATCACACTGGCTGAAGTGGAATGTCTGGGGGCCTGTTCGAACGCACCGATGATGCAAATCAACGACGACTATTACGAAGACCTGACAGGTGAAGATGCCGCCCGGATCATTAATGATCTGCGTTCCGGCAAAACACCGAAGCCGGGCCCGCAAAATGGTCGTAACGGGGCTGCACCGCTTGGTGAGCCGACCAGCTTGACGGGAGATGCTTAATGCTTAGTGATAAGGATCGCATTTTCACGAATATCTATGGCCTGAAAGACAAAAGTCTTAAAGGCGCGCAATCCCGCGGTTGCTGGGACGGCACAAAAGGTATTCTTGAAAAAGGAAAAGACTGGATCATCGACGAAATGAAGGCTTCCGGTCTTCGTGGGCGCGGTGGCGCAGGCTTTTCAACTGGTATTAAATGGAGCTTCATGCCGAAAGAAGTCGGTGATCGCCCGCATTATCTGGTGATCAACGCCGACGAAGGTGAGCCCGGTACCTGTAAAGACCGCGAGATCATGCGTAATGATCCGCACACTTTGATCGAAGGGGCTTTGATCGCTTCCTTCGCTATGCAGGCACATGCTTGTTATATCTACATTCGTGGTGAATTTGTCCGTGAAGCAGAAGCTTTGCAGGCCGCAATCGACGAATGTTATGAAAACAAACTGATCGGTAAGAACAACGTTCACGGATGGGATTTCGATTTCTACGTACATCGCGGTGCCGGTGCTTACGTTTGCGGTGAAGAAACCGCCCTGATCGAAAGCCTGGAAGGTAAAAAAGGTCAACCGCGCCTGAAACCGCCGTTCCCGGCAGGTTCCGGTCTTTATGGTTGTCCGACGACTGTAAACAACGTTGAATCTATCGCGGTTGCCCCGGAAATCCTGCGACGCGGCGCGTCCTGGTTTGCCGGCATTGGTCGCCCCAACAACTCCGGTACCAAGCTTTACGGTATTTCCGGTCATGTTGAACGCCCCTGTGTTGTTGAAGATGCAATGGGGATTACCCTGCGTGAACTTCTGGAAAAACACTGTGGTGGCGTCATCGGCGGTTGGGACAATCTGATGGCTGTTATTCCGGGTGGGTCCTCCGTTCCGGTCATGAACAAGGAACAATGTGATAACGCAATCATGGATTTCGATGGTCTGCGCGAACATGGTTCCGGTCTGGGGACAGCAGCTGTCATCGTGATGAAGAAAGACACTGACGTGATCAAGGCGATTACCCGTTTATCTGACTTCTATCATCACGAAAGCTGCGGTCAGTGTACACCGTGTCGTGAAGGTACCGGCTGGATGCAGCGTATGATGCACCGCATGGTCATTGGCAATGCCACAGTGGAAGAAATTGATTTGCTCGAAGCTGTCACACGACAGGTTGAAGGCAACACGATTTGTGCCCTCGGCGATGCCGCTGCCTGGCCGATCCAAGGTCTTATCAAGCATTTCCGTCCGGAAATGGAAGCTCGTATTGCTGCCTATCAGGCAGCAAAGAACGCAGCAGCTTAGGAGATTAATGAATGCCCAAGCTGACAATTAACGGTAACGAAATCGAAGTCGAAAACGGTTTGAGCGTGCTGCAAGCATGTGAACAAGCCGGTATCGAAGTTCCGCGTTTCTGTTACCACGAGCGTCTCTCCATTGCAGGTAACTGTCGTATGTGCCTGGTTGAAATGGAAAAAGCGCCGAAACTAATTGCCTCCTGCGCGATGCCGGCAGGCGAGGGGATGGTCATCAACACCGATAACGAACGTGTCAAAAAAGCACGTGAAGGTGTGATGGAATTCCTGTTGATCAACCACCCGCTTGACTGTCCGATCTGTGATCAGGGCGGTGAATGCGACCTGCAGGATCAGGCGATGGCTTACGGCGGCGATAAAGGCCGCTACACAGAAGCCAAGCGTGCGGTGCCGGATAAAGACTTCGGTCCGATTATCCGTCCCTTTATGACCCGTTGCATTCACTGCACACGTTGCGTGCGTTTCACCGAGGAAGTCGCCGGTACATCCGATATGTGCGGCACCTACCGTGGTGACTACACCGAAATCGGAACGTATGTAGAAAAAGCAATTGAAACGGAATTGGCCGGTAACCTTGTTGACCTGTGCCCGGTTGGGGCCTTGACCAGCAAGCCTTACTCTTACACCGCCCGTCCGTGGGAATTGAAGAAAACCGAAAGTATCGACGTGTTCGACGCTGTTGGGACAAACATCCGACTGGATGCCCGCAGCAACGAGGTTCTGCGCGTTCTGCCGCGCTTGAACGAGGACGTCAACGAAGAATGGCTGGCTGATAAAGGCCGTTACGCCATTGACGGTTTGACCAAACAACGCCTTGATCGTCCGTATGTACGCAAAGACGGTAAGCTTCAGCCCACGACATGGGAAGAAGCCTTTGCGGTTATCGCGGACAAATTAAACGGTCTGGATGGATCCAAGTTTGCTGCACTGGCCGGTGATATGGTTGATGCAGAAGCCATGTTCGCGCTGAAACTTCTGGCCGAATCATTGGGTTCTAAAAATATCGATTGTCGCCAAGATGGTGCGAAACTGGATGCAAGCGTTCGCGCAAGCTATCTGTTCAACACCACCATCGCCGGAATTGATGAGGCGGATGCCTGCCTGATTATCGGGTCCAACCCACGTTGGGAAGCACCGATTATCAATGCACGCCTTCGCAAACGTTACATCAATCACGGTTTCAAACCGGCCGTTGTTGGCCCGAATTTCGATCTGACATACAAAACAGATTATCTGGGTGACACAGCAGACGTTCTTCAAGCTATTCTGGACGGGTCCAACCCGTATGCGGAAACCTTGAAAAACGCATCCAAGCCGATGTTGATCCTTGGTCAAGGTGCACTGGCCCGCGAAGACGGCGCTGCAATCCTCGCCTTGGTTAAGGAAATTGCCGATAAATATGGCTTTGTCAGTGATGAGTGGAACGGCTTTAACGTTCTGCACACTGCAGCAGCCCGTGTTGGTGGTTTGGAAATGGGCTTTGTGCCTGCAGAAGGTGGATTGGATACCGCCGCAATCGTCAATGGCGGTGCGGAAGTCGTTTACCTGCTGGGTGCCGATGAAATCGACACAACGAAGCTTGGCAATTCTTTCGTCATCTATCAAGGTCACAACGGGGATGCTGGTGCACAATGCGCAGACGTTATCCTGCCGGGTTGTGCCTATACGGAAAAAGACGGGACTTACGTCAATACCGAAGGCCGCATGCAATATGGTTACAAGGCCGTCTTTGCACCGGGTGAGGCGAAAGAAGACTGGACGATCCTGCGAGCACTGTCCGAAGTCATCGGCAAAAAACTGCCGTTTGATAATCTGGTACAGCTTCGCGCCAAGCTGGTAGAAGTCAGCCCGACATTTGCAACCCCGGATGAAGTTCAGCCCGCAAAGTGGGAAAACTTCGGTGTCAAAGGCGATATCGCGGCAACACCGCTGACTTCACCCATTCATAACTATTACATGACGGACCCGGTCAGCCGCGTTTCCAAAACGATGGCAGAATGTACCGAGGCCCTGATCAACCCGAAACAAAGGACTGGTACAAATGGCTGAGTTCTGGGACGGTTATCTTTGGCCGACGGTCTGGACCGTTATTAAGGTTCTGGCCATCGTTCTTCCGCTGTTGGGTGGCGTTGCTTACCTGACATTGGCTGAACGTAAAGTCATTGGCTCCATGCACCTGCGTCGCGGTCCGAACGTTGTCGGCCTGTGGGGCTTGCTGCAACCGCTGGCCGATGGTCTGAAACTTTTCCTTAAGGAAATCGTTATTCCGACCGGCGCCAGCCGTGGCGTCTTCATCATCGCACCGATGTTGACCTTGATTTTGGCCCTGATTGCCTGGGCGGTTATTCCGTTCAGCGATACTTTGGTCCTGTCAAATATCAACGTGGGTGTCCTTTACCTGTTTGCGGTTTCCGGTCTGGGTGTCTACGGCATCCTCATGGCGGGTTGGGCTTCTAACTCCAAATACGCCTTCCTCGGTTCGCTTCGTTCAGCTGCGCAGATGGTCTCTTACGAAGTCTCTATGGGCTTCATTATCATCACCGTGTTGGTCTTCACCGGTTCTTTGAACCTGAATGACATTGTCGAAGCACAACGAGGCATGTGGTACATGTTCCCGCTGCTGCCGATGGCTGTTATCTTCTTTATCTCCGTTCTGGCGGAAACCAACCGTCACCCGTTTGACCTTCCTGAAGCGGAAGCCGAACTGGTCGGTGGGTATAACGTTGAATACGGCGGGATGGCATTTGCCCTGTTTTTCCTGGGTGAATACGCCAACATGATTATGATGGCCGGGTTCACTGCTGTTCTGTTCATGGGCGGTTGGTTGGCACCGTTCGGGATGGATTTCATCCCCGGTCCGATCTGGTTGATCCTGAAGGTCTGCTTCTTGCTGTTTATCTTCATCTGGGTTCGTGCGGCTTATCCGCGTTATCGTTACGACCAACTGATGCGTCTGGGCTGGAAAGTCTTCCTCCCGACTTCGTTGATCGGTGTCATCTTTTATGCCGGCGTTGCCTTCTATGGCGGTTTCGCACCGGGTATGCAGTAAGGAGAACTGAAAGATGAGTTTAATGTCTCGTACAGCTCGCGCGTTCTTCATGAAAGAACTGCTCGAAGGTCTGTGGATCACTTTTCGCTATATGTTTAAGCAGAAAGTGACGCTGAACTATCCGTTTGAAAAAGGTCCGTTATCACCGCGTTTTCGCGGGGAACACGCCCTTCGTCGTTACCCGAATGGTGAAGAACGCTGTATTGCCTGTAAATTGTGTGAAGCGATTTGCCCGGCACAAGCCATCACCATCGAAGTTGAACCGCGTGACGATGGCTCTCGTCGCACCACGCGTTACGACATCGACATGACAAAATGTATCTACTGTGGTTACTGTGAAGAAGCCTGTCCCGTAGATGCCATTGTCGAAGGTCCGAACTTCGAATTCGCCACCGAAACACGTGAAGAACTGATGTATAACAAACAGAAGCTTCTTTTGAACGGTGAGCGTTGGGAAACTGAACTTGCAGCCCGCATCTCCCTTGATGCGCCGTATCGCTAAGAAGGGGGTTGGGAAAAGAAATATGATTTTATTTGTAAATATCCTGAATAGCCGGAAAACCGGCCAGGGGGTCGCATGGTAGTACAAGCGCTCGCTTTCTATCTTTTCGCGGCGATGACCGTGGCAAGTGCCGTCATGGTTATCACTGCGAAAAACCCGGTTCACTCGGTTTTGTTCCTCGTTCTCGCCTTTTTCAATGTGGCCGGCCTGTTCGTCCTCTTGGGCGCTGAATTCCTCGCCATGTTGCTGGTTGTCGTTTATTGCGGCGCGGTCACGGTGTTGTTCCTCTTTGTGGTTATGATGCTCGACATCAACTTCGTGGAACTGCGCCAAGGCTTCTTGCAATACATGCCGTTGGGGGCAACGATCGGTATTATTCTGCTGGCTGAAATTGCCGTTGTTGCCGGGGGTTGGCATTTTGCGCCCGAAGCTGCAAAGGCGGCAGCAGCCCCCATACCGGCAATTGAAACCATGACCAACACACATGCGTTGGGTGCGATCATTTATACGGACTATGTCTATCTCTTCCAATCTGCCGGTTTGATCCTGCTGGTTGGGATGATCGGCGCAATCGTTCTGACACACCGCAAACGCGCAGGCGTTCGCCGTCAGGTTATTGCCGATCAGGTGAACGTTAATGTTGCTGATGTGGCCGAGTTCAAAAAGGTCGAAACTGGAAAGGGTGTATAATGTTTGAAATTGGTCTCGCACATTATCTCAGCCTTGCAGCTATCCTTTTCACACTTGGGGTACTTGGTATCTTCCTGAACCGGAAGAATATGATTGTTATCCTCATGTCCGTGGAATTGATCCTCTTGGCCGTGAACATCAACCTGGTTTCCTTCTCCTCATTCCTTGGGGATCTGGTTGGGCAGGTCTTCTCGATTTTCGTTCTGACTGTTGCTGCTGCCGAAGCTGCGATTGGTCTGGCGATCCTTGTAGTCTTCTTCCGTAACCGTGGTTCTATCGCGGTCGAAGATATCAACGCGATGAAAGGGTAGGGCTAGGGTATGTATACTGCAGCTATTTTCCTGCCTCTCGTCGGCTTCTTGATCGCAGGCACGCTTGCGCTCTTTACGCCGGAAGACGAGAAAAAGCGAAAAGCAAATGACCGTTTGGCGCAGATCGTGACCTGTTCAGGTATGTTGATCTCTGCCGCACTGTCTATTGCGATCTTCTTCGACGTTGGCCTTCACGGTAACGCGAAGACGGTTCATCTTTTCACATGGATTCAATCCGGTACATTCGACGTTTCATGGGCTCTGCGTTTCGATACGCTGACAGCTGTTATGATGATCGTTGTCACCGGTGTCTCCTCTATGGTGCATGTTTATTCTTGCGGCTATATGTCGCATGACCCGAACATCCCGCGTTTCATGGGGTATCTGTCCCTCTTTACCTTCTGCATGCTGATGCTGATCACAGCCGACAACCTGCTGCAACTGTTCTTCGGTTGGGAAGGTGTAGGTCTGGCCTCTTACCTGTTGATTGGTTTCTGGTATCACAAACCGTCTGCAAACGCGGCGGCGATGAAAGCTTTCCTCGTCAACCGTGTGGGTGACTTTGGTTTCTCTTTGGGTATTTTTGCAACCTTCCTGTTGTTCGGTTCTGCCGATTTCGACACAATCTTTACAGCTGTTCCTGAACATGCCGATACGGTTATCACCTTGTTTGGTACCGAATGGCACGCCATGACAATCATCTGTCTGCTGTTGTTCGTCGGTGCTATGGGTAAATCAGCCCAGCTAGGCCTGCATACATGGCTGCCCGATGCGATGGAAGGTCCGACACCTGTGTCTGCCTTGATCCACGCGGCAACAATGGTTACGGCCGGTGTCTTCATGGTCGCGCGTCTGTCGCCGATGTTTGAATATTCAGACACAGCGCTGAACGTGGTAACCATCGTTGGGGCTTCAACCGCGTTCTTCGCTGCGACAATCGGTTGCGTACAGAACGACATCAAACGCGTGATTGCCTATTCCACCTGTTCGCAGTTGGGTTACATGTTCTTCGCCTGTGGTGTTTCTGCTTACTCTGCTGGTGTGTTCCACTTGATGACGCACGGCTTCTTCAAGGCGCTGTTGTTCCTGGGTGCAGGTTCTGTCATTCACGCCATGTCCGACGAACAGGATATGCGTAAAATGGGCGGTATCTGGAAAATGATCCCGGTGACTTACGCATTGATGTGGATCGGTAACCTTGCTTTGGCTGGTATTCCGCCCTTTGCCGGTTACTTCTCCAAAGATATCGTGCTCGAAGCGGCTTATGCCTCTCACACTTCCGTTGGCGTTTTCGCTTACTGGATGGGGATTGGCGCGGCCTTTATGACGGCTTTCTATTCCTGGCGTCTGCTCTTTATGACCTTCCACGGCAAATCCCGTGCAGACGAGGTCGTCTTGGCCCACGTTCATGAAAGCCCGAAAATTATGATCCTGCCGTTGATCCCGCTGGCAGCCGGTGCCTTGTTTGCCGGTTGGTTGGGGTACGAAAACTTTGTTGGTCACAATGCGACCGAGTTTTGGAACAACGCCATCTTGATCTTGCCGTCTCACCCGGGTCTTGAAAATGCGCACCATGTGGCTGCGTGGGTTAAATACCTGCCGCTGGTTGTCGGTGTGATCGGTATCAGTCTGGCTTATGTCCTGTATCTGGCTGCACCGGGTCTTCCGGGAAAACTGGCCAGTACGTTCTCCGGCCTGTACAGGTTCCTGCTCAACAAATGGTACTGGGATGAATTGTACGACTTCCTGTTTGTCCGTCCGGCCTTTTATCTGGGTCGCGGCTTCTGGAAGGGCGGTGATGAAGAACTTATCGACGGTGTCGGTCCCAACGGCTTTGCCCGTGCGACAAAGGCGATTGCCGGTAAGGCATCCCGACTGCAAACCGGCTACCTCTACCACTATGCATTTGTCATGCTGGCAGGTGTCGCTATCCTGATCACCTGGTATCTGTTTACGAAGGGCTGAAAGTAAGATGAGCAATATTCCTCTTCTCAGTGTTATCACCTTTCTGCCTCTCGTAGGTGTCGCGCTGATCCTGTTACTGGTTCGCGGCGATGTAAAAGATGATAGCAAAAGCGCAAAACAAATTGCGCTTCTGACCACAGTCGCAACGTTCCTGATCTCTTTGGGGATCTGGACAGGTTTCGACAATTCAACGGCGGATTTCCAGTTCGTTGAAAAAGCCGAATGGCTGCCGGGTGTCGGTGTGAACTATCACATGGGTATCGATGGTATTTCCATGCTGTTTGTGCTGCTTTCCACTTTGCTGACACCGATTTGTATCCTGTCAGCTTGGGAAGCTGTTACCAAACGCGCCAAAGAATATATGATCTCCTTCCTCATTCTTGAGACGATGATGATCGGTATGTTCTGTGCCTTGGATATGATGCTGTTCTACATCTTCTTCGAAGGTGTCCTGATCCCGATGTTTATCATCATCGGTGTTTGGGGCGGTCAGAACCGTATCTATGCGGCATTTAAACTGTTCCTCTACACCTTGTTGGGATCCGTTTTGATGCTGGTTGCCATGATGGCGATGTATTGGGAAGCCGGCTCTTTCGACATCCCGACATTGATGGCTTATAACTTCCCGGCACAAATGCAAACATGGATCTGGCTGGCTTTCTTCGCATCTTTCGCGGTGAAAGTCCCAATGTGGCCGGTTCATACATGGTTGCCGGATGCACACGTACAAGCCCCAACAGCCGGTTCCGTTATTCTGGCTGGTGTGCTGTTGAAAATGGGTGGTTACGGCTTCCTGCGTTTCTCCATCCCGATGATGCCGTTGGCCAGTGCAGACTTCACACCGTTGATTTACACTTTGTCTATCATTGCCGTGATCTATACCTCGCTGGTTGCCCTGGTGCAGGAAGATATGAAAAAGCTAATCGCTTATTCCTCTATCGCCCACATGGGTTTTGTCACCATCGGTTCTTTCACAGGCACGGTACAGGGTGTTGAAGGCGGTATCTTTACCATGCTGTCACACGGTATCGTTTCTGCCGCGCTCTTCTTGATCGTCGGCGTCATCTACGACCGTATTCACACCCGTGAAATTTCTGCTTATGGCGGTCTGGTTGATCGCATGCCGAAATATGCATTGATTTTCATGCTGTTTATGATGGCCTCTGTCGGCCTGCCGGGCACATCCGGTTTCGTCGGCGAGGTTCTGGTTCTGGTCGGTGTTTTCCAAGTTGATCAATGGGTTGCCGCCTTGGCTGCAACCGGTGCTATCCTTGGTGCGGCTTACTCGCTGTACCTCTATCGCCGCATCGTTTTCGGGACACTGACCAAAGAAAGCCTCAAGGCTATTTTGGATATGAACCGCCGCGAAGTTCTGGTTTTCGCACCGTTAATCATCCTGACGATTTATGCGGGGGTTTACCCGCAGCCGTTTCTGGATGTGATGCATGCATCTGTCGAAAACCTCGTCAACAACTACCACGCTGCTTTGGACGCTGCAGGCGTTCAAGTGGCCACCCAATAGGAGTAGGCATCCATGAGTGAGCTTCCAAATCTCACCCCGGCCTTGCCGGAAATCTTCATGGCAGCCGTTGCTATGGCCCTCTTGATGGTGGGCGTCTTTATGAAGGCCGAAGCCAAAACGGTTACCCGTACGGTTTCTTACCTTGCAACAGGCGCCATGATACTGGCGTTGTTGTTGGTGACGACTTTCAGCACGCAAGCAGGGACAACGTTTAACGGTCTGTTTATAACCGGGACTTTCAGCGCCTTTGCCAAGGTGCTGATCCTTGGTGCCAGTGCCCTGACATTGTTGATGTCACGCGATTTCTTTGATCGCGTGAACGTCAGCCGCTTTGAATATCCGATCCTCGCAATTCTCGCGACTTTGGGTATGATGATGATGGTTTCTGCCAACGACCTGATTGCCCTTTATATGGGGCTGGAACTGCAATCCCTGTCTCTGTATGTAATGGCTTCCATTATGCGCAATGACCTGCGTTCCACAGAGTCGGGCTTGAAATACTTCGTCCTTGGCGCTTTGGCTTCCGGTATGTTGCTTTACGGGTCCAGCCTTGTTTATGGCTTTGCCGGTACAACAAACTTTGAAGTTATGGCGGACATCTTTGCAAATCAACATGGCGTACATGGCCCCAGCACGGGCTTGATCTTCGGTATCGTCTTTGTCATGGTCGGTCTGGCATTTAAAGTTTCCGCCGTACCGTTCCATATGTGGACACCGGACGTTTACGAAGGTGCCCCGACACCGGTTACGGCCTTTTTTGCGGCTGCACCAAAAGTTGCTGCCCTTTCGCTGTTTATCTCTGTGATGGTTGGTGCGTTTGGCGAACTGGCTGGGCAATGGCAACAAATCATTATTTTTGTTTCCGTTGCTTCTATGGCGTTGGGCGCATTTGCCGCTGTTGCACAAACAAATATCAAACGTCTGATGGCTTATTCATCCATCGGTAACGTGGGTTATATGTTGATCGGTCTGGCGGTCGCCGGTTCGGTTGCCAGTGGTGCAGAAACACAGCAAAGCGGTATTGAAAGCATGCTGGTCTATCTGACCATTTATGTGATTATGACGTTGGGCACATTCGGCTGCATTTTGGCTATGAAACGCAATGGTCAAAACGTTGAAAACATCAGCGATTTGGCTGGTTTGTCCAAATCCAATCCTTTGATGGCCGCTGCTTTGGCGATCTTTATGTTCTCAATGGCTGGTATTCCGCCGCTTGCCGGTTTCTTCGGTAAGCTCTATGTCTTCCTAGCTGCCTTGGAAGCAGGGTTGGTTACGCTGGCCGTTTTGGGTGTCTTGACTTCCGTTGTCGGTTGTTTCTACTATATCCGTCTCATTAAAATCATGTATTTCGATGATACGGAAGAAGCATTGGACCGCAAGGTTGGTACGGAGATCAATATGGTTGTTGCTGCGGCTGCAATCGTAATTCTGGCCTTCTTCATCTATCCGTCCCTGATTACAGACGGTGCGGCGGCTGCCGCAGCTAGCCTGTTTGCCGGATAATGAAGACGTCGAACTTTTTCGAACTCAAAAAGCCGTCAGCGTTTACGCTGGCGGCTTTTGAGTCTCTGGACAGCACCAATGATGAACTACGCCGCCGCGCTATAAATGGGGCTGATGCCTATAGTGTTGTTTGCGCATTGGAACAAACCAAGGGCAGGGGACGGCGTGGTCGCACATGGGTTTCGCAATCGGGAAATCTGTTTTGTTCGATCTTGATGAAACCGCGCGTCCCCATTGCAGAAGCATCCAAATCAAGTTTTGTCAGTGCATTGGCTATTCACGATGCCATCCAGGAAGCTGTTCAAGGTTTTGATTGTGATGTTGCCTGTAAATGGCCCAATGATGTGTTGATCGACGGCTATAAAGTCTCCGGTATTTTACTGGAAACACAGGCACAACCTAAATCGATTGAACCGGATTGGCTTATTATTGGAATCGGAATAAATCTCGCGCATTCTCCCGCTGATACACCTTATCCAAGCGGATATATCAACGCATACCGCGATCAGGTGATCAAAGCCCCTGAAATGCTTGAAATCCTGCTTCGACATTTCCAGGTCTGGTGGGAACGCTGGGAAACATTGGGGTTTCAGGCTATTCGCAATGCATGGCTGGATCGTGCAAAAGGGGTTGGCGAAGAAATAATCGTCAATTTAAGCACTGAGTGTATTAGCGGAATCTTTGAAAGCCTTGACCACGATGGGGCGCTTGTCTTACGAACCACAGAAGGACAACGCCATATCACAGCTGGCGATGTCTTTTTTAAATGAGAAAATAATAAAGGTTTCAGTCCATGTTACTGGCAATCGATTCAGGAAACACCAATACGGTCTTTGCCGTTTTTGATAAAGAGGGCAAAGTGCTCGGGGAATGGCGCAGTTCCACCAACCCGAACCGTACCGCCGATGAATATGCCGTTTGGCTGTCTCAGCTTATGAGCTTTGAAGACATCAAACCTGTCGATATTACAAATGCAATCATTGCAACGGTTGTCCCGGCTATGTTGTTTAATTTAAAAACACTTTGCCGAAAATACTTCAAAGTCGACCCGTTAATCGTTGGTGACGAAAACGTCGATCTGGGCATCAAAGTCTTTTTGGACCGTCCCGAAGAAGTCGGGGCAGACCGTCTCGTCAACGCGATTGCCGCCCATGAAATGTTTAGCGGCCCGATGATTGTGATCGACTTTGGAACGGCAACCACCTTTGATGTTGTCGATAAAGATGGTAATTATTGTGGAGGCGCAATTGCCCCCGGGATTAACCTTTCGCTGGAAGCCTTGCACATGGCAGCCGCAAAATTACCGCGTGTCGCCATTGGAAAACCGGACAAAGCAATCGGGAAAGGCACGACAACAGCGATGCAATCAGGTATCTTCTGGGGATATATCGGCATGATCGAAGGATTGACCCAGCGTATGAAAGAAGAATTCGGCTCAGACATGACCGTTATTGCAACAGGTGGTCTGGCAGCCCTGTTTGCAGAATCTACTGATGTTATTCAACATAACGACACCGACCTGACCCTGCGTGGTTTGCTTGCCATTTACAAAAGAAATCAAAACGTATGAAGAATAAAGAAGAGCTTATCTTCGTTCCGCTAGGCGGGGCAGGGGAAATCGGTATGAACCTCAACCTCTATGGCTATGGAAAGCCGGAACAGGAAGACTGGATCATCGTCGATTTCGGCATTACATTCGGTGACGATATGGCACCGGGGGTTGATGTTATCCTCCCCGATCCAACCTTTATTGAACAGCGCCGCGACCGCCTGAAAGGGATGGTCATCACCCACGCGCATGAAGATCATGTCGGCGCACTTGCCTATATATGGGACCGCGTTCAGTGTCCGGTCTATTGCACACCGTTCACCGCCCATATTGCCCGTGAAAAACTAAAAGAAGCCGGGTTCGGTCATCTTGATATCGTCAAGGAAATTCCCTTGGGCGGTCGTTTCCAACTCGGCCCCTTTGATGTGGAATTCATCACCTTTACCCATTCTATTCTGGAACCCAACGCCCTTGCTATACGCACACCAAAAGGCACCATCGTTCACACCGGGGACTGGAAACTGGATGACGGCCCTGTTGTCGGGCGTACAACAGATACAGACGCGCTTGACCGCTTGGGCAAAGAAGGCGTTCTGGCAATGATTTGCGATTCAACGAATGTCTTCAGCGAAGGCAAGACCGGATCGGAAGAAGACCTTGAACCCAGCCTGATAGAACTGATCAGCCGTTACGAAGGTAAAGTCTGCGTCACCTGTTTTGCCTCCAACCTTGCACGTCTGCACACCATTGCCGTTGCCGCCAAGGAATGCGGGCGTCAAATCGTTGTGTCCGGTCGCTCCTTTGGGCGCATGATGGATGCCGCACATGCCAACGGATATATGCTCGATACCCCCGATTTTTTACCGGAAGACGAAGCCCATCATATACCTGATAATGAATTACTGATTATCTGTACCGGATCCCAAGGCGAACCACGCGCAGCCCTTGCCCGTATTGCCAGTGGTCAACATAAAAACATCTCGCTTGGGGATGGCGATGTGGTGATTTTTTCCTCCCGCACCATTCCGGGCAACGAAAAATCCATCTATCGCATCCAAAACGAATTGGCCCGCAAAGGTATTGAAATCGTCACCTCGCATGATCATTTCGTTCATGTATCCGGTCACCCGGCACGTGATGAACTGCGCGAACTTTTCCGCCGTGTCCGTCCGCAATATGCTGTCCCGGTTCATGGTGAATTCCGTCACCTGCAAGCCCATGCGGCGTTGGCAGAGGAATGCGGTGTGCAAAAAGCCTTCGTCATTGAAAATGGCCATGTGGTTAAACTTGAAAAAGAAATGCCCTGCATTATTGATGAAGTTGAAACCGGACGTTTGGCATGGGAGGGTCGCCGCGCTGTCCCGATGAAATCCGAAGTCGTCCAAAGCCGCAAACGCGCCTTATTCAATGGTTCTGCCGTTGTCTCGATTGCCGTAAACAAAGACGGACATATCCTGAGCGAGCCCATTGTCACCACTGAAGGCTTACTTGATCCCGATGGGGATGATGATCTATGGGATGCCTTGTTCGATATTATCTATAATACTGTTGAAAGTATGCCCAAGCGTGACCGCACAGACGACGTGGTTTTGGAAGAAGCCTTGCGCCTGAACGTGCGCCGCTGGTTTAGAAACATTTTCGCAAAACGTGCTATCACCCATATTCACCTTATGAGAATAAAATAAATAGAAGGAGTTCAAGAAACATGATTGGTCGTCTTAATCACATTGCAATCGCCGTTCCTGATTTGGAAGCTGCTGCCAAAACCTATTCCCAGACATTGGGGGCAAAGGTCAACCCGCCGCAGGACGAACCCGACCACGGTGTCACTGTTGTTTTTGTGGAACTTCCCAACACAAAGGTCGAATTGCTGTACCCGTTGGGTGAAAATTCCCCGATCCAAGGTTTTTTGGATAAAAACCCGGCTGGTGGCATCCATCATATCTGTTATGAAGTCGACGATATCATCGCTGCACGCGACAAGCTGAAAGCAGCAGGCGCACGCGTTCTGGGCAATGGGGAGCCGAAAATCGGTGCCCACGGCAACCCGGTTCTGTTCCTCCACCCCAAAGATTTCAACGGGGCTTTGGTTGAACTGGAACAAGCCTAAGACAAAGGTGCCCCTGTGAGAGCAGGGGCTTTTCCTTAAGGGGAATGCAATGACTTTCGGTCAAACAGAAGCCATCCTGCTGGTTGCCTACCTCGTCTTATGGTGGCTGTTCTATTTCGGCGTCAAAATGCGTGCCGATCAGAAATATCTGCAAAGCGATCTTGCTGAAGATATGCGCCCGTGTCAGGGCTGTATCATCACCCAATCAGCCATGATGGCTGCTGCCACACTCGCCATTATTTATGGGGCGATTTTAATGGACTGGATCGGGATTAAACAATGAACTGGTATTGTGACGTTGCACCGGGACACGAATTTCACGGCCCCTACCATGAAAACGAATACGGTTTTCCTATTGATGATGACAACAAGCTGTTTGAACGGCTCTGCCTTGAAATCATGCAAGCCGGATTATCATGGCTCACAATCCTGAAGAAAAAAGATAATTTCATCAAAGCGTTTGATGGTTTCAATCTGGATATCGTTGCGGCTTACGGAGATGACGATATTACCCGTTTACTTGATGATGCGGGGATTATCCGCAACAAATTAAAAATCAATGCCATTATTGAAAATGCGCGCCGTATTCAAACATTACAGGCAGAATACGGCAGTTTCGCCAACTGGATTGCCAAACAGCACCCAAAGCCAAAGTCCGATTGGGTCAAACTGTTTAAAAAGACCTTTAAGTTTACCGGTGGCGAAATCACTGGCGAATTTCTAATGAGTATCGGCTACCTGCCGGGCACCCATCGCACAGATTGCCCGGTCTATGACGAGATTGCAAAAATCAACCCACCCTGGATGCAGGTTGATCCGATGGTTTATGAGGCATAATCACCCCTGATTTTTCCCATAAATGCGCTGCATCACTGCAGAAGAGGCCTCGGCATGGGCGATAATTTGTTCCATTAGGCCCAAAATATACATGTTGTTTGCCATAACTTCCTGAATTTCGGGGTTATGATCATCTTGCATGTCATTGCAGCGTTTTAAAATATCACCACGGATCATGCGAAAAACCGCTTCCAAGGTATGACCGTTGGGATTGTCTTTCGATACGAGTAATTTTGTCATCTTTTCCTCCCTAAAAAATCAGGAATGACTATATACTGTAGAACATTACTTTTTTCTTACTTGGGGTTTTATGCCCTTCATTGAAAGGAAAGTTTCATGCGCCTGTTTTTCTTTACTCTTCTCTTGATCTCCGGTCCGGTGATGGCACAGGATGTGGAAAGTGCGCTCAGCATTACGCAAAAAGAATGTATGAAACTCATTCGCATGAATACCGTCAATGGGGCAGATTATGTGCCCGGGGTCGATGCGCATGGCAACAAGGTTGTCGGGGCTGATGTCCATGAAGACAGCAAACTGGACCTGCCCGAAGAAATTACCTTTGATCTCGGAATCGATCTGGCCGAAAAATATAATTTTGGCCCCGGGTTTCAGGGGAAAGCCAAATTGGGGGAGGTCAAAATAAAGGGCCGGGATGTCTATTGGAACGGCAAAAAACTCTATAAAGACGAAAATCAAGCTGTTCTGGATGCCTGTTTGGCGCAATATGGACAAAAAGAATAACGATTTCGTTGCGTTTGTGCGGTGCATTAACTAAAGTCAGTCCAACATAAATTAACCTGTTTTGAGGACGACTATGCGCCTTTCGCAATATTTTCTGCCTACACTAAAAGAAAACCCTTCCGAAGCCCAAATCGTTTCGCACCGTTTGATGTTGCGCGCCGGTATGATCCGCCAGTCTTCTGCCGGTATTTATTCATGGCTGCCGATGGGACTGCGCGTCTTGCGCAAAATCGAACAGATCGTTCGTGAAGAACAGGATCGGGCCGGTTGTCAGGAAGTTCTGATGCCGACCATTCAACCGGCTGAGCTTTGGCAACGCAGTGGCCGTTATGACGATTACGGCAAAGAAATGCTCCGCATCAAGGATCGCCATGACCGCGATATGTTGTATGGGCCGACAAACGAAGAACAAATCACCGATATCGTAAAGATGGAATGTCAAAGTTACAAAGACATGCCCAAAATGCTTTATCATATTCAGTGGAAGTTCCGCGACGAGGTTCGCCCGCGCTTTGGGATTATGCGCGGTCGCGAGTTTTTGATGAAAGATTCATATTCTTTCGACATGGATTATGAATCCTCCAAACGCGCCTATAATAAAATGTTTGTCGCTTACCTGCGTACGTTTGACCGCCTTGGGATCAAGGCTATTCCCATGCGTGCAGATACAGGCCCGATCGGTGGTGACTTGTCCCACGAATTCCTTGTTTTGGCTGAAACAGGTGAGTCCGGCGTTTTCGTTCATAAAGATGTTCTGGAATTTGATATTCCGGGCGAAGATATCGATTACAATGGTGATTTGCAGCCGATTGTCGATAAATGGACGTCCCTGTACGCCGCAACCGATGAAAAACACGAAGAAAGCGCCGAAGCTGAACTTGGCGACAAACTGTTGGCCGCGCGTGGGATCGAAGTCGGTCATATTTTCCACTTCGGGACTAAATATTCCAAACCGATGGGCGCCACCGTTACCGATAAAGACGGCAATGAGATTGACTTGCAAATGGGGTCTTACGGCATTGGGGTTTCCCGCCTGATCGGGGCGATTATCGAAGCCAGCCACGATGACGGCGGTATTATCTGGCCCGAAAGTGTTGCCCCCTTTAGCGTTGGTCTGATCAACCTGAAATCCGGTGATGCCGATTGCGATAAAACATGTGCAAAACTGTATTCTGATTTGAATGCCGCTGGTGTGGAAACTTTGCTGGATGATACAAACGAACGGGCCGGTGCCAAGTTCAACAATATGGATTTGATCGGTTTGCCGTGGCAGGTTGTCATCGGTCCACGTGGTTTGAAAAACGGTGTTGCGGAAGTTAAAAACCGCAAATCCGGCGAAAAAGAAGAAATCGCAATTGATCAACTGGTTGCGAAATTTTCTGCCTAAGCACATATCACGACAGCCGATAAAATACACACAGGGAAAACCGTATGTTCAAAGCATTTGAATGGATGATGGCGGCGCGCTATCTCAGGGCGCGACGACGCGAAGGTTTCGTTTCCGTCATCGCATGGTTTTCCCTGTTGGGTATTGCCTTGGGGGTTGCAACCCTGATTATCGTCATGTCCGTTATGAATGGATTTCGCGAAGAATTACTGAGCCGTATCCTCGGCATCAACGGTCATATCAATGTCTATGGACAGACGCGTGACTTAACGGATTACACGTCACTTAGTGAGCGACTTTCTCAAATCGATGGTGTCGTCAGCGTAACGCCAACTATCGAAGGGCAGGTCATGGCAACCGGGCAGGGCGCATCCAGCGGTGCAATGGTTCGCGGATTAACCGGTGACGATTTCAAGAAACGCAAACTCCTGTTTGATAGCCTCAAGGCCGGGTCGATGGACCTTTTCAATCAGGATCAAGGCGTTATTGTCGGGGCGAGATTAGCCCAAAAATTAGGATTATGGGTCGGTGACAAAATCACCCTGATTTCCCCTAAAGGCAATATAACCGCCTTTGGAACCGTGCCGCGCATGCGCAGTTTTACAATTGCCGCAACGTTCGATGTCGGCATGTATGAATATGACAGCAGCTTTATCTTTATGCCCTTAAACGCTGCGCAAAATTATTTCCGCATGAAAGGTGTTAATTACCTTGAGGTCATGGCCCCCAATGCCGACAGTACGGATCAGGTCACCTATAATATCATGACAGAACTGGGTCGTTTCGGTGTCAATCCAATTGATTGGAAGCGTACAAATTCCAGCTTCTTCAATGCGTTGCAGGTTGAACGCAACGTCATGTTCATGATCTTGACCCTGATTATTATTGTTGCGGCCTTCAATATTATTTCCGGTCTGATTATGCTGGTTAAAGATAAAGGCAAGGATATCGCCATCCTGCGTACAATGGGGGCAAGTCGGGGCAGCATTATGCGTATTTTCCTGATTGCCGGGGCAAGTGTTGGTGTCTTTGGCACAATCCTTGGTTTTATTTTGGGCCTCGCCTTTGCCGAAAACATCGAAACCATCCGGCGTTGGATTGAAACCCTAAGCGGTAATGACCTGTTTGCGGCTGAAATCTATTTCCTGTCCAAACTACCCGCAATTGTTGATTATGGCGAAGTCAGTCTGGTTGTCGCAATGGGATTGGGCCTGTCTTTCCTGGCAACTCTTTACCCATCGTGGCGGGCCGCCCGTCTCGACCCGGTGGAGGCATTGCGTTATGAATAAGGCTGTTCTCGAACTTCAACGCCTCAATCGTAGCTTTTTACAAGGCCATGATCGGCTGGATATCCTGAAAGAAGCCAGCCTTACGATCCATCCCGGTGAAATTGTGGCTTTGGTTGGTCCAAGCGGGGCCGGGAAATCCACCTTGCTGCAAACCGCAGGCTTGCTGGAACGCCCGGACAGTGGCGAAATTTTGATTGATGGTGTGGAAACTACAAAACTGAGCGATCGTGAAAAAACCCGACTTCGCCGCAATCATTTGGGGTTTGTCTATCAATACCATCACCTGCTGCCCGAATTTTCGGCTCAGGAAAATATTGTTATTCCGCAAATGATCAATGGCAAAACGAAGCAAGAAGCGCAAATCCGCGCACAAGAACTGCTGGAAGCGGTTTCCTTGGCCAAAAGAGGGCAACACCGCCCTGCTGAACTATCGGGTGGGGAACAACAACGTATTGCGATTGCGCGTGCCCTTGCCAACAAGCCGAAGCTTTTATTAGCAGATGAACCGACGGGAAACCTTGACCCGGCAACATCTGATCATGTGTTTAACCTGTTGCTGGATGAAGTACGCAAAGAAGGCCTCGCCGCGCTGATTGCAACACATAACCCGACCTTGGCGCAACGCATGGACCGGATTGTAAAACTGGAAAACGGTAATCTCATCACACAATAAGATCAGATAAACAAAAGGCGGCTTTCAAAGAAAAACCGCCTTTTTCTATTCAGGTCCATCAGTGATAAGTTTATCAATCTTCCTTATAACCCAGTACCATATCGCGTAACGTGATAATCCCGATCGGATTGCGTTCGTGATCAACAACAACTGCACGTGACACCGCATATCGCACCAACAGGCGCACCGCGTATTTGATATTCATTTCCGATGCAACGGTCAAAACCGGCTTGGTCATAATCTCATAGACACTGGTGCGCATCGCAGGGCGATCCGTTGCCACAACTTCACGGGCAATATCGCGAATGGTCAACATGCCGAACTCATCACTTTCGTCATGGCGTTCCACAATCAGGGAGCTAACCCCTTCATCCCTGATGATATCAATGGCTTCGGCAATGGTTGCAACGCGCCCGATTGTTTTGACATTCGGGGTCATAATATCGCTTACGCTGACATAACTTTTCTCAGTCATACTTCACCTGCAATTTCTTCCATGATTTTAGGCAATTGGGTCTTCAATCCGACTGCATCTTCAAGATCAATCTGAAAAGCCAGTCCTGTTCCCGGTTCCTCATCAAATTTACCGGCAGTACAAATGGCTTCCAGAATTTTACGCGCTTGTGTCCCGGCAACTAAAAACAGGATAACGTCACGCTGGGCGGTTAACTCCAATCCCATAAATCCTTTTTCCGGTGTCAGGCCTTCGCCGCGCACAGAACTGATGGTTGTGGCACCTGTCGCACCCGCTTCACGGGCCGCATCAATCACGGTGTTTGTGATCTCATCGGCCACCATCGCAACAATAAGTTTTAAATTCATGCTTCACTCCCTGATGAAGACGCGACCTTTTTGGTCTTCGCACGCTTTGCCACTTTTTCGGCAATCAATGCATAGGCCAAAACGGACATAATTGGAAAAACACTCGCAAACGCAATTAAACCAAAACCGTCCAGCAACGGACTTCGCCCCGGTACAGTCGAAGCCAACCCAAGACCAAGGGCGGCAACCACGGGGACCGTCACAGTCGAGGTTGTTACCCCCCGCTGTCATAGGCCAGAGGAATAATTGTTTTGGCAGCAAAAAATGTCTGGAGAATGACGATTATATATCCAACCATAATATAGATGGGCAGGGGAGTCCCCGAAACGATACGATAGGCCCCCAGCGAAACCCCAATCGCAACCCCGATTGCCACAGCGGCACGTAACCCCCATGCGCTGATACTGCCCCCTGAAATTTCCTCCGCCTTAATCGCAACGGCAATTAACGACGGTTCCGCAACGGTTGTCGAAAAACCAATGGCGGCGGCAAAAATATAAACCCAGTAATAATCATGCCATTGCAAGGTTTCAGGCTGGCCTTTTGCCCCCAGAAAATCGGGATCTGATAATTGGGTTGCCATTGTTTCGCCCAGTGGGAACAACGCTTGTTCCAATCCGACAAGGAACAAGGTCAAACCAAGCAGTACATAGACAAAACCAATAATGATTTTTTTAAAATTCGGGACTTTTTTACGAATGACCAGAAACTGAAAGCCCAGCAAAATAGCAAGGATCGGCAACACATCCCGCCCGGTCGAGATAGCAGCATGAGCAATATTTATAATCCAATCCAGCATCACATAATCATCCCGAACAAAAGGACAAAGATCATGGGCGTGAGGCTGGCGAAAGCAATCAAGCCAAACCCATCAATCATGGGATTGCGCCCCTTAATGGTGGAAGCCAGCCCAACACCAAGTGCTGTTACCAAGGGCACCGTCACGGTCGAGGTTGTCACCCCGCCGCTATCATAAGCAATGCCGACAATTTCCGGTGGGGCAAAATTTGTAATCACAATAACAAGAATATAACCGCCAATAATGAAATACTGAATGGGCCAGCCTTTTAAGATACGATAGACACCAAGAATAATGGCGCATCCCACAGATAGGGCCACAACCATGCGTAGCTCAAAAGCATACGTGGCCTGCGCTTCTGTTGTTAAAGGTATCTGCCCCCCTTTAGCGGCAATCTCGGCGGCTTCTGCCGCGACAGCGATCAAGGCCGGTTCAGCCACAGTTGTCCCAAACCCCAAACAGAAAGCAAAAGCCAGCAGCGCGATTAAGCTGCCCTTACGTGCAAACGCATTGGCCATTGATTCACCAAGGGGGAACAACCCCATCTCAAGTCCCTGAATAAAAAGGGCCAGACCCAAAACAACAAATAACAGACCCGGAATAACTTTATCCAGATTTGGAAAGGGTTGCTGTAGAACGATAATTTGGAAAAAGGCAATAACCAGAATAATGGGTGCCAAATCGCGCAAAGCCCCCACAAATAAACCTAAAAATCTTTTTAATCCGGGATTCATAAATCTATTTCGCGCCCCCTGTTTTTATCATTACATATGTCTTAATGTATCCAACGACAAAGAACAAGTTACGTTTTTGGAACATAAAGACGAACCCGGCCATTTAGACCACGCACTGTGGTTGTTCCAATCGTGCGCAGTTCAATGTTTTTCACATTCTGGGCAGTGGCTTCAGAAATAAGGATATTTGTCCCAAATTCCTTGTTCAGATTTTCAATTCGCGAGGCCAGATTTACAGCATCCCCATGAACCGTATAATTCAGGCGGCCTTGCGCACCAACGGCCCCGGCCACCACAGTTCCGGTGTTCAATCCAATTCGGCTTTTTAAATAAATACCATCAAATGTTTTTGTATCGAGTGTGTTGCAGATTTCCAAGGCCGCACGCAACGCACATTCCGCATGATCCGGTGCTTTAATCGGGACATTAAAGGTTGCTAGTACCGCATCGCCTTGAAACTGCGTTACAACACCGCCATAACGTTCCAGAATCTCAACCACTTGTGAGAAATATTCATTCAGGATCGCCACAATGCGTTCCGGCCCGACTTCTTCGGTTAATTGGGTAAAGCCTTCCAAGTCAGAAAACAGAATTGTGGCCTGTGTCGAAATCGGTTTCAGCTCTCCGCTTTCCTGCATTAAAGAAGCCGCAACCGATTCAGGAACGTAACGACCAAAAACTTCGCGGATCATGTCGCGTTCGCGCATTCCTTCGACCATTTCATTAAACGCCAAAGCCGCTTGGTCCAGTTCGCGCAAACGGCTGCGGGGTAAGGGTTCTATATCTTCAAACTTCCCAGAACGGACCTTTTTCGCCGTATCTGCCAATCGAATAATGGGACGCGCCAGTTTTTTACCGACCTTCAGCGATAGAACAATCGAAATCACAAGGATAAGAAAACCGGCCCCGGCCATTTCAAACAACTGTGTCCCCGCATTTCGATCCGACTTTTCGGTATTGATGTAAACCCCGGTAATCCAGGGTGTTTCCCCAAAACGTTCCAATTTACGCGTTGCAACGACATAAAGATCATCTTCAATACGTGCCCGGTTTACCTCGACATCCTGGATCGGTGTAATCAACCCGGCCTTGATAACCGGCCCGGCAATCAATCGATTAAGCTTGCTGTCCTGAAAATCGACCAAACGGGGCAGGGGAACTTCACTTTTACCTTCCAGCCAGTCGGTCCCCCGGCCAATTTCATCAGACACTGTACTGCCATGCGTTAACAGTGGATGTGCCAATAAATGTTTCGTACCGTACAAAATAAAAGGGGTCAGAAACTCGTCTGTAGAGGTCGTAAGAATGGTCTTTGACAGATCGGCAACCGTCACACCAATAAATAAAACGCCTTTTAGTTCCCCGTTTTGATAAAGGGGGGCACGCATATTCACAACCGTTTGTTTGCGTTCTTCATACCAGAAAAAACGGCCCCAAACATTTGTTTTGACCTTATCCATCAGTTGGAAAAGCTTAACGGTTTCCTCCGGCGTTGCGTCCAGATCTTCGCGCCAAACATTTTCATCGCGCAGCAGGTATCTGGCAACACCATCAGGGTACTGGATCCCCACGCCGGTCACGTTTGGGGTGGCACTGATAACACCCCTGAAAAACGTTTGTACCTGAGCATGGTTTTCAATATCAAGATTCCCGATCTTAACTTGATCGCTTATCCAACGGGCCTGATTTTCAACAGGGAATAACAGGTTTTCAACCTCATCAGTTAGCCTGTTGAGCGCCGTTTCGATCAAAAGATGATTGTAATCTTTTGTCAGTTTTGTCGTGAAGTTCAAACCCAGATATAAAACATGCGCCACAGCAAACAGAATCAAACCACCGAAAGCGAAGAATAAAACGCTTCGGATAGGTTGCCTTGGAAAAGTGATTTTTTTCCATAAATTCATAAGCTTACAATCACCTTTTAAGGCAAATTCATAAAAACAAACTATTGGCCTGCGTGAAAAACATGTTTAGGATAAGGAGTCTGAGCATAAAGTTTCTCTCTTCACAAGTTTTTATAGCCATGTCCCACGCAGATTTCATCCACTTGCGCATTCATACCGCTTACTCTCTATCAGAAGGCGCAATTCGTATCAAAGAGCTTCCCAAGTGGGTTGAATCTGAACGTATGCCTGCCATCGCGATGACGGACACAAACAATATGTTTGGCGGGTTGGAATTCTCCCAAACCATGTCCGGGGCGGGAATCCAGCCGATTATCGGATGTCAGCTCTCGTTGACACCGCAAGACAAAGATGAGCAGTCCGGCGGATTAAAAGGGCGCAGCGTTGGACCGGCCGCACCGGAACCTATTGTCCTGATTGCCCAGAACGATCAAGGCTATCGTAACCTGATGCATCTGGTCAGCCGTGCCTTTTTAAACTCACCTGAAGGCCACGACCCACAAGTTCCTCTGGATGATGTGCTGGATTTCCATGAGGGTTTGATCCTTCTCACCGGGGGGCATCTTGGCCCGATCGGGCAACTTCTTCTTGATGGTAAAAAAGAAAAGGCTGAATCGTTATTATCTAAAATAAACAATAAATTAAAAGGAAGAGTTTACGTTGAACTTCAACGTCACAATCTGCCGGAACAAGACCAAATCGAAGAAGACTTTATTGACCTTGCCTATAAACTGGATATTCCGCTCGTTGCAACGAACGAAGCCTTTTTCCCGGACCGCAAGATGTATGCGGCCCACGATGCCCTGATTTGTATCGCGGCAGGTAGCTATGTCGATCAAACAGATCGACGGAAACTCACACCCGAACATTATTTAAAATCCGCCGCAGAAATGCGCGAGCTGTTTGCAGACATCCCCGAAGCCTGTGATAACACCCTCGTTATTGCCAAACGATGCGCCATCAAGGTTGAAAATATTGACCCGATCCTGCCACCTTTTGACTGCGGGGAAGGACGAAACGAAGAAGACGAGCTGCGCAGAATGGCTGAAGACGGCCTGAAATTACGCCTTGAAGAAGGTGTTTTTGAAGAAGCCATGCCCCCGGAAGAACGCGATACAATCGCCAAACCGTACTGGGAACGTCTGGATTACGAGCTTGGTATCATTAATAAAATGGGCTTCCCCGGTTACTTCCTGATCGTTGCTGACTTTATCCAATGGGCAAAAGAACATGACATCCCTGTTGGACCGGGCAGGGGGTCCGGGGCGGGGTCACTGGTGGCCTATGCCCTGACCATTACCGACTTGGACCCGCTGAAATACGCCTTGCTGTTCGAACGTTTCCTCAATCCCGAACGCGTGTCCATGCCTGACTTTGATATCGATTTCTGTCAGGACCGCCGGGAAGAGGTTATTAAATACGTTCAGGACAAATACGGCTACGACCATGTCGCCCAGATTATTACCTTTGGTAAATTACAGGCCCGTGCGGTGTTGCGCGATACAGGGCGCGTCCTGCAAATGCCCTTTGGTCAGGTTGACCGAATTTGCAAATATGTTCCCAACGATCCGGGTAAAGCCCTCACCGTCAGTGAAGCTCTGGACCAAATCCCGGAATTCAAACAAGAAGTCGAAGAAGACGAAACCGTTGCCCGAATGGTTGGTATCGCAAAACAACTGGAAGGCCTGTTTCGCCATGCCTCGACCCACGCTGCCGGCGTGGTAATCGGGGATCGGCCACTGGATAAACTGGTTCCGCTTTATCGCGACCCCAAATCAGATATGCCCGTCACCCAGTTCAACATGAAATTCGTTGAACAAGCCGGCCTTGTCAAATTTGACTTTTTGGGCTTGAAAACACTGACCGTTATCGCAACGGCCCTGAAGTTCATTAATGAAAAACGGGATGTTCCACTGGATATTTCAAAAATTCCACTGGATGATCAACGAACATACGAAATGCTGGGACGCGGCGAAGGCGGCGGCGTCTTCCAACTTGAATCCGAGGGGATGCGGGGCGTTCTGCGTTCCATGAAACCCAACCGACTTGAAGACCTGATCGCGGTTGTGGCCCTGTACCGACCGGGGCCGATGGATAACATCCCCAGCTACATTAAACGTAAACACGGTCAGGAAAAGCCGGATTATCTGTATCCCACGATTGAACCGATCCTAAAAGAAACCTACGG
The DNA here is from genome assembly GCF_014641495.1 of Terasakiella brassicae. Lineage (GTDB taxonomy): Bacteria > Pseudomonadota > Alphaproteobacteria > Rhodospirillales > Terasakiellaceae > Terasakiella > Terasakiella brassicae. The sequence continues at coordinate 203,893 of NZ_BMHV01000001.1, forward strand.
GATTATGATCTATCAGGAACAGGTTATGCAGATCGCGCAGGTCATGGCTGGATACAGTCTGGGCGAAGCGGATTTGCTGCGCCGCGCGATGGGTAAAAAAATCGCCGAAGAGATGGAAAAACAACGAAAATTGTTTGTTGACGGTTCTGTTGAACGCGGCGTCCCCGATAAAAAGGCCAGTGAAATTTTCGACATCATGGCGAAATTTGCCTCCTACGGTTTCAACAAATCGCACGCCGCTGCCTATGCCTACGTTGCTTATCAAACCGCCTATCTTAAAGCCAATTTCCCGGCGGAATTTATGGCGGGCATCATGTCGCTGGATTTAAACAACACCGACAAGCTTAACCTGTTCCGCCAGGAACTTGACCGAATGAAAATTCCGTTACTTCAACCTGACATCAATAAATCCGATGTCATTTTCAGTGTTGAAGAAATACCGAACCCAAATGAAGATATCGGCGGCACAATCAAAGCCGTGCGTTACGCCTTGTCCGCTGTGCGTAATGTGGGGGATGCCGCGATGGCGGCCCTTGTTGCGGAACGTAAAACCAATGGTCCGTTTACAGATCCGTTTGATCTGGCCAACCGGGTCGATAGCAAAGGAATGAACAAACGGATTTTGGAAAACCTTGTCCGTGGCGGCGCATTTGACAGCATGAACAGCAACCGCAGACAGGTCTTTGACGGTATTGAAACCTTGATCAAGCATTCAAACCTTGCCGCATCAGAACGCAATTCAGACCAAATGGGCTTTTTTGGTGCTGATGACAATGCAATGAAAAAAGCCGCACAACTGCCCAATGTGCCCGACTGGCCCCTTATGGACAGACTGCGCGAAGAAGCCTCGGCCATTGGCTTTTATCTGTCGGCGCACCCTCTGGACGCTTATAAAACGACCTTAAAACGCATTGGCGTTAAGTCCTACGTTGATATTTTTCAAAACGGTATTTCCGGTCCTGTCAAAATCGCGGGAACCGTAATCAGCAAGCGTGAAAAAATATCACAAAAAGGCAATCGTTTCGCTTTCGTTCAACTTTCCGATTCATCTGCCGCTTTTGAAATTGCTGTTTTCAGCGAAGCTTTGTCCGTCAGCCGTGACTACCTTGAACCGGGACAATCGGTTTTTATTATGGCTTCGGCACAATTTGAAGAAGAAAGCCTTCGCTTTATCGCAAACACAATCGAATTGCTTGACGTCAAGGCAGCCAAAGCAACAGCGGGATTAAAAATATTCATTGAAGATCAAACCGCCGTTCCCCTGACTAAGGAACTGTTGGAACGCGAAGGAAAGGGGCGAGGCAACGTTGTCATCATGGCCCGAATTGATGCAACAACAGAAGCTGAAATACATTTAAATCAAGGATACCGGATCACACCGGGCTTATTACAGGCTGTCAAAGCCGTTCCCGGAATTGCAGAAGTACAGGAAATTTAATCATGTCAGGCCTTTTTTACCCTCATTTCATCGATTTTGAAGCAAGTGGATTTGGCGAAGATTCATATCCGATCGAGGTTGCCTGGAACGGTGCAAGCGGGACTGTGGAAAGCCACCTGATCAACCCGGATACGATCAAAGCCTGGACCTATTGGGACAAACATGCCGAGGTGGACGCCCACCGGATAAGCCGCGAAAGCTTATCGCAACTCGGAACCTCCCCCCAAACCATTGCCTTAAGAATGAATGATACCCTTGCCGGGCAGGTTCTTTACAGTGATGCGCCGCAGTTTGATGGTTTTTGGCTCGCCCGCTTGTATGAAGAGGTGAACCTAAGTCCGACCTTTAAACTTGGTTCCGTTATGGACCTGTTCGATCTTAAAATCGATGAAGGCCAAAAACTTCAAGGCAGTTCCCCGGAACATGTTCAAAAACGTTTTGACACTATCATCGATACATTGGGACTACAGGCGTGGGAAAACATTGGTTTGCGCCCCCATCGTGCAGGTAACGATGTCCGTCACCTGATGGAAACCTATCGTTTATTGAATGAATGTGGTGGAATTATCCCAAAAAACTAAAAAAGTCTTGCTTTTGCTTTAAAAAAGGCATATCAAGCGCGCCTTAACTTCACACGTGGAATTCACGCAAGTGTGGGGAGACATCCCATACCTTCGATCCGGTGTTCGATTTTCGAACTCTATCATTCCACGGAGGATCAACCGGAAAAGGAAATGAATAATGGCACTGCCAACCTTTACCATGCGCCAGCTCTTGGAAGCTGGTGTTCACTTCGGCCACAACACACGTCGCTGGAACCCCAAGATGGATCAATATCTCTTCGGGGCACGTAACGGCATTCACATCATCGACCTCGGTCAAACTGTTCCGCTTCTGCACCAAGCTATGGTTCAGGTTCGTGATAAAGTTGCCAGTGGTGGTCGCGTTCTGTTTGTAGGTACAAAACGTCAAGCGTCTGACATTGTTGCAGAATCTGCTAAAAAATGTGGTCAGTACTACGTAAACCACCGTTGGCTCGGCGGCATGCTGACAAACTGGAAAACGGTTTCTGGTTCTATCAAACGCCTGAAAACACTAGAAGCACAGCTTGAAAGTGGTATGCAAGGCCTGACCAAGAAAGAACAGCTCAACCTGACACGTGAGTGTGAGAAACTGGAACGTACCCTTGGTGGTATTAAAGAAATGGGCGGCCTGCCCGATGTCATGGTTGTGTTTGACACTCAAAAAGAAGCCATTGCAATCAACGAAGCCAAAAACCTTGGCATTCCGGTTATTGCGGTTCTTGACTCAAACAGCAGCCCGTTGAACATCACGCACCCGGTACCAGGCAACGACGATTCAATCCGCGCCTTGAAACTGTACTGCGATCTGTTTGCCGGTTCCGTTCTTGACGGTATCCAGAGCCAAATGTCTGCTGCCGGCATCGACGTTGGCGCACAAGCCGAAGCACCGGTGGAAAACCTGCCGGAAGCTGAAGCTTCTGACGAAGCGGCTGTTGCTGCCGAAGCTTAATCGCACTGTGACAGCGGAAGAATGACTTCTCCCGCTGTCATCGCTTTGACACATAAGACGTGTAAAAGCATTTGAATTTTAGCTCTACTGAACAAGAGGATTTCCCTATGGCACAGATTACTGCTGCGCTCGTAAAGGAACTGCGCGAAACTTCCGGCGCAGGCATGATGGATTGCAAAAAAGCACTGAACGAAACGGATGGCGACATTCAGGCTGCACAAGACTGGTTGCGTCAAAAAGGTCTCGCGTCTGCGGCGAAAAAAGCGGGCCGTATCGCAGCTGACGGGTTGGTTGCCGTTGCTTCCGGTGACAACATTGCTGCCGTTGTTGAAGTAAACTCCGAAACTGATTTCGTTGCGAAAAATGATCAATTCCAGTCATTCGTAAAAGCCGTTGCTGGCGTTGCTCTTGAAGCTGCCGATTTAGATGGCTTGAAAGCCGCAAACTTCCCCGGTTCTGACAAGTCCTGTGAAGATGCACTGAAAGAACTGGTTGGCACAATCGGCGAAAACATGAACCTGCGCCGTATGGAAAAACTTACAGTATCCAATGGCGTTGTTGCTTCTTATATGCACAATGCCGCAAGCGAAGGCCTTGGTAAAATTGGCGTTTTGGTTGCACTGGAATCCGAAGGCGATAAAGGTAAGCTGAACGCACTGGGCAAGCAAATTGCCATGCACGTTGCGGCAACCAACCCGATCTCTTTGGACCGTGATTCTGTTGACGCTTCTGAAATCGAACGTGAACGTACCGTTTTGATCGAACAAGCGAAAGAAGCCGGCAAGCCGGAAGAAATCGCCATCAAAATGGTTGAAGGCCGTATGCGTAAATTCTACGAAGAAAACTGCCTCGTTGAACAAGCTTTCGTTATCGACCCTGACAATTCTGTCGGCAAAACAGTTGAAAATCTCGCCAAAGAAATCGGTTCAGAGATTAAACTGACCGGCTATGTTCGCTTCGAACTGGGCGCAGGCCTTGAGAAAAAAGAAGAAGACTTTGCTGCTGAAGTTGCTGCTGCTGCCGGTAACTAAGTCAAGCAAAGCTTTGCTTTTAGATGAAAACAAGGACGGTTTGGAAATTCCCAGGCCGTCCTTGTTTTTTTTAACGACAAAGACAAACAGGCGTTGATTATTGATGCTGAGCAGGGTATGTCTAGCTCTCCATTCAAATATGGTTCATATGGACGAATAATAATGTCGGATACCCCCGTTTTTAAACGTGTTCTCTTGAAGCTTTCCGGTGAAGGCCTCATGGGGAAAAAACAATTCGGTCTAGATACTGAATATGTTGATCAAATTGCCAGCGAAGTGGTCAAAGTACACAAGCTTGGTACTCAAATTTGTCTCGTTATCGGAGGCGGCAATATCTTTCGTGGCATTTCAGATGCCGCTGCGGGTATCGATCGCACCAGTGCTGACCATATGGGGATGCTGGCAACCGTAATGAATGCCTTGGCCATGCAAAGTGCACTGGAACGCCAAGGTGTGCAAACCCGTGTTCAATCCGCCATTCCCATGCAAAGCGTTTGTGAACCTTACATCCGCCGCCGCGCCATTCGCCATATGGAAAAAGGCCGCATCGTTATTTTTGCCGCTGGTACAGGCAATCCGTTCTTTACAACCGATACAGCCGCCGCCTTACGCGCTGTTGAAATGAACTGCGATGCCATCCTGAAAGGAACACAAGTTGACGGCGTTTATAGTGCCGATCCGAAAAAGGATCCCAATGCCCAACGCTATGACCGACTTAACTATAAAGAAGTTTTAACGAAAGATCTGAAGGTTATGGACGCAGCCGCCATTACGCTGGCGCGTGAAAACAGCCTGCCGATCGTTGTATTTTCCATGCATGAACCCGGATCCTTTGCAAATGTTGTCAATGCGCAGGGGCTCTTTACGGTTATCAAAGATTAACAGAGGGGAAGACACGTGTCTGACGTTGATTTCAAAGCCATTAAAAAAGATCTTCACACCAAAATGGACAAGGCAATCGAAGTACTTCACAACGAATTCGCCGGTCTGCGTACAGGTCGGGCATCGACAAGTTTGCTTGATCCAATCATGGTTGATGTCTATGGTGCCAAAATGCCGATCAATCAGGTGGGCACCGTCAGTGTACCGGAAGCCCGTATGCTTTCGGTACAGGTTTGGGATAAAACCAATGTAAAAATGGTTGAAAAAGCCATTCGCGATGCAGGTCTCGGCCTCAACCCGCAAGCAGACGGCACATTAGTGCGCATTCCGATCCCGCCGCTCAACGAAGAACGTCGTAAAGAACTGGTTAAAGTGGCCGGTAAATATGCCGAAGATACCCGTATTGCCATTCGCAACATTCGACGCAACGGCAATGACGAACTGAAAAAACTGGAAAAAGACAACGCCATTACTGAAGATCAACACCGTGATTTCGGAAAAGAAATTCAGGATGAAACAGATGCCGCCATTAAGAAAGTCGATGAAACTTTGGCGCATAAAGAAGAAGAAATCATGCAAGTATAAATCGCATGAACCAAGTTTCTTCACACCTCCAAACCGATATAACCCCAGTGCATGTTGCCATTATTATGGATGGCAACGGGCGCTGGGCCAAGAAGCGTATGCTGCCACGAACCGCCGGTCATAAAAAGGGGGCCGATGCGGTACGTCGTGTTATTGAAGCCTCTGTTGAATTAGGCGTCACTCACTTAACGCTGTTTGGGTTTTCCTCAGAAAACTGGCAACGTCCAAAGGAAGAAGTCGATGCCCTCATGGGATTGTTGCGCTATTATCTGAAAAGTGAAATCAAACGCCTGCATAAAGAAGGGGTTCGTATTCGTTTCATTGGGGACCGCGATACACTTTCAGATGATATTGTGCGTTCGATTGAAGAAGCGGAAACTCTGACACAAAATAATAAGCAGCTCGTGTTAACAATCGCCTTGAGCTATGGCGCACGTGCTGAGTTGGTGCATGCGACAAAGCAAATTGCACAAAAAATCAAGGATGGAACTCTCGACATTGATCAAATCAATGAAGATCAATTAACAAATGAGTTGTATGCCCCGGATTTGCCGGAACCGGATTTACTTATCCGCACGAGTGGCGAGCAACGCGTCAGCAATTTTCTGCTTTGGCAACTGGCATATACGGAATTCTTTTTTACCGATGTTCTCTGGCCTGATTTCAACAAAACACATTTGAAAGAAGCCTTGGGTGAATTGTCAAAACGTGACAGACGATACGGAATGATCAGTGGCTAAATCGCTTCCCAAAAACTTGCTTCAACGTATTATTTCGGCGATTGCTCTTGCACTTCCGGCGCTGGCTTCAATCCAATTCGGCGAGCCTTATTTCAATATTTTTATCGCTGTATTAGGCGTTTTAATGGCTTGGGAATGGTCTCGCCTCTGTCAGGGCAAATTACAGGCTGGCGGGATTGTACTGATCCTGTTTATCGGTCTAATCCCCTTTTTACCGATCAGTGGCTTGGCGTTGCAAGAAGCCATTTTAGTTGCCCCGGTCATCTGCGCCTTGCTCTTTGCCTTGGCACAACGCCAAAACGGGCGCATTTTATTTTCTGTGGGTGTGCTCTATCTCGCACTTCCCATCTGCGCCTTTATTTTCCTGCGAAATAGCCTGGAAAACGGTGTTGAATTTGTCTACTGGCTGGTTCTGGTTGTTGTGGCAACCGATACAGGCGGCTATGGTTTTGGCCTGACAATCGGCGGCCCCAAAATGGCACCTCGCATTAGCCCTAAAAAAACGTGGGCGGGTCTTCTCGGGGGGATGTTATGCGCCTGTATCATGGGCATTGGCATGTCCCATCTTTTTGACTGGAACGAGCCGTTTTTTGTCGGCGCGTTCAGTGCACTCCTTGCCATTGTTGCACAAATTGGCGACTTGTTTGAATCTCATGTAAAAAGAACATTTAACGTCAAGGATTCCAGCAATATCATCCCCGGACATGGCGGTGTCCTTGATCGCATGGATGGCATGCTAACCGCTGGCGCAGCCTTTGCAGGCATCATCTTGATGAGCAACGGACATATTTTATCATGGTTTTAAAAAAATCCGTTTCCATTCTCGGCTCGACCGGATCAATCGGTACAAACACCATTGACCTGATCCATCGCAACCCAAATAAGTTTAGAACTGTCGCATTAACCGGAAACAGCAATATCCAATTATTGGCGGAACAGGCGCGCGAACTAAATCCCGAATTCGTCGCCGTTGCAAATGAAGCAAACTATCAGTCTCTCAAAGACGCACTGGCCGACACGGATATAGAAGTCGGGGCAGGGGAAAACGCAATCATCGAAGCCGCCCTTCGCGATGCTGAATGGGTCATGGCGTCAATCGTTGGTTCAGCCGGATTAGCCCCCACCTTAAAAGCGATTGAACGCGGAGCCACCATTGGTCTGGCGAACAAAGAAAGCCTTGTTTGCGCCGGTGAACTTATGATGCAAGCCGTTGCAACCCATAAGGCCACCTTACTCCCGGTCGATTCAGAACATAACGCCATTTTCCAAGTTCTAGACCGCCAAAATGCCAAAGCCGTCGATAAAATAATCCTAACCGCATCAGGCGGCCCTTTTCGCACCTTCAGCATAGAAGATATGTGCAAAGTAAGCCCAAAAGAAGCGGTTGCCCATCCGAACTGGTCAATGGGTGCAAAAATTTCTGTTGATTCAGCAAGCATGATGAACAAGGGACTGGAACTTATTGAAGCCTACCACCTTTTCCCTGTAGACGAATCTCAAATAGACATTCTGGTTCACCCTCAATCTGTCGTACATTCAATGGTTTCCTATATTGATGGCTCAGTTCTTGCCCAAATGGGCACACCGGATATGCGCACCCCGATTGCCTATGCTCTGGCTTGGCCGGAACGCATGATTGCACCATCCGCAAAACTCGATTTATCTGAAATTGCACAATTGAATTTTGAAGAACCAGACCCTGTGCGTTTCCCGGCATTGCGTCTTGCACGTGAGGCTCTGAAATTTGGAAAATCTGCCCCGGCGGTCCTGAATGCAGCAAACGAAGAGTCTGTCGGTGCCTTCCTCAAAGAAAAAATTGGATTTTGTGATATCACCGCTATTGTCGAAGAGGTTTTATCCCGCTTTGACCACCAGGAAATAACACATATTGACGATATTCTGGCCACAGATAAAAAAGCACGCATTTGTGCGCTGCAAGCCATTGAAAAAAGAAGCCGATAGGCCTATTTTAACGCATACTTTTAAATTATTGGTTTTTCCCATATGTATGATCTCCTTTTTGCCAATCCGATTGTCTCCTTTATTTTTGCGCTTAGTGTGCTGGTTTTCTTCCATGAACTCGGTCACTATTGGGTCGCACGACGCAATGGTGTAAAGGTCGAAGTTTTTTCAATCGGCTTTGGGCCAGAACTTTTTGGCTGGAACGATAAAGCTGAAACACGCTGGAAAGTCTGCGCAATGCCCTTTGGCGGATATGTCAAAATGTTCGGGGACAGCGATGCAGCCAGCAGCGGCGTAAATGAAGACGAAACTCGTCCTTTCACAGAACAAGAAAAAGCCGTTTCCTTTCACTATAAATCCCTAGGCGCACGTGCAGCAATCGTTGCAGCAGGCCCGATTGCAAACTTTATTTTGGCCGCCATCTTGTTCGCCTTGCTTTATATGGCAGTTGGCGTTCCGGAAAAATTCCATGCCGGCATTGGCGAAGTCGTCAGTGGCAGTGCAGCCGAAGAAGCCGGCCTGCAAAAGGGGGATCTAGTCGTCAGTCTGGCTGGAAAGAAACTGGATAGCTTTGATGACTTGCGCACCATGATTATGGAAAACCCGTCAACTCAGCTGGGCGCTATCGTCTTGCGAGACGGGAAAGAATTATCACTGACAATCACACCCAAAGCAAAAGAAAGCGGTGATAAAACCATTGGATTGCTGGGTGTTCGTCCTGACCCGGATCAGGCCGAATATATCCGCTACAACCCGGCTACAGCCGTCTGGATGGGGGTGGAGCGCACATACACCATGTCGGCCGAAATTCTTTCGCACCTTGGCACTTTAATCAGTGGCGGGGGCAGCATGAAAGACCTTGGCGGCCCCTTGCGTATTGCTCAGGTTTCCGGTGATGCGGCAAAATCCGGTTTCGATAATTTGATTTATTTGATGGCGGTACTTTCTGTTAACCTTGGTCTGATAAACTTGTTTCCAATTCCAATGCTTGATGGGGGGCACCTCGTGTTTTACGCTTTTGAAGCCATTCGCGGTAAGCCTTTAAGTGAAAAGGCACAAGAATATGGTTTTCGTTTGGGGCTAACTCTGGTATTGGGTTTAATGGTCTTTGCGACTTGGAACGACCTTGTACAGTTGAAAGTATTCGATTTTATCAAACAGCTCTTCACCTGAGCAAAAAAACTCAATAACGGGGGACAAAGGTGAAATATCGTCAACGCATGGCATCAATCGGTGCAGGACTGGCATTTGGTGTAACGGCAGCACTTGTAAGTGCACCTGCTCTCGCTGCAGGTTTGATCGAGGAAATCACGATCGTCGGCACACAACGTGTCGAACCGGAAACAGTTAAAACCTATCTGACTTTTCAGGAAGGCGACACATTTAACTCTCGCCAGTTAAACCGTTCATTGAAAAAGCTGTTTGACACAGGGCTCTTTGCCGATGTTATCTTCAAACGCGAAGGCGGGAACCTTGTTATCAATCTGGTTGAAAACCCCGTCATCAACCGAATTGCGTTTGAAGGTAACCGCAAAATCAAGAATGATACCTTAGAAACAGAAGTCACTTTACGTCCTCGCGTGGTCTATACGCGGACGCGTGTTCAACAGGATGTTGAACGTATTCTCACGCTTTATCGTCGCAGCGGTCGCTTTGCCGCAACCGTTGAACCAAAAGTCATTCAACTCGACCAAAACCGGGTCGATCTTGTCTTTGAAATTAAAGAAGGCCTGCCCACCGGGATTGAAAAAATCCGCTTCGTCGGTAACCATGAATATAGTGATGGTAAGCTTGGCGAAGTCGTGCGAACAAAAGAAACGCGTTGGTATAACTTCTTAACAGCCGATGACAATTATGACCCGGATCGCTTGAATTACGACAAGGAACTTTTGCGTCGTTTTTATCTTGCTCGCGGTTTTGCCGATTTTAAGGTTACGTCTGCCATCGCTGAACTCAGCCCATCGCGTGAAGAATTCTTCATTACTTATACCATTGATGAAGGTATTCGTTATGAAATCGATCAGGTAAACATCAATAACACGCTCGAAGGTTTTGATGAAAAAACCGTTGCCGACATCCCCACTTTGGAAAACGGTGATTGGTATAATGCCGATGAAGTCGATAGCTCAATTGAAGATTTAATTGATTCTATCGGCTTTCAAGGTTTCCCCTTTGTTCGTGTCACACCTTCCATTGACCGGGATGTCGAGAACAGAAAAATCAATCTCACCTTTAATGTCGAGGAAGGCCCGCGTATATTCGTTGAACGAATTGATATTAAAGGGAACTTCCGTACCTTGGATGAAGTGGTTCGTCGCGAATTCCAACTCGTCGAAGGGGATGCGCTCAATACTGCCAAATTAAAACGCTCGGAAAAACGCATTAACGACTTAAACTTTTTTGAGAAAGTTGAAGTCTCACGTTCCCCGGGAAGCGCACCTGACCAAACCGTTATTGACGTAACCGTTGCAGAAAAATCAACTGGTTCCTTATCAATCGGTGCCGGATATTCAAGTTCCGATGGCCCACTTGCTGATTTTGGAATTTCCGAAGGCAATTTATTGGGTAAAGGGCAACGTCTCTCCTTTAGCGCCAGCATTGCTGCAGAGAAAACGCGCTTTAACATCGGCTTTACAGAGCCTTATTTTCTGGATCGTGAAGTTGCTGCCGGATTTGACCTTTACAAGATTACGGAAGAACGACAAGACGAAAGTTCTTATGACTCTTCAAGTGTCGGTTTTGCACTTCGTGCCGGATATCCAATCGGTGAGTATTTAACCCAAAGCTGGAGCTATGGACTGGACCAAACCACCGTTGAAAATGTTCCAACTTCAGCCTCTCGACTTATCAAAAGCCAAGAAGGCGATGAAATTACCTCTTCGATTTCTCACGCTCTGACATATGACGTTCGTGATAGCAAAATCCTCCCTACGGAAGGGTACAAAATTTCCCTTTCCAACAAAGTCGCAGGTCTTGGAGGGACAACTTATTATCTCAGAAATCAGATGAATGGTGCATACTATTACCCTATTGGCGACCAATGGATTGTAAGTACAAAAGCAACCTTGGCTCATATTTTGGGATTAGGGGATGACGTTAATATGCAAGACCGTTTCTTCCTTGGCGGTCAGAACTTGCGCGGCTTTGAAGATAATGGTGTTGGCCCGAGAGATTCTGCTTCAACAGACTCTTTGGGTGGCGAATATATGTTTAACGGCAGTACAGAAATGCGTTTTCCCTTGGGCTTGCCCAGCGAATATCAAATCGCAGGCACACTCTTTGGTGACTATGGTATATTGACAGAATTAACTCCTAAAGATGCCAACACAATTGATAAAAATGCCTTGCGCGCCTCAGTTGGCGTTGGGATATCCTGGGTCTCTCCGATGGGGCCAATTGGTCTGGATTGGGCATTCCCTGTCCTTAAAGAAGACCACGATAAAACCGAATCTTTCCGTTTCTCTTTTGGAACCCGTTTCTAGGATCTGATATATGACTTTTCTACGGCAACTACCTGTTCTTACTCTTCTCTGTGTTCTTATTTCAGGTGTTTTCTCTGGTGCGCAAGCGCAACAGCAAGTTCCTTTAAATATCGCAATTGTAAATATTGATAAAATTCTGGGAACAGCTGCTGCACCCAAAAGTATCCTCGCACAGATTAAACAAATCCGAGATACTTACCGTCAGGAAGTTCAAAAAGAAGAAGAAGCTCTTCGTCAAGCAAACCAGGAACTTGCCCAAAAGCAAAGCCTGTTAAGCCCGGAAGCCTTTAAAGAAGAACGCCGCAAGTTCGAACAAAATGTACTGGCTGTACAAAAAAAGGTTCAACAAAAAAACCTGAGCTTGCAGAACGCACAACAAGATGCACAAAATCAGGTGCAATCTGCCCTGCGTGATGTTGTTCTCGAGATTTCCAAAGAAAAAGGATACACATTGGTCTTGCGCCGCAATCAAACCGTAATTGTTGCCGATCCGCTTGATATTACGGATCAAGTTATTGCTGCGCTGGACAAGAAGTTGCCTAAAGTCACAGTGTCACCGAAGTAATCCAATGGCTGACGACCGATTTTTTAAAAAACAAGGGCCTTTTACAGCGCAGCATCTTGCAGAAATTGCATCTGCTGAATTACGCGGCGATGCGGATTTGCTTATAAATGATGTTGCCGCTTTGGATCAGGCCGGTTCAGATCAACTTTCTTTTTTAGATAATAGAAAATATCTGGAAACCTTTTGTAACAGCCAAGCAGGCCTTTGCCTTGTTCATCCAGACCTTGCCGACAAAGCCCCTATGGGAATGGCTCTCCTGATTACACCAGAGCCCTATATGGGGTATGCAAAAATTGCATCGACCTTTTACCCGGTTCCTCATGTTGATGGATTTATCTCTGAGCGGGCAAGTGTTGCCGCAAATGTAGAAATTGGGGAAAGTGTGCGCATTGACGCAGGGGCTTATATTGGCGAAAACGTAAAAATTGCGGCAAATAGCTGGATTAAAGCAAACGCAGCTATCCATGACGGTGTTGAAATTGGCAGCGATTGTATTATTTCATCCAATGTCACCATTAGTCATGCCATTATTGGCAACGCGGTCACAATTCACCCCGGCTGTCAAATCGGACAGGATGGGTTTGGCTTTGCCAGTGGCCCGCAAGGTCATGTGCGTATTCCCCAACTGGGGCGTGTCATCATTCAGGACCACGTAAATATCGGGGCCAACTGCACAATTGACCGTGGTGCCGGGCCTGACACCATTATTGGTGCCGGGACCCAAATTGATAATCTGGTACAAATCGGTCACAATGTCCAACTTGGTATGGGATGCGTTATCGTGTCGCAAGCCGGTGTTTCAGGCAGTACAAAGGTCGGGAATTTTGTTGTCATTGCAGGCAAAGCCGGGATCGGTGGCCACTTGACAATCGGCGATGGCGTTACAGTTGCCGCCTGTGCCGGCGTAATGAGAAATATTGAAGCCGGGCAAACCGTTGGTGGTTTTCCTGCAATTCCGCAAAAAGAATGGTTACGTCAACAGGCAATGATTGCCCGATTGACAAAAGGTAAAAAATAAAGAGGGCACCACTTATGTCTGAGCAAGAAGTTACATCCGTCGATATCATGCGTATCATGGAAATGATCCCACACCGTTATCCTTTTCTTTTGGTTGATCGGGTCGAAGATATCGTTTCGGGCGAAAGCGCAACCGGTATTAAAAATGTTACAATCAATGAACCGTTTTTCCCCGGCCATTTCCCATCAAAACCCGTTATGCCCGGTGTTTTGATCGTTGAAGCAATGGCCCAGACCGCTGCGGTACTTGTCGTTCATACAGAAGGCAAAGACATTGAAGGTAAATTGGTTTACTTCATGTCGATTGATGGCTGTCGTTTCCGCAAACCCGTTGGCCCGGGTGATACATTGAATATCAAAGTGCAAAAAGAACGTCAGCGCGGCAATATCTGGAAATTTAAAGGCGAAGCCTATAGCGCAGGAAACCTGATGGCCGAAGCAACCATCACAGCAATGATCGTGAACGAATAATGGCTGAAATCCACCCAAGCGCCGTTGTCGCCCCGGAGGCAAAACTCGCCGATGGTGTAAAAATTGGTCCTTTCTGTATTGTGGGGCCTGACGTACAACTTGGTGAAAATGTTGAATTGCTTTCCCATGTGGTTATCGAAGGTAGAACAACCATTGGGAAAAACAACAAGATTTTTCCGTTTGCCTCAATCGGACACTGCCCACAGGACCTGAAATACAATGGCGAACCATCCCGATTGGAAATTGGCGATAACAACACCATTCGGGAACATGTAACAATCAATCCAGGGACCGAAGGCGGCGGAATGCTGACTAAAATCGGCAGCAACTGCCTGATTATGGTCGGTGCCCATGTCGGCCATGACTGCCAGATCGGGGATCATGTTATTTTGGTCAACAATGCCACGTTGGCCGGACATGTGATTATTGAAAACTGGGCCATTATTGGCGGACTTTCTGCAGTTCATCAGTTCTGCCGGATCGGCCAACATGCCATGATCGGTGGTATGTCAGGCGTTGAAAATGATGTCATTCCTTATGGTTCAGTCACGGGCAACCGGGCACGATTGGGCGGGCTGAATATTGTCGGTTTAAAACGCCGCAATTTCGACCGCGAAGTTATCCATTCCATGCGCACGGCTTATCGTTTGTTGTTTGCCCAAGAAGGAACGATGGCAGAACGTGTTGAAGATGTTTATAGTATGTACAAAGACATCGAACCCGTCATGGAAATCGTGAAATTTATCCGTCAGGATTCTTCGAGGGGCGTTTGTACGCCGAAATAATCATGGCGGAAAAACTTGGATTACTAGCCGGTCGCGGCGACCTTCCCAAACGCATTATTCAACAATGCCTTAAAGAAGGTCGCCCTTTTCATATTGTGGCTTTTAACGGACAAACCGAACCGAAACTGGTTGATAGCTATCCCCATACATGGGTGCGTCTTGGCGCGGCTGGTAAAACACTGTCTGTTTTAAAAGAACAGGGTGCCAAAGACATCGTTATGGCAGGACGTATCAAGCGTCCTTCCATTGCAGCCTTGCGTCCCGATGCATGGACCTTGAAATTTCTGGCGAAAACCGGGGCAGGGGCATTTGGTGATGATGGTCTGCTCAGTAAACTGATTGATGCCTTGGAAATAGAAGGCTTTCACGTTGTTGGTGCACATGAACTGTTAGATGACCTATTGGCGCCTGCAGGCATCCTTGGACAGACTGAACCCGATGATCAGGCCAAGCGAGATATTGAAAAAGGTTTTACCATTGCGCACAACCTTGGTGATTTGGATATCGGCCAAGCTGTTGTTTTACAAGACGGCCTTGTTTTGGCGGTTGAAGCCATCGAAGGAACAGATGCCATGCTTTCGCGTTGTGCAGAACTTAAGCGTGAAGGCCTCGGTGGTGTATTAATAAAAGCCAAAAAGCCCAATCAGGAAAACCGCGCCGATTTACCTACGATCGGAGTTAGAACCATAGAAAACGCCCATCGCGCCGGATTGCGTGGCATCGCCGTAGAAGCCAACGCAACCATCATTGTCGATTTGCAAGGGGTTACTGACAAGGCGGACGAGCTGGGGCTCTTTCTTATAGGTGTCGAAAAATGACAGCGCCGCTAATCTATCTCATTGCGGGTGAACCGTCCGGTGATTTGCTGGGGGCACGTCTCATGCGCGCCCTTAAAGATAAAACCGGCGGAAATGTGCGGTTTTGCGGTGTTGGTGGCCCACATATGTGTGCCGAAGGCATGGAAAGCCTGTTTGATATGGCTGAATTGAGCGTCATGGGATTAACTGAAATTCTCCCGCATATTCCCAAGCTTTTAAATCGTATCAAGCAAACTGTTCTTGATGTTGAAACGCAAAAACCAGACTGCCTTATTACAATTGATGCACCGGGTTTTACCTTCCGCGTTGCCAAACAATTGAAAGGCAAGGGGATACCGCTTGTTCATTACGTTGCCCCAACCGTATGGGCCTGGAAACCGGGACGCGCCCAAAAAATCGCACAGTTTCTGGATCATTTAATGGTCTTGCTGCCGTTCGAACCACCTTATTTTGAAAAAGAAGGGCTCGCCACAACATTCGTCGGTCACAGTGTAATTGAAAGTAGCTTGGAAAGTATCGATGGGAATGCCTTTAAAGAACGTCACGGCATCCCGCAAGACGTCCCTCTCCTGTGTCTTTTGCCCGGTAGTCGCATGAGTGAGACCAGTCAGCTTTTGCCTGTGTATAAAATTGCCTTGAAGCAATTGAAAGAAAAGTTTCCGACCTTGCGTATCGTATTACCCACAGTCTCGAGCGTTGCACGTTATGTGAAAGAAACCACGGCTGACTGGGGCATCCCCATCCTGATTGTCGAAGGAAATGACGAGAAGTTTGGCGCTTTCAAAGCAGCAGATGTCGCATTGGCCGCATCGGGAACAGTCAGTCTGGAACTGGCCCTTGCAAAAACGCCCAGCGTGATTACATATCGTCTGAAAAAAATCACGCATTTTATTGCCAAACGACTTATTAAGGTAAAATACGCGAGTATCGTAAACCTGTTGCATAATAAGTATGTCATGCCGGAATTATTGCAAGACGAGTGCACACCGGATAACATCGTGCGCGAAGTCAGTCACATTCTGTCCAATCACGACAACAGCAAGACACAGTCAAATGAATTGGACAGCGCAATGAAGATGTTAGGACTAGGGAATGAGCAAAAACCCAGTGAACGGGCAGCTGAGTGCGTTCTGAACATTATCAATAAGGAAAGATAATCAATGTCCGATTTCCGTTTTCTTCATACGATGATTCGTGTTTTTGACTTGGACAAGTCCATTCAGTTTTATACCGATATCCTCGGCATGACGCTTTTACGAAAAAATGACTACCCCGATGGGCAATTTACACTTGCCTTTGTCGGGTACGGTGACGAAAAAGACCACACCGTTATTGAACTGACCCATAACTGGGACCAAAATGAACCTTACGATCTCGGCAATGCCTTTGGGCATATGGCTTTGGGTGTTCCTGATATTTATAAAACGTGTGAAGATTTACGTAAAATCGGGGCAAAAATTGTTCGTGAACCCGGCCCAATGAAACACGGAACAACCGTCATTGCCTTCATTGAAGACCCAGACGGGTATAAAATAGAACTGATTGAAACAAAACAATAAACGGATAAAGCCCTTTCAACATACGAGAGGGCTTTTTCTTTACTCTTTAATTTTTGCCAATTCCATCATGGCAATCGCTTGTGTAACATTCACCACCGCTTTTAACATCTGGCTATCAATATTGTGATAATGCAGGTACAACGGGCGCGTTTCCAGTTTGTCACAAATTTTAATCAATTCGCCACTTTCCAGATACGGTTTTACCTGATTTTCCGGCACCAAAGCATAAGCCATACCGGTACGGGTTACATTTACAAATCCTTCCGATGACGGAACGACATGCGTTGGAAATTCCCCGGCTGCAATACGGTAGTTCTTTTTCAGAAATCGTTGATGCAAATCATCATCACGCCCAAAAATCACCGCAGGAGCTTTTCGAAGGGCACTTGGCGTTACCCCATCCGGGAAATAACGCTGGATAAAATCCAGTCGGGCAACAGTAACATATCGCATCGCGCCCAACGCCTTGACCTTACAGCCTTGAATACGTTTATCCTGCGTACTGACCGATGCCATGACCGTCCCTTGTTTTAAGAGGTCCAATGTATTTGTCTCATCGGCAACAGACAGATCTACAAGTAGATTATAATCCAAGAATAAAACTTCGGCGACCCGGACAAACCATGTTGCAAGACTATCGGCGTTAACCGCTAAAGAAACCCCTCTGAAATGGGTGTTTTCCAGACTGTCAGGCAGGTCTGTCAGAATTTCCTGTTCCAATAAGTTGACATGCTGAAAATGGCGATACAAGCGTAAACCTGCATCCGTTGCCTTAATCGGTTTAGAACGCACGACAAGCGGTTGTGCAACCCGTTCTTCCAACAGCTTTATGCGTTGAGAGACAGCCGATTGCGTCATCCCCAATTCCTGAGCGGCCTTTTCAAAAGAGCCCAAACGAATGACCGCAGAGACGGCCTCAACCAATTTATAATCCAGCATTTAATAAGCTCATCTTATCGACATTAAGCACTATTCACTTCTATTTATAGGACCAATTGGTTAAAAATCTATCTACAAATTAAGTAAACCAAAGGGTTAAGTATGATTTCAGCTTTTGTTTCCGGGTTGGCGATCGGTGCGGGGTTAATTATTGCAATCGGGGCACAAAATGCCTTTGTGCTGGGCCAAGGCTTACGCCGCCAATATCATATTATGGTCGCGGCTATCTGCGCAATCTGCGATATTCTTTTGATTTCCGCCAGTGTTGCCGGCTTAGGTGCCTTAATATCGGCAAGCCCCGTCTGGACAGATATCATGGCGTGGGGTGGGGCACTTTTTCTGGGGTGGTACGGCTTCCAAAGTTTCAAAAGCCTTTTCCGTGACCACAAGCTTAAACAAGACAAGTCACACGGGAAATCACGCCGCGAGATCTTCTTCTATACCATCGCCGTCACCCTGCTTAATCCGCATGTCTATTTGGACACTGTCGTGCTCTTGGGGGGAATTGCGGCACAATACGACACACAAGAACGCCTCTATTTCGGATTTGGGGCCATCTGTGCAAGCATTCTCTGGTTTTCCCTGATCTCCCTTGGGGCGGCATGGGCATCGCCTCATCTGCAACGCCCGATCACATGGAAAGTCATCGATGCGGTCACGGGAGTTATGATGTGGAGTGTCGGTTTATCGTTAATTTTATAAAATAAAAAAGCCGCCCGAATGTTCGAGCGGCTTTTTATCAGAACAGAAAGCTTGTTCGTATTTTAGCGTTGGTGCAACGGTACGAAATCACGATCTACTTCACCTGTATAAAGCTGACGCGGACGACCGATACGCTGAGACGGATCTTCGATCATTTCGTTCCACTGTGCAATCCAGCCGGTTGTACGGGCCAGTGCAAACAAGACAGTGAACATAGATGTCGGAATACCCATCGCTTTCAAGATGATGCCGGAATAGAAATCAACGTTCGGGTAGAGTTTCTTCTCGATGAAGTAATCGTCTTCCAAAGCAATCTTTTCAAGCTGCATGGCAATCTCCAACAGCGGCTCATCCTTGATGCCCAACTCGCCGAGAACTTCATGGCAGGTTTTCGCCATGATTTTCGCGCGCGGGTCAAAGTTTTTGTAAACGCGGTGACCAAAGCCCATCAGACGGAACGGATCGTTCTTATCTTTCGCTTTCGCAACGAATTCACCAACACGATCCGGCGTACCGATTTCTGTCAACATATTGAGAACAGCTTCGTTCGCACCACCGTGTGCCGGCCCCCACAGGGACGCGATACCCGCAGCGATACAAGCAAACGGATTTGCACCGGAAGATCCCGCCAAGCGAACAGTTGATGTAGACGCATTTTGTTCGTGATCAGCATGCAAGATCAAGATACGGTCCATCGCTTTTGCCAGTACCGGATTCACTTTGTAATCTTCGCACGGTACAGCAAACATCATATGCAGGAAGTCTTCTGCATAACGCATATCATTGCGCGGGTACATGAAGGGTTGACCTACAGAATATTTGTAAGCCCATGCCGCAATTGTCGGCATTTTGGCAATCAAACGATAAGAGGCAACCATACGCTGGTGCGGATCGTTGATATCCAGTGAGTCGTGATAAAAGGCCGACAACGCGCCAACAACACCGACCATAATCGCCATCGGGTGGGCATCGCGACGGAAACCGTCATAGAATTTGTGCAGTTGCTCATGCACCATTGTGTGCATGGTGATGTCGGTTTCAAATTTGGCTTTTTCGTCGATGTTGGGCAATTCACCTTTCAACAACAAATAAGCAACTTCCATGAAGTCACAGTTTTCAGCCAGGTCTTCGATAGAGTAACCACGGTGTTGCAAAATACCTTTGTCACCGTCGATGAAAGAGATTTTAGACTCACAGGAACCTGTGGAGGTAAAACCCGGGTCATATGTGAAATGGTCGGTATCTGCGTAGAACTTGCGAACGTCAACAACGCTCGGCCCAACGGACGCATCCATAACCGGCAATTCGTAACTTTTCCCAGACTGATTATCTGTAAGAGTAAAGGACTTCTTAGAACTCATTAGAGACATCCCCTTATAAATGTTGCTCGGACCTAATTGTCCAAGACAAGGTGAACTGACTTAACATAATATTGGTGCAGACTTTACTGCTTGTTAGTCAAAAAAACAATTATTCTCCTTGATTGGCAGGCTCACACGTTAATCGCTTCACGGTTTCATCACGGCCTAAAACGGCCATAACTTCGAAAACGGAAGGCGAAACGGTGGATCCCGTCAAGGCAACGCGGATTGGCTGGGCAATTTTGCCAAGACCGACTTCTTGACTTTCTGCCAAGGCTTTAGCCGCATTTTCAAGGTTTTCCTGCGTCCATTCAGACACAGTTTCAAGGCCCGCAACAAACTGCTCTAGCAGCTCTTTTGCGTTGCCTTTATTGATAAGTTTCAAAGCTTTGTCATCATATGTGAACGGCAGGCTGCGCAGATAAAACGCGCTGCTGTCTGCCAGTTCCAACAAAGTTTTGGCACGTTCTTTTAAGCCGGGCATACCGGCCTGAAGCCAAGCGGTCCCGTCTTTATTAAACTCATCCCCCAGATTGTTTTCAATCAAGGGCAAGACAAGTTCTGTCAAACGGGCATCATCGGCCTGACGCATATATTCAAAATTCAACGCGGTCAGCTTGACGGTGTCAAAACGGGCAGGGGATTTCCCGATGCCGTCCAGATCGAACCATTCAATCGCTTTTTCACGCGGTATAAATTCATCATCGCCATGCCCCCAGCCCAGACGCAGCAGATAATTGCACATGGCTTCGGGCAGGAAACCATCATCGCGGTAACTGGATGCAGCCAAAGCCCCATGACGCTTGGACAGTTTTTTTCCATCAGAACCGTGGATCAGTGGAATATGCGCAAAAGTCGGTGTTTCCCAGCCCATTGCATCATAAATTACTTTTTGTCGGAAGGTATTGGTTAAATGGTCGTCACCACGAATAGCATGGGTAACCCCCATATCGTGATCATCGACAACCACAGCCAACATATAAGTCGGTGTACCATCACCACGTAACAGGATCATATCATCGATCTTGTCATTTGCGACTTTCACTTCACCCTGTACGGCATCAACAACGGTTGTTTCACCTTCCAGCGGGGCTTTCAGGCGAACAACCGGTTTAATACCTTCCGGCGGGGTCGCATCAGAATCACGCCAACGACGATCATAAGCCACCGTGCGGCCTTCTGCGCGGGCTTTTTCGCGCATCTCGGTCAATTCATCCGGTGTGCAATAACAATAGTACGCTTTGCCTTCCGCAAGAAGTTGCTGCGCAACCTCTGCATGACGATCCCGGCGTTCAAATTGAGAAACGACATCGCCATCCCAATCAATGCCGAGCCAGTTCAAGCCGTCAAAAATTTTATCCACTGCATCGTCCGTTGAACGTTCACGGTCAGTATCTTCGATACGTAGAAGGAATTTTCCGTTATGATGACGGGCGAATAGCCAGTTGAAAAGAGCCGTACGCGCCCCACCAATGTGGAGGTAGCCGGTCGGAGAAGGAGCAAATCGTGTTACGACAGTCATGTAGCCAAAATCTTTGTTGTTTCTTTAGTTGGCGGTTGTGTACCATATAAAAATGAGATGTGCATTAGTTGCTTTTGAAAAAATACTGTCAAAAATCCGACACAAATATCAAAAGCTTTATTTTTCAACGCCTTTTAAGCTCTTTTTAACTCAAGAAAAAGATCATTTTTTCTTGTGGATTCCGGTTCTACTTGCCGTTGGAATTGCTTTTTATTTTGGTATCACCACAGAACTCCCTACTTGGACAGGGTTAACTTGCCTATTTATAAGTGGTCTGACCACGTATTATTTACGTGATTATTACATTGTATTCTTAAGTACTTTGTCACTGACTATAATATTCGTCGGTTTTTCATCAGCACAATTGAGAACACTCTCTGTTGATACCAAAGTACTGCCATACAGTGTTGGCGCCACACAAATTCAAGGACGAATCGCTAAAATTATCCCCGAAGAAAAGGGAATAAAACTGGTTCTTGATAACTTGCAAATCAGCCGTTTACGTGCCGATCATATTCCCAGTCGCGTGCGATTACATGCAAACAGCCCCATTTCCAACTTAAAAACAGGCCAATGGATTAAGACACGCGCGGTCTTGAAACCACTTCCGCAACCTGTCAGCCCGCATGCCTTTGATTTTCAGCGATACGCCTATTTTAAAGGCATCGGTGCCATCGGTTTTATCTATGGCAACCTTGAAATCTTAAAAAATACAGAAGATGGACAGTACGATTTGTTTGCAGAACTGAGACAATCTGTACAAAATCGCTTAACAGAATTTTTCCATAAACCAAAAGACAAAGACACCTTAAGTCTCGCCACCACTTTCCTGACTGGAAGCAAGGGATTGATTAACGAAGAGACAATGGAAAATGTTCGCAAATCCGGGCTGGCGCATCTTCTTGCCATTTCAGGCCTGCATATCGGTTTGGTCTGCGCTTTGTTTTTCTTTTGTGTCCGTTTCTTATTGAGCCTTATCCCAGCTTTGGCCTTGCGATATCCCACGAAGAAATGGGCGGCTGTCTTTGCCATTGCAGCAACCTTGTTCTTTACCCTTTTAACCGGGGCGAGTGTGCCCACCATACGTGCCTTTATTATGAGCACCATTGTTTTGGTTGGCGTTTTACTGGATCGAAAAGCCATTTCCCTGCGAAGTGTCGCTTGGGCGGCCATTTTTATTTTGATCTTGTTCCCCGAAAGTTTGATGGGCGCAAGCTTTCAACTTTCGTTTGCCGCCGTTACCGCCTTAATTGCTTTTTACGAACATCGCAAACCCAGCCCCAGTCGCCCGAAAATAATTGGCTATATTGGTGATATTTTTTCATCCAGCCTGATCGCCACTTGCGCAACAACACCTTTTGCGGCCTATCATTTCAACCGGGTGGCGCTATGGGGGATTGGGGCAAATCTGTTGGCGATTCCGCTAACCGTCTTTCTGATCATGCCGTTTGGATTGGCCGCACTCATTCTCATGCCTTTCCATCTGGAAGCATTCCCCCTCTGGGTCATGGGGAACGGCATTTCTGCGTTGTTATGGGTTGCCAATGAAACTGCCGGGTTACCTTTTGCGCAAATCAATATATCAGCCCTCAATGACTTTTCCCTGATTTTTCTGACGCTTGCGGGCTTATGTCTTTGTTTATTAAAATCAAAAATCCGCTTTCCTGCATTTGCTATTGCAAGCTTCATCGCGCTTATCGTCATTTACAATAACAAACAACCCGATATTTTAATCAGCGGAGATGGTCGAATTTCTGCCATTCAAACAGAAAGCGGGGAAGTCGTTGTCTCACAATTACGACGCGCTGCTTATACGCGCGAGAACTGGTTGCGCCGTTGGGGGAAGGATGAAAACCAGCTCAATTCATTCGAACAACAACTGGCCTGTGACCGTCAAGGCTGCCTGTTACGAAACCGAAACGGCTATCAGATTATCTTCAACCGTCACTCTATGGCCTTGAATGAAGATTGCCAACGCGCCGATATCTTAATCACGCCCCAACATAGTCCTGCGGTTTGCACAGAACCTCAATTGATTATTGATCAGCATAGCCTGAAACACAGCGGCGCACATGCTATCTATATCGACACAACGGGTCAGATTGAAATGGAAACCACCCGTGATGTCAGAGGGCAGCGCCCCTGGACCATTTACGGCAATCATTAAACCTTAATATTTGCGGATCAAACCGACAAGACGCCCCTGTATTTTCACACGGTCCGGCGGCAAAATGCGGGTTTCATAAGCCGGGTTCGCCGGTTCCAGCGCAATTGAGCCTCCTTTGCGGCGCAATTTTTTCAAAGTTGCTTCTTCCTGATCGACCAGCGCAACGATAATCGCCCCATTTTCTGCGGTATTGCAGCGTTGAATGATCACCGTATCCCCATCGTTAATCCCGGCCTCAATCATGGAATCGCCTTCGACTTCCAACGCATAGTGGTTCCCCAGTCCCAACAGACTGGCGGGAACATCCACATGATTGCTATCATCCTGCAAGGCGGCAATCGGTGTACCGGCAGCGATTTTGCCAACAAGGGCAAGCTGCACAGCTTCGGAGTCCGGTAAAATATCCGTATTTGCGCGTTTATTACCGTCTATACCGCCCACTTGATTGCGCATTTCCTGTAAGTCATGGACCTTGGAGCTATCAGAACGCAAAGGCGCATCAAGCTGATCCTGATTTTCAGGAACACGTAAAACCTCAACCGCACGGGCGCGGTGGGGAAGACGGCGGATAAAGCCACGTTCTTCCAATCCCGTAATCAAACGGTGAATGCCTGATTTGGACTTCAGGTCCAGCGCTTCTTTCATTTCATCATAAGAAGGAGAAACACCTGTATCCTTAAGACGTTTCTCAAGGAACAAAAGCAGGTCGTATTGTTTTTTCGTCAGCATGGCTGTTCACCCTCCCGAAGTGGAACAAAAGTAAAACACATTATATGTTCTACTTTAGTTCCGCAAACAGGTCAAGAACAAAACAAGTTCTTACAGAATAGGCATCAGACAGAAAGCAAAGAGTCCCGAACGTAAATCACGTTTGTTTCATCGCCTTTATCCAGGGCCGGTGCGTTAACCGGGCGAATGATGAAACCTTCGCAATGGGCAAGGTTCGCCAGCATGGCACTGTCTTGCTTATCGTAAGGGGTTGCGACAAGTTGTCCGTTTTCGTTATGAGCAAAGACCGCGCGCATAAATTCCTGTCGCGCCCCATTGGCTTTCACAGCGCCGCCCAGAATGGCCCGAATAGGTTTATCCTGTTCAAACGGCAAACCTTGCATTTTCTTTAAAGCAGCACGCAGAAAAATAAAGGCGGTGACATAAGCCGATACCGGGTTACCCGGCAGCCCCATAGCGGGTTTATCTTTGATGCGGCCAAACATAAACGGCTTACCGGGCTTAATAGCAATCCGGTAAACATCAATATCCAGACCTTCTTCACCCAAGACATTGCGAACCAGATCATATTCACCAACAGAGACACCACCGGACGTCACCAGCAAATCCGCCCCGTCCACACCAGCGAGCATGGATCGCAGGGAACTTTCGCTATCATCCGCAATTCCCAGATTGATGGCTTCACCGCCCATCGCAGTGACCATTGCCCCAACCATCAGGGAATTGGATGAAATAATCTGGCTATCGCGCAACGCTTCACCAGGCATAACCAGTTCATCACCCGTTGCCAAAATCGCCACACGGGGTTTGCGATAGACATGGACCCACGGCACATTCATCGCACACAACAACCCGATATCACGTGCGGACAGAATTTGGCCTTTCTTAATCAGGATATCGCCTTTGGAAAAATCCAGCCCGGCACGGCGCACGAACTTACCTTCAAACGCGACTTCCTTAAAGGTAATCAGATCGCCATCGACCTCGGTATCTTCCTGCATGATGACCGCATCCGTACCTGCAGGTAAGGGCGCACCTGTGAAGATACGCACACATTGCCCAGACTGTACCGTCCCCATAAACGGCCCACCGGCTTGTGATTCCCCAATACGTTTAAGGCTTACAGGATGTTCAGGGATATCAGAAGACACCACCGCATAGCCATCCATTGCAGAAACCGGGGCAGGGGGCTGGGTCAGGCGCGCCGCAACATCTTCAGCCACCACACGGCCCAAGGCATCGGCAACAGAAACCATTTCAGCAGGCAGGGTGCGAATACCTTCTTCAACTTTGGCAAAGGCATCGTTTAAGGGGATTAAACTCATTGTGCGACGAACTTTCCTGATTTGCCGCCTTCCTTATAGGTAAGACGCACATTCGTAATCGTCATTCCCTTATCAACGGCCTTACACATGTCATAAACGGTGAGACAGGCAACAGAGACCGCTGTTAAGGCTTCCATTTCGACGCCGGTACGACCCTTAAGCTTGCAGGTTGCCTCCACATCCACAGCATTACGTTCGGGCACACAGACCAGTTCCACTTTTACCGATGTCAACGCCAGCGGGTGACATAACGGAATTAAGTCAGGCGTTTTTTTCGCCCCCATAATGCCCGCCAGTTGCGCAACACTGAGAACATCACCTTTCTTCATGGTGCCGTCCATAATGCGTGCCAGCGTTTCGGGCTGCATAATAACACTGCCTTTTGCGGTGGCGCTGCGTTCGGTAATGTCTTTTTCCGAGACATCGACCATCACGGCGTTCCCGTCCTGATCGAAATGCGTGAACTGATCGCCCATATGTTCCTCTTAAAATCGCGTGTTTAGATGTCAGCGGGCCAAAAGTGCTTGTGTTGCGGCTTCCACATCGTCCTGTCGCATCAAAGATTCCCCAACAAGGAAACAGTTGGCATTGACTTTGGACATGCGGGCCAGATCTTCCGGGTTAAAAATCCCGCTTTCACAAACCAGCAATCGATCTTTTGGGGCCATTGGGGCCAGACGTTCCGTTGTCGTCAGGCTGATTTCCATCGTCTTCAGGTTCCGGTTATTCACGCCGATTAATTTGGATTTCAATTTCAAGGCACGTTCCATTTCTTCTTCATCGTGCACTTCAATCAGACAATCCATCCCGTAAGAGATGGCTTTTTCTTCCAACTCCGCTGCCAGATCATCTGACAACGCCGCCATAATCAGCAAAATACAATCTGCGCCCAAGGCACGGGCTTCCGTGACCTGATAGGTATCAATCATAAAGTCTTTGCGTAAAACCGGCAGGGATACGGCATTGCGCGCCACAACCAGATATTCGTCAGCCCCTTGAAAATAGGGAACATCCGTTAAGACAGACATACAGGCCGCACCACCTGCTTCATAGGCTTTGGCAATCGCCACGGGGTCAAAGTCGGGACGGATCAACCCTTTGGACGGGGATGCCTTTTTTATTTCCGCAATCAACCCATATTGTTTTGCACGCACCCGTGTTTTCAACGCACTGATAAACCCGCGTGGTCGTGAGGCTTGCTTGGCTGCAACTTCCAAAATGTTCAGGCTTTTGCGTTTTTTACAATGTTCAACGTAGTCCCGTTTATCGGCACAAATTTTTGCCAGAATATCACTCACTGACTTATTCTCCGTTTGTGGCCTTGACCAAATTCGCCAAGGCTGCTTTTGCCTTACCTTGATCAATTGAATCCGCAGCCATTGCCATGCCATCCGTCAGACTTGTGACTTTATCTGCCACCATCAAAGAGGCAGCCGCATTTAACAACACAACATCGCGATATGGGCCGGTTTCACCATCAAACAAACGATGGATCGCTGCCGCATTATGGGCCGCGTCACCGCCTTTAAGGTCTTCTTCACTGACCAGTGACAAACCAAAATCGCTTGGATTAATTTCAAATTCACGGACTTGACCGTTTGCAAACTCCGCCACATAAGACGGACCCGTTGTTGTGATTTCATCCATGCCGTCGCTGCCATGCACGATCCAGACTTTCTCGCTGCCCAAACGCCCCAGCACCTCTGCCATTGGGCGCACCCAGCGTTTATCAAAAACCCCGGTCATTTGGCGTTTCACACCTGCCGGATTGGACAACGGTCCGACAAGGTTGAAAATCGTACGCGTGCCAAGCTCCACCCGGTGCGGACCGACAAAACGCATGGCGGTATGATAAAGCGGGGCCATTAAAAAACCGATCCCGACTTCGGCAATGGCTTTTTCCACTATGGGCACAGGGGCTTCCATATTCAATCCAAGACTGGACAGAACATCTGCGGCCCCCGACTTCGAAGACAAAGCCTTATTACCGTGTTTTGCAACCGTCACACCACACCCCGCCACCACAAAAGCTGTCGCGGTTGAAATGTTCAACGTTCCTTTGGCATCCCCGCCTGTGCCGACAATATCAATCGCATCGGCCGGTGCCTTGATCGGGCGCATTTGTTCGCGCATGGTCGTCACGGCGCCTGTAATTTCATCCACAGTTTCACCACGCACACGTAACGCCATCAAAAAACCGCCAATTTGTGCCGCACTGGCTTCACCTGTCATAATAATATCAAAGGCGGCTTTGGCTTCTTCCTGCGTCAAGGACAAGCCATCGGCAACCTTGGCAATAAGGGGTTTCATCGCGTCACTCATCTGGCTTATCCCTGTTTTTCTGCGAGTTCTAAAAAGTTTTTCAAAAGCTGATGCCCATGTTCCGAAGCAATGCTTTCAGGGTGGAACTGCACACCGTGAATGGGCAATTCTTTATGTTGCACCCCCATAATGACGCCATCCTCAGTTTGCGATGTCACCTCCAGACAATCGGGCATACTTGCCGGATCGATGGTCAGAGAGTGATAGCGCGTCACAGCCAGCGGCGAGGGTATATTGGCAAAAACGCCTTTGCCTTCATGATGGATCGCACTGATTTTTCCATGCATAGGTTCAGGGGCGCGCACAATCTTTGCCCCAAAGGCCTGACCAATGGATTGATGCCCCAGACAAACCCCGAAAATCGGCAACTTGCCAGATGCCTTTGCAATCAATTCCAAACAAATACCAGCCTGATCAGGATCACAAGGACCGGGGGACAAAATGATCCCTTCCGGATTTAAGGCCATCGCCTCATCCGCGCTGAGCACATCATTTCGCCGCACGACCATCTCCGCCCCCAGTTCCCCGAAATAGTGAACGAGGTTATAGGTGAAGCTATCATAATTATCAATTAACAGAAACATATCAGCAACTTACATGTAAAAGTTCAGGTGTCACACAAAGCATATACCCCAAACAAAATTCTTTATGGACGCAGAATGCAAGCAGACTGCCGTAAGGTCAAGGTGAATATAGCCATAAAATGTCGTCAAATTCGAATAATTTATCCCTTGACCTTGCCCTTACTGGAAAGACCATATAACATTACAGTTAGATGGAAGGTAAAGCCATGACAGAGTATAAACTGAACATCACCGGAATGACGTGTGCGTCTTGCTCCAGTCGCATTGAGAAAGTTCTCAACCGCATGGACGGAGTGAAAGAGGCAACGGTTAATCTCGCCATAGAACAGGCTCATGTCAATGTAAGTAACGACCAGTTATCGGTTGGTGATTTGATTACCAAGATCGAAAAAGCCGGATTTGGTGCCACTGAAATACGTGACGATACATTTGAGCCGGAAGAAAAGCCCGATAATCGTGAAAAAGGGATTTTGATCTTCTGTTTGCTCCTGACCATCCCCTTGGTTGCCCCGATGGTGTTGATGCCCTTTGGGATCACTTGGCATTTAAACGGCTATGTTCAGCTTTTACTCGCAACCCCGGTGCAACTGGTTGCCGTTTATCGATTTTATGGATCAGCCTGGGCCGCACTTAAAGGCTTGACAGGGAATATGGATTTACTTGTTTCCCTTGGCACAACGGCGGCCTTTGGGCTCAGTCTCTATGAATTATTTGCCCCATCCGGCAATCATCAAGCCCTGTATTTCGAAGCTGCGGCAGCCGTGACCAGCTTAATCCTGTTGGGGAAATGGCTGGAAAATCGTGCCAAACACGGGGTTACACAAGCCATTCGTGCCTTGATGCATCTGCGCCCGGAAACCGCCCGCAAGCAAGAAGGTGACACAGAAAAAACTGTCTCTATCAGGGATATTCGCCTTGGTGACCTTATCATTGTCAAACCCGGTGAGAATATCCCGGTTGATGGAAAAATTATCAAAGGTCACAGTGAGCTGGATGAATCCATGCTCACCGGAGAAAGTATGCCCGTTACAAAATCCATAAATGACGAGGTAACGGGGGGAGCCATTAACGGTTCCGGCCTGCTGGTTATTGAAACAACAGCAATTGGTCAGGAAACTGTGCTGTCCAAGATTATTGAGATGATCCAGGGCGCCCAAGCCAGTAAAGCGCCCGTGCAGAAACTCGCAGACCGTATTGCCGCCATTTTTGTCCCCATTGTCTGTGTTATCGCCTTATTTACCTTGGTTGGATGGCTGATTTATGGGGTCAGCATTGATATTGCCATTATTAACGCCGTAACAGTACTGGTTATCGCATGCCCTTGCGCCCTTGGTTTGGCCACGCCCACTGCGATTATGGCGGGAACCGGGGTCGGCGCACGTCACGGTATTTTGATTAAGGATGCGCAATCACTGGAACTTGCCCACAAGATCGATACTGTTATTTTCGACAAAACAGGAACGTTGACCGAAGGCAAGCCCGAATTGATTGATCAAAGCGGTGATTTTCTTTTTATCGCTGCCAGTTTGCAACAAGGCAGCGAGCACCCCTTGGCAAAAGCCTTTATCACCAATACGAAATTATCAGAAGTTTACGATTTTCAGGCGACCACAGGGCAGGGGATCAGCGGACAAATCGACAATGTTGTCTATCGCTTGGGCAATCGCAAACATATGCAAAACGCGCTTGCCCCCTTTGAAAATCAGGCCCAGAAATGGGAAGAACGTGGTCACACGGTTGTTTGGCTGGAAAATGATGAAAGCGTCCTCGGTATTTTTGCCATTGGCGATAAAATCAAAGCCAGTGCCAAACAAGCAATTGCCACCTTGAAAGAAAAAGGCATTACGCCAGTGCTCCTTAGTGGGGATAACAAAAAAACGGCGCAAAGCGTTGCCCAGCAAGTCGGCATCGAAACCGTTATTGCGGAAGTCCTGCCCGCAGATAAAGCCGATCAGGTCAATCAATTGAAAGCAAAGGGCGCAACGGTTGCTATGGTCGGTGACGGTGTCAACGATGCCCCCGCCTTGGCAGCCGCCGATGTTAGTTTTGCAATGGGCACCGGATCGGACGTTGCCATTCACAGTGCAGGCATAACGTTGATGCGCGCAGACCCGGCACTGGTGGCGCAGGCCATTGATATTTCCAATGCAACCTACAACAAAATCCGCCAGAACCTGTTCTGGGCCTTTTTCTACAATGTCGTTGCCTTACCGGCTGCGGCGCTTGGTTTACTTAATCCGGTAATTGCCGGTGGTGCAATGGCGCTCAGTAGTGTAAGTGTGGTCACCAACTCCTTGTTATTGAAACGGTGGAAGCCATGAATATAAGTAAGGTCTCCAAATTAACCGGCATCAGCGCCAAGACCATCCGTTATTATGAAAGCATTGATCTGATGCCCGAACCGGCACGCGCGGATAACGGCTATCGCGATTATTGCGAACGCGATGTTGAAATCCTGCGTTTTATCCAAAGTGCCCGCAAAATGGGATTTCCACTGAAAGACGTCGGTAATCTTCTGGAACTTTGGCAAGACAAAAACCGTGCATCGCGTGATGTGCGCGAACTTGCCAAACGTCATATTGACGAAGTCGAAAACCGCATCAAGGAACTGGAAGGCATCCGCGATACCTTGAAAAATCTGGTCGATTGCTGCCACGGGGATGATCGCCCGGATTGCCCGATCCTAAACAGCTTTTTAAAGGAAGACAGCTGTGGCTGCGCCGAAACCACGGAATAGGAAAAAGAAAAAAACAAATCTGGGACCGCTGATCGGCGCATTGCTGATTGGCGGACCGCTGGTTTATGGTGCCGTCTATTTTAAAGACCGGATATTCAGCGATAATCCGCCACAAAAGGCACAAGGCCAAGCGTGGTACAAAGAACATGCCCAAGCCCCTGAAATGATCCGTCTGCCTGATGCGCCGCTTATTCTGGCCGCAAAGGAAGCCGAGATCGACCCCCATGTGCGTGAGTTGCTCCCCAAACGCCCCTTAAAAAAACAGATCCCTTTCACAGTGCAGCCACGCGTCAACAGTGTGGATATGACTGCAAAACCCCAGCCACCTGCCGCTGTTTATGAAGAAGCTTTGCCTCAGGACGTGTATACGCCTGCAATTGTTCCAAATACAGAACGCGCCCCCGTCATCGTTGCCCCGCAACACTTACAACCGCGTTGGATGCAATATGCTTTAAAAATGGATGTGCCGACCAATAAACCCATGATCGCCGTTGTTATTGACGATTTGGGATTAGACCGTAAACGCACAGCGCGCACACTCGCTTTACCCGCCCCGTTGACGATGGCTTTTATCCCTTATGCCAAAAGTCTGGATAAACAAACCGCAACAGCGCGCAACAACGGACACGAACTTTTAGTTCACCTTCCAATGGAACCTTTGAATGAAAAATTGGATGCGGGCCCGAACCATTTAAACACCCATCTTGCCCATGAAGACCTGCAAGACCGTATTCATTGGAATTTGGAACGTTTTGGCGGCTATGTCGGTGTTAACAACCATATGGGCAGTCGCGCAACAACTGATAAGACAGTAATGAGCGCCCTCATGGCGGAATTGCGTAATCGCGAAATGTTATTTTTAGATTCCCGCACCAACGCAAAATCTGTTGGCGGTGAAATGGCCGCGCAGGAAGGGGTTCCTTTTGCAGAACGCAATGTCTTTCTAGATAACGTAAACGACAAAACAGCCGTGCTCAAACAATTAAGCTTATTAGAAAGAGTTTCACGAAAAACAGGCTTTGCCGTCGGTATCGGGCATCCGCGCGACGGTACCATTGACGCCTTAAAAGAATGGCTCCCCTTGGCGCGTAGCAAGGGGTTTAGCCTTGTTCCCATCTCGCAAATCGTATTAAAGAAACAAGAACTGAGTTAAGGAGTTCCCGGATGACTAATACATATATCGTTGACGGCATGACATGCGGCCATTGTGCACAAGCTGTCACAAATGCCCTTAAATCCTTAAACGACACCGCAGACATTCAAGTGGACCTGGAAAAGAAAACCGTGACAGTCAGTGGTATTGACGATGATGCAGCCATTTCAGAGGCCGTCGAAGACGCAGGCTTTGATTTTAAAGGAAAAGCGGAATGAACCTTGGTTACCTGCTCCCCATTTTTGTCACTGTTTTTTTAGCAGAACTGGGGGATAAGACCCAATTGGCAACGGTTTTATTCGCATCGGATAAAAACCATAGTCCGCTGTTTGTTTTTATTGCCGCTGCCGCCGCTTTGGTGGCATCAACCGCAATAGCCGTTATTCTGGGCGCTGCGGCAGGAAAATATCTCGACAATATACCGCTGAAACTGATTGCGGGTATCGGCTTCATCGCCATCGGCGCATGGACAGTCTTTGATCACTTCAAAGCATAAAAATAGCGTCGATCCAACAAGTTATCAGGATCGACGCTATTATATTTTTTAATAATTTGAATAAAATCAGTTTCGTTGCTTATCATCAGAAGCAAATTTATAGGCTTCTTCTGCTGCGCGAACCAAGGCACGTGCCTTGTTGATACTTTCCTGATATTCACCTTCCGGACTGCTGTCGGCAACAACACCACCACCGGCTTGAACATACATCTTGCCATCTTTAAGCAAGGCCGTGCGCAAGGCAATGGCGGTATCCATATCACCATTGGCCCCGAAATAGCCGATACATCCCGCATAAAAACTGCGCCGTTCCGGTTCCAGCTCATCAATAATTTCCATCGCCCGGACCTTCGGCGCCCCGGAAACGGTCCCTGCAGGGAAGCCACCGATCAAGGCATCCATATTGTCAAACCGATCTGTATCCAGCTCACCGACCACATTAGACACGATATGCATCACATGGGAATAAAGCTCGACAATCATTTTATCCGTAACTTTAACCGTCCCGATTTTGGCAACACGTCCGACATCGTTGCGCCCCAGATCCAGCAACATTAAATGTTCGGCCAATTCTTTGGGGTCAGACAGAAGATCTTCCATCAGGGCTTTATCTTCAGCGGCATCCTTGCCACGAATACGCGTTCCAGCAATCGGACGAATGGTCACTTCACCATCGCGTTGACGGACCAAAATTTCAGGACTGGACCCCACCAGTGAAAATTCCCCAAAATTAAGGAAGAACAAAAACGGTGACGGGTTTAATCGACGCAAGGATCGATACAGTGCAAAAGGTGGTAATTCAAAGGGCAGGGTAAAGCGTTGCGACAACACAGCCTGAAAAATATCACCGGCCAGAATGTATTCTTGTGCCTTATGAACCATGCCATGAAAATCTTCACGGCTCATATTCGACACAGGTTCCGGCAATTCACCAATATTTTCGTTAAAGTCGCGGCTGATCCGCAAACTGGATTGCAATCCATCGACAATTTCCTGCAAACGATCCAGTGCTGCATCATACGCATCCTTGGCGCTTAATCCCATCTGCGGGCGCACAGGCGTGACAATCGTGACCACATCTTCGATGTTATCAAAGGCGGCAATGATCGTCGGGCGCATAAATACCCCATCGGGAATGCCAAGCGGATCTGGGTTGTTATCCGGCAGTTTTTCCATCAAGCGCACCGTGTCATAGCCCATATACCCCACAAGGCCAGCAGCCATCGGGGGCAGGGGGGCCGGCAGATCAATCGCGCTTTCGTCAATCAAGGCACGCAAGGAATCCAGTGATGTTTTATCACAAGGTTCAAAGGTATCACGTGTCAATCCGGCATTGCGGTTGATCTCTGCCTTTTCCCCGAAACACCGCCATGTCACATCGGGTTTCAAACCCAAAAATGAATAACGACCACGCTTGGCACCGCCTTCAACAGATTCCAGCAGGAAACTATCGGGCTCACCTTGCGCTAACTTCATCATCGCAGAAACTGGCGTTTCCAGATCGGCGACCTGTTTGGTCCACACAACCTGTGCCGTTCCATTTTGATAAAGTTTTTCAAAAGCGGAAAATTCGGGGAAAGCAATCATATTATTGAGACTCTGACACAAAGAGACGATTAACCATTGCACGGTCGACATTGACGCTGTAGCGACTGCGCAGGGCGTTTACGAATTGGGTCTGCATATCATTGGAAACCGCGTTCACCATTTCCCCACGTAACGCTTCGATTTGGGATTTATCGGCGTCACCGTCTGTAGATTTGATTTCACTCAGTACGGCAATGACTTGACCGTTTTGCGTTGCCCCAATCGCCGTATCGCCAACGTTGCTTTCAAACAAAGTTTTAACAACGTCTTTGGGCAATTTCGCATCCATGCGGGTGAAGTTCATTTCACTGGTCAATACCAGTCCTGCTTCTTCAGCAACTTGAGCAACCGGTGTACCTGATTTGATTTTGGCAACGACTTCTTCTGCTTTTTTCTTGGCAGCATCAAATTTCTTCAAATCAAGAACGAAAGATTCAACAGCCAGTTTCACATCCTCAAACGGACGCGCTTTACTGCTGGTGATATTATCAACGCGCACCATGAAATAACCGCCTTGGCCGTCATCTTTCATCACCGGTTCAGCGTTCATATCCAGTTGGAAGGCTTCATCCAAAATAGCTTGCTGCCCTTTTAATGCATCTACCTTCTTGTAATCTTTGCTGTTGGCACGATCATCAGTTGATGCAATGCTCACAACATCGAAACCGACAACTTTTGCCGCCTCTTCAATTGTCGCACCGCCGCCCAAGGCATCTTCAATCTGATTTGAAATTGCGAACACTTCTTCCGTTGCCAGTTCAAGGGCAACGGCATCACGTAGCTCATCTTTCAAGTCATCAAATGTCGGATCAACCGCTTCCACCGCATCACTGACATGGACGATGTGCCAACCAAGCAATGATTGAACCGGCGCACTGGCTTCGCCTTTGGACAAGGCAAAGGTAACTTCGCGCAAATCTTCCGGCAATTCTTCTTTCGTCACATCGCCGAGTTCCAGCACCTCGCCACCTAATTCAGCAAAGGCTTTACCCTCGGCCAGTTCTTGTGCGGCTTTCTTGGCGTCTTCTTCATTTGCGAAAACAATTTGTTCAACGGTACGGCGCGCCGGTTTTTTAAATTCAGCATGGCGGGCACTAAACGCATCTTCGATCTTTTCAAGCGGAACGTCGATTGTTTTGGCAATTGCCGCAGGCGTGATATGCAACAGGGTCAAGCCGCGATATTCCGGTGCCATAAATGAATCGATGTTGTCTTCGTAATATTTACGAACTTCTTCTTCTGTCGGGGCGGGAACATCGCCAACCGTATCCAGACCAACTGTCAAAACATCTGCAGAACGTTTTTCCTGTAAATAAACATACAGGTCCTTGGCGGCACTGCCCGGCATATAAACGCCACTATTTAAAACACTGATGACTTGTTCGCGGGCAAGATCACCGCGCACAAGTTCAATATATTGCGCTTCGTTCAGGCGGTTGGAAAACATAACTTGTTCAAACCGTGCCCGGCTGAATTTGCCGTCTTCCAAAAACATGTCGGTGGATCTGATTTCCTTGGCGACTTGTTCATCGCTAATCGCAACATCCAGATCATCGGCGTTCACCGCCAAAAGGGTCCGATTAATCGCACGATCCACCACACTGCCGCCAATGGCCTTAGACAGGTTTTCATCAATCCCCTGATCCCCGGTCAACTGACGCATACGGGCCATTTCACGCTGGAAATCATTATAGACTTCCTGTGCCGAGATTTCCTTGCCATCGACTGTTGCAACCGAGTTACCAGTTGCTGCGGGGCGCAACATATCCCCAATCCCCCATGCCGCGAAACTCGCGATCAACAGGAATAAAAGGGTTTTAACGACTATAGAATTAGAGTGTTTGCGAAAACCATCGAGCATGATGAAGACAATCCAACGATTAAGAGGAGTTATAAATTTGGTGCGCATCATAAGTAAGGAAACACGACCTCGCAACAGCTTAAACACCCAAAATTTGCCAATATTGTGACAATTTACCTCTTTTCATCGACAGAACGCAGAAAACGGACGAAACCACGTCTTAAGATTGACCATTTTTTTGATTATCTTCTGGCTCTTAATAGGCAAATTGTGTAAAAGCAGGGCAAATTTTAAACATCATTTCCTATGACAAAATGAATGAGGGTGGACATTATGAGTGCACGACGTCCGTTAATTGCCGGTAACTGGAAAATGAATGGCCTGCGTGCAGATGCACGTGCCTTGGCCGACGAAATCGGAACCCTGCGGAAAAACAAATCCCAGGATGCGTTTGATTTATTGATCTGCCCGCCCTTTAGCGTCATCGAAACCGTTGGTCATGTCCTTGATAGCACGGGTATCTTTTTAGGGGCACAAGATTGCCACACCGCAGAAAAAGGTGCCCATACAGGTGATGTTAGCGCTGCCATGTTAAAAGATGCCGGATGCAGTCATGTTATTCTCGGTCACTCAGAACGCCGCACCAATCATAAAGAGAGCAACGAACTGGTAAAACAAAAAGCCATTGCAGCGCATAATGAAGGGCTCATTGCTATTATATGTGTCGGTGAAACGGAAACTGAGCGTGAAAACGGCAAAACACTGGAAGTCGTCACGGCACAGATTAAAGATT
Source organism: Terasakiella brassicae (assembly GCF_014641495.1). Lineage (GTDB taxonomy): Bacteria > Pseudomonadota > Alphaproteobacteria > Rhodospirillales > Terasakiellaceae > Terasakiella > Terasakiella brassicae. The sequence goes on from NZ_BMHV01000001.1 coordinate 240,979, forward strand.
CTGTACCGGAAGGGGCACGCGCGGACAATACGGTCATTGCCTACGAACCTGTTTGGGCAATCGGCACAGGTAAAGTCGCGACTCCAGACGATGTACAGAACGTACATGGTGATATTCGTAAAACTTTGGCGGCAAAACTTGGTCAAGAAACAGCTGATGGCATTCGTATCCTCTATGGTGGGTCGATGAAACCTGAAAATGCCAAGGAATTACTGGCTCTGCCTGATGTTGATGGCGGGCTGATCGGTGGTGCGGCCTTAAAAGCAGAAGATTTTTGGGCAATTGCGCAAAGTTGTCCTAGCCTTTAGGGAAACTTCGCGCTAAAAGAAGCGCCAAGATTTTTTCGCGGGCGTAAATTTTGCGCTCGCTCGATTTGTTTGAATGTAAGGATGGAAGAGAAGCGATGACAAACGTACTTCTCGTTATTCATTTGATCTTGTGCCTCGGCCTGATCATTCTGGTTTTGATCCAACGCTCTGAAGGTGGCGCATTAAGCGGCCTTGGCGGTGGTGGCGGCGGTGGCGGTATGAGCGGTCTGATGACCGGACGTTCCACCGCAAACTTGCTGACACGCGCAACGGGGCTTATTGCTGGCGGTTTTATGCTGACAAGCCTGATCCTGTCATTGCTTGCCAATGCAGAGCGCAACACCACCTCTATTTTAGATACGGGCACAGGTGCACCGGCAGCAGTAGAACAATCTGCACCGGCACCGGAAAAGTCCAATGAGCCGGGTGCGCCTCTAGCAAAATAAGTTCTTGCTTTTGGTTTAAAAGCAAGCTTGAAATTGGATGAAAGAGGCGGTCAAATGGCTGCCTCTTCTTCTTTGAATGAATTTGATCGACGATTAGGTTGTTTGATATGACACGTTATATTTTCATCACGGGTGGTGTGGTTTCATCCCTGGGTAAAGGTCTGGCTTCAGCTGCGCTGGGCGCCTGTCTCCAAGCACGCGGGTTTAAAGTTAGGTTGCGTAAACTTGACCCTTATCTGAACGTCGACCCCGGCACCATGAGCCCGTATCAACATGGCGAAGTTTTCGTCACCGATGATGGCGCGGAAACCGATTTGGACCTTGGTCACTACGAACGCTTTACATCGGTGAATGCCATGCAAAGTGACAATGTAACGTCCGGGCGCATTTATTCCACCGTCATTCAAAAAGAACGCGCTGGCGAATATCTGGGCGCAACGGTACAAGTTATCCCGCATGTGACCGAAGCCATTAAAGAATTTACAAAAGCCAATGTGACCGACGAAGATTTTATCCTCGTTGAAGTCGGCGGCACGGTTGGTGATATCGAATCGCTGCCATTTTTAGAAGCCATCCGCCAAATGGGCAACGAGTTGGGACGGGGACGCACTATGTACCTGCACACAACTCTAGTCCCCTATATTCCTGCGGCGGGTGAATTAAAGACCAAACCGACCCAACATTCGGTCAAAGAATTACTTGGCCTTGGTATCAGCCCGGATGCTTTGTTGTGTCGTTGTGATCGCGAAATCCCGGCAGGCGAGCGTCGCAAGATCGCCCTGTTCTGTAATGTTGCCGAAGATGCCGTCATTCCGGCACTGGATGTGGACACCATCTACCGCGTGCCGCTTTCCTATCACGAAGAAGGGCTGGATACGGTCGTTCTTAAACACTTCGGCATGGCTGCACCGGAACCGGATCTTTCCCAATGGGAAGAAATCGTTCACCGCGTTCTGGAACCGGAAGGCGAAGTTAACATCGCTATTGTCGGAAAATATACAGAACTTCTGGAAGCCTATAAATCATTGGCCGAAGCCATGACCCACGGTGGCATCGCCAATAATGTCAAAGTCAACCAGCACTGGATTGATGCCGAAAGCCTTCTCGAAGAAGGTGGATTGACGCAATTGGAAGATAAAGATGCGATTTTGGTTCCCGGTGGGTTCGGTGAACGCGGTGCAGAAGGCAAAATTGCCGCCATCAAATATGCCCGTGAAGAAAAAGTCCCTTATTTCGGGATCTGTCTCGGTATGCAAATGGCTGTTATTGAAACCGCCCGTAACATGGCAGGCATTGACGGGGCAGGGTCTTCCGAATTCGGCGCCTGTAAAACACCGATCGTCGGATTGATGACCGAATGGGCAAAAGAAGACGGCAGCAAGGAAAAACGCAGTGAGGATGGTGATCTGGGTGGCACCATGCGCTTGGGCGCTTATCCGTGCACACTTGTGCCCGATACCTTGGCCTACAATATTTACAACGGTGCGAAAGAAATTTCAGAACGTCACCGTCACCGCTATGAAGTCAACGTCGATTTCAAACAAAAACTTGAAGATGCCGGCATGAAATTCTCCGGCCTGTCGCCCGATGGTATTTTGCCTGAAATCGTTGAATTGCCGGGACATCCGTTCTTTATCGGCGTGCAGTTCCACCCGGAACTGAAATCACGTCCGACAAACCCGCACCCGATCTTTAAAGCCTTTATCAAGGCCGCGATCGAACAGAACCGTTTGGTATAATCAAGGGAAACAATCATGGTTGCGCAAAAACACGTTCAAGTCGGCAATGTCACCTTTGGCAATGATCTGCCTTTTTGCCTGATCGCCGGACCTTGTTCTATGGAAGGGCGCAACCATGCCCTTGAAATGGCCCATGCCTTAACAGAAATGTGTTCTGACCTTGGTATCGGCCTGATTTACAAATCTTCATTTGATAAAGCCAACCGTACATCGGTGGCAGGCAATCGCGGTATCGGCATTATGCCTGCCCTTTCCATCTTTCAGGAAGTCAAAGACACATACGGTTGCCCGGTGATTACCGATGTCCATACCGAAGATCAATGCGCGGTTGTGTCTGAAGTTTGCGACATGATGCAAATTCCGGCCTTTTTATGCCGTCAAACCGATCTTCTTTTGGCAGCAGGCCAAACGGGCAAAGCGGTAAACGTTAAAAAAGGCCAATTCCTTGCCCCTTGGGATATGCCCAATGTCTGCAAAAAAGTGGCCTCAACCGGTAATGAGAATATTTTAATTACCGAGCGCGGTTCCAGCTTTGGCTACAACACCCTTGTGACAGATATGCGCGGCCTGCCGCAAATGGCCCTTGATACCGGCTATCCCGTTATCATTGATTGCACCCATTCTGTCCAACAACCGGGCGGGCAGGGCAATAGCTCCGGCGGTCGTCGCGAACTGGCACCGGTCATTGCACGTTCCGCCATTGCCTTGGGCATTGCAGGTGTTTTTGCTGAAACACACAACGACCCGGACAAAGCCATTTCAGATGGCCCCAATATGATCCCGGTTCACAAGCTGAAAGGCGTTCTGGAAACACTGAAAGCCTTGGATGAAGTTGCAAAAGCCAATCCGGTCGATCTGGTTGGTATGGCAACTTATTAAGTTATTACCTGCCTAAGCGATACCATGTTCAGACAATTTAACTTTTGCTGACAAAACAAGACAGTTATAAATTAGACCTTCTCCATGATTAAGCAATAATCAGTGCCCCAAAAAGCTTGCATTTCTGCGCTCAACGCAGTATCAAACGGGCACTATTTTCCATTTTGTTTCTGATCTTCCGAGAGGGCTTTTTTAATGAGCGCCATTATCGATATTCACGGTCGCGAAATTCTCGACAGCCGTGGCAATCCTACTGTTGAAGTTGACGTTTTGCTGGAATCAGGTGCGTTTGGTCGCGCTGCCGTTCCGTCCGGTGCCTCCACCGGTGTCCACGAAGCCGTTGAACTGCGCGATGGCGACAAAGAACGCTACCTCGGCAAAGGGGTTGAGAACGCTGTTGAATCCGTCAACGGTGAAATCTTCGATGCGCTGTTGGGTATGGAAGCTGACGAACAGTTGTTGATCGACCAAACCATGATTGATCTGGATGGCACAGAAAACAAAGGTCGTCTGGGTGCAAACGCTATGTTGGGCGTTTCAATGGCGGTTGCACGTGCGGCTGCTGAAGAAGCTGGCCTGCCGCTTTATAAATATCTCGGTGGTGTCTTTGCGCGTGAATTGCCGGTACCGCTGATGAATATCATCAACGGTGGCGCCCATGCGGACAACCCTGTTGATATTCAGGAATTTATGATCATGCCGGTTGGCGCATCGTCCATTCGCGAAGCCATTCGCATGGGGGCCGAAGTTTTCCATGCGCTCAAAGCCGCGCTCAAAGCCGCAGGTCACAACACAAATGTGGGTGACGAAGGTGGTTTTGCACCGGCTGTCGGTTCTTCTGAAGAAGCGTTGAGCTTCATCATGACCGCTATTGAAAATGCAGGTTACACAGCCGGGGACGATATCGTTCTGGCCCTTGATGTTGCCTCTTCTGAATTCTACAAAGATGGCAAATACGAATTGGCGGGCGAGGGTAAATCCCTGTCTTCTGCTGAAATGGCTGATTATCTGGCAGACTTGGTCGAGAAATTCCCCATCGTGTCCATCGAAGACGGCATGGACGAAGATGACTGGGAAGGTTGGAAAATCCTGACCGATAAAATTGGTGATAAATGCCAATTGGTGGGGGATGACCTGTTCGTAACAAACCCGAAACGTCTGGCTGATGGTATTAATCAAGGCGTTGCCAATTCCATTCTGGTCAAGGTTAACCAAATCGGCACCCTGTCTGAAACGCTGGAAGCTGTCGAAATGGCACAAAAAGCGAAATACACAGCTGTCATTTCGCATCGTTCCGGTGAAACAGAAGATTCGACAATTGCCGACATCGCGGTTGCAACAAATGCCGGTCAAATCAAAACAGGTTCTCTCAGCCGTTCTGATCGTATTGCGAAATACAACCAACTGATCCGCATTGAAGAAGAGCTTGGTTCTTCTGCCGTTTACGCAGGTCGTTCGGTTCTGCGCTCATAAAAGAAACATTTTTCGTTTTTTAAAAAGGCCGTCTCTGGTGAACTGGGGGCGGCCTTTTTCTATTTATTTGTCGAACAATCACAATCCATATAGAATTTGTTTACCAATTGTGTGCATAAAAAGAAGATCGGTACTTCTTTTGGATAGGACAAAATGAAAGCTTGGCACACCATAAGGACCAAGTTTCAGCCGGGGGTTTTTCTTCCGGTTCTTGGCGTGTGCGTGGTTCTTAATTTTGCCTATCATTTTGTGCAGGGCGATGGCGGCATCCGGGCCTTACTTGATTATCAAAACCGCATTGAAAAAACCCGGTTCCAATTGGACCAAATCCGGGCAGAACGCCAACAGCTTGAACATCGTGTTTATTTGCTGCGTTCCGATAGTTTGGATCCCGATATGTTGGAAGAACGTGCGCGTGCCGTTCTCAATTTTGCCGCACCCAACGAATTTGCCATTGTTATTGAATAGGACAGACACAGCCATGACTGCAAAAAATTTACCGAACCCGCCATATTACGCAGTCATTTTTGTCAACCAACGTACAAATGATGATGCAGAAGGATATGGTCAAATGGCGGACCGTATGGTTGAATTGGCACAACAACAATCCGGTTTTCTGGGCATGGAAAGTGTGCGCGAACCCGCAGGCAAGGGCATTACTGTTTCCTATTGGCAAGATCTGGAAGCGATCCAAAACTGGAAAGAAAACCTCGAACATATCGAAGCGCGCAAACTTGGTAAGGAAAAGTGGTACGAAGATTATCAATTGCAGGTCGCAAAAATTGAACATGGTTACCGCTGGATTAAAAGTTAGATTTATCTAATCTAACTACCTCTTGCCTCCATTACAGTCAGTTTTAAACTTTCAACCTCTCCTCAAAATGCACAATCACGCGAAGAATTGACGCTCTGCGCAGATTCAGCCCTCTGGTAACTATGTGGTTTACGCAAAAAAAACAACCCGGCTAAGTCCCCTTTAATTTTCCACAATATGAAATCACAGCTTCTACGAATCTGGATGCTTGTCTGGTATTCAAATACCGCCTTCTTTCTTTTTTTCTATTTTTGCACCGCAATAAGTGCAATTACCCTAAAAAGTACACTTATTGTTTCTATTACAAACAATATACACCATAAAAATATTAATATGTTTTTAGTTAATTTGAAGGTTTCACTAGGGCCTTGATGGTAGCACCGCTAATCAAAGTCAACCCAAACCACAGCATAAGATACACCCTATAATTAACTATTAAAAAGTTAATTATAGTTTTTGCACTGCAATACAAACAGTTACACCCCTTGAAAAACTTGCGTCACAGCCCCTTTTCAGGTTTTAACAGGGTATAAATTTGCTTCGCATCTATTGCCTATCATGGTCAGCCAAGGGGAGCCCTTATGGCAACACAAACAAAACGTACAACTCGGGGTAAGAAAAAGTCACCTGAGTCCACACCTGAAGAACTTATCAAATTCTATAAGGACATGTTGTTAATCCGCCGCTTTGAAGAAAAAGCCGGTCAACTGTATGGCATGGGCCTGATCGGTGGTTTCTGCCACCTTTACATTGGACAGGAAGCCGTTGTCGTTGGCATTCAATCCATTGCCAACCCACAAGACACATTGATCACATCCTATCGCGACCACGGTCATATGCTGGCCTGCGGCATGGACCCGGACGGCGTTATGGCTGAATTGACAGGGCGCGAGGGCGGCTATTCCAAAGGGAAGGGCGGCTCGATGCATATGTTCTCCAAAGACAAAGGATTCTACGGCGGTCACGGGATCGTTGGGGCACAAATCCCGTTGGGAACCGGTCTTGCCTTTGGTCACAAATATAAAGAAGATGGCGGCGTCAACTTTGCCTATATGGGTGATGGCGCGGTCAATCAGGGTCAGGTTTACGAAGCCTTTAACATGGCGGCCCTATGGAAATTGCCGGTTGTTTATGTCATTGAAAATAACCAGTACGGCATGGGTACGAGCTTGGAGCGTGCATCCAGCAACACCAACCTGTCTCAACGTGGGGCCGCACACGGCATTCCCGGCGTTCAAGTCAACGGCATGAGCGTTCTTGAAGTCCGCGAAGCCGCCCGTGAAGCGGCTGAAAAATGTCGCCGTGGCGAAGGTCCGGTCATTCTGGAAATGAAGACATACCGTTATCGCGGTCACTCTATGTCCGACCCGGCGAAATACCGCCCCAAGGAAGAGGTCCAGAAAGTCCGTTCAGAAAGCGACCCGATTGATTTCGTTCGCAATCTCTTGATCGAAGGCAATCACATGGACGAAGCCGGTCTCAAAGAGATCGACAAAGAAATTAAAGCCATTGTGACAAAGTCCGCCGAATTTGCCCAAACCAGCCCGGAACCGGCGGAAAGCGAGCTATGGACCGACGTATTGGTCGAAGCCTAAGCGTTTAAGAGATAGAGGAAAAAATATGCCTATTGAAATTCTTATGCCTGCGCTTTCTCCGACCATGGAAGAAGGCAATCTTGCAAAATGGTGCAAGTCAGAAGGTGATAAAGTTGAATCCGGTGATGTGATTGCCGAGATCGAAACCGACAAAGCCACAATGGAAGTCGAAGCCGTCGATGAAGGTATTCTCGGCAAAATCGTTATCCCAGAAGGCACACAAAACGTTAAAGTAAATGAACTGATTGCCTTGCTGCTCGAAGATGGTGAAGATGCCGCCGCAGCCGACAATTATTCAGCAGGTGGCGCCGCTGCCCCGGCAGTACAGGAAAGTGCCCCGGCGCAAAGTGAAGCAAGTGCCGCACCGACCGCATCAGCCGCCCCGGTTGCCGTTGCAGAAGACGCCTACACAGGCCCGACCGAGGCCATGACCGTCCGCCAAGCCCTCAACACCGCTTTGTTTGAAGAATTCCGCCGTGATGAAACCGTTTTCATCATGGGTGAAGAAGTGGCCCAATACCAAGGCGCTTACAAAATTTCTCAAGGCTTGCTGGAAGAATTTGGCGACAAGCGCGTTGTTGATACACCGATCACCGAAATCGGCTTTACTGGCTTAGGTGTCGGTGCGGCATGGTCCGGTTTGAAACCCGTTGTCGAATTTATGACGTTTAACTTTGCCATGCAGGCGGTTGACCATATCATCAACTCTGCGGCTAAAACACTTTATATGTCCGGTGGGGAAATTCCCTGTCCGATCGTCTTCCGTGGATGCAACGGGGCCGCTTCGCGCGTTGCGGCACAACATTCACAATGTTATGCGTCCTGGTATGCACACTGTCCGGGCCTTAAGGTCGTTGTGCCTTATTCCGCCGAAGATGCAAAAGGGTTGCTCAAGGCCGCCATTCGTGATCCAAACCCGGTGATTGTACTGGAAAACGAAGTTCTTTACGGCAAGACATTTGATTGCCCAACAGACGAAGATTTCGTTGTTCCCTTCGGTAAAGCCAAAATTGAACGCAGTGGTACAGACGTCACATTGGTGGCTTATTCCATCACGGTTGGTTGGGCATTGGAAGCAGCAGAAAAGCTTGCCGAACAAGGCATTTCAGCCGAGGTGATCAACCTGCGTTCCTTACGTCCGCTGGATACACATACCATCGTTGAGTCTGTGAAAAAGACAAACCGTCTGGTTACGGTCGAAGAAGGCTGGGCTTACGCCAACATCGGTTCTGAAATCGCCGCACAGGTGATGGAACATGCATTTGATTATCTGGATGCACCGGTTACCCGTATTGCCGGTGCCGATGTGCCGATGCCATATGCCGCTAACCTTGAAAAACTTGCCTTGCCGCGTATCGACGACATCGTCAATGCCGCCAAAGCAGTTTGTTACAAGTAACCTCGGATAAAGGAACAGCATTATGCCTATTCAAATCCTGATGCCTGCACTTTCTCCGACGATGGAAGAAGGTAATCTGGCAAAATGGTGCGTCAAAGAAGGCGACACCGTTGAATCCGGTGACGTAATCGCCGAGATTGAAACCGACAAAGCCACGATGGAAGTCGAAGCCGTTGACGAAGGCGTTATCGGTAAAATCCTTGTGGCTGAAGGCACACAAGGCGTGAAAGTCAACGAACTGATCGCCCTGTTGCTGGAAGACGGCGAAGACGAAAGCGCCCTTGAAGGGGCAGACACCGCCGCACCGGCCCCCAGTGCCCCGGCACAAGCAACGGATGCACCGGCAAAACCCGATGCAGCCCCAGCCCCGACACCGGCAGCCCCCAGCACAGAGAAGGGGGATCGCATTTTCTCAAGCCCCTTGGCACGCCGTATTGCTGCCCAGGAAGGTTTAGACCTGAAAGCCCTGTCTGGTACAGGCCCGCGTGGTCGTATCGTCAAACGCGACATTGATGCGGCTCTGGCTGCTGGTACAGGCAAAGCGACACCAGCAGCACCGGAAGCGAAAGCTGCACCCACAGCAGTCGCCAGCGAAAACAAAACGATTAGCGTTGATGATCCGATCTTTAAATTGCTGCCGGACTACGATGCGATTCCAAATTCAAACATGCGCAAAACCATTGCCAAACGTTTGACGGAATCAGCCCGTGACATCCCGCACTTTAACCTGCAAGTGGATGTGGAAATCGACAAGTTGATGGCTTTGCGTAAAGAACTCAACAGCCGTGATGGTGCCGATTACAAGATCTCGGTTAACGATTTTCTGGTTAAGGCCACCTCTTTGGCCCTGACACGTGTCCCGGATTGCAATGTGGCTTTCACTGATGGGGCGATTTTGAAATTTAAACGGGTCGATATGGCAATCGCCGTTGCCGTTGAAGGCGGCCTGATCACACCGATCATTAAAGATGCAGCTTCCAAAGGCCTAGCGACATTGGCAAACGAGGCCAAAGATCTGGCTGCGCGTGCCCGAGATGGCAAGTTGGCACCGGAAGAATATCAAGGCGGAACATTTACTATTTCCAACCTTGGTATGTTCGGGATCAAGAGCTTTAATTCCATCATCAACCCACCGCAAGGCGGCATCCTGTCCGTTGGCGCAGGCGAGCAACGCCCTGTTGTTAAGGGCGGGGCACTTGCCGTTGCAACCGTTGTCACCCTGACACTGGCAGTTGATCACCGTTGTATTGACGGGTCCACAGGCGCAGCCTTCATCAAGGAGCTTAAAGCCTTGATCGAAGATCCGATCGCATTGATGCTTTAACCCGGGAAAGAGAGAAAAGATGTCCGATACAAATTTTGACGTCATTGTCGTCGGCGCAGGCCCGGGTGGCTACGTCGGTGCAATTCGTGCGGCACAACTGGGGCTGAAAACAGCCCTCGTTGAAGCCAAGCATCTGGGTGGAATTTGCCTGAACTGGGGCTGTATCCCAACCAAGGCACTGCTGCGTTCGGCAGAAATCTACGAACATATGAAACATGCTGCCAACTTCGGTCTGGGTGCCAAGGATGTCTCCTTTGACCTCGCCAAGATCGTTGAACGTTCGCGCGGTGTGTCCAAACAACTGTCCGGTGGCGTGGGCCATTTGTTAAAGAAAAACAAAGTGCAGGTGTTTGACGGATACGGCAAGTTGCTGGGCGGCGGTAAACTTTCTGTCGAAAAAGACGGCAAAGTCTTTACAACATTATCATCCAAAAACATCATCATGGCCACAGGCGCACGTGCGAAATCCTTCCCCGGACTGGAGCCGGACGGCAAACAGGTCTGGACCTATATGGAAGCCTTGGTGCCCAATGAAGTCCCTAAATCCCTGCTGGTCATCGGCAGTGGTGCCATCGGGATTGAATTTGCCAACTTCTTCCATACTTTTGGTGCGGATGTGACTGTTGTCGAAGCTTTAGACAGCATTATGCCAGTCGAAGATGCCGAAATTTCTGCATTTGCTAAAAAAGCAATGGAAAAACGCGGCATGAAGTTCAAAACAGGGACACTTGTTAAAAAACTGGATAAAGCGGCGGACGGTGTCACCGCAACCTTGGAAAAAGGTGGCAAGACCGAAACGATTAAGGTTGATAAGGTTATTACGGCTGTCGGCGTGGTTCCAAACGTGGAAAATATCGGTCTGGAAGCTGCAGGTGTGAAACTGGACGAACGCGGTTTTGTCGCCATTGACGGTTATTGTAAAACATCGGCTGACGGTGTTTACGCAATCGGTGATGTGGCAGGCGCGCCGTGTCTGGCCCACAAAGCATCCCACGAAGCCATCATCTGCGTTGAAAAAATTGCAGGCGTGAAAGATGTTCACCCATTGGATAAATCCCTTATTCCGGGTTGTACATATTGCGAACCGCAAGTGGCATCCGTTGGTTTGACTGAAAAAGCCGCCAAAGACAAAGGCTATAAGGTGAAAGTCGGTCGTTTCCCGTTCATGGGCAACGGCAAGGCCATTGCCTTGGGCGCACCGGAAGGACTGGTTAAAACCGTCTTTGATGAAAAGACCGGCGAATTGCTGGGGGCCCATATGGTCGGGGCTGAGGTAACCGAACTGATCCAGGGCTTTGGTGTTGCCAAAACACTGGAAACAACGGAAGCCGACCTGATGCATACGGTCTTCCCGCATCCGACCTTGTCGGAAATGATGCATGAATCGGTTTTGGATGCTTACGGTAAGGCCATCCATTTCTAGTTCATGTCGTGTCTTTCAAAAAAAATGATGGACACACGCTTTTGTGAATTGATCAAGACGGGGAGGGGGCTTTAGTTTCTTCCCTGTTTTTGTCTTCACAATTATTTTAAGAGGTTTTCCATGTCCAGTTGCTGCGGTCCACAAACACAAATTCAATCAGAAGACGATGTGCGCAAAGCTGTTTCTGAAAGCTATGCTGCAATCGCCAATTCCGGTGGCAATGCGGGCTGCTGCCTGCCTGCAACAGGTGGCGCCGATGTGCCGAGTGCGGAAGAATTCGCCAAAAATTTTGGCTATAGCGATGAAGAACTTGCCGCCGTTCCCGATGGGGCAAACATGGGACTGGGATGTGGTAATCCATCTACCATTGCCGCGATGAAACCGGGTGAAACCGTTGTGGATCTTGGCTCCGGCGGTGGTTTTGATTGCTTCCTCGCCGCCCGACAGGTTGGTGAAAACGGACAAGTGATCGGGGTGGATATGACACCGGATATGTTGCGCAAAGCCCGCGATAACGCACAAAAAATCGGGGTGACAAATGTTGATTTCCGCTTGGGCGAGATTGAAAACCTGCCGATTGCAGACAATATGGTCGATGTCATCATTTCCAACTGTGTTGTGAATTTATCCCCACGCAAAGATCGTGTTATCACAGAATCGTTTCGCGTTTTAAAGCCCGGCGGGCGCATTGCGATCTCCGACGTTGTTCAAACACATGATATGCCTGAAGACATTCAAAAAGATACGGAACTTCTATGTGGTTGCGTTTCCGGTGCGGCCTCGGTACAAGATTTGACACAATGGTTGGAAACAGCCGGGTTTGAACAGATTAAAATCGACGTCAAAGAAGAAAGCCGCGCGTATATCAAAGACTGGGCACCGGGGCGTGGTATCGAAAAATATGTGGCATCGGCTACAATCGAGGCTATAAAGCCGTCAAAGACTTGCTGTGGGTAGGAACACCTGAAGCGTTAAAAGGATCAAAAAGCATGAGTGAAGCACAAAAATTGCGTCACCCCGAGAAACAGAAGAACCCGGACAACCCGATCCAGCGTAAACCCGACTGGATTCGTGTAAAGGCACCTGTTTCCAAAGGTTACAAAGAAACACGCGACCTGATGCGCGATAAAAAACTGCATACGGTTTGCGAAGAAGCTTCCTGCCCCAATATCGGGGAATGTTGGGAACGCAAACATGCGACCTTTATGATCCTTGGCGAAATTTGTACACGGGCCTGCACCTTCTGTAACGTTATCACGGGCAAACCCAACGCACCGGACCCGATGGAACCTGAAAACGTTTCCATTTCGGTTGCGACAATGGGGGCAAAACATGTGGTGATCACTTCTGTTGATCGGGATGACCTAGATGATGGCGGGGCAGACCAGTTTGTACAATGCATTGAGCGCATCCGTGAAAAATCACCCGGCACCACCATTGAAATCCTGACACCGGATTTTCGTGGTAAAAAAGGGGCATTGGAACAGGTCGTGGCAGCCAAGCCCGATGTGTTCAACCATAACCTTGAAACCGTGCCACGCCTGTTCCCGTCTGTTCAATTGGGGTCACGTTATTTCTACTCTCTGCGCGTCTTACAACAGGCAAAAGAGATTGATCCGCATATCTTTACCAAGTCCGGCATTATGGTTGGTCTGGGTGAAACAAAGGAAGAAGTCATTCAGGTAATGGACGATATGCGATGCGCCGATGTTGACTTTCTCACCATTGGGCAGTACTTAGCACCCACACCGAAGCACGCAGCGATTGATCGTTTTGTGACGCCGGAAGAGTTTGAAGAATATGCAAAAATCGCCAAACGTAAGGGGTTCTTGCTGGTTTCTTCAACCCCGCTGACCAGATCGAGCTATCACGCAGATCACGATTTTGCAAAGCTGCGCGCCGCCCGTGAGGAACTTTTGGCGAAACAAAAATAGTTTTTAAATCGAATTCATGCCGACACATGCAGAAATAAAATATAGCCCTTATTCGGCGGCGCAGATGTATGCACTCGTCGCCGATGTGGCCTCCTATCCAGATTTTCTGCCTTGGTGTCTGGCGACCCGTGTGCGTTCTGTCGAAAATAACGTGATGATTGCCGATATGGTGATCGGCTTTAAAATGATCCGTGAAAAATATACATCCGAAGTGACGCTTGATCCCGACAAAGAAGTCAAGATCGTCTATAAGAATGGCCCGTTTAAATATCTGAATAGTCACTGGAAATTTACAGACAAGCCGGGTGGGGGCTGTGAGATCGACTTTTTCGTCGATTTTGAATTTCGTTCCGCCTTATTGCAAAAAGTCATGGGCGCTGTTTTTAACGAAGCTGTTCAATTGATGATGTCAGCCTTCCAAAAACGGGCCATCGAACTTTACGGCACCAACGCCTGAATTTTCAACAGTTCCAACGCGCGCTTGACTGTCTGAAAACGCACCTGATCGCGTTCTCCTTCAAAAACATGGCGTTCCACAATCGGGGCACTATCTTTTTTGGCACAGGCCAGATAGACCAGACCAACAGGTTTTTCTTCACTGCCGCCCCCGGGCCCGGCAATTCCTGTCACCGCAACACATAAATCCGTATTAGCCGCTTTCAGTCCACCTTGGGCCATCTGCAAGGCGACAATTTCACTTACCGCCCCCTGTTGATCCAATGCATCGGATTCCACGGATAGCAGATCCATTTTAGCTTGGTTGGAATAGGTGATAAACCCACGATCCACCACATCGGACGACCCGGCAATGGCAGTTAACGCCGCCCCGATCATGCCGCCTGTGCAGGATTCTGCGGTTGCAACCGTTAAATGATGGTCCCGACAAGCCTGTAATGTTTGCATCGCCAATTGATCCAGTTTCATAAATTTACATCCCTGCAAGCTGGATATTCAAAAAATATAAGACAATCAGCCCATAAAGGGCCGCGATAACATCATCCAACATGATTCCCAACCCGCCATGTACATTCTTGTCAAACCAGCAAGCTGGCCACGGTTTAAAAATATCAACCAGACGGAACAAGGCAAACCCTACGAGATAAAGTAACGGATCCAGACCAGCGGGTAAAAGGACCAGCCATTGCCCGGCAACCTCGTCAATCACAACCGCACCCGGATCTTTAACGCCGGATTCCGCCTCAAAAACATGGGCGGCCCACCAACCGACCAGAAAAACAACAACGGTGGCTGCTGCCAAAGCCTGCCAACCGCCCCAATATTGGATGCCCCATGCAAAAGGCAAGGCCGCCAAGGATCCCCATGTTCCCGGTGCCTTGGGCAAAAGGCCGGAAAAAAACCATGTCGCTAAAACACCTGCCGGGGAAAAAATAAATTTTTTATTTAATTTCTTAACGTTAGTCACAAGCTTATACCGAATTTAAAAAATAACATCTTTTTAAGACTCTTCGCCTATCATAGGAACACCAAATGATCTTGGAAAGAAATTACATTTTTTTTATTATTGACGTAGCGTTACACTTCAAACCACTGTATAAAAGCGGTGGATTGGTTGGAGGTTTCCAGCCTTATCACCGACAAATATTTGAGATAAAAACCTGTTAAAGGTTTAAAAATATTACGTTACATTCAGGGCTGTCTAACAATACTCAGGGGCACATGAGCAATTCTGAAACACGCTACAGAAGTTTTGTAGAAAAAACGAAAGCGTTTACCGACAAGCATTTCCCCGAACGTCAACTGGTCTTGCGCACCGATGGTGACGTCAAATACTTCTGCATCTCCAAACGCTTTCAAATGAGTGTCAGCGCCGGGGTTCTGGCCTTCCTGACCTGGTCTGCCTTTACGAGCGCGACCCATTTTATGCACGATTTTGAACTCCTCGCCAAGGATAAGGAAATTCTTAGTGTTCAAGTGGCTTATCGCAGCCTTCTTAGCGAGGTGACAGAGTACCAAAGCAAATTCACGAATATCAGTAACGAGTTGGAAGCCAACCATTCTAAATTGGTGGCAAGCCTTGATCAAAATATCCTTGAAAACAAAGATCGTCTGGTATCAGCAGAAGCCGCCCGAAAAGAGGCACAAGTTGCACGTCGTCAGCTAAACTCGCAGCTTCATTCTATTGAAGAATCCATGCGTGAACTCGCCAATCGCAACTATTCCCTTAAAGGTGACCTTTCCCTGAAGGAAATGGATTTGCAGACGGCCCTGGCTGAACGCAACACCGCGCGACTGCAAAAACAACGCATTGAAGAAAAATTACGTGCTGCCGAGATTAAAATGGCGCACCTCAATCAAAGCCAGGAAGAATTGATTAAACGCGTCAGCGATCAGGCCAGTGAAGAAATCGCATATATCGAAAACATCTTGACGATTGCCGGCCTTGACCCGGATAAAATGCTCAGCAACATGGATCAGGATACCACGGCATCCGGTGGACCGTTCATTGCCGCAACAGGCAAAGCATCGGACGAAATGCCCGCACCTGAAGAAATCCAGTTAAACGCAATTGATCGACACCTCGCACGCTGGCAAGGCTTGCAAGGGATTCGACAATCCTTGCCTTTGGCACAGCCTCTGGATTATTATTATATCAGCAGCCGTTACGGTAAACGCCGGGACCCTGTGAACAAAAGATGGGCTGTTCATTATGGTCTAGATATGGCAGCATCGAAGAAATCGCCCGTTTATGTGACCGCCCCCGGTAAAGTTACTTTTGTCGGCTGGAAAGGAAACTATGGTAATTTCATCATGGTGGACCACGGAAACGGGATTGAAACACGATATGGTCACCTTCACAAGACACTCGTGAAAAAAGGTGATACGGTCGATTATAGAACCAAAATTGGACTGGTCGGCAGTACTGGTCGCAGCACGGGGGCACATTTACACTATGAAGTGCGTGTAAATGGCACAAACGTTGACCCGTTCAAATTCATAAAGGCAGGACGTAATGTTTTCCAAGGCTAGTAAAAAAAGGTCCACACCCACAACCGGTTCTACGCCAAACAAACGTGTACCGCCGTCCATCATCAGTGAAGATTTGACGATTACCGGCAACATGAAAAGTGATGGCGAAATCCAAATTGACGGTAAGGTCATCGGTGATATTCAAAGCCACGACCTGCTTGTCGGGGATACAGCGCATATCACGGGTGAAATTGTTGCAGAATCCATTCGCGTACATGGCAAAGTCGTCGGACAAATAAAAGCCCGCAACGTCAGTCTTGCCAAAAGCGCCCACGTGGTCGGTGATATCTTGCATGACAATCTGTCAATTGAGACAGGTGCCTTCCTTGAAGGCCATTGCAAACGATTGGCCGAAGGCGAGTTTAAGCTGAGCGTTAAGGTTGAACCTGCACCAAATACGGTAAAACCCACACAAGTGGATACCAAAGCCAAAGTATCCGCCTAGGCTACGGCTGACAAAGTGTTTTTAGTAAATAATTGACCAAAAGCCGTCATCAACTCTCTTGAGCAAACACTTCGTCACGTATTTTTGCGTTGATGATGACGATCAGTTTTCTCATGGCGGCTGTTAAGGCCACAAT
>NZ_BMHV01000002.1 GCF_014641495.1 Terasakiella brassicae
AAAACTTATCCGTCTGAACCCTAAGATCCTCTGTCTAAGCCCTTGTTTTGCCGAAGCTTTTTGAGAGCCCCTCCGAGGCAGCGCCCCGTTGGTGAAGCCGGGTTATAAAGACCTCAATCAACCCTGTAAACACCTTTTTTCAAAAAAATGAAAAAAAAGGTCAAATAAACTGACACATTACACTTAAGTCATTGTTTTTACAATATAATTTAAATGGTATTATTTGAATTAACCGGGACTCGGTGAATGCCCCTTACATAAAACACATAAGCTATGATAAAGATAACGCCATGACACAAGATAATGATGAGACGGAATTGCCCGTCACCGACCCCATCGTCACCGGCATTCTTGATGCGTTGGCAGGCGGGTCCTCACTGACCGTAGAACAAACCGCACGCGCCATTGCCGAACAACGGCGCAAACCCAAGGATGGCCCGCAGTTATGGCGCAAGTACATGCTGGCGGTTAAACAACAGGCCATGCATCTGGGTAAAACCGGACAAATTGAAATTGTCCATAAAGGCGAAGTCATCGACCCGGATAATTTCAAAGGTCGGGTTCATCTGCGCCTGAAAAAGTAATACGGTCGCGTTACAGACCAACAAAAAAGCCCCTTTCATTTCGATAAGGGGCTTTTTCTATATTTGGCGAATCATTTCACTTTAGAGCATGTCTCATTTAATCTAATCAGAAGACATGCTCTAACTTATTGATTTTACGCAAATACGTCGTCGTAATCTGTTTCAGATTACTCGGGATTTGCTCTAATCGAAGGCATCATCCCAAGTGCCTTGAGTCGCGGCCTTGGAATATTCAGTTGCGCGATTTTCAAAGAAGTTGGCATGTTCCACCGCATTGAGCATGGCATCCAGCCACGGGATCGGATTCTTATCGATATGATATTGCGGGGTCATGCCCAACTGTTCCAAACGACGGTCCCCGATATACCGGATATATTGCTTCACATCCTCGGCGGTCATACCTTCCACGGCGCCCATTTCGAAGCATAAATCAATAAAGGCATCTTCATGGGTGATAATGGTCGCACAGGCCTCATAGAGGCGACGATACAATTCATCACGATCAATCTCGGGATTCTCTTCCAGAAACGTGCGATAGAGCTTGATGATCGAATTACAGTGCAGCGTTTCATCACGAACCGACCATGTAATGATTTGCCCCATGCCCTTCATCTTGTTCAAACGCGGGAAATTCAGGAGAATCGCAAAACTGGCAAACAATTGCAGACCTTCTGTAAACGCCCCAAAAACGGCCAGTGTTGTCGCAATGTCAATTTTAGTTTCAACACCGAATTGCTGCATGTAGTCGTATTTGTCTTTCATTTCCTTATATTGAAGGAAAGCCGCATACTCGGTTTCAGGGATTCCGATGGTATCAAGCAAATGCGAATAGGCGGCAATATGAATGGTCTCCATATTTGAAAAAGCCGCCAACATCATTTGAACCTCGGTCGGTTGGAACACGCGGGTGTAATGACGCATGTAACAGTTATTGACCTCAATATCGCTTTGCGTGAAAAAGCGGAAAATCTGTGTCAGCAGGTGACGTTCGCTTTCCGTCAAGTTCTTGTGCCAGTCTTTGACATCATCCGCCAGAGGGACTTCTTCAGGCAACCAGTGGACCTGTTGCTGGGTCAACCAGGCTTCATAGCACCACGGATAACGGAACGGCTTATAAACGGGATTCGCATCCAGAAGGGACATCTTTTCTTTCTTTCACTATACGTTCGTCTCAGCTCAGCGCCTTACTGACAAGCCAGACATTCTTCATATTTGTTTTCATCACTTAAAGGCAGGCGCGGGTTATCCGGCGTTTCCACTTTTTCCAGCAACACGCGCAAACTTTCCGGCACATGATCTTTGGTGGCGACAACCTCCGCCCGCTGAATGGATTTGGAGCGACAATAATAAAGGCTTTTCAATCCGCGCTTCCAAGCCTGATAGTGCAGTTGATGTAAATCGCGTTTGTGAACATTGGCAGGCAAGAACAGGTTTACAGACTGGGCCTGATCAATAAATTTCGCCCGGTCCGCCGCCAGATCAACCACCCAAATCTGATCCAGTTCAAAGGAGGTTTTAAAAATATCTTTTTCATCCTCACTCAGGAAATCAAGATGCTGAACAGAGCCTTCCTGCACTGTAATCGAGGTCCATGTCTCTTCATCATTTTTGCCATAGCTTTCCAAAACAGCCGCAAGATAAGGGTTACGGACGTTAAAGGAGCCGGACAAGGTTTTATGCATGTAACTGTTGGCGGCAATCGGTTCGATCCCCGGTGAGGTTCCGCCGCAGATAATCGAAATGGACGCCGTTGGCGCAATCGCTGTTTTGCAGGAGAAACGCGCCTTCATGCCATATTCTGCGGCATCGGGGCAGGAGCCCCGTTCGTCCGCCAAAACTTCAGAAGCCTCGTCCGCTTTTTTCTGAATATGAGCAAAGATATTACGGTTCCACGCTTTCGCCAGCGCCGATTCAAAAGGAACGCGATTTTTTTGTAAAAGAGAATGGAACCCCATTACCCCCAACCCAACACTGCGTTCGCGCATCGCTGAATATTTCGCACGCGCCATTTCATCCGGGGCATTCTGAATAAAATCTTCCAGAACGTTATCAAGGAATCGCATGATATCTTCGATAAAGCGAGGATTGTCTTTCCATGCTTCATAGGTTGCGAGGTTCAAAGAAGACAGGCAACAAACGGCTGTGCGTTCTTCCCCATGATGATCGATCCCTGTCGGCAAAGTAATTTCAGCGCACAGGTTTGAGGTTTTTACAGTCAATCCGGCCAGTTTGTGATGTTTCGGCAAGGCCGTATTCACATGGTCGGAATAAATAATATAGGGCTCGCCCGTTTCAATACGAGCCGTCAAAATACGAATCCACATGGCGCGCGCCTTAACACTGCGCATCACCGTTCCATCATGTGGGGACAGCAATTTCCAATCTTCATCATTTTCAACCGCACGCATAAATTTATCGGACAGGAGAACACCATGATGCAAATTGGGAGTTTTTCGGTTGGGATCCCCCCCGGTCGGGCGGCGAAGTTCGATAAATTCTTCCAGTTCCGGGTGCGTGTCGGGCAAATAAACCGCTGCGGACCCACGGCGCAAAGACCCCTGAGAAATCGCCAGGGTCATGGAATCCATCACACGAATGAACGGAACCACACCGGAGGTTTTTCCCACGCGTCCCACCGGTTCGCCGATAGAACGCAAGTTCCCCCAATAAGACCCGATGCCGCCACCTTTGGCAGCCAGCCAGACATTTTCTGTCCATAGTCCGACAATACCGTCCAGCGAATCACTTGCTTCATTTAAAAAGCAGGAAATGGGCAAGCCACGGGTTGTTCCACCATTCGATAAAATCGGTGTCGAGGGCATAAACCACAGACGGCTCATATAATCATAGATACGTTGAGCATGCGCATCATTATCCCCGTATGCTGAGGCCACACGACCAAATAAATCCTGATAGCTTTCTTCTGGTAACAAATAACGGTCCGCCAAAACCGATTTACCAAATTCGGTCAGATATTGATCGCGGCTGTGATCCACATGAACTTGTGCTCCACCTTGAACCTGAACCACATCAAGCATACTTGATTCCACTTTTTTTACGCCTCCGTTTTTGCGTACGATGTCATTTGTATATAGGAACAAAAATCTGTGCCGCGTGAAACACCACGCTCATCATCTTGTACCTTGATCTCGCGATTTAAAGACCGCCCGGGCTGATTCGCAGAGCGACCGCCGCGATTCCCTTGGGGAACGGGCGGTCGTTGGAGCGTTTTGCGTTTAAAAAACATTCCAAGATCAGCTTTCTCGTATCCCAGATATTGTGGGTGAGATGACTGCCTGTCAACAAATTATAGTGATTCTAATGATTTTTTACAGTTCTGAAAAATTCCGCCTGCAAAACAGGCCGCACAACAACTGGACTTCTGAATTTAGGACAAGAATTATGGGTAAACGAACTATCGGATAAACAACAACGCGCGCTCGATACCTTCATCAATCGTTGTTTGAATTTCTTCGCCGAGGAAAACGCCTTCCTCTTCCTGTTCTTTTTTCAGGTTCTTAATTTCACCTAAAATTGTCAGTACTTCTTCCACGATTTGTTTGGCTGCGCCTTTAAGCTTGTCACCTTGGCGCTTTAACAAGTTCTCGGACGCCTGAATACGTTTGCCCACTTTTGAGGCATGAACCGTTTCATGCACAAAAAAGTAATCTTTCAGCGCAGGTTTTAGTTTCTCGGGACTCAGGGTCGTATCGTTCAGGCAGGACAAAACATACTTTGCGTGCTCCATCGGTCGACGGCGCAACTCGTCCATTGTCAGAGGCAAGCGATCAACAACAAAGTTCTGCGACATGCAGGCCGCCTGTAGCATATTAATGTCAAATTTGTTTTTGCGTTGAAACAACACCACGATCACCAGATCAAAAAAGATGTTGTCATAAAATTTATAAAGGCGCGACAAGTTGGTCACAACCGGGCCGACATCGGGTTTTTCCTGCTGATTAACGATCTGGCTGATACATTCATATTCTGTTTCAAATTGCTTTTCGCTCAATTGCAAAGCATAGGACAGCAAACCGAAACTAAAATGCTGGGACAGATTAAACACGCCCTGACTTTCCAGCCTTTGCCATTCTTTATGAACCCGGATCGGCGTTGTTTCTTTCTGTTGTGCCTTTGCCTTAACGGATTCTTTTTTATCCTTTTTACCAAAGGCAAAAACTTTTTTCAGGCTGGATCCCAGCCCCCCGGAAGACTCATCGCGTTTTTTTGCACCGAAGACTTTAATTTCCTGTGGTAACCCCGCAATCCCGGCACGCGCAATTTCGCCCGCCCAATCATCAAACGCCAGACCGACAATCCCGTCAATATCGCGATAGCGGTCTTCCCTATATAAACGCAGAACCTCTTCATCATTGTCTGAACTGTCCGTATGGCTATAGACTCTACGCGACAACAAATCGCGTTTCTCACGGATTAATTCGACAAAAGGTTGTCGTAAAATTTCAGGGAAACGAGGCGACAGTAAAAACAAAGGCGGCACACCATCTTCATGGATCCCGCTGATCTCAACAGCCTTGCCTTTTTCAACAACCGTACTGTCCCCACGCAAAAAGGCCAAGCGTTTACACAAACGATTATAAGCGTAATCAATCAGGATTTTTTCTTCGCGTTCGTAAGCAAATTTTTTTGATACAGGTTTATCAGGTGCGCTCAATAGCGCAGAAGGCGGTTCGTTTTTTTCAGGCTCGGAAACAGCTTGGGGGGCTTGCGCCGGCCCCTCCGTTTCAGTCTGTCTTTCGACTTCTATCGGTTTACGCCCAGCGGCTTGGATACGCTTAATTGTATTGGCCAGCGCATTTTCCAATTCCCCCGCCCTTTTACGGGCAAAAGCCGAAAATTCCTGATCCTTAAATGCAAGGCACTTTTCAAGAAAACTCAGGGCCGTCTGAACCTTCACCAGAATATCCGGTGTTAAATCCCCTGCCTCGTGATTGGCCAATTCCGATAAAATCTGGGTCACCGCATTATCAATGACAGCCATCAGCGTGACTTTATCCGTATTCGGCCCCAAATTCATCAACTGGGCAAAAGCATTCACACCACCGACAGGTGCACTATCGGTTCCTGATGATCCTTCTTTTGGTGGCGTAGGCATGCGCATCACCCTAGTAAAACGTCCATTTTAGCTATAGTTATTTACGATGTTATTTATCAAATTATGATCATCTATAAGTTATAGTTCAAGTCTTTCAAAGGTTATTTTTTCGAAACCTGAGTAAGTTCTCCTCAATTTACAGTTTCCAGCTCTGGTTGACGGAATTCAATTGTTTATGATTATTAACAAAAGTACTATCGTGCCTTATCCACAAACTGTTATGGATACGAACTGATTTTCAATAGGGTTATTTGTCGTGAAGAAAGTTCTAATCGCGCTGTGCATCTTTGTCCTTGTTCTGGCTGCGGCGATTCTCGTTATTCCAAGTTTTATCGATTGGTCCGGTCATCGCGCTGAAATCGCCAAAAAAATAAAAGAAGCAACCGGTCGCGAACTGATCATCGGTGGCGACATTGCCTTCACGGTTATTCCTTCCCCTGTCTTAAAAATCGGCGATATCCATCTTGCCAATGCGGCAAATGCCAGCAGCACGGATATGATTGCGGTTGAACAGCTTGACGTACGTGTCTCCTTACTGCCTTTGTTGGCAGGCAACATACACGTACAATCTATCCGCCTCATTCGCCCTGTCATTCAGTTAGAAGTTTTGGAAAACGGCAAAGGTAACTGGCTATTTGCGACAGACAACACCGCCTCGGACGACATCGAAACAACAAAGCAAAGCAATGATCCGGCCTTTATCGAAAACGACACCTCCAAGACATCTTCCCTACCTATTCAAATCGACAACCTGATCATTGAACAAGGCCAACTGGTTTATCTGGACAAAGCCAATGACATCCGCGAAGACGTGCGCGACATCAATAGTCGGTTTGCCATTGCAGGCTTGAACGGCCCGTTCGAAGCCGGAGGAACAATGTTGGTGCGTGGTATTCCGCTTGGCATTGAAGGATCGATCGGACAAATCATACACGGGCGAACCGCATCGTTTGCCACGCAAGTCAGGTTTGCGCATGGCAACACCAGCACCCGCATCACCGGCACCCTCGTCAACCTTGCCGAAGGTCCTAAAATCAGTGCCAAGCTTGATTTAAAAGGCGATAGTCTCGCCGGTTTTATCAGTGCCTTCCAAAAAACAGATGAAATGGCAGGCGGACTGGACCGTTCTTTTTCCGCCCGTGGCGAGATGACTTACGGCCCCAATGGCTTAAGTCTGGGCAAAGACGGCCTCGCCCTTATGGTGGGGGAAGATCGGGGCACTCTGCATGTTGAGTATGAGAAAAAAGAGACCAAACAGCTGAATGTGAAAGCCAATTTCAGTAAAATTGACGGGGACGCGTGGTTAAATGCATCTCCATATCAAGTCATTGAGCCCACCCCTTTAGCCCCGGTTATCACCTTATCCACCAAACAATCCCAGCAGGGCAGTCGAATTTCGGCGGCAATCGGCAGCGTTCAAACACCTGCCCAGAAATCATCCGTAAAAGCCCCCGCTGCGCCGAACATTCCAACTGATCTAAATGCGACCCTTGCCATTAATATTGATGCCCTCTTATTCAAAGAACAGGCAATCAGACAGGCACAGGCCAATATATCCCTGACACAGGGGGAAATCGCGCTTGAACGTCTGTCCGCCATTTTGCCGGGGGCAGGTGAATTAACCGTTCTGGGCGTTGCCGGAGAGCGCGCTGGGAAACTTGGCTTTGATGGAACACTGGATTTAAATGTCGCACATTTGCGCGGTGCGCTTGATTGGCTTCAAATCGACACCAGTCATGTCCCGCTGGAACGTCTGCAACAAGTCACTCTTAAATCAGATATCAGTTTAACCGGTGAAGAGCTCCATCTTCTGAATATGGAAACAAAACTGGATGGTTCCACTCTGAACGGTGGCCTTACCATCGCCTTGCAATCCAGACCTTCCTTCGGGGCCTCTTTTCATTTGGATCAATTAAATCTGGATGCCTATCTGCCTGCACAAGGGGCCACACACACACACACGAAAAATCAAGACAACGCGGAACAAACCGGGTCTGCCAAAGAACCCCCCGTTCAAAGTCCCGCCGCCCCCGTCCTGCAATCCTTGAGGTTACTGAATACTTTTGATGCCAATCTTGAACTCAGCGCAGCTCAAGTTGTCTATCGCAAACAAACCATCGAAGACATCCAGATAAACGCCACGGTTTTTGATGGCAAACTGGATATTCAAGATGCCCATATCAAACAGTTGGCAGGTGTTCGTCTGGCAGCCAAAGGCGGCATTGCGCCCTCAGAAGACGGTTATCATGCCAACAATCTGTTTCTTTCCCTTGATGCATCTGGTTTCACAAATGCAGCGACGCTCATTGGCCTTCAAGATGCTCTTGACTGGTCCAAGGTCGGCACCGGGAATGCCAGTATCACCTTGAATGGCCCTGTTTTATCCCCCGATATGGATATTAACGTAACCGCCCTTGGCACCACCTTGTTTGCCGCAGCCAAAGCAGACCTGCTTCCGTTGCCCAAAGCAGAAGCCAGCATCAACCTTGCCATTTCCGATTTTGCGAAATTAACCCAAGGTCTTGGAGTGAGCTATCGCCCGCGCGGTCCCCTGACAAAACTGGATATCAGCGCGGACCTGAATGCGGACCTGACGCAAACCAACCTGAAAAACATTGTTGCCCAAATTGGGAAAGAGCAAGTCAGCGGACATATTCTTTTTAAACAACAAGACAGGCCGCACCTTGATGTCAACTTGCAAACCGATCACCTAAACGTCACGCCGTTTTTACCCAATGATCCTCAAACCACGTCAAAGACGCCAACGTCCAATACATCGCAGCCGTCTTCACAGACCGCCCCCCCTTCAAACCGTTGGTCAAAGGATATGATTGATTTTGGCTTCATGCAAAACATGGACGCTGATCTTCAACTAAACGCGAAACGGCTTCTCTATAAAAAGGTCGTTCTGGATAATCTGGTCCTAACCGGGCAGTTAAAAGATGCGGAACTCAATATCAGTGATGCCAGCGCCAACCTGTTTGGTGGACAAGCCAAAATCGTCTCAAAAATTGTCGCGGGCGAAACAAACGATGTTCAGGCCACGGTCGATGCCAGCGGCCTGAAACTAAAATCCCTGCTCAGCCAAACCGGTTCAACAACGCTTGCAGATGGCACATTGGCCCTGAAGACAACGCTCGTCACCCAAGGCAAAAGCGAGAATGATTTTGTTTCCAATCTGAATGGGAATGGTGCCCTCAACCTGAATCAGGTTTCCGTTTCTGGTAAAAATTCAGGCGGTTCCCTTTTCGACATCCTCAATCTCTTGGCGACCCTATCCGGTAAAGACCCTGCAAAAGGTTTGGCCGACATTGCCATTCAATCCGATATCACTAGGGGTGTTGCGAAACTCAGTCAAGCGAGCCTGACGTCCCCCATTGCGGGGGGAAGCGCACAAGGTCAACTGGATTTGCCCAAATGGTATATGGATGTCAGCGGGACCTTAAATATCAAGCAAAATGCCTTGATCGGCCTGTTGGCACAAAAAGCGAAAATGAAACAAGATTATCCCTTCGCCCTGAAAGGACCACTGGATGCCCCCAATGTGAAATTGGACACCGGCAGTCTCAGCAGTGGCGGCGGGTTGATTATTCCCCTGCCCGATAAGTTAGAGAAAAAAGGCTACGGCAATCTTATTCGCGGTCTCATCGGTGCATCCGGCGGTCAAACACAATCTGAAGAAACAACAACACCGACAACACTGCCTGCTCCACAAAGCGACAGTGAAACACTCGCCCCGCCACCACCGCCCAGTGCCGCAAACGACAACACGCTGCCCCTCAGTCCAGAACAACAATTGTTGCAAGGCATTGGGGACTTATTGCGCAAAAAATAAGGGTTTATCGCAAATAAGCCTGCAGGTTTTCTCTAAGATCATCCGGTAAAGGGACGGATTTTTCATTTTGCGTATCCGCCCAGACCATCACATTTTCGATGGTGCTGAAACACTTATCGTTACAGAAAAGCCCCTGTTCGATAACAACGGATGAATTGCCAATTTTGCGCACGAGCGTACCGATTTTCACTTTGCCGGGATAATAAGCCGCCGCGAGATAATGAATGGTGATTTTCGCGATCACCCAACCGATACCGTGGCCCCCAGTACTGCCCGGATAAACCGTTTCCAAAAAATCAACCCGCCCACTTTCCGAATAAGTTGCAAAGGCCGTATTATTCACATGACCAACGCGATCCAGATCGGCAAAGCGAATAACCTCATCCGTCCAATAGGAATAACTTTCCATCTTTCTTAGGACTAACTCATTCACGTTATTGCATCCTTTTGCTATACTTAGAATATTTCTAACAGGAGTCTTTGCCATCTGTACAGTGTCACAAAACAACAAAACTGTTTTGAAGTTCTTAATTTCCAGATGAAGGGTTGAAAAACTCCTCCTTAATGGCGATTTGAGGCTGGTAAAGGAATCCATTTTCCTATAGTGTCCGGCCCAAATGAATATATATGTAATATCGATTACATAGCTGTATTTGCCTGTAACATGATTGGCAGACCTGAATGGGGATGCATCTTGAAGTTGGAGATGACCGTGAAGTCCATTAAACCTGTTCTCATTTCTGGACGTGAAGTACACCCGATTATTGAAGGGGGCAAAGGTGTTGCCGTTTCAAATGGTCGCAGTGCAGGCGCGTTTGCCGCTGCCGGATGTGTGGGTACATTTTCCGGTGTCAATGCCGACTCTTATGACGCGCAAGGCAATCCCATTCCGCAGGTCTATCACAGCAAAACCCGTAAAGAACGTTTCGAAGAGCTGATCGCCTACGCCATTGAAGGCGGCATTGCACAGGCCCGTATCGCACACGAAGCTTCCAACGGCGAAGGCCGCCTGCATATGAACACCTTGTGGGAAGCCGGCGGCACTGAACGTATCATCCACGGCGTTCTCGAAGGGGCCAAAGGTTTAATCCACGGCGTCACTTGTGGCGCGGGCATGCCTTATAAAATGGCGGAACTTGCCGCACAGTATAATGTTTATTATTACCCGATCGTCTCCAGCATGCGCGCCTTTCGCGCCCTGTGGAAACGCTCTTACAGCAAATACGCCAATCTCTTAGGCGGTGTCGTCTATGAAGATCCGTGGAAAGCTGGTGGTCACAACGGCCTGTCCAACGCCGAACGCCATGACGAACCGCAAGACCCGTTCCCGCGCGTTGCTGAAATCCGCAAATTTATGAACAGTGTCGGTTTGAACGATGTTCCTGTCATCATGGCAGGCGGCGTTTGGTATCTGCGTGACTGGGACGAATGGCTGGATAACCCGGAAATTGGCCCGGTGGCCTTCCAGTTTGGTTCTCGTCCCTTGTTGACGCAGGAAAGCCCCATTCCCGATCATTGGAAACAACGCCTGTTGAACCTGAAAGAAGGCGATATTTCGCTAAACAAATACAGCCCGACAGGTTTCTATTCATCACAATTGAATAATGACTTCCTGAAAGAACTCGGGGCGCGTGCCTCCCGTCAGGTGGTCTTCGCCCGTAAACCGACAGAAGACCTCAGCGCGGAAGTTAAAGTCGGCGCACGTGGTCGCCCGATCTATGTCGCGCCAGACCAACAAGCCAGCGTTGAAGGCTGGATTGCGGCAGGTTACACCGAAGGCATGCGTACACCGGACGACACCATGATTTTTGTCACGCCGGAACGTTCCCGCGAAATTCTCGCAGATCAAGCCGCCTGCATGGGTTGTCTGTCTGCCTGTAACTTCTCCAACTGGGCGGATAATGAAGGAAACACGACAGGCCGTCTGGCCGACCCGCGTTCCTTCTGCATCCAGAAAACATTGCAGGATATTGCACATGGCGGGTCTGTGGACAACAACCTCGCCTTTGCCGGGCACAATGCATTCAAATTTGCCAATGACCCGATTTTCCAATCCGGGCGCGAAGGCAAATTCCCCACGGTTGAACAGCTTATTCAGCAGATATTGACAGGAAACTGATTTTTTTTAGGGTTAATTGACCTGTATCAATTTTTCTTCAAACGGTTTCTGACATATTCAGCGCAATGTTGAAACATTCTAATTTTAAAGTACGAATTTCTTCATAGAATATGTCATAACCGTTTAGTCGATAACAGGTGGTTAACATGGAAAAAATACGCCCTTTCAGTCACGCGTTAGACCGTCTACGTGATGCTGGTCTTCGCCCGACACGTCAGCGCCTCGCCCTTGCAAAATTATTGTTTGATGACTGCGACCGTCATATCACAGCCGAACAACTGCACTCCGAAGCACTGGCAGGCAATATCCGCGTTTCCCTGGCGACCGTTTACAACACTCTTCATCAGTTTACTTCTGCCGGCCTGCTGCGCGAAATCGTCGTCGATGCGGGTCGCTCCTACTTTGACACCAACACAACCTGCCACCATCATTTCTTTGATGAAAACACAGGTATCCTGTCTGATGTGCCGGAAGGTCAACTGCAAGTCACCGGTGTTCCCACACCGCCCAACGGTTCCGAAGTGGAAAGCGTTGATGTAGTGGTGCGTATTCGCGCTGCATCATAATTCGATAGAGCTGTCTCTTTCGAATTACAAAGCCGGATTCTGGGGGGGATCCGGCTTTTCCTTTTTTAAGATCAAAGGGCGACCCGTCACTCCATCGTCTTTACATCCATCCTTTCAAGATTCAACCGCGCTGTTTGCGCTGTCTCGCTTTGCGGATCGATCTCAATTGCCGACATCCAGTCTTGCCGGGCAAGGTCATTGTGGCCTTCAATACGGTAGAGCATGCCGCGCTCCAACAGCGCATCCGCATTGTCGGGCATCAGGGCCAGTGCATGATTGATATCGCGCCATGCCTCTTCAAAATTTTCTGTCAGACGATAGATTGTGCCGCGAAAGACATAGGCATCCACAAGGTTTTCATCCAACGATACAGCCTTGTTCAAATCATCCAGCGCGTCCGTGTAATGTCGTGTACTAGCGCGCACATGGGCCCGGTCTACATACAGGTCGGGATTGGTTTCATCCAAATTAATCGCGGTACTGAGTACAGCACGGGCACGGTCATTTTCATTGGCCAGAAACCAGCCTTGTGCGGCTTGTGCCAGAATTTGTGCCTTAAACTCCTTGGATCGACGTGACGTGTCAGCAAGCTGTTCCATGCGTTGTGCGCCTGTTTCATATCGCTTCATCGCAATGAGCGCACTGGCGATACAATGTTCTGCCGCTTCACCGCCGCCTAAACCTTTCCACGATAAACCGCTATCAAAAGCCTTATGTGGCGCTTGACGAACAAGCTGCATACAGGCTTTATACTGTTTCGCATGATCAATCGGTTCGGCCTGCGCTGCGACTGCGCACAGGGACAAAATGACAGTGACGGATAGAAAAGCCTGACGTTTCACTTCAAACCTCTTAACATATTGAGAAACACTTTTTCTTTGTAACGGGTTCACAACATGAACACACTCTTTATCTTCGGCATGGGATTCAGTGCCGGACATTTCGCCCACCGAATGAAAGCCAAAGGCTGGAACATTATCGCCACATCGCGCGAACCGGTCGCCGTTGAGGGAATCGACCTCATCGCATTTGACGGGACAAAACCCATTACCGATTTTCACGAACGGCTCAAGGATGTGACCCATGTCTTGCATTCCATTCCGCCACACAAGGAAACGGGCGATTGCGTCTTCAATCTACATGCCCGTGATCTGGAAAAATTGCCGAACTTAAAATGGATGGGATATCTGTCCACCACCGGTGTCTATGGCACCGCTGGCGGGGCTATGGTAAATGAAGACAGCCCGCGCCACCCCACAAGTGCCCGCGCACGCGCACGCAAGCAGGCCGAAGACAATTGGCTTTCCACCCGCCTGCCCCTGCATATCTTCCGCCTTGCCGGTATTTATGGTCCCACCCGGTCCCTGTTCGATTCGATTGCCAAAGGACGCGCCAAAGCCATAGATAAACCGGGCCATGCCTTTTCGCGCATCCATGTCGAAGATATCGCTGGTGTTCTGGAAGCGTCTATCCTGAAGCCCCATCCGGGCAGCGCCTATAACCTGTGTGACGACGAACCATTGGAACCGCTTGCAGTTTTAAAAACGGCTTGTACCCTTATGGGGGTCGATATGCCCCCGGTTCAGTCCTTTGAAGAAGCCGCCAAAGAAATGAGCCCGATGGCCTTGACCTTCTGGAATGACAACAAGCGGGTCGATAACAGCAAAATAAAAACCGAACTGGGATACGTCCTGCAATATCCCGACCACCGCAGCGGTCTGGAATCCGTCTGGGCGGAGATGCAAAAGAATGTATGAGTTCTTTCACGATCCGATCTACTTCCTCACCATGATAGGCACTGTTGTTTTTGCCTTGTCCGGGGCAATGGCTGCGGCGCGTAAGGAGCTGGACATCTTTGGCTTTATTATCGTCGGCCTTGCCCCGGCGGTGGGGGGCGGGACCGTGCGCGATCTTTTGCTAAATGCCGAAAAGGTCTTTTGGATTGAAGATTTGAATTTCCTGTATGTCGTCATTGTCGTTGCCGTCATTGCCTTCTTTCAGGTTCATCGGCTGGAAGGCAAACGTTACACCCTGTTGATGTGGGCCGATGCCTTTGGGTTGGCGCTTTTCACCATTATGGGGACGCAAATTGCCATGACATATGATATTCACCCCGTCATGGTTGTTGTCATGGGGATGATCACCGGCACATTTGGCGGTATGGTACGCGACATCATCTGCAACGAAGTCCCCTTTTTGCTGCAAAAGGAAATCTACGCCCTCGCCGCGATTGTCGGCAGTTGTGCTTATCTATTTTTCCTGCATTTGGGATTGGACGAACAAGGCGCAATGGTTATCAGCGTTGCGGCGACCTTTATTGTACGCGGCCTTGCCATTGTATTTGGCTGGAGCCTTCCGCCCTATAAAGCTGGTGGAAGTCCCACATGAATATCGAAAAATTAGCAGCACTGAGCGGTGTTTACGGCCTAGTCGATCTTACGCCGCGCAGTGAGTGCTGCACTCAGGGTGCCGTCATCCAGATAATCCAGCTCCCCCCCCACCGGAACACCGTGGGCGAGGCCGGACACAAGAACCGCGCACTCTTCCAGACAATCGGCGATATAGTGCGCGGTCGTTTGACCATCGACCGTTGCACTCGTCGCCAGAATAATTTCTTCCACACCACTATCGCGGGCGCGCTCAACCAATTGGTCGATTTTCAAATCATCCGGGCCGATACCGTCCAACGCCGACAATGTGCCCCCCAACACATGATAACGCCCGCGAAAACTGTTGGATCGTTCCAACGCCCATAAATCCGCAACATCCTGCACCACACAAATCACCCGGTCATCCCGGCGCGGGTCTGTACAGATGGAACAAGGGTCACTGCCGTCCAGATTGCCACAGACTGAACAGCTTTTTACCGCTTGATCCACCCGTTGCAGGGCGAGGCTCAAGGGTTGCAGAACGGTCTCTTTCTTTTTCACAAGATGCAAGGCTGCGCGCCGGGCAGAACGTGGCCCCAGACCGGGCAACTTGGATAAAAGCTGGATCAGTTGTTCGATTTCAGGCGCAGCCATCTTGTTCCTGCTTAAAACGGCAGGGACATACCCGGCGGCAACTGCAAACCACCGGTGATTTCGGACATGCGTTTGTTGACTTCTTCTTCCATCTTGGATTTCGCATCCGCCAAGGCGGCAACGATCAGGTCTTCCATCACTTCTTTATCTTCAGGATCGACCAGATTTTTATCCACATCGATTTTTTTGACATCGGCCTTGCCGTTGATCACCACATTGACCATACCGCCACCAGAAGTCCCGTAGATTTCCAAGTCCAACAGACCGTCTTGAAATTCCTGCATCTTGGCTTGCATCTTCTGCGCCTGTTGCATCATTTTTGCCATGTTTTTCATGGGTTATTCATCTCCACTCGTATTATCCGGGTCACCGGGGTTTTCTTCGATCTGAATCGCCGCGTCCAGCGTATCCAGCTTAATTTCATGTACTTTGTCAATCACGCTTTGCGGGAAGCTGCTGAGGATATCGTGCACCAAGGGGTGTTTGGCAACCTCTTGCTTGCGTTTTGCAATCGCTTCATCCCGGACTTGGGCCAATGTCACATCGCCGGCTTCATGGCGCGATACCCCCACGGCCCACACCCGGTTGGTATGGGTATCGAGGAATTTTTTTAAATCCCCCGCCAAGGTTGACGGCGCATATTCACCGGGTCGAAATTCGATTTTACCGGGGCGAAAAGACACCAGATGCAAATTATTCATCAGGTTTGCTTTCAAAACGATATCGCGCTTTTCTTCGGCAAGTTCGGTCACTTCAACAAAGCTTTGCGGATCAGCCTTGGTTTCGTCCTGCACACGTGGCTGGACTTGGGCCACACCACCATTGACCACACGCATGCTGGTTGTCGGTGCCCCATTGCTGCCGCCACTGGATCCCCCCATATTGGGTGCGCCTACCGCCTGTGCCATCTGTCCGGCACTACCGCCACCACCAGATGGACCACTACCGCCCGGTCCACTGGGTTGCGGATTATTTTTCATTAATCGAATGGCTTCTTCCGGTGTCGGTAAATCGGCAACATAACACAGGCGGATAATCACCATTTCGGCTGCCTGCTGAGGATGCGGCGCATTGCGCACTTCGCCCAACCCCTTCATCAAGATCTGGTAGGCCCGGGCCAAAACCGACATGGCAAGTTTGTCTGACATATCCTTGCCACGCACACGTTCCATTTCAGAAACAACCGCATTTTGTGCTGCATCGGGAACCACTTTCACACGTGTTAACCAGTGGGTCAGTTCCAGCATATCCTGCAAGACCACGTTCGGGTCCGCCCCGGCCGCATACAGGTTATCCATCACAGACAGTGCCGCTGGCGCATCGCCTTGCATGACAGCGTCAAACAGGTCGAACGTGCGCCCCCGATCCGCAAGACCCAACATATCACGGACCTGTTCTTCACCGACTTCGCCGTGACAATGGGCAATCGCCTGATCTAATAAACTCAGCCCGTCACGCACAGACCCATCTGCCGCGCGTGCAATCATCGCCAAGGCATTGTCATCCACAACGGCATTTTCTTTTTCGGCCACCATTTTAAAATGGGTTGCCAGCATATCCTGATCGATACGGCGCAGATCAAAACGTTGACAACGCGATAAAACCGTAACCGGAACTTTGCGAATCTCGGTGGTAGCAAAAATGAATTTCACATGCGCCGGCGGTTCTTCCAATGTCTTCAACAACGCATTGAACGCACCTTTTGACAGCATGTGCACTTCGTCGATGATATAGATTTTATAACGTGCTGACGTTGGGCGATAGCGCACGGATTCAATGACTTCCCGGATGTCGTCCACACCAGTGCGTGAGGCGGCATCCATTTCGATGACATCAACATGACGGTCCTGTGCAATGGCTTTACATTGTTCGCACACACCGCATGGCGTAATGGTTTCCTTGCCCTGACCATCTTCCCCGACACAGTTTAAGGCCCGCGCCACCAGACGGGCGGTTGTGGTTTTCCCGACACCGCGCACCCCGGTCAGCATGAAGGCTTGTGCCAATCTGCCGGACTCGATCGCATTGGACAGCGTGCGCACCATCGCATCCTGTCCAATCAATTCTTCAAATGTAGAGGGACGGTACTTTCGCGCAAGGACGCGATAGGCACCTTTGTCTTCGGTTTCAGTCATAAAAAAGGCCAGCCGTTTCGAATAAATTCTGTTTGCTTAAATTAACAGGGCTTGACCCGACATGCCAGCCGAATTCGGTGATATTCATATGAAAGCGATTATTTCTTTTTCTTCTTTTTATCTTTCTTTTCTTTGGCCTTCATCTCTGCCTTGGTTTGTTTGGCCTGCGCCTGGAGCATTTCACCAAGAATTTCACTTTCAAACTCCCGTAATTTTTCCCAGACCTTTTCTTCTGAAATTTCCAGACCCGCTTTCGCAAAATCGTTCAAGATACGGTCAATAACTGGTTTGGGGCCTGCGCTTGTTAAATCAGCACTGATTAATTCCAGAAAATATTCTTTCTTATCCAAACCGAGTTTTTTTGCCGCCCAATTTGCAATTTTTTTATTGCGTTTGGCTTCCAGATAAAAATGTTCCAATTCATCATTGGCGTGGCGGACTTCATCTGTCGCCCGTTTTGAATTCATGGTTGCTACTACTGACATATCGCGTCCCCGTTTATCCTTTTTCGTCCCGCACTTTCTGCGCTTTTGCATAACGTTCACGCAAATCATCCATCTGTTCTGCAATCGCGGCGGCGGCCCCTTCCCCATCACCGGCTGCGATTGATGTCAAAATGCGCTCATGCTGTGCAATTGTTTTTTCCTTATCCCAAAAACGAAAAATGATCAAGTTCACGATCGGTTGCACGGCTTCGATCACAGATGACATCATAAAACGCAGCATGGTATTGCCTGTTGCATCCACAATTGCACGATGAAAACGCACATCGGACGCACAAAAATCCTGATCCGACAGGGCAGCATTTTTTTGCAAAGACAATTCAAACATCATGCTGTTGATATGGCTTTGTTCACAACGCTGCGCCGCCAGTCGCACGCAGACCAATTCCAGTTCGCGGCGAGCTTCGGCAATATCGGACAGGTCGAATTCCCCCATCGTCGTCAACAAGGATGTCATATTGATCAGCGTATTTTGCGCCTCGTCACTATCGGGGCGATTGACAAAAGTTCCCCCACTTGGCCCCCGGCGTGAACGGATTAAATTTTGCGCAGCCAAACGTTTTAAGGCTTCGCGAATGGTCGGGCGCGACACACCAAAACGCTGCGCCAGTTCCGGTTCGGTTGGCAGGCGTTCATCCACCTTCAAATCCCCATCAACGATGGCTTGGCGCAGGGTTTGCGCAATCTGTTTGGCCAGACTTTCCGTGACCAAGGGTTCGAATTTCAGCCCCATATCTTTTTCATTTCTTTCATGTGTTTCAGACCTTGCACAATGCCCCCTTAGGTCCCAAATATCAACTGAATTATCCCATTTGTTAATTTGTTTGACAAATATAAAAATAACTTTACCCTGCAACTTAGATTCTATTTTTTGAGGTATGCCATGTTTAAATCTCTCCTGCTGTCCCAAAGCAACGATAAAGTCAGCGCACAAATCACCGAGATGGACGAAAGCAAACTCCCGGAAGGGGACGTTCTGGTAAAAGTCGATTATTCAACATTGAATTATAAAGACGGCTTGGTTCTTAACGGCCTTGGTGGATTGGTGCGCAATTATCCCCATATCGGCGGTATTGACTTTGCAGGCACAGTTGAAAGCAGCGACCATAAAGATTTCAAACCCGGCGATAAGGTTGTTCTCACCGGTTGGCGCGTTGGCGAAGCCCATTGGGGCGGCTATTCACAAAAAGCCCGCGTTAACGGCGATTGGCTTGTCCCCCTGCCCGAGGGTTTGACCCCGCGTCAGGCAATGGCCGTTGGCACCGCTGGCTTTACCGCAATGCTCGGGGTTATGGCCCTGGAAGATCATGGATTAACCCCGGATCAAGGCGAAGTTTTGGTCACAGGTGCTGCTGGCGGCGTTGGTTCCGTTGCCGCCGCCATTCTTGCCAAACTTGGGTATAGCGTTGCCGGATCAACGGGCCGGGCCGACACCCATGATTATTTACGCGATATGGGTGTGACCACCATTATTGATCGTAGCGAATTGAACGAACCGTCCAAACGCCCGTTGGAAAAAGAACGCTGGGCCGGTTGCATCGACGCCGTTGGCGGCACGACATTGGCACGCGCACTCGCTCAAATGCAATATGGCGCCAGTGTCGCCGCCATTGGTTTGGCAGGTGGCAATAAACTGGATACCACCGTCATTCCGTTCTTGCTGCGTGGCGTCAATTTGCTGGGTATCGATTCGGTCATGTGCCCCACCGCAAAACGCCTGCGCGCATGGCAACGCATTGCCACCGACCTGCCGATGGAAAAACTGGAAAACATGACCAGCGAAGCCAAATTGCAAGACCTGCCGCAATTGGGAAAAGACATTCTCGCTGGAAACGTTCGCGGGCGGGTCGTTGTCGATATCGCTGGAAGCTAGCATCTTAACATCCCCCCCCTTTGGCAGAAGCCCACAGCACGGACGAGACATGACCCGTCTCGTCCGTTTTGCCTTATTGTTTGTGATGCCCACTCTGTCATCCACTTGGGCAAATGTCACCAAATCGACACCGCATGATCCCGCAAGAGTATCGGAATGCCCGTTAATCCCCGATTATATGGGCAACGACACTGCGCCGATGGGCCATTTTACGGTGTTCAAATAAGTAAATCCCCTGCCATGTTCCCAAAACAGGGCATCCCCCTGTGACCGGAATATTTAAAGATACATCTGTCAGTGCTGATTTGATATGTGCCGGCATGTCATCCGGTCCTTCCACCGTGTGACGCAACCAATCCATATGTTGGGGCACAAGACGGGCAAAAAATTCGTTCAGGTCCAATTGCACATCGGGATCGGCATTTTCCTGAATAGTCAAGCTGGCACTAGTGTGACGGCAGAACAAAGTCAACACCCCTGTTTCCAGGCCACACTCATTTACCCAAGCAACCACATCACGGGTAAATTCATAAAGCCCCTGACCCCGTGTCTGAATGTCAAAACTCGTTTGATACTGGCGCATGATCCTGTCCTCCTGAACCATACCAGCCTACCCATTTTCTTGCGCAGGTCAATCAAAGCGCACAGCAGCCATACTCAGGTTTTTATGTTCAAAACCGCGATGAAGCAAAGTCGCACGTTGGCGTGCCGCCCCCAAGGCCACATAAACCGGTAGCCAATGTTCATCATGCGGATGGACACGCCCATAATGTGGGGCAAGCTGTAGCGCATTCAACAAGGTCTCGTGGTCATTGTCTTGAATGGCGTTTACAAACCAGTTTTCAAATTCCAACGCCCATACATCCGGTGTCTTTTGATACCATTTCAGTTCGCGTAAATTGTGGGTAACAGAACCCGATGCCATAATCAAAACGCCATCTTTTCGCAAAACAGACAGGCGTTTTCCAATATCATAATGATATTGCGCACCCTGCATCGGTTGCAGGCTTAACTGCACAACCGGGATATCTGCTTTTGGATAAATCAAGGATAAAGGCGACCATACCCCATGATCCAGCCCCCGGGTTTCATCCACTTCAGCCCCGACCAGTTGAGCGACCTGATAGGCAAGAATAGGATCACCGGCAACCGGATACCGTTTTTGATAAAGTTCATCGGGAAAGCCATAAAAATCGTGAATGGTTTCCGGTTGCGGACTTCCCGTCACAATCGGTTTGTCTGTTTCCCAATGGGCGCTGATGACGACAATCGCGCGCGGCTTGGGAAAAACCTCACCCAGACTCGATAAAAAGGCCCGACCGGCGCTTTCCGGTTCAATCATCACCGTTGGGGACCCATGAGAGACAAAAAGGCTCGGCATCAACATGATATACTCCTGTTTTCTTTGTTACAGAAAGTATATGCCGATCCCGAGCCTTTGATTAGCCGATAAAAGAGAAACGGATTGTTGCCAAAAGCAATTAAACGACTTTTTCTTCCAGCATTTCACCGATTTTCTTTTGTTTCATCTTTTCGCGCGCCTTGGCGTATTTGTCATCCTGCCAGAACATCAAACAGCCATTACAGCCCTTGCCACAACAACTTTCCAAACCTTGTTTGGGTTTACGGTGCCCGCTGGTGGCTTTCATGGAAATCCGTTTACCCAGCAATTCCGGGTCATCCATGATTGCACGATATTCTTCTTCGCTGATCAGGCCGCGTTCCAGTTCTTGTGCGCGGATTTCAGCCAAGCGACTGACGCGTTCTTCCTCACTCATCGGGGTTTCGCGCCGTGCCACAGTCAAGGCCGGAATACGTTTTTTCAGAACTTCGGTATCTTCTTGATCAAAGACTGAAATCGGCACCCGAATGGCCTTGCCTTGGCCCGGATTCACCTTGTCGGTCACATCCCCTGTTTTTGCGTCAATAAATTCATAAAGACGCAAACGAATGGGTTCAATTTCGTGCGGCGGTAAAAATTCAATGACATCACCAGGCAACAGGAAATTACGGATTTCGAAGATCATATCGTCCCCATCCCATTCGCGGATAATCCCGCCGAATTGCCAGCCCCCGACCGGTTTGGTGCGATCATAGTTATGGGCAACACCGGTTAAGCGCCCTTCGTGGAAACCCATCGTAAAGCCCCGGTTTTGCAGGGTATAAAGTTCGCGCAAATAAGGGTCCGGATCCCAGTTTTCAGGATCTTTATACCAGTCATCAATGGCCAAACGATAAGCCCGCGCGGTAATGGCGGCATAATATTCCGACTTATTGCGCCCTTCGACCTTGAGACTATCCACCCCCAGTTTCAAATATTCCGGCAAAACCGGCATGAGACAGAGGTCTTTGGAATTCAGAATATAAGACCCGAAGTTATCTTCCTCAATCGGGAACAGCTCACCGGGGCGATACTGTTCTTCCATCAAAAATTCAAACAAATCGGCATTCTGATCGGTGATTTCAATCGCCTTGTCGGTGCCATCTTTTAATTTCAGATGCAGTTTGTATTTCCAACGGCATGAATGCGCGCAGTTGCCTTGGTTCGCCCCGCGTTCCGACATAAAGTTGGACAACAGGCAGCGCCCGGAATACGTCATACACATGGAGCCTTGAACAAAAGCTTCCAGTTTAATGCCGGGTTGTTTTTCGCGAATTTCAGCCAGTTCTTCAAAACTGGTTTCACGCGCCAGAACAACGAGCGAGGCCCCTTGGTTTTTCCAGAAATCCACCGTCAGCCACGAACAGACATTGGCCTGTGTAGACACATGGGCTTCCAGTTCCGGGGCATGTTGACGGACAAACTGAAACACGCCGGGGTCTGCAATGATCACGCCATCAGGTTTAACCGTGCGGATTGTTTCAATAAACTTGGGCAGTTTTTCAATATCGCTGTTATGGGTAAACAGGTTCAGCGTCAGATAAATGCGTTTACCGTGTTCGTGAACAAACTTAACCCCTTCCACCAATTCTTCCAATGAAAAGGACGATTGGGTCCGCAGTGATAAATCGGGTGTCCCGGCATAGACCGCATCGGCGCCATAAAGGATCGCCGTTTTCAGCTTGGTCAAGGATCCGGCAGGCATCAACAGTTCAGAACGTTCCGGACGGGTGATGGTGGGCAGTGCGGGCATACTCATGTTCGGGCAATCTTTCGTTCTTCAACGCGTTTCAGGATTTGACGGCGTTCCGTATCGTTGCTGGCCCGCCATCCGGCGATTTCCGCCCCGGTGCGAAAACATCCCAGACAAACCTTGTCACGCGGGTCCAATGTGCAAACGCCGTTACACGGGCTTGCGACCGTATATTGTGTCATCGTCACTTCCTAAACTAATATCTCAGTAAATTTGTCGGTCATATAACATGAACGTCTGGGGGCGTAAACTTATAAAAGTTCCAAGAAGGCCTCAGCACACCCGTTGCAAGGCCGCCCCATGTTTTTTCAACCAATGGCGTGATTTTTTCGCATCTACATCAAAGCGATCCACCGTCTCCCAAAAGGCGGCACTGTGATCCATGTGCCTGAGATGGGAAACTTCATGCGCCACCACATATCGCAAGATTTCCGGCGGGGCCATAATCAAGCGCCAATTAAACGACAGATTCCCCGCAGATGAACAAGACCCCCAGCGCGACACGGTATCACGCACGGAAATACGCTTCACCTGCTTCCCCAATTGTGTCGCCATTGCATGGGCCTGGGGCTGGATATCGGCCTTGGCCTGTTTTTTCAACCAATCCACAAGACGGCGTTGGAAAAATCCCATCTCGCCGGTGATAAATATTTCATAACCTTCGCACCAAACCGTCCCACGCGCATTTGGACGATGGCGCAATGTGTGATCGATCCCTCGCAAGGCAATCACCGATCCATCGCCCAGACTGCTGCTGGGTGTCAGTTTTGCCAATTGATTGGCAATCCAGACCTTGTTGCGCGCCGCCATTTTCAGACCTTCTTCCGGGCTTATCCCTTTGGGTAAGGTGACAACCACGCCGTCTTCTTTGGGGTTTAAGCGCAAGATCAATCGTCGCGCCTGTGCATTTTTGCGCATTTGAACCGGAATTTTCTGTCCGTCAAGTTCAATAAAACCGTTCAATATTTCGCCTCAACAAAATAAAGCCCATGCGCCGGGGCGGTCTGCCCGCCTTTGGCCCGATCTTTCGCCTCCAACGCGTTTTGCAAATCCTGTTTGTTCCATTTCCCACGTCCGACCAGTTCCAGCGAACCCACAATATTGCGCACCTGATGGTGCAAGAAAGAACGCGCGCGCACCCGAACATGGATTTCCTCACCCACTTGCCTGACGCTGATTTCATCCAAGGTGCGTAGCGGACTATTGGCCTGACATTGCACCGCCCGGAAAGTGGAAAAGTCGTGTTTGCCGACTAAAATCTGTGCCGCCTCATGCATGGCATCGGCATCCAGTTTTCTTTGTGTCCACCAAACCCGGCCTTCTTCCAACGCCGGACGTCCGGGACGGCATAAAATACGATAAAGATAACTGCGTTCCAGACAGCTGAAACGGGCGTGAAATTCTTCGTCGGCATATTCACAGTCAACAATGGAAACCCGGTGCGGTTTGACATGATGATTGATCGCCAGCAGCACCTTATTGGGCGGGATATCTTTCTCCATCTCAAAATGGGCCACCATGCCCAGGGCATGCACCCCGGCATCGGTCCGACCCGCGACATGAAGGCGCACCTCGTGCCCGGCAAAAATCAAACAAGCGTCCTCAATGATTTGCTGGACGCTCATCCCGTTATCCTGACGCTGCCACCCCACAAGGCCGGTTCCGTCAAATTCTATGGTCAATTTATACTTAGGCATGTGCCCTTTGTAATCTTTTGAGAAAATTATTGCGATATTTTTTCGTCTTATCGAAAAATATATGTTAGGAATATTTTATGCATTTGTAATGACTAAGATTTAAGGGGCATAAAGTGGCAAAAAAAGGCGTACGCTTCCCGGAAAAAGAACGGGATTATGAAGCAGAAGACCGCCAACGCGTGCAAGAGGATATGGACTCGCTTTTTGCCGTCCCGCTTGCCATTCTGCCTCTGGAAACCAAGGGCCTGAAACGCGCCCGTATGGTGAAAAACGTAAAACTGCAAAGCGCTATTGAAGTTTTCTCTGACCGTGAAACCGGATCCGGCCAACTGGATGTGGAAGACCTGCCCGCCGAATTTGATTGGCCGGAAGATAAGACACACCCCGACCTGATTATCATGCGCAAACTCGCGGTTTTACAAAGCTATGATATCTATTCCCTGCGCATTACCCTGCGCGAACACGGCATCCCCGTCAATGAAGATGTCGCCTTAAAACTGTCCGATGAAAAACAGGCCGAACTGGCCGGATATATGCGCAGCTTCACCATGCCCTTGATCATGCAGATTTACGGGACGGACGATATGTCCATCAAATCTTTTTCTGATGTGGTTGGCC
The DNA here is from genome assembly GCF_014641495.1 of Terasakiella brassicae. Taxonomy (GTDB): domain Bacteria; phylum Pseudomonadota; class Alphaproteobacteria; order Rhodospirillales; family Terasakiellaceae; genus Terasakiella; species Terasakiella brassicae. The sequence goes on from NZ_BMHV01000002.1 coordinate 25,204, forward strand.
TGTTTAAAGACCCCGATGTCAGAAAGGCACGTGAAAAGCTGCAACAAATGGCTGAAAAGCTGGATATCGACATTATGGAAGTGCCGAAATTTTTGGAAGATTACGGCGATATCTTCCTGTCTTTGTCTTACTATCGCAACAGCATGGACAACATCATGCCCATCGTGAACGAGTTTCTCGATTCAATGGAAGGCATCCGGTCCAACTGGCAATTGCGCAACGACCCGGCCTTGATGAAAACATGCACGATGGTTGAAAATACCATCAACGAGACCTGCGCCTCTATTTCCGGTCGTTTCGAAACTTTTAACAAGGCATCAAAAAACATGTGGAAAAACCTGAATGCGGAACGTTTCCGTCAGGTTAAAGGCATGATCGAAAGTTATCACACCGTCATCGGCGGTATCCTCTGCGGTCTGACCGTAAAAATGATCCACTGGAAACGCCTGTTCCCGGACCCCGATCTTGGCGGGCCGGTGCGTCGTTCTGAATTCATCATGTCGGAAATGAAGCAAGGTATTGACCGTATGCGCGATCTGGAACGCGCCCAACCGATGGGCGCTGTTCTCAATATCGATGAAGACTAACGCGGACACCTAGAAGCCGGTTGCTTTTCTCATCAGCGTTTCGATGGGGCCGCGTTTAAATCGCCGAGCATAAAAGTACGCATAGATAATCGCCACGGCACAGAAAAGCAAAGCTGCCGTGAGCACGCTTAAAACAGATTGCCCACCCAGCATGCCGAACGCCTCAAGCGTGCCCATACCGACAACAATATGCCCGATATAAAGCGATAAAGTCTGGCGACCTGCTGGCAGCAATATCCTGAGGATACCTAGCTTGTCCAAGCTCCTCGCACTTTTCAAACATAGGCCAACAACCAATGACGCGACACTGATCCCCGCCGCAATATACAGGGGGAACGGCGGTACCGGCCCGGTTGCAAACAATAACAACAATTCAGGATCAGCCCCACGGAACAGGTTTGTGCAAAAAAAGGATAAGGTTTCAACACCCAAATATCCGAAAAACCCGAATACAATCAAAGCATTCTGCGTGTTTCTTTCCTTAAGGGACAAGCGGCTTAGAACAATTCCCCAAAGAAGAAAACTCAGCCACGGGAAAACAGGATGCCAGCCATTGAAAAAAAGATTGCGCACAAACCCGGCCAATGTCCAAAAATCAACGTAGTTATAATCCGCCCAATTCCAACCCGCATCATAATCAAAAACCAAAAGCATGATGAAGAAGACAATATTTATAAGAACCATCAAGGTCAGTAAATACGGGGAAGAAAGGCGCAAACAAAAGACACCAAAAAGGAAATAAAAAGCGTAATAATGGAGAATATCAGCGTCAAATATCAGTGTGTTCAACAAACCGAGCACCAATAAAAACAAAGCTCGTTTTATGGTGTCGATGACAGATTGAGTGCCCTTGTCATTTTTGACGGCCAACCCCAAACCAATACCGGCCAACACCACAAAAGTGGCCGCCGCACGTCCTTCTAAAGCCTTCACAAAGGCGTTTAGGAACCCAGCATCCGCCGGACCGTCCATCACCACATTAAAATTGACGATGACCATCCCGACAAACGCCACTAAACGCGCGATATCCAGCCCGTCGAGGCGTGAGTTTTCTTGAATGCCACCCATTTAAAATCTCCTTGAAACAGCATCCAAGTTTCGAATGACCTCTAAACCTAAGCAGGTGTCATCAAAGCTTTTCCCCGACAGGAATATCAAACCCGCGCAAGAAACTTTGCGCATCGGTTGCACCTTTACCGCTGCGTTGCACCTTCATCAAACGTAAAGACCCTTCTGCACAGGCAATCACCAGCCCGTCCGTATCCAGACGTGTCCCGGCCTCGCCCGATAGATCACATAACTCGGCTTCAATTACCTTGATACGATCCTGCCCCACGCCAAACCATGTCCCCGGCCACGGGGTAAAGGCACGTATTTTGCGCTCAATCACCGTATTAGGCTGGGTCCAGTCAATGCGGCTTTCCTCTTTTTCCAATTTTTTGGCATAGGTCACGCCGTCTTGCGGCTGTGCTTGAGGTTTCGCATATCCCCCTTGCACCGCCCGCAAGGCTTCCAGTGTCAGTTTTGCGCTTTCCATCGCCAAACTATCATGCAGGGATTCCCCCGTTGTTGACGTTGTAATTGCAACCGGTTGGATCAGCAACATATCCCCTGTATCCAGACCTTCATCCATCTGCATAATTGTGACACCGGAAACATCGTCGCCCGCCTCGATCGCACGTTGGATCGGTGCCGCGCCGCGCCAGCGTGGCAAGATCGATGCATGGGCATTTAAACATCCATGAACGGGGGCGTCCAAAATCGCCTTGGGCAAAATCAATCCATAGGCCGCGACAACCGCACAATCAGCTTTCAAATCGGCAAAGGCCTGTTGTTCTTCTGCTGACTTCAAACTAACCGGCGTGCGCACTTCAATCCCTTGAGAGTCCGCATAGGCATGAACGGGGGTCAGTTGGACTTTTTGCCCGCGACCGCTTTTGCGCGGCGGCTGGCTGTAGACGCAAACCACATTGTGTCCGGCATCAATCAGGCCCGCTAAAATTGAGACACTGAAATCCGGTGTCCCCATAAAGACCAGACGCATGGGTTTTTCTACTTTGAGAAATTCACTTTCAGTCATCGCCTTTATTTCCGACACGCTGTCGGCCCTCTTTTGCGTCTATATCTTTCGGGAACCTTTTAACGGATAGATCAATCCGCTTTTTTCATTTTAGTCAACTTGCGCATAATCATAGACCGCTTAATGCGTGAAATATGATCAATAAACAAGGTGCCTTCCAAATGATCGATTTCATGCTGAACGCATGTCGCCAGCAACCCGTCAGCATCAATTTCATGGGCTGTGCCGTTTTCATCAAGATATTTGACTTTGACGCGTTCAGGACGTTCGACTTCACTAAAGCTTTTTGGAACAGACAGACAGCCTTCTTCGTAGATACCCGTCTCATCGGATGCCCACAGAATTTCAGGATTAATCATTTTCACCGGGGCAGGTTCTTCGTCATCGCCCGCCACATCAATCACGATGACGCGCTTAAGCACACCGACCTGTGGTGCGGCCAAACCGATCCCCGGTGCGTCATACATGGTGTCCAGCATGTCATCCAACAGGGTGCGGATTTCATCGGTGACTTCTTCGACCGGGTCCGCCTTTTTCTTCAGGACCGGATCCGGTGCGGTCAAAATATCCAAAATAGCCACGGCGTAACTCTTACTTCTTTTAATTCCATAGATGATCAGGACATAAGAGGATATGATGCCTAGGTCAAGTTAAAGCGGGCCAAACTCGCCTGTTTTGCGGTCAAAAGCCGTCAAAGTGCCGCTTTCAATGTCGAAATGCAGACCATAAATTTTCAAAGTCTTGTTTTCCACCCGTTCCTTGATGAAACCAAATTCCATCAGGTTGTTCATGGAATTTACAATAGACGCTTTTTCAATTTCTTCAGGGATACGGTGACCCGCCTTGATCGATTCTGCACAACATCCCGGATTTTCAAAGGTGTTATGCACCATGCCGATCCAGTGATGGACAAAGTCTGTTCCCAAGGCTTCCTTATTATTTTCTGTATCGATGGCGGCTTGAATCGCCCCGCAATGGGCGTGCCCCATGATCATAATATTTTCGACCTTCAGGACCTTCACACCATATTCCAGCGCCGAGCTCACCCCGTGATGATGAGTATCTTTTTCATAAGGTGGAACCAGATTGCCGACATTACGCACCGCGAAAATTTCACCCGGTCCAATCTGCATGATAATCGACGGGTCAACCCGTGAATCAGAGCACGAAATCAACAATGTTTTTGGATGCTGTCCGTTTTCGACCAAATCATTAAAGGTATCGATATGTTCCAGATAATAACCATCGAGGAACTTTTTATATCCCTCTTTCAGCTTCTTCACAGCTTCCATTGCTTTAACCCTGATATATCCGATTAATGTCTGTAAAAATGTAGTCAATTACAAAAGCAGGTCAAGTGCAAATAATGGTATTTCGGTATTACAATGCAAATTAATTTAAAGAGCACAGGAAATTAATCGTACTTCGCCTAAATCATTTGCAAAGATAAGCCATACCATGCGCTGACGTACTACCATGCCCACCGACAAACTGCCCCCATACGATATGCGTTGCCCCCATTTCCCCAGCTTTATTTAAAGCCTGATTTCGTGCATTTGTTGTTCCTTGCTCAACAAAAAGACCGTACAAAGATGACACCCCATGCACATCTCCAAGCAAAGTGCATTCCTCGACATCTTTCTGCGCCGCCACAACAACACCGTAATCAATTGGCTTTATATTCGTCGAAGTTTCACAAGCATTTAAAGACATTAATACAGACACTGCGAACACAACTTTTTTCATTCTTTTGGCCCTTTTATAAAATCTATTATCCGGTTCTATCGTAAACATAAATTAACTTTAAAAAATCGTAAAACCTAAAGATTTATTCTATTAAATAAATTCACTTTCCGCATAACCTTGGGCAAATAACAGGCTGCGCAGGTTGCTATACTGGATATTATGGCGCGCTTTTTCCACCACGGAAGGTTTTGCATGATAGGCCACGCCCAGTCCCGCTTCCAATAACATCGGCAAATCGTTGGCCCCATCGCCGACAGCCACAGCGTCATCCACAGAAAGCCCCTGTTCCTGACAAAGTGATTGCAGATACGCAAGCTTACTGTCTTTGGTCACGATCGGATCCATGACGTTTCCTGTCAAAACTCCATCGATAATTTCCATATTATTTCCGGCATTGAAATCAAAGCCGACATCGCCTGCCACCCGTGATGTAAAAAAGGTGAAACCACCGGATACAAGGGCGCAATAAGCCCCGTTTGCTTTCATGGTTGCGACCAGTTCTTTTGCCCCCGGATTCAGACGAACCAAGCCCATTGCTTCTTCTAAAAAGCTTTCAGATAAGCCTTTCAACATCGAAACGCGTTCGCGCAAAGCTTCGCGAAAGGGAATTTCGCCGTTCATCGCGCGTGTGGTAATTTCGGCAACCTGTTCTTTCAGTCCGGCGAATTCCGCCAAATCGTCCAGCGTTTCCCCCGCCACGATGGTGGAATCCATATCCGCGATTAGCAGCTTTTTCTTACGTCCCTGCGCTTTTTGAAAAATCACATCAACTTGCGTGAATTTAGACCGAAGATCATTGAGATGGACGACTTCTGAAATCTCAACATCGTAGGCTTCCCCTTCTGACAAACAGACCGGCTTTGCATTCGGCAGATGTTTGAGAATCTGCTCCGGCGTAATTTGTTGCTTTTCAGGGTTTGCAATAAAAGTCAGAACATAGGACATTAGGGTACGAGCCGTAGAGTTTTGCGGTGCGCCATTTTATGCCAGAGGAAACCAAGAAAGTCTATGCCAACCGTTACGAAAAATCAGGTTGTTGTCATCGCCGGTCCCACCGCCAGCGGAAAGTCGGCCCTTGCGTTGGATGTCGCCACTGAATTTAATGGTGTCATCATCAACGCCGATTCCATGCAAATATATAAAGGAATCCCGATCGTCACTGCCTGTCCAAGTCCAGAAGACGAAGCACGTATCCCCCATCGCCTGTATCAAATTATGGACCCGGCAGAAACCTGTTCCGCCGGATATTGGGAAAAGCTCTGTGTTACGGAAATTGAAAAGGCATGGGCAGAAAATAAACTGCCCATCGTCACAGGCGGAACCGGACTATATATTAAGACTTTGGTGGAAGGTATTTCCCAACTGCCCGCCATCCCCGATGAAATCCGAAACGACATCCGTCAACGCGGCGACCAGTTGGGGGTCGAGGCCCTTTATGCTGAATTGCAAGCCAAAGACCCGGAAATGGCCGCGCGCCTGAAGCCGCGCGATATGCAGCGAATCTGCCGCGCATTGGAAGTTTTGGAAAGCACCGGCAAATCACTGGCCCAATTACAACGTGACATAAAACCCACACCCACACTGAACGCCCGCTTCGAAAGCCATGTGGTTATGCCGCCGCGCGATATTCTTTATGCCCGTTGTGACCAGCGCTTTGACTTGATGATGGAACAGGGCGCGGTTGAAGAAATCACCGCCTTTGCCAAGCTTGAACTGGATCCGAAAGTCCCGGCAATGAAAGCACTTGGTGTCCCCGAACTGTTGTCTTACGTGCGCCATGAATGCACCCTGGGTGAGGCGCGAAGCCAGGCCCAAATGCAGACAAGACGGTTTGCAAAACGTCAATGCACCTGGTTTCGGAATCAGATTTCTGCGGTAGAAATTCACAATACGCAATATTCGGAAAGTTTGCGCGACGAAATTTATAATAAAATTCGTCATTTTTTGTTGACCCCAGACAGTTGACCCATTAGTTTGCGCAGCTCGAACCTGCGCAGCACTTGCGCGGGAGTTTTTGTGTCTTAAAAACGGGCACAAGAAAATTCGTTGAGACGGAGGATTATTGCATGTCCACGAAACAAATGACCGGTTCTGAAATCATCATCCAAGCTTTGAAAGATCAAGGTGTGGATGTGATGTTTGGGCTACCGGGTGGCGTGCTTCTTCCGCTGTATGACGCACTGTTCAAACAAAACGGTCTCCGCCACATTCTGGTGAAGCACGAACAGGCTGCTGTCCACGCTGCGGAAGGGTATGCACGCTCTACCGGGAAAGTGGGAACAGTCCTAGTGACTTCTGGTCCCGGTGCGACCAACACCGTGACGGGCCTTGTTGATGCCATGATGGACAGCGTACCGCTGGTCTGCCTGACCGGGCAGGTCCCGTCCAGCCTGATCGGCAACGATGCCTTTCAGGAAGCTGATATCACCGGGATCACACGCGGCGTCACCAAACACAACTATCTTGTTAAAGATGTAAATGAATTGGGCCGTATTCTGCACGAAGCCTATTATGTTGCGCGTTCCGGTCGTCCCGGCCCTGTTTTGGTGGATATTCCCAAGGATGTTCTGCTGGCCCTTGGCAATTATACGACACCGGGTAAAAACACGGCGGTTGAACACCGTTCTTACAAACCGCAAGTCAAGGGCGATACGGCGGCGATCAAACAAGCCATTGATTTGATCAAAAACGCAAAACGCCCCCTGTTTTACGGCGGCGGCGGGATCGTCAATTCCGGCGATGCAGCCTGCACATTGTTCAGCCAACTGGTGAAAATGACCGGCATTCCCTGTTCCCTGACCTTGATGGGTCTGGGCGCTTTTCCGGGGTCCGATGACCAGTTCCTCGGGATGATGGGGATGCATGGCACGTACGAAGCCAACCTTGCCATGCATGACTGCGATGTGATGATCAATATCGGGGCGCGTTTTGACGACCGTGTTACCGGCGCGTTGGATAAATTCTCGCCGGGATCCAAGAAAATTCATGTGGATATCGACCCCAGTTCGATCAACAAAAACATTATCGTGGACGTGCCGATCATCGGCGATGTTGCCCATGTTTTGGAAGAATTGATCAAATACTGGAAAGCCGATCAAGCACAGGTCAACGCCAAAGCGTTGGATAAATGGTGGAAACAAATCAATGAATGGCGCAAAGTTGACAGCCTGAAATACACCAAATCCAATAAAGTCATTAAGCCGCAATATGCCTTGGAACGTATCCGTGATCTGGCAAAAGACACAGGTAAAGACACCTACTATACGACCGAAGTTGGCCAACACCAGATGTGGGCGGCACAACATTTGTGCTTTGAAAAACCCAAACGCTGGATGACTTCTGGCGGTCTGGGCACAATGGGATATGGTTTCCCGTCTGCGATGGGTGTTCAAACCGCACATCCCGATGCCTTGGTTATCGCCATTGCCGGGGACGGCTCTTTCCAGATGAACCTGCAGGAAATCGCCACCTTAATGGCCTATCGCCTGCCGGTGAAATGTTTCATCCTCAATAACAAATTTCTCGGGATGGTTCGCCAATGGCAGGAAATGTTCCACGGTGAACGCTATTCTGAAAGCCATATCGACGTTCAACCCGATTTTGTCAAACTGGCCGAAGCCTATGGTGCAACCGGCCTGCGCGCGACCACACCGGGTGAACTGGATGACGTGATCAAGCAAGCCTTTGCTTCGGATCTGCCGACCATCATCGACATTCTGGTGGATGCAGAAGAAAACGTTTTCCCGATGATCCCGTCCGGTGCGGCCCATAATGAAATCATTCTCGGCCCTGAGGATTCTCAATCCAGCGAAAACGGCGGCAGCGTCGAATCCGGTGTTCTGGTTTAAAGCTTAGGAGTAATAAAAATGACCAATAATGACAAAGATGACCTCCTACGCCACACGGTTTCCGTTCTTGTGGACAACGAATCCGGTGTTCTGGCCCGCGTTGTGGGCCTGTTTTCCGGTCGGGGGTACAACATTGACAGCCTGACCGTGGCCGAAGTCGACCATGTGGATAATTTGTCAAAGATTACAATCGTTACCAGCGGTACGCGCCAAGTGATCGAACAGATCAAAGCGCAGCTGGATCGCCTTGTTCCTGTGCGCAAGGTCGTCGATCTCACCATCGACGGCCCCAGTGTGGAACGTGAAATGGCGTTGGTAAAGGTTGCAGGCGAGGGGGAACATCGTGTAGAAGCTTTGCGTATTGCCGATATTTTCCGCGCGCGCGTTATCGACAGCTCGAATTCTTCCTTCGTGTTCGAAGTGTTCGGTAAAGCCGGCAAAGTCGATGCGTTTATTAAACTGATGGAGCCATTGGGGCTGGTTGACGTTTCACGTACCGGTGTCGTGGCAATTTCTCGCGGAGCCCAAGGGCTCTAAGGGAAGCGTCTAAATTTTTATTGTCTTATAGTTCAAGGGGTATTTGAACATGCAGGTTTATTACGATCGTGACGCAGACGTCAATTTGATCAAAACCAAAAAAGTAGCCATCGTTGGTTACGGCTCCCAAGGTCACGCACATACATTGAACCTGCGCGACTCCGGTTGCACAGAAATCGCTGTTGCGCTGCGCGAAGGCTCTGCTACACGTAAAAAAGCCGAAGGCGAAGGCCTGAAGGTTATGTCTGTTGCCGAAGCTGCGGCTTGGGCTGACGTTCTGATGATCCTGACACCGGATGAACTGCAAGCCGGTATCTACAAATCAGAAATCGCACCGAACCTGAAAGAAGGTTCCGCACTGGCATTCGCACACGGTTTGAACATTCACTTCAACCTGATCGAAGTTCCGGCTGGCAACGATGTTATTATGATCGCGCCGAAAGGTCCGGGTCACACCGTTCGTGGCGAATACGTTAAAGGCGGCGGCGTTCCCTGCTTGATCGCGGTTCATCAGGATGCGTCCGGCAATGCCAAAGAAATCGCCATGTCTTACGCTTGTGGCGTTGGCGGCGGTCGTTCCGGCATCATCGAAACCAACTTCAAAGAAGAATGTGAAACCGACCTGTTCGGTGAACAAGCTGTTCTTTGCGGTGGTTTGACTGAACTGATCCGTTATGGTTTCGAAACACTGACAGAAGCCGGTTACGCACCGGAAATGGCTTACTTCGAATGTTTGCACGAAGTCAAACTGATCGTTGACCTGATGTACGAAGGCGGCATGCACAACATGCGCTATTCCATCTCCAACACAGCGGAATACGGCGACTATGTTTCCGGCCCGCGTGTTATTGATGCTTCAGTTAAAGAGCGCATGAAAGACGTACTGACCGATATCCAAACCGGTAAGTTCGTTCGTGACTTCATGTTGGAAAACCAGGTTGGCCAACCGTTCCTGAAAGCACGTCGTGCGCAAGGTGCGGCTCACCCGCTGGAAGAAACAGGCGAAAAACTACGCGGCATGATGCCTTGGATCAAATCCAATGCATTGGTCGACAAGGAACGCAACTAAGCCTTCGGGTTTAGAACGCGTAGCTCCACTTTGGTGAGAGCATTGCACGCACTGCAAGAAGAAAGAGGTCCGATATCTGTCGGACCTCTTTTTTTGTTCGCCTTTTTCATCTCGTTTAATTCGATAATATCGAAGTTATCCTTTGATTTTATTCGTTTGATAGAACCGTAGCTTTTCTCGTAGATAATCGCGATTGAAACCTTTTTCCGGTAGGCCCCATGTCGCGACATTCTGCCTTTATGCGTTTGGATTTTGCCCTTGGTATGTTGGAAGAAGGCGATCTGGATGCCGCCATCGAAGCCGCCTTGGCCGCCATTGATGCCCTGCCCAACGAAGCGCAATTCCATTTTGTGCTGGGGGAACTTTATGAAAAAACAAAAGCACCTGAAAAAGCCATTGCCGCCTATCAACAAGCCTTGATTTTGCAGGATCAGGATCATCTAGGTGCAGGGGTACGCCTGTCTTTACTGGGCGCTGGTGAACAAATGCAGCGCCTGCCTGCCGATTATGTCGAAGCCCTGTTTGACGATTACGCCCCCCGCTTTGAGAAAAACCTGCTCAAGCACTTGTCCTATCAGGCACCGGAGCAGGTTTTCAATCTGTTATTTACCCATCTTGCCAAAATGCCCCGCAAACCGCATGTCCTTGATCTGGGCTGTGGCACCGGCTTGGCCGGACAACATATCCACCCCATTGCGGGTCGTCTGGAAGGCATTGATCTTTCGAAAAAAATGTTGAAGCAGGCCGAAAAGAAAAAAATATATAACCGCTTGCAACAAGGCGATATCCTTGCAGAAGTTTCTGAAAACGCACCGCGTTTCGATCTGGTTATCGCCTGTGATGTGTTTAACTATCTTGGGGATCTCAGTGCTGTTTTTCAGCGGACTGTACAACGCCTGCGCCCCGGTGGTTTTCTGGCCTTCAGTGTGGAAAGTTCCGGTTTTGACCCGGCCTGTGAAAGTTTTAACCTGAATCACACGCAGCGTTTTATCCACAATCGGCAAACTGTGCGCAATTGGTTATCGGCCAGCGGGTTTCATATCATCGAAGAACGCTTCGTTCCCATTCGCACGGAAAATGGCGAACCTGTAGAAGGCCATCTCGTCCTCGCCCGGCTGAAAACACAACTCTCAACAAAATTGTCCCCGTTTCCGGTGGAAGAAACAGAAACGGCCCGACAGCACATTGCCATCGAGCCGATGTAACCCATTGAAATTGTATAGCCTTAGGCGAGGATATTAATCCCGCCCCGTGCAGCAGCGGCGGCAGAGGCTTTCGCCTGCTCGCTCACTTGTTCCACAAGTGTTGCAGCGGCAGCGGTCTGGCTTTCAATCGCCTGTCGCGTCATCGCGATACTGGCTTCCTGATTATTCGAAGCTTTTTGCATCGCCATGGCAGTCGCGGCAAGTCCGGTAATGTCCATGTTTCAACGTCCTTCTATCGTTTAAAACGCACTTCTGTCGTCTACCACAACAGTAAAACACCGATTGGTCGGAGAGTCAATTTTTTGCGGGGATTGAACAACTCACATAGAAAAACCCTGCACTTGGAGGGGGGGGTATAATAAGCGCAGGGTTTTCTATGTGCATTCAGGGAAGGTGGGGGCAATCCATTCGACTGGAATCGTAAGGAGAGTTATCCCTGAAAATCTCTAGGACCATTTAATACTGGCGATAACAGCCCTAAAGTATGACTTCGAGTGTGAATGTATCATACTTTATATCTATTTCATCCTTTTTTTTGCGAATAATTAAAAAAAATTCTTCGACAAGAATTCAACATACAAGAATTTCTCAAAAAGACGTTGACAGACGACCCCGCAATCCCGTTTTATATAGACAGAGAAAAAATGAACCAAAGGTTTCAATTCCATGACCGCTTTTGAAACAAGCATGATGATCTTAAGTGCAGGCGCTTTGAGCGCGGCCCTGATCGTGCGTTTCTATGGTCAAAAACAACTCTCTCTCCTCCTTGCACGACTTACCCGCCCCTGAGCGAGCCCTGCTTCTTGTCCATGATTTGAAAAAAGTGACCTGAAGCAACGTTCAGGGGATAAGGCTTGTTGCTTTTCCAAGCTGTTTTCACTAATTTTCGTAGCAAATGCCAATTCTAGGATGAGATAGATGACAACCGATTCTAACCGTGTAATTATTTTTGACACCACCTTGCGTGACGGGGAACAATCCCCCGGTGCCTCCATGAACCTGGAAGAAAAACTGCGCATCGCCAGCATACTGGAAGAAATGGGTGTAGATGTCATCGAAGCCGGTTTTCCAATCGCTTCGGAAGGGGATTTTGAATCTGTAAGCGAAATTGCCAAACAGGCCAAAAATGCCAGCATTTGTGGTTTGGCCCGTGCCGCGCGCGGGGATATTGAACGCTGTTTCAATGCCGTTAAGCACGCACCGAAACATCGTATTCATACATTTATTTCCACATCGCCACTGCATATGAAATATAAATTGCAGATGGAACCCGATGCCGTTCTGGCAAAAGTCAAAGAATCCGTCACCTTTGCACGCTCCTTGGTTGAAGATGTCGAATGGTCAGCCGAAGACGGCACCCGAACCGAAGCCGATTTCCTGTGTCGTTGTGTCGAAGCCGCCATTGATGCCGGTGCACGCACCATCAACATCCCCGATACCGTTGGTTATACGGTCCCGGAAGAATATTATGCCCTGATCGATATGTTGATGAACCGCGTTCCCAACATCGACAAAGCAATTATTTCCACCCATTGTCATAATGATCTGGGTTTGGCGGTTGCCAACTCCCTGTCCGCTGTACGTGCTGGTGCGCGTCAGGTGGAATGTACCATCAACGGTCTGGGCGAACGCGCCGGCAATGCCGCCTTGGAAGAAATCGTCATGGCCTTGCGCACCCGCAAAGACTTCCTGCCCTATGATACCGGCATTAAATCCGAATTGATCACACGGGCCTCACGCATGGTGTCAGCCATCACAGGCTTTTCCGTCCAGCCTAACAAGGCCATCGTCGGCAAGAACGCCTTTGCCCACGAATCCGGCATTCATCAGGACGGAATGTTAAAACACGCTGGCACTTACGAGATTATGACACCGGAAAGTGTCGGACTGGATAATGCCAACAAAATCGTCTTGGGCAAACATTCCGGTCGCCATGCGTTTAAAGATAAGCTGTCCGCCTTGGGGTATGAGCTGGGCGACAATGCCTTGAACGATGCCTTCAAACGGTTTAAGGATCTGGCCGATCAGAAAAAAGATGTTTATGACGAAGACATTATCGCCTTGGTCGATGATGAAGTCATGCGCGTCAACGAACGGGTCAAACTGAAACATTTCCAAGTCACTTGCGGCACCCACGTCAAAGAACAAATCGCAGCCCTGGCGATCGAAGTTGATGGGGAAGAGCGCAAAACCATTGCCGCCGGCGATGGCCCGGTCGATGCGGCCTTCAAGGCCATTAAAGAAATTGTGCCCCTGCCGAATGCCCATCTGGAACTGTATCAGGTCCATGCCGTGACCAAAGGAACGGATGCACAGGCCGAAGTCACAGTCCGTCTGGAAGAAGACGGTAAAACCGTCAACGGACGCGGCGCGGATGTGGACACTATGGTCGCTTCCGTCACCGCTTATTTAAACGCGGTGAACAAATTGCTGGTCAAGCGCACCAAAGGTAAACCCGAAGACATCGGTACCATCTAAGCCGCGCGTTAGACATAAACATCCCCCCATTCTTTTTTGGGGGGCGAAAAAGTTAAAAACCGCCTAAATCACGGACACTAAAGGGAGAAAGCCAAGCCTTGTTTTCTCCCTTTTTTGCGGCCCTCATCTTTTATTAACTTCTTTGCTTCATCATGCATGGGTTAAGAAGTGTGCGAAGTCTCGAACTGTTACAAAAAAAATGTTTGCGGCTCGTGATAAGGACTAGTATTGCGGCACGCGACTTCTTATAAAGGTTAATCGGTTTTTCGAAGTATTTTTGAAAAGCCATTTGGGTTATCAGGGCTTGGCCTGCAAAACGAGAGTTGAGGCGAGATGTTTTCAAAACTGTTCGGCGTTCTGTCCGCTGACATGGCAATCGATTTAGGAACCGCAAACACACTGGTTTACGTCAAAGGTAAAGGGATTGTTCTCAACGAACCGTCCGTTGTCGCCATTGCCGATAACATGGGTAAAAAACAGGTTCTTGCCGTTGGTGAAGAAGCCAAGCAAATGCTTGGCCGTACACCGGGTAATATTCAAGCCATTCGCCCTTTGCGCGACGGGGTGATTGCTGATTTTGAAATTGCCGAGGAAATGATCAAGCACTTTATCCGCAAGGTGCATAATCGCCGCAGCTTTGCCGCCCCCTTGGTTGTGATCTGCGTGCCTTCCGGCTCAACCGCTGTTGAACGCCGCGCCATCCAAAATTCTGCTGAAAATGCAGGTGCCCGCAAAGTTATGCTGATCGAAGAACCGATGGCCGCAGCCATTGGTGCAGGCTTGCCTGTGACCGAACCGACCGGTTCCATGGTCGTTGATATCGGCGGTGGGACCACCGAAGTTGCCGTCTTGTCTTTAGGCGGCATTGTTTATGCGCGCTCTGTGCGTGTCGGTGGCGACAAAATGGACGAAGCCATCATCGCCTATATCCGGCGCACGCACAACCTGCTGGTTGGTGAAGGTACCGCAGAACGGATTAAAAAAGAAATCGGGTCGGCTTGCCCGCCGGAAGACGGCGAAGGCCGCACGATGGAAATCAAAGGCCGCGATTTGATGAATGGCGTACCGAAAGAATTGGTCATTTCAGAGCGCGAGATTGCAGAAAGCCTGACAGAACCAGTCGGTGCCATCATCGAAGCCTGCAAAGTCGCCCTTGAAAACACCGCCCCGGAACTGGCGGCCGATATCGTTGATAAAGGCATCGTTCTGACAGGCGGGGCTGGTATGCTGCGCAATCTGGATTTCGTTTTGCGCCATTCCACCGGACTACCGGTTTCCATTGCCGATGATCCACTATCTTGCGTCGCACTGGGTACAGGTCGCTCGCTTGAAGAAATGAAGAAGCTTAAGCACGTCCTGTCTTCTATGTATTAATAAATAAAGCGTTTTAGCTTAAAACGCTTTTGCCTTGAGAATGAGGGAAACATCTTTTGGTAAAGCACGGACCAGGCGCACAAAACCGGGTCGATGTGATCCGAAATCTGCTGCAGAGATTTGCATATCTCGGGCTGATTTTGGCGGCTTTTGCCCTGATGATGCTCGGCAAGGCCGAAACGGTCATTGTCGAAGAAGCCCGCGCCCGCATTAACGATGCTTTTGCCCCCATTCTCGAAGCGGTTGCGGAACCGGCAGAAACCGTGCGCGGTTATCTGGCTGAAGCGCGGCAATTTTTAGCCGTGCATGAAGAAAACCAACGCCTGAGCGAAGAAAACAAACGTTTGTTAAAATGGCAAACCGTTGCCCGTCAGGTTGAGAGTGAAAACGCCGTTCTGCGCGAACTACTGAAATTTGAAGTGGGGCCGCAAGCCACTTACAAAACCGCTCGCGTCATTTCCGATGATGGCGGGATTTTCTCGGAAAGCATGCTGGTTTATGCCGGTGTTCGCGAAGGGGTGAAAAACGGACAAGCCGTTGTCACGGGTGAAGGCCTTGTCGGTCGCATTGCCGGTGTTGCCTATCGTTCCGCCCGTATCCTGCTTTTATCCGATTTGAACTCCCGCATTCCGGTCATGATCGAAAGCTCACGCGCGCGCGGGATTATGATTGGTCGCAACGAAGAAAAACCCATTTTAAGTAAACTGCCGCCCGGCACCATTGTATCCCCGGGTGATCGCATCGTGACATCCGGTCATGGCGGTGCTTTCCCGCAAGGTATTCCTGTTGGTCAAGTTTCCTCTGTCAGCGATAAAGCGATCGAGGTTACGTTGTACGTCGACAGTTCCCGTCTTGAGATCGTGCGCATTATTGATTACGGATTGGATGGCATTTTGGACCGTGACCGTTTAAGAACCGATCTTCCCAAAAATGACCTTCCTGCGAAACCGGTTGCACAACCCGTTCATACACCGATTGAAATGCGCACGGTTGTGCCAAAACCGGGGACAGAAAGGAGACCGTCAGAGCCATGAAACCGGGTTTTTGGCAGCGTCTGGATTTATGGGCGCGCAATATCTCTCCGGTGGGGTTGTCGGTCGTTCTTATTTTGCTTAGCGTCATTCCCACCCATATTCCGGGATACGGGTCCATCGTACCCCAATTGGCATTGATGGGCATTTTTCACTGGACCGTTTTTCGCCCCGACCTGTTGCCGATCATTGCCGTTTTCGCCATTGGCATTCTGCAAGATGCGTTAAGCGGTGCACCGATGGGATTAAACACGATTGTTTACCTCACTGTATTCGGTGTCGTTTTAGGGCAACGCCGTTTCTTTTTGGGGAAAACCTTCTGGGTGGAATGGCTGGGGTTTAGCATCATCGCGGCCGGGGCCGCGCTGCAAGCCTGGTTGTTACTATCCGCCTATCACATGCATGTTCTTGTCCCCGGCCCGGTCTTTTTTCAATACCTTATGACCATTGGATTTTACCCTCTTCTGGCGTGGCTTATGGGCCGCTGGCAACGCAGTATTTTACGATAATAAAAAAAGGAACCCGTTTAAATGCATCGCAGTTCGGACAGATCAAAACTCTTCAGCAGGCGTGCGGCCGTCCTTGGCGGTGGCAAGCTGGTTTTGATGTCTGCACTGGTCGGGCGCATGTATTATCTGCAAGTCGTCGAAGCCCCGCGTTTCAAAACAATGGCGGAAGAAAACCGCATTTCCATCCGTCTGTTACCGCCGCCACGCGGCAATATTGTGGATCGTTTTGGCGAAGAACTGGCTGTCAATGAACAAAACTACCGGGTCATCATCACCGCCGAAGATACCAATGGCAACCCCAAGGGGACGCTGGATACATTGGGTCAAATCATCGAAATCGGTGAAAAAGAAAAAAACAAAATCCTGAAAGAAATCAAACGCAAACGCAGCTTTGTCCCCGTCACTGTGCGCGAAAACCTGACATGGGAAGAAGTCGCACAGATCGAAGTCAACACACCGGACCTTCCCGGCAGTGAAATTGATGTCGGTCAGACCCGCCATTATCCAAAAGGCAATTACAGTGCGCATGTTCTGGGCTATGTGGCTTCTGTTACCGAACGTGATGCCAAAGACGACCCTTTATTGGAATTACCCGGTTTTCGAATCGGGAAGTCCGGCATCGAAAAACTGCATGATCTAAAGCTACGCGGCACGGGTGGTACCTCTCAGGTTGAAGTCAACGCACTGGGTCGTGTGATTCAGGAAGTCCAGCGCCAAGACGGAGAACCCGGCGCAGAAATCACCCTGACACTGGATGCCGGATTACAGGAAATGGTCGCCGAACGTCTCGGCGAAGAAGCCGCAGCGGCTGTTGTTCTGGATATCCATACCGGCGAAGTTCTTTCGATGGCGTCCAGCCCGACATATGACCCAAATGCCTTTAATCGCGGGTTATCCCATAAGGAATGGCAAAACCTGATCACCAATCCACGCGGCCCTCTGACCAACAAAGCCATTGCCGGGCAATATGCCCCCGGTTCCACCTTTAAAATGGTTGTCGCCTTGGCCGCCCTTGAAAAAGGGGTTATCACTCCTTCACAGGAAATCTATTGCCCCGGTCACATGGAACTGGGCAACGCACGTTTTCACTGCTGGAAAAGAGGCGGGCACGGTCATGTCAATATGGAAGAAGCCCATATGCATTCCTGCGATGTCTATTTCTATGAAATTGCCAAACGCACCGGGATTAACCGCATACACGATATGGCACGTCGCCTCGGCATTGGCGAATTAAACGGCATTGACCTGCCCGGCGAACGCACCGGTTTGATGCCATCGCGGGACTGGAAGCTGGCCACCATCGGGGCACCGTGGCAAGGCGGGGAAACCCTGATTACCGGTATCGGTCAAGGGTACGTCTTGGCCACCCCGTTACAACTGGCTGTGATGACGGCACGCATTGTCAGCGGGACCAAAATCATTCCGCATCTGACACGTAAAATCACCACCAGTGATGCGGTCGAGGTCCCGGTCCGCACCACATTCGAGCCACTAGGCATTTCACAAGCCCATTTAAAAATCGTGCAGCGCGGTATGAATGCCGTTACCAATATCCCCGGTGGAACAGCCTTTCGTTCGCGCATCAAGGAAGCTGAATTCGCAATGGCCGGTAAAACCGGGACCGCACAGGTTCGCCGCATTTCCAAATCCGAGCGGGACACACGGGTGTTGAAAAATGATGAACTGCCGTGGGAACTGCGTGATCACGCCCTGTTTGTCGCCTTTGCCCCTTATAACAACCCGCGCTACGCGGTTTCTGTTGTGGTTGAGCATGGCGGATCGGGGTCAAAAACGGCGGCACCGATTGCCCGCGACATTCTGCTGGAAGCCCAAAGACGAGAATCTGCACGCGGTGAATTATTGGTCCCCACCAAAACCACCCCTAAAAAAAATGAAAAGGAGGCGTAAGGACACACCATGATGACACGCTATCGCCTCGGGCAAGATAAACTCACGCTAGGTCGCAAAATTCTCGAATTAAATTGGGGGTTTGTTCTTTTACTGATTTTAACGGCCTGCGTGGGATTTGCCATGCTTTATTCGGCGGCCTCACCCGACCCGGATGTCCCCGGTTCGATCGGCAGTTGGGATCCTTGGGCAAAACGTCAACTCATCCGTTTTATCGGCGGCATGGGCATCATGTTTATTGTCGCGCTAACCGATATCCGCATCTGGTTGCGATACTCCTATATCCTTTATTTCATTGCGCTTGGTTTATTGATCGGCGTTGAAGTCAAAGGGTCAATAGGGATGGGTGCACAACGCTGGATCAGTCTGGGCTTTTTCCAGCTTCAACCATCGGAGTTGATGAAAATCACACTTGTACTGGCACTGGCACGTTATTTCCATGGCCGCAGCCTTGAAGAAATTCAAAGCATTCCCTATCTGTTTGTACCTTTATTTATGGTCGCGGCCCCTTCTGTCTTAATTTTGCGCCAACCCGATCTCGGGACAACCTTGATGCTGATTCTCGGCAGTGGTGTAATTTTCTTCCTTGCCGGTGTGCGTCTATGGAAGTTTATCCTTGTCGGCACATCTGCCTTGGCCGCCATTCCCGTGGCGTGGCAGTTCCTGCATACTTATCAGAAAAAACGTGTTCTCACCTTTTTAAACCCGGAAAATGACCCTCTGGGGGCTGGCTACCACATTATGCAATCCAAAATCGCATTCGGGTCCGGCGGCATTGCTGGCAAGGGATTTGGATTGGGATCACAAAGTCACCTTAACTTCTTACCGGAAAAACAAACCGACTTTATTTTCACCATGCTGGCAGAAGAACATGGTCTCATCGGTGGGCTGGCGGTTATGGGGCTATACCTGTTGTTATTGATCTATGGCTATGCGATTGCCATGCGTTCGCGTAATAATTTTGGCCGTCTGGTTGCGTTGGGTGTCACGACAACCTTTTTCCTGTATGTCTTCATTAATATGGGAATGGTGATGGGCCTTTTGCCGGTCGTTGGCGTTCCGTTGCCGTTGATTTCATATGGCGGAACGGTCATGATTTCCATCCTCTTCAGCTTCGGCCTGTTGCTCAGTGTTTCAATCCACAAGGATGTCACCATCTCGCGCAAGGGTGAACACGAAGACCTTTAACCAATCAATACCGGATTTCGAGAATTTCCAGTTCATCGTCGCCTTTTGGGGTTTTGACTGTTACCAAATCCCCGACACGCGCTTTCATCAACGCACGCGCAACAGGTGAGATCCAACTGATCAGGCCATTGGTCGAATCGACTTCATCTTCCCCGACGATGCGGATGCTGACTTTTTCTTCGCGGTCATTTTCATAAACAACAAATGCCCCGAAAAAAATCTGATCCCGATTGGTTTGTTCTTCCGGGTTGACCACAACCGCAGCCTCTATACGCTTTGTTAAAAAACGCACCCGTCGGTCAATTTCACGCAAACGGCGCTTACCGTACTGGTAATCGGCATTTTCCGATCGATCACCATTGCCGGCCGCCCATGTGACAACCTTGACCACCTCGGAACGTTCCACCGACCAAAGCTGATGTTTCTCGTCTTTTAACGTTTGCAAGCCTTGCGGCGTTATATAATTCGGTCTTTCCATGGAACTTTCACTTGTGTGTTTCTCTTTTCCTACTAGATTAAGACCCAAAGGTCAAAACAGGTGTGATATGAAACGTTCCAAATCTTTAAAACTTGCCCTGATGGGCGCGACAATCCTTACCATGAGTGCTTGCGACAGCGGCAATGAAGTTGCGGCTATTTTCGAAGATGTCGATGAATGTGCACGTTATGAAGGACAGGATCTGGATCAATGCCGCCAAGGGTTTGAACAGGCTGCGGCTGAACATATCCGCACAGCACCCAAATATACCTCCGTCGAAGATTGCCAAGCTGATTTTGGTAATGAAAATTGCGAACAAGCCCCCATGCAAACCACATCAGGCGGGTCGGTTTTCATGCCGATGATGATGGGTTATATGATGGGGTCTATGCTCAGTGGCGGAACGCGTTCCAACGTCGCAACCCAACCGCTCTATCGTTCAAAAGACGACCCGAAAAGCTTCCGCACGGGGGACAATCAAAAAGTTGCCACCCAAACCGGTGTGCAAAAAGTCCCGTCAAATGTTACGAAAAGCCCAAGCACGAAAACCTCGACCCTGCGTCGCGGTGGTTTTGGCTCCACCGCCGCCCGTATGAGCACCCGCAGTTTCGGCGGATAAGAAATCATGCATCGTATCCGCATTGAAGAACGTCCAAACTGGCAACAATTGGCGAAGGAAGTCGGCTTTCATTTTCATACAATCGACGGCGAACGCTATTGGGATGAAAGTGCCTGTTATCGATTTACACTGGATCAAATTGAAAACCATATCGAAGACCCGACTGCGGAACTCGAACACATGTGTTTTCAGGTTGTGGACCGGGTCGTTCAGGATGAAGCCTTGTTGCAGAAACTCGCCATCCCGCATTCTTACTGGGATTATGTGCGCCAAAGCTGGCAAAACCGTGAAAAAAATTTATATGGCCGTATGGATTTTTCCTATGACGGACAATCCCCTGCCAAGCTTTTGGAATATAATGCCGACACACCAACTTCCCTTTATGAAAGTGCCGCTTTTCAATGGGTCTGGATGGAACAGGCCATGGAACAAGGGTTGATCCCGCCCGATTGCGATCAATTTAACTCCATTCACGAAGCCCTTATCGGTGCTTTTGCCAATATGAACCTTCAAAGCCCCCTGCATGTTGCCTCCAGCCAAGGAAGTCTGGAAGACGAAGGCACCGTTCTTTATCTGGAAGAATGCGCAACCCAAGCCGGTCTTCAGACCCATTTCATTCATATGGAAGAAATCGGAATTGATGAAAAAGGCCGACTAACCGATTTACAGGACAATGTCATTCATACCCTGTTCAAGCTTTATCCGTGGGAATGGATGATGCAGGAAGAATTCGGCAAAGCCATGCCAACATCCGGGACCACCTTTATCGAACCGGCGTGGAAAAGCATTCTCTCCAATAAAGGATTGTTGCCTCTGTTGTGGGAGATGTTTGAAGGTCATCCCAATCTTCTCCCAGCGTATTTTGCAAATGATCCCAAGGCCCATATGGTCGGGGATACCTTTGTCCGCAAACCCCTTCTGTCTCGCGAAGGCGCCAATGTCAGCATTCACCGTGCAGGTGAATCTTTGGAAAACGTTGAGGGACCTTACGGGGCAGAAGGCATGATCGTACAAGCCTTACATCCGCTCCCCGTTTTTGAAGGAAATCACACTGTCATTGGCAGTTGGCTGGTGGCCAGCCAACCCTGTGGCATCGGGATTCGCGAAGATAACAGCGCCATTACCAAAGATAGCTCGCGATTTGTACCACATGTGATTCGAGACTGACCCCCGGTTAAAGAATTGAAAAAAATTACACTGCTGTGCGCGTCATCACATAAATTCTTTCGTTTTAATTCTACTATAGGGAATAAATTAGAATTTTGATATAATAGGCGAGGCAGCATTAAGGGATATGGTCATGGCGGAGATTACATTAAATGATGTGAAGTTGCTTGACGGTGACAGTTCGCCGGCGCGACGGGCTGTGCTCGCACAGAAACTGGCAAATGATCTGAAAAATAAAACCTTATCCGAAACCGAATATGATCTTGCCATTGCGATCTGCCAAAAACTGGCCGACGATGTCGATACCACCGTTCGCAGCTCTTTATCTCAAGCCCTCAAAACCAATAATGACATTCCCAAGGATTTGGCTCTGTCTCTGGCCAAAGACGTGCTTGAAGTCAGCCTTCCCATGCTGGAATTCAGCAACTTACTGGAAGACAACGATCTTATAGACATTATCCATACAGGCGATACTGATCGTCAAATGGCGATTTCTCATCGCCCAACCCTCAGCCCGACCTTGACCCACAGTTTATGTGAAGCGGGTAACGAGGCGGTTGTGGAAAGCACCTTAAAAAATGAAGGGGCTGCCTTTGAAGACAATACCTATGAGCTTGTCCTGCAACGTTTTGAAAAAAACGAAGCCATTCATGCTGGCCTGGCGATGCGCCATCAGCTGCCGCCCCATATCATTGACCTGTTGGTCGATGTCATCAGCGACCAGTTAAAAGCCTACCTCCTAAGCCACCAGAAACTGTCCCCTGTTCTGATCGAACGTGTGGTGCTGGAATCCCGTGAAGATGCCAAACGCCGCTTGTTACATGATCCGCGCTCAAAACGCGACGCAGAGAAACTCGTTCTCGCCATGAATAAGCAGGGAAAACTGACCCCGGAACTGATCTTCCGTGCCCTGGAAATCGGGGACCGTCCTTTCTTTGAATATGCGATGGCACACCGTGTCGGAATTGATATTCAAGCCGCCCGGACTTTGATTAAAGACCCCGGTGCAAAAGGCTTTGCCGCCCTTTATAAAAAGGCCGATCTGCCGCGCAAAGACTTTAGTGCAATTAACTATCTCGTCGATGTGGAATATCGCAGTCATAGCCACCGCCCGATTACAGCACGTGAAAAACGTGAGACACCGGAAAGCTGGTTGACAGAAACAGAGACAAAAAAGAAGAAGTGGCGTTTATTTTAGGAAGCTAGCCAAACAGCTTATCAATATCGTCTTGTGAAACATCTTGTCCTGCGGGTGGATTTTCCACCTTGGGCTTTGTTGCTTTCGGTGCGGCAGGTTGATCGAACATACTGTCAATATCGTCCTGCGAAACCGCGCCATCAGAGGCAGGCAGCGGTGTTTTTGCCGCAGGCGTTGCCGGTTGGTCAAACATGCTGTCTATATCATTTTGCGATACCGCCTGCCCTACCTTTGGCGAGTTATCCCCACCGAACAAAGCATCAATATCATCTTGCGACACTTCGTGCCCACTGACTTGCGGGCCATGCATCGCAATATCACCATCGCGCATCCCAATAACATCTTCGATGGTTTCATCATTATCGACCGGCATTTCACCAAGGCCTTCGCGCCCGACAATATCAACCAGACTATCCAGCGTGCCTTCCAGACGATTCATAATGCGCACAATTTTCGAAATGCGCTGCCCCGTCAAATCATGGAAAGAGCAAGATTCAAAGATTTTATTGGTGCTGTCCTGAATCGCATTCAAAGAAACCTGCGCCGGTTCATATTTAATATTGGCACTCAGTTCATCCACGTTGGATAAAATATCTTCTGCGGACTCCATAATCGTGTTCGTTGCGTCTTCTGTTGTCTCACAGATCGTGTTGAGCTGTTCTGCCACCGTATTGAAATGATCAACCGGAGATTTCGGATGTCGAATAGATGCCAACTCAGCCTTGATCTTTGTAATATAACGTACCAGATGATGAATCTGCTCCGCCAATACGGTTAGTTGCTCACCGCTTTGCATTCAAATCTCCTTTAGTCGCTCTCTCTCAAGACAGCCACGAACATTGCATAGACAACGGCACCTATCATACGCGCAACAGGATAGCGCGTACAAGTGCCGCAAATTCTTTTTTTCTGCAAAAGATCGCCTAATGGTGTTTGTGCTTAATGCAAATACCATTAAAGATATGCCATATCGTGTAAGGACTCACAGAATGTCATAAAAGAATATTATATTCAGAGTTGAAATTGTATGTTTTTGAACAGTTGGCTTAGCCAACAAAAAATAAAACCGCTCTCTCCCTTTCATAACCCTCTCAAATACACAACCGTCATCCTCGCGAAAGCGGGGATCCAGTTATGGGTTGCCCCTATTTCTGGATTCTCAATCAGGGTGGGAATGACATATTTGGTTTGAGGGACATACAATGACCGCACGTATCACCACCGTCACGTTCCAAGGCATCGACGTTATCGAAGTCGAGGTTCAGGTTTCCATTACCACCGGCCTTCCCGCCCTCAACATCGTTGGATTGGCGGATAAAGCGGTGTCAGAAGCCCGTGAGCGGGTGCGCGCGGCCCTGAGTGCTTTGGGATTGTCGCTGCCGCCCAAACGCATCACGGTTAATCTGTCACCTGCCGATCTTGCCAAGGAAGGGTCGCATTTTGATCTCCCCATCGCGCTGGGTTTACTGGCGGCAATGGATGTCCTGAATGAAGAAGACCTCAGCCCCTTTATTGTCTTGGGGGAACTGGCATTGGATGGGCGGCTTTCCCCTGTCACCGGTGTTTTACCTGCGGCCATCCATGCTCAAGTAAAGGATCGCAATATTCTGTGTCCCAACCCCCAAGGCGGTGAAGCGGTTTGGGCGGGGGATCTGGATGTGGTTGCGCCCAACAATCTCTTGGAATTGGTCAATCATTTTAAAGGTCGGCAAGTGCTGAGCCGTCCCAAACCTGTTCGCGTTCAAAAACAAGACGGTCCGGCCCATCTGGATTTGCGCGATATTCGTGGACAGGAAAGTGCCAAGCGTGCCTTGGAAGTTGCCGCAGCCGGAAATCACAACTTGCTGTTTTGCGGTCCCCCCGGTGCCGGAAAATCCATGCTGGCCCGCCGCCTGCCCGGTATTTTACCCCCCTTGGATGCGCAAGAAGCCTTGGAAGTTTCCATGATCCATTCCATCGCCGGAACCTTGCCCGAAGGGGGATTGATGATCCAACGCCCCTTTCGCGACCCACATCATTCGGCTTCCATGCCGGCATTGATCGGCGGTGGCCACCGGGTGCGTCCCGGGGAAGTCTCCCTCGCCCATCTTGGCATTTTGTTTTTGGATGAATTACCGGAATATAACCGCACCGCCCTTGAGGCCTTGCGACAGCCGCTGGAAAGCGGGCGCGCTGAAATTGCCCGCGCCAATGCCCATATATCCTATCCTGCGCGCGTCCAATTAATCGCAGCCATGAACCCATGTCGATGCGGTCATCTGGATGATGCGGCGCTGGCTTGTTCCCGTGCACCAAAATGTGCGGAAAGTTACCGGGATAAAATATCCGGCCCCTTGCTGGATCGCATCGATATTCATCTGGATGTCCCGGCGGTCAATCCAACCGATTTGCATTTACCACCCCCCCAAGAAGGAACGCTGGACGTGCGCCAGCGCGTGTTACAGGCCCGCACGATACAGAAAGACCGTTATAAGAATCACGGCATTCGCACCAATGCGGAAGCCGATGGTGAATTCTTGCTGAAAATCGCCACACCGGACAAAGCCGGACAAAATCTGTTATTGGAAGCCACAAAAAAACTGCGTCTTTCTGCACGCGGGTATCATCGGGTTTTACGGGTCGCGCGTACCTTGGCCGACTTATCCGGCAGTGATCAGGTTCAGGTTGAACATATCGGGGAAAGTCTGTCTTATCGGCCCAACATGACCCGCAAAAAGAACACGGCTCAGTTGCCATAAAAAAAAGCCCGCATGAAAACGGCCTCAGGCTGCTGACAAAGTGTTTTAGTAAATAATTGTCCAAAAGCCATCACCCCGCACTTGATACAGGATCCATTTAAAATGAATAGGTTAAACGTTACTCATTGAGCAAAGATGGATCCCCGATCAGGGTCGGGGATGACAGTTTAGGGGCTTTGTCGATAATCCGAGGCCGCATGAAAGCGGCCTTTTCAAATATATTTTAATGCTTAAGCGGCGCGACGACCTGCAATATTCGGTGTCTTGCGTTGGACTTTTTTCGGTCCGCGCTTTTTAAATCCACCTTCGGTTTTTTTCTTGAAACCACCATCGGATTTCTTTTTAAAGCCACCTTCCGTCTTTTTCTTAAAGCCGTCTTCCGCTTTTTTCGGGCCTTTGGCAAAGGTGCGTTTTTTACCTGTACCACCACCACCGAAGCGACGGCGTTTTTGATCGCCGTTTGCCTTAAACGGAATTGGGTCCTGATGATAAGGATGTTCGGATTCAACATCAACGCGTTGCTGAATGGTGCGTTCAATGGCTTGCAACAGATCGCCTTCACCATCGGTACAGAAAGACAGGGCAACACCGCTTTGACCGGCACGACCTGTACGACCGATACGGTGGACATAAGCATCGCCTTCCAACGGCATATCATAGTTAATGACGTGCGAAATATCGGCAACATCAATACCGCGTGCCGCGACATCGGTCGCCACCAACAATTCGATATCACCATTACGGAAGGCGCGCAGAACACGTTGACGTGCAGCCTGTTGACGATCCCCATGAATGGTATCGGTTTTATGACCGCGTTCTTTCAGGTTATCACACAAACGGTCTGCCATCGCTTTTGTACGTGTAAAGATCAGCACTTTTTTCAAAGTCGGATCATCCAGCAGATGATCCAGCAATTTCGGCTTGTCTTTCTGTTTCATGTGCATGACACGGTGATCAATTGTGTTGGCGACAGAATTTTCACGTGCGGCTTCGACCATTTTCGGTGAAACCAGAACACCGCTTGCCAAGCCGCGAACCTGTTTAGACATGGTCGCCGAAAACATAACGGTTTGTTTTTCTGCCGGCATGGAGGCCGCGACTTTTCGGACATCGTGGATAAAGCCCATATCAAGCATACGGTCAG
The DNA here is from genome assembly GCF_014641495.1 of Terasakiella brassicae. Taxonomy (GTDB): domain Bacteria; phylum Pseudomonadota; class Alphaproteobacteria; order Rhodospirillales; family Terasakiellaceae; genus Terasakiella; species Terasakiella brassicae. The sequence goes on from NZ_BMHV01000002.1 coordinate 52,108, forward strand.
CTTCGTCCAAAATGAAGGTATGAACATCATCACATTTAATGGAACCGCGTTCCATATGGTCCATCAACCGGCCCGGTGTCGCCACAACAATGTGGACACCACGTTGCAATTGTTGCAATTGCTGGCGATAGGGGGAACCGCCATAAATAACCGTATGGAAAACTTTTTGGCCTTTGGTAAAGGAGCGAATTGCCACCCCTATCTGTTGGGCCAGTTCCCGTGTCGGCGCCAAAATAATACAGCGCGGTTTTCCAGCGGCTGTTTTTTCGTTTTCTGCCAACAGGCGATGAACCAAAGGCAGCACAAAGGCCGCTGTTTTACCGCCGCCTGTTTGAGCAACACCCATCAGATCGTGGCCGTTCATCAAATGCGGAATAGCTTTATCTTGAATATGTGTCGGCGTATCGAAGCCTTGTTTGGCAATAGCGTCGAGCAAAGGTTGGGCAAGGCCCAACATATCAAATGTGGTCACAGTTTTACGTTCCTGTATCATCTGCGGTTTCGTCACCCTAAAATGCGTCCTGGTGACATCTAAAATTCCGCACATGATGCCCAGATCGGGGCAAGGGAACGCGACCGGCACCGCTTAAAAGCGATACTCCTGCTGCACACAGGACTGACAGATTTCTGCCACGGGCACGTGCATTAACTTTGCACGCACGGAAACAACGTGAGGCGGCTTATCCGCCTTTTTCCCCGAAATGTCAAGAAAAGCTTGCAGCTTTCACCAGACAAAAAAAGAGGCTGCCTCTCGATAATCCACAAGACAGCCCCAATTCTAACCTTACAGGGGGGAAGGTTAATTATTTTTTCAGCTTGAGAACTTGCTCTTTAACTTCGTCAAGAGACTCAGTGAAACGAGAGTGGATTGTTTCAAAAGCTTCTGTGTTGGATTTACCAGCCATTTCGGCCAGTTCACGCATGTTGGACAATGCTTTTTCAATCGCTTCTTTCACCAGGTCTGTTTGCTGGGCCACTTTATCTTGCGGCTCACCGGCAACAGACAGGTCTTTGAACGTTGCCTGCATTTCTTCCATCGCTTGACCGAGGATTTCAGCCTGACGTTTGAAAACAGCCTGCATGCCTTCCAAAGCAACTTTGTTGGCTTGTGCAAGTGCTTCTACGTTTTTGCGCTGGCTTTCCATAATGACGTTACCGTCAACACCGGGGATTTTGTATTCAGAGAACGCTTTTGAAAAGTCGCCCATGAATTTTTGCGGGTCGAATTCGCTCATCAGTTTTGTCGGGTCGAAATCGCCGAACATTTTAGAAGCGTCAAAAGCGAACGGATTAGCTTGTTTGGTCATTGGGTTTGCTCCAATAAAGAATGATAAGGTTGCTGCACTGCAATATTTCTAAGCTCAATATGGTATAATGCTACCTAAGAGTCAACCTCTTTTTGTGCAGTGCACAAAAAATATTTTAACCCTCTCATGGTAACGCTTTTGCTTACCTTATAAGGCTTTGATTTATTACGCTTTACAGAAAAATGATCTTTCTATGACATTGGAAAAAAAGCTGGATCACCCTGCCAGTTCCTTGGAACGTTGCGTTGCAGCATCAACGGCACGTGCCATCGGTTGTCCGATTCCATCTTCCCCCATCAAAACTTCAAGGGCCGCCTGTGTCGTTCCCCCCGGTGAGGTCACATTCTTGCGCAGCTCTGCCGCATCAATCCCGCTTTGACGCATCAGCTCACCGGCCCCGGCAACCGTTGCCCGCGCCAACTGGGTGGCAAGATCTTGGGACAATCCTGCCTGAATGCCAGCTTGGGTTAAACATTCTGTCATATAGAACACATAGGCCGGACCGGACCCGGACACGGCGGTCACCGGGTCCATAAGGGCTTCGTCATCAACCCACGCCACTTCGCCAATGGCTTCCAGAAGCTTGCTGCATTCGGTTTTGGCCCCATCGCTTACATGAGGATTGGCGCATGCCACACTGATCCCGCGCCGCACCGCCGCCGGCGTGTTGGGCATGACACGCACAATCGCGGCATCCTGTCCCAGAATATTTTCAAAATAAGATAGGGTTTTTCCGGCAGCAATAGACAGGAACGTTGTGTTTGTCGCAAATCGTTTACAAGCTTGGGCCGCAGCATCCATCCCTTGCGGTTTTACCGCCAACAACACAATATCGGCCGAAAAATCTTCTTCAATTTTGGCAATGTCATCATAAACAACCACACCATGACGTTGGCGCAAGGCTTGGGCGTTTTCCTCAGAATGTTCCACGATGCGAATATCTTCAGCCGCAATCCCCTGATCGAGCCAGCCTGCCAGCATCGCACCGCCCATCTTACCGCAACCGACCAAAACGATACCCATTTTATTGTTCTCCTGCTTTCAGTCCCTCGGCTTCCAGTTCCGAAGTTTTTGTTTCGATGCGTTCCTGCAAGGTTGCCATAAATTCACGGCGTTTCAGGCCCGGTTCAATCGGCGGCATAATTTCCATGATAATTTTACCCGGTTTTTTCAGGAAACTACGCCGCCCCCAATACAGGCCGGAGTTCAACCCGACCGGAATAACCGGCATGCCTGTTTGGGTGTAAATCGCGGCGATACCGGGATGATATGTCCCCGGCTCCCCCGGGGCTGAGCGTGTCCCTTCCGGGAAAATCACAACATTACGGTCTTCTGCCAAGGCCTTTTTAACATCAGCAACCATGTTTTTCAGGGCACTTGCCCCGGCAGAACGGTTCACGGCAATATGTCCGCTGCGTTTTACATACCAGCCATAAAAGGGGATTTTCAGTAATTCTTCTTTTAAAATATATGCCGTTCGAAGACGCAACAGAACAAAAATTGCTGTATCCCAGGCAGATTGGTGCTTACAGGCAATAATCCCGCCCGCTTTGGGTAGGTTTTCAAGTCCCCGAATTTCATAATCAATCCCGGTGATATGACGCATCCCCCACATAACATAACGCGTCCAAAACTGGGAACCCTTGCGCATTTCCTGTGAAGAAAAAGGTAACAACACAAGCAAAATTAATGCGATGACCCCTGTGCCGCCAAAAAGATAAATGTTAAATAATACAGATCGAATAAATGTCATTTCAATATCTCAAGATCAGTTTGTCGCGCCAGTTCCTGACGCAGCCAGACCAGTAAAAATTTGTTATATTCACCAACCATCAGAGCTGCCGTTCCCGGCCAACGCCACCATTGATCGACTTTCACATGTTCAGGAAAGACCGGATGCGCAATCAGCCGGACCTGAGGCATGGAAAAAGAAAACTCCAACAGGCTGCGCGGCATATGATAGTTCGCCGTCACCAATCGTAAAGACTTAAATCCGGTTTTTTTAATCCAGTGCTCTGTTTCCTTGGCATTGCCCCGCGTGCTGTCGGCTTCGTGTCCAATATCAATGCAACATTCAAGCTCTTGCGGGGCACTTTTGGACAAGGCAAGTAATTCTTCAAGCTCCACCCCACGATAAACGCCGGAGATCAGTAGCTTTTGGGCTTTCTTTTGTGTCAAAAGGGTCATGCCCGTATTCAAACGCTCCGTCCCGCCGGTCAGCACAACAATACCATCCGTTGTGGTATAATCATCTTCCACCAGTCGCGGCACTTGATCCATAAAAACAATAAACCCGCCGGACCAGACCAAACAGGTCAAAATACAAAAAATTGCCAATGGACCGAAAAGTCGGCGTTTTTTTTGAGGTAACATCCGCACCATAATCAAACCATTTTACGAAGTGTACGCAAGACAGCAACACGTGCGGTCAGGTATCCCATTGCCGCTGCAACAATCGGCAAGCCCATAACAGTCGCCCATTGCCAAAGGCCGATATCAATATCAGGCAATAAAGCACTGTCAATTTGACGATATAAATAGGCAAACCCCGCGAACGTTGGACCGGCAGCCGCCAGTCCCAACAGCCCGCCGCGCAAGCCCAAATTCAGCGCATGTTCGGCAAATTGGCGCGCGATATAGGTATCCTGTGCCCCGATAAGATGGAGCACTTCAATCACATCCTGATGGATGGCAAGTCCGGTTTTGGTCACAAAGAAGACCGTGCCAATAGAGGCCAACACAATAAGCGATAAAACAATATAAGCCCCCCATTCCAAGGTTTGGCTCATGCGGATCAGGCGATCCAGCCAAATACGGTGATCATCCATCGTCGCACCGGGGGCCACTTTATTCATGGCATCGACCAGCTGTTGCCCATCCACATCCATCCCACTGCGCAGCGAGACGTCAATCAAATGCGGCAGCGGCATATTATCCAAGGCCCGACTATTGCCCAGCCACGGTTCCAGCAACGACACAACATGCGTACGCGCAATCGGTTCGGCGAGAACCACAGCCGGATGGGCCCGCAAAATTTTCAAGACCCCTTCGATCTGGGCTTGATCCTGCTTCACGCTGTCACCCGGTGGCACCTGAACCGTCAAGGTATCGGAGACACCGCGTTCCCAACGTGCACTGACCGACTGCATAATCGCTGTCGCCACCACAGACAAGGCCGCCAGATAAACCATAAAGGCAATCAGCCACGGCAGAAAACGCGTGCCCGGATCTTTATCCAATGGCACGTCTTTATGGTGATTGAAGGACAGAAAACTCATCTTATCTTACCCTCCATCCGCACATTGGGACGGTGTGCCGGGCGCAGCGGTCCCATTTGTTCAACACGACCATCTTCAATGCAGATACGCGGGTGGCCGAACTGACGGACCAGTCCTTCGTTGTGTGTCGCCATAACAATCGTCGTGCCCAGTTTATTCAATTCTTCCAAAAGATGAAGCAAACGCACAGCCAGTTTATCATCCACATTCCCTGTCGGTTCATCGGCCAGCAACAAGCGGGGGCGGGTAATGACGGCACGCGCCAAGGCGACACGTTGCTGTTGCCCCCCGGATAATGTACTGGGGCGCGCACTCATATGATCTTTCAATCCAACCCAGGTTAAAAGTTCCGTCACATGCTTGCGAATATCTTTTTCATGCACATTGGCAACGCGCATCGGTAAGGCGACATTATCAAATGTCGACATATGATCCAGCAGGCGAAATTCCTGAAAAACAACCCCGACTTGGCGGCGCAGGGCCGGTAATGTGTCCCGTCCAGTGGTCGCAATATCACTGCCGAACAGGGAAATAAGACCACGGGTTGGGCGATGGGCCAAATACATCAATTTCAACAAGGATGATTTCCCCGCCCCGCTCGGTCCTGTCAGAAAATGAAAGGCACCTTCTTCCAGTGTCAGGGAAACATCGCGCAAAACCTCCGGCCCTACACCGTAGCGTAAACCTACATTTTCCAGCTTTACAATTACCAAAATCAACCGCCTCTTACTTTAAATGCGATACCCTTTGTACGCATTCTTATCGCGTTCGTTAAGACCTTATTCACACATAATATATTAAAGTCAAAACTAACGCGATTTTTTAAGCAACGGGCAGTCTTGCCTAGACGCAAAGAAACGCCTATAAAGAATAAGGACTTAGGTAAAAGCTGGTGGCTCCATGATTATTAGTTGTCCAAATTGCTCGGCACATTATTCCGTTCCTATCGCTGCACTCGGCGAAGAGGGGCGCACACTGCGTTGTGCGAAATGCGCACATACATGGGAGCAACCGCCCTATGAAGATAGCATCCTAGAGTTGGATGAACACGAGGTAACGACGGCCCCGCCGCCGCCGCCGCCAGCACCGGAACCTATGCCGGAACCGGAACCCGAACCCATGTTCGAACCGGAGCCGATGTTTGAACCTGAGCCAGAACCAAAACCGGAGCCAATATCCGCAAGCGATCGATTTGACGCAGACGATATGCCCAGTGACGAGGAATTAAACGATATCTTCGGTGATGATGATATCGAACCGGTTCAATCTATGACCGAGTCAATGTATAGCAAGGACGATATCCTTGACGATCTGGATGATCTGGATGACCCGGAACCAATCCCGGAAGTCTTTACAGCCCCCGTGCGCCATAAAGAGAAGAAGAAAAAGAAAGGTGGATTTTTTAAACTCCTCTTCTGGCTGGTTGTCATTATTGCCTTACTTGGCAGTACGGTCCATTTTGGCCGGGGTATGATTATGCAATTCGTTCCCCAAGCCGCCCCGGTTTACAAAATTTATGATGACTATTTCGGGATGGTTCAGGGCATGCTTGGCATGAAACCTGAATTGCGTGATTTGATGGAAATCCGCGATGTCCATTCATCACGACGCACAGAAGGCAACGACAATATTTTGATCGTTGCCGGCGATGTCGGCAATATTTCTGAAACAACTCAAACCGTCCCACAAATCCGGGTATCCCTGTTTGATGCAACGGATGCGGAAGTTCAGTTCCTGATTGTCGACACCAAAGACAAAGAAGTTGCCGCAGGCGGGACAACACCGTTTGAAGCCCAAATCAAAAACCCGGCAGCCAGCGCACGCCGTCTGGAAGTCACATTTGTTGACCCGGAAACAGAGCAATAAAGAAGATTTAAATCTAACCTGAAAAAGCCCTGCCCCAATCAAACGGCAGGGCTTTTTATATCAAATCTTGACACATCACGGCCCACCCTTTCTGGCGCGCAAAGATTACAGAAATTCATTTTGCCCCTTAAATACAAAAGCACCCCGACAACATGTCGCTGCCGGAGTGCTTTTTTTAAGAATACGCTTTTAAGATAAAAGCTCAGATTATTGACAAAGCCCCTAAACTGTCATCCCCGACCCTGATCGGGGATCCATCTTTGTCCAATGAGTAACATCTAATCCATTGATTTTAAATGGATCCCGCATCAAGTGCAGGATGACGGCTTTTGGTCAATTATTTACTGAAAACACTTTGTCAGCAGTCTGAACCCCCACCAAAAATGATGGGGGTTGTCAGCCGTCTGCGCTTTTAAGATATAAGCTTATTTTTTCAAGTGGTCACGGACCAGAACTTCTGCGATTTGAACGGTGTTCAACGCCGCACCTTTGCGCAGGTTATCGGACACACACCAGAAAGACAGACCGTTTTCAACAGTATCGTCTTTGCGGATACGAGAGACATAAGTCGCATCTTCACCCGCACATTCAACCTGAGTAACGTAACCTTCGTCTTCGTGATGATCGACAACAACCAAACCATCTTGGGCCTGCATCACTTCACGTGCACGGGCAACATCAATCGGCTTTTTGGTTTCGATGTTGATATATTCAGCATGACCAATGAACGCAGGAACACGGCAACAGTTGGCGTGAACCTTGATATTCGGGTCGAGAATTTTTGCAGTCTCCACCTTCATTTTCCATTCTTCCTTAGTCGCGCCGTCATCCATAAAGACATCAATATGCGGGATGCAGTTAAACGCGATTTGTTTGGTGAATTTCTTTTTGGTTTCAGACGCCGGCTTATTCATAAAGATGCCTTTTGTCTGTTCAAACAGTTCATCCATCGCATCTTTACCACCGCCGGAAACGGACTGGTAAGTGGAAACGATCACGCGCTCGATACCGAATTCGTCATGCAACGGCTTCAACGCAACCATCATCTGAATGGTCGAGCAGTTCGGGTTCGCGATGATGCCTTTTTTCTTGTAATCCGCAATTGCTTCCGGGTTTACTTCCGGAACGACCAACGGAATGTCCGGATCCATACGGAAATGGGATGTATTATCCACCACAACCGCACCGGCTTCAGCAGCGCGCGGGGAATATTTCGCAGAAATTGCACCGCCCGGTGAAGACAGAACAATGTCGGTCCCGGTGAAATCAAACGTATCCAGATCCTGAACTTTCAGGATTTGATCTTCCCCATAGGAAATTTCACGTCCGACCGAACGACGAGATGCCAATGCGACAACTTCGTCCGCCGGAAAATTACGTTCCGCCATAATCTGGAGCATTTCACGGCCTACATTACCGGTGGCGCCCATAACTGCAACTTTATAACCCATCTTGCTTTCCTTTGTATTGTGGCCCAGCGGTGTCTTCCGCCTGTTCCATTTCCCGATTGATGTTGCACATACGAAAAAAGGCCCGAAGCGGTCATTCCCCGCGAGGGCCTTTTTTCGAATATACGATCCGTTTTCAGTCCCCGCAGGCTACGCTTTAGTCGTCGTAGTCGTCTTGGTTTTCGTGAAGCCGGTGAAGAGCGTGCATGCAACATCACCCGCAAAACCTTTTGCGGTGGTCTTTTTCACAGACATGATGTTTTGTGCGTTCAACATTTAAGGACACTCTTCAAAAAAATCGTAGCCCCTTCATACTGAAATTTGCACCATTTGTCTAGGGGCTGTTTTCGCAAATGCACAAAAGTTCTTCTAAACGTTTTGATCGGACAGTCGCATTTCCGCAAGGGAGCGCGCAATGATTTGAGCAGCCCCCCATAGGCCCAAACCGGCAATTCCCAAACCAACAACAATATCCGGCCAGCCCGTCTGCGAAACCCAAACACCGGCACCGGCCAGCATGACCGCAATATTGCCAATGGCATCGTTGCGCGAACAAATCCAGATAGACTGGCGATTGGCATCCCCGCTGCGATGTCGAAACAAAAGCAAGGCCACAACAACATTGGTGATTAGCGCCATAAAGCCAATAACACCCATGACCTCTGCGCGTGGAACCGTACCATTTATGATATGGGAAACCGATACAAACAAAACATAAGCCCCGACCGCACCCATGCAAATGCCTTTAAACAAAGCGGCCTTGGATCTGGCTTGCAAGCTCATACCCAGCACAATCAAGGTAATGGCATAATTCGCCCCGTCAGAGAAAAAGTCCACCGCATCCGCTGTCAACGCCAGAGAATTCCCCATTGCCCCGGCGATGATTTCGATAAAGAACATCCCCAAATTCACCACCAGCGAAAACCACAGAATTCGTCGATATGTTTTATCAACAACGGGCGCATCCTGAGAAGAACAACAACTGGAACATCCGGCACTCATAGTTCATCTTCCTCATGGACGTGGTCAATCATATCTTTCAAGGTGCAGCTGATATGGGCATCATGGGCCTTGTAAAACACTTGCCGACCCGCCCGACGCGGGCGTACCAAACGCGCCCCGCGTAACAGGCGCAAATGGTGAGACACCAGAGATTGCGACGCCTGTGTCATCAAAACAATATCACCAACGGACTTTTCTTCTTCCATACAGGAAATCAAAATGGCCAAACGGGTTGGATCCCCCAGCAGTTTGAAAACTTCGGACAGTTCTATAAGCTGGTCTTGCTCAATCTTCATATCAATAACTCCAATTAATGAATATGTATTCATGTATTTGAATTATGTCAAGACTGACCTGCAAACTGGATTGGAAAACAGGTTCGTTTCCTTAAGAAGATTCAATTCTGTCTGTCGGCGGAGCAAGGTCTTCTGCCGGGCTTTCATCGCCGATCTGAATTTCCTCGATCTTCTCGCCCCGTCTGGTGATTTTGCCGGTCGTGATTTGGATATCGCGGATATCTTTTGCCGTCTGGCCGAAATGGCGATCCAGATTCTCGACCCGTTTGTCCAGACGTTCCACATCTTCCAACAAGGTCATCACTTCTTTTTGGATGCGCCCGGCTTCTTCGCGCATGCGTGCATCTTTCAAGACCGCCCGCACCGTATTCAAGGTCGCCATTAAGGTTGTCGGGGACACAATCCAGACTTTTGCTTTATAGGATTTTTCAACCACATCCACGAAATTAGAATGCAATTCCCCATAAATGCTTTCACTGGGTAAAAACATCAACGCGCTTTCCGCCGTTTCCCCGGGGATGATATATTTTTCGGAAATATCTTTAATATGTTTCAGCAAATCCGCCTTAAACGTGCGTGTCGCCAAAAGTTTATCCTGATCGTTTTCCGCATTTTGTAAGGCCTGATAACTTTCCAACGGAAATTTCGAATCGATACAGATGGACCCCGGTGGATTGGGTAGATGCAGAACACAATCGGCCCGTTTGGTATTGGACAAGGTCACCTGAAAAGCATAAGCCGAAGGCGGCAAGGCATTGGTCACCAGCATTTCCAACTGCACTTCCCCAAACGCCCCACGGGTTTGTTTATTGGACAATATATCCTGCAACCCGACCATTTGTTGGGACAAGTCCATAATATTTTTCTGAGCAGTGTCAATAACCGCCAAGCGTTCCGTTAAATTTGACATATGCTTGGCTGTTGATTTTGTCTGTTCCAACAAGCCTTCCCCCATCCGGTGTGTCAAATTCGCCAAACGCTCATCCAAAGTCTTGGTTATAGCCCGTTCCTGTGCCTGCAAACGTTCGTTCACCGCCTGCTGGGCACGGTCTTGCGTTTCATGCAACTGAGCAAGACGGCCTGTCAATTCGCTGTTGGCCCGGCTGAGTTCCATCATATGTCGGCTCAGCACATCGGCTTGTGACTCGTCCTCTTCCTTTGCCGGTTTGCGTAAAATCGCCCAAAGCGCAAGAATAAGGCAAAAGGCTGAGAACCCGGCAAGTCCCGCGATCAACAGATCGTTATTTTGCAAAAAATCCAAGTGAATATTCCCTATCGTCTATCAGTGTCAGACATCCATAGCATGTTTTTTTCGATGCGCAAGCTTGCCCCTTTTCCACAGAAGAGGCAACATGCAGAAAAAGAGATTTCATACTGGAGTTGTCAGACATGTCCTTTTCACGCCCCTTTTTGTTAAGTGCCGCTGTTCTTGCCCTTGGTGCCGGTGCCCTGCATGCCGAAACCGTTCTTGATCAACGACAGCGCAATGATCTTTCCTTGACCCTTTATCAAAACGGTCTGGGGTTTGTGCGCGATGTCCGCAAAGCAAACTTGACAGGCGCTGAACAGACCTTTGTGTTTGAAGATATCAGCACCCAGCTTACACCGGACAGCCTGCTCATTTCCGGGAAGGGCTTTCGTGTGTTGGAGCGCCGTTTTGATTTTGATTTGCTGACTCCCGGCGCCCTTTTGGAAAAATCTGTCGGTCAAACCGTTCATTTTCGCCGATTTAACAGCGTCAGCGGGAAAGATGATCTTATTGAAGCAAAGATTCTTTCCGCACAAGGCCAAACCATTATCGAACGCGATGGTCGTATTGAAGTTGGGCAACCCGGACAATTGGTTATTGAAAGCCTGCCCGAAGGATTACGCGCCAAACCCGCTCTAACCGCCAAAGTTGATGCGGCAGAAAAAGGCGAAACCACAATGGCTTTGGCCTATCTGTCATCCGGTTTGAAATGGCATACCTCCTATAGTGCGGAATTGGCAGGCGATGGCAAAAGCCTCGTCCTGCAAAGTTGGGCCAACCTGACCAATACAAGTGGGGTCAGTTACCGTGCCGCCAATCTCAGCTTGGCTGCCGGGCAAGTCAACCGCCAAACCGTCACACGTAATTTTGAACGTATGGTCCGTGCCGAAGCCGCCCCGATGATGGATATGGCGGGTGCCGCCGCAAAAACCGCTGAAGCCCCACAAGCCTTGGGCGCCATTCATTTATATAACCTGTCAGATAAAGTTGACCTCAACGACAACGAGACCAAACAAGTCGCGTTAATGCAACCACTTAGCTTTAAAAGTACACGCGAGCTTGTCCAGCGTTTTGGCCCCACCTATGGCGAAATGAATTTTGACAGTCCGCCAGTACATCCACAAGTCGAGCTTACCTTCAACAACACATCTAATAATCCGCTCCCTGACGGCATTTTGCGCCTCTATAGACGGGACACGCAAGGCCAGCTTCAGTTTGTCGGTGAAGACAACCTAACCCGCACCCCGAAAGACGGCGAAGCCACCTTGCACCCCGGCGAAAGTTTCGATGTGACGGTTGAACGCAATCAAACTGCTTTTGAACGCAAAGGCAAAGACAGTTTCGAAGCCGCTTATAAAATCGTCATCAAAAATGCCAAAGACAGTGCAGAAACGGTACGGATTGAAGAAGTCTTCCCCGGTCAATGGTCCTTAAGTGACACAAGCACAAAACCGGACAGCCAGAAAAACAACACTGCGACTTGGAAAATTAACGTGCCGGCTGGAAAGGAAAAAATCCTGACTTATCAGGTCAGTGTCCGGTTACGTTAAACTGCCATATTATTAAAGAAATCGATCTGCCACTGCATTTCATCATCTGACAGGGCGTAATTTCCATCGTTTGCGCGCAAAATATCATCCGCTGCAATATGGGCAACCTTCGCCTGAATAAAGGCGGCGGTTTGCGCATCCATACCCGCTTTCCAACACAGCGCAACAACCCCGCGCGCGCTGCGCATGGCAATCATACGCAAGGCAACAGAAAGATGGATATGCGCACATTCCGACAAACCCGCAACGACAAAATCATTATCGCCTTCCATCAGGGCATTAATGATCACCTGTGGGGTCAACCTGTGCATCCGTTTCAGGTTTTTGGCAATGACGTGGGGTGGCTGTTGAAACAGCCATGCATATTCGCGTCTTAAATCCGCGTTTCCGCCTTCATCGGGTTTCGGCGTTGCCAATTTGTTATTATTGGCATTATGGGTTTGCTTGATCCGGCGATTGACTTCCTCGCGGACAATCGACAAGGTTTTGGCGCTCAAGTCTTTGCGGTGTTTCAGGCTATCCAGCAGATTACCCGCAACAAATTCCGCCAGTCGTTGCGCGGCATATTCGCTCAGGACCGGGCGATACACCAGCGGGCCTTGCCAGTCTTCAACATTGCGCGATTGTTCAACCAGTTGATCCAGCGTTTCTTCGCGGATTTGGGCGCTTTCGTTACAAAGCAGTGTCGTAATCGCCGCGACATCGTGGGTATCCACAATCGCATCGGAAACCTTGATACTGACGGTTTTCCGGTTGGAAATTGCCCCAAGCGCCCCTGAAGAAATCCCGCTGGAAATAATATCAAGAAGGTCTTCATCCCTTAAAACCGGCGAATGTTCCAGAACCGGGCAGGCAACCGATAATTCAGAATCGCGCGCCAATCGGTTGATCAATTCTTCCGGGGCCTGTGCAACGTCTTTTAACGTTTCGGCCAAAATGGTTCGCACGTTGGATAACTGATCGGAGGCGAGAATTTCCAGGGCTTGAAAGGCATAACTTTGCACCCGGTCCACTTCATAAGCGGTCAATTTAGGGGCAAGGCGCGCAATTTTCTCCGCAAGGTCCGAGCGGATTTCATCGCTGCTGTCTTTGGCAAGTTCGATATAGGCCCGCGCTGGCGTTGCCTTGTTATGGGCAATCGCTTTGCGGACTTCCGGTGCGGGATCACCGGCAAGGTAAAAGAGAATTTCCGGGCGAATATCCTCACGTTCAGCCAAAGATTTGCGCACAGCCACATCCTGATGGCGCGCAAGCTCTTTTGCCTCCTCGTATGTTAAAGGAGCATCATGCACCGGGTCTCGCTTCATCTGTTCAGGGCACCTTGTTTATTCATTCTCATTACTCGGCATCCGTGGGTGTATAATCTTCAGCGACGCAAAACTTACCCCGACCGGAACGCTTGGCCTCATACATAGCCGCATCTGCGCGCCCGATCAACATTTCAACAGATTCATGTGTATCCGGGCGGTAGATTGCCAACCCCAAAGAAACGCCCAATGGTTTATTAGGCAACCCTGAATAGTCCTTCAAAAACCGGCTGGCTTCCAAAAGGCGTTCACAACGACGAGACGCAGCATCCGTATCGATCTCATTCAACCAAATCGCAAATTCATCTCCGCCTAATCGGGCAACCACATCGCCCGGTCGCACCTGATTGAGCAAAAAGTCGCGAATCAGCAAAAGAACATCATCGCCTTTTTGATGGCCAAAGACATCGTTCACCTGCTTAAAATGGTCCAGATCAACATAGATCAGGGCCGCAGGACTGTTGTTAAAGTGCAAACGATCAATATGGCGGGGCAGTTCATCTTCAAAAAAGGCCCGGCGATTTAACAACCCGGTTAAGGCATCGGTGCGCGACAGCTCCACAATCCGTTCATGCCCGGAAATCTGTTCATTGGCGATTCCCAACTGGTTGGCAACGTCGATGGCAAGAATTTTGTCATCGTCATTCCAGGACCCACGCACATTTTCGCGCCACAGACATATGGCCCCATTCACCGTGCGCCGATACCGGGTTGCAGAATAAATCGCCAGCCAGTCCTTAATTTCAAAGACACCGACTTCATTTTCACCCAATTGTTCCAGCCGCCCAAACAAGTCGGGAATTTCATCGGGAATTTCGCCAAAGGCCGCACTAACGATCATGCCGCTTTCCGGCTTGCTTCTGAAAATCTGACATCCATTTGCACTGAGTGCACGTGCCGTGGCATTGGCTGCCGCACTCAACATATTGCTGGGTTCGACCTCGTCGCGAATGGTTTTCACAATATAGGCCAGCAACTGATCGCGGTGATAAGCCCGCGCCAACGCCGCATCGCGTTCACGTTCTTCGGTAATATCACGGCAGACCCCGCGTGCCCCCACCCAGTTATTTTTTTCATCAAACAACGGGACACACGACACCATCAGGCAGGCGGGTTCCCCATTGGGGCGCAAAACCCACGTTTCTTCACGTTCCAATTTGGTTTTGGATAAAAAGGGATTCTGTGAATGTTTTTTATCCCGCTTTAAAACAATGTCGTCACAGTGCTTGCGGATCAATTCATCTGGTTCATATCCAACCGCGCCCCGTTGAGAAACGAAAATAAAATAGCCGTCCGCCCCGACTTCCCAGGCAAAATCACTGGAAATTTCCACCAAATCCTTAAATCGTTGGCGAGAATCCATTAAAGCCGCGCGCAAATTATGTTCAAGGCTGACATCTTTTGCGAAAAGTAAAAAGCCGTTTTGACAAGGACTCAGTGTCAAATCATAAAACACCACACCTTTGTCCGTTTCCACACCCGCTGTTTGTATATGGGGGGCATTCTTGGCATTTACTTTATCAAACAGGTCCGAAATATTCGGAAGGTTAATATTTTTAACCAAAACTTCAGCGGCGGCACTATGAGCGGCAACACTGCGATCCTCATGCAACAATACCGCAGGAAAAGGCGCATTGCTCACCCAGTCCGCAGATATTATAGCCGACGTATCAGACATGATTTTTCTTTTCGTTTTTAATGTTACACAACAAAACGTCTATCCCCCAGAGTGACGTACCCTTTATCCTATTAGGGTTTTGGATGGAAATCAAATAGAGACTTTCGCCTGAAAGTTAAATAGGACAATAATCTTATATCATGCCTTCCCCCCTTAAACTGCTGATGAATCCTGTGGTTTTCCTAAGAATATTATCAACTGGATTAAAAACGCCAAATCTGTAGAATCCGGCTCACAGCATGTCGATCCATAGGCTGAGAAAACATGATCGACACTGCGCGTGAAAATAGCCGTAAAAGCTGAGACAGGCTTGGGCCGCGCTTTTGTTAACAGATTTTGATTTTAGTATGGCTGATATGAAGGAAAGCAAGGGCTTCCAATGGACTGTCCTCACGCTTATGGGCTTTTGTCTGGCATTACTGATTGCCTTGCATATTAGTGCCCCGACCAATACAACCAGCAAAGCACCGAAAGCTGTTTTGAAGCTGCCGGACGAAGTTGCAAAACGCCCGGAAAATACAGAAGAAGACCTCAAGCCTTTGCAGGGTGGTAACACCCCGAAATCATTAAGTGCCAACGACTTGACGACTGCCTTTGACAAACTTGGCTATCGTCTGAAGGATGTCCGCGAGGGCGAAATCAGCGTTCCGCGCCTTTTCCTTGCGAGCTTGCCGCACGATTTGGCAAACCTCACCCAAACGGAAGAACGCAAGACGCTCTTTTTCAAAGCTCTGCTTCCTCTGATCCTTAAAACCAACGAAGAAATCCTTGCAGAGCGCGCCCGTATCCTTCGTCTGCGTCACCGCTTGAATTTGGGCCTTGATATCATTGCCCAGGATCAAATCTGGCTGAAAGCAACCTTTGAACGCTATAAAGTGCGCGGACAGAAATTTGATCAACTGCTGCAAAAGGTTGATATCGTACCACCATCACTGGCCTTGGCACAGGCGGCGGAAGAAAGCGGATGGGGGACATCGCGCTTTGTGCGTGAAGGCAACGCCCTTTTTGGTCAATGGACATTCAACGAAAATGACGATGGCATTGTGCCCGCCCAACGCGGTGACGACCAAAACCACCGCATCAAAGCATTTGACAGCATTAAAGACAGTTTACGTGCCTATGTGCATAATCTGAATACACATACAGCTTACAAGTCATTGCGGGTCAAACGGGCCTTTATGCGCAACACACGACGACCGATCAAAGGAAGTATCCTTGCGACAACCTTGGATAAATACTCCGAACGCGGCGAACAATATATCGTATCGCTAAAAGCCATTATGGATAAGAACAACTTGTCGCTTTATGACACAGTGACATTGGCAGATAAAATGATGCTCGCCAGCGCAGAGCCCGTTATTTAAGCTTAAGCAAGCAACCACACCTCAAAGCACTGAGGGGGTCAACCTCTCAGTGCTTTTAATTTATAAAGGGCTTCCAAGGCTTCACGCGGGCTGAGATCATCGGGCTGGATATCATCCAATGCCAGTTCCACATCGCATGGCCCGCTTGGTTCTGATACTGGATCTGGTTTGTCGGCAAGGGCGGCAAACAAGGGCAAATCATCTGCCAGTTTGGTGACGGCACTGCTCTGTTCGCCTTTTTCCAAAGTTTCCAGAACTTGTTCTGCCCGTTTAATAACGGCCTTGGGCAAGCCTGCCAGACGGGCAACATGAATCCCGTATGACCGATCCGCTGCCCCGGCCCCGACTTCATGCAGGAAAATCACTTCGCCTTTCCATTCTTTCACCCGCATGGAATGGCAAGACAAGCAATCAAGCTTGGACGTCAATGCTGTCAATTCATGATAATGGGTGGCAAACAATGCCCGGCATTTATTCAACTCATGTAAATGCTCCACCACCGCCCAGGCAATAGACAAGCCATCAAATGTTGCTGTCCCGCGCCCAATTTCATCCAGAATGACCAGTGATCGATCACTGGATTGATTGAGAATCGCTGCGGCCTCGACCATTTCCACCATAAATGTTGATCGCCCACGGGCCAGATCATCCGCCGCCCCCACGCGGGAAAACAAACGATCAACCACCCCGATATGGGCAGAAGCCGCCGGGACAAAGCCGCCCATTTGCGCTAAAATGGTAATCAGGGCATTTTGGCGCAGGAACGTCGATTTACCAGCCATGTTCGGACCGGTGATTAACCACAACCGTTGATCTTGTGAAAGATCACAATCATTGGCAACAAAGGCCGCTTCGTTGGCGGCTTCAAGGGCGGCTTCCACAACCGGGTGGCGCCCGCCCTTGATATCAAATTCGTAACCTTCACTTAAAACCGGGCGATTGTAATGACGTTCCACCGCAATTTGTGCCAAGGCGCTCAAAACATCCAGACGGGCAAGGCTGTTGGCGGCCAAGGCAATGACATCCGCATCCTGTTTGACATCTTCGATCAATTCATCAAACAGGCGGGTTTCCAATGCAAGCGCCCGGTCTGCTGCGGAACTGATTTTGCCTTCCAGTTCCGATAGTTCCACCGTTGAATAACGAATGACGTTTTTCATGGTTTGACGGTGAATAAAATCCCCGTCCGCCGGCATACGTTCAGCCTGTTTTGCCGTCACTTCGACAAAATAGCCTAAAACATTGTTATGCTTGATCTTCAAGGTTTGAATGTCGGTAAGATCTGCATATTTGGCTTGCAGGTTCAGGATCAGACGTTTGCTTTCCGAACGCAGACTGCGCAATTCATCCAGTTCCGGGGCATATCCGGGTGCAATAAAATCACCATCACGCGCCATCAAGGGCAAATCTTCGCCTAAGGCCCGGCGCAGTTTATCCACCAGTTGTCCATGATTGCCCAGATCATGGATACAGGTTTCCAAAATCGGTGGCGGTGTTAAGGAAATCAAATGTTCGCGCAAATCAAAGCTGGCGGCTAATCCATCACGAATAGCCGCCAAATCACGCGGCCCGCCCCGGCCCAATGTGATACGCGAAAGGGCACGTTCCATATCCGGGCATTTTTTTAAGGCCTGTCGGATATCTTCACGTGCGCCCAAATCTTCGCTAAAGAACTGCACCCCATCCAAACGGCGATTAATATCGTCAACATTGGTTAAAGGGGAAGAAAGCCAAACGGACAAAAGACGTGCACCAGCACCGCTGACGGTCCGGTCAATCACATCCAGTAAACTGCCCTTGCGTTGACCGTTTAAGGTGACGGTGAGTTCCAGATTACGCCGCGTTGCCGCGTCAACTTCAAGGGTCGCCCCCTGTGCCAGTTGTTTCGGAATTTCAAGACGCGGTAATTTGCCTTTCTGCGTCAATTCCACATAATCAACCAACGCGCCTGCCGCCGATGTTTCGGCGCGTGAAAAATTGGCAAAGGCATCCAGTGTTTTCACCGCAAACAATTTTTCCAACCGTTTGGCCGCATTGGCACTGTCAAACCGACTGTTAGGTTGCGGTGTCAGGATGGATTTAAAATCGCTGAACGTGTCAAAATGTTCCGGTGCTTGTAATAACTTATCACCAACCAGCAATTCCCCTGGATTTAAACGGGCCAAGACAGCAGGTAACATCACCGATGGACAGGCTTGTGTATAAAACGCACCGGTGGAAATATCCAGCCAGGCCACTCCGGTTTCGGTGCGATTTTGTGCCACAGCCGCCAAAAAATTGTTCCGCCGCGAATCCAGTAACGTGTCTTCGGTAATGGTTCCGGCGGTAAACAGACGGACAACTTCGCGCTTCACAACGGCTTTTGATCCGCGTTTTTTAGCTTCTGCCGGGTCTTCCATTTGTTCGCACAAGGCAACACGAAACCCTTTGTCCACCAGCTTGGGCAAATAGCTTTCATAGGCTTTAACCGGCACACCGCACATGGGAATGTCATCCCCATTATGATGCCCCCGCTTGGTCAGTGTGATTTGCAAAGCTTCGGATGCCGCCACCGCATCATCAAAAAACAATTCGTAAAAATCACCCATCCGGTAAAACAGAAGATAGTCGGGGTGACGTTCCTTGATCGCCATAAACTGCGCCATCATCGGGGTCGCCCCGTCACGCATGCGGGTTTCGATCTCTTCCTGTGTGACGTCTGCGGGCAGATGTTCTGTGGCGGCAACAAGGGTGGTCATGGGTAAAGTTCGATTGCTGATGTAATTTTAAGAGAAGGGCAATACTGATAGCACATCCCCTAGGCCCGAATGAAGCCCCTCAAGTGACTCTTTCGCCTGATTTCTATAATTTCAGGAAATTGCCTTAGATTTGACATGGTAGCCTTGCTATACATGCATGGCACCGATGCACAGATTAGTCTGTTCTTTTTCCGCAATTGAGGCTAGTAATCTGTCCCCTTTTGGTGCATATTGCGCAATATAAATACTCAACTCACCATACTGGTTAAAATAAATGAACTCAAATACCGTAAATACAGAAGTCGTCGGCCTGCTGAACAGCCGTGAAACTTTCGAAAAAACAATCGAAGCCCTTTTGAAAGAGGGATTTGAGCGTACGGATTTGAGTGTCCTGAGCTCGCATGAATCCATTGACGCCGCCGGAAAGCCTGCAAAACCGTTGAAAGACGTGTTAAGCGCACTGGTCGGTGAAATTAAATTCGAAGGACCAATGGTTGCCAGCGGCGCCATTTTTCTGGCGGGCGGACCGATTGGGGAGTTGATCGGTGCTGTTGTGGGAGCGACAGTCGGCGGTGTTGCCGTGAAAGAAGTCCTCGATGAAGTGACCGCAACACCCCATACCGAGGATTTTGCCCGTGCAGTTGACGCCGGCAGTATTATCCTGTGGGTTCGTGCCGATGGTATAGAGAGAGAAGCCAAAGCCAAAGAAGTTTTGCAAAACCAAGGTGCAGAAAACGTCCATATCCATAAAAACACGTCAGAATAAATCTGGCTTCGCCATAAATGTATATAAGACCAAGCAAGAGACATAGATAGCATGGACGATCAATCTATTCGGGTTACCGAGCGCGAAGCGCTTTTGATGCACGCCTCGGGACGACCGGGCAAACTGGAAATTCATCCGACAAAACCGCTGACAACACAGCGCGACCTGTCGCTGGCCTATTCACCGGGTGTGGCTGCACCCTGTGAACAAATCGCACGCGACCCCAATCTGGCCTACGACTATACAGCCAAAGGCAACATGGTTGCCGTCATTTCAAACGGGACAGCCGTTCTTGGCCTCGGCAACCTCGGGGCATTGGCGTCCAAGCCTGTCATGGAAGGGAAAGCCGTTCTTTTCAAACGGTTTGCCGATGTGGACGGCATTGACCTTGAAGTCGATACCGAAGACGAAGAAGAATTCATCAACTGCGTACGTTTTCTTGGAAAAACCTTCGGCGGGATCAATCTGGAAGATATCAAGGCGCCGGAATGTTTCACCATTGAAACACGCCTGCGCGAAATGATGGATATTCCTGTTTTCCACGATGATCAACACGGCACCGCGATTATTTCTGCGGCCGGTCTGATCAACGCCTGTGATTTAACCGGACGTGACTTGAAAGACGTCAAACTTGTCGTCAATGGCGCCGGTGCGGCGGCCATCGCCTGCTGCGAACTTGCCAAAGCACTGGGTGTTAAACACGACAACGTTATCATGTGCGATTCCAAAGGCGTCATCTATAAAGGACGTAAAGAAGGCATGAACCAGTGGAAATCCGCCCATGCCTCCGATACAGATGCCCGCACGTTGGCCGAAGCACTGGACGGCGCTGATGCATTCTTTGGGCTGAGCGTCAAAGGCGCCGTCACACAGGAAATGGTCGAGAAAATGGCACCCAAGCCGATTATTTTCGCAATGGCCAATCCGGACCCGGAAATTACGCCGGAAGATGTTAAAGCTGTACGTTCCGATGCCATTACCGCAACAGGGCGTTCCGATTATTCCAACCAGATCAACAACGTTCTGGGCTTTCCTTATATCTTCCGTGGGGCTTTGGACGTTCGTGCCAGCACCATCAACGAAGATATGAAAGTCGCCTGTGCCCATGCCTTGGCAGAACTCGCCCGTGAAGATGTGCCGGACGAAGTGGCGGCTGCTTATTCCGGTCGCCGTCTGCGTTATGGTCCCGACTATATTATTCCGGCCCCGTTTGATCCGCGTTTAATTTCATCCATCCCACCTGCCGTTGCCGAAGCTGCAATGGCGTCCGGTGTCGCGCGTCGCCCCATTATTGATATGGACGAATATCGCAACGAATTGTCTGCCCGTCTGGACCCGACAGCTTCCAGCCTACAGGTCATTTGCGATAAAGTCCGTGGTAATCCGCGCCGCATCGTCTTTGCTGAAGGCGAAGAAGAAAAAACCATCCGCGCGGCCTATGCCTTCTTGAATGCCGGGTACGGCACACCGATTTTGGTCGGCCGTGAAGAAAAAATTCAGGCGAGCATGAAACATCTCGGCCTGATAGATGCCAAAGGGATTGAGATTAACAATTCCAGCATCGGCCCGCGCACACGCGAATATAGTGAATATCTCTATCGTCGCCTGCAACGCAAAGGTGCGCTAATGCGCGATTGCAACCGTTGGGTCAACCAGAACCGCAACATCTTTGCCGCTGCAATGGTGGCGTGCGGGGATGCCGATGGGATGGTTTCCGGCCTGACCCGCAGTTTCTATTCGACCTATGATGACGTTGCCCGCGTTCTGGACCCGGCAAAAGAAGAATTACCGATGGGGGTTTCCATCGTGGTTTCCGGTGGCGGACATCAAACCGTTTTCCTCGCCGATACCCGCATTCACGAAACGCCGGATGCCTTGGAAATGGCAGATATTGCTGTTGCAGCCGCCAATAAAGCCCGCAAGCTGGGCCACGAACCCCGCGTTGCCTTCCTGTCTTATTCATCCTTCAGCGGACGCGAAGGCGGACGTTGCGAAGAAGTTCGCAAGGCCGTTGAGATTTTGGCCGAACGCAATGTGGATTTCGAATTTGACGGCGAAGTCACGGTCAATACCGCACTGGATAAAGAAATGATGAAGGATTATCCCTTTACCCGTTTGTCCGGCCCGGCCAACGTTTTGGTTATGCCCGGCCTGCACACGGCGGATATTTCTTCGAAACTTCTGCAAAAACTCGGCGGTGGCACAGTCATCGGTCCCATCCTGATGGGATTGGAAAAGCCAGTTCAAATCGTTCCGCGCGACACCACTGTTTCTGAAATGGTTAATATGGCTATTCTTGCCGCACACGATGCGATTGTCGGCCGTTAAGAAACAGATACACCAAAAAAAGGCGGTACGTTGGTAAACGTTACCGCCTTTTTTTATCTCTCTCATAAAGAGCGCACCCGGCTGAGAAATTGATCGACCTCGCACTGAATTTCCTGTGTTTCTTTTGCCAGACTATCTGCCGCCTTGATCATGGCATCCACTGCATCGGATGTTTCTTCAGCAGAGGCATCGACTTCCCCCAAACGTCCGGACAAATGTGTGCTGTCATCAGCAACCGTTTCAATACGTGTCGCCACATCACGGATGGTATGGCCCTGTTTTTCAACAGCCCCGACGACATCATGCGAAATATTGCTTAAATCACCAATGGTCTGGGCAATTTCATTCATTGCCTGAACGGCTTCAGCCGTTGCCGTACGAATGGTCTGCACCTGTGACGAAATTTCACGGGTGGCTTCACTGGTTTGATTGGCCAGTGTTTTAACCTCGCCTGCCACAACGGCAAAGCCTTTGCCGGCTTCGCCCGCACGCGCGGCCTCAATCGTTGCATTTAAGGCCAGCATGTTTGTTTGATCGGCTATGCTATCAATCAATCCGACAATTTCACCAACTTTGTTCGATGCATTGATCAACGAGTTTACGGTCTCGTTTGCACGTTCCACATTCTCATTGGAAGATCGCGCAATCGCTGCACTTTCCGACACACGCGCATTCACATCGGACAAGGACGACGATAAACCACGCGCCACTTCGGCAACATCCTGCATCCGATTACGCATGCCACCCGCACCCTGTGTCACTTCCCGTGTCCCATTAACGGATGATTGCACCGCACCGTTGGCGTGATCAGCCTGAAACCGCATGGCTTGTGCCACTTGATCCGCACGCGCCAAGATCGCGGAAATGGTATTTTCAAATTCTTTCGTTAGCCCCTGTAGAACTTCCGTTCGTTCGACTTGTGCGTGTTTGTCAGCCTCGATTTCCTGTGTGGTGCGTTCCATATTCTGCAACAAGGCATCATTTTGAAAGCGCAAGGTCAAGGCTTCTTCCATCTGGCTGCGACTGGCTTTTGCCAATCTCATTTGCACGCCAAGAACCAATAGAAACCCAAACCCAAAGATAATGCCGCTTAACGTCAGACTGGAGGCAAAGAAGCCGCCCAGCGTCAACAGGATCGGCGGGACAAACAACATAAACGCCTTGCGATTAACCGACAGGGAAACCGTCCCTGCCGATGTCAGGATCAGTAAAAGCATGCCGTGCAAGGTCTGTGTTGCAATATCGGCGTGGATAAAGAACAACGGCAAAGTCGCAATCCAACCAACACTGGCGGCCCCGGTTAACACCTGCGTGATAACCCCTGCCTTTTTCTGTATTCCCAGTCCTTTTACCGCCTTAAGCCCTCTTTTGACGACAATCAAACGGGCCAATCCGATGATAACCGTGACAACCCCCCATGAAAATAACAGGGTGTGATTGGCCACGTCCCAATAAAAGACGGTAAATAAAATAGCCGCGATAACGGTCGGCAAGGTTGTCGTACTGACATTGGATAAAAAGATATTGTTAACCGCATGATAGACCTCACGCGTAAAGTCTTGTTCTATTCGCACCTCTTGCGTTTCCACGCTCAAAGGTTGCGACACAGCAAGGCTGGTAGCAGACATGGTCTTGGATCTCCCTGGGTGAGATTCGTTGATCTCGCTTGTCCATTTTTACGTATAGGTATTTTTACTGACGTAAAGGTAATCGAAAATCAATGAACGTCAAGGAAAGATTCTTCACGCCGAGAACGATTTAAAATTCAGGGACTTGGCAATAACACATCCTTAAGAAGGCATGCTTCCTCTCTCTATAGACAAATGGAATCTACTTTTAGCACTTCCATAGCTGTCTTTTTTCGCCAGACATGGAGACATACGTGCCGCTATACCCAAGAGAAAATATAGAAAAATGCAATGAAATATGCTAGGGTACTGCAATATCTGAACAGAGGGTTTCACTAAATGCAAAAACGCTTATCTTTCATTGCGTTACTCATCGTCTTGACTGTACCTGTTTTAGGGGAAGCGGCGTCGAAATCCAAATCCCTGCCGGCTTTACCGTTTGAACAATATTTTGCAGGCAAGCGCGGCGACCGTGACGTTCTGAAATTCAATGATTTTTCCGGCAAGATTAAAGCGCATCGCATCAAAAAGTTGTTGCGCTCCGGTCCCATTCTCGGGGATCGTGTTTTATTGCAAAACAACACCGCTGTTTATTTCCCGGAAGGCTATATCGTTTCCGCAACGGCGCAGTTTGAAAAATGGCGTCCCAAACGCGGCATCAAAGTTGACCATGTCGCCTCGTCTCACGATATTGAGATTAATCCGGATTACGGTTTGGTTAAATCGATCGACAATCAACTGGGGCAGGTTTGTGCAGAAATCCCGTCACAAACACCTGAAACGATCCTTCAGTTGCGCAAAAGAACCGATGGGCTTATCTCGTTAGTCAAGAAAACCCAAGGGCGCTTTGACCATATTATCGGGCAGCCCAGTGAAACAATTGAGGTGACAAGCGCACTCAGCCCGTCTTACCTGTCAAGCGATCACAAAATTCAGGCCATCGCTTCTCGCTGTATTTAAAACAAGCATTGGATTTTCCCCATGAAAAAAAATCTGACACGAACCGTTTCGCTTTTCCTTTCCGCCGCTGTTTTGGCGGGCTGCACCAACTTCCCAAAAGCATTTGACCATTCCGGTAACCCGTTTACTCAGCCGTTTAATTACGAAGAAGCCCAAGCCCTGCAAACCGATGCCGCAACATTTAAAGGCGCGCTGGTGAAAGAATATCAGGCACTTGCCACCAAAGAAGGGGTCGAATGGGCCGACTGGTTTGATTCTGACTTTTTTGCAAGAAAAGCCATCAAAGTTGCCGCCTCTGAAAACGGTCTTCCCCCGGAAGATCCTGCCTTGTGGCGTTTTTCAAAACAGGAACAGGCACAATTTACGGACGGCTATAATGCCTTGAATGCTGCCTTGGAAACAAGCCGTTCCAGCTTGCCTGTTCTGTCGGCAAAGGCACAAGCCAGCTTTGACTGCTGGGTAGAAGAACAGGAAGAAGGTTGGCAGCATGATGAAATTGCCAAGTGTAAAGATCAATTTGCCGAAGCTTTGAATCGTCTGACCGGAGCGCAGGAAAAGCTCACCCAACAGCCGGCACCAAAAATGGAACTGGATCTGGCAAAACTTTATACGGTCTTCTTTGATTTTGATTCCGCCGTCATCACACCGGTCGGTCAGCAAGTCTTGCAAGCACTGGTTCAGGACTGGGGTGCACAAGCGGTTAATTACGCCCTTATCGGTCACACAGACCGTGCCGGGAGCCAAGCCTACAACAAATCTTTATCCGAGCGTCGTGCACAATCGGTGAAGACATTTATCTCGGAACTCGGCCTACCCGGTGATAAAATTTCGACAACAGGCATGGGGGAGAGCGCCCCGGCTGTTGCCACCCAAGACGGTGTCCGCGAAGCGAAAAACCGCCGCGTTGTTATCGAAGTTCAACAGTAAGCCTTTACGCGTTACGCATAAAGAGGCGGAGCATTTTGAAAAGTGCTCCGCTTTTTTTATATTTAAAGCAAACATAAAAAAGGAAATTGCCTATTTGTCCAAATTGTTTTTCACAACCAATAACAGATTGAGCAAATCATCCTGTTCTTTAACGCTCAACCCGGTCAAAGCCTGATTACGTATTTCATCAGATACTTTTTTCAGTTCCTGCAACAAGGGACGGGCTTCCTCTTTAATAAAGACCCGAAGGACTCTGCGATCGTTTTCATCGCACACCCGATGGATCAAATCACGTTGTTCCATCCGCGTCATAAGCCGGGCAATTGATGAATTATCAACATCCAGTTTGGCCGCCAGTTCGGATTGTGACATACCGTTGTCCCGTTCCAGAATAGCAAGGGTCAGCCATTTCATCCTTGTCAGGTTATAAGGTTGAACTTTTGCGTCAATGCGAACCCGCAGGCGGTTTGCAACTTCGTGTAAAACAATCGGAATCGTATTTTTATCTTCATCTATCATCGTATCAAGGTAAACGGCTATATGGAATTTTGGTACAAATATCTTCTCTGCAAAAAAGACTATTCTCAAAATAAAAGTTATAGATGGATGTGGCAAGGAACACAGCCATCAGGATTTGCAGACCGTTTCCGATAATCTTTGATATTTGATCCATTTGATATCTCCATTCCCTGTAAAGGGGTTTACACAAAAATTAGTTGATATGTCAATGATTGATATGTCATACATTGAGCTTCCGCACAAAATCGATCATTCGCCAGCATTTAACAGGGGAGTTACAGGAAATGCCGCACAAGCCGAACTGGCACTTCTATATTCCGAAGGCCTATACCACGCTTAAAAGCGGTTATAACCTTTCAATGTTGCGAGATGATTGTCTTGCGGGGTTTACCGTCGCCATTGTTGCCTTGCCTCTGTCGATGGCCTTGGCGATTGCATCCGGTGTCAGCCCGGACAAGGGGCTTATTACCGCCATTATTGCCGGTTTCCTGATCTCGTTACTTGGCGGCAGCCGCTTTCAAATCGGTGGTCCAACCGGGGCCTTTGTTGTCGTTGTTTTTAACGTTATTCAGCAATTCGGATATGACGGCCTTGTTCTGGCAACCCTTATGGCAGGCGGCATTCTCATTTTGGCCGGGCTGCTGCGTCTGGGCACCTATATCAAATATATCCCCCACCCCGTTGTAACAGGTTTTACATCCGGCATTGCCACCCTTATTTTCGT
This sequence comes from Terasakiella brassicae, assembly GCF_014641495.1. Taxonomy (GTDB): domain Bacteria; phylum Pseudomonadota; class Alphaproteobacteria; order Rhodospirillales; family Terasakiellaceae; genus Terasakiella; species Terasakiella brassicae. The sequence goes on from NZ_BMHV01000002.1 coordinate 79,043, forward strand.
CAGTCAAATCAAGGATTTCCTAGGTCTGGATATCGACAACATCCCGGCAGACTTTCTGGATAAAGTAGAACTCCTGTTTTTAAATCTGCAAACCTATGATGCATATGTTCTAGGGACAGCTTTGTTGAGCATTGCCATCATTCTTGTCAGTCAAAAGACCTTGCCGAAATATCCATCCTTTCTTATTGCGATTGCCGGTGTCAGCCTTTTGACATGGATCTTTGCCTTGCCCATTGAAACGATTGGTACAAAATTCGGTGGCATTCCCGCAACCCTTTCACTGCCACACCTGCCTGTTTTTTCATGGGAACAAGCGGCAAAACTCCTGCCCAGTGCTTTTACCATCGCCTTTTTGGCCGGGATCGAATCTTTACTGTCTGCTGTGGTCGCGGACGGTATGACAGGGGCAAGGCATCGTTCCAACTGTGAACTGGTTGCACAAGGGGTCGCCAATATCGGATCCTCGCTTTTTTCTGGCATTCCCGCAACCGGTGCCATTGCCAGAACGGCAACCAATATTCGTTCCGGGGCGCATTCGCCGGTTGCCGGAATGATCCATGCCCTTGCTCTTCTGGCATTTGTCCTGTTATTTTCCCCCCTTGCCTCTTTTATCCCCCTGTCTTGTTTAAGCGCCGTTCTGATGATCGTTGCCTGGAATATGAGTGAGTTTGACAAATTCATTCATTTGTTCAAGGCACCGATCGGAGACCGGATCGTGTTAATCGCTACTTTTCTGCTGACCGTCCTTGTCGATTTAAACCTCGCAATTGAAGTTGGCTTTGTCTTGTCCGCCGTTCTGTTTATGCACCGTATGGCCAATGCTGTTGAAGTTGAGACACATATCAACATCATTCAAAATGACGAAGATGACGACACCGAAGACCTGTCCCCCAATGATGCAACCCGTTTGCCCGATGGCGTGCTGAGTTACCAGTTTAACGGCCCCTTTTTCTTTGGTGCCGCCGAAAGATTGATCGACACATTGGGACGCACCGGAAAAACACCTGATATCATCATTTTACAGATGCACGATGTCCCCTTTATCGACGCAACGGGATGCAGTGCCCTTGCAACCTTTATTCAGAAATCCATGCATTCCGGCGTGTGGCTTATTTTCAGTGGCAGTAACCCCAATGTCCTGAATACATTAGAGAAAATGAATTCCCTGACCCGCAAACCCAACATCAAAATATCTGACACATTTGCGCAGGCGCGGACGTTGGCAGCAGAAATTATGCGCAACCGCACCCCGCAATTCTACGACATTTAAGACAGGACTTTATAAATATGAATTCATCGCAAATTGCTGACGATATGGAAAGATGGACCGAGCTTTTTTTCATCATGTGCGAAGGTGAAGCCCCTCATAACAAGCCACACTGGGATTTGCGTCTAGCATTGTCCACATTCGCAAAGGATGTGGGCGGGTTTACCCGTCAACAAAACGAGGACGCGCGTGTTTTAATCACCAAATTTGAAAAATTTATCGCCAAAAAAGACTATGAAGCGGCCAAAAAAATGCAAGGCGAACTCTTTTACTTTATCCTTGCCATCGCAGAGGAAAAAGCACACTGAACCACAATGCGCCTTTTCCATCCCGCATTATCAACTGCCGCTCAGTTCTTTCACTTTATTGCGGGCTTCAAGGGCTTTGTCTTTTTCACCCAAAACCATATAAACCTTGGCCAGACGTTTCCAGCCTTCAATATCGTTCGGGTTTTCCTTTAGACGATCGGCAAGTTTTTCCACCATCCCCCGGATCATTTCTTCGCGTTCTTCCGGTGTCATTTCCGATGCGGCTTCCATATCTGCCTGACTTGGCCCGGAAGTTTGCGAGGCTTGTTCTTGGCGTTGTTTCTTTTCTTCTTCCCATTGTAGTTCAAATTGCTTGGAAAGAACCAAAGCTTGCGCGCTTGGTTTAAAATCATCACGGTTTAGATTACCGGCCTTTGCTGCCATATCAATCTGTTCATTGACTTGCGCCAACCAACCGATCTCTTTCGGGGCCATTGCCGCCAGATCGGTCCATTCTTGGATCGCGCCTGCATAATCCTGTGTTTTCATCTTGGCAAAACCAAGATAGAAACGCGCCTTCATTTGGCTTGGATCATTGTCCACAGCCTCTTTTAACGCAGAAAATGTTTCATCATCCACCTGACCTTCGCTGGCATAAATCTTACTTTCTGCAAAATCAGCCAAGACACTGGGATGACGCTCAGACGCTTTCACCGCACTGCGATACGCATCAACGGCTTCAGCCGGACGACCGGTTAAACGCAGGGTACGGCCCAACAGCATCCAGCCATCCACATCACCCGGTTCATCTTCCAGATGTTTTTTCAATTGTGCGATTTCTGCCGCCATCCCTTCAGAACTTGCCATTTGGCGTTCTTTTTGCAAATCGCGTGACGCAAAGGGCACATCCTCATACCCGGGCATTCCGATTTTCAGATAAAGCGCCAAGGAACCTGCGACAAGACCAAGGCCAATCACCGTGCTGACAATCAAAGTCCCCGCACCAATTTTTTGACCGCTAATCGTCGTTTTTCCCCGTTTTTCATCTGCCGCCAACAAACGGCGCTGAATTTCCACACGCGCGGTTTCAGCTTCTGCCTGATTGATCAGGCCGCGTTCCAAATCCCGATCCAGTTCTTTCAACTGATCTTTAAAAACGTTCAGCTCATAATCGGCGCGTTCGCCTTCTTCCTTATTTTTCCGCCACAAAGGGGCGGCCAAAAGAAAAAGGGTGATTGCACTCAAAACGGCAACCGCAATCCAAAAACTCATTTATCGCTTCCTTCTTCTTTCATCAAGGCATCCAGTCGCGCCTGTTCCTGCGCAGTCAAAGGCACTGCGACCCCTTGACCTTGTGCAGCTTGCGCACTGCGGCGGCGGTAATAAAACACAATTCCCACCAGTCCGATAACAACCATCAAGGCCGGGCCAAACCACAGCACCATCGTTTTGGCCTTCACCGGTGGCTTCAACAAAACAAAATCACCGTAACGCGAGACCAGATAATCTTTGACTTCCTGATTGCTATCACCTTGCGCAATCCGGTCACGCACCAAAACACGCATTTTCTTGGCAATGCCGGAATTGGAATCATCAATTGACTGGTTTTGACAAACAACACAGCGTAAATCTTGTGAGACTTCACGCGCACGCGCTTCAAGAACCGGGTCATCCATAATCTCGTCCGGTTCCACCGCAGACACCTGCACCGTCCAGACAAACAGGGCAGCCCATAAAATCAGCCAAAATCTCATTGTTTGCGCAGCTCCTCAATCAAAGGCAGCAGGGTATCGTTCCACGCCTGTGGGGAAATCGGGCCGAGGAATTTGTAACGGATCACCCCTTGCTTATCGACGACGAAGGTTTCCGGTGCCCCGGTAATGCCCCAGTCAATAATGGTTTCGCCCGTGTCGTCCACACCGATTTTTGTGTAAGGATCACCATGACGGGCCAACCAACGCACCACGTCATTGGGGTTTTTCTCGTCCCAATCCACACCGTACACCGGGATCACGTTGTCACGCTTTAATTTCACGAGGAAAGGATGTTCCTGCAAACAGGCCACACACCACGATCCAAAGAAATTAACCAACGAGACTTTGCCTTTCACATCTTCGGCACTTAAACCTTCTTCACGGCCTTTAACCGGAACCAGTTTAAATTCCCCCATCGGCTGATTGAGCAAAACATCCGTATCCAGCTTGGACGGGTCTTTTGTCAAACCAATGGCAAAATAAATGGCAAGGACAACAAACCCGATTAACGGGATTAAAAAGAAGATACGCGAATTCATGCTTTTGCTCCCTCGGCTATTGCTTTGTTCGCCAATGCAGAACGTTTAGGTGCCCCTACACGGTGACGACGATCAGACAGACTGACCAAACCGCCCAGTGTCAACAAGCCACAACCAGCCCATAACCATGCAATCAGCGGGTTCCAGTACAGGCGTGTTACATAGCCATCACCGGATTTATCCCCGACCACGGCATAAAGGTCCCCCAAAAACATCGGGTAAATTGCAGCTTCTGTCGTCGGCATACCACCGGTATCATATTCACGTTTTTCCGCCTGCAACGTTGTAATGAATTCACCATCTTTATGAACCGTAAACGTCCCTTCCAGCGCATCATAGTTCGGCCCGCGAATATCGCGCACCCCTTCGAAAGTGTATGTAAAGCCCGCAACATCCAGTTTGTCGCCAAAGTTCATCACTTGAATTTTTTCGACTTTCCAGTTTCCGGCCCCCGTCATCCCGGCAATGGCAATCGCCAGACCAAGGTGGGCAATCGTCATGCCCCATGTTGCGCGGGGTTGACGCGCCAACCGTTTCAGGCTTTGTCCAAAGGGTGTTTTACCCAGCTTGATCCGGTCAGCCACATCCCAAAGGGTACCAACCGCCAACCATGTGGCAAGGCCCATACCGAAATAGCCCCCCCAGCCTTCTTCGCCTTTCAGGATAAAGGTCAGGATAACAGCAACCAGTGTCGCCCCGTAAACAAGATACATACGGTTGAGAATACCCTTGGCATCCGCGCGTTTCCACGACATCAAGGGACCCAACGCCATCAAAATGACCAGCGGAGTCATAATCGGAATAAAGACGCGGTTATAAAACGGTGCACCGACCGATACCTTGCCCGCATCAATGACATCAATAAACAGCGGATAAAGTGTTCCCAGCAAAACCACGCCGGTCGCCGTTGTCAAAATCCAGTTATTGAACAGCAAGGCCCCTTCGCGTGACACAGGTTTAAACAACCCGCCGCCCACAAGGCTCGGCCCTCGCACCGCATAAAGGGCGAACGAACCACCAATTGCGATAATCAGCAAAATCAGGATAAAGACCCCGCGTTCCGGGTCCGTTGCAAAGGCATGAACTGATGTCAGAACACCGGACCGTACAAGAAACGTTCCCAACAAAGACAGGCCAAAAGCAATAATCGCCAGGAAAATGGTCCAGCTTTTTAACGCATCGCGTTTTTCTACCACGATAGCCGAATGTAACAAGGCCGTTCCAGCCAACCACGGCATAAAGGATGCGTTTTCAACTGGATCCCAGAACCACCAGCCCCCCCAGCCAAGCTCGTAATAGGCCCACCAGGACCCCAGCGCAATCCCCACGGTCAGGAAGACCCAGGCCGCCAACGTCCACGGACGCACCCAGCGCGCCCAGCTTGCATCCACACGCCCTTCAATCAGGGCCGCAATGGCAAAGCTATAGGCAATGGAGAACCCCACATACCCCAAATACAGAAACGGCGGGTGGAATGCCAGCCCCGGGTCCTGCAACAACGGGTTCAGGCTTTGACCGTTTGCAGGCACATCAAGCAAACGTTCAAACGGGTTGGAGGTAAACAGAATAAACATCAGAAAACCGACAGTAACCAAAGACTGCACCGCCAATGTGCGGTTTTTCAACCCACTGGGCAGATTGCGCCCAAAGACCTGAACGGCACAACCGAATGTCGCCAGAATCAGGACCCATAACAGCATGGATCCTTCGTGGTTCCCCCAGACACCGGAAATCTTATAAAGCAAAGGTTTGTCGGTATGAGAGTTTTTCGCCACGTTCAAAACCGAGAAATCCGAGGTCACAAACGCATGCGTCAGAGCCGCAAAAGCCGTCGCGATCAAGATAAACTGCGCGATGGAGGCCGGGCCTGCAATATTCATCCAGCGCCGATTGCCCATCGGACCTGCCGCCAAGGGGACGACACCTTGGACCACGGCAACAAACAGTGCCATGATCAACGCAAAATGTCCTATTTCTGCATACATGTTATTTGTCTTTCAGTTCGTCGGGAACATGACCTTGTTTCAAGGCCTCTGTAATCGGCTGGCCTTCTTCCCATTTGCCGGATTTTTTCAGTGCATCGGCAACTTCGGGCGGCATATAATTTTCATCGTGTTTGGCGAGAACTTCATCGGCAACCAAAACATCGTTTTGGAAATAGCCTTCCGCCACAACACCTTGGCCTTCGCGGAACAAATCCGGTAACAGACCTTTATAATGAACCGGGATTGTATTGGCCATGTCCGTCACCACGAAAATATTGGTGACACCATCGGCTGCTTTTTCAACAGAGCCAGCTTCAACCAATCCGCCGATTCGAATGCGGCGATCGGGTTCAATTTTTCCTTTTTCAATGACTTCGGTCGGGCTAAAGAAAAAGACGATATCATCTTCCAAAGCGGCCAGCACAAGGGCAGCAATCGCCCCCAATGCACACAGGCCCACCAGCGCGATATAAAGGCGACGCGTTTTCTTTTTCATGCGTTTTTCCCTTCGCTTGTCATTTGTTCCATGATCGAGAGGTCTTTCTTACTTTTGGCCAATGCCTTGACACTGGTCATCAACAGGCCAATCAACAAAACAGCAGCCAATCCGTAACAAGGCCAGATGTATATGCCGTGACCGCCCATTTCAAAAAATTCGTTCATTTTGTCCCCTCCCCTCTATCAGCCGTGCACGTGACGCAAACGCAAGGCGCGCACTTTGGATGAGATAATTTCGCTGCGCATACGGATAAACAGGACCAGCGTGAAATATCCGGTAAAACACAAAAACATCAGCCCCAGCGGGATCAACATATCCGGGTGAATCGCCGGACCACCCGCCTTGACCAAGGACGCCGGTTGATGCAACGTGTTCCACCAATCCACAGAAAACTTGATAATCGGGATATTGATCACGCCGACCAAACACAGAATTCCGGCTGATTTCGTACCGCGTGCCGGATCATCAAAGGCGTTTAACAATGCCATATGCCCCATATAGAGGAACAACAAAAGCAATTCAGAGGTCAAACGCGCATCCCACACCCACCATGTTCCCCACATGGGTTTTCCCCAGAAAGACCCGGTGAATAACGCCAAAAAGGTAAAGGCCGCCCCGATCGGTGACATGCATTTTGCCGCCAAGTCAGACAACGGGTGTTTCCAGATCAATCCCATTGCGGACGCCACCGCCATGGAAATGTAAATAATCATCGACATACTGGCCGCTGGCACATGGATATACATGATACGCACAGTTTCGCCCTGTTGATAATCCGTCGGCGAATCGAACAGGGCAAAATATAGCCCCGCTGCCGTTGTGATGATCGTGATACCAATCACCCAAGGCAATAAAAGGCCGGAAAGCCACATAAAGCGTTTCGGGTTTGCAAAAGCGTTGATGTTAAAAGCCATCGTTTTCGGGTCCTGATCCCTACGTGTTTTATTCGCATTGCACGCTTTATGGCCTTTAAGTTAGGCACCATTAAGGCAAAGTTGACCACATAGAGCCATATTTCGCGCGTGTTTCGAACCATTCGCAACTTCCAAAACAAAAGCCCCTCATTCAGGCTCGAATGAGGGGCCCTATTAATAAGTGTGGATTTATCTCTTCATCATTGCGATCATTTTTTCAACCGCTTCCATATGTTCATCGGAATTATGACACATCCCCTGAAAACAGGCACAAAGATCAAGAAAGTCCTGCAATTCCATACGTTGTCCCATTTTCATCAAACGCTTGGTGAACCGCAGGGCTTGCGGTGGTTTTTTCGCCATTTGGTTGGCTAAATCCTGTGCGGCCTCCATTAATTTATCCGGCTCAACCACCTGAAGTACAATCCCGAGGTCCAGGGCTTCCTGCGCGTCAATTACTCGTCCGGTGAAGGTCAGTTCTGCCGCTTTTTGATATCCGATCAGGCGTTGCAGAAAATAAGCCCCGCCGTCCCCCGGAATAATGCCCAAATTTACAAAGGTCTCCCCAAACTTGGCTTTACTTGAAGCCACACGTAAGTCTGCCATATTGGCAAGATCAAATCCGGCCCCCACCGCCGGACCGTTGACGGCCGCGATAATCGGAACTTCACATTTATTCATCGCCACCGGAATACGTTGGATACCTTGGCGATAACGGGTTTGGACCTCTTCCACATTCCCGGCAAAATCACCGCCACGTTCCTGCATATCCTTGATATTGCCCCCTGCACTGAAGGCGGCCCCATCGCCTGTTATAATCAGAACACTGACATGATCAGCCGCTTTATTCACCCAATCCAATGACGTAATGATATCTTCAATCAAGGCGGTCCCTGTCAGAGCATTGCGCACATCATTGCGCATGAAAGTCAGGGTCGCGACACGGTTTTCAACACGTAAATCGGCATCTTGCAGTTTGGGCATATCAGACACGGATCAATTCCTCTTTTTAAACAAAAAAAATGCGGCACACCTCGGTCTGGGGACGTTAGGGGCCGCATATAGTTTTCCTCACACCTCTAGGGAGTGCAAGAGTCTTTTCAGAAGTCACCTTATACAGAATGTTCGCTTTCCAAACATTTAAAGAATTGTAAAAGATTGTCAGCCTGCAAATGTTTCATAAAAAAGCCATTGACAAACCCGTTTAATTATCGCAATTAATAATCATTCGCATAAATAAACGGGTGCCAATCATGTCCTTCCTGCAAAACCTCCATCATCGTCTGGAAATTCTGGAAATGAATGATATTTCCGATCTCTGCGTTCTCGGTTTTTTGTTTGACGATGCCCGCAATCTTAATGGCTTGCTGGCTGCTATTCGCATGCTCGATATACCCACATGGCAACCAACACTCGAAGTTATTGAGACCACACTTGAACGATTGCTGGACAGTGCGGCTGTCGTCAAACTGCAAGCCGGGAACGAGATTTATTTTTCCATCACGGGCGTTGGCATCCGTCATTTTTTTACCCTTATGAAACGCCCGATGCCCACCAATCAACGTATGCGAGATACCACTTTATCTTTAAAATCCGCCTTCGTCGAAAATTTACCGCAACCCATTTGCACCAAAGTTGTCGAGGAACTCATCGGTTTTTACAACTGCCAACTGAACTGCCTTGAAAACCAATGCACCAATTGCCCTTTAAAATCCCAACGGGCCCAAATCCAAAACGACAGACAACTTTTTCATATACAACAGGAACTGGAATGGCTCGGTCGCATGACGCGAAACCTCAGCCTACCGAAAGCCTATCCTTTTCAGAGCGTGTCTTAACAAAAGGGGAAGAAAACGACCCTGCTTCTTCCCCTCCCTGACGATTAAATCAAGATCCCTTAATCGTTTGCCATGTCAGTTCAGCAAACTTCGCATACAGCCAGTCCATACGCATCCCATCTTGTCCTCCAATGAGACCTCCAGCAGCGTAACTCGCATCAACATCGAATTTATTTATGATCTGATTATTTGCATCCAGCAACGTGACCGTTCCTTCAATTGTGTCAGACCCCGCCAAAAATCCTAATAAAACGGCAGCCCCTTGCGAGCGTAAATTCACATTTTTCAAATCTACTCGAAGTGCTGTTTTTTGCCCATCAGATATCAAACCTTGCTCTTTTAAAGCATTCTCCAATGTTGTCTTAAACGCCTGTGCGTTAAAAGACCCTTCATCAGAAACTTTTGCCTGCTCAAGAGAAATTGTAACCGTACTGTATTGCTCGCCATTATATTTATAAGAGCTATTTTCCGGCATCGTTTTAACCGTACCGGAACAAGCTGATATCAGTGAGACAAGACCCAATACAGCAACAACTTTAATAAAATTCATTCCACTTCCCCATTTCTAAAAAGAAGTAAAATATATAAGTAATTTTACCTATAGTAAACAGGTTGTTAAAAATCCAGATCGGCGTAATGGCGGGCGGCGGGGATGCCGCTGACGCTGTCTTTTAGAATGTCACGCATGGAAGGCCGGGATTTAAAACGGGCATACCAGGCTTGCGCGCCGGGATGGTCCGCCCAAGGGATATCGCCTAGATAATCCACCGCCGAAATATGTGCCGCCGCGCAGATATCTGCCAAAGACAGGTTTTCGCCCGCCAGCCAATTGCGTTGATCGCTGAGATAGCCGATATAATCCAAATGATAATGGACGTTTTGCTTACCAGCCCGAATAGCCCCCGAGTTTGGGGTTGCGCCCGCAATAAAACGTTTCGTAATCTTTTCCCCGACCAGATTGCGGGTTACTTCTTGTGCAAATTTTTTATCAAACCACGCCACAAGACGGCGCACTTCGGCCCGTTGGTCCGGCGTGGTGCCCAACAGGTTATATTCTGGATAGACTTCTTCGAGATATTCGCAAATGGCATGGTCATCCCAGATGGGTTTACCTTCCGGTTCAACCAGAACCGGGACTTCGCCTGCCGGGTTTAGGGCCAAAAAAGTTTCTCGACGTTCCCAAACCGGTTCATGCACACAAGTAAACGCGAGTTTTTTTTCCGCAAGTAAAATACGGACCTTGCGCGAGAGGGCATCAAAGGGAAGGTGATAAAGTCGTCTCATGCTCGTCTAGGGGGTTTATTGCACAGTAGAGAACTTGGGATAGCGAATTTCGCACCGCATTAAAAGAGCAAATACACCATACAGCTTAAAAAAGGTTATTTTCCACAAGGCAATCAACCACAGATAACAAACTTAAACCTGAGAGTTAAAAAAAAGGCGAAGCTTTGTAAAAAGCTCCGCCGAGTTTTGGTTAGGGATGAATGTCTGAAACCAGACATTCGGTCGGATGAAACGAATTCCACCCTAGCAATCAAGTCACGAGAGAGATGTAACTTGAGCCTCTGCTCGCACAGATGTGCGAATTCTAGAGCAAATTCCGAACAGGTTGGCACAACCTGCGACAACGTATTTGCGTTAAATAAATCCTCTATATGGATCAGGCTGTCTTTTTAATGGCAACTTCCTTGGTAACCGGAATATCGAGCTTGTCGATCATTTCCTTAGGCACCACTTGCCAGATTTTACCTTTCTCCATTTCCCAATCCTGCAAAATTTGTTCTGCATACTGGGAATGCGTTTCTTTCACGTGTTCACGGATCAAACCTTTCAGAAGGTTTTCATAGTGATCGACTTCAATGCGTTGCCAAATCACGTTATCCGGGTTCACACGATGTTCAAATGTAGCGTCTTCGTCGTAAACAAAGGCCATACCGCCTGTGAAACCAGCGCCAAAGTTGGCCCCGACTTCCCCCAGAACAACCACGGTGCCGCCGGTCATATATTCACAACCGTTTGACCCGATACCTTCGACCACCGCCGTTGCACCAGAATTGCGAACCGCAAAGCGTTCCCCACCCTGACCGGATGCAAACAGTTTACCGGCTGTCGCCCCATACAGGCAGGTGTTACCGACAATGGTGTTTTCATTCGATTTCAACGGACTGGACACCATCGGGCGCACAACAATCGTCCCGCCAGACAGACCTTTACCCACATAATCGTTGGCATCACCAAAGATTTCCAATTTCAAACCTTGCACTGTGAAAGCACCCAGCGAGTTCCCTGCAGAACCGCGCATACGAACCGTCAGGTGGTCCGGCTCCAACCCGGTCATGCCGTATTTACGGGTAATGATCGAGCTGGTGCGTGTTCCCACAGAACGGTGCGTGTTTTTAACCGTGTAGAAGAGCTGCATCTTCTCGCCGCCTTCCAACGCATTCTTGGCATCCTTGATGATTTGCGCATCCAGCGTATCCGGTACCGGGTTACGTTCTGTCAATGTGCAGAAACGCGGTGTATCGCCTGTATCAGCCTGTGCCAAAAGCGGGTTCAAATCCAGATCATCCAGGTTTTCACGACCACGACCAACCTGTGTCAACAGATCAGATCGACCGATAACGTCTTCCAGTTTTTCATAACCAAGTGACGCCAGAATTTCAGTGACTTCTTCGGCAATGAATGTAAACAGGTTGACCACCTTGGCCGCAGAACCGGTAAATTTCTTACGCAGTTCAGGGTCTTGTGTACAAACGCCGACCGGACAGGTGTTGGAATGACACTGACGCACCATAATACAGCCCATCGCAATCAACGATGTCGTACCGATACCGAATTCCTCAGCCCCCAACATGGCGGCAATCACCACGTCGCGCCCTGTACGGAAACCACCATCGGTGCGCAGCTTCACACGGTGGCGCAGCTTGTTCAAGGTCAGAACTTGATTGACCTCGGACAGGCCCATTTCCCACGGCAAACCGGCATATTTAATGGAAGACTGCGGCGATGCACCCGTCCCGCCATCATAACCGGAAATGTGGATCGTATCAGCACCCGCCTTGGCAACACCGGCAGCAATCGTCCCGACACCGGAACGGGCAACCAGTTTCACACAGACACGTGCAATCGGGTTGATTTGTTTCAAGTCGTAAATCAACTGCGCCAAATCTTCGATGGAATAAATATCATGGTGCGGCGGTGGTGAAATCAGGGTCACACCCGGTGTGGAATGACGCAGTTTGGCAATTTCAAGCGTTACCTTGAAGCCCGGCAGCTGTCCACCTTCACCCGGTTTTGCCCCTTGGGCCACCTTGATTTCCAACTCCTGACAGTTGTTCAGATATTCCGCAGTTACACCGAAACGACCAGATGCCACCTGCTTCACCGCAGAGTTCGCATTGTCACCGTTTTTGCGTGGTGTGAAACGTTCACGATCTTCCCCACCTTCACCAGAGTTGGATTTCGCACCGATCCGGTTCATGGCAATCGCCAATGTTTCGTGAGCTTCACGTGACAAGGCACCGATTGAAATCGCCGGCGCACACAGACGACGACGAATTTCCGTGATCGATTCCACTTTATCCGTAGAAATGCTGTCCCGATCAGATTGGAAATCCAGCAAATCGCGCAGCATCATCGGCTTGCGGCCATTCACGCCATTGGCATATTCGCGATAGGTCGAATAGCTTTCGGTCGCCACGGCTTCCTGCAATTTGTGGATCAGCAACGGATCATGCGCGTGACGTTCCCCATCCGCGCGGTAACGGTAAAAACCGCCTTGCGGTAAAGGTGTGGTTTCGGAATATGCTTTTTCATGCATTTCCAGAATTTTATCTTCCAGACCTTTGATCCCGATACCGGAAATCCGTGAGGTCATCCCCGGGAAGAAATCCGCCACAACAGAACGCGACAAGCCAACCGATTCAAACGCATAGCCGCCACGATAAGAACTGATCACGCCAATGCCCATTTTAGACATGGTTTTCAGCAAGCCCTTATTGATGGCTTTCTTATAATTTTCCACCGCTTTTTCAAACGGCAAATCACCATAAATACCTTTGGCATGTTGAACGGCAATCGCTTCTTCGGTCATGTAAGCGTTAACAGTGGTTGCGCCTACACCGATCAGAACCGCAAAATACTGTACATCCAACGCTTCGGCAGAACGCACGTTGACAGAAGTAAAGGTCCGCAATTGCTGACGCACCAGATAACTGTGTACACCACCGGCAGCCAAAATCATCGGGATCGGCGCTTTGTCTTTACCGGTATGTTCGTCAGTCAGGATGATATGTTTTTTCCCGCCGCGAACCGACATTTCCGCTTCATGGCGGATGCGTTCGATGGCTTCGCGCAGGGTTTCCTTACCCGGCTTGAAGGTACAATCGATTTCAACCGCATCTTCGCCCAAATAGTTTTTCAGGGCATGAAATTCAGTCGAGGTCAGGAACGGTGATTCCAACTGAACAACCTGACACTGATCCGGGCTTTCATCCAACACGTTACCCAGGTTGGACAAACGCGTGCGCAAAGACATCACACGGGTTTCGCGCAAACTGTCGATCGGCGGGTTGGTCACCTGTGAGAAAGCCTGACGGAAGAAGTGATGCAAACCACGGTATTTATCAGACAAAACAGCCTGTGGCGTATCATCCCCCATAGAACCTGTGGCTTCCTGACCGGTTTCAACCATCGGGCGCAGGATCAATTCAAAATCTTCCTGTGTGAAGCCGTATAATTGCTGATGTTGCATCAGGATATCTTCCGGCCACGGGCAAGGTTTGGGCGAGTCTGCCTTGATGATTTGATCAACCTTGACAATGTTATCTACCCATTTGCCATAAGGCTGGCGGCTCGCTGTCCAGTCTTTAAGCTCGCGGTCATGGAAGAATTTACCTTCGTGTAAATCCACACCGATCATACCGCCGGGGCGTACATGGCCTTTTTCAACGACTTTGGACTCATCAATTTCAGACATGCCGGTTTCAGAACCGACCAGCAAAATCCCATCACCCGTGATGGAATAACGCAATGGGCGCAGGCCGTTACGGTCCAGACCCGCGACAATCCAGCGACCATCCGTCCCGCAAATCGCAGCCGGGCCGTCCCACGGTTCCATAACCGAGTTACAATAAGCAAACAGATCTTCATGTTCTTTCGGCATCAGGGCATTTTGACCGATGGACTCAGGCACCATCAGGGCTTTTACCGCCGGGGCCGGACGGCCTGCGCGAACCAGAATTTCCCAAACCGCATCAAGGGCCGCAGAGTCAGAAGACCCATTGGCAACCAACGGCTTCACATCTTCGATATGTGCGCCAAACACAGGTGAGGCCATGCAGGTTTCGTGTGCTTTCGTCCAGTTTTGGTTCCCGGTAATTGTGTTGATCTCACCATTATGCGCAATCATGCGGAACGGTTGCGCCAAACGCCATTGCGGGAACGTGTTGGTCGAATACCGCTGGTGATAAATCGCAAAGTTGGAAACAAAAAGTTCGTCATTCAAATCCGGGTAGAATTCGGTAATCTCACCCGCCATGAACATGCCTTTATAAATGACACTGCGACAAGACAGGGAACAGAAATAAAATTCTGTCAGATTTTCCGCCAGACATTTGTTTTCAATCCGGCGACGAATAACATACAGATCGTTTTCAAAATCATCATTGGATTTACCAAGCGTATTGGCAATCATAATCTGTTCGATTTCCGGGCGCGTTGCGTTGGCTTTTTCACCAATCACTTCGATATTCACCGGAACCTGACGCCAACCGTAAATGCGATAGCCATATTTCAGCACTTCGGCTTCAACGATACAACGACACCGTTCCTGCGCCCCGAAATCAGTTTTCGGCAAGAAAACCTGACCGACCGCCAAGGCGCCTTCTTCCGGCTCGTGACCGGTGCGGCGGATATGACGTTTGAAAAATTCCTGCGGGATTTGCACATGGATACCGGCACCATCGCCTGTTTTGCCATCGGCATCAACAGCCCCACGGTGGTCCAGTGCGCGTGTCGCCTGAAAGGCATGGCGCAGAACCTCACGGTTGGGTTTTCCGTCAATAGAAGCCACCAGACCGACACCACAGTTTGCCGTTTCAAAAGACGGATCATACATGCCGTTTTCGGCCAGAAAACGGGCGTTGCGTTGATATTCTGATACGTAATTATTGGTCATTTTCTCTCTCACGCCTCCTGATTATTCAGCTGCGCTTGCGCGCGCTTGTGTACGGAGGTATTTATGAATGGCATCGGATGCATCGCGGGCGTCTTTAATACAACTGACGACCAAAGAGGCACCGCGTTCGATATCACCGGCCGCAAAAACCCCGTCCAGATTGGACATCCATGTTTCTTTATTCACATCCACTGTGCCCCAACGGCTGACAGCCAAATCAGGCTCACCGAACAAAGTGGGGATATCTTCCGGCTCAAACCCTAGTGCCTCAATCACAATATCGGCATCCAGTTCAAATTCCGACCCGGGAACTTCCTTAACGCTTTGACGGCCAGACGCATCGGCAAATCCCAAATGCATGGAAACGGCTTCCACTTTTTGAACTTTACCCAAACCTTTGAAAGATTTCGGTGCAGACAACCACTGGAAATTCACGCCTTCTTTTTCAGCATTTTCCACTTCACGCTGCGATCCCGGCATATTGGCCCGGTCACGACGATAAAGACAGGTCACAGACTTGGCACCTTGACGAACAGATGTCCGCACACAGTCCATCGCCGTATCACCACCACCGATAACAACGACATTTTTGCCTTCAGCGTTCAACGTACCGTTATCAAAGGCCTCAACCTCGTCGCCAAAACCTTTTTTGTTGCTGGCAGTCAGGAAGTACATCGCCGGGAAAATATTTTCCAGATCTGCCCCCGGTGCCTCCAGTTTACGACCGGCATAGACACCCACGGCGATCAGGACAGCATTATGTTTGGCGCGTAACTCTTTCAAAGAAGCATCGCGGCCCACTTCAAAATTCATATGGAATGTGACACCGCCGTCTTCCAACAGTTTGGCGCGGCGTTCCACCACATCTTTTTCCAGTTTAAAACCCGGAATACCGTAAACCATCAAACCACCAACACGGTCGTGACGATCATAGACATGAACCTCATATCCTTTGCGGCGCAAGCGATCTGCGGCGGCCATACCTGCGGGACCAGCCCCGATGATACCGACACTTTGGCCCAGTTCTTTCAACGGTTGCGGCGGCTTGACCCAGCCTTGTTCCCACGCATTGTCGGTAATGAATTTTTCAATCGCACCGATGGTAACGGCATTATGGTCAGACTGTTCCAACACACAAAGACCTTCACATAGACGGTCCTGCGGACAGATCCGTCCACAAATTTCTGGCAGGGTATTGGTTTCCTGTGACGTATGATACGCATCTTCCAAACGGCCCGCAGCCACAAGGCGCAACCAGTCCGGAATATTATTGTTCACAGGGCAAGCCACAGAACAATAGGGAATACCACATTGTTCACAGCGTGACGCTTGTTCCTGTGCTTTTTCGATGGTGAAGCGCGCATAAATCTCGTTGAAATCTTTTTTGCGTTCTTCCGCAGTGCGTTTGTCCGGGTAGTTTTGCCCGATCGTGACGAACTGCATCATTTTTTCAGCCATCAGTCTCTCCAATCCCTCGTTTTCGGGTTCGTCTTTTTTCCTTGCCGGACCTGCCTTTAATTTGTGCGTTCCGACGCCGCGCCACTCACATTGAGCAACCCGGATGCATGGTATGCGATAAAAAAACGCAGATTTCAAGGAAAAAAATAAATATAGGTCAGGTTTGCTGACTTATATCGTAAAAAAACAGTCCGAACAACCTCTTCCTCCGCCCTCCTTCCCGTCTGTTTTTTCATCATTTGGTACCGAAATGGTACTATTTTTTCATTTTGGGCCTCGAATCCAGACGTGTTATACAAAATCGAACAATAAGCAAAAGCCTGTCTTGGGGGAAAACGTGACTGAACTTCATATACTCGTTCTCGCACTTGTGCAGGGAATCACAGAATTTTTGCCGATCAGCTCTTCCGGTCATCTGGTTTTAGTCCCCGTCTTCGGTGACTGGCCCGACCAGGGGTTGCTCATGGATGTTGCCGTCCATGTCGGCACATTAGGGGCTGTGATGATTTATTTCTGGCGCGACATCTGGCATATGCTGCGTGGTTTGATCCGTTTTACCAAAGGGCGACGCGACCCCGGCGCAAAACTCGCTGCTATGGTCGTGCTTGCGACTTTACCTGTTCTGGCTGCGGGTTATTTCCTCAATGAATATATTGGGGATGAATATCGCACCGTCGAAGTCATCGGCTGGACAACCCTTGGATTCGGTTTCCTGCTTTATCTGGCGGATAAAACGGGCCTGACCATCCGCCGTGTCGAACATACAACGGTCGTCGATGCGATTCTCATTGGTTTGGCCCAATGTCTTGCTTTAATTCCCGGAACATCGCGTTCCGGCATCACAATCACAGCCGCGCGTTTTTTAGGGTACGAGCGCGTTGATGCGGCGCGTTTTTCCATGTTGATGTCCATTCCTGCCATTTTAGGGGCCGGCGCATTAAAGGGGCTGGAACTTTATCAAAGCGGCAACGCCCAACTGACAAACGATGCCCTGACAGCCGCCGGATTATCCTGCATTGCCGCCCTTGTTGCCATTGCTATTATGATGGCGTGGTTGCGCAAGGCATCCTTTACACCGTTTTTCATCTATCGAATATTTTTGGGGTCTGGTTTGCTTTACTACGCCTACTATATGTAAGAGGCGATATTTCCAGTAGATTATATTGGGAAATGAAGCAAGAGGTGAGAGGTTGAATACGACCCGAGCCGAAAACTCGTTACGGCTGCTTCCTTCCGGACCTGACCGGGTTGGCGAGGAGCTCGTCCGCACCAACCTCTCAAGCGCGGTTTCTATACCCTGTTGACATTGACTTCAAGCGAAATCTGAACCTACCATAACCAATACATCAAAAAACTAGGCCAAATAAAATGATCGACGCCGTCGAAATCTATATTTGCAAACCGGGCCAGAAGATCGAAGACGGTCAAATGGTCATGTCCAACGATATCGATTGCAAGGAAGCCGCACAGGAAGATGCGGAAAAACGCTGTAAAATCATGCCATCCATTGAACGCATTGTTTACTACGATATCAGCGGTGGCGGGTTTAAAGTGCTCCATTCCTATACAAACCCCAATGTCGTAAAATCCGGTGCGAAACGTCATCCACGCCCTTTAGGTGGTCAAGTACCCGTAAAAAAGAAGAAAAAACCCGCGCCGCAAAAAGGAGTTTGGGCCAAAATGAAAAAATCTCTCGGGCTGTAAACGATTTTCCAAGACAGGACACTTTATGAAACTGACCTCTGACCATCTTTTTTACACCACGGGCGAACTGGACCGCCAAGCCCATCTGCGTACCGATACTGGCTGGCTGGAAGAAGCCCTCCATAAACCCGACACACGTTTTTTGATCCTGCATCAGGATCGCAATCTTTTTACCCACGTGAACGATGTATACCGCCCCGCCCTTCTGACAGGGGAGGCCATTGCAGGCTGGTGGCAAAAGAATCCGCCTTGGGCCTACCTTGGACATGCAAAGGGAAAAGATTATTTCGTTCTGGATCTTTCTTTGTTTCCCGAAAATAAAATTCTGATGCCGCTGGGCACCCAATTTGTTTTTGAAGATTTACGCCGGGCCGGACCCATCGCCGAACGGGAACAAGCCGCACGTTGTGCCTATGCGCGTGGTTTGATGTTTTGGCACAAACGTCATCAATTTTGCGGACATTGCGGATATCCCAGCCATATGGAACAAGCCGGGCACGTCCGGCGTTGCAGTAACACAGACTGCGCACTTGAACATTTCCCCCGCACGGATCCGGCTGTGATCATGTTGGTACATGATCGTGAGAAATGTTTATTGGCCACCCATCAACGGATTAAAACCGGGATGTATTCCACCCTTGCCGGATTTGTCGAACCGGGCGAAACGCTGGAACAGGCCGTCAAACGTGAAGTCATGGAAGAAACCGGCATTCAGGTTGGTGCTGTCGAATATGCAGGCTCTCAACCCTGGCCCTTTCCAACGTCCCTCATGTTGGGGTTCTATGCCACGGCAGAAAGTTATGACATTCACATTGATTTGAACGAACTCAGCGATGCCCAATGGTTCACCCGCGAAGACCTGCATGCCTTCCCCCAATCCGGTAAACTTTTACCAAGCCGGGACAGTATCGCACGCAATATGATCGAAGCCTGGTTAAAAAGTGCTTAGGTCTAAGTCACTTTCGGGGTGGATGAAAACATCACACCGGCAATCTCGGTAATAACATCTGCCATTTCATGCGTTGCCCGTGTCAGGGAATAATCGCGTGACCAGACCAGACTGCACACCCGTTCGATATCGGGGTTGACGATGGGAATCGCGATTAAGCGGCCCGCATCAATGTGATTTTTACAGGCTTCAAACGATAAGATCGTACAGCCCAATCCCCGACAGACCAGTTCCATTTGCACAGCCAGCGATTCTGCCTCCACCACCACATTCAGGCATTTATCAATTTTCCTTGTCGCTTGTTCCAGTACTTCGCGCAGGCCATGTTTTGGACCCGGTAAAATGAAGGGATGCGATAGACAGTCGGCATAATCAATCATTTCCACGCCCTGCCATCGTTCATGCGGCGTGGTAATAAAAAACAGTCTTTCCGACCATAACGGTTGGCTGCGCAGGGCGGGGCTCACGTTGCCTTCAAACAAAATTCCAATATCCAGACGGCCATTGAGCAAACTTTCCTGCAAAGCCCCGCTTAACAATTGTGTCACGCGTAATTTCACATTGGGATAGTCGCGATGGAAACGTTCAACCACCGGACCTGCCAACACGCTGCCCACACTCGGGGGTAGGCCGAGGCGAACCCGGCCATGCAATTCACCGGCAAACGCTGTCATATCCATGCGCAGGCGTTCCATTTCCTCGATCAACAAACGCGCACGCGGTAACATTTTTTCACCCGCTTCGCTTAATCGGACCCCCCGTCCGGTACGAATGAACAAGGGACTGCCGCTGTCTTCTTCCAACAAACGGATTTGGCGACTCAGGGCGGGTTGAGTCACATTCAAGCGTTTCGCCGCATCGGAAAACGATCCGGTTTCCGCCACATTCAGAAAGATACGTAGTTGCTTGATATCCATCACAACCCAGATATAACAAAATTTAATATCTTTTAGTATATTATTGAAATTGGATTATGTCACGGCAAGGCGTATCTAAACTATATTATCATTACAAGCCACCCGGTACAGGACCGTACGCTCATGCCAAACCAACAGACCGAACCCGTTGCCATCTTTTTCGTCTTTATGGCCACCATTGCGCTTTCGTTTAAAGGTGTTTTTGCCAAGTTTGCCTATATGGCGGGGATCTCTGTCGACTCGCTTCTGCTGTTACGATTTGCCATTGCAACGCCTTTATTCTGGCTCGGCGTTTATATGCTGGCCCGCAAATCAACGCCTTTAAGCTGGGCACAATGGAAAGCCTGTAGTTTTGCCGGATTAATGTTCTTTTTTGCCACCTATTGCGATTTTACAGCCATTGAAAAGATCGGTGTCAGCGTTTCCCGGCTGATTTTGTTCACATTCCCCATGCTGGTCATGTTGATCAATGCCTTTTTAAACAAAACAGCGCCGAGTGCGCACCAATGGTTTGTTTTTGCAACCACATATTCCGGCATTGCCCTTGTTATGGCCCCTAATGGATTGGCAGGCTTCGAAAACTTTGACTGGGTTGGTGCCGGATGGGCGATGGGGTCGGCCTTCACATACGCCCTTTATCTGATTGCCAGTCAGCAAATTATGAAAACACTGGGTTCCGTTCGCTTCACCGCTGCATCCGGCACCATTACCTTGGGTGTCATGCTGGTGGTTATCCCCCTGAGTACCGACCTCAATAACCTGACCTTCCCGCTTGAAGGTGTGTTGTGGGGATCCGTCATTGCGACCTTATGTACAGTTTTGCCCTTCTTCATGTTGTTCGAAGGTATCAAGCGGTGTGGTGCAACCCAAGCCAGCCTGATCACCCTGACTGGCCCGATCTTAACCGTTATTGCCGCTTGGTTGATCTTGGGCGAAACCCTGAACGGTGTTCAAATTATCGGGGCGGCTATCACAATCGCCGGGGTTGCCAGTTTAAAAGGGGCCTGGGCCATTGAATATGTGCGCAAACTTTTCATCCGCCCTAAAGCCGTCTTATAGTAAGAACCGAAAAGGCCCCGTTGGTTTTCACAACAGGGCCTTTTCAAATCACAATATTCGCTACCTTATTTTTGGCGCCATGTCCCGTCTTGTGACAGCAACCATGTGCCTGCCGGGGCTTTCTCGATAATTTTTGCGGCATAGACCTGACCGACTTGAGCAGCAGAAATCCCTTGTTGCTTGGCCCGGTCCTGATAAATAGCGCGGCGTTTGGCGTTAATATCATCCACAATAGCTTTCACAGATTGCGCACGTGCCCGCGCATAGCCATCAAAGGCTTCGCCCATTTGACCACTGGCACGCAACTCATCCAGTGACTGCGCCTGTGCCTGCCCCATGCCGACAAGCAAAAAACCACCCAACAGGATGACAAGAACGGACAGCTTCCAGAAACGATTCGCTTTTACGATTGCAGACATTAGAAGACCTCCGGATTTTCTTTGATATCGTTGGTAGCGGTTTTTTCCAGTTTCAAACGAACATCAGCATCCAGCTTGATATTCAGATTGATGGTAATCGGTTCCGACGGTGCAGCGACTTGTACCGTCGGGGTACAGGCATTGAGCCCCAGCAGTGCAGCAAGGCAAAGCCCGCCCAAAGAATGACGATGGATCATCGCGTCGGCCTCTCGTTTAATCATTGTTCATCCCCAACGGTAGCGCGAATTGCCCGGTCTGACAAGCGATAGCCTTCCAGCACCGTTCCCAGAATACGATCCAGATTGGCTTCCAGATTAATATTGAGGTTAAAGGGCCGCGCGTTCATCACCTCAGGGTTTTTTCCTTCAATTTTTAAATTGAGGATCGCATTTTGCCCGGCGCGTTGGTTGATCCGCAGAGAAAGACGTTCATAGTGAAAATTGGTCAAGACATTCAGCAATAATTCCACCTGTTCGCCCGCACCTGCCAACGCTTGGCGGGCTTTTTGTGATTCAAAATGTAACGTCCCGCCCCCCGTACTTTCCAACAAACCATCCTGCACATTGATCTCTTGGCCTTTCAGCCGGATCGGCAGTTGCCCGCTCAACTGCCCTGTGCCGCTTAAACCATCCAAGGCGATCAGGCGGAAAAGCTGGCCCAGTTCAATTTTCTTCAGGTTTAGAACAACCTCATGGCTGTCCGTATCTGTTTCAAATACCGTGTGTCCAATATGTGCCGTACCCCCCATGACCCCGGTCTGAAAATCATCAATATGAAATTTTTGACCCTCCAGCGTAAACACCAGACGGGGGTGTGCCAACTTTACCGCACTATCAACTTCCCCAACCGTAACAACCTGTTTGGGCTTGGTTCGCAGGGGCCAGATATTATCAATCACCAAATCAGTCGTGATATCACGTACCTGCACCGTATCGGTTTCAAACGACAGCTTCGCAACCGATATATCCGCCCAGCCCGATAATTGTTCCCCGACCACATCCAGACGGGAAAAAGCAGAAAATTTACCGCTGACACGACTTAACAAAGCAAAAAGCGGGCTGATATTGCTTGGCTTTAACCCGGCAGGCGAAAAATCAAGAACGGGAACACGGACATCCATTTGCCCCCGGCGAGCCTGAACATCATATTCTCCCTTCCCCGTAAGAATCCGTACAGGGGTCGATTGATCCAGCATGACCTCGCCCTCAAAAGAAAGTTGCCCATCTTCGTGTAAACGGGCCTTGCTTTGGATATACAGGGGATGAAACAGCGCCGGTGTCGCCGGATGATGCAGCGATAGTTTTGTGACATCAAGCGTCCCGCTTTGCGTTAAGGGAAACAAGGTAAAACCGATCTCGCCTGCGATTTCCACCGTGCGTTCTTTTTCAGAGGGAAGCGCAAAACGGGCCTGTTTAATCGCAAGACCGCCCGTTAGCTTTGCCACCTCATCGTGCCAATTTAACTGCGCGGATAGTCCAAGCGTTGCATCCAGTTTTTGTGGCAAAGCCGCCAAAGGGCTGAGATCATCCGGTTGTAACCCTGTGGGGGAAAATGTGATATCAGCGACTTTGACATCCGCCTGAACAAGACGATTAACCAGATCGGCCTGCCCCTCCATATCCACCACAACAGCCTGATCCTTGTCTGATATGTTCAAGGAAAATACGGCCTTTTGTTCAGCCACCTGAAAACGCCCATTGCCTTTCATCGTAAAGGGGCGCAGCAACATGCCTTTTTGACGATCCAGAAAACGGGCCTGTTCGACCTTGAACAAAACCGTCTCGGCATCCTTCATCAAAGAAATATCAAGGGAGATATCCTGCACCTCAAAGGCTTGATAGCCGCCTTTTCCTCTCACCTGAAATTCACCGGATAAATCAGGAGACACCTTTCCAGAAACTTGAATATCAAGGGATATATCCTCGTACCGCCCGGTAATTACCATATCATTAATGATAATTTCAGGCGGTGATATTTGTGTTTTTGATCCCGCCGTATTTCCCTGCAAAAATGTTTGAAGCTGCCCCAGAAAACCGGTGTCCGGGGCACTGATATCAACGGCAACACCGGACAAAATCACCTTGTCGATACGGTTGTTTAACAGGTTGGCAAAGGAATAATCGACCTTCACCTGTTTTAAAGACACATCAGGTCCAAGGTGAACATCGTGTAATTCAAAACCAGTAAAATCCAAGCGGTCGATCTTGAGACGATGCCCTTTCAAGCCAAGTTCTTTTGCCGCTTTTTCAACCGCCCAGTAGGCCAGTTCAATGCGCTGTACATAGCCCAATACGCCAGCGCCAACCAGTGCAAGACACAAGACAACGACAAACCACAAGCCCCATCGTTTTGCGGGCGCTTTCTTCTGTTCCCCCATTATTGCCACGCATGCACGGTAAGATTTGGCCAGATATCTTTCCAGCGTTTGGTTTTTGCCTCGTAAATATCGGGGAATTCCAGCGCATGATTAGGCCGCACAATCATACGCAACAAATTTTCAAACCCAAAAGGCGCGTCATAGGAAATGCGCGACCCGCCGCGACCCTGTAATGCAATCGCCTGAACCTTGGATGGATAATAATGTAACGATTCGCAAGCATGAGTCAGTTCCGGGTACGGCTGCCCGAATTTCGGTTGATACCATAAATGCACGCGAGACTGATTTTTTACCTGAATTTTAATATTCAGATCGCTGTAAAGCGCCTGTACACGCAAGGCGACGACCTCTTCAGCTTCCCGGCTTTGATCCGGGTCGAAATAAATCAAATCATAATCCAGAATATCCGCGCACGGATTGCGCCCTTCCATCACATTCCACACTGTCTGGAACAAACAGCCCGATACCAGCCAGCAATCAGATGCATTCAACATATGCATGCGTTCAAGAATGATCTTGTTATAGGGGTTCATCTGTACAAGTTTGATCAGGGTATCGGCATTGCGCGCCACATCATATCGCGGCAGATTATCGGCAAAAAGCGGGGCGTCTTTCCCTTGATTGGAAAGTTTACGGCGATAACGATTGACGATATGGCCCTTGCGACGCATCCACCTGTCCTTATGATGATGGACAAAGGATATCAAATTCATCCGATAAAATCAGCCGCTTTTACGTTTCAGGTTGCTGACAAAGATTCCGACAAAGATAATGCCAAGCGCACTCAGCATTTCCGGCGGGACAGTCTCGCCCAAAGTCAGTGCGGCAATCGCAATACCAAAGACCGGTACCAGATAATTATTCAACGCAAGGAAACTAACCCCGCTGCTGTTGATCACCTGCAACAACAAGATATTGGCCAGTGCAGTTGGAAACAGACCAAGATAGACAATCGCTGCAACCTGCATCATCTGCGGTTCCACCTGCCACGGCTGTTCCACCACCAATGCGGTCGGTGCCATTATCAAGGTGGCAATAGACATGGACCCGGCCGCCACCACCATAAACGGCATATGTGATAAACGCCGCGCCACCAATGACGCCCCGCCATAACACAGGGCAGCCAATACAATCGCACCTTGGCTGATGACATCCTCGCCCAATCCATAAAGGACACTGGGCCCCACCAGAACCAACAGGCCGCTAAACCCAATCAAAACACCAACCACCATATAAGGGGTGAGTTTCTCATCATCCGTGAAGAAATGAGCCATAATCGGCACACTAAGCGGGATGGTAGACATCAAGACCGCCGTCATACCGCTATCCACATTATGTTCGCCCCAGCTAATCAGGAAAAATGGGGCTGCATTACCCAAAATCGCCAACCAGAACAAATGGATCCAGACCGTGCGTTCACGTGGGAATTGTTCACGTCGCCACAGGGCAAGGCTGCATAAAATAACCGCCGCCAATGTGATCCGTCCAGCCGCAATCGTCAGCGGACCAAACGCCCCCAGCGCAATTTTGATAAAAGTAAAACTGGATCCCCACATCATCGCCAGAACGACAAGCATGAGAAAGGCCGTCACCGATAACGACTTCGCCATAAAGCAGACTTCCAAATATAAATAGCCCCTGCCTTGGACAGGGGCTATTTCTTTTTAGATTACAATATCTTAACCGACATTCGGCAACTTCGACAAAGCGGTCTGTAAAGCAGCTTCGTCATATTGCTTGTCTTCCAGTTTTCCGTCGAAGAAATCTGTATAGGCCTGCATGTCGAAGTGACCGTGACCGGACAGGCAGAACAAGATGGTGCGTTCTTCGCCTTTTTCCTTTGCATCCAATGCTTCGGCGATTGCCGCCTTAACCGCATGGCTGGATTCCGGTGCCGGAACAATACCTTCAGCTTGAGCAAATTGAACAGCTGCGCTGAAACATTCCACCTGATTATAAGAAATCGCATCCATCAGGCCGAGTTCCTTACAATGGCTGACCAGCGGTGACATACCGTGATAACGCAAACCACCGGCATGGAACCCCGGCGGCATGAAAGACGCACCCAATGTATGCATCTTGGTCAACGGTGTCAGTTGTGCCGTATCTCCAAAATCATAAGCAAAGGTCCCGCGTGTCAGGGTCGGGCAGGCCGCCGGTTCCACCGCCAGAATACGGGTGTTTTTACCTTCGCGCAGGTTCCGCCCGATATAGGGGAACGCAATCCCGCCAAAGTTAGACCCACCACCGGCGCAACCGATGACCACATCCGGGTCAGCATCCGCCATTTCCATTTGTTCCATTGCCTCAATCCCGATAACGGTTTGATGCAATAAAACGTGGTTCAAAACAGACCCAAGTGCATATTTGGTATCATCACGTTGCGCCGCCAGCTCAACCGCTTCGGAAATCGCAATCCCGAGGGAGCCACGGCTTTCCGGGTCCTCTGCCAGAATTTTACGACCGGCTTCGGTTTCCATAGACGGAGACGGGACGCAACGCGCACCATAAGTTTCCATCAAGGCACGGCGGTATGGTTTCTGACCATAGGACACCTTCACCATATAGACATCGACTTCCAAGCCGAACAAGGAAGCTGCAAATGCCAAGGAACAACCCCATTGACCCGCCCCTGTTTCTGTCGTCAGTTTTGTAATGCCGGCTTCCTTGTTATAAAAAGCCTGCGGTACAGATGTATTGGGTTTGTGTGAACCTGACGGGCTGACGCCCTCATATTTATAGAAAATTTTGGCTGTTGTGCCCAATGCCTTTTCCAGACGGCGTGCGCGATAAAGCGGGGCTGGACGCCATTGTTTATAAACTTCGCGGACCGGCTCGGGGATTTCGATATCACGCTCAGTCGCCACTTCCTGTTCGATAATCGACATGGGGAAGAGAGGTTCCAGATCGCTCGGCCCCACCGGTTGTTTTGTCCCCGGATGTAAAACCGGTGCCGGCATTTCCGGTAAATCGGCCACAATATTGTACCACGATTTCGGAATGCGGTTTTCCGGTAGAAGATATTTTACTGTATCGTCACTCATTATATATTCCTCTTCCCAAACAGTGCGACGAACTTAGCAACTGTTTGGGGACTGAGCAATATTCTATTCACATGAAAAACAATCCCCTTGGCAAAAAATCATCTGCGAAATTGAAAAAATACACATTCGACTTCACAAATTGACAAGAGTAAATGATTTACGATCCCGGTTATGTTATTTAAAGGGCCAGAAAGGTTAGGTGATTTATGGACGCACTGCATTCCAATATTCATTGCCACCAATGTGGCTTTTCCGGCACCGATCAATTGCGCGATGCCTCCAGAGCGGAGACATGCACCACAACGGCGCGCAAGAAAATCCACTATATACATGCGGGCGAACCCATTTTCCGCCAAGGCGACGATGCATCCGGGATTTATAACCTGATCTCCGGGATCGTGATGATTACGATGGTCGATTCGCGCGGTGCTATGTTTGCCCCGCGTCTGGTCGTCCCGGGCGAAGCTTTTGGCTATCGATCTTCTTTGGAAGGCGGGCGTCATACCTGTACGGCACTGGCCTTGCGCGATTGCTGTTTTTGCCAAATCACCCAGGACGATGCCGCCCGTTTGATTGAACGCGATGAAAAAGTCCGTCAAGCAATGGTCAACAGCTGCACGCGCGATATTTTCAATGCTCGTGAGGAAATGATCGCCTCTGCCAGTATGAACCTGTCCGAACGCCTGTTAAAATTTATGACCGTCAAACTCCTGCCCTTGTTTGGCAAAGAACGCGCCAATGGCAGTGCGCAATTACATCTCCCCCTGAAACGGGCGGAACTTGCACTGGCTTTGGGCGTACAAGGTGAAACCCTGTCCCGTGCCATCAAGCGCATTGAAAAAGCGGACCTTGCCCGTTTTGATAAACGCTGCGTGACCTTCCCATCTCTGCGTGATGTCGAACACCATCTGGAACAAAACCTGACGTGTTAATCGTCTTGAGATAAGGAAAGGTGCCCTGAATGCGTTTATCTTTTCAATGCAGAATGGGGACACTTTTGTTTTTATGCCTGCTTCTCACCTGCACCACCACAGGCGCCGTGGCAGCACAGCGCCCACAAGCAGAAAAATTTCAGGAACAACTGCAACGCGCCCTTGATCTGGGGAGCCAATCCCCGCCAACACCACAAATCATTTCTGAAATTCGACTTATTTTTATAGACTTGGAACGTCAGGTTCGCGACAAAGGCCGCAATCAGGGATTTTTTGAATTTTTTAAGGAAGTCGTTGAGCAACCAACACCCTACGACGGTACCATCGACAGTCTGGTCAAATGGTTGCGCTTTCTATCCGTTGCCGGGGATGGTCGCATCGATTTGATGACAGAAGAACTGGTCATTCCTTGCGAACGCGTTCTTAAACACCCCAATTTAAAAAATGTGTCCGAACCCGTTTTTGGCAGCAGTATGGATTTATATTTCCCCAATACAGATTGCGCAAAATTTCGAAAACAGATCCCGCAAAGCTTGATCCGATACGCCCAATTCATTGACCAATTCAGCGGGGATTATGGGCGCGATGGCACCATCCGGTTTGCCCATGCCCGATCAAATGCCCTGACATGGGATCGCATTGCCCTGTTCCCCAATGAATTAAGCCCGACACCACAAGCAAAAGACTGTCGTTACCCCTTGGAAAAATGGGCGTTAATGAGTCCTTGGAACTGGCAAAAATTTCAAAAATCAAAAACGCTTTTCCAGCAGGCCGAACGTGACATGACCCGCTATTACCAAGCCCATCACCATATGATGCAAGGCAAAGCAAAACAAGCCGCACGTAAGGCGCTTTGGGCACAGGCTTTCGAAGGGCAATGGGACGAAATTACATGCCTCAACAACAGTTTGCGCCATGCCCTTTTAACAAGACAGCCCGCCGCGCAAATTATACAGAAGATTACAGACGGCACCTATCAACTGGATGAATGGGAAAAGGGATTGCCCACGTTTAACCCACAACACCCAAATACATCTATCTGGTTCTATAGCAAAAAACAGGACCCTTTACTTCATTTCGCTGTCTTCCATACCGATATGCTCGCCTATGTTCTGGAACAGAACATCGTCAGCCAACAAACAAATGAAATCGGTAAAACGGCATTAATGACGGCCGCCCAATTCGACAAGAAAGAGGCGCTCCGTCTTCTTCTTGAAAAAGGGGCAAACCCCAATGTAACCACCCGGCACACAACCGAAGATTTACGCTTTAACGCACGAACCGCATTGATGTATGCGGCGGAAAATGCGTCCCAAGAAACGGTTGACCTTCTGGTGCAATACGGGGCCAACGCGGGCGCAAAAGACAGCGAGGGACGCACTGTACAAGATTACGCCCAACGCAACTCGCAACCGATTGATTTATCAACCCACCAAGCACGATAATTGGAATATTTTTCCCATCTGGTTTTGTCGAATTTCAATGGAAGCCTGCACCCCGCCTTTTAATCGCAAGGGATCTACGCCATAGAAAAAAGGCCGGATACAATTATGTATCCGGCCTTTTCTAATTCATCACCCCAATCGGTGATTATTTTTCCAATTTTACAGCGACAAATCGCAAACCTTCTTCACCATCGATCAACAACAGCAGAGATTTTTGATCATCCTTCATCGCCTTTTTAACAGCCTGTTTGACATCATCCGGGCTCGCGACTTCTTTTTGACTGGCTTCAACAATCAACTCACCAGCTCGCAACCCTTTTTCAGCCGCCGGGCCTTCGTTATCCACATCCAGAATGATCACACCGTTGGCCTCTTCCGGCAGGTTAAAACGAGCGCGCATTTCGTCATTCAAACTACCCAATGACAAACCAAGCTCTTCAACCGTTGCCGATGTTTTGGCAAATTTCGGTTTTTCAACATCGCCGTTCTTTTCAGCCACTTCCAGTTCACCGACTTTGGCCTTCAATTTAACGATTTTACCTTTGCGCCAGACTTCCACCGGGACAGATTTTCCGACTTCCGTTTCTGCCACAATACGCGGCAGTTTACGCATTTCCGAGACATCCTTGTTGTTAAACTTCAGGATGACATCGCCTTTTTCCATACCGGCCTTTTGCGCAGGTCCATCATCGGCAACACTGGTAATCAAGGCACCCGTGGCTTCTGTCAGGCCAAGACTTTCTGCAATTTCCGCAGATACGTTTTGAATACGCACGCCCAGCCAACCTCGGCGGGTGTGTCCATATTCTGCCAGATCGGCAATCACATTTTTCGCAATATTGGACGGAACGGAGAACCCGATGCCGACAGACCCGCCACTGGGCGAGTAAATCGCGGTATTGATCCCGATCACATTTCCATCCAGATCAAACAACGGACCACCGGAATTCCCTTTGTTAATGGCCGCATCGGTCTGAATGAAATCATCATAAGGGCCTGCCTGAATGTTACGGCCACGCGCCGAAACGATCCCTGCTGTCACAGAACCGCCCAGACCGAACGGGTTGCCGATTGCAACCACCCAGTCGCCGACACGGATCTCATCGGAATCACCCAATTTGACAGCCGATAGTTTGACGCCTTTTTTCAGATCAACCTGAAGCAAGGCCACATCGGTTTTGGGATCACTTCCCAACAGCTTGGCGTTCAGTTCGGTATTGTCCTGCAAAATGACTTTAATTTCTTCGGCATCTTTGATCACATGGTTATTGGTCACCACGTAGCCTTTTTCCGCATCAATCACAAAACCGGAACCCAGCGAGGTTGCGCGGCGTGGGTTGGGTTGCGGCATTTGCCCGCCACGGCGTTCAAAAAAATCGCGGAAGAAATCCGGTACGCCTTCCGGCATTTGCCCGTGGGCACTCACCGTTTGTGTCGTCGAGATATTCACCACGGCGGGGAGCAGTTTTTCAGCCAGATCTGCAAAACTTTCCGGTGCCGAACGCGCTTGGGATTGCGCCATCATGGCAATCAACAGTCCCAGCGCCGTCAACGTTGCCATAATCCACAAGGCCGGATTGACCGCCTTGGCTTGCGCATGAGGTCTTCTCTTTACTTGGTTCATTCGTTTAACCACCTCTGTCCTAATATAGCTGTTTTCCTAAATGTATCCTTTCGATGGAAATGTGCAAGCGACTTCCATCGTTTTGCCGAATATGACAAAGGAATGTGGATCCCTTAGGGCAATTTTGTAACGCAGTGTTTCAACCTGTTACAAATCGCTACCCGCGTATCAACCAAACCAACGTCACCCCGATCAACGCCGCCGTGATACCGGCGCTGCGTATATTTTGTGACGGCAGGGCCAATATTTGCATCATCATGCGTTTCATGCCATCCGGGAACAAGGCGTATAAAATGCCTTCCAGCGCAATCGCCAAACCAACCGCCGTAAAGAAATCGGACATAGACCAAAACCCCTTCTTATTTGGGAATAACCATAAAAACAAATCACCCCGCACGGGTGCCCATGCGGGGTGATTTTCAGATTGGTATAATCGAAGATCTACCCTTACTTACGGCTACCGAAGTAAGTGAAGAATTCGCTATCAGGGGATAGAACCATCGAAGTTCCCTCGCCCAACGCTTCACGATAGGCTTCCATAGAACGATAGAAACGGAAGAATTCCGGATCCTGACCATAAGCACTTCCCAAAATGCGGTTACGCTGGGCATCACCTTCACCACGCAGGACGTTGGATTCACGACGTGCCTCGGCCAGAATGACTGTTTTCTCACGCTCGGCTTCCGCCGTGATGCGTTGCTTGATCTCTTCACCTTCCGCACGCAGACGGTTGGCAACCTGCACACGGTCTGTGCGCATCCGGTCAAACACGTTTTGGGAAATCTGTGCCGGCAAGTCTGTACGACCAATACGGACATCGACCAAGGTCACCCCGTATTGCGGGGCCGCTTGGCGGACTTTTTCAACGATTTCGTTCATCACATCGATGCGTTTGTCAGAGAGCAGGTCGATCATTTCAACCTTCGCGACCGAGTCACGAACAGCCGCGTTCAGAACACTGCCAAATCGTTGAACGAACGCGCGTTCAAAACGAACCGACTGGAAAAATTTCAGCGGATCGATAATGCGATAACGGGCATAGGTATCAACCAAAATACGTTTCTGGTCCGCCAACAGAATTTCTTCGGGTTGCGGATCAAGGTTCAGAATACGTTTGTCGAAATATTCGACTTCCTGAATGAACGGAATTTTCCACGCAAGGCCCGGCTCGGTAATCACACGACGCGGATCACCAAACTGGAATACAATCGCCTGAACAGGTTCCGCCACTTTAAACAAGGTTCCGCTCAGCAAACCGCCGAAGCCAACCAGCAAGACTAATGTTGCGATAAGTTTCTTAGACATTACTGGCCTCCTTTACGCTTTTGGATTTCCGGCAAAGGTAAGTAGGGCACAACACCGGAACTGCCTTTTTCATTATCAATAAGCACCTTATCGGACTTGCTTAAGACATCTTGCATGGTTTCAAGATACAGACGTTCGCGCGTCACATCCTTGTTGACCACATAAGAATCATAAACCGATTTAAATCGATCAGCTTCACCTTCCGCATCCTTGATCACACGTTCTTTGTAGGCTTCAGCTTCCTGAATAAGCTTCTGCGCCTCACCACGTGCGGTTGGAACGACACGGTTACGATAGGCTTCGGCCTCGTTTTGTTTACGTTCTTTATCCTGACGGGCCGCCTGTACATCGTTGAAGGCCTCAATAACAGCCTGAGGCGGATCAATCTTCGCCATGTTGACCTGCTGGATGGAAATACCGGCGTCATATTCGTTTAAAATTGCCTGAATAAGATCGCGCGCTTCAGTCGCAACCCGATCCCGGTCTTTGGTGTTTACATCCGCAAGGCTACGTTGCCCGATCACTTCACGCATCGCGCTTTGTGCGGCGGCACGTACCGTGGTTTCCGGGTCGCGGATATTAAACAGGAATTTTGCCGCATCGTTAATCACCCACAGAACCTTATATTCTACATCGACGATATTTTGATCACCGGTCAAAATCATCCCTTCGCTGGTGCCGCCCTTCAGGCTGGATACACCCGTTCCGATGGCGACTTCCCGCACGGTCGTGACTTCGGGAATGAAAACATCACCGATCGGAGATGGGAAATTCCAATGCAAACCCGGAGGGGATGATTTGACAAACTTGCCGAAAACAAGCTGCACACCTTGGGATTTTGAATCTACCTTGTAGAATCCGGTTGCCATCCAAATCGCAAATAAAGCGATTAAGCCGAAAACAATAAGTTTCCCGCCACCTGCACCGCCGGGCATAAATTTCTTCATGCTTTCCTGGCCTTTGCGCAGCATTTCTTCCAGATCGGGCGGGGTCGGGCCACCGCCGCCGTTACCACCATTGGGTCGTTTTGGTCCCTGACCCCAAGGGCCCTGGTCTTTTCCACCACCGCCCCACGGGCCGCCGCCCTGATTGTTCCATGACATATTGGGTTTTTCCCTTTAATACTCTGTTCGTCAAAGGTCGATTTGATCAATGCACTTGGCAATTGACCGTTGCACTTGGCAAAACCTACCTAACAGTCTTATATGACAGCTACGGCTTTTGCAATGTGCGAACTGTTAAAGATTACATTTATCCGATGTGAAGGAGATTTCAAGGATGTCCGCCCAATTAGAACAAAAAGTTCTCGAGACCCTTAAAACAATCAAAGACCCGGCCAATGGCACTGATATCGTATCTGCGGGAATGGTTGTCGGCCTGCAAAGTAAAGATGGACATATCGCCTTCACAATCGATATCGGCGATCCAAAGCGAGCCAAGGATTTTGAACCGGTTCGTAAAGCCGCCGAACAGGCTGTTCATGCCCTTGACGGTGTTCTCAGTGTCACAGCGGTTTTAACGGCGGAACGCCCGGCCCAGCCGCAACAACAGGCCCCGCGCGGCAATCCGCAAGCCGGCCTGCCCCTGATGCCCGGCGTGAAATCCATTGTTGCGGTTTCTTCTGCCAAAGGCGGTGTGGGGAAATCCACCACATCAGTCAATATCGCCTTGGCCCTGGCAGGCAAAGGCTTAAAAGTTGGCCTGCTGGATGCCGATATCTACGGCCCCAGCATCCCGCGTATGTTAGGAATCACAGGCCAACCGGTCAGCCACGATGGCAAACGACTGGAACCGATGGAAAATCATGGGATCAAATGTATGTCCATCGGTTTTCTGGTTGAAGAAGACACTGCCATGATCTGGCGCGGCCCTATGGTGATGGGGGCGCTTGAACAATTGATGCGTGACGTGAACTGGGGCGAACTGGACATTCTGGTTGTCGATATGCCGCCGGGCACAGGCGACATTCAGTTGACAATGGCACAAAAAGTCCCGCTGACAGGCTCCGTCATCGTATCCACGCCGCAGGATGTCGCCTTGCTTGATACCCGCAAAGGGCTAAGCATGTTCCGCAAAGTGGAAATTCCGGTCTTTGGTATTGTTGAAAATATGAGCTATTTTGCCTGTCCGCATTGCGGGGAACGCACAGACGTCTTCAGCCACGGCGGGGCACGTAAAACCGCCGAAGCCCAAGGGGCAGACTTCCTGGGTGAAATTCCGCTGGATATCAAAATCCGCGTAACCTCGGATGAAGGTCACCCGATTGTGACACAAGAACCGGACAGCGAACATGCCAAGGCTTATCGTGATATTGCCGACAAAGTCTGGTTCAAGGTCATGGCACAAATGAACGGCAACAAAGGTCCGAACATTGTCTTTGACTGATCAAACTTAACGATAGCGGCTCAGGATGTTGGACAACGTCCCGTCCTGAGCCAATTTGTTTAGAACACGGCGTAATTCCCAAGATAAATCTTCGGGGAAATTTCTGGATGCTGCCACATAAAAAAACGACTGATCAATCACCGGACCAATTTGCAAATTGGTTTCACCCGTCTGTTTAATGAGATATTGCGCAAATCCCTTGGCTGTAAACCACGCATCCACCCGAGCGCGCACCAATAGCTTGATATTGGTTGAGGCCGCTTTGGGGAAAGCCCGCAGGTTGGTGAACCCCTGTTCCACCAGATAAGCTTCCGCCGGTGTACTTTTTTGAACGGCTATACGACCCAGTTTTCGAGCCTTCATCAGGTCAACCGGTCGATCCTGTGCACTGACAAAAACAAGCTCCATTGGGGCAACCGGCATGAGCCATTGATACTGGTCTTCGCGCGGGGCTGTGCGGGCTAATGGAAAAAGAATAACGTTATCCTGCTGTTCGGCAATCTTCTGCGCCCGTGTCCACGGATAAAATTCCACTTTTACCGTACGCCCCAAACGCCGCATGGCTTCTTGCACAAGTTCTACAAAAATGCCCGGCTGGATTCCTTTTTCAATGCTGTAAGGTGTCAAATCAGACGTCACCAACCGGATGGGCGCTTGCTCAGAAAAAGCCTGTCCAAATGTGCCAAAAAACAATACTGTGGCACATAAGAAACGATGTAAGAAAAGGGAAAAGCCTTTTTTATATCTAAGCAAAAATGACATCATAATCGTGACATCATTCCATTTTTTTGAAAGTAAATCCAGATGGCTGTAACAAATTTCCAAAGATTTTCATGGGCTTTGTTCGATTTTGCCAATTCTGCCTTTCCTACGGTTGTCACCACCTTTGTCTTTGCCGCTTATTTTACCAAGGGAATTGCCGTCGATGAAATCAGCGGCACCGCCTTGTGGGGATATGCCACCGGGGCGGCCGCCTTTCTCATCGCCCTGTGCGCCCCGATATTTGGCGCCATTGCCGATCATAGCGGACGGCGCAAACCGTGGATTTTTGTTTTTTCCCTGCTTTGCATTCTGCCCTCAGCGTTGCTTTGGTATGCCACACCGAACGAAAGCGTTATTTTATGGGTTTTAATCTGTGTCGGGCTGGCCACTTTCGGGTTTGAAATGGCAATGGTGTTTTACAATGCCATGATGCACGGACTGGCCCGACCGGGCGCTGAGGGTCGTCTTTCAGGTTATGCATGGGGGTTGGGGTATCTTGGGGGGCTTCTCGGTCTGGCCTTGGTGCTTGTCCTGTTTGTTCAAGCCAACCCGCCCTTGTTTGGACTGGATAAAGAACAGGCCGAACATCTGCGCATATCCGGGCCATTCGTTGCCCTGTGGTATTTTGTTTTTGCCTTGCCGCTTTTTCTATTCGTGCCGGATAAACCAGCGCAGGCAAGTTTGGGGCAAGCGACCAGAACCGGGTTGCGCACCTTATGGGCCACCTTGCGACAATGGCGCGATTATAAAGACATTTTCCGTTTTCTCATCGCGCGTATGATTTACACCGATGGGCTGAACACCTTATTTGCCTTTGGCGGCATTTACGCAGCCGGAACCTTTCATATGTCGTTTAATGAACTGATTATTTTCGGCATTGGCATCAATGTAACTGCCGGGATCGGCGCCGCCCTTTTTGGTCGATTGGACGATAAATGGGGACCAAAACGGGTTATCCTGATCAGTGTGAGCGCCCTTGTTTTACTGGGCCTTGGAACTTTGATCGTGGTCGATAAAAATCATTTCCTGATTTTGGGCCTAAGCCTCGGCCTGTTCGTCGGCCCGGCCCAAGCCGCCAGCCGGACTTATTTAAGCCAAGCCGCCCCCGCACATATTCGAACCGAACTCTTCGGTCTTTACGCCTTGTCGGGAAAGGCAACCGCCTTCATGGGACCCTTGATGGTCGGATTACTCAGCGATGTTTTCAACTCCCAACGCGCAGGCATGGCAATTATCGTCGTGTTTTTGCTAATCGGGCTTGCCCTGTCACGAAACTTGCCCGATATAAGAGGGCAAAATTGATTGCATAAAAGGTTATCGTCATGGTGAATTCTTCTTTATCCCTGCTGAGCGACTATCCATTCCAGCGCTTGCGCGATCTGTTGGATCATCACGACACACCGGCCGATCTTGCCCCCCTCACCATGTCGATCGGGGAACCGCAACACCAACCGCCGGCCTTGTTGCAAGATGCTGTAAACGCACACGCGCATCTCTGGAATAAATATCCCCCTATTGCGGGGACACCGGAACTCAATCAGGCCATCGTGGGTTTTTTAAACCGTCGATATAATCTGAAAGACGATTTCCTCAATCTTGAAAACGTATTGCCCGTCTGCGGCACACGCGAAGCCTTGTTCATGGTTGGCAATCTGATGATTGAACGCGCCGCCAAGGGGGAAGAAAAGCCCCTCGTACTGGTTCCCAATCCGTTCTATCAGGTCTATGTCGGGGCGGCCGTGATGAACGAAGCCACCCCCGTCTATCTCCCTGCCGGGCCGGAAAATGGGTTTATGCCCGATCTGGATGCGGTTTCGGATGAAACATGGGCCAAAACCACTTTGCTGTTCCTCTGTTCACCAGGTAACCCGCAAGGCATGGTCGCTGATATCGATTATCTGCGTCACGCCCTGAGCTTGGCGCGCAAACATGATTTCACGCTGTTGATGGATGAATGTTACGCCGAACTTTATGATGGAGAAAAACCGCGCGGGGCCTTGGAAGTGGCACAGGAAACTGGATCCCTTAAGAACTTGCTGGTTTTTCATTCCCTTTCTAAACGATCCAGCGCAGCCGGTCTCAGGTCCGGTTTTGTTGCAGGGGATCCGGCCTTGATCAAGGCCTTCATTGGCTTGCGCAATTATGGCGGGGCTTCTCTGCCTCTGCCCTTGCAAGCCGCCAGTACCGCCTTGTGGAACGATGATGACCACGTTGTTGAAAATCGCCGCCTTTATAAAATGAAAATCGAT
The DNA here is from genome assembly GCF_014641495.1 of Terasakiella brassicae. Taxonomy (GTDB): domain Bacteria; phylum Pseudomonadota; class Alphaproteobacteria; order Rhodospirillales; family Terasakiellaceae; genus Terasakiella; species Terasakiella brassicae. The sequence goes on from NZ_BMHV01000002.1 coordinate 116,894, forward strand.
GCTGCCGAACACCATCTGGGAAACCGTCTGGGTTTTTATCGTCCCGCAGGCGGGTTTTTCTTATGGCTGGATGTCCGCGAACGTTGGGCCAATGGCGAAGACGCCGCGCTTGAAATCTGGCAAAAATGCGCGGTTCGTATCCTGCCCGGTGAATATCTCGCCAAAACAGATGACAGCGGTGAAAATCCCGGTACAGCCTATATCCGCGTGGCTCTTGTACATGAACAAGACATTGTGGACGAAGCTTTCAAACGCATTGCCGCTATTCTCTAATCTAAGCAGTAACCACAGTTGCTTTTTATCCGCTCAGCTCATAGCGTAAGGGGCCTGAGCACAGTCTTTTTTCTATTTATAATCCGTAGGCCCATCGTGTTGAGAACCCTGACCCATCCCTACATTTTACTGAGCCTCGCCGTCCTGTTCTGGGCGGGCAATTCAGTTGTCGGGCGGGCTTATGCAACCGATCTGCCGCCTGTTGCGATGGTCTTTTGGCGTTGGGTCATTGCGGCCCTTGTTCTTCTGCCGATCTGCCTGAAACATTTTTTGCGCGATTTCCATATTATTCGGGCTAATCTGCCTTATATCGCCGTTCAGGGACTTCTGAGTATTTCGGCTTTCAACACGTTGCTATACTGGGGTTTGCATTACACCACGGTGGTCAATACCTCGCTTATTCAGGCTGGAATGCCAGTGGCAACCCTGTTCTTTTCCATCCTGATTTTGAAAAAAGGCATCAGCAAGCTTGCCGGTATCGGTATTGCCCTGTCTATGATCGGGGTAAGCTGGGTCATTACACAAGGTGACCTTGCCACCTTGGCCCAATTGGAATTGAACCCCGGTGATTTGTTAATCCTCATCGCGGTTTTTGTCTGGTCAATCTATTCGGTTTTATTGGCCAAGGCACCAACCGGCCTTTCCCGCCTTGCCTTTACATTGGCGATGGTCTTGTGCGGTGTCATCGTCCTTTTGCCCGCCTATGGCTGGGAACTGTCCACAGGGGCCACGTTTGAGCTCAACCAACATACCCTCATCGCCTTTGCCTATATCGGTCTTTTCCCGTCCGTTCTCTCTTTTTTGTGCTGGAACCGGGGGGTTGAACTGGTCGGGGCCAACACGGCCGGTGTTTTCCTCTACCTCATGCCCATATTCGGGGCAATATTGGGCATGATCCTTTTAGGCGAAGGGCTACAAAACTTCCATTTTGTCGGCATTGCCCTGATTGTCTGCGGGATCTGGCTATCCACACGCCAAAAATAACTCGACTTATTCACAATTTGCTAATATAAAGACTCTTTACAGACTGGCAAAATTTGGAGGGGCGTATGATCTGGAATCCACGCGATATCTTTGCCAAACTCTTAAGCGATGGCAATTTGCCTTTTTATGTCTTTGGCATGATTTTCCTGATTTTATTCATGGTTTTCGGACGCAGTCTTATTTTTGGCTGAGTTTTCAAACACAAAAAAGGCGGGAAACATATTTTCCCGCCTTTTTGTTAAATGAATTTTCATCAATTACGGCTGTAGAAAACCGACAACCTCTTTGACTTCTTTCAACACCGGTTCGGCCAAGGCACGTGCGCGTTCTGAGCCGTCATGCAGAATGGCATCTACCTGTGCCGGGTCATCCATATAACGCTGCATTTCCTGACTGATCGGGGACAGTTTATCCACGGCAACCTCGGTCAATGCCTTTTTGAAATCAGCAAAAGACTGACCACCATATTGGGCACAAACATCTTTGAGTTCCAGATCACTCAGGGCCGCATAGATGTTCATCAGATTTTTCGCTTCTGCGCGATCTTCGCACGCCTCAACCGTTTCCGGTACCGGCTGCGGATCGGTTTTGGCTTTGCGGATTTTCAAGGCGATTGTATCGGCATCATCCGTCATGCCAATGCGTGAATATTCCGACGGATCGGATTTCGACATTTTCTTTGTGCCGTCACGCAAGGACATCACCCGTGTCGCTGTCCCGAAAATCATCGGATCAGGCAGCGGGAAAACCTCTTTGCCAAAATCATTATTGAATTTTTGCGCAATATCACGGGCCAGCTCAAGATGCTGTTTCTGATCATCACCCACCGGCACATGCGTTGCCTTATAAAGCAAAATATCAGCGGCCATCAGGTTCGGATAGACATACAAACCGCAGGAGGCATTTTCCTTATGCTTGCCTGCTTTTTCCTTAAACTGCGTCATACGGTTTAGCCATCCAAGACGCGCAACGCAATTGAAGATCCAGCCCAGTTCCGCATGCCCGGAAACAGACGACTGGTTGAAAATAATATTGCGTTTAGGATCAACACCGGATGCCAGCATCCCGGCGGCAACTTCGCGCGTTGCACGGCGCAGGCTTTCCGGGTCTTGCCAGACAGTTATGGCATGCATATCCACAACACAGAAAATGCATTCATAATCGTTTTGCAATTTCACCCAGTTGCGAATGGCCCCAAGATAGTTGCCAAGTGTCAGGTTACCGGAAGGCTGAACGCCTGAAAAAATGCGATCCATTGGATGTGTCCCGCTTTCAAAAAAGTTTACAATGGGACGCTGTGGAGACGCCCCTGCTCAAAGAAGCAATTGTTATGCAATGCACGATGAACAGGGTCAAGATAAAGCGTTATTCCGCCGCATTTTGATAATCGGAAAAGGCAATAACATCGGAGCCACCCAGAATTTCGCTACGCAAATGATCCGCCCACATATTCATAACATAGCTCACGACATCTGCGCGTTCTTCCATATCCCCAACGAAACGAATGCGGGTTTTTGGCGATTGTGCCCCGCGCTTGCTGAGGATTTCGACCGTATATGTCCCGTCAATGCCGTCAATGCTGGCTTCATACTCTTCTGCAATGCGCACATCCAAGGCCGGAACCAGGGCAAAGCCGTTGTTGGAAATATCATGCAATTTAGAACGCAAAACCCCGCCCGGGCCTTTCAAGGTCACATTGATATTTTTCTTCATCACAAAAGCCTTGTCACTATCGTTCAAGGCATTCGATGCGGTACGGATTGCCGTATTCAAGGACATTTGCAGGCTTTCCACCATAGAAGACACATTTCTGGAGACCAAACCGAGGTTATCGCTTAACGCACGCACATCCTGCATTTCAGAAGAAGCGTTGTTTACTTGATGATTCAAACGTTCTGAAACCTTGAATGATTCCTGTATGCTGGTGGTGATTTGACGGGTCGCTGCACTTTGACCGTCCACACTGTGTGAAACCTCGCTGGAGATATTGGCCATATCATTGATAATGCCGTTAATCTCCTCAATCGATTTCACGCAATCACGGGTCACATTGCGTACACCGTTAATTTGCGTGGCAATTTGTGCCGTTGCCTTGGATGTTTGCGTTGCCAGTTGTTTCACTTCGGACGCCACAACGGCAAATCCTTTCCCGGCAATGCCAGCCCGTTCCGCCTCAATTGTCGCGTTTAAGGCCAGCATATTGGTTTGGGCGGCAATATCACTGATAATGGCAACCACGCTGCCGATATCATCGGTTGCCTTGCTCAAAACCTGTACAAAACGAGTGGAATTTTGTGCCTGTGTCATGGCGGTATCGGCAATATCGCGCTGTCGGCCCACTTTGGAAGAAATATCTTCAATACTCAGGGCCAGATTATCCGCCGCCTGTGCCACCTGTTGTGCCAAACTGTGTGCTTCCTGGGCCTCACGGGCCATGTCACCGGCCTGGGCTGACACCCGTTCAGCAGAACCCGACATCGTCCCGACCGCACGTGATAATTCCTTGGTATGATTGGCGACTTTTTCCAACACCACGCCAGTTTCCGATTCAATGGTATCGGCCATTGCAAACAGGGACGCACTGCGTTTTTCTTCTTCCTTCTTCTGATCTTCCAGACGTTGCTGGGTCAGATTTTCCACATCCAGTGCGTTTTGGCGGAAAATAACAACAGCTTTTGCCATCGTGCCAACCTCGTCCCGGCGTTGGCGGTCCACCACTTCAATCTCGGTATTGCCTTCGCCTAAAAGGCGCATATCCTGCGTCACCCGATGCAACGGTCCCAGAATGCTGCGCGATATCACAATCCCCAGTAAAACAGCAATGAGCGCAACAACACTCATTGTAAGGACATAACTGGTAATTGTGCTGGCAGAAGCCTCACTGACCGCAGATGTCGTCTGATTCTGTTCTTCAATGGCTGTGCGACGGATACTGTCGGCCATTGCCATTGTTTTTTCAATTTCACTACGATAGGCATTAAAAGAATTGATCAAACCCAGATTAGATCCCTGAAACTGTATATATCCCTGTTTCAACAGATCATTATCCCGACCTAAAAATTTCAAAGGCTTCAAATCCCGGCGCGACAGACCCTTCATTTCCGTTTTGGTTTCGCCTAGGGCATTATCCAGAGCGGTCGTTGCATTCCGGGCATTTTGTAAGGTCTTATCTGATGGTTTAATGGCATAGGTCATGGTTTCCACCAAAGCTTTTGCCGATGTCGTCATAATTTTATGCGCCATTAAAGAAAGGCCGGCATATTCCGGCTTTTCCAATGCAATCGTATCCAGTTTTTCCGACAGTTCGGGGGCCGATAGCGTCAGCTTATTCGCCCCCATCAAAATCATATCAGCCGAAGCCCCGATATTTTCAATCCGCAATAACAAAGAGCCAAGCGTTTCTTTATAGGCTTTGGAATATTGTGCCACTTTGTCGGAATCCGCCTGCTGGCCCTTTTCTGCCAAGTGACGAATAAAACGTTCTTCCGTTGCCTTGGTTGTCTCCAGCCGGCGATCTACAGTCGCACGATCCTGTGGCTTCTGTGACTGGGCATAAAGCAGAATCGCATCGGAAAGTTCCTGAAGACGCAATGCATATTCATTGGCCTCCCCGACAAGGGTAATCTTCTCGCCAATTGTTTCTGTCGATCCTGCCATTTCATCAAATTGAAAGGTTGCAAACGCCCCCAACCCCAGAAGCGCCATAATTAAAAAACCAAACCCGACATAGATACGATGGGCAATTGAAATACGATCAGAACTCATTCTATTCACCTTCAGCAGAGACTCGCCTTGTAACGACGGTTGCCCTACCTGATGGTCTCAGAGGATTCTTTTGTCAATTCAATAAGATAACTGAAAAAATAAGTTCATAAATGTGCAAAATAATTGCAATAAATACAATGATATGCAACCTGCAGCTATAGGGTTTGAACTATTGGCCTATTGTCTGCGCATCATGGATTTTACCTCGCTCCATCGTGCCGCACCGAATAAAAAGACACTGGCAAAATAAGACAGCAAACCAACCCCGACCAAAGCACATAAAGACAGGATTCGCAGGAGTTGCGATCCCACCAATTCAGCCTGTAACAACAGGGTCAATCCATACAAAGCCGCTGCCATGACCAGACAGGCGCCAACAATACGCCCTGCCCGGTTCTTCAGTCGGCTATCCAAGGTCAAATAACCGTTTTTGCGTAAAAAAATTGCCAATAATAACGTGTTGACCCATGCGGAAATCACCGTTGCCATCGCCAGACCGACATGCAAAAACGGTCCCATCAAAAGCAGGTTAAAGGCAATATTCACCACCATACACACCGCCGCAATTTTCACCGGGGTTTTCGTATTGCCCCGGGCAAAAAAGCCCGGTGTCAGTGCCTTGTTCAACACATAGGCAGGCAAACCCAAGGCATAGACAAACAGGGCCGCTGCGGTAGCTTGCGTGTCACTGGCGACAAATTCCTTGCGTTCAAACAGGATAGAAACAATCGGGTCCGCAATCACCATATAGGCCACAGCCGCCGGCAAGGTCAGCAGCAGGGAAAATTCCAAGGCCCGGTTCAGACTGTTCATCGCGCCGGTTTCATCACCGCCGCGTAACTGACGCGACATCATCGGTAAAAGGGCTGTGCCCACCGCGACCCCGACCACCCCCAACGGCAATTGATTGATCCGATCTGCGTAAAATAAAAAAGAAATGGATCCCGTTGGCAACAAGGTCGCAATGATCATATCGACCAGCATATTGATCTGATAAATCCCCGCACCGACAGCCCCCGGAATAATGCGCATCACCATTGTTTTCACATCCGCATTCCAGCGTGGCCAGCCCAGTTTTAGGCCCATTTTATTTTTTACAGCGTTCCAGAACATCCAGATAAACTGAATAATTCCGGCCCCGAACAACCCCCAGGCCAAGGCATGACCTGGTGTTTCCAGATAAGGGGTCAGGCCCAAAATGGCCCCGATCAGGCAAATGTTTAACAAAACGGGCGTGGCGGCAGCGGCAGCGAATTTATTAAGTGAATTCAGCACCCCGGCCATCAAGGAAACCAATGAGATAAATAATAAATAAGGAAAGGTGATTCTGGTCAGGTGAACCGCCAAATCAAATTTTGCCGGGTCATTCATAAAACCGGGGGCAAACAGACGCATCGCCCACGGCATGGAAAGTTCCATCACAATCAATAAGGCCAGCAAAACCCAAAAGAGAAAGGCAAAGGCCTGTTCGCCAAACGCCTTGGCAACCTTCGCACCATTTTCTTCTTCCAGTTTTCCGGCAAATAACGGCACAAAAGCCGCATTGAACGCCCCTTCGGCAAACAGGCGGCGAAAAACGTTGGGAAATTTAAACGCGATAAAAAACGCATCCGCAACCGGACCAGCCCCCAAGATGGCCGCAACCAGAATATCGCGGACAAAACCGAGAATACGGCTCAACATCGTAAAGCCGCCGACCGTCGCTATGGATCGCATCAATGCCATAAAATATCCCGCTCTATAAATTTATCCGCTTATATGGGTAGCGTCTGGAGAGTTAAAGAATATATAACTTCTGCGCTCAATATGCTAAAAAATGCTGGCTCGCAGGCTTAAAATCGTTATAAAGCCTGTACCTTTTTTTAAATGTTTAAGGCTGACGACTATGATGAAAGTTGTACGCGCCAAGTTACATGGCATTCGCGTCACCGGGGCTGACCTGAACTACCACGGTTCCATTACGCTGGACCCGGAACAGTGCGAACTGGCTGGTATTTACCCGATGGAATTCGTCGATATCTGGAATAAACAGAGCGGTGCACGCATTTCCACCTATGTCATCTATGGGGAACCGGGATCCAAATGCTGTATTCTCAATGGCGCGGCAGCGCGCACCTGTCAAAAAGGCGATGAAGTCATCATCTGTTCTGCCGATTACTGCAAACCGACTGACCTGTACGACCTGCAACCGACAATCCTGACGTATCTGCCCGACAACTCTGTTGACCAGATTTTGAAATATGATGTCTATCGCAGCGAAAAAATGGCCTACGATTTCCGCATTATCGATGCCAAAACCAACCAGATCGAAGATTGCCACACCTATCCGAACGTGGACATTAATTCCATTCGCAAGGACCTGAAAAAACGCGGTATGACCCCCAATGATATCGACGCCTTCATCGAAAAATATCTCATGCGCTAATCTCAAGCGATAGAGAACAACAAACACCTTTAAAAACCGTCATCGCGCACACTGCGGGCCTTCAATAAATCTTTCAAACATTCATACCGAATATGGTATGAAAGAAAGTAAGAGAGTTTTCAGGTTATTGACAAAGTGCTTTGGATAACTCGCCAAGCAAAAACCGTCATCCCGCATCAAGTGCAGGATCCATTTAAAATCAATGAGTTAAATATTGCTCATGCGATAAACATGGATCCCCGATCAGGGTCGGGGATGACAGTTTAGAGACTTTGTCAGCAGTCTGGTTTTCTCGATGGTTTTTAAAGGATAAAGGCGTGCCCCGTCATTCACAGCAAATCAACTTGGCCGCAAAGCTCGGTTTTTTACTGGGTTGGGGCTTTTTTGCCTTGGCTTTTCTTTTAGCCGCCGCCGAAGCCACGTTGGCCCGTCATAGTCTGTTTACCTCTGCAAACGATTTGTTGCTCACCCTTGCCCCCGGCAAATGGATTGCCTTCAAACATCATTATGATTCGGCCCTCTTAAAGTTTTTTATTGCCACGGTCCTGCAACTCCCCGGCTGGTTGCTCGCGGGATTGCCTGCTGGCTTACTGCTCTGGACCTGTCGCCCGCACCGTGAAGATATGGACCCGGATTTATATCACTCCCTCACCACCTTTGACCGTCTGGCAAAAATGGCAGAAGAAGACGGCGCACAGGATGATGACCCGACATTTCAGGAATATGATCCCCGCGATTACGACGACGACCTGCAAAAAGAAGACGTTGCCAACGCGCGTTCCTATATGAAAGACTGGTATCCTGAGAAAGTCGATGAACAAGATATGCCGACCCGGCCCAAAGGCCCACACGAACGCATGGATAGCGCGCGCGACAACTTAACCATTCCTTTCGACAAGCTGTCCTGACCCATTCTTCTTTCCATAACCCAACACAGAGTTATCAATTGCGAAGCAAGTAAAGTTTCGCTACCTTGAAAGAAGACCAAATAATAATTGAGTAGACATAAAAAATGGCCGAGATCCTATTGGTAGAAGATGCGAAATTTTTTCGCAATATCATAAAATCACAGATAGAAACCAAGTTCGGCTACAATGTGACGGCTGTCGAAACTTATAGCGAAGCTGTCGAACAACTGACCAACAGCAATAAACATTTTGATTTGGGACTTTTGGACCTCAATTTGCCCGATGCCCCTGATGGTGAAATTGTCGATATCGTAACGGGCATGGGTGTGCCATCCCTTATTTTTTCCGGTCATTTCAGCGAAGCCGTGCGCGATATGCTGGAACATCCCAGCGTGATCGACTATGTCGTTAAAGACAGCCCTGCCAGCCTGAACTACGTCCTTAATATGGTCGATCGTTATTTCAAAAACAGCACCTGTTGCGCCTTGGTTGTCGATGACTCGCGTGTCGCACTCAAGCATATGGAAACCTTGCTGAAACGCTTTAATTTCAAAGTGCTTTGTGCCAGCAAAGGCCATGAAGCCCTTAACGTTTTCAACGAAAACCCCGATATTCGCCTCATCATCTGCGACTACAATATGCCGGATATGCAGGGTACCGAGCTTTGTAAATTAATCCGGGCGCAAAAAAACCGTGATCAGGTTTGTATTATCGGGGTATCGGCATATGGCAACCAGACCCTGTCGGCACAATTTTTAAAAGCCGGGGCGAGTGATTTTCTCGTCAAACCCTTTCTCACTGAAGAATTTTTCTGCCGTATCACCTTGAATATGGATGCTTTGGAAAAGGTGCATAAACTGGATGAACTTGTCCATACCGATTTGGTTAGCCAGCTAAAAAACCGCCGTTTTCTGGAAGAAGAATATGAGAGAACCTGTCAAACGGCCGAAACAAATAACCTGTCTCTCGCCTGCGCCTTTTTTGAACTTGATGATTTCAAAGCCTTTAACGAGTCTCACGGCAATGATGGCGGTGATGCTATCCTGTTTATGATGGCGCGGGAATTTGAACGTCATTTCAACCGGACCTCCCCACTCGTCGTGCGCTACAGCGGCAGCCAGTTCTGCTTCTTATGCGCAACCGACCAACCCAATAATTTTGTTGAAGAAATGCAAACTCTGCACCGCCATATCATCAACCGTGACTTTCGGTTTGGAAAACAGCATCTGAGCGTCGATGTCAGCGGTATGCTCTGTATTGCCTCACCCGGTAAATATGCAGATCTTCTTGATGATACAAAACGCACTCTTGAAAGCCAAGCCGCCCGTAAAGGCTGCTTTGTCACCGCATAGACGCAGGCCATAACTTTATGACAGATTTCGACAAAAAAATTGATATTCTCCTCGTGGAAGATGCGAAATTTTATCGCAGCGTTCTCAAAAGCCAGTTGGAGAAAGAACTCAACTGCAATGTGTTTTGCGCTGAAACCTTCAAACAGGCCACCACCATTTTAAAAGAACGCGGAAATACCTTTTTCCTGGCCCTGCTTGATTTGAACTTACCCGATGCCCCCAACGGGGAAATCGTCGAATACGTCATCTCGCAGCCTATCCCGTCTATTGTTTTTTCCGGTCATTTCAACGAGGAAATTCGCGATGACCTGATGCAAAAAAACATTATCGATTATGTCGTCAAAGACAGCCCTGCCAGCATTGAATATGTCATTTCAACGGTGAAACGCATCTACCTCAACCAATTTATTAAAGTTTTGCTGGTTGATGATTCCAAAACAGCCCGATATCAGATGCGCGGACTGCTTCATCGGTATAAATTTCAGGTTTTAGAGGCTTTTGATGGTCTGGAAGCCCTGAAAGTTCTTGATGCAAACCCCGATATTATGATGGTTATTACAGATTATAACATGCCGAACCTTGATGGGTTTGAACTGACCAAAAAAATCCGTACACATTATTCAAAGCGTGAATTATCGATCGTTGGGGTTTCAACTTACGGCAACCATGCTCTTTCAGCAAAATTCATTAAGATCGGTGCCAATGATTTCATTACCAAACCTTTCTTGAACGAAGAATTTTTCTGTCGCATTTCCCAGAACATTGAAATGCTGGAATATATCAATGCCCTCAAAGACTCACTGATCACCGATTATTTAACGGGCGTTCGCAACCGACGTTATTTGTACGACCGTGGCCAGGAAATGTTCAAAGAAGCCCAAAAAAGTGACGGTTATTTGATTGCTGCCATGATTGATGTGGACCATTTCAAACAAATCAATGACAGTTTCGGCCATGATGCCGGAGATTTTGTCTTAACGGCTGTTGCCAAGAAAATTGATCACTATTTCAAAAACAAAGGGGTCGTCGCCCGCTTCGGTGGCGAAGAATTCTGTGTCTTGATGTATCGCGAGGATACCGAAGATGTTATCGAAACCTTCGAAACCCTGCGCGATGTCATTGCAGAAACGATCTTCACCTACGAATACCACGAACTGAGCGTACAAATCAGTGTCGGTATTACGTGGCAATCCACCGAAAGTCTGGATGATTTAATCAATCTTTCTGATCGCTTCCTATACGATGCGAAGAAAAGCGGGCGCAATTGCGTCCATGCGGGATAATTTTCTATTTGCCCAATTCATCACAATGAACGCCATTTCGATAATCATTCAAACCTTTTCCCGGTTCATCGCGAAAACGATCTGTCAAAATCTGCAATTCTTGGATGCGGTCAATTCGGAAATTCCGAAAATCACGGCGCAGCTCACACCAACCGCACAATAACCAAATCGGGCCGAGGAAAATCATCGCCAAGGGGCGAACAGTGCGCACCGATGTCTGTTTCCTTTCATCCACATAGTCAATTTCAATTTTATATTTCTCCCGAATCGCCAGCCGCAATGCAGAGAAATCAACCGTCCACGGGACATGAATGGCACTTTGAAAGGAAAACAGGGCCGTTCCATGCAGCTTTTCAAGGGAGGGGGCAGGCAAGGCATTTTTGATTTTATCCAAGGCACTGCGCGCCGAACGCCCCATTCGATCATCTGTCCAGTTACAAACCATCGCCATCCCTAAAACCAGACTTTCGATCTCTTCAATATCAAAGCTCAGCGGCGGTAAATGGTAGCCTGCGTCCAAAATATAGCCGACACCGGCCTCACCTGAAATTGGCACACCGCTGCGCATCAATTCCTGAATATCGCGATAAATCGTGCGCACACTGACTTCACATTCCTGCGCAATATAGTCAGCCGTCACCGCCCCACGGCGCCCTTGTAACAAGGTGGTGATTTTTATCAGACGTTCGGTTCGTTTCATCATTTTTACACTTTAGCACAAGTCTCCTGACAGCTAGATGTCAGGAGTATGGCAGTAAGATAAGAACAGTTCAACTCGTACAGAAGGAGTTCAAAATGTACGTCAACTCTAAGTCTCTCACTGTGAATGTCAGTGCGGAAAAATTGTTTAACTTTCTCTCAACACCGGAAAATTTGCCCAAATGGGCCATCAATTATTGTCACTCCATTCAAAAAGACGGCGATGTTTATCGCATTCACGGCCCGATGGGGGAAAGTTATTTCCATATCAAAGCCGATGCACAAAGCGGTGTGATTGATATGTATGGCGGTTCAAGCAAGGATACACTGCATCCTTTCCCATCCCGTGTTGTAACACTGCCGGATGGTTCCGCCCACTTGACGATGACCTGCGTGATGATGGAAGACCTGAGCGAAGACGACATTAAAAAACTGGAACAGTCTTTCGCTGAAGAATTTGACATGCTGCGCCAACAGGTCACGGCATAAAAACAAAAACGGCGTACCTTCCAAAAGAGAGTACGCCGTTTCTTGTATTTCTAAGCTGATGACTTAGGCATGCAAAGCGCGTTTATCACACGCCAAAGCCGCTTCTTTCACCGCTTCGGGTAAGCCCGGATGACCGTGGCATGTCCGTGCAATATCTTCGCTGGACCCGCCAAATTCCATTGCCTGTACAACTTCCTGAATCAGATCACCGCCGGACGGGCCAATGATATGGGCGCCCAGAACACGATCCGTTTTCTTGTCTGCCAGAATTTTGACAAAGCCTTCACTGTCGCCATTGGCCAACGCACGACCATTGGCCTGGAAGGGGAACTTGCCAACTTTATATTCGATCCCGTCTGCTTTCAGACCTTCTTCCGTACGGCCCACGCTTGCGATTTCCGGGTGCGTGTAAACAATACCCGGAATAACATCATAGTTTACATGACCGGATTGACCTGCCAGCATTTCAGCAACCGCAACGCCTTCTTCTTCGGCTTTGTGCGCCAGCATCAAACCGCCGATAACGTCACCAACCGCAAAGATCCCGGCAACATTGGTTTGCAAATCGTGATCTACTTTGACAAAGCCGCGCTCGTCCATTTCAACGCCGACTTCCGCCAAACCGAGGTTATCGGTATAAGGGCGACGACCGATGGAAACAAGGCAGGCATCGACCTTAAGTTCTTCTGCATCTCCGCCTTTGGCCGGTTCCATTGTCAGGGTAACAGATGTTTTGGTTTTCTTCGCAGCCGTGACCTTGGTCGCCAGTTTGAAATTCAAACCTTGTTTTTTCAAGATACGTTGGGCTTGTTTGCGGACTTCACCATCCATACCGGGCAGGATTTGATCCATAAATTCAATAACCGTGACCTCTGCGCCCAGACGGTTCCAGACGGAACCCAGTTCGAGACCGATCACCCCACCGCCGATAACAGCAAGCTTTTTCGGGACTTTGCGCAATTCCATTGCCCCGGTTGATGACATCATAACTTTTTCGTCAATTTCCAAAAACGGCAAGGATGCCACATCAGATCCGGTTGCGATCACGATGTTTTCCGTCTTCAAAACGTCTTCACCGCCCGCATTCAAAGAAACAGTTACTTCATCAGCCGCCGTAACTTTGCCTTCACCCACAAGGTATTTGACCTTGTTCTTTTTCATCAGGAACTCAACGCCTTGCGTCAATTGTTTCACAACCGCTTCTTTACGGTCGATCATTTTATCCAGATCAAGTTTCGGCGTGACGTTAATGCCGTGTTCCGCCATTTCATGGGCGGCCATTTCATAAAGATGCGTGGATTGCAGCAAGGCCTTGGCCGGAATACAGCCCACATTCAAACAAGTTCCGCCCAGACTGCCGCGTTTTTCCACAATAGCTGTTTTCAAACCCAGTTGTGCAGCACGAATGGCGCAGACATATCCACCGGGGCCACCGCCGATGACAACAACGTCAAAATTATCGCTCATATCGATCTCATTCCTTTGTCTTGTAATACAGTAAAAAACGGGAGCCGACACACTGCCGACCCCCGCTTCATTTTTTTAACGCTTAGGCGTCCAGCAGGATGCGCTGCGGATCTTCCAGACATTCCTTGACGCGAACGAGGAAGCTGACGGCCTCGCGACCATCAATGATACGGTGGTCATAAGACAAAGCCAGATACATCATCGGACGTGCCTGAATGGAACCATCCGGCATTACCATCGGGCGCATTTGCGTTTTGTGCATACCCAAAATCGCAGATTGCGGACGGTTCAGGATCGGTGCAGACAACAGGGACCCAAACACACCACCGTTAGAAATGGTGAAGGTACCCCCCATCATTTCGTCCATTGTCAATGAACCGGCACGGGCGCGTTTGCCATAGTCCACGATATCGCCTTCGATTTGTGCCAGTGATTTTTCATCACAATCACGCACAACCGGCACCACCAGACCTGTCGGAGAGCCAACGGCAATCCCGACATCGTAATGGTTTTTATAAACGATTTCGTCACCATCGATTTCCGCATTCACGGCAGGCCATTCACGCAGAGCTGTCACACAGGCTTTCGTGAAGATACCCATGAAGCCAAGCTTCACACCGTGTTTTTTCTCAAAACCGTCTTTATATTGCTTGCGCATTTCCAAGACACCGGTCATGTCCACTTCGTTCCAAGTGGTCAAGATCGCCGCTGTGTTTTGGGCTTCTTTCAAGCGAGAGGCAATCACCTTGCGAAGACGGGTCATTTTGACACGTTCTTCACGCGGGCCTACGGGGCGCGGTGGGATCATCGCCCCGTTCGGTGTCGAAGACGCAGCCGGTGCAGCCGCCGGGGCCGGAGCCGCCGCAGGAGCTGCAGCAGGAGCCGGTTTCGCCGCCGCCGCTTTGTCTTTTTCAGCCTGACCGCTTTCGATATAGGCGAGAACATCGCCCTTCACCAAGCGACCGTCTTTCCCTGTTGCCGGAATTTTCGCAGCATCAAGGCCGTTTTCTTCAACCAGCTTGCGAACCGCAGGTGCCAAAGGCAGGGATGTATTTGCCGCAGCTGCCGGAGCCGAGGCCGCAGGTGCGCTTTTCGCCGGGGCTGCACTGGATGCCGGTGCCGCCGCACCAGCCGTTGCACCAACAGCAATACGACCAACAACCGTACCGACTTCAACATCGGTATCTTCACCCGCGATAATTTCAACCAGCACACCGGCTGCCGGTGAGGGCAGTTCGGCTGTTACTTTATCGGTTTCGACTTCACACAGGGCTTCATCAACAGCAACTTCTTCCCCGACTTTTTTCAGCCAGCTGGAAATTGTGCCTTCGGTAACCGATTCACCCATTGCCGGGATAACGATATCCACCGTTTCACCCGTACCGGCAGAAGCCGCTTTTGCCGGAGCTTCCTGAGCCGCAGGAGCCGCAGCCGGAGCAGCCGCAACGGTTTCACCCGCTTCACCCACCATACACAGGACCGCACCCACTTCCACGTCGGAGTCTTCTGCGGCAACGATTTCAACCAAAGTACCCGCAACAGGCGATGGTACTTCGACAGTGACTTTGTCTGTTTCCAGCTCAACAAGCGGTTCGTCAACAGCGACAGTGTCGCCGATATTTTTGAGCCACTTTGAAACCGTACCTTCCGATACGGATTCACCCAAAGCAGGAACAGTAATTTCTGTGGCCATTTGTTTCCTCACAACTCTTATAGTTTAGATGCAGCCATTTTGGTTTCACGTGCAAACGGTGTCGGCAAACTTTCCAGCTTGCCAGCCAATGCTTCGTCAACCAGGAACTGTTGTTCGGCAACGTGAACCTTATTCAGGCCCGTTGCAGGCGATGCAGATGCACGGCGACCGGAATAACCCGGGAAGCCGCCCTTCATACCCAATTCTTGACAGATATAAAGCAAACGCGGGAAGACAAACGTCCAATAGCCCATGTTTGCGGGTTCTTCCTGACACCAGACCATGTCGGCATTGGGATATTTCGCCAACTCTTCCTTAATGGACTCTTTCGGCCAAGGATAAAGCTGTTCGACACGAACGATGGCAACATCGCCAATCCCTTTGTCACGGCGCGTTTGCAGCAGGTCATAGTAAACTTTACCTGTACACAAAACGACCCGTTTGACCTTGTCATTGGCCACCAGTTTATCGGTTTCACCAATAACACGCTGGAAGGCGGACCCTGTCATAAATTCGGACAGTGTGCTTTGACACAGCTTGTGACGCAGCAAGGACTTCGGCGTAAAGATCACCAAAGGCTTGCGGAAGTTGCGGCACAACTGACGACGTAGCGCATGGAAATAGTTTGCCGGTGTAGACAGGTTCAGAACTTGCCAGTTGTCTTCTGCACACAGTTGCAAATAACGTTCCGGGCGTGCGGATGAGTGTTCCGGACCTTGACCTTCATAGCCATGCGGCAACAACATGGTCAAACCGGACAAACGCAACCATTTGGATTCACCACTTGAGATAAACTGGTCGATAATCATCTGGGCACCGTTGGCAAAATCACCAAACTGAGCTTCCCATAGGACCAAGGCATTGGGTTCTGCCAATGAATAACCGTATTCAAAGCCGAGAACGGACAATTCAATCAGCGGGCTGTCGATAACTTCATAATCGCCTTGTTCTTCACGAATACTGTTCAGCGGACGGTAACGTTCTTCGCTTTCCTGATCGACGATCACACTATGACGCTGGGAGAATGTCCCACGACCGCAATCCTGACCGGACAGACGCACCTTGTGCCCTTCCACCAAGAGAGAGCCAAACGCCAAGGCTTCAGCAGTTGCCCAATCGATCCCTTCGCCGGTCTCGATCATTTTGGACTTGGCTTTCAGCTGGCGTTCAACCTTCTTATTCACATTAAAGTTATCGGGCGCCGTGGAAATGGCTTTCCCGACTTCTTTCAACAATTCTTCAGAAACAGAGGTATCTTCATTACGGAATTCCTCTTCGCCCTTGGCATTGGCAAACCCTTGCCATTTACCTTCGAACCAATCGGCTTTGTTCGGCTTATAGGCCGTACCCGCCTGAAATTCCTCTTCCAGACGACCTTTAAAATCGTCGTAGATATCTTGAACCTGTTGTTCGCTCAGAACTTTTTCAGCAACCAGACGCTCTGCATACAGTTCGCGCGTGGTTTTCTGCGCCTTG
Organism: Terasakiella brassicae; assembly: GCF_014641495.1. Taxonomy (GTDB): domain Bacteria; phylum Pseudomonadota; class Alphaproteobacteria; order Rhodospirillales; family Terasakiellaceae; genus Terasakiella; species Terasakiella brassicae. The sequence continues at coordinate 133,708 of NZ_BMHV01000002.1, forward strand.
ATCACTTTATACATATGCGGGTTGGTGAACATCGGTTCATCCGACTCGTTATGACCGTGACGGCGATAGCAGAACATATCGATGACCACGTCTTTACCAAATTCCTGACGGTATTCGGTTGCAATACGGGCCACGTGAACCACGGCTTCCGGGTCGTCCCCGTTTACGTGGAAAATCGGGGCCTGTACCATCTTGGCAACATCAGACGGATATTGGCTGGACCGCGAATAATGCGGGGCCGTCGTAAAACCGATCTGGTTGTTGACGATGATATGGATGGTTCCGCCAACTTTATAGCCGCGCAGACCCGACATGGCATGGCCTTCCGGCACAATCCCCTGACCGGAATAAGCCGCATCACCGTGTAACAACAACGGCATGACCTGACGGCGTTCTGTATCACCGAGTTGTTCCTGTTTGGCACGTACCTTCCCGTGGACAACCGGGTTGACCAGTTCAAGGTGAGACGGGTTTGCTGTCAAAGACAAGTGAACGGTGTTGCCATCAAATTCACGGTCCGCAGATGTCCCGAGGTGATATTTCACATCCCCTGAACCTTCGACATCATCCGGGTTGGATGAATTGCCCTGAAATTCCGAGAACAGCGCGCGAAACGGCTTGTGCATCACATTGGTCAAAACGTTCAAACGACCCCGGTGCGGCATCCCCAGAACGACTTCTTTCAAACCCAGTTGCGCCCCGCGTTTGAGGATCTGTTCCATCGCGGGAATAAGGGCTTCGCCACCTTCCAGACCGAAACGTTTTGTCCCTGTGTATTTTTTATCAAGGAACTGTTCAAAGCCTTCGGCTTCGGTCAAACGTTCCAAAATTGCCTGTTTGCCTTTTACGGTAAAGGCAGACTGGTTTTCAGTGGATTCGATGCGACGCTGGATCCAGGCTTTTTCTTCCGGTTCCTGAATGTGCATAAATTCCACACCGATATGACGGCAGTATGTGGATTGAACTTTTTCCACGATCTCGCGCAATGAAGCCGTTTCCAGCCCCAGCACAAAATCGATAAAGATCGGACGGTCCATATCTGCATCGGTGAAACCGTATGATTTCGGATCCAGTTCCGGGTGATAGTCGTTACCCTCGATCCCCAGTGGGTCAAATCGAGCGATAAGGTGACCGCGTACGCGGTAAGAACGGATCAGCATCAACGCGCGGATGGAGTCCATCGTTGCGGCGCGGATCGCGTCTTCATCAGCCTGTGCATAAACTGCACCCGCCTGTGGCTGTGCAGATGCAACCGGTGCCGTGACGGATGTTGCACCCGTATTAACGACGCCGTGGCTCGGTTTGTTCCAACTCGGACCGCTCAGGTCTTGCAGTGCTTCCAGACCTTCAGCGCGCAATCCGGAGAAAAAGGATACCCAGCTCTGATCAACAGAGGACGGGTCCCTCATATAACGGGCGTAAAGTTCTGCCAGATAGACAGTATTTTGGCCATTCAGGATTGTTTCGGGGGTATCAACCATATTTTTTCTTCCCTAGAGGGGTGCGGTTCACTTCTTAACGGTGATCCCGCACCCTAACTCCCAAGACTAGGATTTGGAGCGACAAGAGCCGCCCCCAACAACGATTAACCGTTCAACAGTTTAACCATTGTGCTACCGATAGAAGCCGGTGAGTCAGCAACGGCAACGCCGGCAGACTTCATTGCTTCCATTTTGGCATCAGCCGTACCTTGACCACCGGAAATGATGGCGCCAGCATGGCCCATACGTTTACCCGGAGGGGCAGTAACACCGGCGATAAAGCCAACAACCGGTTTCTTGATTTTGGACTGTTTGAGGAATTCACAAGCTTCTTCCTCAGCCGTACCGCCAATTTCACCGATCATAACGATGGATTCTGTTTCATCATCGCCCAGGAACATTTCCAGACAATCAATGAAGTTTGTGCCGTTAACCGGGTCACCACCGATACCGATACAAGTAGACTGACCCATGCCCGCTGCCGTTGTTTGTGCAACAGCTTCGTAAGTCAATGTACCGGAACGTGAAACGATACCAACAGAACCGCGTTTGTGAATGTGACCCGGCATAATACCGATTTTACATTCACCCGGTGTGATGACACCCGGGCAGTTCGGGCCGACAAGACGCGTTTTGGAATTTGCCAACGCACGTTTTACCTTCACCATATCCATCACCGGAATACCTTCGGTGATACAAACAGCCAGTTCGATTTCCGCATCGATCGCTTCCAAAATCGCATCGGCTGCGAACGGCGGCGGAACGTAAATCACAGATGCGTTTGCACCTGTTTTTTCACGTGCATCGGCAACCGTGTCGAAAACCGGCAGATCAAGGTGAGTGGAACCGCCTTTGCCCGGTGTAACACCACCGACCATTTGTGTCCCGTAAGCAATCGCTTGTTCAGAGTGGAAAGTACCTTGTGCGCCAGTAAAACCCTGACAGATGACTTTGGTATCTTTATTAATCAGAACGGCCATGTTATGCAGCCTCCTTCACAGCTTTCACGACTTTTTCTGCCGCGTCAGCAAGGTTATCAGCAGTGATGATCGGCAGACCGGATTCAGAAAGAATTTTCTTACCTTGGTCTACGTTTGTCCCTTCAAGACGTACAACGAGCGGCACGTTCAAAGAAACTTCGCGTGCAGCCGCAACAACGCCGTCTGCAATCACGTCACAACGCATGATACCACCGAAGATGTTGACAAGAATGCCTTCAACGTTCGGGTCGGACAGGATCAATTTAAAGGCTTCTGTCACGCGCTCTTTCGTCGCCCCGCCACCAACATCAAGGAAGTTTGCCGGCTCACCGCCGTACAGTTTAATGATGTCCATTGTACCCATCGCAAGACCGGCACCGTTCACCATACAACCGATTGTTCCATCAAGTTTGATGTAGTTGAGGTCATGCTTGGAAGCTTCCAGTTCCATCGCATCTTCTTCGTCTTCGTCGCGCATTTCTTCAACCGCTTTTTGACGGTAGAGAGCGTTTGAATCGAAGTTCATTTTCGCATCCAGCGCCACCAGATCGTCGGCACCGGTCACAACCAGCGGGTTGATCTCAACCATAGACGCGTCCAGTTCGATGAACGCTTTATACATACCGGCAAGGAACTTGGCACAAGACTTGATTTGTGCGCCTTTCAGGCCCAGACCAAAAGCAACCTTACGGGTGTGGAACGGCATGATGCCTGTTGCCGGGTCAATCGCAACGGTCAGAATTTTTTCCGGTGTGGAAGCTGCAACTTCTTCGATATCCATACCGCCTTCTGTGGAGGCCATGATGGTCACACGAGAGGTCGCACGGTCGATCAAGAACGCGAGATAAAGTTCGGAAGCGATGTCACAACCGTCTTCGATGTAAACGCGCTTAACTTCTTTGCCTTCTGCCCCGGACTGGTGTGTCACCAGTGTGTTGCCAAGCATTTGTTTTGCGTTTGCTTCGACTTCGTCAACAGATTTGACAACACGAACGCCACCGGCTTCGCCAGCGTCTGCTTCTTTAAATTTACCTTTACCACGGCCACCGGCGTGGATTTGAGATTTTACGACAAAAACCGGACCACCCAGTTTTTCCGCTTCTGCGCGCGCTTCTTCCGGTGTGTAAGCCACACCGCCATTCAGTACAGTGACACCATACTGTTTCAGAAGCTGCTTAGCTTGATATTCATGAATATTCATCTTTGCTTTGCCTCAATTTTGAGAAAACTCTCTTTTTTATGGGAGTTCTTAAACTTTTCCCCACAAAGGAACGGGGCGACTGTAAGGGTCGCCCCGAATGCATGCTGATTAGTCAGCTTTTGCCATTTGCTCTTTTGTCGCTTCAATCAGGCCTTTCACAGCGTTGATTGAATTGTCGAACATAGCTTGTTCATCGTCGTTCAGTTTAATCTCGACAACTTCTTCGATACCGTTGGCACCAATGATTGTCGGAACACCGACATAAATACCGTCTTGACCGTACTTGCCACCGTCAACCCAAGCCGCACACGGCAGCAGGCGACGCTGGTCTTTCAGGTAAGCTTCCGCCATTTGGATGGCAGAAGAAGCCGGTGCGTAGAATGCAGAACCGGTTTTCAGCAGGCCAACGATTTCGGCACCGCCATCACGTGTGCGCTGAACGATTTCGTCCATTTTCTCACGTGTGGTCCAACCCATTTCGATCAGATCGGGAACCGGGATACCGGCAACAGCGGAATAACGCTCCAGCGGGACCATTGTATCGCCGTGGCCACCCAGAACGAACGCTGTCACATCTTCAACAGAAACGTTGAATTCTTCAGCCAGGAAGTAGCGGAAGCGAGCAGAGTCCAGAACACCGGCCATACCGACAACTTTGTTGTGCGGCAAACCGGAAACTTCGCGCAGTGCCCAAACCATCGCGTCGAGCGGGTTGGTGATGCAGATAACGAAAGCATTCGGTGCATATTGTTTGATGCCTTCACCAACAGACTTCATTACAGAAGCGTTGATGCCGATCAGGTCGTCGCGGCTCATGCCCGGCTTGCGCGGAACGCCTGCCGTTACGATTACAACGTCTGCACCTTCGATGTCTTTGTAGTCAGTTGTGCCTGAGAATGATGCGTTGAAACAATCAACAGGTGATGATTCAGCAATGTCCAGACCCTTCCCCTGGGGGATGCCGTCTGCAATGTCAAAAAGGACAACGTCGCCCAATTCTTTCAGACCTGCCAGGTGAGCCAGTGTACCGCCGATATTACCAGCGCCGATTAACGCAATCTTGTTCCGTGCCATGGAGAATTTTCCCTCGATCCGGTTAAATAAATAAAGCTGAACTTTACCCCGATGGAATTCGAGATCAAAGTCCAAAAACCCGTCCGAGGTTAGTACCGTGTTTCTTGACTTAGAGCAAGGATTGTTTCCAAAAAGATCGTTGCTTAACCCCGCAGAAACCCTAGACTTTATGCCTGAGTGGTCTTACCAAGAGTGCAAGGCAATGGTAAGACCATGCCTGAAATTTTCGAAAAGCGAGAGAACCTCTGGGGTTTAATAATATTTCGCGCGTTTATGCTGTGGTGCAGCATAAACCGGTGGTGGTGATACCATGCACAACACGCATGCGCTGCCCCCTATTTGCGCATGCGCGAATCCTGTCGTTATGCATTTTACGTGACCCACATTGAAACAACCGATTCTATTGGGCTTTGGCTCACCTTTACGTCAAATGTTCCGCGCTTAGATAATCCTCGGACTGCATCTCCATCAGGCGCGAAACGGTGCGCTGAAATTCAAAGGCGCCATCGCCTTCGGGATAAAGTTTATCGGGCAATGCTGCTGCAGAGCACACAAGTTTTACCTTATGTTCGTAAAGCGCATCGATTAAATGGACAAAACGTTCGGCTTCATTGCGATTTTTAGGGCTGAGGACGGGAATAGCCTCAACAAAAATCACATCAAACAGGCTGGCAAGCTCCAAATAAACATTTGCACCATAAGGCTTGACGCACAGATCATTGAAGGTAAAAAACGCAATCCGTTCATATCGTTTCGGCACATCAACCTGACGTGACTTCACAATCACATAATCGTTCTTGGATTGCCCTTGTGTCATTTCTTCAAACTGAGCATGCAACTGGTCGCGCGCATCCATATCCAGGGGATAGAAATAGGTATGTTCCCCGCTTTCACGCCCCAACCGATAATCCGTTGGGCTTGCCAGTTCCATGACATCAAGTTTTTGCTTCAACATATCGATGGAAGGTAAAAAGCGGTCGCGTTGCAGGCCGTTTTTATACAAATCGTCCGGCACACGGTTTGAGGTAGCCACCACAACAACACCTTTTTCAAAAAGGGTTCGAAACAAACGCCCCAAAATCATCGCATCTGCGATATTGGTAACCTGCAATTCATCAAAACACAACAGCCAGGCTTCATCGGTCAACTGCCCGGCGAGAACGACAATTGCATCGTCTTTTTTATCCAGTTTATCTTCGCGGATCTGTTTCAAACGGTCATGGACTTCGCGCATAAATTCATGGAAATGCACACGGCGTTTCAGCCGGACGGGTGCCGTATCATAAAACAAATCCATCAACATGGATTTGCCCCGGCCCACTTCGCCATACATATACAAGCCTTGCGGCGGTGTAATGGCTTCTTTACGGCGCCCCAGACCAAACCGGGCACGCCAACCGCTCTCTCCGCTATCGGGTTGATAGGATTTCAAGGCGTTATGAAGAAGTTGCAGTTTTTCCACGGCCAGTTCCTGTGCCGTATCGGGATGAATATCGCCTTTCTGAATGTACGCGCGATATGTGTGCATCGGCCCGTCAACCATCTGCATTCCCTCAGTTATTGCATCTTTGTTTCATTCTTAAAGGGATCACATAAAAAAAACAAGGAGGGTCTTTCACCTCATTGTCAGGCTGCTGACAAAGTTTTTTGGATAAATCGCCAATCAAAAGACGTCATCTCACACTTGATACGGGATCTATTTAAAATCAAATGGTTAAACATGACTCATGCGATAAATATGGATCCCCGATCAGGGTCGAGGATGACGGCTTAGGGGCTTTGTCAGTCCCTAAGCACTCAATCATTTATAATTTATAGCCTGTGCGCATACCGCCCCAATGTTTGCCTTTAACAAAAATCGGTGCCGTTACATCTTTCATCATCACATAATTCCCCCCGCCCATATCCCGGCGATAGGCTTGCACAAGAAACGGTTTTTCATTTTTGCCTGCCGCCAGCCCGACACGGTCGTTGAAGATCATTCGGTTGCGACAATTGGCGGTATTCCAGTCGATTTCACCGGGACGTTGGGCTTGTGAGAAATTCAAATTATGGACGGGCAAATAGCCATTTACATCCACACAGGCCGCGAACACAATTTTGTTATCCGAAGCCTGAATGGGCTCCTGAATATCGGGCAAATGTTGATCCAGAAAGTCCAGACTTTGGATACTATATTGCGGTGGGTTGGTGCCTTCAATCTGGCGATACTCCCGATCAAACAAAGCCTCCATGCGCAATTCACCGCGCTCCACCGCCTCTTCAAGCAGCTGCGAAACTTTTTGCGCCCCGCTCACCACCTGGTTGATATAGAAGGTATCCACCGTTTCCACACCCAACTGGTTGGTTAACTGGATCAAATCAGCGCCAAAATCACGCAGCTTACTGATCCTTTCGTTACAACCACTTAAGTCCGTGCGGTTTTCCTCGGCCCGCAAGCTCATTTCTTCAAGCTGCGTCACCACCCCATCCACATGGGCATCAATGGCGGAAGCGGCATGATTGATATTGGCCAGTTCCCCATCGACTTTTGCAATCGCACTTCCGACTAGATTAATCGCATCGCCAATATCCTTTGTCCCGGCCTGCGCCTGTGCGGCACTTTCCACACCGCTCACGCTTTCACTCATTAACAGCTCGACTTGAGATCCCAATTCTTCCAGTGTCTGATCGATCTGTTCGGTTGCCTTGGCGGTTTGTTCAGCCAGATTTTTCACTTCCCCCGCAACAACGGCAAACCCTTTACCGGCATCACCGGCCCGGGCAGCCTCAATTGTCGCGTTCAAGGCCAGCAAGTTGGTTTGTGAGGCAATTTTCTGAATGACACCAGACACATCGCGCACTTCTTCCAAGGCGCCGTTCAATCCGATGAGACGACCTTCGACCTGACGCACAAAATCCACCAGCGTCTGAATATTCCCAAGGGAGACTTCGACCTTTTCTCGCGATTGGGACACATCGGTATTGGCCTGTTCTGCCACTTCCAGCGATGTTTGTGTCGCCATTGCGATATCATTTTTCACTTGCGCCATCGCCGCAGAGGCTTCGCGAACAAGATTAAAACTATCGGTCTGTTTATTAATTCGTGCCGTTATATCTTCAATATTACCGGCAACATCGGCAATCTCGATGACAATATCGCCCGCATCAATGGCAATCTTTTGAATGACATCTTCGACCTGAATGCCGGATGTCTTATTTTCGCGCATGGTCGTTTGCGACTCTACCGCTGTTTCGTCGGTCACCTTCCATCTCCCTAGACTATATTTGCTTTATTTAGCTTTTTTTGTGTCACGAAAGATGCGGCATTTGCAATATAATTGCAACACTAGAAAGCTGTATCGGGTCAGGCATCTCCCAAATAGATCATGGCAGCCCTCTTTCCTATCGCGTCAAAACCTAACCAGTTTATTGATTTCAAAGCCGATTCAGACAATTGCGGTTTACGCGCGTGATTTTGTTGCGTCAAAGCCAACAAAGCCTTATACCAAGCTCGAGTTTTTATCATTTTTTGAAGCGATACATCCATGACCGACCTGTCTCATATTCGCAACTTTTCCATCATTGCCCATATCGATCACGGCAAATCCACGCTGGCAGATCGTCTCATCCATTTATGCGGTGGCCTGAGCGATCGGGAAATGCAGGAACAGGTGCTCGATAGCATGGATATTGAACGCGAACGCGGCATTACCATCAAATCGCAAACGGTTCGTCTTGATTATACCGCGAAAGACGGCAAGACCTATCAGCTCAACCTGATGGACACCCCCGGTCACGTGGATTTTGCTTATGAAGTCAGCCGTTCATTGGCGGCCTGCGAAGGATCCCTTCTGGTGGTTGACTCCACCCAAGGGGTCGAAGCGCAAACCTTGGCCAACGTCTATCAGGCGATTGAAAACAATCACGAGATTATCCCCGTTCTCAATAAAGCAGACCTGCCGGCGTCCGAGCCGGAACGCATTCAACAACAGATCGAAGACGTCATCGGCATTGATGCCAGCGGTGCGGTTCTGGTTTCTGCCAAAACCGGATTAAACTGTGACGAGGTTCTGGAAGCGATTGTGACCACCCTTCCGGCCCCGACAGGTGACCGGGATGCACCTTTAAAAGCACTTATTGTTGATAGCTGGTATGATCCCTATCTCGGCGTTATGATCCTTGTGCGTATTGTGGATGGCACCATGAAACGGGGCATGAAGGTTACCTTTATGAATACCCAAACCGAACACCAGATTGATCAGGTCGGTTGCTTCCGCCCGAAAATGGAAAAACTGGCGGAACTGGCCCCCGGTGAAGTCGGTTATTTCACCGCCGCCATCAAATCCGTTGCGGACGCCGCTGTCGGGGATACCGTGACAGAAACCAAAAAACCGGCAACCACGGCCCTCGCAGGCTTTAAACCCTCCACCCCTGTGGTCTGGTGTGGTTTGTTCCCGGTTGATGCGGCCGATTTTGAAGATTTACGCGATGCGCTTGGCAAGCTTCACCTTAACGATGCGTCTTTCCATTTCGAACCGGAAAGTTCCGCCGCCCTGGGGTTTGGTTTCCGTTGTGGTTTCCTGGGGCTTCTGCACCTTGAAATTATTCAGGAACGTCTGGAACGTGAATATAACCTTGATCTGATTACAACATCGCCGTCCGTGGTTTATAAACTGCATATGAACAGCGGTGACCTGCAAGAACTGCACAACCCTGCCGATATGCCGGACGTAACCAAAATCGACTTCATTGAAGAACCGTGGATTAAAGCCACCATCATGGTCCCGGACGAATATCTCGGCCCTGTTTTGCAGCTTTGTACCGAACGACGCGGTGAACAAATCGAACTGACCTACGTTGGGGCGCGTGCAATGGCGGTTTATCGCTTGCCGCTCAACGAAATCGTCTTTGATTTTTATGACCGATTGAAATCCTGCTCGCGCGGATATGCCAGCTTTGATTACGAAGTGGATGAATACCGCGAAAGCGATCTGGTTAAAGTGTCCATTCTGGTCAATGCCGAACCGGTTGATGCCTTGGCCTTTATCGCGCACCGGGGTCAGTCGGAATCACGCGCCCGTCAGGTCTGTTCCCGTTTGAAAGACCTGATCCCGCGTCAATTGTTCAAAATTCCGATCCAAGGCGCCATCGGTGGTAAAGTTATCGCGCGTGAAACCATTTCCGCCATGCGCAAAGACGTGACAGCAAAATGTTACGGCGGGGACATCACACGTAAGAAAAAACTGCTGGAAAAACAAAAAGCCGGTAAGAAGAAAATGCGTCAATTCGGCAAAGTGGAAATCCCGCAAAGCGCCTTCATCGCCGCCCTCAAAATGGGTGACGATTAATCTTTCGTTTCCGTCCTTTTTCAAAAACACCCGCTTGACTCAAATCATAAAAGCGGGTGTTTTTTTGTATCTTACTGATCAGAACGCGCCGGTTTATTCGCCATAACCGGCTTTTGTGTACGAGGTGGCAAGGCGGCACAAGGATGCCTTCCGCGCCTGTCGTCCTCGCGCAGTTCCCCCAAGATATCAACAACATTTTTCCAGAATAATTCATCCTGCCCGCATCCCAGATTGGCTGAGACCTGCTGCAAGGAATAATCATATCCATATTGTGCAAAAAAATGAGCCGCAACAACACGCGGGGAACGAGACTGATATTCCATAATCCGGCCCTCCCTATAGATTAAGAATACACATCGTTATTTATTTTTACGTGTATAACTATACGGCAAAATGACGGTTTGTTTGAGCACTTTTATACGTTGCGCAATGCAGCATTTTCTAGCCCCATGAAAGTAAACCACAAGACGTGCAATTTTATCTCTTACCATGCGCTGCGATATAGAGAGGGTTTTAGTATTTCAGTAGGTTGGGCTGTCCGTTTGTTGCACGCTTATGAAGAGAATACGCCGATTCCAACGAATAAGCATCGCCGGACATGTCCAATTGTTCCAGAACATCCAGCCAAAATTCCATATCCACTTTCTGTGGATTTGATTTCAGACGCATTGAAATAATAGATATTGCGTCATGGTATCCGTATTCCCTCAAAAGATCTTTTGCAACTCCACTCGGCACCCTATCGCTTTGGGTCATTTTTTGCCTTAGATAAAGTCGATCCTTAACAATTGAATTATAATTGAAATTATTATAATTTCAATAGTTTATAAAAAAAGACCCGGACAATGCCGAGTCTTTCCTATCTTTATGTATAATAAGGTTTTTTATGTTGCATCTGCTTCCTGATGGTAGCCGACAATGCGTTCGACTTCTTTTTTCGACCCTAAAATAACCGGAACACGTTGATGCAATTCAGACGGCTGAACCTCCAAAATGCGTTGACGCCCCGTTGAAGATGCTCCACCGGCCTGTTCGATAATAAATGACATGGGGTTGGCTTCGTACATCAGGCGCAATTTGCCGCCTTTATCGCGAATTTTTTCATCAATCGGATACATAAAGACACCACCGCGACTGATAATGCGGTGCACGTCCGCCACCATAGAAGCCACCCAGCGCATATTGAAATCTTTTTCACGCGGACCGGTCGAACCTGCCAGACATTCTTCAATATAACGGCGCACAGGTTCTTCCCAGTGACGCATATTGGACATGTTGATAGCAAATTCCTTGGTTTCTTCCGGCACTTTCATATCCGGGTGGGTCAGGAAAAATTCACCCACATTACGATCCATTGTGAACCCGTGTACGCCATCGCCTGTGGTCAACACCAACATAGTGGACGGACCATAGACCGTATAACCGGCACAAACCTGCTGCGTCCCCGGTTGCAGGAAATCTTCCGCTGTCGGCTGGTCAATACCGTCCGGGCAACGCAGGATCGAGAAAATAGACCCGACAGAAACATTGACATCAATATTGGAAGACCCGTCCAATGGATCGAATAACAACAGGTAACGACCACGATATTCCGCCGGAACCGTGACGATATCATCTTCTTCTTCCGAAGCCATCCCCGCGAGATGTCCACCGATCGTATTACAGAATTTAAAAAGCTCGTTGGACTGTACATCCAGTTTCTTCTGCACTTCGCCCTGTACGTTTTCCGTCCCCAATGACCCCAGTGCGCCCGCCAGTTCCCCGTGATCCACCAAATCAGAGATGGTTTTACAGGCCGTCATAACGTCTGCCAGCAAAAGGGTCAGCACCCCTTCGCCCTGTCGGCGTCGCTGTTCTTCAATAAGAAAATGGGTCAAAGTAGTGCGATAGCCCGACATAACGTCCTCCCGATAAAAAATGTCTGCGGGCGAAATAACAAATTGCCGGGAATTAGGCAACTGTTCAATCCACCCAACAGGCATGCATTATGCACGTTTTTCCTGAAAAAACGACCTGAGAAGCAAACCACACTCATTTTCACGCAAACCGCCGTAGACATCGGGGCGATGATGACAGGTTGATTGATTATAAAATTGTGCCCCATGATCCACGCCGCCGCCTTTGGGATCATAGGCTCCGAAATAAAGCCGCCGGATGCGGGCAAAAGAAATAGCGGTTGCACACATCGTGCAAGGTTCCAGCGTGACATAGAGATCACAATAGGGTAAACGGGGCGAACCTATATGACGGGCGGCAAGACGCAAGGCCACGAGTTCGGCATGGGCTGTGGGATCGTTATCTTCTTCGGTTCGATTGCCTGCGCGTGCCAAGACCTCACCGGTTCGGCTATCAACCACAACGGCACCGATCGGGACCTCCCCCCGCAAGGCGGCCTTTTCGGCCTCGATTATCGCTAAATCCATATAGTCCATAGACAGGACTATAATACCATGTTTATACAGAAGCTATGAAAACACCACTAATCGGCATTACTATGGACAGCGAAGCGGGTGGCGAAGGCGCTTATTCCAAGTTCGACTGGTATGCATTGCGTGAAAATTACTGTGGCGCGGTGGCCCAAAGCGGCGGCCTACCCCTGCCCCTACCCCACGAACCGGAATTGGCACAACACTATCTTGACCTGATCGACGGTTTATTGATTACCGGTGGTGCCTTTGATGTCGACCCGTCCATGTATGGGGCATCTGATATTCACGACACCGTGATCACAAAAGGCAAGCGTACACAGTTTGAATGGGCCATGACCGAAGGCGCCTTAAAGCGAGACATGCCGATTTTGGGTATTTGCGGTGGTCAACAATTGCTGCATGTGGTCATGGGCGGCAAATTGATCCAGCATATCCCGGATAGCTACAGCGAATGTCTTGCCCACGAACAACCCAATCCGCGCAACGAAGCCGGACATGCGGTGCGCATTAAAGCCGGAACCTTATTGCATGATATCGTTGGCAAAGACGAAATGCATGTTAACAGCGCCCATCATCAGGCCGTTGCCGACAAACCCGAAGGCATTATTATCAACGCCCTTGCCCCCGATAGCGTTCTGGAAGGGATTGAAGCCCCGGAAAAACGGTTCTGTCTGGGCGTGCAATGGCATCCTGAATTCCATATCGACGAAGGTGACAAAAAAATCTTCGACGCATTTATCGAGGCAGCACGCATATGAGCGACGACAAACTCACATTAAAAGGCGAACGTATCGCCAAAGTTATGGCCCGCGCCGGCGTTTGTTCACGCCGCGAAGCCGAACGCATGATCGCTGATGGACGCGTCAGTGTGGACGGTCAGGTAATTGACAGTCCGGCCTTAAACGTTGTTGCCACAAATATTATTACAGTGGACGGCAAAGCCTTGCCCGATAAACAACCGCCGCGCCTGTGGCGCTATCACAAGGCACGCGGTATTATTACCTCACACAACGACCCGGAAGGCCGCCCGACCGTTTTTGAACAGTTACCCAAAGGAACACCACGCGTGATTTCCATCGGGCGGCTGGACTTCAATACCGAAGGCTTGCTGTTATTGACCAACGATGGGGAACTCGCGCGTTATCTGGAAAAACCCGATAACGCCATGATCCGGCGCTATCGCGTGCGCGTTCATGGACGGGTTGATGAAAATGAACTCGCCGCCCTGAAAGAAGGCCCGGTCATTGACGGTGTTCAATATGGCCCCGTCGAGGCCATGCTGGACATTCAAAAAGGGGCAAACGCCTGGATCAATATTTCCATTCGCGAAGGTAAAAATCGCGAAGTCCGTAAAATTATGGAATCATTAGGGCTTGATGTCTCTCGCCTGATCCGCACCGATTACGGACCCGTCCAGTTAGGCAAGCTGCCACGCGGCGAAATGGAAGAAATCCCGCGTAAAGCACTCAGCGAATGGTTTGCAGGCAAAGTACCGGGGATTGGCAAATCCGGCGGTGACAAGAAAGAAGGTTTTGCACAGGCCAAACCGAAGCCTGCCTTTAAAGGCCCACGTAAGGATCCGCAAAAAGATCAGAACGACAAAAAGACAAAAGGCCATAGCAAAGGCCCCAACAAGGGAAAGAAACCAAATGCGGATCGTCGGCGGTAAATTTAAAGGTCGCAAACTCAGCGCCCCGGAAGGATTGGACACCCGCCCGACATCGGATCGGGCGCGCGAGTCCATCTTTAATATTTTGGAACACCAAACATGGGGCCGCCGGGCTTTGCGCGGCGGACGTGTCCTTGATGTTTTTTGCGGCACCGGGGCCTTGGGACTGGAAGCATTCTCGCGCGGGGCCGCCCATGTCACCTTCATGGATCACGCCGAAGCCGCCATGAAATGTTTGCGCACCAATGCCAAGGATATGGGCAGCCGTCACGAAATCAACGCCATGCGTGTGGACGCGACAAGTCCACAGGCTGCACCTGAGCCTTGCACCTTGGTTTTTATGGATGCCCCCTATAAATCCGGTCTTAATGAAACCGCCCTGAATGCGTTGGTTGTCAAAGGGTGGATCACAACGGGCACGTTATGCGTTGTTGAAACCTCCAAAAAAGAAAACTGGCAACCGCCCGCCGGGTTTGACCAAAACGATGTGCGCAAATACGGTGCGGCCCAAGTCTTTTTCCTGACTTACACCGCCCCTTGAAGCCAGGCAACCAAATCATCCGTTTCGTAATGGACGTAGGGTTCACCCGCCCCGTCTTTGCCCCATTTGGTATCGGTCTTGATCCAGAGACATTGCATGCCAAGGGCGGCAGCCGGTGCCAGATTACGGGCAATATCTTCCACCATAATGGATGTCTGCGGATCAACCTGAAACTTTTCCACAAACAGGTCATAAATTTCCGGGTTCGGTTTGGGTTGATAGCCTGCATCCACAATATCGAAGATACCGTCAAAATGCTGCGCAATCCCCAAACGGGCCAAAATCCGTTCGGCATGTCCGGTGGAGGCATTGGTGAAAATATATTTCTTCCCGGATAACTCGCCCAAAACATCCGACAAGGCTGGCGAAGGCGCAACCATGTCCACATCAATATTATGAACATAATTCAAAAACGGACTGGGATCCATGCCATGATGTGTCATCATACCGCGCAGGGTTGTGCCATATTCGCGGAAATAACTTTTTTGGATGCGGTGGGCCTCGTCTTGATCAATCTTCAGAAACTGCGCCACATATTCACGCATTTTGACATCTACCTGCGCAAAGACATTGGCAGAGGCCGGATACAGGGTATTATCCAAATCAAAGACCCAAGCTGAAATTTTATCGTTCATAATCATATATTAATTTCTGGTTATTTTTCATCTGACAAACAGTTTCCTTTCATATACCATGCCGGAAAAGATAAGTGCAAAAAATAAAGGCCTACCCCAAATGAATAATGAAACGTCCTTGAAACAGGAACGCGATCGTTTTGTCGCTTTCACTTTTTGTTGGAGTGATATCGTTCTGGAACTGGACCATGATTTCAATATCATATTTGCCGGGGGGGCCATTTCCGCCATTACGGGAAAAAGTGAAGAAGAACTCATCGGCAAACCGATTACCGATATCATTGCACCGGATGATCATATTCTCTTTCTTCAAGTCGCTTCTGCCACCGATGAAGCCAACCGTATTGAATCCATCAGCATTCGCCTGCAAGGGCGCAGCCGACCAACTCCGCCAATTCAGATGATGGGATACCGGATCAAGGATCTGAGAAACCATCTGTTCATCGGCTTACGTTTAGGCGATAAATTCGGCAAAACCAGCGATCTGAAAAAAGACAATGCCAGCGGGCTTTACGATGAAAAATCATTCCTGAAGGCCGCACAGGCTACCATTCAGAAAAATACGGCAAAAGGCGAACATGTCGAATTGACCATGTTGGATATGGATCAATTACAAGCTCTTGCCAATAGTCTGGGCAACGAAGATGCCAGCCACCTGATGAATTCCGTCGGCAGTTACTTGCGGTCCAATTCACTGGGCAGTGACAGTGCCGGACGTATCGGTGACAACCAATTCGGTTTGGTCCATTCCGGTGATTTAAAAGTTGATGAGTTACAAAACAAACTATCCGAAATGGCGGCAAATGCCAGTGGTAGTGACGTTAAACTGGATATTAAGGCCGCCACACTTGAAGTGGATGGACAAAATATTTCCGAGGAAGACCTCGCCAATGGCTTGGCCTATACCATCAATCGCTTCAAGAATGCCCGGGGTAAAGATTTTTCTATGGAAACCCTGACCCGCAATATGAGCGATCTTGTCAATGAAGCCCACGAAAAAATTGCAACCTTTAAGCATGTGGTTGCCGAACGAGAATTTTTTATCGCTTTCCAACCTATTATCGAAACACGTAGCGGTAAAATCCACCATTACGAATGTCTGGCGCGTTTTCGCGGGGATCAAGCGGGCAAATCGCCTTACGAATATATTATTTTTGCTGAGGAAACCGGCCTGATCCCTGAATTTGATTATGTGATGGCCCAAGCCGCCCTGCAATGGCTCGGACAACAGCCCAAGGGGAAAGAATATTGTCTCGCCGTCAATGTATCCGGTTATTCGGTCGGGGATCGTGGCTATATCAAAAACCTGATGACCTTGTTGAAAAACAACACATGGGCCCGTGGTAATTTGATGTTCGAAATTACGGAAAGCTCCCGCCTCGACAACTTGCAGGAAGCCAACCTCTTTATCCAGAATTTACGTAAAATGGGCTATAAAGTCTGTCTTGATGATTTTGGTGCCGGGGCCGCAAGCTTCCAATATCTGTCCACACTGGATGTCGATATCGTCAAACTGGACGGGTCCGCTATTCGTAACGCACGTCAGGCCCCGAAAGGACGTTCCTTCCTAATCGCGCTTGGTAATCTGTGTCGTGACCTGAAGGTGGAAACCATTGCCGAAATGATTGACGATGCCGAAGGCCTCACGTTTGTGCGCGATTGCGGCATCTCTCATGTCCAAGGCTATCTGTTTGGCAAACCCTCGCCCAACATCAAAGACTTTGATCCCCTGCCACAGTTGGAACTGTTCAGTAAAAAGGCCATGTCCAACAATGCCGCCACCCTGTCGGTTATGACCCGCATTTGATCACAAAAAAAGGTGCCTGAACGTCACAGGCACCTTTTTAAAAAACTATATTTTGCCTTAGATGGCTTCGCGGACTTCCAACACTTCCGGGACATAATAACGCAGCATGTTTTCAATGCCGTGTTTCAATGTCGCACTGGAACTGGGACAGCCGGAACAGGCACCCATCATGGTCAAATAAACAATACCGTCTTCAAATTTGTGGAAAATGATATCGCCACCGTCTTGGGCCACAGCCGGGCGCACACGGGTTTCCAGCAATTCTTTAATTTGTGTGACAATTTCATTATCATCACCGGATTGTTCTGCCGTATTTTCACCGTCTTGTACAATCGCTTCGCCGGAACTGAAATGGTTCATCAGGGCTTCCAAAATCATCGGCTTTAAAACTTGCCAATCTTTGTCTTCCTGCTTGGTCACCGTAATAAAATCAGACCCTAAAAAGATGCTGTCCACGCCATCAACACCGAAAAGACGCTGTGCCAGCGGCGAACGGGCTGCGGCATCCTTGTCATTAAAATTTGCTGTGCCTTGCGCCATAACTGTTTGTTCGGGAATGAATTTTAACGTTGACGGGTTCGGCGTGGCTTCGGTTTGAATGAACATGGTGAAAATACCTTTCCAGTAGATACATTTTTCTTGTCCCTTAAATGGTCCGATTTTGCCAAAAGGTCAAGAGTAAAAAACCTAGTAATTTTGTCGGATATTATATTTGATCAGGTAATCCGGTCAATATCTTCGTCAGAAAGTGTCCCCGGAACCACCGTAATCGGGACAGGCAAACCGCCAACCATATCGCCTGTCAGTGATGAAACCAGCGGTCCGGGCCCATCGGCTGAATCGGCCGCTGCCAAAACCAGCAAGGAAATACTGGGTTCTTCTTTCAGCAGTTTCATCAATTCGGTCTGGCGTTCACCTTCGCGGATATAGACAACCGGCATTTCACCGGTTAATTCCTGAACGATCTTTGAAAAACCACCTACCGCGCCTTCGGCAACCTCGCGGGCTTCTTCGGCCATCAAGGTCCCGACAAACATCCAGTGTTGAAATTCCGTTGGTTCAATCACATAAAGCAACGCGACCCGCCCGCCGGAATGTTCCGCCCGTTTCGCTGCAAATCTCAGGGCAACACGGACCTCTTCGCTGTTGTCCACAACGACCAAAAAGACCCGTTCGCGTATTTCTCTACTTTCTACCATGATCGTATGGTGCCCTGCTTTTACACTTACTTCAACAAGATATTCGCAACCTCTTTTAATTGAGTACGTGCACGCAGCAGGTAAAAGCCCTGTGATGTCAGGTGGCTGGGGCGCCAAAAACTATCCGGATCACCATTGATCACGACAAGAGGCTGGGCACTGGCTGCAATTTTCAAAGACTGCAACATCTGATCCCATGCATTTGTCACATCCTTTTCGCCGATGACATCTTTAAAGTCTGTGCGCAAAGCTTCCAGCAACAGGTAATAGGCATAAAGCCGTCCCTTATTGCGGTAATAGATATCGTCGGCGTGAAAATCGATAAGGGAGCCGGAATTTTCCAGAATATATGTATCGATAACGGCGGAACCGGACCCCAAATCGGCCGCAATCCGTTCCAGTGTCGTTTGCAGGTTATCCGCCCGTGTATCAAACGTGGCTTCCCCCCGTGCCAATCGATCATTATAAGAAATCAAACTACGGCGTGCCGCCCGATACTGTGAATCCGATGGCGCCGTTGGGGCCAGCGAGACACTGAAATCCCAAACCCAAACGTCCCCGGCATATTTCAACAGGCCCGCCGCCTTATCCAAATCGCTGTCCACCTCGGATGATCCGCGTGTCCGTCCGATCTGGTCACTCATTTCAATGGCAAAACGTGACAAGGCATACACAATCCCTTGTTGAAAATTCGGCATATTATCCAATGCCGCCCCCGGCAAGAACCACGGATCATTCGCGACCCACGGGTGAATGTCGGTTTCACGCTGGATCAAACGGGCGGCAATCGCCACACTGTGGCTTTGTCCCGGTTGCACATCCACATCCAGCGGGATTTGATCATCCACTTTATGAACGATCATCATACCCACCGGGTAATAGAGCAAGGCAAACACAAACAGAACGGCCAGCAGGCGGAACCCAAGCTTCATCTTACTCATGCCTCCATCGCCTTGTGAAAAGGAGAAAAGGGCAAACTTCTGGCGCAACCAGAGTGGTAAACGATCGATCATATGTCTCTTCCAATATTGGCAGGTCTCTGATTACATAGTCTTACAGGTTAATTATGTGCAAGGGGGAAGATTTTCTGTATAGTGACAACAAAACTAAAAATAGAGTAAAAATAAACGCCCTATCCTTTTATGGTCGAGAATACAGATGTCGCTGGGAATTCGTGGAAAACTCATTTCCATCTTTTTAGTTATCAAAATCATCCCCCTGGTTCTTCTGGGTGGCGTTGCGTGGGAGGCCATTCAATCCTTTGGCGAATCTGCGATTGAGCAAAGCCAGTCAATCAGCACGGAAATGCGCAAAACGGTGGAAGGGGCCGGTGAACTTGCCGTTGCCGATACCGTGCGTGCGCTCGATACCAAGGCCCGCGAAGCGATCGAACGCTTGACCACAGATACGGCCCTAAGTGTAGCACGGTTTCTATATGACCGGGACAGCGAAGTTCTGTTTGCCGCCAACCTCAACCCGGATGAAAATACCTATCGTGAATTTCTCAACAACCGCACCCGCAATTTGACCACACACCAGCCCTGGATTTTGGATCCTGAAACCGATCACTGGCGTCCGGCAAACCCAAACGATGACGAAAAAGCGATTCGTAGCGCCAAAATTGAAAAAAACGCGAAGGATTTTCACTCTCGCGCATCCAACGGCCCCCATTGGACACAACGCGCACCGCTTTATCTTGAAATGACCTTCATTGGTTTGGATGGTCAGGAAATTGTCAAAGTGACAAACGGTGATTTGCTGAATACAAGCAAAACAAATGTGTCCAACCGCCAAAACACATTTTTGAAAGCGGAAACATACTTTAACAAGCTGAGTGAACTAAAAGCAGGCGAAATTTACGTTTCCGATGTAATCGGTGCTTATGTTCCATCCAAAGTCATCGGCCCCTATACCAAAGCCAGCACAGAAAAAGCCGGGATCCCATTTCAGCCGGAAACATCGGCTTATGCCGGCAAGGAAAATCCGCTAGGAAAACGGTTTCGCGCAATTGTACGCTGGATAACCCCTGTTATGCGCGAGGGCCGCAAGGTCGGATATGTCAGCCTTGCCCTTGATCACGCACATATTATGGAATTTAGTGACCATATTGTGCCAACGGAAGAACGCTATAGCGATATCTCCGATGCCTCCAGTGGCAATTATGCCTTTATGTGGGATCACAAAGGGCGCAACATTTCCCACCCCCGCGATTATTTTATTGTGGGATATGCCCCTGAAACCGGC
Organism: Terasakiella brassicae; assembly: GCF_014641495.1. Classification (GTDB taxonomy): domain Bacteria; phylum Pseudomonadota; class Alphaproteobacteria; order Rhodospirillales; family Terasakiellaceae; genus Terasakiella; species Terasakiella brassicae. Next base: position 154,298 of record NZ_BMHV01000002.1, read on the forward strand.
GAACAGGCTACCCCTTGGCTGTCACAGGATTTGTATGACGACTGGCAAGCCAGCGGCAAATCCTTTACAGACTTCAAAAAGACAGCTCCTCAGTTCCACAAACCGGGTGAAAGTCGACCATCCCTTGACCTTATAAAACAAGGCAATGTGAGTCTGGATTGTCGCTATCTTAACTTCGCCCCGCAATGCGCCGGTTGGTGGAATTTGACGGAAGAAGGCGGGTCCGGGTCTTTTGTTATTTTCTGGAGCAAGCTTTGGAAACTAACCACCGCCGCCGCAATCCCGTACTACACGGGACAATATGGTGAAACAAAACGCGGATTTGGTTTTGTCACCATCGGGGCAAACGTGGATGAATTCCACCGCGCCGCAAACGAGACAAAAGCCTCCCTTGATAAACTGATTGATGCGCAGGATGCAAAAACACGGGCTCAGGAAAAACGTCTGCTGGATCATTTACGCGACTCGATTGCGCAGACGGCAACGGAACTGACTGTATATACCGCAATTATGGTCATTATTGTCGTCATTATCGCCATCTGGATGGCGAGTGTCTTAAGCGCACGTATTACGAAATTGATTGGATCATTGCGCAAAATTCAAGACGGTGACCTCAGTGTGCGTGCAACCGTTGACAGCCGCGATGAGATGGGAGAACTGGCAAACTCCGTCAATAACATGACGCAAAGCCTGCAAGCATTACTGGAAGAAAACAAACTGGCTTTGGAACGGGCAGAAATGTCCAATAAAGCCAAATCCGATTTTCTGGCGAGTATGAGCCACGAATTGCGAACCCCTTTGAATGCCATTATCGGTTTTTCCGATGTTATGAAAAATCAAATATACGGTCCCATTCAACCGGCGACTTACGCCCATTATGCCGATGACATCCATAATTCCGGCCAGCATCTTCTCACCTTGATCAACGATGTGTTGGATGTCGCCCGGATCGGGTCCGGTGAATTTGATATCAACGAAGCCGACTTTAACCTGCCGCGCGCCCTTCAAGACTCGCTGCGTATGCTTCACCCGATTATCGAACAAAAAGACTTGAAGACACATTATGAGGCTGCTCCTCTGCCGCTTATTTACGGGGATGAACGCCGGATCAAACAGGTCTTTTTAAATATTTTGAGCAATGCCGCCAAATTCACCCATGATGGCGGCCATATTTCTATTTCAACGGCAATAAACAATGTCGGTGACATCGAAATTCGCATCAAAGACAGCGGAATCGGCATGACCAACGAAGAAATCGAGATTGCCTTGACGCCTTTTGCCCAAGTTCAATCTTCCTTGGCCCGTCAATATGAAGGCACAGGTCTTGGTCTGCCACTGGCCCATAACCTGATTGAAATACATAACGGTACCTTAAATATCGAAAGTGAACCGGGCAACGGAACCGAAATCATCATCACCTTGCCCAAAGACCGTATCCGTACATAAAAAAACAAAGCCACGTGGCTCTTCTTTTTTCAAAACAATGCTGAACTTACGGGTCGCGGCTGAGACCTGCGGCTTCAAGGTTGGTGACATAGTTGTCCCAGACCTCGTTCATGTTCTCGCCCAATTCGTACAGATAGCTCCATGTATAAATACCGCTATCGTGCAAATCATCAAAGGTCAGTTTCACCGCATAATTGCCGACAGGTTCCGCACCGATAATGCCGACATGACGACGACCGGGAATAATCTTTTTTTCTGCCGGGCTATGGCCTTGGACTTCGGCAGACGGGCTTTCCACGCGCAGCAACTCGGCAGGTAATTCAAAAGACTCCCCATTCGCAAAGGACACGACCAAAAGCTTTTCTTCCTTGCGAATGCGCAGTTCCGTTACTGCAGGGGTTTCGTTACCTTCGCTATACATCAAGATGCCTCATCAAGCTGGCGGGCTTCTTCAGCCAACATAATGGGAATCCCTTCACGGATCGGAAACGCCAACTGGGCTTGTTCGCTGATCAGTTCCTGTGCATCCGCATCATAGCGCAACGGACCTTTGGTAATCGGACAAACCAGAACTTCCAACAATTTAGGATCAACAGCAGGATTCGACATTTTCTTTTACCTTTTATGAGTTAGGCATGACCGGACGACCCGTCCTCGTTGGACAAAGCCGCCATTGACATCATTGTAATGAGGGTTTCAGCACGTTCCGTCAAGCTTACAGCTTCCAACAAGGCCTGTTTTTCACGTGCTTCGAACGGTCCGAGCATGGACAGAGCATTGACCAGATCTTCATCCGGTGCCTGTTCCAGCGCATCCCAGTTGACGTCCAGCATTTCCGTACCGCCGGCCCCATCGCTGATATCCAGAAAATGACGCAAACCCATCAACAATGCATCCCGGTCCACCGGCGCCTGATTTTCCGAAAGATCGATTCCATAAGGGGCATAATCCGCTTTTGCACGACGATAACCGCGTTCGATATCCAGTTCTTCCACCACACGGAAACGGCTAATCCCCGCAAGGGTTACCAGAAAACGGCTGTCTTCCAATTCGCGAAATTCAACAATACGCCCCATACACCCGACCGTATAAAGATCGGTTGCATCCGGCACCGGATCGGGCACGTCATAACAGGGCTGGATCATGCCAATGGCCCGTCCCATTCCCAGCGCATCTTCCACCATCGTCAGATAACGCGGCTCAAATATATTAAGCGGCAATTGCCCGCGCGGCAGCAATAAAGCCCCGTTCAAGGGGAAAAGCGGCAGGATTTCCGGTAAAATAGGACCCATTAGAACAACACTGTGGTTAATTTTTTACGTATCTTGATAACAATTGGATCGCTTAAACCCACGGCCTCGAATATTTTTAACATCTGTAAGCGGGCGGCATCCTCATTCCACGTACGATCTTTTCTGACGATTTCAAGAAGCTGCAACAAACCTTCTTCGGTCTGGCCCGCCCCGTAAAGCGCCATCCCCAGATCGAAACGTGCCTGATGATCATTGGGATCTGCCGCCAGTTTCGCTTCCAGTTCGCTGGTATCCACATCCGCTGCACCGGCCAAATCAATCATCGAGATTGCCGAGGCGATATGTTCATTCTTTTTCAATTCATCCGGCAGATTGTCCGCAATCTGGCGCGCGCTATCGACATTGCCCAGCGCCACATGGGTGCGCATCACACCGGCGCAGGCTTCCGGGTTGGAACGATCATGTTCCAAAATTTGTACATAAACCTCTTGCGCGTTTGCGGCTTCACCCGCATCCAGCAATTCCTTGGCATGGGCCAGGGCTTGCGCAATCGGCGAACCGCCACCGATTTGTTTCTCAATGAATTTACGCAATTCGCTTTCCGGCAAGGCTCCCTGAAACGCATCCACCGGACGTCCACCTTTAAAACAAAAAACGGTCGGAACGGATTGCACACGCATTTGCATGGCAATGTCTTGGGCTTCCTGTGCATTGACCTTTACCAGCTTGATCGCCCCGTTCATGGAACGCACAAGGCTTTCCAGAACCGGTTTCAGGGTTTCACAGGGCTGGCAGCCCGGTCCCCAGAAATCAACCAGTACCGGCACGTCCTGCGAGGCATCGACCACATCAGCCATAAAGGTTTCGCTCGTGGTATCTTTAATCAAATCGTTTGCACCCATCGGTGCATTTGCATCAACAATCATGTTTATCACTCTGTTCGTTTGCTATCCAGCATAAGCCATGCCCGCACGGAATACTATATCCGATAGGCTTTTAGCCTTTCAAAGACATATAAGTCAAAGGTCGACTTCCTGAAAGGGGTGGCCGCAATGCGCAATAAAACGCCGTAAACCCTCAGGATGCAAGGCGGTCGTCATCTCGTTTGTCAAAGGGTGATAATTGACCAGATCCCCCGCCATCATTTGAGAATCCAAAACCACATTGACACAACAGTCCGCATCATTGACCAAAGCAAAAGGCGTAACGGATCCCGGATCGACACCTAAAATCTCTTTTAACAGGTCCGGCTTGCCAAATGACAGATGGGCCGAACCGATCTTCTGTTTCAGCTCCTTCAGGTTAATCGGTGCGTCTTCTTGCGCGACCACCAGCCACAGTTGTTTTTTCTTATCTTTCAAAAACAGGTTTTTACAATGCTGACCGGGCAAATCACCACGGTGTGCCTTACTTTCTTCCACGGTAAAAAGCGGAGGGTGAGAATGTGTTGTTGCCTCAATTTTCAGCCTTTCAAGGAGGTTGAGTAAATCCTGAGATGTTTTAGCCATGATGTTTTCAAACTCTTTTCACTTGCACGATCATTATCCACAGCATGTCAATTTCTTCACAAGAATCAACATTCGCAAAAATATTTCACTTTCTTGAATTTTTTAGCTTGCAATGTCCTCAGCTTTTAATATTATGCGCCCCGCTTCCGGCGGTACTGTTCGCAGTGCCAAACCCACCGGAAATTTTAGAAGATTAAGCGGGCGTAGCTCAGGGGTAGAGCGAAACCTTGCCAAGGTTTAGGTCGAGAGTTCGAATCTCTTCGCCCGCTCCATCTTCTAAAAATTAGTTGCATAAGGTGTTATGCGGGCGTAGCTCAGGGGTAGAGCGAAACCTTGCCAAGGTTTAGGTCGAGAGTTCGAATCTCTTCGCCCGCTCCATCTTATCACTTTAAAAAAGCTGCCGATCTCTTTGATCTGGCGGCTTTTTTTATGCCCGCTTCTTTTCAATCCCGTGATACGCCAACAAGCCAACCACAAGCCCCCAAAACGGCGCCCCGATCGTCAAAAATTGCGCCCCGGATGCTGTTATCACAAAACACAAAATGGCCGAATCACGTGTTGAGGCCTCACTTAAAGACACAGACAAACTGTTGGCAATAGTGCCCAATAACGCCAATCCGGCAATGGTCGCAATCATGGGCGTGGGAAAGGCGGCAAACAATCCGGCGACACTGACACCGACAACACCAGCCAGCATATAAAAGATACCGGCCCAAACCGTTGCCCAATAACGCCGCGCCGGATCTTTATCGACATCATCGCCCATGCACAGGGCCGCCGTAATCGCCGCCAGATTAAAGGCATAACCGCCAAAGGGGGCAAAAATTAACCCCATCACGCCAGACCAACCAATTAAGGGGGAAGCGGCAATATGATAATTATGTGCGCGCAACACCGCCAAGCCCGGCAGGTTTTGTGAGGCCATCGTCACGATAAACAACGGTAATCCAACACCGATCCATGTACTGAGATCAAATGACGGCATGGTGAAAACCGGTATCGTCCATTGCACATCCAAATCAGATAAAATCACATCCTGCTGAAGAACGGCAACAATGACCCCAACCGCAAAGGTAAGCGGTATCGTATATCGGCTTGCCCGCCATTTCCCCAACAGATAAGTCGCCACCATCGCCCCGACCAATATTTGCGATTGGGCAAAGGCTGGAAAAATGGACAAGCCAAAACGCAACAAAACACCCGCCAGCATAGCCGTAGCCAAACTGGTGGGGATTAACGCCATTAAACGATCCACCCATCCGGTTATGCCACAAAGCGTAATCAGGGCCGATGAAAACAAGAAAGCGCCCACAGCATGCGACGGGTCCACACCGGGCAAACTGGTAATCAACAAGGCCGCACCGGGCGTAGACCAGGCAATCATCACTGGTGTTTTATAATAGATCGACAGGCCAATCCCGCTGATCCCCATCCCCAGCCCCAACGCCCACATCCATGATCCGGCTTCAAGGGGACCGGCCCCACCGGCACGTGCCGCTTCAAAAACAAGGGCGGCCGCGCTGGTATAGCCGATTAAAACAGCAACAAAACCCGCCGTGATATGAGAGAACGAGAAAGGAAAGCGCATGATAAGGACTTTACGAAAATCAAGAATATGCGTTATAACGTACTAGACTATATCATTTGTATGTTATAACGCACAAGCCCCAATTCAACGAGGCCCTTTTCCATGCTCGATCCCAAAGACCATCTTGCCGCAACGCTGAAATTGACGCGACAAACTCAAGGCTTGAGTCTGGATAAAACAGCTGAAAAAACAGGCGTCAGCAAAGCTATGCTTGGTCAGATCGAACGGGGCGAATCCAGTCCCACAGTCGCAACCTTGTGGAAAATTGCAACCGGGCTGGGTGTTTCTCTTAGCACATTCATTGAACCGGTTCCTGAAACGAAAACCCAGACCATCGTGCGCACTGCCGACACTATTCGCCAGCATCCCGGCGACGACGGGCTGATGATCGCGCCGCTTTTTCCTTTTGAACAGGCCTTTGGTTTTGAATTTCTCGAACTGACATTTTTACCCGGTTATGAACGTATCTCGGAGGCACACGAACCCGGCGTTATGGAAATTGTCAGTCTTATAACGGGGCAATTGGATATTTTAAGCGATGGTCAATGGCATAACCTTAAACAAGGCCAATCCATTCGTTTTGCCGGGGATCGCACACATGGATACCGCAATCCAACGGATGCAAAAGCCGTTGTTCATACCCTGATCCATTATCCGCATCGGCCTTGATCAGGCGGCTTTGCGGGCCATTTTCTTACAAAAGTCCGTATGACACAGTTCATGCGCAATTTCTGATGCAGGCAAAGGGCGGGCAATGACATAGCCCTGAATTTCATCGGCACCGAATAATTCCGCGAGTTCAAGCTGATCGCGGTCTTCGACCCCTTCACAGACAACTTTCAGGCCAAGGCTGTGTCCCAAGGTGATAATAGCGCGCAGCAAAATGCAGGCATCCAAATCCCCCGGCACCTCATCAAAAAAGCTTTTATCAATTTTGATGGTTCGTGCCTTAAATTTACGCAAAGCAAATAAGGCGGAATGCCCTGTACCAAAATCATCCACCGCGATATCAAACCCGGCTTCCACCAGATTTTCCAGAACCTGCACACAATCCGCAGACAGAAACAGTCCTTCGGTCACTTCCAATTCAATATCGGATGTCTGCAAGCCATATCGCAGCAACAGGTCTTGTATTTCATTCAACAAAGCCGGTTCACATTGAACCGGTGACAAATTAACCGACACGCAAATCGGTCGTCCCTGCGCTTTCCAACTTGCGGCTTGGCGACAACTTTCTTCCAGAACCCAACGGCCCAAATTGACAATTGCACCGCTTTCTTCCAACGCCGGAATAAACAGGTCCGGTCCCACCATTCCATGTTGCGGATGATGCCAGCGAACCAAAGCTTCCACAGACGAAATACACTGGCGGTATAGATCAAAGCGCGGCTGATAAAGGAGAACAAATTCCCCTTTATCAATCGCTGCCTGAACACCGGGGACATCAAAACGAAGCGATGCATGAGGCATATTCATCCCTTTACGCGTAACGGTCATAGAGGGCGTAAAGTTCGCCTTCTTCACGTTCTAGACGTTTTTCCAACAAGGAAATGATATTGTTGGTTTCTGTAATGAAATCAGCCGGACTTTTGGAGATGGCAAGCGGACCCGGCCATTTTTGACGATAAGCATGAAACAATTCACCCAGCCCACCCATCTCTTCTTGAAACTTACGCGCGGTTGAACTGAGAGCAACGTTGTCATTTGCGATCGCACGCGGATAAAAGGCACGGTCTTCCAATGCAAGGTGTGTGCTGAACTTGCCAAATAACTGACGGATATGAACCGTGATATTTTCCGGTTGCTGCGTGACTGCGTCTAAATCGAGTCCGCGCTTAATATCCGATAAAATTACTCGGATTTGTTCATGGTGTGATCTGTAGTTTTCCGTTTTTTTCATTATACGTAACCTTTTAATCTTTTAGAGCGTTGATGATATCCCCTCTTTATACCTGAGTAAAATAATCGGGTATTTATTTTTGTCAAGCATCATAAATAAAATTCAGGCAAAAAAAACAGCCATCTTCTTTATCAAAAAGACAGCCGTTTCCTATTGTATGTCAGGCGCGCTCTCAGCCAAGACCAACGAGCGTCACCGTCATATCAAGATTTTCACCCGCCAAGGGATGATTGGCATCGACACGGACAATTGTCTCGTTCACCTCGTGAATCATCGCCACACTGATATTGCCATCGGGATCCTGCATCTGCATGGACATACCCGGTTCCAGCGCATCTTCGCTTTCGATCTGATTGCGTGGAATTTCCATCATCAAATTCGGATCAGGCAGACCAAAAGCCTCTTGGGCACTCAAGTGTTTTTTGTAGGGGGTTTCTGCATCCAGTTCAACCAACGCATCATCAATCGGTTTAAATCCTGTTTGCTGACCGATCACCATTTCAAGCGGCTCTCCCGGCGGGGATGCGGGAACAACCGTTCCGTCCTGCATGGTGAATGTAACTTCGACTTTGACCTTCTGGCCTTGCTCTAACTGTGCCATGAGGGGCTCCTGCTTATTTTCGTATAAAGACATTGGCGTCTTTAGATGAAGCCCGGAAGTTTGATCCACGCCACAAAAATTAACCAACACCCCCACCTTAACGAAATGACATAGCAACACAACCCCTGCACTTAAATAGTTTCTAAAACTTGACAGGAACGCTCAATTTTTCCATTGTCTCGCCAAATCTCTCTCAAGTTCTCATAAAAAGGCAAAACAGATGGTGAAAGCACAATTGGAATCCGTAATTGAAAATGCGTTTGAAAACCGCGACAGCATCAATTACGACACAAAAGGCGAAATTCGCGACGCCGTTGAAACAACACTCAACATGTTGGACTGCGGTGAATTGCGGGTTGCTGAAAAACAGGGTTCCGATTGGATTGTCAACCAGTGGGCCAAAAAGGCTGTTTTGCTGTCTTTCCGGCTGAATGATATGGAAACCATCGCAGGCGCACCGGGTGTCAACGCTAACTGGTGGGACAAGGTGCCCAGCAAGTTTGAAGGTTGGGGCGAAGCAGAATTTCGCAAAGCGGCCTTTCGCGCTGTTCCGGGTTGTGTGGTTCGCCGTTCTGCCTATGTCGCACCGAATGCCGTTTTAATGCCGTCCTTCCTGAACTTGGGCGCATATGTGGACGAAGGCGCCATGATCGACACATGGGCAACGGTTGGCTCTTGTGCGCAAATCGGTAAAAACGTTCACATCTCTGGCGGTGCGGGTATCGGCGGCGTGTTGGAACCCCTGCAAGCCGGCCCGGTTATCATCGAAGACAATTGTTTCATCGGGGCGCGTTCCGAAGTGGCCGAAGGCGTCATCGTCGAAGAGGGTTCTGTTATTTCCATGGGTGTCTTCCTCGGTCAATCGACAAAGATCGTTGATCGTGAAACAGGTGACGTTTCATATGGTCGCGTTCCGGCTTATTCTGTGGTGGTACCGGGCACATTGCCGGGCAAACCGCTGCCCAATGGTGAACCGGGTCCGAACCTCGCCTGTGCGGTTATTGTGAAACGTGTTGACGAAAAAACACGTTCTAAAACATCCGTAAACGAACTGCTGCGCGACTAAGCACACGCCAACCTGTTTGCAATCGACAGTTTTTATCGGCTCCACCTTGTTTTAAGTGTGGGGCCGATATACGTTATAAAACATCTATTTTTCAAGAATTGAGCCTTCCCATGATCGAGACCGTTGCCTTCGCCCAAGACCTGATCCGCTGCCCCAGCGTTACCCCAAAGGACGAAGGCGTCTTCGATCTCTTACAAACAACGCTGGAAGGCATGGGTTTCACCTGCCACCGCCTGCCCTTTCAAGAAGACGGGACCGAGCGGGTAGAGAACCTTTATGCCCGTTTCGGCACACAGGCCCCCAATTTCTGTTTTGCCGGTCATTTGGATGTGGTTCCGGTTGGCGATGAAAAAGGCTGGACCTTCGCCCCGTTCGGTGCAGAAATCCACAATGGTCGCCTTTATGGACGTGGCGCTGCCGATATGAAAGGCGCGGTTGCCGCCTTTGTCGAAGCCGCCCAAAACTTTATTCAAGAACAAGGTGATAATTTTAAAGGATCAATTTCTTTCCTGATTACCGGGGATGAAGAAGGACCGGCCATTAACGGCACCAAAAAAGTTCTTGAATGGATGGAAGAACAAGGCGAGGTTATGGATCATTGCCTTGTTGGCGAACCGACCAATCCACAATGTATGGGTGAAATGATGAAAGTGGGGCGTCGCGGCTCCATCAATTCCGTTTTGACCGTTCACGGCACACAAGGCCATGTCGCCTACCCGCACCGCGCCGACAATCCGCTGCCCCGTCTGGTCAAGATGCTGGAGGCGCTGATTGCGGACCCGTTGGATAACGGCAATGAATTTTTCGATCCGTCCAGCCTGTCACTGACGACCATCGATTGCGGCAACGAAGTTGAAAACGTCATTCCCGGCGAAGTGACCGCCAAATTCAATATCCGCTACAACAATATCCACACGGGTGCCTCGCTGGAAAAATGGATTCGCGAAACGCTGGACAAAGTCGATACCAACTACAGTTTAAAAACCCGCATTTCCGGGGAAAGTTTTATGAGTGATCAGGACATTCTCACGGATTTGATCGAAAAAGCGACCCAGAAAGTCACCGGGGTTCAACCCGAACGCTCCACCAGCGGCGGCACGTCCGATGCGCGCTTTATCACCCATTCCTGCACCGTGGCTGAATTTGGTCTGGTCGGTCAAACCATGCACAAAGTTGACGAAAATGTTCTGGTCGAAGATTTGCAGAGCCTGACCAAAATCTACCAGACCATTCTCACTGATTATTTTAACGAGGCGATATGATCGATCTGCGCGCCCTTTTTTATGGATTGGCCGGGGCCGGACGCTTGATCCGTCTGGACATCAGCGGCGCGCATATGATGGTTGGCGGCGTACGGGGGTTTTGGTCCTCACTTTACTGGGGGGCCGCCCTTGTCGCCCCGCTGTATTTGTTGCTGATCGCCATCCGTTTTGATCCGCAACGATTTGACGGTATGCGCTACCTTGTTGCCCATACGGAAATGTATATTCTGGCTTGGCTGGCCTTTCCCATATTGATGGAACGTATCTGCACCTTTATTGAGCGTCCCGGAAACTTTTTGCCTTTTATCATCGCCTATAACTGGCTGAGCTGCCTGTACAATATGATGTACCTGTTAATCGGTCTGGCCCAGGCCAGCGGCATGATCGGCTGGGAAGCGGCCTCTTCCCTATCCGTTGGTTTCCTGTTTGCCAGCTTAATCTGGATCGGGCATTTGGCGAAAAAAATCCTGCACATCCCGCTGAGTGCCGCAGTCGGAATTGTCGTGCTGGAACTTTTTCTCGGAATCATCATCAGCATGATGACATCCTTAATCGTTATTTCCGGCGGTTTGCAGAACGCAGGATAAGACCGATATCCTCCAACACGGATTTATTCCGGCCAGTGGACGATATAGTCTTCCAGATCCCCATCGACTTTATCTTCGGATATAAATTTACCGACCACAGATTTACCCGCCTTGACCGCGCTTTGCGGATCACCCGTGTTTAAAGGATGCCAGTCCGGCAAATCTTTACCATCACGTAGCAAGCGGTACGCACAAGTGGATGGGAGCCAGTGCAGATTATCCAGATTTTGCGGCAAAAGCTCGACACAATCAGGAACCAGAAAGGTGCGCATTTGATACTGACTGCATCGGCAAGTATCAATATCCATCAACCGGCATGCCACATTGGTATAGCAAACTTCGCCTGTGTCCTCGTCTTCCAGCTTGTGTAAACAGCATTTGCCACAGCTATCACACAGGGATTCCCACTCATCCAAAGACATTTCGGAGAGTTTTTTTGTTTTCCAGAAGGGTTGTTCGCTCATTTGCCGTCTCAAATTTATAAGTAAAGGGGCGTTCGCATAAACGCGACGCCCCCGTCCTTTATCATAGTCTATATATGAAGAAAATTTACTTCTTCAATTCTTTATCATGCTGACGGATAAATTCCGCCACCATCGGTTTGATCTCGGTGCGCCAGCGACGTCCGTTGAAAATACCGTAATGCCCCACATTGGGATGCAACGTGTGTTTTTTCATATCTTGCGGGATATGGGTGCAGATCGTCTGCGCGGCTTCCGTCTGTCCATTTCCGGTAATATCGTCCTTTTCCCCTTCAATGGTGAAAAGGGCGGTTTTTTTAATGGCAGACGGATGAACCTTACGATCGCGCCAGTTCATATCATCCAGCGGCAAAGCATGGTCCATAAAGACCGTTTTCAGCGTCTGCAAATAAAATTCCGCAGGCAAATCCATCACTGACAGATATTCGTCATAAAACAGATGGTGTTGATCCGCCGAATCGCCATCGCCTTCGATCAAATGATTATACAGATCCAAATGGGCCCCGACATGGCGATCCAAGTTCATGGACATAAAGCCGGTCAACTGCATAAAGCCCGGATAAACATTGCGCATAAAACCCGGATAGTTGACCGGAACCTGTGCAATAACGCTTTTTTCAAACCATTCGATATCTTTTTCTTCCGCCAGTTTATTAACTTCTGTCGGATTAACACGCGTATCAATCGGCCCGCCCATCAATGTCATGGAAGACGGCACACAATAATCGTCATCTTCCGACATCAGCGAAACCGCCGCCAAAACCGGAACAGACGGCTGGCAGACCGCAATCACATGGGTATTGGGCCCCAGATGATGCAGGAAGTACATAATATATTCGATAAAATCATCCAGATTGAAACTGCCGTGCGATGTACAGACGTCACGCGCGTTGATCCAGTCGGTGATATAAATATCATGGTCGGGTAACAGGGCTTCGACCGTGCCGCGCAACAAAGTCGCATAGTGCCCCGACATCGGCGCCACCAGCAGCACACGGGGATCGTTTCGTTTTGCGTCTCGTTTAAAATGAAGCAATTCGCAAAACGGTTTATGGAGCACAACCTCTTCCTCAACCGCGACTTCTTTGCCATCAATTGTGGTTTTGTGTAAGCCAAACTCCGGTTTGATATAACGTCGTGTTACACGCTCAAACAAATGGCAGCTTGCGGCAATCGCACGCCCCATCGGCGTATAGGACACGGGCATAAAAGGAGAACGAAAGACTTCTTCCATCTTTTCTGCTGCATGGCGAAACGGCGACCAGACAGAATGTTGGAATTCATAGAACTGATATAGCATTCGACCTCAACACCCCTCAATACGGGACTACTCAATAAACAAAGCTGGAACAGGTGAGCCTATATTTTTTAGATATTCCAACTTATCTGAATAGAGAAGATATTATTAAAATATTTCAACCGTCAATCAATTTACGCACAAAAAATACAAAACAAACAAAACTTTTGCTTTATATGTCTGGGGGCAACCCGATTTCAGATTAAAATTATGACATTTTCATTGCAGCGCATCATCGATTGCTGCATCGCAACATAGCATTATTTTACACAGAAAATCCACTCTTTTATTCTTATTCCCGATATGGCCGTACCGCCCGATTACATTTTTCTTGCCCTTCAACGCAATGAGTCCGTTGACTAATGGTACACATGGCCTTATACAGCGGGCTCGTTTACTTTCTTTTTAAACTGATTTTCGGAGTTGAACCGTGAAACGCACGTATCAGCCCAGCAAGCTTGTTCGCAAACGCCGTCATGGATTCCGTAGCCGTATGGCTACTGTTGCCGGCCGTCGCATTCTTGCCGCTCGCCGCGCCAAAGGCCGCAAGCGTCTGTCTGCATAAAACTTATGTTAGGCATGTCCTGTTAAGGTTGGTTGGGTATGACCCTTATTCCACGTCTCAAAAAACGACGTGAATTTCTTTCAGTCGCTGCGACTCGGAAGAAATGGGTAACGCCCGGCCTGATCTTGCAAATCCGCAAACGCAATCAGCCTTTGTCTTCTATAAGCAAACGCTATGCGGAACGTGGAATTCCGGACGGGCAACCGGATATTCGGATCGGATTTACGGTCAGCAAAAAAGTCGGAAACGCCCCACAGCGCAATCGCGCAAGAAGGCGTCTTCGGGCTATTGCTGACCTTGTCTTGTTTAAAAAGGCCCGATCCGGCTACGATCTTGTCCTGATCGGTCGCAAGGAAACCATCACACGGCCCTTTGCCGATCTGGAAAAAGATCTTAAGACCGCGCTTTGGCGGACAGGTGTTCATATCGACGCCCCCACCACGGCGCAAAAGGCGAAAGGGAAGCAATGACCTTTTTGGCTTACATCGTGAAAATTCCGGTCTGGATCTATAAATATGGCATTTCGCCCATATTACCCGGCACCTGCCGTTATAGCCCCACCTGTTCGGATTATACCTTGCAAGCCATTCAACGTTTCGGACCCTTTAAAGGAATGAAACTGGGGTTGCTGCGGATTTTGCGCTGTCATCCGTGGGGCGGGTCTGGCTATGACCCGGTTCCGCACAAGTCCGAATCGCGTTCTTGCGGGTGTGATTCGCACCATTCATAAGAGTTCAAAATCGACTTTTTCGTGTAACACTTATCTTGTACAAGAAGGTCGGTTTCAATTAGCAGGGGTCCCTTGGTGGGTAAAGCCATAAGATGAATGACCAGAAAAATATGATTTTAGCGATTGCGTTGTCAGTCGCGATCCTTTTCGGCTTCCAGTTCTTGTTCCCGACAGCAGAACAACCGGTTCAACAAGAGGCACAATCCACCGAGCAAGCAGCGAACGCCCCATCCGTTGGTGGCGCACAATCCTCGGACAATTCATTTGCCCCGCAAATTCCGGGTGGTGCAGTTGAAGCAGCGAAAAAAGCGGCCAACACGCGTGTTGAAAAACTCGATGCCTCCGCCCGTATCAAAATTGATGCTCCGCACCTTCAGGGCTCAATCTCTGTTCAAGGTGGTCGCATTGATGATTTGACCCTGACCGAATATCGTGAAGAACTTGCCGAAGATAGTCCTTACATTACATTGTTAAACCCCAAAGGACTGGATACCGCTTACTATGCCGAATTCGGCTGGTCTGCCCCCAATGTCAAAGTTCCGACAGCCGATACCGTCTGGGCCACAGACAGCCAAAACCTGAAAGCCGGCGGCAGTGTCAATTTGACATGGGATAATGGCGAAGGCTTGCTGTTCACCCGTAAAATTTCGTTGGATAACGATTATCTGTTCTCGATCGAAGATTCTGTCGCGAATACTGGCCCGGCCAACGTAGACCTTTACCCCTATGGTTTGATTTCACGTTCCGGTACACCAAAAACCAGCGGTTTCTACATTCTGCATGAAGGTCTGCTTGGTGTATTTGATGGTGTTCTTGAAGAAGTCGATTATTCTGACCTGCAAGAAAGCGGCAGCAAAAAAATCGACCCTGTCAAAGGCGGCTGGATCGGCATTACCGATAAATACTGGCTGGCGGCCCTGATCCCGGATCAAACGGCAAACGTTAACAACCGTTTCAGCCATTATCGCACCGATAATATCGATAAATATCAGGCCGATTATCTCGGCCCGAAACTGAGTGCGCAGCCCGGTCAAACCGTTACGTTCAAAAGCAACCTGTTTGCCGGTGCCAAAGAACTCAACCTGCTGACCCAATATGAAGAGCAACTCGGTGTTCCTGAATTTGACCTTGCCATTGATTTCGGTTGGTTCTTCTTCATCACCAAACCGTTCTTCCTTGCAATTTCATGGCTTTATAGTCATTTGGGCAACTTTGGTCTGGCAATTCTGGCCTTGACCATTGTCATTAAAGCGGCGTTCTACCCATTGGCCAGCACGTCTTATCGTTCTATGGCGAAGATGAAAACCCTGTCGCCGAAGATCAAAGAACTGCAAAAGAAATTTGGTGATGACAAACAGCGCCTCAATCAGGAAATGATGGCCCTTTACAAGCGTGAGAAAGCCAATCCGGCGTCCGGTTGTTTACCCATCTTGATCCAGATCCCGGTTTTCTTCTCGCTTTATAAAGTGTTGTTTGTCTCCATTGAAATGCGTCATGCGCCCTTTTATGGCTGGATTCAGGATTTGTCCGCACCGGACCCGACCTCTATCTTCAACATGTTTGGCCTGATCCCGTGGGATCCGCCGCAATTGTTGATGATTGGTATTTGGCCGCTGTTGATGGGGATTTCCATGTTCCTGCAACAAAAACTGAACCCGCAACCGGCAGACCCGATGCAGGCCAAGATGATGATGTTCCTGCCGGTTATCTTCACCTTCATGCTGGCGAGTTTCCCTGCCGGTCTGGTGATCTACTGGGTCTGGAACAACGTTCTGTCCATCACCCAGCAATGGCTGATTACCAGAAGCATGGAAAAACAGAAAAAATCATAACAAACCGGTACCCCTGCCCAGTGCAGGGGTCCAGTTTTTTTAACCGCCCGGTGATGTCATACGCGCCCGGAAGATGGATGGAAGATATGGACACCACAGAAGAATTCACACCGGAAGAAATCGAGTTTGGACGCTGGCTTTTTGCCCAGCATGCCGATTTTATGCTTGGGGTTGCCCAACTTGCCCAACTCCCTTCCACACATGCGGTTGAAATTTGTTTTGCTGGTCGTTCCAACGTGGGTAAATCCAGCCTGATTAACGCCCTGTGCGGTCGTCGCGACTTGGCGCGTACCTCCAGCACACCGGGGCGTACGCAGCAGCTTAACTTCTTCAATATCAAAGATCGTTTGGTCTTTTGCGATCAACCGGGTTATGGCTATGCAAAAGCCCCTGTCGGTGAAGTCAAAAAATGGCAAGAAGTGGTTTTCTCCTATCTGCGCGGTCGCCCGCAATTGCGCCGTGCCTTTATTCTGATTGATGGTCGCCACGGGATCAAAAATACCGACCGCCCCGTCATGGAAATGATGGATACGGCCGCCATGTCCTATCAGGTCATTGTCACAAAGGCGGATAAAGTCAAGAAATCCGAGCTTGAAAAACATTTAAGTGATATTGCGAAAGAATTAGCTAAACATCCGGCGGCACATCCTGATATTCTGGTAACCAGTTCCGAAAAAGGAACCGGGATTGCAGAAGTTCGTGCTACGATCGGACGACTGGTTTCTCAGTTCGAAGTTTAAGTGTTTACGATTCAGGGTTACAATCCATTATGACCACACTCGACACCTCCAATATGACAGAACAAGATTATCTGACACGCGCTGTTACCTTGTCCGAAGCCTTGCCTTACATGCAACGTTATGCCGGGGAAACCGTTGTGGTCAAATATGGCGGGCATGCAATGGGCGACCCGGAACTGGCAAAACTGTTTGCAAAAGACATCGTTCTTTTAAAACAGGTCGGGATTAACCCGGTTGTTGTTCACGGTGGTGGTCCGCAAATCGGCAAAATGCTCGCACGGCTGGCTGTTGAAAGCGAATTTGTTGATGGCTTGCGCGTAACAGATCAAGCGACCGTCGATGTGGTTGAAATGGTTCTGTCCGGGTCCATCAACAAGGAAATCGTCGGCAATATCAACGCCGCTGGTGGCTTCGCGGTCGGCTTATCCGGTAAAGACGGTCATTTAATCGAAGCGCGCAAACTGCATCGCACCAAAAAAGACCCCGACAGCAATATTGAACGTGTTCTTGATCTTGGTTTCGTCGGTGAACCTGCGGTCATTACCCCGCATATTCTGGACAGCTTCCTTGAATCGGACATTATTCCGGTAATTGCGCCGATCGGGGCCGGTCCCAATGGGGAAACCTACAATATCAATGCCGATACCGCAGCCGGTGCCATTGCCGCCGCCATTGATGCCAAACGTTTATTGATGCTGACCGATATTGCCGGTGTTCTGGATAAAAACGGTAAACTCATTCAGGAAATGAATGCGACTGAGGCCCGGGCCATGATCGAAGACGGCACCATCAGCGGCGGTATGATCCCGAAAATCGAAACCTGTCTGGAAGCCGTGGAAACCACATTGGAAAACCCCGGTGTCAATGCCGCCGTTATTCTGGATGGTCGTGTCCCCCACGCCGTTCTGCTGGAAATTTTCACAGAACACGGCGCCGGGACGATGATTCGTAAAGTACAAGCTTGATTAAAGCGGCTGTGTCGCCTGCGCCAGCCATGCCGCATCTTGCGGGTCCAACAAGGGTGTGAGTTCATCTCGCACCCTTTTGTGATAGCTGTTCAACCAGTGAATTTCACCTTGGGATAAAAGCGAGACGTCAATTCCGTTTACATCAAACGGACACAAGGTCAGGTTTTCAAATTCCAGCATTTCGCGTTCGCTTTCCATCTCACACCGGCGCACGCAAACCAGATTTTCCAGACGAATCCCATAGGCTCCGGTTTTGTAATAACCCGGTTCATTTGACACCACCATGCCCACATCCAACGCTGTCTTGCTGGGCATTTTGGAAATCCGTTGCGGGCCTTCATGCACATTCAGGAAACTGCCCACCCCATGCCCGGTACCATGATCATAATCCAAACCGGCCTGCCAAAGCGCGTGACGGGCCAACACATCCAATTGAGACCCAGTTGTCCCTTTGGGAAACCGTGTGGACCCCAGCGCGATATGGCCTTTTAAGACACGGGTAAAACGGTCTTTCATTTCGGCACTGGCCACACCGCGCACGATCGTACGGGTGATATCGGTGGTGCCATCACGGTACTGTCCCCCGCTATCGACCAGATAAAGCCCGTTTTCAGGCAGGGGAAGCGAACTTTCTTCAGAAACCCGATAATGCACAATCGCCCCGTTTTGCGCCGCACCGGAAATTGTCGGGAAGCTGTAATCAAAAAACAGGTCGTCTTCTGCGCGCAACCCATCCAGCTTTTGTGAAACGCTCAGTTCATTAATGTCATTCCCCGCAGGCTGTTGTGACAACCAACGCAGGAAGCGCACCATCGCAGCCCCGTCCCGACGATGCGCTGTGCGCATGCCTTTGACCTCGACATCATTTTTACAGGCCTTGGGCAAGGCACATAAATCATCCCCCAGCACCACATTCGCTTTTGCCTTTTTCAGACGTTCACTCATCCACAAAGGCGTGCTGGCCCCTTCAAGGCGCACGGTCTTTGTACTCAATTCATCTAGTTTCTGCCCCAGAGCTTTGGGTTCAAAAATTCGAATATCATCCTCCAGATGCGTACGAACATCCTCATCAATTTTTCGATGATCCATAAACAAATCTGCCGTTGCATCACGATAAAGAATCGCAAAACCCAATGCCACCGGTGTGCAGGGAATATCCCCGCCGCGAATATTGAAAAGCCATGCAATCGAATCGGGCAGGCTTAAAACCATTGCGTCCTGATTTTCCTGATCCAGCTGTGCGGCAATCTCCGTCCTTTTATCCTCATGGCTGCGCCCGGCAAATTCTAGCCCATGCGGTGTTATAGGATGCAGAGGTGGGTCCGGGCGGTCCGTCCAGATTGCATCGATAAAATTATGCGGCGCCGGGGCCAATTTTGCCCCGACCTTTTCACAGGCCTGCTTTAAACGATGCAGACTTGGCCCGGTATGCAGCCACGGATCATAGGACAAAACCATCCCTTTGCTTAAATGATTTTCCAACCAGTTTGCCGCCGGTTCATCCGTCATATGACAACGTTCAAAACAGGCCCCGTCCACTTCCTTTTCCGCCTGAAGGGTATAACGTCCATCCACAAAAACCGCAGCATGATCGCGCAAAACAAGGGCCAATCCCGCCGACCCGGTAAAGCCGGTCAGCCACGCCAAACGTTCTGAACAGGGGGCGACATATTCGCCTTGATGTTCATCGCTGCGCGGGACAATAAAGCCATCCATCGAAAAAATATCCATTTCATGACGCAAGGCGGCAAGGCGGGAGGCACGGTCTTTCATAAAGGTTTCCTATAGAGTCCTAAAAACGATCCAATAATCGATCAATATATTCCAATTCTTCGCGTTCGCGACCCTTTTGTCCGGCGCGACGGTATAATTCCTGTAAAATTTCACGCGAACGATGGATGGTGCGTTCACTGGGCAGGGTGTGCCCGTTTGGGGTGACAATACGCCCGCCACGCCCGCGACCCAAAGGGTCCGTTCCCGGCAGTTGTTGTCCCATCGGCATCATCCCCATTTGACGAGCCATTCTTTGCGCGGCTTCTTTCAATCCTGAACTTAATTTATCCACGGCGCGCATCTGGGCCTGCAAGGCATCTTCATCCAATCCGCGTTGCAAGGATTGCGCGGCATGTTCCATATTTTGCAAAGCATCTCGCAGATCTCTTGACGGCTTCATCGACATTTTTTTCATGGCCTGAATTTGTTCATGCAAGCGTTGCAGCAATTTTTCCTGATCTTCGCTTTCTGCAATGGCTTGACGCGTCGCATCCAGACTCGGCCCCTCTTGATTGCGCACCCGTTTAAACGTGCGATCCAGCAGGTTTTGCTGATCCGCCTTCAACTGGCGCAGCCCGTCCATCGTTTCCTTGGCCTGTTGCATCTGGTCCGGGTCGGGCTTGGGTTGCTGGGCCAATCGCGATAAAATCGACTGAAACTGTTCCATCAAGGCGCGTGCCCCGGCCAAATCCCCCTGACGCATCAACTCACGCGCTTTATTCAACATCTCCTGCATTTGATCGCGCCCAATCATTTCGGCATCCGCTGGCGATGCCGCTTCTTTAAATTCCTGCATTTGAGCATTGGATTCGATCATTTTTTGCAAATATTGATCCAGACTTTGGTTCATTTGTTCGAACAACGTCTCCATCGCCGCATGATCGGACCCTTGCGCCATCATATCCTGCATTTTCTGGCTCAGATCTTCCAAAAGGTTGCGTTGCGTGCCTGCGGCCCCTTCATCAAGGCGCAAAGCTACCTCCCACAAAATGGCGCGGATGCGGCTTATTTGATCGTCTTGTGTATAGTGGCGCAAACGTTGTGAGGCGACTTTCAAGGCCAGATAAACCGTCACATCGCCATCAAACAGTTGCGGCGCTGTCAGAATTTTCCTCAACTCAAACTGACCAAAAATCCGGTCTTCCGCACTTGGTTGATAAAGATCACGGCGAATAGCGATTAAACGAACGGCAACGGGATGACGAAAATGGCGTTGCGGCAAAACAGTTTCCAGCGCATCCCCCAAGGCCATCTGACCAAAATTATCAACTGCTTTGGGCGTTATAATCACCCGTTGTCCCGCCCACGGGTGATCGGCCAGATTGCGACTGAACATCCCCGTTGCTTTTTTACCGGAAACCACCCGTGTTAATTCAAGTGGGATAGACGATGCCCCTTCTGCCTTGCGGATGGATAAAGCGACCTCGTTTAATCCAAAATCATCTTCTGCGGTAAAGGAAAGACGCAATTGTCCCCGTCTAAAACGGTCTTCCTGAATTTTAGCCGAGACCTGAGGCGCCAGATCAAGCAACAAATCAACCGGTTGCTGAAACAGAACCTCATTGTCGTTTTTTACAACCAATGCCGTCCCTTGATCAAAAACGGTTTCGTAACTGTAGGCCCCTTGGGATAAATCTTGAAACGACTCTTGAAATGTCCCAGTGGAAAAAGACAGATCCGCCCCGGTTTTATAGCCCGCAAGCCGGATCATAATTTCGCTATGTTGGGCAAAACGCAGAAGTCCGGCTTCATCGTATGTTTGTATATCAGTGGCATTCAGACTGATATAACGGCTGCCCAACCCGGTATGGGGCGGCGGCGTGATCCATATATCAAGGGTCCAGTCCCCGGCCACACTTTGTTCCTGCGTTATATGAAACGCACGCCCAAATCGGTCCTGCCAGTCAAAACGTGCTTCTATGCCAGCAAGAACCAGTAATAAAATTAATAAGGCACGCAAAGAATAAGGATCTTTTTTATATAACGCTGAACGGGGCCAAGGGCGTTTAAGACGACGAACGGACCGTATCATGCGGTTTTGATGGGTTAACCAAATGATTTCAGCCTGCCCTGAAAGTTTTTTTCGGGCCGGTTGATCCAACAAGGCCAACAACGGGTGATGATGTAATCCATTGTCGGTCTCCAGACGGATCAGGGCGGCCCGTTGGCTGGGCCAGAACACCGATTGAAAGGCACGATACAGGAAAAACAGAAACAATAATCCCACGACCGCCAGTACCGTTGCATGCATAAACGGTGGTAACATTTGAAAGAAATCAAATAAAACAGCCAGCAGGAACACGCCGGAAACGATCAATGTTCCCCAAAGACGAGGCCATATCTGTTCCCAAAACAACACACAGCGCGTCCAGATCACCATGCGTATCAAACGCCGGATCAAGGCGGGATCATAATCCTCTGTGTCGTGTCGTTTGTCCATATTCTGCCTTTTGGCGATTGCGACAGGGTCTAGACTAAACTGTGAACGCATCGGGCGCTATACAAGTCTTTGTGAAATTTACGCGCGCGCCTTTTTAAACATATCCAGTGATCCCAAGACAGCCCCAGATGTAATCAGCAAACAGGCCGCCACCAAATGAATTGTGACCTCTGCCTGTCCCGCCATTGTCAGAAACAGCGTACTAAACAGCGGTGCCCCGTAGGAACACACCCCAAGGAAATGAATATTGCCGTGTTTGGTGCCATAATCCCACGCATAAAAAGATGCCCCAACCGGCCCGGCCCCCAGTGCAATAATCGCCAACCATTGTGTAAATGTCGGATCCACCCAGCTTTCAAACATCATATGCGAAAATGCGCCCAATATGGCCGTCAATAAACAAAACCCGGCCACGGTTTCCGTTGGGACATGGCCTTGTGTGCGGTTCAGCACCGAATAAAGCGACCAGATCAACGCACACGCACAAGCCGCCATATACCCCCACGCAAATTGGGAAGAAAAGGAAAATTCGCCTTTGCTGGCAACCAGCAATGTCGCCCCGCCCAATCCCATAAAGGCACCAACCATATGAAACCAGCGCAACCGTTCACCGGGCAAAAAGGCGGAGAACACCACGATTAACAAGGGCCACAAATAAGCGATCAGGCTGGCGTCAGCAACCGGAGCATTGGATAAAGCGGTAAAATAGAAAAAATGGTACCCAAACAAACCGCCGACCCCCAAAACCCAGGCCCGGGGTGGCTGTTTTAGTTTGACCCATCCCGTTTTGCCACGATGGGCAATGAAGGCAAACCCGATCAATGCCCCGACAAAAAACGTCAAAGCCAACATCTGAAATGGCTTGATCCCGGTTGTTGCAGACGTAAACAGCGCCAGCAACGACCACATTGCAATGGCACTGATTCCGGATACGTTGGCCTTGGCATTCATATGAAAAAACCTCCTGAATGATATTTTCCACAGAATGACACAGGCCGGGATAAAATTCTCAACCCGGCCTACGATTTTTTGGTTTGAAACTCTTGTTTACGCCATTTTGCGGGCGAAACACCAAAAGCCTTGCTAAAGGCACGTCCAAAACTGCTTTGATCACTAAACCCGACCTGATCGGCCACATCCACAAGGCTGTGACCATGTGTGATCAAACGCTTGGCCATATCGAGTCGACATTTTGTCAGATATTGCTGCGGCGTCATCCCTGTTGTCTGGCGAAACAGTTCATAAAATCGTGCCGGAGATAAAGAAACCAGCGCCGCGAGTTCGCGGTTTTCAAGAACCCGGCCTAAATTAGCCTGCATATAAGCAACCGCACGCTGAATGCGCGCGGGCAGGTCCGGCAGTTCCCCGGCCAAATCACAGGCCAGCGTTTGCATGAACAGATTCTGCCACATCTGTAAATCCTGAGACGATGCCCCTAAATTTTTGCGATAAAGGGCATAATCACTCAAGCTGGTCAGGGCCTGCGACATTGGTAAAAACGGTTGATCAATGGCTTGTGACCAAACGGTTTCCCAATTTCGGCCCGTTTCTTCGCCAATATCCAATACCAAAAACCGATTATCCCCATTGGATCGAAAGGCATGGGTTTCCCCCATTGCAATCGCCCCAACGGTTCGGGTCTGCACCCATCCTTGGCGACCGCGCATATCCAGTTCCAGCGCCCCAACCAAAGGAACGATGACTTGATGGAACGCCGCATGGCAATGTGTCGCCTGCGCGCTTTCATATTTGCGAATGGAACTGGTCATAATCCAGACAATAACAAACAATCAGGGCGCAGGGATATCAGAAAATTAATCCTGCCAGGATGCGAGAGCTTCAAGGTCCATTTGTTCTTCAATATCAAGGCGGCGACGAATAATGGCGTATTCTTCACCTTTTACCATAAGCTCAGGTATTAATGAGCGTGAATTATAAGTATTTGACATAGTCGCGCCATAGGCACCTGCCGTTCTAAAGGCTATCAGATCACCCGTTTTCAGCTTGTTCAGCAGGCGGTCCTTGGCAAAGGTGTCACCGGTTTCACAAATCGGCCCGACCACATCATAAAGCTGCTTGGCCTCTTCTGCATCGGCTTCAATCACCGGAACAATCGCGTGATAGGCATCATACAAAGACGGGCGCATCAGATCATTCATGGCGGCATCAATAATAGCAAAAGTCTTACTGAGGCCTTCTTTCACATAGATAACTTCGCTGACCAGAATACCGGCATTGCCAACAATCATGCGACCGGGTTCAAATTCGAACTCCACATCCAGATCACCCAGTTCTTCAACAACCAGTTTGCCATATTCAACAGGAAGCGGTGTGTCCCCTTCATCATAAGGGATCCCCAGACCACCGCCCAAATCAACCCGGCTGACATCCAGACCCAAACCACGCAATTCACTGACCATTTCTTTCATCCGGCGAAAGGCGGCGCGAAACGGTTCAAGATCTGTGAGTTGCGAACCGATATGACAAGCCAAACCCTTGGGTTCCACACCCGCCATATTGCTGGCACGCTGATAAACTTCGACCGCGCGTTTCCAGTCGATACCAAACTTGTTGCCGGATTTCCCGGTCGAAATCTTGGCATGCGTTTTGGCATCCACATCCGGGTTGACGCGTAAAACGATCGGCATACGCGCACCCATTTCCTGTGCGACCTCATTCAGGACTGCCAATTCTTCTTCCGATTCCACATTGATTTGTCGAATGCCCGTTTCAACGGCGGCCTTCAACTCACTGCGGCTTTTACCAACGCCGGAATAAACAATTTTATCTGCCGGAACGCCTGCTTTGAGCGCACGTTTCATTTCCCCGACAGAAACAACATCTGCACCGGCCCCGAGATCGGATAAAGCCTTGATCACAGAAATGTTGGAATTGGCCTTAACGGCAAAGCAGATGGTCGCATCAATATCTTTAACCGCATCGGCAAAAACCTGATAGTGGCGTTCTAAAGTTGCCTGAGAATAGACATAAAAAGGCGTGCCGACTTCCTGTGCAATTTTGCTCAGAGCGATGTTTTCGGCGTAAAGTTCGCCATTTTTGTACTGAAAATGATCCATTTGATTTCCAATGTTATTTTGTGCTGCCGGGAACCGGCTGTTGTGCCGGATATTGACGGGGATATTTCGGATCCACATCATCCGGTGCCACAGGTTTGCCCACACGCCCACAGGCATTGAGCGAGACAGCAAATGCCGCCAGTAACAAGACCATGAGAATCCGATGCCGCATCATTTGCACAAACTCCTTACAGGAAACGCTGACGCGCTTCTTTAATCTGTTCACGTACGTTATTCGGTGCCGTCCCCCCATAAGAGGTTCGCGAGGCAACGGAGGCTTCAAGCGTGAGAACATTGAAAACATCATCGGTAATCGCCGCATCCACCGTTTGCATTTCTGCCAACGACAGATCGGACAGATCACAGCCTTTGTCTTCCGCCAGTTTCACAATCGCACCAGTGACATGGTGGGCATTACGAAACGGCATCCCCAGTTCACGCACCAGCCAGTCGGCCAGATCGGTTGCCGTGGTGAAACCCCAGCCCGCGCTTTCACGCATTTTTTCTTTGTTCACCGTCATTTCCGCAATCATTCCCGTCATAACCGCAACGCTGAGTTCGATGGTATCAGCGGCATCAAAGACAGGTTCTTTATCTTCCTGCATATCCTTGGAATAAGCCAGCGGCAATCCTTTCATGGACATCATCAGGCTGTTCAGATCACCGACCACCCGACCGATTTTAGAACGGATAAGTTCGGCCGCGTCCGGGTTCTTTTTCTGTGGCATGATACTGGACCCGGTCGAAAAACTGTCCGACATACGCACAAAACCGAATTGTGCAGATGACCAGATGACCAATTCTTCGGACAGGCGCGACAAATGCAGGGCACAGATAGAGGCCGCACTCAGATATTCCAGCGCGAAATCACGATCTGACACCCCATCCAGCGAATTACGCATCGGGCCATTAAAGCCCAGCAGTTCTGCCGTATGATGACGATCAATCGGATAAGGCGTGCCTGCCAGTGCCGCAGAACCCAGCGGTGATTCATTCAAACGTTCGCGGGCATCTTTCAGGCGAGAACGGTCCCGCCCCACCATTTCCACATAAGCCAGCATATGATGACCAAAAGAAACCGGCTGGGCCGCCTGTAAATGCGTAAAACCGGGCAGGATCGTATCCACCTGTTCTTCTGCGCGTTCAATCAAAACCTGTTGCAGAACTTGCAAACCATCGTCCAGACGGTCAATGGCATCACGCACCCATAAACGGAAATCCGTTGCCACCTGATCGTTACGAGAACGCGCCGTATGCAGACGACCGGCGGCATCCCCGATCAATTCGCGCAAACGGTTTTCCACGTTCATATGGATATCTTCCAAGGCTGGTGAAAATTTAAAGTCACCGGCTTCAATTTCCGCCAGAACCTTATCCAACCCATCGGTAATGGACTGTCCGTCTTCGGCCGTGAGAATGCCCTGTTTCACCAGCATGGCACAATGGGCTTTGGAGCCAGCGATATCCTGTGCATAAAAACGTTTGTCAAAATCAATCGAGGCATTGATTTTTTCCATGATTGCACTGGGTCCACCGGAAAAACGGCCCCCCCACATTGTGTTCGTATCGGAAGATTTACTCATATCGGTCCATCACTTGAATAAGAGGCAAGGCTTCAGTGTTTGCCCCATTCTGACATATCCGTCAATCATCGAGGCATGAAAAAACCACCGAAACGTCCAATTTTCGGTGGTTTTCATTCATTTTACGACAGATCAATCGAACAGTGCGTCGATATCGGCCTGAGAAATCCCACCGCCATGTTCAGCCGGACCGTGTAATTCCTCGCCTTCGGGGGCACGCCCAGCCTCCAATGCCTTGACTTCATCGGGGTGATCAACCGTATCGAAGTTTTCTTCACCCCAGATTTCCATCATGCGTTCAACACGTTCTTCGATGAATTTCAGGGTATTCACCACCTTGGTTGTACGCTGACCACATAAATCCTGAAAGTTACAGGCTTCAAACATGCCAATGGTATTTTCCAGAATTTCATCGGTCAATTGGGTGACAAACTGATCCGGGGAATGCTGGCGTAATTGTTGCGCCAGATCATCGATTTTCTCTGCAGCGGTCAAAATGGTTTCCGTTGCCCGTTCCGTTGCCCCGACGATTTCATCCAGTTCGTTTGTCACAACGGAGAATTTATCTTCCTCATTCATGCCCAACGCTTTAATCTCACGTTTGGTATCGTGAATGCTGCGTGACAAGGCCCGAACTTCGGTGCGCAGAAGATTTACCTCATCCAGTTTGTCTTCCAAATCATGTTGCGCTTCTTTCAGCTCTGTTTTTTTCTCAGCCTTATTAAGCTCTTTGACTTGGACTTTCTGCATCAATAATTCGGACTGCAACGCCTTAATCGCTGTCATCAAGTCCTGATTGGTAATTCCGGATGGATCCGCAGCCCCTGCAGAAACACCTGAAGCCCCCATAATTTTTTCTTTTATTTTGCGTTCCGCACTAAAGAGACGCTTCGTAGCTCCCGACGTCATATTAGCTTTCTCCTGTCTACCCCTTTGCGGGGCATGTCATTCCCTCAATCATATCTTGAACGATACTATAGCGGAATTTTTCCATATTTGAAAAGCTATTAGAATAATGCAGCGATGTCGCCCTCTTTTTTTGGAATTTTTGGGATGAAAAAATAAATTCACACAATTTTATAAGTATATATACTTATGATAAATAAGGTGAGTGCCCCTCATTGTTGCAAATGTCACTTACTTTTGAATGGTTCCAATATCATCCAAGGAATGATATGGTCGGACATAAAATGTTTGATCCCCTATCATTCCAACCAAGAGAAGGCAGCTTATGTCCGTTACCATCTATCATAATCCACGCTGTAGCAAATCCCGCCAGACACTTCAACTTATTGAAGATAAAGGCATTAGCCCAACCATCATCACCTATCTGGACAATCCACCCAGCATTGATGAGCTTAAAGCCATTTTGTCAAAACTGGGGGTCTCGCCACGCGAACTACTTCGCAAAAAAGAAGCAGAAGAATGTGGCCTGAATGACGATTCGCTGAATGAAGATGCCCTTATCGCTGGCATGGTTGCCAACCCACGCGCCATCGAGCGCCCGATTGTGGTTAAAGGTGACAAGGCGGTTCTGGGCCGTCCCCCTGAAAATGTACTGGATCTGCTCTAGGCCTGAATAAATCTCCAAGACGGGATTTCATTTATTTCACTGGTCAACTCTCTGTCATTAAACTATAACATGACTCTTCGTATATTCACGAAATATAAAAATGATATGAAAACAGAGAATGCCATACAGTTATTTGCTGCCCTTGCCCATGAAACAAGGCTGGGGGCTTTTCGAACCCTTCTCAACAAAGGGGCGATGAGTGCCGGTGACTTATCCGAATACCTTCATGCAACGCCGTCAACACTTTCAGCCCACTTGCGGGACTTACGATCCGCCGGGTTGATAAGCAGTTACAAACAAGGGCGTTTCATATTTTATGAAGCCAATGTTTCGGCAATCGGTGTCTTGGTAAACTATCTGCTGATGGAATGTTGTAATGGCAAGCCGGAAGCCTGTGCGGATTCTCTGGGTGTTTTAAAATCCATATCAGAGGGTCTCGTCATGACGGCCAACATCACAGAAGACAAAGTATTCAACGTTCTCTTTCTCTGTACAGGAAATTCCGCCAGAAGCATTATGGCCGAAGCAATTTTGAACCGTGAAGGCATAGGACGTTTTAACGCTTATAGCGCAGGTTCCACCCCTCGCGGTGAAGTCCACCCGGAAACAATCAAATTGCTGCGCCGAAGCAATCTTCCTGTTGAACATCTACGATCCAAAAAATGGGAAGAGTTTATAGGGGAAGATGCCCCGAAACTGGATTTTGTCTTTACCGTTTGTGACAACGCCGCCCATGAAGTTTGTCCCGTTTGGCCCGGTCAACCCTTAACAGCCAATTGGGGGGTGCCTGATCCTGCATTGGCAAGCGGCACACCGTCAGAAGTTGCTCTTGCTTTTGCCGATACTTACCGAATGCTAAATAATCGAATTTCTATTTTCACGGCTTTGCCGTTACAAGCGCTTGATAAACTGTCATTGCAAAAACGACTGGATGAAATCGGGCAGTCCTGAATTATCGAAATTACATGAATGAAACAGGCAAATAACGGATATTTAAGATGGGACTATTTGAAAGATATTTAACCCTTTGGGTCGGCCTCTGCATTATCGCCGGTGTCCTTCTGGGAAATCTGTATCCTGCACTCTTTGCCTTTATTGCCGGATTGGAACTTGCGCACGTCAATCTGGTCGTTGCGGTTTTAATCTGGGTGATGATTTATCCGATGATGGTGCAAATTGATTTCTTTGCCATCAAGGATATTGGCAAAAAGCCCCAAGGTATCCTCCTGACTGTTATTGTAAACTGGCTCATCAAGCCCTTCTCAATGGCATTTCTGGGTTGGCTATTCTTCAAAGTTATCTTTGCTGGATGGGTCAACCCAGAAACCGCAGAACAATATATTGCCGGTATGATTTTATTAGGCGTTGCCCCTTGTACCGCAATGGTATTCGTCTGGAGCCAACTGACAAAAGGCGACCCTAACTACACTTTGGTTCAAGTCTCGGTAAATGACATCATTATGGTGTTCGCCTTTGCCCCAATCGCCGCTTTTTTGCTGGGTATTTCAGAAATACATGTTCCGTGGGAAACATTGCTGCTTTCCGTCGTTCTTTACGTTCTCTTTCCCTTAATTCTGGGTGTGCTGACTCGTAAACGGCTGGAACGAAAAAATGATGATCACAAACTCATTGCTTTTTTAGAGAAAGTCAAACCGTGGTCGGTTGTCGGATTACTCTCAACCGTCATTCTTCTTTTTGGATTTCAGGCTGAAAAGATCATCGCACAGCCACAAGACATCATGCTGATTGCCATCCCTTTGTTGATCCAGACTTATGGCATTTTTATCATTGCCTATCTGGCGGCAAAAGCCATGAAACTGGCCCACAATATCGCAGGTCCGGCCTCCTTGATCGGGACATCAAACTTTTTTGAATTGGCGGTCGCTGTTGCCATTTCACTTTTTGGACTGCATTCCGGTGCTGCCCTTGCCACTGTTGTCGGTGTCCTCGTCGAGGTTCCGGTCATGTTGTCACTGGTGGCTATCGTCAATAACACCCGCCATTGGTTTGCAGAAAAGCCCGCAGATTGATTGCTGCGGGCCTCCTCTCAAACCTTAAATCAGGTTGAGGACTTCTTTGACGCAAGCCTCTGCCCCATCGGCAATCTGGGCAATATTGGCATCCAGCATATAACAGGGTGTCGTGACCACTTTGGCTGCCTGATCAATAATAATTTCACCATGATCGGTACATGTGTGCGTACAGCCTAATGTTTCAATCGCGCCAGCAACGCCTTCATCCTGACCGATGGTCACGTTCACATCCCCGAAGACCTTGGCGAGAACAGCAGGGCTAATACATAAGGCACCGATCGGTTTGCCTGCGCTGCGTGTTGTTTTCAAGGCCGCTTCCACATCCACATTCACCGTGCAATCCGGCCCGTCAATTGCAAATGTGGACAGGTTTTTCGCCGCACCGAAACCGCCGGGTAAAATCAATGCATCATAATCGGCCGCCTTATAATCAGACAGCGCCTTAATATCACCACGCGCAATCCGTGATGCTTCCACCATCACATTGCGTTTTTCATCCATTTCATCGCCTGTCATATGATTGATGACGTGATATTGATCCATATCCGGTGCAAAACACTGATATGTGGACCCGGCCCGTTGAATGGCCAGCATGGTCAAAACGGCTTCGTGAATTTCTGCGCCATCAAAAACGCCACAACCTGATAAAAGAACCGCAATTTTCGCCATATTCAAGTCTCCCTTTAAAAAATAAAAGTGCCGAAAAAACCCCTTTCAGGTCTTCCGGCACTTTTACAGATATTCAGCACATCTTAGTCAAGACCATCACAGAATGCCTGATAAGCGGCTTCGTCCATCAAATCATCCAGTTGCGCCGCATCGCCAACAGTCATTTTAAAGAACCAGCCATCACCTTCCGGGGAACTATTCACAAGGGCGGGATCATCTTCCAGGGCTTCGTTGCCTTCAATGATTTCGCCCGTGATCGGGGCGTAAACTTCAGAAGCGGCCTTTACAGATTCAACAACGGCACAGTCTTCACCTTGTTCAACTTCGCGGCCGGCTTCCGGCAATTCAACAAACACGATATCACCAAGGGCGTTTTGGGCGTAATCGGTAATGCCGACCGTTGCATTTTCGCCTTCAATCAATACCCATTCATGGTCTTCTGTATATTTCACAGTCATTCTCTTAGCCCTTGTAGTAACGTTGTGGAACAAATGGTAATTTGGCAATCTCCGCCGGCATCGCTTTGCCGCGTACAATTAAATTGACGGACGTGCCGATTTTCGAAAATTCGTGTTTGACGTAACCCATCGCAACCGGTCCCTGAAAAGTCGGACCGAAGCCACCGGAGGTAATTTCACCGATGATGTTACCGTCTTGATCGGCAATCTCGGTATGGGCACGTGCAGGCGCACGACCCAAAGGTTTAATCCCCACCCGTTTGCGCGCAATGCCCTCATTCAGATGCGTCATCACGACACCATGACCGGGAAAACCACCTTCTTCGCGGCGACGTTTACCCACCGCCCAATTCAAGGAAGCTTCAATCGGGGAAGTGGTTTCATCAATATCAGCCCCATAAAGACACAAGCCGACTTCCAGACGTAAGGAGTCACGTGCGCCCAAACCAATGGCTTCGACCTCGTCTTCACCCAGAAGCTTACGGGCCAAGTCTTCGGCTTTATCCGCCGGAACGGAAATTTCATAACCATCTTCCCCGGTATAGCCAGAACGCGACACCAAACAAGGAATACCCGCAATATCGTATTCCCCCATATTCATAAAGATCAGTTGATCAATGCCGGGGGCAAAACGGTTTAAAACCACAGGCGCCATCGGGCCTTGTAAGGCCAACAGCGCGCGATCATTGAGCAATTCCAACTCGTAATCCGGTAAAGATCGGGCGATATAGTCAAAATCGGCCTCTTTACACGCCGCATTTACCACCAGATAGAGATGATCCCCCCGGTTGGTCACCATGAAATCATCTCGAATACCGCCTTGTTCGTTCATCAATAAAGAATATCGGATACCGTTCTGAGGGAGGCCTTTAATATCACTCGGCGTCAGGCTTTCAATTGCCGCCTGAACATCAGCCCCTTTTAAAAGCGCCTGCCCCATATGGGACACATCAAACAGACCGCAAGCCTCTCGCGTATGGGTATGTTCTTTCATAATACCCTGTTTATATTGCACAGGCATATCATAACCGGCAAAGGGCACCATCTTGCCGCCCAACTCCAAATGCAAGGCATGAAGCGGGGTGGTTTTTAAATCTTCACTCATGGAAAATTCCTTTTATGATGAGTCCAGCGGTCCTATATGCCTGAGAGTTTGCAGGGGCGCTTGCTCCTTCGGCGGATGATCCGTTCAAAGATAAAGATCATCACTCTCCCGCATGGGATCATATGATTTCGCCGCATTTTACAGAGGGTCGTTTTTACGGTCAAAAGGATTTTCAACAATGTGAAAAAATTCCACCTTCAGGTCAACGCCCCAGTTCCTTAAAGGCAGAAAGGGCGCGTTCCCGTGTCGATTTCAGATCAACAATCGGTCGGGGATACTGGACACCAAGAACAATCGAATGTTGCTTTAAAATATCCATCGGGGCCATCCACGGTTTGTGAATATATTTATCCGGCAAGCCTGCCAGTTCCGGCACATAACGCCGGATATAATCGCCACTGGGATCAAACTTTTCCGATTGTGTCACCGGATTGAATATCCGAAAATAAGGCGCGGCATCTGCCCCACAACCCGCCACCCACTGCCAGCTTGCACTGTTATTGGCAAGATCGGCATCAAACAGGCAATCCCAAAACCAGCCTTCCCCATCTTGCCACGGGATCATCAGATTCTTAACCAGAAAAGAAGCAACAATCATGCGTACCCGGTTGTGCATATACCCGGTTTGCCACAGTTCACGCATCCCGGCATCAATAATCGGATATCCCGTTCTTCCGCTTTGCCATGCACTCACATGCTGTGTATTTTCCAGCCAGGGAAAATCATTAAATTTTTCCTGAAGCGGTTGTTCCGGTATGTGCGCATTATAATAAAGCAGAGAATGGGAAAATTCCCGCCATGCCAGTTCCGAACAGAAATGATCCAGATCACGATCGAGATGATGCGCCTGTCCATAGCTGCGTGCCGCTGCCCATACCTGATGCGGTGAAATCTGTCCAAAATGCAGATAAGGTGCCAATCTTGAGGTGTTATCCTGCGCGGGGCAGTCTCGTCCCGTTTTATAATGGGACAGGCCGTCACACAAAAATGCATCCAGTCGGTTATGAGCCCCTTCCTCGCTAATATCCCAATGGGCAACCATGTCGCTATACCAATCGACCTTGCGGGGTAATAACGACAGATCATCCAGTGCAAGCCCCTTGTCTTTTTGCACCAAGGATATGGTATCTGGGGCAGGTAGCGGGGAGCGCGGCGGAGCTGCGTTTAGGCAGCCTTTGCGAAAATAGGGCGTAAAGACCTTGTACGGCGTACCATCTTTTTTCTGCACCTCCCACGGTTCCCATAACAGAGAATGGTTGAAACTGCGCACATCCACGCCCTGTTGCAAAAAACGTTCCTTGATGGTGCAATCGCGTGCCATACGCCACGGCTCGTAACAGCGTCCCCAATAAAGCCCTTTGACGTCATAATCCGCAATCAGTTGCGCCAAAATTTCAGCCGCATTCCCCTGAAAAACCTGTAAACACCCGTCAAGCTGGTCATTCAAATCCTGCAAAGCCGAATGGAGCCAAACCCGCGACGCCGCCCCCATCTTCCATTGCGCCGCCGCCTCGTCATCCAGAATATATATCGGTAAAACCGTCCCGCATTGTGCGGCATACTGCAAAGCCGGATTGTCCGCCAAACGCAAATCTTGCCGAAACCAGACGATGTTTACTTTGTTCATATCTTAGCTCGTGTGATGTATTCATCATAATATTTCAGATATTAAACAAGCGTCCAATTAACGTTGGCGCAAACGTTCGTTATAGGCCATTTCTTCTTCGCTCAGTTGAAAACCGACATAGATTTCATAGGCCGTACCGTCTTTACTGCCATCCGTTGTAAGGGTCAGATCGATCGGTTCATCACGCACTTCGTTTTGAACCAGATTGCCGGGGAAAGCGAGTTTCAGGGGAAAGACACTTTTTTGCAGAATGTTTTTCTGTTCATCAACCATCGCAACAAAATATTCAATCTCTGCCAGACGGCTGGTATCTGCCGGGCCGCGTTTGCCTAAAATCACCGGTGCCACTTGCGCATGAATGGAACCCGCACGTGTGTCATAATCCACGTCATATTCACAGGTGCTATAAACATTTGTCACCTTGGCTTCAAACAGCACATCGATCAGATCTCGCCCCGGTCCGGGTTTGAATTTGGTTAATTCCGCCGCGTTGCGTAAAACTGTAACACGCGGACAAGGTTCCGGTTTTGCCTTGCGCCAGACTTTCAAACTATCCACAGTATCACAAGCACTTAACCCAACACCAAGGGCCAAAGCGAGCAAAGTGAATTTAGCGATTTTCATTGAAAACTCCATAGCTTGAAAGGCAGTGACAGCACCTTACCCCATAAGCAAGGCGACAATCAATCAAAGCGATACGCCAAAGCCGCAAATTTTGCCAAGGCCCGAGATCTTGCCCACGGATTTTTCAGTTCCTCAACCGTCACAAGCCCCAGTTCAAAGGCGCGTTTTGCCCGTTCCGGCTCATTTTCCGTCTGATAGTATTCCACCAGATCACCCAAGACCCAAACCCGGGAAAATTTACTTTTTATCGCCCCGACCGCCATTTGGGCCACCGCGTCCAAATCCGTCCCCGCCACGGATAAATGATTCCGACTGGCCGCATGGGCCAGATCCCACAGCCCGCGCGCTTTCAAGCGGTCATCACTTATATTTTGTAAAATGGCATAAGCCCGCGCGGCATGGACACTTTCTTGTGAATTTTCGGCAATCCTCATCAGGGTTTGCGCGATATGGGATAAGGAAAAATTCCGTGCAAAGGGTAATTTTACCCCTTTGGCAATGACAAGGGCTTCTTCCAACGCAGTCAAGGCATTTTGATGTTCCCCCGCACGCCACATATGTCCGGCCATATCGGCCAAAATAACACTGCGATAGCGTTTTGCCGAAATCCGTTCAATGGTTTGGTGGGCGGCCTTGAAACGTTGCGCTTTTAAAAAAGCCCGCGCCGCCGCCATCAAAACCGGAATACGGGTTTCATCATCCGGCATTTTTTCAAGCACTTTCAACGCCCATTCTGGATAGCCGATTTTTGCAATCGCCCCGGCCGCTTGGCGCATCAAGGTGACTTTCGATCCGTTTTGCGCTTTTGTTCGGGCACGTTCAGACATGGCATCCAATAAATTAAGCGCCCGTTTGCTCTCGACATCAGCCAGCAGTTCTGCCGCTTCAATCTGAAGGGACAAGCCTTCTTCAAAAGACTCCAGCCCTGCCGCAGTTGTCAAAATATTATCAACAATGCGTTTCAGGTCCCTTTTACGATTTTCAATGCGATAGGCTTTGGCAATTTCCAATAAAACAGAAAGGCGACGTTCAATCACCGGGATTAAATCCAAACTGCTCAGGGCTTCTTCAATCTTGCCTTCGCGCGCATGGGTTTTCGCAATATTGGTCAAGGCCGCAATAATCAAGCGGCTGTCTTTAATCCGCGCCGCCGTTTTCAGGGCGTCCTCTTCCTGACCGACAGCGACTTGCGCAGCCAAAATCTCACCCAGCGCCCAATCACGCATATCATCTTCATAGACCGCCTTTGAAGTTTCAACCGCCCCACGCAGCAAACATCCGCTGGTGGGTTGGACAAAACAATGCGACATATCGCGGGTCGGGTCTGCGGTTTTATGGTCTTTTTGTTCCAGCAATTTCCGGGTGCGCGGGTCGGATAGCAAAGCCTGACGTGCCTTTTCCCGGCGTTGACGGCGCACGTCTTCCAATCGCGTAATCAACGCCCGGATGCGCCCGACATTTTCCAGATGCGCAATTAATTCCGCCGATATCTTGCCGGTTTGTGGCAATCCTTGTTCTTTTTGATACAGCCGAATTGCGCGTTCCAGATCGGACCCCATAAAACCGTCAACCGCCCCTTCATAGCGCCCTTGCGATTTCAGAAGTTCCTGAACACGGGCAACCGGATTCTTCAAACGATAAAGTTCGGGGCGGGCCTGCGGGTCCGCCAGTCCATCCGGTTTGGCCGCAAAGGCGGGCAGTCCCATCCCGATGACCAGACATATGAGTATCATGCGCAACATAGAAAAAATTTTATCACGAAAGAACAGGATTGGCTTTACTCTTTGTTGCGGGTTTCTATATTGGGCTTATGAAACCGACCTTGACCATATTACTGGCCGGACCGCGCGGCTTTTGCGCCGGTGTGGACCGGGCCATCCATATCGTAGAACGCGCACTGGAAAAATTCGGTGCGCCCGTTTATGTCCGCCACGAAATTGTCCACAACAAATTTGTTGTCGATAGCTTGCGCGATAAAGGCGCCATATTCGTCGATGAACTGGACGAAGTCCCCGATGACAGGCCAGTGATTTTTTCCGCCCACGGTGTCGCCAAGTCCGTTCCCGCAGAAGCGAGCCGCCGCGACATGACCTATGTAGACGCCACATGCCCGTTGGTCAGCAAAGTCCATCGTGCGGCAGAAAAACATTATGACAAGGAACATCCTGTGATCCTGATCGGCCACGAGGGCCACCCCGAAGTGATCGGCACAATGGGACAATTACCGGATGGGGCCGTCATTCTGGTTGAAAATGTCGCACAGGCCCAAACGGTTGAACTTCCCCGTAACGTCCCGTTAGGATTGGTCACGCAAACCACCTTGTCGGTTGACGATACCAAAGAGGTTCTGGCGGTTTTAAAAGACCGTTATCCCAATCTGGAAATGCCGCGCAAAGAAGATATCTGTTATGCCACCACCAACCGTCAGGCTGCGGTTAAACAGATTGCACAAAAAGCCGATATGATCATGGTCATCGGTGCGCCGAATTCATCCAATTCCAAACGATTGGTCGAAGTTGCCCGGCTGAACGGCTGCCCTAAATCCATGCTGGTCCAGCGCGCCGATGAAATTGATTTCGATCTGTTTGACGGGGTAAGCACACTCGGTATCACAGCAGGGGCATCCGCCCCTGAAATTTTGGTGGAAGAAGTGGTCAACGCCTGCAAAGATCATTTTGACGTTAACGTTAAATTTGAAACATTCACCGAAGAAGACGTGGTCTTCAAACTGCCTGCAAGTCTGAGTGCATAAATCATGGCTGTTTATACCGAAGTCAGCGATACCGAACTGAGCACCTTTGTTGAACGTTTCAATATCGGATCGTTACTGTCCTATAAAGGCATTGCCGAAGGGGTGGAAAACTCCAACTACATTATCCAGACGGAACAAGGCCCGTTTATTCTGACGCTTTATGAAAAACGCGTGAACGAAGATGATTTGCCGTTCTTTCTGGATTTATTGGACTATTTAAGCGAACGCAACATCACCTGCCCGACCCCGTTAAAAGATGAGGCAGGTCATGCATTGGGGGTTCTGGCAGGCCGTCCTGCCGCCATTTTTACCTTCCTTGCCGGGATGTGGCCGCGCAAGATCAAGCCGGTTCATTGTGCCCAGTTGGGACAAGCCTTGGGTGAACTGCATGTTGCCGGAACCGATTTCCCCCAAAAACGTAAAAATGATCTGGGGATTGGCGATTGGCGTGCCTTGTTCAATAAATGCCGGGACCACGCAGATGATGTTATGCCCGGTTTGGGTGATAAGTTATCAGCAGAACTGGATTATCTGGAAGCCTGCTGGCCGACAAATTTGCCCAAAGGCATCATTCATGCCGATGCCTTTCCCGACAATGTCTTTTTTCGGGATGAAAAATGCAGCGGCCTGATCGATTTCTATTTCGCCTGTTATGATATTTTTGCCTACGATCTCGCCATTTGTATGAATGCATGGTGTTTTGAAAAAGACGGTGATTTTAATGTCACCAAGGCCCGTTTACTGTTATCCAACTATCGTAAGGTACGCGATTTCAGCAGGGAAGAAGTCGACGCCCTGCCCTTAATTGCACGCGGGGCCGCGCTGCGCTTCTTGCTGACGCGATTATATGATTGGGTCAACACGCCCAAAGAGGCGCTGGTTAAACCCAAAGATCCGCTGGAATACTATAAAATCCTTAAGTTCCATCAGTCCATCCGCACCGCTGGTGCCTACGGGTTAGAATAATGAGCAACGATATCGTAGAAATTTACACAGACGGTGCCTGTAGCGGAAATCCCGGCCCCGGCGGCTGGGGCGTTTTATTGCGCTGGAAAGGGACCGAGCGTGAATTATGCGGTGGCGAAGAAAACACCACCAACAACCGCATGGAGCTAATGGCCGCCATCCGCGCACTGGAAAGCCTGAAACGCCCGGTTAAAATCGCCCTTTATACCGACAGCACGTACGTAAAAGACGGCATCACCAAATGGATTTTTAACTGGAAGAAAAACGGCTGGAAAACTGCTGCCAAAAAACCCGTCAAAAATGCCGACCTGTGGCAACAACTGGAAAGCGCGCTGGCCAAACATGAAATCGAATGGCATTGGGTCAAGGGTCATGCCGGACATGAAGAAAACGAGCGCGCCGATGCCTTGGCGCGCGAAGGCGTTGAAAAAATCAAAAACAGTATGATCCTGTAAGCACCCCAATAAAAAAGCCCTCTTTTGAGGGCTTTTTGTTTGCTCATGTCGGCGTTTTCACCACAACATGGCTTTCTTTCATTACATGTGGGTTCTGTTTATCGGTTTTCAACCCTTGGCCTTTTCAATGGCTTTCAGGACCGTTTCTTCATCCAATAATTCCGGCAAGACAATGCCCTTTGGCGCCCCCGGTCCATAAACCGCATTAAACGGAATGGCATAACGCCCGAAACTTGCCAGATACGCCGCAATTGTTTCATCCGGGTTGGTCCAGTCCGCTTTCATCGGGGTAACTTGCGCATCTGATAAAGCGGCAAAGGCATCCCCGCGATAAAGCACGAGGTTCTTGTTGACCTGACAGGTAATGCACCATTGGGCCGTGACATCCACAAACACAACTTGTCCACGGGCAACTTCTTCCTCAATTTTCTGCAAGTCAAACGGGGTCCAGAGCTTTTCTGCCTGCGCCTTGTCAATTTCATCTTTCTGGGCAAAGGTCGGGACCGCAAAGGCCGCCAAGAACAAGGCAATCACCACTGGACCCACCAGTGTTTTCAACTGTTTGTTCATCGCCAGCACCAAGATAACCCCCGCCATTAAGGCCGACAGGGCAATCACGCCATTAAGGCCGATTTGTACCCAGAGAACACTCAACAACCAAATCGCGGTGCCGAGCAACAGCAACGCCAAAATCTTGCGCAAAGTGACCATCCATGCCCCCGGTTTGGGGAGACGGGTGGCAAAACCGGGGAAAAGCGCAATCAGAATATAAGGCAGGGCAAGACCGACCCCAAGGGCACTAAACACCATGAAAATATCAATTGGCCCGCGTGCAAGGGCAAACCCGACCGCCGTTCCCAAAAACGGGGCCGAACACGGGGTCGCCAGCAATGTCGCAAAGGCACCTGTGAGAAAATGCCCCCCCAACCCATGCACATGGGAGGATCGTTCGCCCAAATTTGACAACCAGCCCGGTAGATGAATTTCAAAAAAGCCCCACATGTTGCAAGCAAAGAGAATCACGATCAAAGCCAGCGCAATCAAAAACAAGGGTTGTTGGAACTGAATGCCCCAGCCAATAGAAGCCCCCCCCATTTTCATCGCAACCAGAATCCCCGCCAAGACCCAGAACGAGAATAAAATCCCGGCACTGGAGGCTAAAAAACTGAGGCGCACGGTTCCTTTTGCCGCGCCGCCATGACTGACCAGTCCAATAACTTTTAAGGAAAGAACCGGCAAGACACAGGGCATTAAATTTAAAATTAAGCCTCCCAGAACAGCCAAGGCCAAAATCGTCACAAACGGCAAGTTATTCAAACCGGTTTCACCGGGTGTACTAAACCCTTCCACAAAAGGAGGCATACCCGCTGGGCCTGCCATCACTTTGGTCTTCAGTTCAACAGCCTGATTCCCATCCATCAGGGTGATGATGAAATCGTGATCATCAAACCCGTTTTCGAGAAACTTCAACCCATCTAGCGCAACATCCACCAACACC
Source organism: Terasakiella brassicae (assembly GCF_014641495.1). Lineage (GTDB taxonomy): Bacteria > Pseudomonadota > Alphaproteobacteria > Rhodospirillales > Terasakiellaceae > Terasakiella > Terasakiella brassicae. Next base: position 194,756 of record NZ_BMHV01000002.1, read on the forward strand.
GTTTTCTTGTCTTCTGAAAACTGAAAACCCGGCTTGAAAAAGGCCAATTCAATCGGTCCTTCAACCAAAACATCCGGATTTTGATAGGCATGGTTTGAAACAACCTTCAAACGCAATATTGCTTTGTTGCCTTCACTATCAGGATAAAGGGTGGCGGTTTCAATTGTGCGTGCCAAGGGGTCGTTTTGGGACGGCACAAGGCTTTCATACTTGTTGACCAACTGGGCATCTACACCGGGTTGGGCCGGACCTGCGGGCAGATGCAAGGATAAATCCGCTTCCACCGGGACACAGATTTCCGCACAGGTCAAATAACGGACTTTGGCCTGAATATTCAAATCCTGTGACGGGTCGTTCACTTTGACGCGGATCGGATAGACAACCTCTTTTTTATAGCCAACCGTTTCCAGCCCCAAAACGACAAAGCGTTCCGGGCGCGGCCATCGCATTTCAGATGATTTGATATTGGGGTTATTCTGCCAGTCCATTTCCGGGGGATAACCGGCATCACCAGGGCTGCGCCAGTACACTTTCCATCCGTCTTGCATTTTGAAATGCAAGCCAAGTGTCACTTCATTGCGATCCCCAATGGCAGTGGTCTGCGCAATCAAACGGACTTTTGCCTGATCGACACCACGCCATTCTTCGGTTTGACTATAGGCCGATGTCGACCATGCCAACAGAAAAACAGCTAAAACCAGAGCAATATTTTTAAATCGATGCATCATTATACGACCTCTCGCCCCCCTGTATCGGGCAGAATTATGTCAGAATTAGGGTGAAACATAGCCGTATTTCAGGGCGCAAACTCATAAAATAGACCGGAAAAGCTTGCACTTGCGGGTAATCAGCCATATTTGTAGAACATGGAAAAACAAGAAGACATAAACACCAGCCTGACCGGACAGCTTTTGGTCGCCATGCCCGGCATGCCGGATCCGCGTTTTGCAAAAACGGTTATTTACGTGTGCTCCCACAGTGAAGAAGGCGCAATGGGGCTTGTGGTGAACCGCCTTGTCCAATCGCTCAGTTTTCCTGAACTGATGAAACAGTTGGGCATTGATGCACGGACACCGGAAAACCAAATTCGTGTGCATCTGGGAGGCCCCGTTGATGAAGAACGCGGATTTGTCCTGCACAGTCCCGATTATATGAAAGAATCCACCGTGGTTATCGGGGCGCATTTTGCCTTAACCGCAACCATCGATATTTTACGCGATATCGCCGTTGGGACAGGCCCGCGCAACAGCATGTTGGCCTTGGGCTATGCCGGATGGGGACCGGGACAACTGGATCAGGAACTCATGGAAAACGGTTGGCTGAACGTGCCCGCCAAAAGCGAAATTGTCTTTGACAACCATTTGGAAAGCAAATGGGAACGCGCCTTGGGCCAACTCGGTATTGACCCGCGCCTGCTGGTCGATGATGCCGGGCACGCCTGATCACTTTTTTCCTTTACTGGGACAATTTAAGTGCCCGGTTGTAAACATCCTTTTTCTTTAAGCCGGTCATCGCCACAACTTCAGCCACCGCATCACGAACCGATAAACGCGCCAAGGCATTTTTCAGCAAGCTATCCAAATCTTCCGCGCTGGTTTCATTAACCAAATCATCGGGGGGGCCGATGACCAAAACGACTTCGCCGCGCACTTCCGCATCCTCATACATATCTGCTAATTCCGGTAGCAGGGCACGGCGCACTTCTTCAAATTTTTTGGTTAATTCACGGGTTACCGCCGCCTCCCGCGTACCGAGAACCTCGGCCATATCCGCCAGACAGGCCGCCACACGACGTGGCGATTCCAGTACGATCAATGTGGCCTTCACCGATTTAATTTCTTCCAATGCTTTTTTTCGGGCCGTTGTTTTATTGGGCAAAAAACCCAAATACAGGAACCGATCACTGGGCAATCCCGATAAAACCATCGCTGTAATGACAGAACTTGCCCCTGGTGCAGTCGTATAAGGCAACCCAATTTCTGCACATTCGCGCACCAGCTTATACCCCGGGTCATTAATCAACGGTGTACCCGCATCACTAACCAGCACAACCACTTCGCCTGACTGTAATTTTTCCAGCACTTTCGGGCGCATTTTTTCTGCATTATGTTCATGGTAGGCAAGGCATTTCTTTCTGGAAATCCCGTGTATCGCCAATAACTTAGCCGTGACACGTGTATCTTCACACAAGATGGTATCGGCTTGTTTCAACAGGTCAAGTGCACGCAAAGTTATATCCTGTGCGTTCCCGATCGGTGTTGCCACAATATAGAGACCAGCGCGCCCTTTACTCCCTTGTCTACTCAGAGTAATCTCTTGCGCACCTTCTTCTTTGCCTTGGGGACCCAATGTTTCTAAATCTGCGTTATTTTGTTTTACCATTGATGCTCTGTATCACTTTGTTGTTGAGCGCATGTGAAACCACAACTACACCCGATAAATGGTGGGAAGTCCCCGGCACAACCCCACAAGCGCGTGGTCCTGCCCCTGAAACCTATGATCCCACGGCCCTGCCGCGTAGCGGAAGCGAGATCCCGCCTTGGGACCCTTCCCAGCCCGTGACGGTGCAACAGCCGGACGCGCAGGTCAAGGCCGAAGAATGGATGACCCAATATGATGTCCGTGGTGGCTTGCGTGCCGCCCGTGTTGGTTTGCTCGTCCCTTTAAGTGGCAGTGCCGCAAATGTGGGACGCGAAATTCTCAATGCGGCCCAGCTTGCCTTGTTCGATTTCGCAGGTCCGCATTATGAATTGTTACCTTACGATACCAAAGGAACCCCCGAAGGGGCTGTACGCGCCGCACAATACGCGCTTGCGGATGGTGTTTCCATCATTATCGGCCCGCTTCTGTCACAATCGGCACAGGCCATTGCCCCTTATCTGGAAGCTGCCAACGTCAATGCCCTTGCCTTCAGCAACGATTCGAACGCAGCCAGCCAGAATGTGTTCGTCATGGGAATACGCCCGGAAGAAGAAGTCGAACGCATCATCAATTTTGCCGCCCTGCAAGGCAGCCAGCGTTTTGCCCTGCTGGCACCCGCCGATGAATATGGCATACGTATCCGCGCGGCTTTTGAACAAGCCGTTCAAGCCAATGGCGCCCAAGTTTCCAAAGTTGTACAATTCCTGTCCAGCAGTGATGACTTGCCCGCTTTGATCCGTGATATGGCAGATTACGATCAACGCCGTCAGGATTTGCTGGAACAAAAACGCGAACTGGCCGGTAAATCCGACGAATTATCCAAAAAAGCACTGGACCGCCTTGAATTGTTACAAACCGTTGGGGATGTAGATTTCGACGCGTTATTGGTTGCAGCAGGCGGACAAACCTTACAAGCCATCGCTGCCAACCTTCCCTATTATGATGTTGACCCTAAAAAAGTCCGGATTCTAGGCACCAGTTTGTGGGAAGCCAAATGGGTCCATGCCGAACCGGCTTTATTAGGGGGATGGTTTGCCGCCCCCAGTCCGAAAAACCGCAGTGAATTTGTTGAACAATATCGTTCCGTTTACAAGGAGGCACCCCACCGCCTTGCCACCTTGGCCTACGATGCTGTTGCTTTATCAGCCGTTTTGGCCGATGACAAAGGCGAAGCGGACTATAGCCGGGCGACCCTGACTGATCCGGCTGGATTTTTAGGGCGCACAGGTATTTTCCGTCTCCATCAATGGGGGCTTGCCGAAAGGGGTTTAGCTGTTTTACAAGTTCAGTCAAAAGGGTTCCGCGAAATATCTCCTGCCCCCCAAAGTTTCGCCCCTATAACGAATTAATCTCTTTTGGGTAACTTTGATTATGGCTGACTATAAAAATCAGGAATTTATGAATGGGGAATATATTATACGCGAAGGGGATGATCCTACTTGTGCGTATATTTTAAAAAGCGGCAGTGTCGAAGTTCTTAAAACCCGCAGCGATGGCGAAGAAGCCATTTTGGATATCTTAAAACCCGGGGATTTGTTCGGTGAAATGGCCTTGGTTGATCTGGAACCGCGTTCGGCAAGTGTACGCGCGTTGGAAGATATCACCGTTATCGTCATCGACGGGACGACCTTCAATCAAAAACAAGAAAAACTCGATGTCTTTAGTAAAAAGCTCGTTAAAACTCTTATAGACCGGGTTCGCCTGCAAAATCAGAAACTGGCCGATCTGTCCGATCCTTCCAGTTTGTTAAAAGCGGTGAAGAAAGGTCAGGTGAATTCGGTTAAACCCGCCCATACCAATGTCCTGATCCGTGATGATTATCGCGACAAAATTGATTTTGGCAAAATTCGCCTGTTGATGGGCGACAGTAACCCGCAGTCACGCCAAGGCATTAAAGGCGGTTTGCACATGCAGGGCTTTCGCGAAATCGAGGATGTCAATAATGCCAAAGATTTCCGCAATTTAGTTGCCTCCACCGACTATGACCTGATTGTTGTCGATAGCAGCTTGAACGTGGCCGAAGTTTCCGATGTAATCAACGACATCCGCCACGGTAAAATGGCCACCAGTCCGTTTGCCGTTATCTTTGCCGTTATTGAACAACCCGACCCCAAAACATTGGAAATGCTGGCAGAGGCCGGACTGGATGATGTTCTGGTCAAACCCATTGCATTGGCCAATATTATTGACCGGGTGGAACGGCGCATTAAAAAACGCAAAGACTTCGTTGTGACCCTTGATTATGTCGGACCGGACCGGCGCAGCAGTGCCCGGCCCGGCGGTGAACAAATCCCATTGGTCGCCGTTCCCAATCCGCTCAGTTTCAAGGCGTTAGACCTGATTGATGAACGCACCTATATCAGCCTGAGCAAAAAAGCACGCGGACGGATCGAAGATTTAAAAATCGAACGTTTCGCCGTCCAGATTGACTGGTTGCGTGGAAAAATCGCCACACAAATCGGTGAAAAACAAAGCCCGGCCTTTTTTCTGGAGCGTCTATTTGAGGTCACGCAAACCCTGATTGAAAAGCTGGATCGACGTAAAGATGAAGATCACGTCACCACATGCCGCCTCATTTTATCCAGCTTGGATGATTTTGAAGTCGGGACAGCCGATATGACAGGACAGGATTGGGAAAATTTCGCCAACCTGACCCGTCAGCTCCGCAACGAGCTCGGACCACAAAAAACCGCTTAAAGGCGGATCAGCTTTTCCAATAGACCATCCAGACATTTGCGTCCTTCATAAGTCGGGCGCAAATGCTTTTGATCCCATTCAATAAGATCATGAGTTAATAAAAGCTCCAGCCCGTCCGGGTCCAGACAGCTTTGCAGGTTTTTGCCACTGACGTGCTGAAATTTATCACTGTGAATACCGTTTTTCAGTCGCAACCCCATCATAAGCAGTTCAACCGCGCGCTCATCCGGGGCAAGTTTTTTTCTTTTTTGCTCCCCCGTGCCGTTTTCAAGAACGCCGTTCAGCCACAGGTCTGGCTTATATATTTGATGAATTGCAAAATTGTTCAGACGGCTATGGGCACCGGGGCCAATACCGATATAATCATCGCCTTGCCAATAAACCAAATTATGGCGGCTTTCCTCACCCGGTTTGGCATGATTGGATATTTCATAGGCAGGCATCCCGGCCTGTTCCATCATGGTCTGCGTCAAATCAAATAGATCAGCCCCAAGATTTTCCTCTGCTGCGGGGACATTGTCTTTATAAAAAGCGGTCCCCGGCTCGATCGTCAATTGATAGAGCGATAAATGCCCGGCACTCAGGCTTAAGGCTTGTTCCAATTCATCCTGCCAATCTGCAAGGCTTTGGTTGGGGCGGGCATAAATCAGATCGAAACTATAGCGATCAAAGGTTTTTGCTGCCAGTTCAAGGGCCCGAAACCCTTCCTCAACACTATGGGCACGCCCCAGAAACTTTAACACATCGGGGCGTAAGGATTGGATACCAATGGACAGGCGATTGATACCGGCGTGTTTAAAATTGGCAAAGGTATCGCTTTCAACCGTTGTCGGGTTGGCTTCCAACGTAACCTCGACATCATCGCGCAATCCCCACAAGGACGCGGTTGTTTCAAGAATCCGGTTGACGGTTTGCGGCGCCATTAAAGAAGGCGTCCCCCCACCAAAGAAAACACTGGAAACCTGTTGATCCTTGCTTTCCTGAAAGACCCGATGCAATTCGGCCTCAAAAGCCTGTGCCCATTGGGCATGGTCAATGGTTTGCGCCACATGTGAATTAAAATCACAATACGGGCATTTGGACACACAATAAGGCCAATGAATATAAAGGCCAAACGGGGACTTTTTAATTTGGGTCATAGCCAAGGCTTATACCTGCAAATGCAAAGAAAGACAGCGTCACCCAAGCAGGTAACCCTCTAATCATCAAGAACGCTTAAATTCTGGATGCGCAAACGATGAATGCGACGGGGATCGGCTTCAAGAATTTCAAATTCCAATCCACTTGGCGCATGACGGATAATTTCACCACGAATAGGTACATGCCCGGTGATAGAAAACACCAGACCGCCAAGCGTATCTATGTCCTCGCGCTCGGTTTCTTCAAGAAAAACACCGATTTTTTCTTCAACATCTTCAATTTCCCAACGGGCATCCGCATCAATTTTACCATCGGCGCGTTCGACAAACATCGGCCCTTCCGGTCGGTCATGTTCATCTTCGATCTCGCCGACAATTTCTTCGACCAAATCTTCAATGGTTACCAGACCGTCCGTGCCGCCATATTCATCGACCATCAAGGCCATATGGACACGCTTGGTGCGCATTTCCAACAATAATTCCAGCACACGCGCACTGGGGGAAACGAAAAGAACCTTGCGACAAAGCTTTGCCAGATTAAACGGGGTGGATTGGTTTTGCCACGCAATGACATCCTTGATATGCACCATCCCGACCGGATCGTCCAAATCTTCCCCATAGACCGGAATGCGCGAATGGCCTTCCTTGGTCATCAACCCGACCACTTCCTCCAAAGAGGCATCCACCCCAATGGCACAAATATCGGAACGCGGCACACACACATCTTCGATCGTGCGTTCGCGCAATCCTAAAATATTCTTGAGAAGTTGAGCCTCTTCGGCTTCCAGCGGAATTTCCTGTTCTTCACGCTCTTCCAACAGTTCTTCCAGCGTGTCACGCACACTGTTGTCGCCATTAGATTTTTTTCGGAACGGGTTTAACCGTTCGAGTAATCCGGGCTCGTTCGTCCCGTTTTCCGGCCCCGTTTCACGGGGCATGCTACTGTCACCTGACTGGTCGTTCATTCGTTTATCAATAATTTAAAAGGTCACCTTGGGCATCGCTCTCAGGCATCTCCAAGTCATAGACTCTCTTTGCGTTCATACCAAGACTTTCAGCAAGAGTACAAACATGTCCATCGTCTGAATATATTGTATCAACATCGCATATTTTACAAATTGCTACAATCTGTCTATCAAACTTTACTTTAGCCCATGTAGTTTCATTCCTATCATATTTTTTACCTAACGTATTGTTTATTTGTGCCAATTCAATAGCAGCTTTAACGTCAAACGGAACAATTTCGAAATTTGAATTTCTGTCTAGCCTTTGAACCATCCGTGGTCCTTTATCACCTAACTGCACCAGAACCTCGGATAACACAGGCGTTGGAATAACAATTTTTGAACGTGATTTTTCTATCTGATTTACTAGATGTAAAATTCTTTCCGTAGGATGCGTTACAAGTTCACCTGTTTCAGGGTTCATAGGAGGTTTCGATGATTTAACAAGAAGAAACGTAAGGAAATTAGAATCAAAGGCTACTTTCATTAATTATCGCCCTTTGTTTCAGAGCCATATCGTTCTTCATATACTGCTTTTAGAGGATCATCTCCCCAAGCATCCGCAAATTCATCGCGAATATCCAAAACAAAATCAGTCAAAGGCGTATTGTCTAATACTTCATAACTAGATATTCTAAAATACTGTTTTTGTTGCCAATTACCATTTTCATCTTGAATCCAACGCCCTTCTCCATAAACGCGAATTGGCCCTTCATAATAATGTTTAATAAGCTCTTTAGATTGTTCTACAGTTGCCTCACATTTCCAAATATGACCATCCATATCCTGTAAATGCACTGGAATAGTTTTATCTATCCCCCCAACTTTTACCACCACTCCTGTTAAAGTACCTGCTTGTGTCACCGCTCCATACTCTAAGGGGTGAGATTTATTTCTTCCAGAAAACTCATATATAGCTTCCGTTTTATTGGCAGCATGCCGACTCAAATATCCAACCGCATTGTCAGAAGCCAACATGTTATTGATCTTATCAAAGGCTTCACAGACAGATTTGTCAGCATCAACAGTATCAATTGTGCGTAATCTATCCTTTACTTTGGGAGCCGCAATTGCTTCCACATCAATTACTGCGATTGCACTGCCTTTTTTTAATTCTCTAAAATGAACTTTATCTTTATTCCCAAATAGTTTAGCCAATTGATCAAGATATTCGGCAAGACGAAACATCGGAATAGTGTCCGGCGTAAATGCATCAATTTTAAATTCTATTTTATCGTCTTCATACATAACCAATTACCTACATTCATCAGGTACACTAGAATCGTATCATATAGTCGCCGAAAAAAAATAAAAAACTCCTAAAAGGAGAAAAATCAGCCATAAGGATTCGCAATGCCAAAATCTTTTAATATGGCAATTTCCAGTGCTTCCATTTCCTCGGCTTCTTCATTTTCGATATGATCAAACCCAAGAAGATGCAAAACCCCATGTATGATCAAATGGCTAAGATGGTCTTCAAATGCAATCTTTTGATCCGATGCTTCCTGTGCCACCACACCATAGGCCAGAATAATATCCCCGAGATGCAGGGGGCCGGGTTCTAAAATCAAATGGCCCGGTTCATCACATTCAAGGGCGGGAAAAGACAAAACGTTAGTCGGTTTGTCTTTTTGACGATATTCACGATTTAAGTCCTGAACCTGATCATTATCGCTCAACAAGATGCTGAGCTCAAACGGACGGCCATGTTGCGTATCGGTTTGACAATGGGCCAACGCGGCTTTGACACAGTTTTCGATTAACACATCACAATCAGGCCATGCCTCGTCTGCATGCGTGATATCCAGATCGCCCAGCATTATACTTTTGGCCTTCTGCGTGGCGGTTTAACATAAATTTCGGCATCTTCACGGTTTTTTTCTGCATTATCATAGGCTTCAACAATACGTCTGACCAAAGCGTGACGCACCACGTCCTTTTCAGTGAACTGAATGCCTGCAATCCCTTGAACACCGCTGAGAGTTTCCCACGCATCGCGTAAACCCGAACGCACCCCATGCGGCAGATCCACCTGTGATAAGTCGCCTGTTACCACCATGTGAGAGCCTTCGCCCAAACGGGTCAGGAACATTTTCATCTGAACAGCTGTGGTGTTTTGCGCTTCATCCAAAATAACAAAGGCATTAGACAGGGTCCGTCCGCGCATGAAAGCCAGTGGCGCAATTTCAATCTCGCCCTTTTCCATACGTTTTTCCACTTGATCCTGAGGCAACATATCATAAAGCGCATCATAGATCGGACGGAGATAAGGATCGACTTTTTCCTGCATATCACCGGGTAGAAAACCGAGTTGTTCACCCGCTTCCACCGCAGGGCGCGACAAAATAATCCGGTCCACTTCGCCTGTGGTCAGGGCTTCCACCGCTTTTGCAACTGCCAGATAGGTTTTCCCCGTTCCGGCCGGACCGATACCAAAAACCAGCTCACAGGTATCAATAGCCCGCAAATATTCCGCCTGAAGATGAGAACGCGGCGAAATATGTTTTTTGCGGGTTTTCACCACCATTGCCGTATCGGGCAAAGCCGCGCGTGCTTTCTTTTCGCTTTCTTTGACATGAGGGGGCTGATCGCCGTCAATCGCCATACGAATGGCACCATCAACCTCGGCAGATCCGACAATCATGTCTTTTTTCAAACGGTTATAGAGACTGGAAAGTACATCGCGCGTGCGATTAACATTTTCAGGGTCCCCGACAACAATCAGTTGATTGCCGCGTTCGTGGATGGTGACATCCAGCATTTGTTCCAAACGGGCCAGATTGCGATTGTGTTCGCCAAACAAGTCCGGCAGCAAGGCATTATCTTCAAAATCCAGATTCAGATTAATCTCGTCGCTCACGCACGTTTCCTTTCGCCATCAACCAATTGTGCCCCCAACGAATTCGGGCGGGCACTCACAATCTTAAGATCATGGATTTGGCCGACAAAATCAAGTGGCGCGTCCACATGGACGGGCTGCATATAAGGACTGCGCCCGACAAGCTGCCCCGGATTACGACCTTCACGTTCCAGTAAAATCGGGAATTCTTTGCCGATGCAGGACTGGTTGAAATCGGTTTGAATATCGCCCAGTAATTTTTGCAAAATCTGCAAACGCTCGTTCGCAACGGCTTTTTCTACCTGCAAATCCATCGTGGCCGCCGGTGTACCGGGGCGCGCACTGTAAACGAACGAAAACGCCTGAATGAAACCGACCTGACGGATGATATCCAGTGTATCTTCAAAATCACGATCATTTTCACCGGGGAAACCAACGATAAAATCAGACGACAAAGCCAAATCCGGACGTGCTGCCTTCAGTTTTGCGATAATTTCCAGATATTGTTCGCGCGTATGATTGCGGTTCATTGCCGCCAACACACGGTTAGACCCGGCCTGAACAGGTAAATGCAGATACGGCATCAGTTGCGGCACTTCGGCATGGGCGCTGATCAAATCATCATCGACTTCTGCCGGATAGGATGTGGTATAGCGAATACGTTCCAGCCCGTCGATTTCAGCCAACTCGCGGATCAAACGGCCCAAAGACCATTCCCCGCCCTGCCCATCATCGCCGTGATAAGCATTCACGTTTTGACCCAGCAAAGTGATCTCCAGCGCGCCTTGCTCAACCAATTGACGGGCTTCTTTCAACACATGGGCTGTGGGACGCGAATATTCAGCCCCGCGCGTATAAGGCACAACGCAATAAGTACAGAATTTGTCGCAGCCTTCCTGAATGGACAGAAACGCGCTGTACCCTTCCGGCTTAACCGGATCAGGCAAATGATCGAATTTGTCTTCGGCGGGGAATTCGGTCATCAAAATGCCCCGACCTTTACCATCACCTGCGCGATGGGCCTTGGCGATCATTTCCGGCAAATTGTGATAACTTTGCGGGCCGAACACCATATCCACATAAGGGGCACGACGTGAAATTTCTTCGCCTTCGGCCTGCGCGACACAACCTGCCACCGCAATAATCATTTCATTATTTTCATCCCGGACTTTTTTGATATTTTTCAAACGCCCCAGTTCGGAATACACTTTTTCCGAGGCCTTTTCCCGGATATGGCAGGTATTCAAAATCACCATATTGGCCTGATCCGGCCCATCGGTCATTTCATATCCCAAGGGTTTGAGAACATCTTCCATACGTGCAGAGTCATAGACATTCATCTGACATCCGTATGTTTTGATAAATACCTTCTTCGGCGTGGCCATGATCGATCCGTACTTTATAATATGAACATTGCAAAACTGTTGTGGGGTGCAGATAAGCCGAGACGCCCGCAGAGTCAAGCGATTCACGGCGACAGAAACCACGCCCCGTCTTTAGGAACAAGCGTCATTATTAAAAAATCAGAAGTTATAGAACTGAAACTTAGTCTTTTTTCAGCGGAACGCCGAATAATTCCATTCGATGATCCACCAGCTCGTATCCAAGCTTTTCTGCGATTTTGCGCTGAAGCTCCTCAATTTCATCATCGTGAAATTCAATGATCTTGCCGCTTTGCACATCAATTAAATGATCGTGATGATCTTCGGAGGCTTCTTCATAACGCGCGCGTCCATCGCCAAAATCAAGGCGTTCAACGATCCCGGCTTCTTCAAACAAACGGACCGTGCGGTAAACCGTTGCGATAGAAATTTTCGGGTCAACTTCACTGGAACGGCGATAGACTTCTTCAACATCAGGGTGATCGTTCGCATCGGAAAGAACTTTGGCAATCACACGTCGTTGCCCGGTCATTTTCATGCCTTTTTCAATGCACATTTCTTCGATACGAGAATCTGTCATTTTCCCTAAGCCCTATATCTGAAAATTCTAAATTTCAGCAATTGCGAATGCGAATCACCGCTTCAATAATAATGCCTACTGAGATATTTATGTCAATGTAAAGGAGCACTATTTTAGAATTTATTATGCTTCTAAACTAAAGATTATAGCTTTCAAGACATAGAAATCCTTGAAAGCCAATACCCTAAAGCCAAGATCAAATCTGTTGAAAACAATTATTTGGCGCGTGCGCGCGTTCCTAAGCCGATTTTTTTCGCCAAACTGCTGCGATGTTCCGCATAATTGGGTGCAACCATCGGATAATCAGACGATAAATTCCATTTTTCGCGATATTCTTCGGGTGTCATGTTGTAAGCGGTTTTCAAATGGCGCTTCAACATTTTCAATTTTTTACCATCTTCCAGACAGATAATGTAATCCTGTTGAATAGACTTTTTCACAGGAACCGCTGGAAGAAGTTTCTCTTTCATGTCGGATTTTTCACCAACTGAACTCAGAGATCTATAAACGTCTTCAATCAATTGCGGCAAATCGGTCGGACTGACAGAATTATTGCCAACGTGGGCAGAAACAATTTTGGATGTCAGCTCCAAAAGTTCTAGTTTGCTCGGTTGTTCGCTCATGCTAAAACCAACTCCAATTATTATGTTTGGTCGTTTTTATATAGGTCTTATATTCAAATCATAAAAGGGGTTACAAGTATAAAATGCTAATGAACAGTAATAACGACCAAGAAATTCAGATTGATGAGTCTATAGACATTACTTCAGATACATGTCCCATGACATTCGTGAAGACAAAATTAAAAATCGAAAAAATGAAATCCGGTCAAATTCTCGAAGTTTTATTAAATGAAGGCGAGCCATTAAAAAACGTTCCTCTATCCGCAGAAGAACTCGGCCATAAGGTTTTAGACATTACAGCCCAACCTGAACGCAAAACATATAAACTGCTTATTCAAAAAAAGTAAAATTGGTTGCCTTCTGTTCAACAGGCATTCAATTTGCTATATTTCCTGTAGAAAAACAAAATATAAAGCGCTTGATCAATGGACGCTCAAAAAACAGATACCCCTGACAAAGGACGCACGATCCTCCCCCTGATCGTTCTGTTTGCTGTTTTATGGACAATTGTTGTTGCTGCCTCTTTAGCCTGGAACACGCATAAGGCCGAAGAAGAAGTTATGAACCTCGCCCGCAAGGAAGCTCTTGCCATGTACAACAAGGACATGGGCTTTCGACTGTGGGGCACCCGTCATGGCGGTGTCTACGTCCCGATTAGCGACCATACGCCGCCCTCCCCTTATCTGGCCCATATTCCGGAACGTGATATTGAAACACCATCGGGGAAAAAGCTGACCCTGATGAACCCGGCCTATATGGTCCGTCAGCTTATGGATAATTATAACGAATTATACGGGACACGCGGTCACATCACCGGGTTGGTCCTGCTGCGACCTGAAAATGCGCCGGACACATGGGAAAGCAAAACCCTAAAATCCTTTATTGAAGACGGTGTGAAAGAAGTCAGCGAATTAACCGAAATCGACGGCGAACCTTTTTTGCGCCTGATGCGCCCCATGATTATGACCAAGGGCTGTGAAAAATGCCACGGTCATCTTGGGTTTCGCGAAGGTGATATTCGCGGTGGCGTCAGTGTCGCGATCCCGATGAAATCCTACCTTCAACATCAAGCCGCACAAAATCAGGTTCTTTATGCAACACATGGCAGCGTCTGGCTGATCGGTTTGTTTCTCATTGGTTTTGGTGGACGTAAAATCCACACCGGATTGCAGGAAACCCTGAACGCCGAACAAGAGGTGCGCAAATTAAACCACGACCTTGAACAACGGGTTGCAGAACGCACAAAAGAGCTTAAAGAAAAAGAAGAACGTCTGCGCATGACCGTGGAAAACGCCGCCGATGGTATTATCGTAATCGACGAAACCGGCATCATTGATACCTTTAACGAGTCCGCGCAACATATATTCGGCTATACCCCCGACGAAGTCATCGGTGCAGATATCGCCATGCTTATGCCGGATAATGAGGGAAAGAAACATGATGGCTATGTCAGCAACCTTTTAAAGACAGGTCGATCAACTGTTTTAGGAGTCGGGCGTGAAGTCACGGCAAAACGTAAAAACGGCGATCTGTTCCCGCTTCATCTGGCGGTCAGTCAAACCCATATGGAAGACCGCATCCTTTTCAGCGCCATCTGTCGTGATTTAACCCATGAAAAGAAAATCGCACAGGAACTTTTGCAGGCCAAGAAAGAAGCCGAACAAGCCAACCATGCAAAGTCCGAGTTCCTGTCCTCGATGAGCCACGAATTACGCACACCCCTGAATAGCATTATCGGGTTTTCCCAATTACTGAATTTAGGAAATAATGAGCCTTTAAGCGCAGGCCAAAGCGATAAGGTCAAACAAATCCACAATGCCGGGCAACATCTTCTTTCCCTCATCAATGATATTCTGGATCTTTCGCGCATTGAAACACAAGGGTTTTCCCTGTCTTTAGAACCCATCGACGTCAAAAAGGCCATTCAGGACTGCTTAACCCTGATTACACCACAGGCGCAAAAGCGCAAAATTCGTATCTGTGACAATATTACCTCTAAAGACCTACCCCTCGCCTTTGCCGATTTTGTACGTTTCAAGCAAGTGTTGATGAATTTGTTGTCCAACGCCTTGAAATATAATGTCAAAGGCGGGCAAATCACCTTAAGTGCTGAAATCAATGGCCCTTATATCAAACTGTCCGTTGCCGATACCGGTGCCGGTATTGCACAAAGCCAGCTTGATCAGGTCTTTCTACCGTTTAACCGCCTCGGACATGAAAATGGGGATATCGAAGGGACCGGTATCGGCCTGTCCATTACGAAAAAGCTGATTGAAACCATGAACGGGCAAATTACCGTTGAAAGTGTCCTCAATCAGGGATCAACCTTCAGCATTGAAATCCCGGTCTGCATCTCGGTTGAAGATTCTGAAAACGGAATACAGGTTTTGCCGATCCTGCCTGCGGGATCATGGCGTATTCTTTATATCGACGATAACGAAAGCAATTGCAGTCTGTTAAATGATACATTCAGCCATTACGATATGGTTGAATTTATAAGCGCACACACGGGGGAGGAAGGGATAAATCTCGCCTATGAAGAACTCCCCGATATTATTTTGATGGATCTCAACCTGCCGGGCATGGATGGGTTCAGCAGCCTGCATGTTTTGAAAAACGATGACGTAACCTGTGACATTCCCGTCATTGCACTTTCTGCCAACCGGGCGAAAAACCAAAGACAACTTGCCTTGCAAGCCGGGTTCCAGTCCTATATCGCAAAGCCGTTTGATATTGATGATTTACTCACAACGATTGCCACGATCTTGAGCCGCCAAATCAGGCCGTGAACTCATAAACCAAGGCATTCACAAGCGCGCCATCAGAGCGTTTATAATAATTTTTACGCACCCCGATTTTAGCAAAACCGTGTTTTTCATAAAAGGAAATCGCCGATAGATTATCTGTTGCGACTTCTAGAAACATACGTGCGGTTTGCGCACAAGCGGCCTTTAACAAAGCACCGGCCACCCCTTGTCGACGGATCGCGGGCCGGGTCGCAATCGTGATGATTTCAGCTTCTATGTTATCGCCTTGACACAGAATAAATCCAAAAGGATCGTCATTTTCGCAATCAAAAGCCAAAAAGCCAAATGTTGCCGGCAAACCAACCAAATCCGCAAAAGCCTGTGTTGACCAGTTTTCTGTAAAACTTTCTGCGTGTAAATTCGCAATTACCGCACAATGACCCAGACCCAATTCACATATGTTCATGGACGCAAACGCCCGCCGTTTTTGGGTAAAGCCGCATCCGGTGGACGAATGTAAAAGGCAGACGGGCGGGCTTGATCCGCATTCGGCAATCCTTTGGCCGCTGCAATTTGCACGACATAACGGGCTTCGGGCAAAGTGACATGGCTACAGACAGCTTCCACCCCACGGGCTTCCAACAGGTCTTTAATCCGGTCAAAAGAATCGCCACAAACCACAACCTTTGGGCAATTATCAGGCAGAATTTTAACCACATTTTCCGGCAATAAGGCCTGTGCCTGTGTACAAGGTTGTCCCTTCCCATCAAACAATTGGCAATAAAGATCAGCCCGCTTGGCATCCAAGGCACATAAAATCGGGCAATCCTGTTTTCCAACACCGAAGGCCAGGGCTTCCAATGTCGTGACACCAATGACCGGCAGGCCACTGGCAACGCCAAACCCACGCGCCGCCGCCAAACCAATGCGCAACCCGGTAAACGCCCCCGGCCCAACCGTTACCGCCAAGGCACCCATGTCCTTGACGCTTAAGCCAGCCTCATCCAACATGTCAGAAATCATCGGCAAAAGCTCACTGGCATGCCCGCGTGTCATTTCTTGCAAAACAGAATGAGTAACATTATTATCCTGCCAAATCGCAACCGAACAAGACGCCGCTGCTGTATCCATCGCCAAAATTTTCATGGGTGCTTTCACCTTTTTCAAAGATCTCCGGCTTCTTATACTGTGAAAACCGTTTAACCTTCAAGGTTGGCAATATGGCCCTTATCGAAATTACCGAAGAAACCCACAACGTCATTCTGGATTTGAAATACGCCACAACCGATAATTTCACCAACGCGCCTGTTTACACAAATCCCCATTGCTACTTGCATGAAGAAGCAGAAGAACTGCTGCGCAACGCCATTGTCCTTGCCCAACCGTTTGGCTATCGCTTTCGCATTTTCGATGCCTTTCGCCCATCTGAAGCCCAATGGGCCTTGTGGAACCACACCCCGGACCCGGAATTTCTGGCAGACCCACGGCGTGGTTCCCCCCATTCACGGGGGGCCGCCATTGACGTAACCCTGACAGACGAAAATGGAAACGATCTGGATATGGGCACAGGCTTTGACGCCTTCACACCGCTGTCCCACCACGGCAATATGGAAGTGTCCATCGAGGCACAGAAAAACCGCTGCCTGTTAATGGGCATTATGACCACGGCTGGTTGGGATTTTTTCCGCAATGAATGGTGGCACTATCAACTGTTTAATGCCCGCCGCCTGCCTGTTTTCAGCGATACCACCTTGCCAAATCCAATGATGGCTTAAGCGGCTTCCACCTCCGAACAATGCGTTGCCAGTTCCAGCAAGGTCTTCATGGGTTTTGTCTGAATGGTGGATTTATTGCAGATCAGATAGGTCTGCACCAATGCGATATCATCGGGAACAAGTGAGATTGAGATATCGCTCGATAAATTGCGTGCGACTTCTTCGGGCAAAAGTGTAATGCCCAAACCGGCAGAAACGCAGCCGATAATCCCTTCCTGTGTGCCAAATTCCATAACCTTATAGGGCAAACGCCCTTCACGGCGCAGCCATTCTTCGGCACGCGCACGATAGGCACACCCTTGTCGATAAACCAAAAGCGTATTATCCGGGGCACTGCCTGTGGCACTGACCAGAACCAAACGTTCTGTAAAAAACGGATATTGCACAATATCGTCACTTTGCACCGCACTACCCACAATCGCACAATCAAGCTGATGATTCAGAACCTGCGCAATCATTTCGTCCGTTGTTCCGGTGCACACCGACAATTGTGTGCGGGGCTGGCGTTTATGAAATTCCTTTAACAGACGGGGCAGGCGAACCGCCATTGCCGTTTCCATCGACCCCAGTGACAAGGTGCCGCCATCTTCCACACTGGCCCGCACGGCCCGGCTGGCTTGGCGTTCCATATCCAGTAAACGATAGGCATGATCCAGTAAGACACGGCCCTGACTGCTCAGTTCCATCCCCCGGCTTTTGCGCAAAAACAAACTGACCCCAAGTTCTTCTTCCAGTTTTTTAATGCGCGCGGTCACATTGGATTGCACACAATGTAATTGCTGTGCTGCGCCCGAAACACTGGCATTTTCTGCAACGGCAATAAAGACTTTCAAGGCTGAAATTTCCATAGGAACATCCTATTATCACTTTTTATGAACGATAGCATCAAAACAAATCATTTGTAATGATTTTTTATTTCCCCTACACTTTGTTCGTCAATCAAACAAAAAAATAAATAGGGTGGTAACACATCATGTCCCAACGTCTGGCAACCTGGAAATTGCTTTGTGCCGGTATCTCGTCGTTAATCCTTGTTATGGGGATTGCCCGCTTTGCCATGACCCCGTTACTGCCCGCCATGCAGGCAGCCACCGGGTTGGGGGATGATGGGGCCGGATTTCTTGCGGCCTCCAACTATGCCGGATATCTCAGCGGCGCTTTATTTGCCAGTCGCTTGCGCGATCCTTTAAAAAAGCTGTTTTATTTCCGCCTTGGTATTGTTTTTGCCGTCCTGACCACCGCCGCAATGGCCCTGAGCGATCATGTTATCATCTGGTCTGTCTTGCGCTATTTCGGCGGATTGACCAGTGCAGCCGGGATGGTCATTGGGACAGCGATTATTTTAGACCACCTGAAACAACGCCATCGTCCCGATTTCATCGGTATTCATTTCAGCGGTGTCGGGTTGGGGGTTGTCCTCAGCGGAACGGTCCTCACCCTGATTGAACCGATTATGAGCTGGGATCAAGGTTGGTTACTGGTCGGGGGCATCGGTTTACTGCTCGCCCTGCCCTGCCTGTTCTGGATGAATGTTCATAACCTGAATACCGCCCCAGCCGCACATGCCGATGCCGTCAGCATGCGTTCCAAACCCATCTTGTTTTTACTCATTTCCTACGGTTTTGCCGGGGCGACTTTCTCAATTGGCACAACCTTTATCATTTCGATTATGGCGCAAAGCCCTTCCTTGTCAGACAGTCGCAACCTCGCCTGGATTTTGCTGGGGGTTGCCTTGGCACCGTCTTGTTATTTCTGGATGCGTAGTGCGGTTAAACTTGGTGATTTCCGCGCCCTGACACTGGCCTATCTGTTGCAGGCGCTCGGTTGTGCCCTGCCTGTGATTTGGCCGTCAACCGCCAGCGCATTGATCGGTGGCTTCCTGTTTGGCGCCTGTTTCATGGGGATCGTCACCGTGGTTCTGGCCCTTGGTGGTAAATTATCACCACACAATCCATCGGCCCTGATCGGAATTTTGGTGGTGTCTTATGGTGTCGGACAAATCGTCGGCCCTGTCTTGGCCGGAATTGCGATGGAAAAAACCGGCTACAGTGAAATCGGATTGTGGAGTGCGGCAGCCTGTAGCCTCTTATCCATCGTCACCTTGGCGGGTAGCCGTTGCCCAGGCGATAAGCCGGTTGAAGAAAACTGTGGCTGTTTAACCTGACAATAACCCTTCTTTCACTTTTTTATCCTACCCTTACCCTGTAAATATAAAAGACAGGGCAAGGGTATGACTGATTTTGACAGACGATCGGGGGCAGATCGACGCACATCTCCCGTTCAGGATCAAAACAAATCCGTTGGACGGCGTGAGAACGATATATTGGATGCGGTCGCCCCTCTGGAACCCAGCTTTCAAGCACAAGGTTACAACCAAACCAGACGCAACCGTATTTTTGAAATTATGGAAGTCGGCAGTCAAAAAGATGTCATTTCCCATGCATTCGATCTCTTCATTATCTGTTTAATCTCCCTGAATGTCCTTGCCGTTATTCTGGAATCTGTTGCCAGCATTCACAAAGACTGGGTGCTGGAATTTGAATATTTTGACCGCTTCAGCGTTTTTATTTTCACCATCGAACTTTTTCTGCGTATCTGGACCGTTGTTGAAAGCCCGGACCCCAAATTTTCACACCCGGTTTGGGGGCGGGTGCGTTATCTTTTCACCTTGAATGCATTGGTTGATATTTTGGCAATTTTGCCATTTTATCTGAGTTTCCTTATGACATTGGATCTGCGTTTTATGCGGGTTCTCAGACTGTTACGGGTCTTTAAACTGACGCATTATTCATCTGCCATGTCCATCATGTTAACCGTCTTGCGCCAAGAAGCCCGCGCTTTCGGGGCGGCTCTGTTCGTTCTGCTTTTATTGATGGTTTTTTCCGCTTCCATGATTTTCCTGTTTGAACATAAGGCCCAGCCGGATGTCTTTTCCAACATCCCCAATTCCATGTGGTGGGCGGTGATTACATTAACCACAGTGGGATTTGGCGATGCCTATCCCATTACGCCAATGGGCAAATTGTTTGGGGCAATGATTTCCATCATCGGGATCGGAATGGTGGCCCTGCCTGCCGGTATTCTGGCCTCGGCTTTTTCCGAACAATTACATCTTCGGCGTGAAAAATATCGTGATCAGGTCAATGATGCCCTGTCCGACGGTGTCTTGACCCACGGCGAAGCCGAACAGTTACGCAAAATTCAAGAAGATCTGGGGATATCTGTGGAAGAAGCTCGCAATATTTTGCATCATAGCGTAAAAGGCAAACTTCATTTTTATGCCCACTGTCCACATTGTGGCGAAAACCTGCAAAAAGACCCATCCAAACCATGAGCAGCACTCCTTTCGACCTAATAATCTTTGACTGTGACGGCGTCCTTGTTGACAGCGAGCTTCTCGCTTCAGACGTTTTGTCTGAAGAACTGGCGCGTCATAATATCGACATTCCACCGCGCGAATGCCGGGACCGTTTCACCGGGTCCAGTCTGAAACGGGTCAAAGAACTGGTCTTTCAAAGTACGGGTATTGAACTCCCCGATGATTTTGAAGAAAACGTGCGCAAACAGGACCGCGATATTTTTGAAAAACGCCTGCGCCCTGTTTCCGGTATCGAAGAAACGCTGGAACTTTTAAACATTCCGGTCTGTGTAGCCTCCAGCGGGTCTATGGAAAAAATCACCCATTCCCTAAAACTGGCGACAATCTATGATCATTTTGCGCCGAATATTTTTTCAGCCGAAATGGTCGCACGCGGCAAACCGGCGCCTGACTTATTCCTGTTTGCCGCTGAAAAAATGGGTGTTGCCCCGGAACGTTGCCTTGTCATCGAAGACAGCCCTGTCGGCGTCAAAGGGGCGTTAAAAGCCGGCATGACCGTCTTTGGTTTTGCCGGCGCATCCCACGCCGGACCGGGTCATGCGGAAATGCTGGATTTAGCCGGGGTTAAAATCTCGTTTCGCGAGATGTTCGCCTTGCCCAACCTGATTAATTTTTATCAATAGAACCATATCGTTCCAGAACGTCATATTCCGCCCCATGTTGTGTCAAATGAGACTGAAACAGGGAAAAATGGGAAACTTTAAAAATTTCCGTTTTAAATCGGTTGTTCTCGCTGATGTAATCCAGCAGCTTTTCTTTTGGAAAACGATTAAGATAAGACAACGTGATATGGGGTTTAAATTTACGCCGTTCCGGTTCCAGCCCTGCACGTTCTAATGCTGTCATAATTTTATGCTGCAAATGACAGAGGGCCACACGGTCCCCCTCAACACCCGTCCACAACACCCGAACCTTGCCCCGGCTTTCAAAACAATCAACCCCTGCTAATTGCAAATCAAACGGGATAAGCTGCAATGTGTTCAGGGCTTCATGCAAATCAGCCGCCTGCACACTGTCCACTTCCCCTAGAAAAGCCAAGGTTAAATGCATATTGCGCGGAGCCACCCAGCGCACATCTTTTAATCCTGTGCACAAGGTGACAACCGCATCACAAACTGCTGAAGGCAGTTCCAGTGCGACAAATAATCTCATGTCCTGCCTCCCTTCCTATTTACGGGGCCGGATTGGGAAAGCTTCTGTGAACCGCATCAATATCGGCCAGTACATCGTCGGACAACGTCAGTTCATAGGCATCAATATTGCTTTTCAACTGTTCCATCGTTGTCGCGCCGATAATCGACGCCGTGACAAAATTCTTGGATTTCAAAAAGGCCAGCGACATTTGGCTGAAATCCAAACCATGTTTTTGGGCCACCTCTGCATATCCTTGCGTTGCGTCCAGACCGCGCGGTTTGGTATAACGTGAATAACGATCCGGCCAAAGGGTCAGACGCGCACCTTGTGGTTCTGCACCATTTAGGTACTTACCACTCAGCGTTCCACACCCCAAGGGCGAATACCCCAGTAAGCCAACCTGTTCGCGCACAGCAAATTCGGACAAGCCAATTTCAAAAGAACGGTTGAGCAGGTTATAGGGGTTTTGGATAGATGCTATCCTTGGCCAGCCGTTTTTCTCCGCCAATGCCAGATATTGGGACACACCCCACGGTGTTTCGTTGGATACCCCGATATGGCGCACCTTGCCTTGTTCCACCAGTTTCGCAAGGGCCGACAAGGTTTCCTCAATCGCGACCGCATCCGAATAGTCCGCATTGTTGGGGAAATCCAATTGCCCGAAACAATTCACCGGGCGCGATGGCCAATGAATTTGATACAAATCGATATAATCCGTTTTCAGACGCTGCAAACTGTGATCACAGGCGGTTAAAACTTCGGCCTCGGTCAAACGTTTGGCGTCATCACGGATATATTTAAACCCACCCGGTCCAATCACCTTGGTTGCCAGCACGATCTCGTCACGCTTGGCGCTTTTTTCAAACCATGTTCCGATCACCCGTTCGGTATCTGCATAGGTTTCCTTGCGCGGGCTGATGGGATACATTTCCGCCACATCAAAGAAATTCACCCCGCGTGAAACGGCGTAATCCATCTGTTCATGGCCTTCGGCTTCGCTGTTTTGTTCGCCCCACGTCATTGTGCCCAGACAAACAAGGCTGACGTCAATATCGGTGCGTCCCAGTTTTCTATATTCCATTAATTCATTACCTTTTTGATATGGGGAAGGAGACGTTCTACAATAATCGCAACGCCGTCTGCATTGGGATGAATACCGTCTTCCTGATTCAAATCCGCAATCCCGGCCACCCCTTCAAGAAAAAAGGGATATAGGGCGACCCCATGCTTTTTGGCAAGACGGGGATAAATTGCATTGAATTCCTGACCATAATCGCCACCCAGATTGGGTGGTGCCAACATACCGGTCAATAAAACTTTCATGCCGCGATCTTTTAAATTCTGTAAAATGCCATCAAGATTTTTTTCTGTCAGTTTTGGGTCCAGACCACGCAAACCATCGTTTGCCCCCAACTCCACAATCACCATATCGGGATTATCCACCAAGGCCCAGTTCAGACGCGCCAGACCGCCTTTGGTCGTATCCCCCGACACCCCGCCATTCATCACTTTGATATCTCGGTCCGGGAAATTATGATTAAGTGATTGTTGCAGTTGAACCGTAAACCCCTGATTTTGATCCAACCCGTATCCAGCCGTCAAACTGTCGCCCAGTGCCAGAATTTTAAAATCATCCGCCCATGCATGGACAGACACCATATTGACAAGGCCAAAGATCAGGACAAATCTGATAAGAACTGTTTTTATTGAAAATAGGCCCTGTTTCATGGACAAAACTCCCGCGCTACGTTTAACCGACATTCATCTTAAACTGGCCAGTCAGGCTGGTCACGTCAATATCCTGCGGGGAATTGATTTGGAAATTAACCAAGGGGAAACCGTTGCCATTGTCGGTCCCAGCGGGTCGGGCAAATCTTCCCTGATGATGGTGGTTGCCGGGTTGGAACGCGCAACAAACGGCAAAATTGAAATTGCCGGTCAAGATGTCACCCATTTTGATGAAGATCGTTTTGCCCTGTTTCGACGCGATCAAATCGGCATTGTCTTTCAGGATTTTCATCTGGTTCCGACCATGACCGCCTTGGAAAATGTCGCTATTCCGTTGGAATTTGCCGATATCGCCAATCCGTTTGATGTGGCCCGCCAACAACTTGAAGCCGTCGGTTTATCGCACCGAATAGATCATTATCCCTCGCAACTTTCCGGCGGGGAACAACAACGCGTTGCCCTTGCACGTGCCTGTGCAACAAACCCTGCGTTGTTATTGGCTGATGAACCCACCGGTAATCTGGATGGGGAAACCGGAAAAAAGATTATGGACCTGTTACTGGGTCGTCATAAAGCCCAAAAAAACACGTTGTTGCTGATTACCCATGATCCCAAACTCGCTGATAAATGTGACCGCATTGTCCGGGTCAAGGACGGCTTGATCGTTGAAAACATCCAGACACAAAAGGCCGTTGCGCAATGACCAACTGGACCCATGCCTTTCGTCTGGCCCGGCGCGAACTGCGCAGCGGCACCCAAGGGTTTCGCATTTTTCTGGCGTGCCTGATTTTGGGTGTGGCGACAATTGCCGCTGTATCCTCCCTGAACCTGTCCATTTCCGATGGATTGGCGCGTGATGGTAAAATTTTGCTGGGGGGCGATATCGACCTGCGCCTGTCCGGTCGCACCATTGATGATGACCAACGCGACTATCTGAGCAGCTTTGGTCAGCTTTCCCACGTCAGTGAACTGCGTGCAATGGCCCAAGGCGAGGATAAACGCCTGTTGGTGGAACTCAAGGCCGTTGATATACTCTACCCACTGGTGGGCCAAGTCCAAACCAACGGGGCCAGCCCTTTTGACAGTGCCATGAATTCCGCACAAGCGGTAGTGGATCAGGAAGTTCTCAACCGCCTGCAAATAAACGTCGGTGACACAATAAAACTGGGGGAAGCCACCCTGTTTATTGCCGATGTGTTGAAAAAAGAACCGGACCGCATTGCTTCCGTCATCAATTTTGGGCCGCGTGTTCTCATTTCACAGCAAACTTTGGATCAAACCAAACTGTTACAGCCCGGCAGCGTTGTGCGCCATCATTACCGCCTGTTACTGGACGATCCAAATCAGGCTATCGGTTTTGAAGAGAAACTAAAAGAGACTTTCCCCGAAGCCGGATGGCGCATTCGCACGCCCGATAATGCGGCCCCCGGTGTGGAAAACTTTATTGATCGTCTCGCCCTTTTCCTCAGTTTCGTTGGCTTTACCACTTTATTGATCGGCGGGGTTGGTGTCAGTGCCGGGGTGCGTGATTACCTGAATGGCAAAACCGCCACCATCGCGACCTTTAAATGCCTCGGGGCCTCCAGCGATATTATTTTTGGTACCTATCTCGTTCAAATCACCCTGATCTCTTTAATCGGTATCTCAGTCGGTCTGATTTTGGGGGGGGCTGCCCCATTAATCGCAGCGCAGATCGGGTCCAGCCTGTTTCCCGTTGTCCCGCATGGGGCACTTTATCCCGGTGCCCTTCTCAGTGCCGCCGCCTTTGGTATTTTGACCGTCATGGCCTTTGCCTTCTGGCCTCTGGGTCGGGTACAAAATGTTGCGGCCAGTGCGCTTTTTCGTGATAAAGTGACACCGATCACCGCAGAACCTGCCCGTAAATACAAGATATATTCTTATGGGGCTGCCGGATTATTAATTTTATTAACACTTGCAACTGCACATCGCCTTGATTTTGCGATTGTGTTTGTCGTTGTGGCTGCATTGGTTCTTTTAATCTTGAAACTTGCCGGACGCCTGACCGCCACATTGGCACAAAAGACCCCGCATCTGGGCCATACCGGCATGCGCCTTGCTATTGCCGCCCTGCACCGCCCCGGCACCACGGCCCCTGCTGTTATTCTCTCCCTCGGGCTTGGTCTGTCCGTTCTGGTCGCTGTCACCCAGATTGATCAGAACCTGCGCGGACAAATCAGTGACGAACTCCCCAAACAGGCACCGACTTTCTTTTTTATTGATATTCAAAGTGATCAGGCAGACGCCTTCGATCAGGCCCTGCAAACCATCGACGGAACCTCACAGTATAAACGGGTGCCCTCTTTGCGCGGACGCATCACCCAGATTGACGGCGTGGATGTGGATAAAGTCAACATCGACAGTCAGTCCCAATGGGCGGTGCGTGGGGATCGCGCGTTGACCTATGCCCGTGAACCTGCCGAAGGATCCAAAATAATCAAAGGCGAATGGTGGCCTGCCGATTATCAAGGTGCCCCACAAATATCGTTGGATGCAGGCCTCGCTAACGGATTTGGGGTAGAAATCGGTGACAGTCTGACCGTGAATGTCTTGGGGCGCAATGTAACGGCTGAAATTACCTCCTTGCGCGAGATTAACTGGAAATCCCTGCGTTTTGATTTTGCCATTATCATGTCCCCCGGCCTGTTGGAACACGCCCCGCATTCCCATATCGCCGCCATTCATGCCAATGATCAAGCGGCCCCTGATATTGAACAAAAACTCGCCCGTGGTTTTCCCAATGTTTCCATCATTCGGGTAGAAGAGGCACTTAATTCCGCACGCAATATCATGGATGGGATTTCCAGTGCCATTGGCGTTGCCGCCAGCCTGACCGTCATGGCCGGTGCCCTTGTGTTGGCGGGTGCAATGGCATCGGGTCGCCAGCAACGCATTTATGAGGCCGTTGTCTTCAAGGTCTTGGGGGCGACACGGGCAAAAATGCTACAGGCCTATTTAATCGAATACAGCGTCCTTGGCCTTGTCACCGGTGTCATCAGCGCCATTGTCGGAAGTCTGGCGGCCTGGGGTGTCATCACCTTTTTGATGGATATGAACTGGCGCTTTCATCCCCAAGGTGTGATTCTCACCTTGGGCATCTGCCTGATTTTAACCATCGCCGCCGGATTCATCGGTACATGGAACGCTTTAAGCGAAAAGGCCGCGCCCCACTTGCGCAATGAATAGGAAATCGGTGCAATTCTATCCGGTTTCCCTTGCATTGCGGGAATTTCATGACATATTAGGTGGTAACAAATTCATTTTGATTGAGTCTTAATAGCTCCAACGAGGATTCAAATGCAATTCGGTAATGACCGTCAATCCATGTCGCACGCTGAAGCACGCGTTTCACAGTATGACGTGGGCCTACGCAAATATATGCTGGGTGTCTATAACTACATGGCTGCGGCCCTTGCCTTAACCGGTATTGTGGCCATGCTGGCCTCTACATCAGCGCCCCTGATGCAAACTGTTCATGGAACACCGCTGAAATGGGTTGTGATGCTGGCGCCGCTTGGCTTCGTCTTTTTCCTAAGCGCCCGCATCCATAAAATGTCCAACCAAGCCGCGCAAATGACCTTCTGGGCCTTTGCCTGTCTCATGGGTCTGTCCCTGTCCTATATCTTTCTGGCATACACCGGGACAAGCATTGCGCGGACCTTCTTTGTGACAGCCGTTTCTTTCGGCGCACTCAGCCTGTACGGGTACACAACCAAGCGTGACCTGTCCGGAATGGGCACATTCCTGTTTATGGGTGTGGTCGGTTTGATCCTGGCATCGCTGGTGAACCTGTTCCTGCAAAGCTCCATGATGCATATGGTGATCTCTGCCATTGGTGTCCTGTTGTTTGCCGGTCTGACCGCCTATGACACACAACGCATCAAAGATATCTACAACGAACTTGATTCGTCCGATATCGCTGGCAAGAAAGCCATTATGGGTGCTTTGACGCTCTATCTCGACTTCATCAACATGTTCATGTTCCTGCTCTCATTCCTGGGCAATCGCGAATAATCGAACATGATCAAGAGATAAAAGAAGAAGCCCGGCAATTACCGCCGGGCTTTTTTTATATCTGTTCTATAATCCCACTTGCGCCTTTCAAAAGCACTGCCATACTCCTTTCAAATACACTGCCTTATGAGGAACCGATCATGGTTGCGACCAAAAAAAACCAAGAAAGCCAACCCAAACTGATTGTGCGCAATACACAACACAGCGATATCAAACGCATTCAAAAACTGTGTAAAAAAGTCTATCCCGATATCCCGGCTTACTCCGCCGCAGAGATTAAAGCCCAGATTCAGAAATTCCCGGAAGGCCAGTTCGTTGTTTTGTTTGAAAACGACATTGTGGGTTTTTGTGCCACTTGCCGCCTGCCTGAAAATCTGGCTTTTTCCAAACACGACTGGGAAAGCATCACAGGAAACGGCTATGCTTCGCGCCACGATCCAAAGGGTGATTGGCTTTATGGCATTGAAATTTTGGTCGATCCCGATATGCACGGCAATCGCATCGGACAACGCTTGTATAATGAACGGAAGAACCTGTGCCTGAACCTCAGCCTGAAAGGCATTGTCTTTGGCGGACGTCTGCCCAACCTTGCCAAACGTTGGAAAAAAGTCGGCAGTGCAGAAGCTTATATTGAACTGGTTCAATCCAAAAAATTGCGCGACCCTGTACTGGGGTTTCAGCTGCGCAATGGCTTTGAACCCATCGGTGTTTTGCCCAAATATTTTCCCACAGACCATGAATCGATGGGCTATGCCGCCCATATGGTTTGGCGCAATATCAAATATGTTGATGATCCCATTCGCGAAACCGATCAACAACGCGGACGCACGATTAAAACGGTTCGGGTCTCGATCGTGCAATACCAGCAACGCAAACTGACATCTTTTGAAGAATTTGCCACGCAAGTCGAATATTTCGTCGATGTGGTTGCCGATTACAAGGCGGACTTTGTCCTTTTTCCCGAACTGTTCACCCTGCAATTGCTGTCGATTGAAAATCAGGAAATTCCGGCGTCCAACGCCATTGAAACACTGACCAAATATACAGAACCGCTGAAGAAACTACTTTCCGAACTCGCCGTTTCCTACAATATTAACATTATTGGCGGATCACACCCCACCCGGGACGAAGACGGCAATATCCTTAATATCTGTTATGTCTGTCTGCGCGATGGGTCCATTCATCAACAGGCCAAAATCCATCCCACGCCCAATGAGCGTTATTGGTGGAATATCGAAGGCGGGAACGAGCTGCAAACCATTATGACTGATTGCGGCCCGATCGGCGTTCTCATTTGCTATGACAGCGAATTTCCAGAACTCGCCCGTCATCTGGTGGATCAGGGGGCCGAAATTTTGTTTGTGCCGTTTTGTACGGACGAACGCCAAAGCTATATGCGGGTACGTTATTGTTCACAAGCGCGTGCTGTTGAAAACCAGTGTTTTGTGGCTATGGCCGGAAATGTCGGCAACCTACCCAACGTGGCCAATATGGATATCCAATATGCCCAAAGCAGCATTTTAACCCCCTGTGATTTCCCCTTTGATCGTGACGGGATTGCCGCCGATACCACACCAAATGTGGAAATGGTCGCATTTGCCGACCTCAGACTGGAAGATTTACGCCAAGCCCGCCATAGCGGAACTGTCCAGAACCTGAAAGATCGCCGCTTCGATTTATACGCAACTCATTGGAAGAAAAAATCCTAAGGGATAGTCCATAAACAAAAGCCCCTGAAAATATCCTCAGGGGCTTTTGTTTAATGCATCAGATTTGTTTATTCATAGGTCCGGATATCGTCGATAACCTTACCATCATTGGCCAAGCTGCCCGGGGCAACAAATTCAATACCGCCGCGCAATTTACAAATTGTTTGCACCGTCTCGCCAATGGCTTTTGCCAAATCATCCGTACCGTTTTCCACTTCGCATTGCAGGGTCATGGCATCGCGGTTGTCTGCATTTGTCACAACCAGACGGCCTTTTTGAATTTCAGCAAAACTTTTCACCACCTGATTGACTTGGCCCGGATGGACAAACATGCCTTTGACCTTGGTGGTTTGATCAGCACGACCCATCCAGCCTTTAATGCGCATGTTTTTACGTCCGCACGGGCTTTCGCCTGCCAGAACAGCCGATAAATCACCTGTGCCGAAACGGATCAACGGATAGGCTTGTGACGTCAGGTTTGTGACCACCACTTCCCCCACTTCACCTTCTGCAACCGGATCGTTGGTACCGGGACGCACGATTTCAACCAAAACGCCTTCATCCACAATCAGCCCCTCACGTGCCGGTGATTCATAGGCAATCGCGCCAATATCTGCCGTTGCATAAACCTGACCAACCTTGATACCGCGTCCTTCAAACCAATCACGCACCGATGGCGGCAAGGCTTCGCCTGTCACCAAGGCCTTGTTCATAAAGCTGGTATCAATCCCCGCACCATCACATTTTTCCAGCAAAATACGCAGGAAAGACGGTGTGCCGCAGTACCCATTCGGTTTTAAGTCACGCAGGATTTCAAGCTGTTGTTCCGTATTGCCCGGCCCGGCAGGAATAACAGCACAGCCCAAGGCACGTGCCCCGCCTTCCACAATAAAACCACCCGGCGTCATATGGTAAGATAACGTATTTAAAACCACATCACCTTCACGAAATCCGGCGGCATGAAACGCGCGCGCCGTGCGCCAATAATCCGGCTGGCGCCCTTCCGGGTCATAAATCGGCCCCGGTGATTGAAACAAACGGCCAATCAGACCCGTTCCTTGCGCCGTCATTCCCCCAAACGGCGGCAATTCACGTTGTTTCGTGACAAGATCAGATTTACGTGTTACCGCAATACCCGCCAGTACATCGCGATTGATAGATTGCGGATCAATGTCTTTTAGAAGATCCGTAAAAAACGAGGCATTGGCTTTCGCATGAGTAAGCTGTGTGGAAAGCTGGGCGAACTGTTCCTTTTCGCGCTGCGCCTGATCGCGTGTTTCCAGTTCGTCGTAATAGTGTTGGTCGCTCATGGTTTTACCCTGTAGTTATCTTTTTTGGCCTGAGTGCTGAGTCTGATTTACAGCCAACGCTTACGACGTTTGTAGGATTTCAGGTTCTTGAAGGATTTGCGTTCTTCACCGCCACCACCGAGATAGAATTCTTTGACATCTTCGTTGCTGAGCAGTTCTTCGCGCGTGCCATCCAGAACGACTTTTCCGGATTCCATAATATACCCGTAATCACAGTGCTTCAGGGCCATATTGGCGTTCTGTTCCACCAGCAACATGGTAATGCCCAGTTCTTTGTTCAAAGTGCGGATAATTTCAAACACTTCTTTCACCAGCAAAGGCGACAGACCCATGCTCGGTTCATCCAGCAAAATCATATCAGGCTTGGACATAATCGCACGGCCAATTGCCAACATTTGCTGTTCCCCGCCCGACAGATAACCTGCCAGACCGGTCCGTTCTTTCAAACGCGGGAAATAATGGAAAACTTTTTCAATATCGGCCTTGATCTCGGCATTACTGTCTTTTCGGGTATAGGCACCCAGACGCAGGTTTTCAATGACCGTCATATCTTCAATAATCCGGCGGCCTTCCATAACCTGAAAGATCCCGTCACGCACAATCTGATCCGGGCTGCCGTTGGCAACGTTCTTCCCATTGTAAATGACTTCGCCACGGGTCACTTCGCCGTCTTCGGTTCCCAAAAGACCGGAAATCGCTTTCAATGTGGTTGATTTGCCCGCACCGTTTGGCCCCAACAAAGTCACCAGTGCACCTTTTGGTACATCCAGAGAGACACCACGCAGAACCAGAATAACCTCGTTATAAACAACTTCGATGTTGTTTACACTCAGCATCAGGTCTGCATTGTCATTTGCTATAGCTGCCTCTGCCATCGTTTTTTCCTTTTTCCCTGCTTGCCCGCGAAAAATTCGAGCGATTTGTTTTTATAAAATGGATAAATCAATAAATTTAAATTTTTGAGGGTATCGGAGGCCCCGGACAAATCGTCCTGTCCGGGGACACTCCAACACCTCAGGAAGGTAAACCTTAGAGGCCAAGCCACTCGGGCTTACGCTCCAATTTCGCATCGAACAATTTTGTCATGCCGATTGTGCCGTCTTTCAACAGTTCGGGAACAGACTTGCTCGGGTCAACTTCACCTTTTACGTTGGCTTGGTAGACATAAACATCCATGTGACCACGGTGGTCTTCCGCTGTCCACGTGCCTGCCGGGCAAACGCCTTCAAGACCAGCCGGTACCCAGTTTGCTGTCTGGTACATGCCTTTTTTGATGTTGTCGCCGGTGATGCCACCATTTTTGGCAGCCCATTCCATTGCTTCTTTCATGTAGAAGAAGGAACAAACGCCACGCATATAGTGTACGGGGTGGTGTTCTTCATTTGAACCGGCTGCGTTGATTTCTTTCACCAGTTTCATGCCCGGAACATCCGCACCATAAGCTGCTGCACCCATCGGGAAGACAACGCCGTCTGCTGCAGCACCAGCCGCTTTCATTACGTTTTCGTCCATACCCCACACGTTGGTTACAAACTGAACGCCAGCACCGACAGATTTACACGCTTTCAAAAGCGCAATACCAGAGCCGCCTGTGTTTGCAAGGTAAGCGTAGTTTGCACCAGACTCTTTCAATGTCAGGCATTGTGCTTTGAAATCACCCGGTTTCATTGAATAAATAATGTCGTTGCCAACTTCGAAACCAAGTTCTTCTGCATAGCCTTTCGCCGCTTTTTTCGCAGCGTTCGGATAAGGGTGGTTGTCGCCCATGTAAACGAACTTCGGCTTGGCAATGCCTTTTTCTTTGGCATCAGCTGCCGCCCACTGAATTACAGCGCGCGCACCGTCAGAATAAGACGGACCGGCAAAGAAGTTATAAGGTGCACCTTTTTTCACATGCTCGGATTTACCTGTCGGATCCTGCAGGTGAGCAGAATAAGACGCAGAGTAGTAAGGGATTTTGTCACGGCTTACGAAACCAACCAAAGCTTCGGTATCCGCAGTTCCCCAACCTTGGATAACCTTAACGCCTGCTGATTTCCATGATTTGTACTGGGCAATCGCACGCGGTGCAGCGTAGGCATAATCGACTGTGTCCAGATCAATTTCCATACCGGCAATACCGCCGTGTTTGTTCAAGTATGCTGCCGCATCCTGTTTGCCTTGTGTAAACGGCTTGGAAACAGAAGCGGTCGGACCTGTCAAGTCAGCCAAGTTGGCAATCAAAACTTTGTCAGCTGCCAGTGCAGAACCGGCAAAAGCAACCGCCGTTGTTGTGGCCAACAGGCCTGAAAGTAATTTGCGCATGAAATGCGTCTCCCTTTATTAAGTTAACCTTCCTGAAGAGGTGATCCGGGGCGTTTGGTCTTGCTTTTATCGCCCCACAGTATTCACGTAACGATTTCTCGTTATCGAGCTTAGTAAGAGAAGGGATAAAGCTTCCAATAAGCTTTAATCATCCGCCAGCGGTGTGCCAATCCGTCCGGTTCAAAGATAAGGAACAGGACGATTGCCAAACCGATGACCATCTCTTTCATAAAGTTAATACCTTCGGTAATTGCCGGAATGTTACCCCAGTCGGTGGAGGTAATCATACCCGCCGCCCCTTGCATAACTTCAGGCAATAAGACCATGAAGGCTGTTCCCATCAGGGAACCCATCACACTGCCCAATCCCCCAATAATGATCATGCCGATAAATTGGATGGAAAGAAACAGGTTGAAACTTTCTACAGATACATATTGCAGATAATGCGCGAACAAAGCGCCTGCGATCCCGGCATAGAAAGAAGAAATACCAAAGGACAAGACACGGTACCATGTCAGGTTAATGCCCATGACTTCTGCAGACAAGTAGTGGTCACGCACCGCAACAAAGGCACGGCCATCACGCGAACGCATCAGGTTTGCTGCCAGAATGTACATGGCAATCATATAGAACAGAACGACGTAATAATAACTACGGTCCCCGGACAACTGAAAACCAAACAGTTCGAAAGGATTTGCCAAAGCACCAGCAGACCCCCCTGTGAACCAATCGGCACGGGCAAAGAAATCTTCCAGAATGAACTGAGATGCCAAAGTCGCAATCGCAAGGTACAGACCTTTAATACGCGCCGCCGGCATCCCGAACAACATCCCGATTGCCATTGTCAGCACACCCGCCAACGGAATGGAGAAAAAGACCGGAATAGAGAAATCATTGTTCATCCAAGCCGAAGCAAATGCACCGAACCCGAAGAATGCGGCATGGCCCAATGAAATTTGACCGGTAAAGCCCACCAGAATGTTCAGCCCCAAAGCCCCGATCGACAAATATCCAATTTGGATCATCAAGGTCAGGATTGTCGGGCTTACCAGTGAAAATTCACCAAATTGCAACGGCGCAACAACGCACAGTAACACACCTAGAAGAGCAAACTTCTTGGACATAGGGGTCGGAAAGATGGTTGTGTCTTTCTCGTAAGTCGTGCGGAATTCCCCGCAACGCATCATATTATAACCAGCCATCTAATTACACTCGCTCAATATCTTTTGTGCCAAACAAGCCGTACGGTTTAATCATCAGGATAATGACCAATACATAGAACGGCGCGATCGTGTACAGGTTACCCACATGGAACCATTGACTATCGGTAAATTCTGCAAAGTTTTCTAACAGACCGATAATAATCCCGCCGACGATTGCCCCGATGATGGAGTCAAGACCGCCAAGGATTACCGCCGGGAATACTTTAATCCCGATGAAGGCCAAGGTGTCGGACACCCCGTTTACAATCCCGATAACCACACCGGCAACCGCAGAAACAACCGCAGAAATTGCCCATGCCATCGCAAATACGTTTTTAACCGAAATACCCAAAGATTGAGCAACCTGTTGGTCAAACGCTGTCGCACGCATGGCAAGACCGTGTTTGGATGTTTTAAAGAACCATGCAAAACCGACCATGATAAACAGCGATATCACAAGGCTCATGATATAGGCCGTTTGCACCTGGAAGCCGAGGAACTCAACCGTTTGCGTATCAAATACACGTGGGAACGGCTGAACGTTTACACCAAACATCCATTTCATGCTGGCCTGGAAAAACAGGCTCAGACCGATGGTCACCATGATGACGGAAATAATCGGCTCGCCAATCATCGGGCGCAGGACAATCACCTGCAAGGCAATCCCGAATACGGTCATAAAGCCCAATGTAAAGAGGAAGCCCACGATGAACGGCAGTTCCCAAGTGGTCAAGAACCACCAGCAGACCCACGCCCCGATCAGAAGAAATTCCCCTTGGGCAAAGTTTACAATTTGTGTCGATTTATAGATTAGAACGAAGCACATCGCGACCACGCCGTATAAACAGCCGATGATCAGCCCGTTCATAAGCAGCTGGATAAGCAGATCCCAGTTCATTTATCGTCCTCCCTTATTCAGCCGCAGCTTTATTTGTTTGAATTGATGCACCGTCCATTGTTTCCACAACCAGGTCGGTGACGATGCGTGATTTGGATCCATCTTGGAACTGGATCATCGTGTCGATATGCACTTCCGGCTTATCTTCATAAATCGCATCGATAATATCTGCGTACTTTTCTGCAACCACTTTACGGCGTACCTTGCGGGTACGGGTCAGTTCGCCGTCATCGGCATCCAACTCTTTGTAAAGCAGAACGAATTTTTTGATTTGCTGCGCTTCGGGCAGCGTCTCATTGACTCTTTCAATCTCTTTTTTCACGGCCTGATAAATCGGCGGCAATGAAGAAAGGTTTGTATAGTTGGTAAAGGTAATCTGATTTTGTTCCGCCCATTTGGAAACAATGGAGAAACGGATACAGATCATAGCCGACAGATACGGACGGTCTTTACCCAAAATAACGGCTTCCGCCACAAACGGAGAGAACTTGAGTTTATTCTCGATAAATTGTGGGGAGAAACGAATCCCGGTTGACGTTTCCGCCAAATCCTTGATCCGGTCGATCACAACCAAATGACCGTTTTCTTTCTTGAAGTAACCGGCATCGCCAGTATGCATCCAACCGTCACGAACGTCTTCCTTGGTTGCTTCTTCGTTTTTGTAGTAACCGAGGAACATACCGGAGTTGCGCGAAACAATTTCGCCCACACCTTCTTCATCCGGGTTGATGATTTTGATTTCGGCATTATCAAACGGGAAACCGACCGAATCGAAATCAATGTCATCGCCCCGGTGGATGGTATAAGCACCCGCCATTTCTGTTTGACCGTACAACTGTTTCAACGGCACACCCATTGCGAGGAAGAAACGGAACGTATCCGGCCCCATCGCCGCACCGCCGGTTGCCGCAGAACGTAAGTTGGTGAAACCAAGACGGTCACGCAACGCACGGAACAAGATAAAATCAGCCAACTTGGAACGACGGCCCTGATCCAGTGCTTCTATCCCCAGCTTCATCCCCCATTCAAACATTTTCTGTTTAAACTTGGTGGAATCCATCATACGGGCACGCACATCAGCCGCAATATTTTCCCAAACACGCGGAGCCAGCAAAACGAAGCTCGGTCCGATTTCACGCAGATCGGCCATCATGGTTTCCGGTTCTTCCACAAAGTTTACGATCACGCGGGCAATCAAGGCCTGAGAAACCACATAAACCTGTTCCATAATCCACGGTAACGGCAGAACCGACACATAATTATCGCCCGGCATACGCCCATCGGCACGCAAATAAGCCAGCGAATGATCCAAAAACGGACCGGACTGCAACATGGTCAGTTTCGGACTGGATGTCGTCCCGGACGTTGTACATAAAATGGCAACATCGTCATCTTTGCCCTGGTCGACCAGTTCGTCATAAAGCTTGGGATTCTTTTTCAAGGCATCCGTTGCAATTTCTTTGAGTTTTTCCTGATCAATCAAACGCGGATCATCGTACTTACGCATGCCGCGTGGATCGCAATAAACGATATGCTTGATGGAAGTGACGTCTTCCAGTTCCAGCAGTTTATCGACTTGTTCCTCGTCTTCGGCGATGACGATTTTTGTTTCAGCGTAGTTGATCAAATAGGACGCTTCCGGTCCCAATGAATCTTCATAAATCCCCATCGACATGGACCCGATTGCCTGTGCAGCAACCTCACCCCACACCCATTCGGGACGGTTTTTACCCAGCAGGCCGACCGTATCGCCCTTGCCGCAACCCAGTACATGCATACCAACAGCCAGAAGCTTCACTTCTTCCTGATAATCTGCCCATGTGTATTCATTCCAGATACCGAATTCTTTTTCGCGCATGGCGATTTCATTCGGCCAGTTCTGTGCATTGTAACGCAAAATCTTGGGGAAAGTATTATGCGTTTTGATGTCGCAATACTGTTCGCTCATCTTATGCCACCTCATCGGATGCATTTTCGTCAGCGTCGTCTTCTTCACCGAGGTAAGCACGCTTAACGTAATCGTTGCTCATAATTTCATGCGGCAGACCTTCGGCGATATTCTTACCGAAATCCAACACCATGACGCGTTCGGAAATATCCATAACAACGCCCATATCGTGTTCGATCATAATAACGGTCATGCCCCATTCCTCGTTGAGATCAACGATATAGCGCGCCATATCCTCTTTCTCTTCCAGGTTCATCCCGGCCATCGGTTCGTCCAGCAAAATCAGGTCAGGACGCAAAGCAACGGCACGCGCCAACTCAACACGTTTGCGCAGACCGTATGACAATGTACCGGCAACGGATTTACGAATATGGGAGATTTCCAAAAAGTCGATAATATCTTCAGCTTCGCGGCGATGGATCAATTCTTCTTTTTGCGCGCCACCAAACCAGTATATACCACCGGACAGGAAATTGTTTTTCATCAGGTGATGACGACCAACCATGATGTTATCCAGAACAGACATATGCGCAAACAGCGCAAGGTTCTGGAATGTCCGCCCCATACCCAGTTCGGCACGGTGGTTCGGGGTCATCTTGGTGACTTCCTGGCCTTTAAATTTAATAGACCCTTCCTGCGGTGAATACCGCCCGGAAACACAGTTCAATAACGATGTTTTCCCCGCTCCGTTCGGACCGATGATGGAAAACAGCTCACCTTTGTTCACATTGAAACTGACATTGCTGAGCGCACGGACACCGCCGAAACGCAAGGAAATGTCGTCGACTTCCAATATGGGCGTGGTTTGCCCTGTCATGTATTTTCTCCCCGTCACATCGGCCCCTTATTTTTGAGAAGGCCGTTCTTTCTTGCTTATTTACAGCGCCTTATTTGATATCACCAAATTAGTTTCCAGCGAAACAAAAAGCGCAACGTTCACGTAAACGTCTTATTCGACTGTGTAGAGGCTACCTGAAAACTGTGAAGGGTCAATGCAGAGACATTCAAGAAGCGGATAAACATTGTAAAGGAATGTAAAGTTCGCCCCATCAAATCCTCTTTTCGCTAGCCTAAATATAAGTTAAAAACGGATATGATTATGGCGAAAGCGAATAAAATCGTTAATAAACAGCTGCTTAATAAATTGGAAGCGCCCTCTTTAGATGCGCAACAATGGGCGTTTGTCCAAACCGGGCTTGAGCATCTCGATGATGGTTTTTCTATTTATGACGCGGATTTAAAGCTGGTTGCCTGGAATTCCAAGTTTTTTGAACTGACCGATTTCCCGATGGAGGGATTCGCATACTACGGTGCACCGTTTGAAGATTTCATCCGATATAATGCCGAGCGCGGTGAATATGGTCAATTTCCCGTTAAAGATATCATCGAAGATAAAGTCGCAGAAGCCCGTAAGTTCCTGCCCCATACAATGGAACGGGAACGCCCCAACGGCATGATCCTTGAAGTACGCGGTAACCCCATTCCCGGCGGCGGCTTCGTCACCGTTTACAAAGACATCACCGAACGTAAGATGGCCGAACGGGCCTTGCGTCAAGCCAATGACGAATTGGAAGCGCGTGTTCAAAAACGCACGGCTGAACTTAAAAACGCCTTGGATGCCTTAAAAATTTCCGAAGAACAAATTCGCCTGATCGCCGATACGGTTCCGGCCTTGATCGGTTATGTTAACCGGGATTTGACCTATTCCTTCGCCAACCGCCAATATCAGGAA
Source organism: Terasakiella brassicae (assembly GCF_014641495.1). Lineage (GTDB taxonomy): Bacteria > Pseudomonadota > Alphaproteobacteria > Rhodospirillales > Terasakiellaceae > Terasakiella > Terasakiella brassicae. The sequence goes on from NZ_BMHV01000002.1 coordinate 233,339, forward strand.
TGGTTCGGACGCACCCCGGCCCAAATCGTCGGGCGCACCGCGCAAGAAGTTTTAGGCATAAAAGTATATCGCGAACATCTGCCTTGCATTCGGGCGGCCTTGCGCGGGGAACGCGCCTCTCGTGAATTTGTGCTGAATGTTGCTGAAAATAAAGAACTGCATGTTCTGGTCTCTTTCATCCCGCATATGACCGATGACAATCAAGTTCATGGCTATTTCGTTCTCGGTCAGGACGTCACCGATGTGCGCACCGCCGAATTCAAATACCGCCAAGCCCAAAAAATGGAAGCCATCGGTCAATTAACCGGCGGCCTGTCCCATGATTTCAACAACCTGTTGACCATCATCGTCGGCAACCTGTCCGTTTTGGAAGAAGAAGAAGAAGAAAATTCCGAAACGATGGACCTTGTGTCACCTGCTTTGGATGCCGCACGGCGCGGCGCCGACCTGGTCAAACAGCTTTTGGCCTTTGCCCGGCGCCAACCTTTAAAACCCCGCATCAGCAACACGGGAGAGCTGATCAACGGCATGAAAGAACTGGTTGCGCGTGCCGTGGGTTCCCAGATCGACACACATATGCATATCAACCAGAATATCTGGCCCGTCCTGATCGATCCCTACCAATTGGAAAACGCAATCCTCAATCTCGCCATCAACGCGCGTGATGCCATGAACGGTGCCGGTAAATTGGGGATTTATGCGGAAAACGTCACCTTGAAAAATGTCTTTTCCGATCGCAGTGTCGATCTGACACCGGGCGATTATGTGGTGATTTCAGTGCGCGATAACGGTTCCGGCATGTCACCTGAAATTATCGAACGCATTTACGAGCCCTTTTTCACCACAAAAGAAAAAGGACCGAACAGCGGTCTCGGCCTTTCCACCATTTACGGGTTTGTGCGTCAATCCAACGGTCAGTTACAGGTCGAAAGCACACCGGGCGAAGGCACAACCTTCCGCCTTGTCTTGCCGCGCAGCACCAAAGTCGGGGAATATGAACCCATCGCCCAGCGCGCCACCAACCTGCCCAAGGGAACAGAACGTATCCTGTTGGTCGAAGATGATCCCGGCGTGCGCGGATTTGCCACCAACAGCCTGCGCCGTCTCGGTTACGATGTGGTTGCCGCCAGCGATGGGGGCGAGGCTCTGAGCATTCTGGAACGCGACCCGGAATTTGATCTGTTGTTTTCAGATATCGAAATGCCCGGCGGTATAAACGGTATTGAACTTGCCACACAGGCACGCACGTTAATTGCAGACCTGCCTTTGTTGTTTATGTCGGGCTATCCCGATAAGGTCATGGATCAAACCGGTCTTATTCAGGATGAACTGGACTTGATCGCCAAACCGTTCGAACGTCAGGAAATCGCCACACGGGTTCGCAAGGCATTGGACCGAAACGACTGAGTCCTCTCGTTTTTTTGAGCTTTGCAGGGGGGACAACATCGGTTAAAATCCCGCCAACCTATAAAAATGCAATAATAAAGTCAGGGAAGAAATGACAGATACGGGCCATATTCTGGTTGTTGATGATGAACCGCATATTTGCTCGCTGGTTGAACGCTGTTTAACCGGTGTCGGCTTTCGTGCCTCTTCTGCCTCCAGCGGGCAGGAAATGAAGGAAAAAATCGCCAAGGGCGATGTGGATATGGTTGTTCTTGATCTGATGTTACAGGGCGAAGACGGTCTTGATCTGCTGCGTGAAATCCGTCAACAAAACCATATTCCCGTTATTATTCTGACCGGAATGGGCGAAACCGCCGATATGGTCATCGGTCTGGAACTGGGCGCTGACGATTACATTTCCAAACCGTTTGAACCACGCGAACTGCGCGCACGCGTGCGCAGCGTCCTGCGCCGGGCCAAAGGCAACGCGCAATCCACGCCGAAAGGTGAAGATATCTCTGAAATGCGTTTTGCCGGCTGGGTGCTGGACCGTATGGCACGTAAACTGATTGATCCGCAAGGCGACGAGTCACCTTTGACGGCAGCGCAGTTTGACCTGCTCTGCGCCCTCGCCAGCCACCCCAACCGGGTGCTGAGCCGTGATCAATTGCTGGATTTGGCCCGTGGACGGGAATCGTCCCCCTTTGATCGCTCCATCGATGTTCATATCGGCCACCTGCGCCAAAAAATCGAAACCGACCCCAAAGACCCCACCATGATCAAAACCGTCTATGGCGCCGGCTATATCTTTACGCCGAATGTAACAGTGCGTTAAAGGACTAGAAACGGGGAAATAGGTAGCTGTCACCGGTTACATTAGAACCAAAAACGTAATTTAACGCGGATACGGGATAAGGGATTTATTAAGTTATTGATTCACAAGTATAAGGTGATGGGAGTAGGCTATTTATAGCTACAAAAACGGCCTACAATGGAGGTATCCATGGTTCCCATCGAAGAGATTTTCTGTGAGATCGACGATTTCTGCAAGCGTTTCTTTCCTGCTTTTGAACGCGGTCTCCTTCCTAAAGAAGAAGGAAGTAAACGTCTACGAGCCAGCCGCATGAATGCCAGTGAGATCATGACTATTCTGATCTTGTTTCATCTCAGTCATTATCGTGATTTCAAGAATTTTTATCTTGATTGCGTTCATCGGCAATTATCCAGTTATTTCCCTAACCTTCTCGCATATAATCGTTTTGTGGAAATTCAGGGGCGTGTATTTCCTGCTTTTTGTGCGTTTCTCAAATCGAAAACAGCCTTACCAACAGGACTGTATTTTGTTGATAGCACGACTTTGAGCG
>NZ_BMHV01000003.1 GCF_014641495.1 Terasakiella brassicae
AGTGCAAGCTGGACGGCTTCGCTTTTAAATTCATCAGATTTTTTGAGACTCATTTATTCCTCCTGTAAATCTCAGTTTAACAGAAGGTGCTCTCCAGTTTTAGGGGACGGGTCCATTATCCCAGTCAGCTGGGTTTCCAGGTATAATGCCTTTGTAAACGACTTTATCCACAGCAAGCTCAATGCTATCATTAAACTCCCCAGCAGAAACAAGTCGTTCTATTTCTGCTTTAGCAGCAGCTCCGGCAGTCTCAGTCGCCTTTTCCTCTGCAACTTCAGTAGCTTTTTTCAGGGTTTCTCTGTATCCAAAGAACGACAATATCGCAATAACAACACCGAAAACAGTAACTACAACGGTAACTGCAGCCAACAGGATACTAACCCAAGCACCAAAATAATTTTCATTATTAGGTAAGCTCTTCGTGTTGCTTTGAACAATCTTTCTGAGTTCGTCAATTCTCTGATTTTGAGATATTATCACTGCCTGCAGGTTTTGTATCTGAAGTTGACTGTTTTTTCCATTAGTCGCAACAGCTCTTGAGAACTGTTATTTTGCTGATAATCTATCCGGTCGAGCAAACGATTAATAAAGGTGAGATTATTTCTTTTATCTATTGAGGCGGTATCTGGTTTTACACTCGCTCCCTTTTCTTGGGCATAGACATTCAAATTAATAAATGCAGAAGCAATCAAAAGGACAATAAAGAAATATTTCCGAAAAATCATTTAGCTCACATTCCTGAGGTTTCTGTGACGTGAATTTAACCCAAGCGGCGAACGCTATCAAGTTGTAAAGGTTAAAATTATCACACTTCTATTTTGGAGTTTTAGTATTATCTATAAAGTTCCACCCCATATCACCCCGAAACCTGCCTGCATCCCCCGCAGTATATCCAGAACCTTCTCGGACTTTCATTCCTGCGCGCCAGTGACTTTTAAATTGTGATCAAAAAGGTCTGATTGCTTATCATTTTGTTAATTGCTTGTTTGTAACATGGAAATGATTATTTCGTTTTTGATGAAAGGGTTATAAAATGCAGGATGCTCAACTTGGTCGCATCAAATTGAAAATGGACAAGACAATTCGTGAAATTAATCAAGTTGTCATAAATCCTGAAATCCCCGAGTTATCATCAGAAGATTTGGAACCTGTTTTTCGTCTTGTGGCAAAATGCAGAGCCGCTTACCTTAAACAGCTTTTTCACGTAACCCTTGCTGCAAAAAAAGGGTTGCCGGACAACGGGCAAATTCAAGAATTAGCTGATTTGCGAAATACATATGAAGAAACCTTGAAAGCAACTCAAGCTTTGGAAACCGCTATTGAGCGCGGGTATCTTGATATGAAGAATGTCTAATCTTAAATATAGCGATTTCTTGCGAGCTCACCCGCACTCTTTGACGTGACTTGCAAGTAATCCCTAGTGGAAAAGGGCAGAGACCAGATATTCGCCATAATGTAAGGCGGGATGGTCGTCGGGTTTTAGGAATTGGGATTTGAATTGATCGGTGCCGTCCAAGGCCAGCAGGTCGCATTTCTGTTTTTCCAGAAAGGGTTTTATGTTGCCTTTTTCCATATCCCATTTGATCGGCTCCCCGATTATGTTCAGGTAGATTTGCAGAAGTTTTCGGGTGTTGTTGTCCGCGCTGTCTTGTGGTTCAAGGGCGGTGAACAGGAAGCGGGTGCCGCTGCCGCTTAGGGTGCGGATCGCGTTAAACATATGGGTGATTTCGTCATCACTCAGGTACATGGTCACGCCTTCACAGATATAAAGTGTCGGGATGTCTGTTTGAAAGGCGTTGAAGGCGGCAAGGCGGTCTTCGAGATTTTGATGGGTGAAATCGATGCTGAGGTAGTGCAGATTGCTTTGTTCGGCCTCTTTTAAGGCTTGTGCCTTAAACTGCTGAGTATCGGGATGATCGATTTCGATAAAGGAGACATCCGGGTTTTCTTTTGCCAGTCGCAGGGCGAGACTGTCAAATCCGGCACCAAGACACACGACTTGTTTAACGCCGTCCTCAAGAGCTTTTCGCGTATGTGTTTCTATAGAAAGTTTACGCAAGGCATAATGCAGGGTAATGCCGGGTAATAAAAGATATTCGCGCAGTTTGACGCCTAGGGTAAAGCCCGGTTTATTGATTTGTGCCAGTCGCTTTTGACCTTCTGGTGAGTGGGAGAGGATTTTTTCGCCGAGCTCTATCGCCTCTGGTGAAATGAGATAATGATGAGGTGTGCGCCGGGCGATATACATAATGCCTTGCAGAACGGTATAGGCCGTGATGCTGGCTTTATTCTCTTTCATTGATCAATCTTTCTCGACAAAGGTGATGGCATGTTTGCTGCGCTTGATGAGGTTTTGTGCTTCCAGTTTTGCAAGATGCGCTTCGGCTTCTTCTGGTGTGGCAAGGGCCATAGAGGCGAAATCTGTCGTTGTGACTTTGGCGATACGTTGATTGGGGTTTTTCGGGTCAATCATGGCGCTTTGGCGTAAACTTTTGGTGAAATAGGCCATGCGTTCTTCCAGTGAGGCATAGGCATAGAGCAAGGCGCGTTCGTCGGCAGAACGCAGGCGTTTGGATAAAATCTCCATCAGGTCGCGCAGGTAGGTGGCGTTTTCCTGAATCTTTTGCCAGAAGGTTTCCCGGTCAATCACCAACAGTTCGGTGTTGCCAATGGTGGTTGCGCTGGCTGAACGAGGCGCTTCATCAATCAATGACAATTCACCAAACATATCGCCGGGACCGAGTTTCGCCAACGAGAGCAGCTCGGCATTTTCTTTATAACGGCACGCAATATCGACCCCACCTTTGGTGATGAGATAGGCTTTGTCGCCGTGACTGTCTTGTTGAAAAATCGTTGTCCCGCCATCCAAAAGATACCATCGGAAACAGCCGCTGAAATGGTCCAGTAGCGTTTTTTGTTCTGCCAGCATATTGAAGGCCCAGTCGTACATATTGGCCAGCGGTGTGGCGATGGCGACGATATGGCTGTTGATCTCTTCTATCCAAATTTCATCGGACAGGATTTCCCAGCCCAGACGTTTGTAAATACCAATTGTACTGGCGTTTACGGTCGCGATAATATGGCTGACATTCAGGGAATGCCCGACATCAACCGCCATACGCAAAAGGGCCCGGAAAACATCGCGTCGATTGCGCCATTCTTCGGCGATTGCCAACATGCCGGAACTGGCAAAAACAGGGGGCGGTGCGTTTTCGTCAAATGCCTGTTGGCGGATTTTATCTTTGTAAGGCGTGAAGTCAAAAGATTCATCGGCGGCAGTGCCAATTTCATTTTCGAGCGTCACGCGCATGGTGCCAACGGCGGTTTCTTCACTATAGGCGATAATGTTAATGCTGTTTGGTACAGAATCGTAAAGGTCGATGATGTAGTCATGGGCTGTGTTTTGAAAAAAATCATTCGCCTTATAGACACTATGGCGCAGACGGTAGACATCATTCAGTTCTTTAGCCGATTTTGCAATTCTGATTTTTATTGCCATTTTAAAAAGTGCCGTAAAGGTTTTAAATAATGCTTATTCATCAATTAAATTGAAGATATGTCAAGGAATACATGGGATGTTTTCGGGTGAGATAGTAATCGAGAGGTGAATGAGGGCATTGCCCATGATATTTTAAAGTTATGTCTCACTCTTAAAATGTAAAGCGCACCTTGCGAAAAGGATCGTTTGATTTATGGGGTTGGTTAAAGTCAATTTGACCTAAGAATAGGTAGGTGAAGCCGTGTTACTTCTAAATGAGAAAGTGATTTTTCTTATTATTTATAATGTATTTTCGATTATTTTGTGAATTTTAATACTTGTTATTTACTTTAAAATAGCCTGAATTGCGCGTGCGTTACGTTGTGTTTGTAAATTGTGTTTTTTATTTTTTCTTGAAAATTTTAAGAAAAAATGCAATGTGTAATCATAAGTTCAATAGCGAACCTTCTTTTATTTCACATAATAAGTAAAAAGTTCTTGCCATCCTGTTGCGCAGTCCCTAAATAGCGCCTCGCCTTATCATTATTGGTAGTAGGTGTGTTTCAAGTTGTTCGTGATTGGAATTTAAATGACAACTTTTAATCGCCCCATCAAAATTTGTTTTCTGATGTATCCGTGGGAACGCATTTCCCCGGAAAGCGATACGACTTTGCGTATTATTCACGAAGCGGTTGGACGCGGCCATATTGTGGCGGTGACAACGCCGACGAATTTGACGATCCGTGAAACGGTGGCACATGCGTTTTGTTCTGTGATTGAACGCAAGTCCTATACCCGTTCGGCACAACATTTCCATAAATCGGCAACTTTCAAAAAGCGTTTGTTGCCGTTGTCCGGTTTTGATGTGATCTTTATGCGTGCCAATCCACCGTTGGATGTAACGGTGTTGAATTTCCTTGATTCTGTTAAAGATGATACATTCATCTGTAACGATATCAATGGCTTGCGTATTGCCAATAATAAAATTTATACCGCTGCCCTGTATGATCCGAACAGCACGTTTGTGCCGGCAACCCATGTGTCCAAAAACCGGGAATATCTGGAAAAGGTCCTGCTGGAATCTGATCAGGAACAAATGATTCTGAAACCACTCAACGGTTTTGGCGGGCAAGGTGTGATTATTGTCGAGAAAAAATCCAAGAGCAGTTTTCGCTCTTTGCTGGATTTTTATCTTGGTGCCAATTCCGATCAATATGTCATTTTACAGGAATTCGTCCCCGGTGCGGAAAAAGGGGACGTGCGTATTCTGATGCTGAACGGGGAACCGATCGGGGCCATGAAACGCGTCCCGGCCGAAGGCGAAGCCCGTTCCAATATCGCAACAGGCGGTAAGGCGGTTAAACACACCCTGACGAAGGAAGAAAAAGAACTCTGTCGTCAGGTTGGTCCCAAACTTGTGCGCGATGGTTTGTATTTTGTGGGTTTGGACGTCATTGGCGGCAAGCTGATTGAAGTTAATGTTCTCAGCCCCGGCGGGATCACGCGGATCAACCGTTTGAACCGTGTGCGCTTGCAAGCCAAGGTTATTGATTTTGTGGAATCTGTGGTGACGGCCAAAGAAGTGCTGATGGCGCGCAAGAACCAGTATAGAAGGTTGATCGAAGATGCAGTCGACGAAAGTTGAGGACATCATCGCGCGCCTTCATAAAGGCGAAAGTCTGGAGGCGCGTGAAGCCAGCGGGGCTTATGAAATTGCATTTGATCCCCAGTTTCCTTATATCTGTGCGGCTATTCATAACGGGCATCGTTTTGCAAGTGAACTACGCCCGCTTTGTTTGCTGGATGAAGCGGAACGCCTTTATGAAGAAGATCCGCATACTGGCGATCTGATAAGCGGTTATCCCAATCGAATTATTGCGTTTGACAGTCGTTATGAATATGACCTGAACCGCAATGAGCTGGATTGTGTCTATCAAACGGCATGGGGTAAAAAAGTCTGGAGCCGCGAACTGCCAGAAGAGCTAAGCCATCGTTCCATTGAAAAGCATCGTGCGTTTTACAAGGTGTTTGACGCGGCGGTGCAGGCCTTGATTAAAAAGCATGGTTTTTGCGTGGTCTATGACGTTCATTCCTATAACGGGGAACGTAAAGGCGGAACTGCCGCACCGAGCTTTAATATCGGTACGGCCCAAATTGATATGCGTAAACATCGCAGCAACGTGAATTTTATGTTGCGTCAGCTTGATCGAATTTCAATTACCGGTGAAACAGTCCGTGCCGCGCATGATGAAGTCTTTTTGGGACAAGGTTATCTGGCAACGCGTACACGTGAATTATCCGCCAAGGCTTTATGTTTGCCGATTGAAATTCGTAAATTTTATTGTGAAGAGAAAACGGCAACGCTTTATCCGCAGATTTTCAATGAATTGAAAGACGGGTTCACCAAAGTTATTTTGGAACATGCCGCTTTCTTTGCCAACAAGCGGACAGAGAAAAGCACGGTGCATCGTCACGATATGCTGTCATCCCAGATTGAACCGGTCACCCGTCAGGTGGATCGGGATCTGTTTCGCATTGCCAAATCAATGGAAACCCTGCTGTATGTTAACCCGATTAATATTGATCAGGAACGCAAGCGGTTTTTTGCCCGCAAAGAACGCTACGAACCGGTCTTTAAATATCGCAAGCTGGATATTGATCCGTTTTTGGTCAAAGAAAAACTCTTTCGTTTACCGATCGAAGAGATTGGCGATGTCACGGTACAAACCCTGTATCGCCGGGCCATTGATGGTTTGTCGACTAAAGTGGACCTTTTGTCGGCGATTGGCAGCAAAGGCTGTCTCTATAATTCACTGCGTTATTATGGGGAACCGGACCGGGCCGATTTGGACAATGCGCGTTTTCTGCTGCATGCCCCTGAGCTGAAGGATGAAACAGAAGATCGTGATTTTGTCAGTGACAACGATGTCGCTGCATTGCTGCAAAAAGAAATCGACTATTACAAACTGGATGCGCCGGTTAAGCTCAGCAGTCGTCTTGTTGCCGGGGCCATGGTCGATAATGCGAATTTCCGTGTTTTGATTAAACGCGGGAGCCACATGACGCGCAAGGCCGCACAGGCGTTGAAGCATCACGAGGTCGGTGTCCATCTGTTGACATCAGCCAATGCGCGACAACAACCGTTAAGCCTGTTTCGTCTTGGTTTGCCCGGTTCAACCGAAACGCAGGAAGGCATTGCGGTCCTGGCGGAATATTTGTCCGGTAATATGTCGTTAAAACGACTTAAGGTTCTGGCTTTGCGTGTGATTGCGGTACGTTATTTGCTGGATGGACATTCGTTTGAGCGCACTTACAGTATGCTGATGGAAGAATATCCGGAAATGGACGACCATATTTTCACAACGGTTGTTCGGGTGTTTCGTGGCGGTGGTTTTACGAAGGATTACCTCTATTTACGGGGATTGGCGAAAGCCTATTTTTATTGGCAATCGGGTAAATCGTGGGAACCGCTGTTAATCGGTAAAAGTGCTTTTGATGATAGTGAGCGTATTCAGGAATTAATTGAACGATCCGTTATTGTCAGACCAGAGCGTCTGCCGCACGCCTTTACCATGAAAGAGGTTAAAAACCCGATCCATGATTATTTGCTCAGTTCGCTTAAATATGAAATGAGTGACGAGGTTGCCGCTTAACGGGCGGCGTCCTCGTTATCCGGGGCAGGGGAGTAGTCTGCGTTGTATGCTTTTAAGTATATGCTGAAACGGCTCCCTTCGCCCAAGGTGCTTTCCACTTTGATTTCCCCGCCCATCAGTTCAAGGTTTTTTTGAACGATTGCCAAGCCAACACCTGTGCCTTCAACGTGCGTGGTGGTTTCTTTGACCCTGCGAAACGGTTCGAAGATGTGAGGGAGATCAGCTTCGGGGATGCCTTTGCCGTTATCTTCGACATAAAGTTCAATATATTGATTGTCGGTGGTCCGGCAACCAAATCTGACATAACCATCGTCATTGCCGTATTTAATCGCATTACTGACCAGATTAAGCAAAACCTGTTTCAATTTGCTGCGATCTACATAGACATAAAGGTCTGTTTCGGGATGTCCGCTCAGGCTGATATGACGTGCGCCTGCGATAGGTTCGACAATATCAAAACATTCTTTAAACACGTCACGGGGTTGAAAAATTTCGGGCTGGTAAACGGCGCGACCACTTTCAATGCGGGCAAGATCCAGTACATCGTTGACAATATCAAGCAGCATCCGCCCGGAATCAACGATCTGGGTAATCCATGCCTTTTGTTTCGCTGTCAGGTTTTGATCTTTATTCAACCCAAGCATTTGGGCAAATCCTAAAATTCCATTCAGGGGCGTTCGCAATTCGTGTGACATACTGGATAGGAAAGTTGATTTTGCGCGGTTGGCTTGTTCGGATTTCTCCGCCTTTTCCATGATTTCAACGGTCTGGCGCCGAACCTGCTCTTCCAGCCTTTTGTTGAAGCTTGCAAGCTCAGTATTGGCCCGTTCCAAATCGCGATTAAGTTTTTGGGATTGTATAGATTTACGTTGAATAACGCTGAGGAGATAGATCAACGACAAAATGGTAATCAGAAAAGGCAGAAGGTTCCAAATCAAGTCGATGAAAGAATAGCCTTTGGGGGTGAAATAAAGGGGGAAGCTGGACTGGCTTGCATCATCAAGCACATCAAATTTTATTTGATCTGGGTTTGGCTGTAGGGAAAGGTTTGTAACTGCAAAATTCTTCGAGATTTTGGCGAGATCAGTGGGGGTTATTGCTTTCAGTAGGACCAGGTAGCCTTTTTCGTCTTCTGTTCGGGAACCTGTGGCCGATTCACGGGTAAGCGCGCTGGTCGCAACGAGATAAACGCTCTCTTTATTTTGAAAGTAAAAGCCGCTGGCTTGTGGGGAATTTCGTTTTTGCGAGACGGTTTGCACCACCGCTGTTCTAAATACCGGATGACTTGTCAATGTGTTGGTTAATTCTGAATGAGCTGAACCGAAGGTGAAAATCAAGTTGTGTTGACCATCAAACAACAGCGTATGATATAAGCCAAACGTATCTAAAAGATATTGTCCAATATTGCCATCGGCCCATTGTCGGTCTCGCGCGATGAGAGCTTTGTCAATTGTATCGTCCCAATAGCTATTGTCGTAGGCGGTTCGTTTCAGGTTCTCTAGTTGCTCATGAATGAGAACGATAACCATCTGTATTTTATGGGAAAGATCATTATTCTTTGTTTTATTATAAGATAAGCCCCCGTAGATAATCGAGGCCAGAGTTGCGAGAACAGCAACCAAATAGGCAATTTTAATTTCCCGATTTTTCATCGCAGATCCATGAAATTTTGAGTTTTAATTATTCTTACACAGATATAGCCTCTTATAAAGGAATAGAGCCCTAATATCTGTCAATTTCAAGCAAAAAAACTGCAAGACTTTCGCCTTGCAGTTTCTTGTGTTTGATCTTTACGGTTTGAGGGGGCAGTAAAAATCAGAACTCTTTTTGCTGGATCAAAAATTCTTAATCAGAGATTTTGCAAGTTTTAATTCCGAACAATGTGTAAGCCGGGCACCAACCGAGCAATGCGGTTACCAGCGGGACAATACCGATGAAACCAAGATAGTTATAACCGGTTTCCGGACCGACCAGTGCAAATGCCAAGAGGCCAATGCCAGCAATAATGCGAATGATACGGTCGATAGAACCAACGTTTTTGTTCATGTAATCTACTCCCAACAGAATATGTAATTGTCATCTCTGGGGATACATTAACAAAGGTGAATAAAGTGTTCTGTAACTTAGTCACAATGGTGTGAAATAAAGCTTTTAAGGTCTTCCGGCTTTTTCACAATCAGTTTGCCACGGTGTAGTTCGATCCAGCCTTTTTTTTCAAATTCTTTCAGTTGGCGACTGATGACTTCACGGGCGGAACCAAGTTCGACGGCGAGATCGTAATGGGTTTTTTTGACAACCCCATTGCTGTCTTTATGCCGGGCTATAAATTGTGCCAGTCTGACATCAATACGTTTAAAGGCGACTTCTTCAACAAGCAGAACCAGACTTGAAATACGCTGGCCATAGCTTGCAAAAACCAAATCCCGAAACCCGTTACTGGTTGCCAGGAATTCTTGAAACGCACGTGCGGGCAGGGCGATTGCCGTTGTCTTTTCTTCGGTCAGGGCTTCTGCATTATAGGCTTCATGGGAAAGCAGGCAGGCTGTTGTCAGAACACAAGTCTGCCCGCTTTCCACGCGATAAAGAACAATTTCACGCCCATTGTCACCAACCATTTGGACACGCACACTGCCATCAATGACAAGCAGGAATGCCCCGCATTCATCACCGGGGGAAAAAAGTTTGGTGTGAGAGGGAACTTCAACAAGTTGCGCGTCTGTCTCAAGGCGTCTTTTTTCGTCAGCCGTAAGCTGATTTAGAAAGGGCAATTGTTCTATCCAGTCCGCGAGAGTCATATTTTTGAACGCATATTGTTGAAAGGACGAATATGGACTGATCATATTTTATGAAACGTAGGGAAGCTACTGATTTTTGAAACGGTATGTGGGGGGGGGAAGGAAAAGGGGGCTAAATCCCTGTCCTTTTGTTTTTATGAAAAATACCGTAAATTAAATGTATCTATAGCGGGGGAAGGAGACAAAGGGGCGCATGCGTTTATTTTTGTTGTTTGTTCTTGGTGGGATATTCTTTTTTAAGGGACCCGTTTCTTATGCGTCTACCTTGGATGATGTGCGCGAACGCGATTACCTTATTTGTGGCGTAGATGAACAAAATTACGGCTTTGCCTATGTGGATGAACACGGACGCTGGGTCGGGTTTGAGGTTGATTTCTGCCGGGCGCTGGCGGTTGCCGTTTTAGGAAGTGCCGAGAAAGTTCAGTTTATTTCCCTGAATGCCCAAACCCGTTTCAGTGCACTGAGTGCGCAACAAATTGATATTCTTTTGCGTTCGACAACATGGACTTATACGCGTGATATTGCTTATGGTGTGGATTATCCCGGTGTGACATATTATGACCAATTGGGAATTCTCGCCCATAAATCAATTGGTTATACAGCATTTTCTGAGGTTGAGGAGGCCACCTTGTGTGTGGCAAACGGGACGACAACGTTGGAAAGCGTTCAGGAGTATGTCCATAGCTCCGGACGTAAGATCAAGATCAAAGTGTTTAATTCCCGTGAGGGGTTGAGCAATTTTTTCTTTTCCGGTCAATGTGATCTTTATGCGGCGGATCGTTCGGCACTTCAGGCGATTCTTACTTTTTCTGCGCCCAATCCAAACGATTATGTTTTGTTGCAGGCAACGCTTTCTAAGGAGCCTTTGGGGCCGGTAGTGCGTGATGATGACCGTGAATGGTACGATATCGTCAAATGGCTTGTTTATGGATTAATCGAAGCCGAGGAACGCGGTGTAACGCGCCGCAATGTGGAAGAGATGCGGCGCTTAAATAATCATGCGGTTCGTTTTATGCTGGGGGGCGAAAGTGGTTTTGGCAAAGCCCTGCGCTTACCGGATAGCTGGTTATATGACGTTATTCGCGCACAAGGCAATTACGGCGAAATTTTCGAACGCAACCTTGGCAGTGGCAGCCAATTGAAAATAGAACGCGGCTTGAACAATTTGTGGCAAAAGGGCGGGTTGATGTATGCCATGCCGATCCGTTAACGCCGTTTATTTAAACGCATGCCAAAGATACTGGACAATAGCCTTGGCATCGTCTTCGGAAATATTATCGCGTTTTTCAAACGAGGGCATATCGGTATGAATGTTCTCGCCGCCTTCGCGAATGGTCCACATCAGATATTCATCCGATATGATCTTACCTTGCATGGCTTGTAACAAGTTTGCCGGCGGTGGTGACATATTTCCGGCAGCCGGGCCGTTCCCATCGCCTTCTGCGCCATGACATTCGGCGCAGAACTGCATATATAACTGTTCGCCTTTTTCAGTCAAATGACCGTGGGCGAAGGCATTGCCGGTGAAGGTAAGAAAGGCGGCGAGGTATGCGCCACCTTTTAGAAACTTAGCCATGACAGTGTTTGAACTTCTTGCCGGAACCGCAAGGACAAGCGGCGTTTCGGGCAACTTTCCCCCATGTAGCTGGATCATTCGGGTCGATATTTTCAGACGGTTTATTGGTGCGCACGGTTGCCGTACCATATTCCGGTGACTCCGGTTGCTGGTTCGCCATTGCCGGATCTTGGCGGCTTTCCGTCATTTGCTGATCTTCATGGCGGTTGAACGCTTCAAGCTCATCTTCAGGGGAGCCGACTTGCAGTTCCACATGTGCCAGCAGAGAAACAACACGGTCACGCAAAATAGAAAGCATCTCTTCAAACAGGTTGAAGGCCTCGCGTTTATATTCATTCAGCGGGTCACGTTGTGCATAGGCACGCAAGCCAATACCTTGGCGCAGGTGATCAAGGGCCAGCAGGTGTTCTTTCCAAATAGTGTCAAGCAGCTGTAAAAGGACGCTTTTTTCAACAGAACGCCAGATGTCTTCGCCGTAATTTACGACCTTGGCCGCCATTTTGCGATCCACTTCATCGGTGATGCGGTCACGGATTTCCTGATCGGCAACACCTTCTTCCTTGGCCCATTCCTTGACGGGCAGATCGATGTTGAAGACGCGTGTGATTTCTTCGTGCAGTGAATCTGTGTCCCATTGTTCCGCATAGGCTTTTTCCGGGATACATTTGTCGACGATATCTTCGATCACATCATAACGCATATCTTTAATCAGATCGGAAACGTCTTCGGTCGACATCATTTCTCGACGTTGTTCAAAGATCACTTTACGTTGATCATTCATAACATCGTCAAATTTAAGCAACTGTTTACGCATGTCGAAGTTTCGGGCCTCGACTTTCTGTTGCGCTTTTTCCAGTGCCTTGTTGATCCACGGGTGGACGATGGCTTCACCTTCTTCCAGACCGAGTTTTTTCAGCATGCCGTCCATACGTTCGGACCCGAAGATACGCATCAGGTCATCTTCCAGTGACAGGAAGAATTTAGAGGCACCGACATCGCCCTGGCGACCGGAACGACCACGCAACTGGTTGTCAATTCGGCGGCTTTCATGGCGTTCTGTGCCCAAGACGAACAAACCGCCTGCATCCAGTGCAACCTGTTTGGCCTCGGCAATTTCGCTTTTGAGACGTTCGATTTCAGCATCACTCGGGTTTTCACCCAGTTCTGTCTGAACGCGCATGTCCAGATTACCACCCAACTGAATGTCCGTTCCGCGACCTGCCATGTTTGTGGCGATCGTTACGGCACCGGGAACCCCGGCTTGGGCCACAATATAGGCTTCGCGCTCGTGTTGTTTGGCGTTGAGAACTTCGTGTTTGATTTTGCGCTTTTTCAAAGCCGCTGCCAGCTCTTCGGATTGTTCGATTGAAACTGTCCCGACGAGGATCGGCTGCTTGCGTTCAACGCATTCGACAATCTGTTCGATGATGGCATTAATTTTTTCGCCGCGTGTACGATAAACTTCGTCGTCATAATCCTTACGCGAAATAACGCGGTTGGTCGGCATATCCACGACTTCGAGCTTGTAAATCTCTGCAAATTCACCGGCTTCGGTCATGGCTGTCCCGGTCATGCCAGCCAGTTTCGGATAAAGTCGGAAGTAGTTCTGGAAGGTAACAGAGGCAAGCGTCTGATTTTCCTGTTGGACGGTAACTTTTTCCTTGGCTTCCAGAGCTTGATGCAGACCATCTGAATAACGACGGCCTTCCATTGCACGACCTGTGAATTCGTCCACAATCATGACTTTGCCGTCTTTAACCAGATAATCCACGCCATTTTGGAAAATATGGTGGGCGCGTAAGGCAGAATTTACATGGTGAAGAAGCGAAACGTTGGTCAGATCGTAAAGACCGCCAGCTTCCAAAAGCCCGGCCTGACGCAAAAGTTCTTCTGCGGTTTCGACACCTTTTTCAGAAAGCGAGATTGACTTAACCTTCTCGTCTTTCTCGTAGTCGTCTTCTTGTAAATTCGGGATAATCGCATCGACCGCGCCATACAGGTCGGAACTGTCGTCGCTGGGGCCGGAAATGATCAACGGTGTACGTGCTTCATCGATCAGGATGGAGTCGACTTCATCGACGATGGCAAAATTAAAGGGACGCTGAACCATGGTTTCCAGCGTGAATTTCATATTGTCGCGCAGATAGTCGAAGCCAAGTTCGTTGTTGGTCGCATAAGTGATGTCGCAAGCATAGGCATCCTGACGTTCTTTGTCCCCCATTTCATTGAGGATACAAGATGTCGTCATACCGAGGAAATTATAGACCTTGCCCATCCATTCGGAGTCGCGTTTGGCCAGGTAATCGTTGACGGTCACAACGTGAACGCCTTTTCCATCCAGAGCATTCAGGTAAGCTGCCAACGTGGCAACCAGTGTTTTACCTTCGCCCGTGGCCATTTCTGCGATTTGTCCCCGGTGCAGAACGATCCCGCCGAGAAGCTGTACATCATAATGGCGCTGTCCCAGTGTGCGTTTGGCGGCTTCGCGGACCGTGGCGAAGGCATCGACCAAAACGTCATCCAGTTTTTCACCGTTTGCGACACGTTCGCGCAGCCAGTCGGTGCGGGCACGAAGCGCGTCATCGCTTAAGGGTTCAATCTCTGCCTCAAGTGCGTTGATATCATCGACGTATTTTTGCAGACCTTTAATGTAACGTTCATTTGCAGTGCCGAAGAGCTTGCGGGCAATAGCGCCAAACATGAAAATCCCCTAGGAAAAATGGTGGAATACCGTTCACGACCGCACAGAGATAGAAGGAATGGGCTTCTCTGTCAATTGGACTTGGTCAAATATGGCGAAAATTGGGGCAAAAAAACGACCATGTTACAAACCTGTTACTTTTCTAGGCTGGACTAGTCCAATGGGATGTGCATTATGCCCGTTAGAGTTTTTTTATCTAACCTTTCTGGGGGTCTCAATTCCATGCTGAAAACAACCTTTCGCAGTTTCGTTCTTGCTGGCGCACTGATCGTCGCTTTGCCTGCTTTTGCTGCAGACAAGCCTGTTGCAGGCAATGACCGTGTCGTTGCCACTGTTAACGGTGCTGACATTTATTATTCCGAACTGTTGGAAGCACAGCGTGCGATGGGCGGTCAGGCACAGGCGATGCCGCTGAAAGTCATTCAAGGCTTGTTGGTCAATTCTATTGCGGATCGTAAACTGGTTGCGGCGACAGCCCGTATGGAAGGCATCCATAAAACAGACGAATTTAAAAAACGCATGCAAAGCATCGAAGAGCATGTGTTGCAGCGTCAGTATCTGATGGCTTATGCAGACAAAGCGGTCACGGATGAAAAAATAAAAGCCAAATATGACGAAATGGTCAAATCCTTTAACCCGGAAAAGCAGGTTCATGCCCGTCATATTCTGGTGAAAACAGAAGATGAAGCCAAAGCTGTCATTAAGGAACTTGAAGGCGGGGCTGATTTTGCGGAATTGGCCAAAACTAAATCCACAGGCCCCAGCGGCCCGAACGGTGGCGACCTCGGTTTCTTTGGTGCAGGTCAAATGGTACCGGCATTTGAATTGGCGGCGTTTGATTTGAAAGAAGGCGATTTTTCTAAAAAACCTGTCAAAACGCAGTTTGGTTACCATGTGATCAAGGCGGAAGCTTTCCGCGTTTCCGAGGCACCGAAACTGGAAGAAGTCGCAGACAAAATTAAAGGTGACCTCGCAAATGATGCGGTGACATCCTACATCGAAGGCCTGCGTAAAAAAGCTGAAATCAAAATGTTTGACGAAGCTGGAAAAGAGATCAAAATGGACGAATAATCCGTCCGGATAATTGAACAACGTCTCAATCATCCCCGGTATTGCGCCGGGGATGCTTTATTTTAAAGGCATTGACATATGACTGACATTTCTCCTCTTGCGCCTAAACAGTTTCCTGAAATTTCCCCTGTCAGCGGTGTGCGTTTTGTGACCCGTGGGGTTGGGGTCAAATATAAAGACCGTACCGATTTAATGGTGGCGGAACTTGTTGAAGGCAGCAGCATTGCAGGTGTGTTTACAAAGTCACTGACCGCATCGGCCCCCGTTGATGCGTGTCGGGCAGCGTTGAAAGCAGGAAAAGGTCAGGCGCGATGTATGATCGTCAATTCAGGAAATGCCAATGCCTTTACCGGTAAAAAGGGCAGTGCCTCGGTTGAGCGGATTGTGACGGCAGCCGCAGATGTGTTTAATTGCACACCGGAAGAAATTTTCACAGCATCGACCGGGGTGATCGGTCAACCGTTGCCGGATAGCAAAATCACCAATGCCTTGGCGGAGATGAAGGATCATTTGGGCGAAGCGGATTTTGAAGCGGCGGCCAAGGCGATTATGACAACGGATACCTTCCCCAAGGCGGCATCTAAAACCGTTCAAATTAACGGAGTCGATGTGGTGATTTCCGGGATTGCGAAAGGGTCCGGTATGATTGCACCGGATATGGCAACCATGTTGTCGTTTATCTTTACCGATGCGAAAATTGCCCCGGATGTGTTGCAGGCTGTCTTGCGCGATGCAACTGATAAATCCTTTAATGCGATTACGGTGGATAGCGATACATCGACCAGCGATACCGTTTTGTTTGCGGCGACCAATCAAGCTGCCCATGATGAGATTACATCTTATGACGATGCTGCCTTGTCCGATTTCAAGGCAGCTTTTGAAGAATTGATGATCGATCTTGCCCAGCAAGTTGTGCGCGATGGCGAAGGGGCAAGTAAGTTTATTACTGTGACCGTGACTGGGGCTGAAAATGACAAGGCCGCGAAAACCATTGCGCTGGCAATTGCCAATTCACCGCTGGTTAAAACAGCGATTGCCGGGGAAGATGCCAATTGGGGCCGTGTTGTGATGGCAGTGGGCAAGGCTGGCGAAAAAGCAGACCGCGATAAATTACAAATCTCGATGGGGGGTGTGATGATCGCGGGTGAAGGCGAGGCCGTCGACGATTATGACGAAGGTCCGGTTGCCGCCCATATGAAAGGTCAGGAAATCGACGTGTTGGTGGATGTCGGGATTGCGACAGGCAAAGCCACGGTTTGGACCTGTGATTTGACGCATGGTTACATTACGATCAACGCAGATTATCGTTCCTGATTGATAAAAAAGAATAGCGGGTAAAATCACATGGCTTTGATTGAAGACGATGATATGGGCTGTTATGGCATGCAGGTCACCAAACATGGTTTGCCAGCCGTGTGGGTGTCTGCTGTTGCAATGGTCGATATAGACGGGCGTGTCTTGATGGCACAACGCCCGGAAGGTAAATCACTGGCCGGATTGTGGGAGTTCCCCGGCGGCAAGGTGGAAGAGGGCGAAACACCCGAAGCCACCTTGGTGCGTGAATTGCACGAAGAATTGGGGGTCGATATTTCTGAAAGCTGTTTGGCTCCCTTTACATTTGCGTCCCATTCCTATGATGATTTTCATCTGTTTATGCCGCTCTATCTCTGCCGCGTCTGGAAAGGGGAACCGCATGGAAAAGAAGGGCAAAAACTGAAATGGGTCTATCCGCACAAGATGGTGGAGTTACCCATGCCGGCAGCGGATGTCCCCTTAATTGCCATGTTGCGTGATTTTCTGTCTTAGCAAAAAAGCACAAACATTGGTCTTGCATCTGCGCGCGTAAAAGAGTAAACGTCTCGCTTCGCCCTGCCCGAAGCTGGCAAGGCTTTGAAACCTGCTCCTTGAATTTATATATACGGTGATGTTATGGCTGTGCGTTCTGCCACGATCAATGTAATGGCAAAAGCTGTTGAAGCTGCTTCACGCGGTTTGTTGCGTGATTTCGGTGAAATTGAAAACCTTCAGGTGTCCCGAAAAGGACCGGCGGATTTCGTAAGCACAGCGGATACCCGTACTGAAAAAATCCTGATTAAAGAACTAACCAAAGCTCGCCCTGAAGTTGGTTTTTTGCTGGAAGAAGGCGGCGAGATCAAAGGGGAAGACGAGACCAAACGCTGGATCATTGACCCGTTGGATGGCACAACGAACTTTTTGCACGGCATTCCTCATTTCGCAATTTCAATTGCCTTGGAAGAAAACGGCCAAATCATTGCCGGTATGGTTTATAACCCGATTACTGATGAAAAATACTGGGCCGAACGCGGGCAAGGCGCCTTTTTGAATGGCCGCCGTTTACGCGTTTCCGGTCGTCGTACGATGGATGAAGCCGTTTATGCGACAGGCATTCCTTTTCGCGGGCGTGGCGATCATGGCCGTTTCCTGAATGAACTGGAAGCCATTATGAAAGTGTCTGCCGGTGTGCGTCGTTTTGGGGCGGCATCGCTTGATCTGGCCTTTGTTGCCGCCGGTCGTTATGACGGGTTCTGGGAAACAGGTTTGCAGCCGTGGGATATTGCCGCCGGGATTTTGCTGGTGAAAGAAGCGGGCGGTTTTGTCTCTGAATTTGATGCCCGCCAGAAAATGTTGGAAAGCGGCAATGTTGTTTGTGGGAATGAATTCCAGCATAACTTGCTTTTGAAAACATTCCGGGATGCAAGAAAACGCGCCTGAGTTGATCGAATATATAAAAAGGCTCTTTTCATTTTGAAAGGGGCCTTTTTTTTGGCTTATATGGTTGTTTGTAAGTCAAACCTTGGGTATCTTGTTTGAATTCGATTTTTATGCATGTGGGAGTACCCCACTCACGGGGGTATGGTTTTATGGGTAAATGGACTGGTTATCGTAAGGTTCTTCTTTGTTCGGCTTTTCTGGGCGCAATGACGCTAGGGACAGTTGCGCAAGCACAGATTTTGGCAAATTTTGATAATAATGTCGTGGTGGACTTGTCCGTTCTTGACGACCGTGGGGTGCGTGCACCTTCACCATCCGGTATAAACCCGTACGTTTCAACGAAAATGCCCCCGGCGCAAATGCCGCGTTCACAGTTTTATGGTTTGCCGCAAGGGGTACAACCACGCGCAGCCGTTACCTTGAACGAGCCTGATTTTCCGGCACAAGGAACACCGCCGAAATCCCGTTTGTTGGTGCAAGCCCCGGATCTCGGTGAAAAGCCGATGTTGAAAATGCCGGCTGCACCAGCCTCCAAGATTACATTGAAAAAACCGGTTGCAGCACCGAAAGCCCCGGTGGCGCGTGTCGCGGTTGCTGAAACGGCACCCAAACCGATGGTTAAAGTGACGCCCAAACCCGAAGTGGTTGAAGCTGCCCCGGCAAAAGAAGTCGCGAAGGCCCCGCTTCCCAGTCAGGTTGTTGAAACAGCACCTAAAGAAATTGCGAAAGTGGAAAAAAAGGTAGAGGCCGCGCAACCGGCTGAACCGAAACCGATTGCTGAAAAAACGAAAGTGGCAGAAGCGCCGAAAGTGGAACAAAAACCACAACCGGCCCCTGAAACGGTGATGGCGGAAGCCCCACCCCCGCCGCCGAGTACGACAATTGAACCCAAAGACGTAACCTCTGCTATTTCTGCAGAAAGTGGTAATAAAACATCGACGGCCTCTTTGCCCACGCAAAATGAAGCTGCTGTTCGTGTTGTTTTCCAGTCCGGTCGCAGCAAGCTGCCGTCCAGCGTCGAGACAGACCTGAAAAAAATGGCGGAAGATTTACGCAGTCATCCCGATGACCGTGTTCAGTTGCAGGCTTATGCCGGCGGGGAAGATCTGTCTGCCAGTAAAGCGCGTCGTTTGTCCCTGTCGCGGGCTTTGGCTGTGCGCTCTTATTTGATTGATCAAGGCGTACAAAGTACACGCATTGATGTCCGTGCCTTGGGCAACAAGACCACGGAAGAACCGTTTGATCGTGTGGATGTTGAAATTACGCCACGCTAATCCAATCATGTAAACTCAGGTGTGGAGCCTCCTATGACTCGTCCCAAACGTTATCTCATTCGGATGGTTTTGTTCCTGTTGGCTGTTGTGGCCGCAGCCATTTTGCTGTTTGGGCAATTACAGGATGCCTTTTTTGCCAATGCCGCGCTCAACGGTTTGATCTTGGGTGTTTTATTAATCGGGATTTTTAACAATTTCCGGCAAGTCCTTATGCTGGACCCGGAAGTGCGCTGGATTGAAGATTTTAAATCGGATCGTCCGGGTGTGCGTTCCGACAGTTCGCCGCGCCTTTTGGCACCCATGGCCACCATGTTGCGCGAGCGTGAAGGCGGACAGTTTACATTATCGGCTTTGTCTACCCGTTCACTGCTGGATGGGATTGCGACCCGTTTGGAAGAACAACGTGATTTGTCCCGTTATAATATCGGGTTGCTTATTTTTCTTGGTCTGTTGGGGACGTTCTGGGGATTGCTGAGTACCGTTGGGTCTATTGGTGATGTTATCAGTAATATCACCATCGGCAATGGTGGTGACCTTGGTGTGGTCTTCAACGAATTGAAACGCGGTCTGGAAGCCCCGATTGAGGGAATGGGAACAGCGTTCAGTTCTTCCTTGTTCGGGTTGGCCGGGTCACTGGTTCTGGGTTTTCTGGATTTACAAACAGGGCAATCGCAAAATCGTTTTTACACCGATCTGGAAGATTGGCTTGCCAGTCAGACGCGATTGTCCAGTGGGGCGCTTTCAGATGCGGCAGGGGATCAGTCTGTCCCGGCTTATGTACAAGCCTTACTAGAACAGACCGCAGATAGTTTGGAAAAACTACAACGCACCATGACGCGCAGTGAAGAAAACAAATCTCAAACCACCAATCAGATGATGGAACTGACGTCCAAACTGGGGACTTTAAGTGACACGATGCGCACAGAACAAGCCTTAATGGCAAAATTGGCGGAAGGCCAGTTGGCGCAGAAGGCGATTTTGGAAAAAATTGCGCACGGCAATGCTGGTGGTGGGCTGGACGAAAGCAGCCGCAGTCATTTGCGCAATATCGATATTTATGCGCAAAAATTGATTGAAGAAATCAGCGGTGGGCGCGAAGAGGTGATTTCTCAAGTTCGTCAGGAAATTCGACTGTTGGCCCGTACAATCGCAGCCAAGGACGGCTAGGATGGCATTTGGGCGGCGCAGACGCATTCATCAGGATAACATTTGGCCGGGGTTCGTGGATGCCTTGGCAACCTTGTTGATGGTCATTATTTTTCTTTTGATGATTTTTGTTCTCGCGCAGGTCTTTTTAAATGAAACCCTTTCTGGGCGAGAAAGTGCCTTGGAAAAGCTCGGCTCTGATATGAGTGAGTTGACGGAACTTTTGAATTTGGAACGTAAGGCCAATAAGGATTTACGCACCAATATGGCTGGATTATCACAGGAATTGCAGGCATCCCTGCGTTTGCGCGATGAATATTCTCTCAAATTAAAAGGTCTGGAAGATAAGAACCAGCAACTGAATGAACGCCTTGCGGACGCCTTCCAAACGATTGAAGCCGATAAAGAAAAAATAGAACTGAAACTGGCGGAAGTGGCGAAGCTGCAACAAGATGTAGCCGCCCTTGAAGCGTTGCGCGAAGAATTAACCAAAGAAGTGCAACAACAAGCGTCCAAGCTGGAACAGAAAGATGGGCAGCTGATTGAGGAACGTAAGATCGCGGAAAGTGAACGCGCGCAGCGGGCTTTGCTCAATCAACAAATGGCGGCTTTGCGCGAACAATTAAGTGCGATCCAAGAAGCCTTGGATGCATCCGAGGCGCTGAACAATGACCAGAAAGCACAGATTAAATCTTTGGGCAAACGCCTAAACGCGGCCCTTGCCACCAAAGTACAGGAATTATCAAAATATCGATCTGAATTTTTTGGTGAGTTGCGCAAGGTTTTGGGCAATCGGTCCGGGATTCGAATTGTGGGGGATCGCTTTGTCTTTCAATCGGAAGTCCTGTTTAATTCCGGTGAAGCCAAACTTGGTGAGGCTGGCAAAGCGCAATTGGAGCAACTGGCGCTTACATTACTGGAGATTTCGCAAAAAATTCCGGCAAAAATTGATTGGATTTTACGGGTGGATGGGCATACGGACAATGTGCCGATTGCAACGGCCAAATTCCCCTCCAATTGGGAACTTTCAACGCAACGGGCCATTTCTGTCGTCAAAGAACTGATTGCACACGGAATTGCACCGGAACGATTGGCGGCGACCGGCTTTGGTGAATTTCAGCCCTTGGATGGACGACATGATGAAATCGCAAAAAGACGCAATCGCCGTATTGAACTGAAGCTCACACAACGCTAAAAAAGGCGTTCTTGCCCTTATTCAGCCAAAATTCCCCTGCATAAGTCCTAAGTTTTAAATAGTTCCAGCAAAAGCAGAACCCCGCATGTTTGTTTTATTTCTTGTCGTCTTTATTGATCTGGTCGGTTTCGGCATTGTCATTCCCTTGTTGCCGTTTTTTGGGGAACACTTTAATGCAAGTCCTGATGTTGTGACGCTTTTGTTGGCGACTTATTCGGTGACACAGTTGATATCGGCCCCTGTTTTAGGGCGCCTGAGTGATCGTTATGGGCGCAGGCCTATTTTGTTGTTTTCTTTGCTCGGTTCCATCATTACCTATGTGTGGCTTGGCTTTGCTGAAACCTTGACGATGTTGTTCCTCGCACGGGCCTTTAACGGGTTTATGGCGGGCAACATTGCAACGGCGTTTGCCTATATCGCGGATATTACGACCCCGGAAAACCGGGCAAAAGGCATGGGGGTCATTGGAGCGGCTTTTGGATTGGGCTTCATTATGGGACCAGCTATCGGGGGCGTCTTGGCCGGACCGGATGCCGCGACAGCGAATTTCCAGCTTCCGGCCCTGTGTGCCGCCGGACTGTCCGCAATCGCGTTTGTGATTGCGTTGGTGAAATTAAAAGAGTCCATGACAGATGAAACCCGTGCAAAAATTGCTGCCTTACCCCCGCGCAAGCATTGGAAGTCTTTCTTTGAAACATTGTCGCGCCCGCATTTGGGTTTTCTTATCGGATTGTCGTTTGTCTGCACATTTGTCTTTGCCGGTATGGAAACCACATTTGCCATGTGGACACGCCGCCAATTTGACTGGGGGCCGGAACAGAACGGATATTTATTTGCCTTTTTGGGAATTATCAGTGCGCTTATTCAAGGGGGGCTGATCGGTCGCTTGTCCAAAAAATTTGGCGAAGGAAAGCTGGTGGTTGCGGGAACCTTGTTTCTGGGGGCTGGGCTGGGTCTTATTCCGCTAAGCCATACTGTACCCATGCTGATGGCGGCGACAATGGTGTTGGCGATTGGTTTTGCCTTGTCCACACCATCACTAAACAGCTTGATCTCGTTTGAAGCTTCAGAGACAGAGCGCGGCGGTGTCATGGGGGCAAGCCGTTCTGCGTCAACCTTGTCCCGTGTGTTGGGACCGGTTCTGGCCGGTGTTCTGTTTGCACAGATCGGGCGTGATGCGCCTTATTATGCCGGGATGGTAATCATGTTGATTGCAACGCTGATTGCCTATAGCAAGCTGATGTCTAAAAAGACAGCCAAGCCGCTGGAAGTTAATAAATAACAGCCTTATGTCGTGGCGCGGCGGATGTCACCGACATGAACGCCGTTACGATTTTTGAGGGGATGGATCAATAGGTCCAGAATCCCCGCTTTATCGAAATCTTCTTTGGTAAAGATGCCAAGATCTTCCAGTACAAGACTGAGCATAATTTCTGCGCCGCGCAAGGTGCCATCGTCACATTTGACCGCAATTCCTAAGCCGCGTTCAGGGATAAAGGCGCAGAAGACACCTTCTGCACCGACTTTGCTGAAGATGCGCCCGGGGAAGGCTTCCATTAATCGGGTATCATAGCGGTCTTTACCCGCCACCATGTAAGGATGGGCAAAGACAGATTGTGTGATGCGACGAATTGCTTTTGTACGCTCTGGTGCAAAAAATAAATCGGGCTGACTGTATTTGGCAAACCCGAGGGCAAGATTTTTTAAGGGAATCGCCCATGTGGGAATGTCGCAGCCATCAATGCCAATCGGGGCTGTGGACAGATCAATTTCACAGACATCTTCCAATGCATCCCGGATTTTTTTCTGCAACATATGGTCAGGTTGACCGTACCCTGTGGGCATGATCTTTTCTTTTTTGAGATAGGCCAGAAAACCGGAATGCTTGCCGGAACAGTTGTTGTGCAGGGAACAAGGTGTTTCCCCTTCCATTGCAAGATGGCGCCCGGCTTCTTCGCTCATGGGCCAATGGGAGCCACATTGCAACATGTCCTTGGATAAACCGAGTTTGTTCAGCATGGCTTGGGCCACGCCGACATGAACAATTTCACCGTTATGCGAGGAACAGGCAAGCGCAATTTCTTCATCGCTGAACCCATAGGTATCCGCTGCGCCGCTTTCCATCATGGGCAAGGCTTGTATGGCCTTGATGCTGGAGCGGGGAAAGACAGGGGTGTTGATATCACCTTGGCAGGCAACGACATTGCGCTGGGTATCGACAACGCAAAACGCACCGCGATGCTGGCTTTCGACGATGGACCCGCGTGTGACTTCAATCAAAACGGGGTTCATTATAAGGTGACTTTCAACTCTTCGCTTAATCGTTCCAGCAAGTTGGCCTGATCGCGTGTTCCAATCCAGTCTGTGCCGTCATAAGCGTAATGCGTTGCCCCGCTTTTGGGGGAGGCCATCCAGATTTCGCGGTTGGGGCCGTGCTTGTTGATGATATAGACACCACCTGCATCCAGTTCGATATTGAGAATCCCGTCTTGCAAGTCGACATCGGCATGATTCCCAATGGCATCATCCAGTTGATCGAACAGATTTTCAAGCAGTTCGTCCGCAATTGCGTTAAAACGGGTTTCATCAAGAGCCATTGGAATTTCCCTTATAATGGTCAAACACTCAAGCGGATATAGCAACGTGATGAGGGGGCGGCAAGGTGATTTACATAAAAATGCAAAGAAGGCCTTGCACCGGGCAAGTATAGTCGGTATATAGGCGCCTCGTTTTCCCGACAACTCTGTTCTGCCATGTGCGGGACGTAAGAAACTGAGACGAAGATATGAAAAAAGACATTCATCCTGAATACCACGAAATTACCGTTCAAATGACAGACGGTTCTACCTTCACAACACGTTCCACTTGGGGCAAAGAAGGTGACGTTATGAAACTGGACATCGACCCGAAAGCTCACCCGGCTTGGACAGGCGTTCACCGCTTGCTCGATTCCGGCGGGCAGCTAGCGAAATTCAACAAGCGTTTCTCCAACTTCGGCATCAAATAAGGCGCGCGCAAGTTATTTTGCGACCCTCTTATGTCGGGATAGACGCTCCTTAAAATCCGTATGGATTTGGGAAAAGAGAAAAAAGGCGGCAGATCTTCACAGGTCTGTCGCCTTTATTTTGTGATTTGGGTTGCAAAAAAGGACAGAAGACCGCAAAACTATCGAAAGAGATAAAAAATAAGAGACAGTGTAGACTATGAAGGATATCGATAAAAAACGTGCTGCCAACGAGAAACTCACGTATGAAGAAATGCAGGAGTTGGCATCACACGAAGATGTCAGCGTGCGTTGTCTCTTGGCACAGCGTGAAGATATCCGGCCTGAAATCCTTTATTATCTGGCAGAAGACGAGGAAATGGAGGTCCGACGCCATATCGCGTTGAACCCGGCGACACCGCGTCAGGCTGACCTTTTGTTGGCAAGTGATCGGGATGAAGGCGTACGTTTACCCTTAACGGAAAAAATTGCCAAACTTGCCCCGGATGTCAGTGAGGCAGAGCGGGATAAAATTCAGGCTCTGACCTATGAGGCGCTTATGGTTCTGTCGCGCGATCAGGCGATCAAGGTGCGCCAGATCTTGTCGGAAACCTTGAAGGATGTCGATGGGGTGCCCTGTGATGTGATCCGACAGCTTGCCAGTGATATGGAATTGGTTGTTTCCGGCCCGGTTTTGCAATTCTCCCCGGTTTTAAGTGACGAAGACTTGCTGGAAATTATTTCTTCGACCCATGCGAAAGGGGCGTTGAATGCGATTTCAAAACGCGCCCATGTGTCAGAATCGGTTTCAGATGCGGTTATCTCGACCAATGAAAGAAGCGCGATTGCCGACCTTCTGGGCAATAAAAGCGCACAGATTCGCGAAGAAGCACTCGATCTGTTGGCAGAGCGTGCGCATGATATTGCCGAATGGCATGTGCCTTTGGTCAAACGTCCGCAACTCAGTTCAAACGCCGCAAAACGTATGGCGCATTATCTAGCGGATAACTTGCTTAAATCTTTGGAAAAACGCGAAGATCTTGATGATGCTGTGATCGTCAGTATCAAGAAAGAGGTCAAAAAGCGTATTGAGTGTGATGGCCTTGATGCAGAGATCGAAGAGGAAGAAGGAGGGATCAGCGATCCCATTGATGAGGTCAGGCAACTTGACGAAGAAGGCAAGCTGGACGAAGAGATATTGATCGACTGGATCGACGAATCGCAATGGCAATATGTCATTGCGGCCCTGTCTGTTCTGTCGAAAATGCGTCGTGTGAAAGTGAAAAAAATTATTTCGTCGCAAAGCGCAAAAGGGATGATGGCTTTGGCATGGCGGGCGGGTATTCCGGCTTATTTAGGCGAAAGTTTACAGTTTAAATTAGCGAAAATGCCGATTGGAAATATTTTAAAAGCCACACAGAAGGGCGAATACCCTTTGACGGACGAAGAGCTGAGTTGGCATTTGGAATTGTTTGGCGAAGATTAAGCCTGTTTGAAAAACCGCTGGAAAAAATATTTTACCGCCCCCTTGCATCCCTGAAAAACGCTGCCTAATTCCTCTGTACACAAGGACGAAACGATGCCGCCAAGCGGGTCTTTCAAATCAAATTCCTTGTTGTTAAACCGCCTTGCCCATGATGGGAAGGCTTGTGATTTTCAACCATGTTGCTCAGAGGAGAATATGGACATGCGTAGTTTTGACTTAACACCTCTTTTGCGTTCTTCTGTTGGTTTTGATCGTATGCAGCGCGCTCTGGAAGCTGCCGCACGCCTTGATACAGCCGCCAACGCCTATCCGCCCTATGACATTGAAGTCAGCGGTGAAGACGCCTATCGAATTAGTTTGGCCGTTGCCGGTTTCAGCCGTGATGATATTGAGATTACGGTGAAAGAAAACAGTCTTGAAATCACGGCACAAGCCAAAACGGAAGAAGCTGCTGAGCGTGAGTTCCTGCATCGCGGGATTGCACGGCGCGCCTTTGAAAAACGCTTTGAGCTTGCCGACCATGTGAAAGTGGTTGGGGCGAGCATGGATAACGGTTTGTTACATGTGGATCTGGTACGTGAAATTCCGCAAAGCCTGAAACCGCGAAAAATTGAAATCACCGCAGATAACCCCAAGGCACTGGTACATAAAGATGCTGCTTAATCCCGCATCTTAGTTGCCCCCTCACTCCCAAGATACCAGTGCAACTCGGCGTGTAAGTTTTATAAACTTGCACGCCGTTTTTTTAATTATTGTCCATTCGGTCAAGAAAGTGATAATGTCAGGAATCGGTGCTATTAATAAGGGAGCCATTGGCCCGTGCGTATCGATACTGAAGTCAAACTTGACTATAAAAACGTTCTCATCCGTCCCAAACGATCTTATTTGCTGTCACGTTCCGAAGTGGATATGCAGCGCGAATTCAGATTTCCGCATTCCCCATATCATTGGAAAGGTGTGCCGATCATTGCTGCCAATATGGATACGGTGGGTACTTTCCGTATGGCAAAAAAACTGGCAGAACACGGTGCAATGACAGCGTTGCATAAGTTCTATGGGTTGGAAGACTATCAGGAATTTGTTGAAGCAAAACGTGCAGAACCGCAGGAAAATATCCCGTTGGAACCAGCCGAAGGTGGGCTGAATGCGTGGAATAGTACGTTCTTTTCTTTCGGCATTACTGATCAGGATGGTGAAAAACTGGATGCCGTGATGAAAATCGCGCAAAATCGCCCCAAGGATCAACCTGTTTTCATTTGTCTGGATGTCGCCAATGGATACAGCGAACGGTTCGCGCGTATTGTGGAACGTATCCGTAAAAAACACGCCAATACAGTCATTATGGCCGGAAACGTGGTGACGGGTGAAATGACGGAAGAGTTGATCCTGTCTGGGGCCGATATTGTCAAAGTGGGTATTGGGCCGGGTTCGGTTTGTACAACCCGTAAAATGACGGGTGTGGGCTATCCTCAATTATCTGCGGTTATTGAATGTGCAGACGCCGCCCACGGGCTGAAAGGCCTTGTGTGTGCCGATGGGGGATGTACGGTTCCCGGTGATGTGGCAAAAGCATTTGCTGCCGGTGCGGACTTTGTCATGCTGGGCGGTATGTTGGCCGGTCACGATGAAAGCGATGGGGAGATTTTAACTCGACGCTACCTGACGAATGAGTTGGATGAAAACAACCGGCAAATTGTACGTGAGGAAAAGTTCCTCGAATTTTACGGCATGTCTTCGGATACAGCCATGCATAAGCATTATGGCGGTGTGGCGAAATATCGCGCCAGTGAAGGCAAACGTGTTGAAATCCCCTATCGGGGCCCGGTGGAAGAAACCTTAAGTGAAATCCTCGGCGGTGTGCGTTCGACCTGTACATACGTTGGGGCGCAAAGTTTAAAGGAATTGTCGAAACGCACGACCTTTGTGATGGTTTCGCAGCAAATCAACGAAGTTTTTGGAAAATCCTGATGTGCGTTTAACGAAGAGAAGACTTTTTTGAAACTGGAAAGTCTTCTCTTCAGGCCCTTCGTCAATGGACGTATAGAATAATACATTTAATTAATGTTAAATATTTATTATTACATTTATCTAATTGATTAAGGTTAATGAGGTGCTTTATTTTCGCATGTATTATTTATTCAACATATAAATAGTGGAGTTAGATGATGTCTAACATATTGAAGCATGCTTTTTTAACTGCCGTCTTCGGGCTTGGTCTGGCAACATCTGCACAGGCCTGGACAGATCAAATTGATCCCAAAAATGACATTAATACCCGATGTAAATTTGAACCCGAGGCCCAGTGTACGGATGCAATTCGCGTTGGGGCACAAATCGAAGGTGTGGACATGAGCTATTCCTCCATGCCGAAGATGCGTCTGGACGGGGCGAATATGAAGCGCATTAATCTGCAAGGCTCCAATATGGAGATCATCAATCTGAAAGGGGCTGACCTGACATTGGCGAACCTTTCCTTTAGCCAGTTACATGCTGCAAACCTGCAAAATGCCAATCTGATGCTGTCAAATATGACAAAAGCCCTATTGGTTGACGCGGATCTTCGCGGGGCAAACCTTCAAGGGGCGAATATTCAAGGGGCGGTTTTCTTTCAGGCAAACTTAAGCAACGCCACATGGGTTGATGGTCGTGTCTGTGCCGAAGGCTCTATCGGTGAATGTAAATAGAGATTTCAGATCTCGTTCTAAAAAGGCTTTCGAGAAATCGGAAGCCTTTTTTCATATCAACGTTGCGGCCATTTGACATGATGGGCATCGATGACAAAGGGGTGGGCGTGGCGTGTTTCTTTGTGGCGATGTTCATGAATATGCGGTTCTGGCCCTTCCCAACCTTCATGGGGGTGATGATGATGGGGGTCTTTGTGGGTATGGGGGTGATCGTGGGAATGTGCCGGATGACTATGTTCAATAACGACCGGGTCATTGGTCGGCCACAGCTTTAAGGCCCATAAGGTCATGAGAAAAGCAAGACAGGCGAGAATCGCAAAGGTTTGGGAAAGACCGATATTGGCCCCCAGCCAGCCTGCCAAACTGTAACCGATAAACCAAGCGCCATGGGACAGGGCAAAGTTAGCACTGAAATAAGCAGCCCGATCAGACGGGGTGGTGGATCGTGTGACTACGCGGGCCGCTGGTGTTTGAATGAGTGACCAGCCGGCCCCCAATAAAAACCAGATAATCAGTAATCCGCCCAGACCGGGCAGGATGACGCCCCATAAAAGGGCCGAGGCAATCAGACTGCCCCCCAAGATCATCATCGGGCGATCCGGTACTGTTTTTAGGAGCCGAGGAAGAAAGAGCGCAACGAGCATGGATCCTGCACCCGATGCCATCATAACGTAAGCTGTTTCACTTTCCCCCAGTCCCAAATGGGCACGCACATAAATGACCGTATTGACAATCACCATCGCACCTGCGCAGGCGACAGCCCCATGCAGGGCCAACAGGCCACGCAAACGAGGGGTACGCAGGTACGCCTTAATCCCGAAACTTATATTGTGCCAGAGGGACGATTCGCGCTCGGCAATCGCTTGTTTGGGCAAAGCCGTGAGGACCACCAATAAGGCAGATCCCAAAAACGTCAGACCGTTTAACAGGAAAAGGCTGTCGAAACTCCAGATGGATAAAAGCAGGGCCGCCAATGTCGGGCTGAGCAGGTTTTCCAGATCATAGGCCAACCGGGAATAAGACAGTGCCTTGGTATAACGCTCTTCGTTGGGCAGCAAGTCGGGAATTGTGGATTGAAAAAGCGGTGTAAAGCAGGCAGAACAAACGTTGAGGGCAAAGATAACGCCATAGAGCTGCCATTGTGTCGATAAAAAGGGCAGGGTGAGTATGAGGCCTGCACGCACAATATCCAGCAAAATCAGGGTTTGTTTGCGCGGAAGAAGATGGGCAAAACCGCCGGCGATTGGGGCCACGCAGACATAGGCGATCATCTTGATGGCAAGGGCGGTACCCAGAACCTGCCCCGCATTTTCACCCGCCATGTCATAAGCAAGCAAAGCCAGTGCAACCGTGGTCAGCCCGGTTCCGACCAATGAGGTAACTTGTGCACCAAACAAATTGCGATAGGCCGGATTTTTGAGGGGGGACTGTGCAGATTGGTTCATATGTCTGACTTAAATTGTAAATAAACAGGTTCGAAGGTTCTAATCAACGCAACGATAGGATATGCTTTTAAACATAACTTTAATAGTACGTTTGAACATGCAGAAACTTTTCATTCTTTCATTTGCTTTGATGATTGCTTCATCCTTGTTTGTCGGTCATGCCTTTTCTAAAGGATATGTTCCCTATTTCGGGATGATCGCGGGTGTGTTTTTTTTATTGGCGATTTTTTTACCGTTTTTAAGCGAGTACAATATTTTACACCGTGGGTTTTCAAGTATTGGCGATAATTTTAAAAATCTGATGCATTCTGAAGAACCGACAAAGGGGGAGGTGGAAATTCTGCTTCCCAGTCATATGAACCAAGCGGCGAAAACCTATCAGTTACACGAAAGCGGGAATATTAAGATCGGCCTTTGGGTGATCCTTGTGACCGGTTTGGTGTTTTTCGCCATTGACGGGGTTGATTTTTATGTTTTGGGCGATGGTCTAAAATCTGCGAACGGGCCGATCAGTAATTTTTAACTCAGTTTCTCACTGAGGCGACACGCGATTTTTGCAGCCAGGGCCGCATTATTTTTTAACAAGGCAATATTACTGGTCTTGCTTTTCTCCTGACTTAAATCCGCAAGCCGGGCCAGTAGATAAGGTGTCACATCGCGTCCGCTGACAGTCATTTCTTCCAAGGCCTGTTTGATGCATGTTTCGACTTCTTCCTTGGGATATTCAAACTCGGGGGCTATTGGGTTGCCAATGAGAACACCCCCTTTGAAATCCAGACCATCGGGCCAGCCGATCATATTCCATTTATGGATCAACAGGTCTGTGATTTCCTCCACACGGTCCAGTCGATAGGCGCCCTTAACGCCGCTGTTGCGATAATAAAAAGCCGGGAAATCATCACATCCAAACGATATGGTCGGAACCCCTTTTGTTTCCAGTACCTCTAACGTCTTGGGGATATCAAGAACAGCCTTGGCCCCGGCGCAAACGACACAGACGTTACAACGGCCGAGTTCTTCAAGGTCGGCGGAAATGTCGAACGTTTCGCCCACACCACGATGAACGCCCCCGATACCACCAGTGGCGAAGATACGAATATTGGCGTGTTCGGCAATCATCATTGTGGTGGCAACCGTTGTGCCGCCATTTTTTTTCTGGGACAGGGCATAGGGCATATCGCGCCTACTGATCTTTAGGGCGTTTTGGTCCTGTGCCAAGTGTTCCAGTTCTTGAATGTTCAATCCCACCCGGATGATACCGTCAATGACGGCGATGGTGGCCGGGGTGCAGCCCTGTTGTCTGATGGTTTCTTCAAGGGCGAGCGCGGTTTTTAAATTGTCGGGATAGGGAAGGCCATGTGTGATCACGGTACTTTCCAGTGCAACAACGCCTTTTTTATTAAAAAAGGCCTCTTTAACATCGTTGCTGATGAGAAGTCTGCGCTGGATCGGCTTTCTCATTCCTTTTCACCTTTCTTTTTCGTATTTTGGCTTGCGTCCATGACTGTCCTAAGGGATGTTATATCAAATAATGCGCACAAGGGGGGATTGATGTTTTTATTAAGGTTCAAGAAACTGGTATTGGGGATCTGTTGTCTTGCCTTAAGTGGCTGCGCCAGTACACCGTTTAAACAAAAAATTGATCCGTTACAGGAAGTTCCCGCCCTTTCTTTAATCCCGAATTCTGTATTTTACATTGGATCAACGGACAGTGAACGTGAAAAGGCTTATCACATAGATGAAGCGGCCTATAGTGTGCCGGTGACGCGTGAACAAAATTGGTACGAGGCTGAGTTACCGCTGCAACAGGTGCGTTTGCGCAGTTTTTATATCACGCGCACACCGATTACCAATTTCCAATATGCGGCTTTCGTTCGTGATAGCGGTTACGATGCACCGGACGTTGATATTGTGGACTGGCAATCTTATGGATTGAACCATACCTATGAAAGTACGCGCAAGTATGCGTGGGGGCCAAATGGTTATGCGCAAGGACGGGATCGCCACCCGGTTGTTTTAGTCAATTATGAAGATGCGCAGGCCTATGCCAAATGGCTGGCTGAAAAAACCGGACAATACTGGCGCCTGCCCAATGAACGGGAATGGGAGCTAGCGGCACGTGGCACCGATGGTCGGGCTTATCCGTGGGGCAATGACTTTAATCCGGCAAAGGCCAACACCGCAGATATTGGACCGCACGATACGTTACCTGTGGGCAGCTTTCCGGAAGGGGCTAGCCCCTTTGGTGTGCTGGATATGGCCGGGCAGGTCTATGAATGGACCAGTACACCGGGTGAAGCTTCTCGCATGACCGTGAAAGGCGGGGCGTGGGATGACCGGGGGTGCGGGGTGTGCCGCGCAGCCGCACGCCATCACCGGCGTTGGGATATGAAACATATTTTAATCGGCTTCCGACTGGTGCGTGAAGTCGCAAATTAATTTCCATTTTTATATGATGAAGTGAAAGAGAGCGAAAGAATGGCCTTTTTGAAACTTGGTATTCCGAAGGGAAGTCTGGAAGAAGCCACGATCGAATTGTTTGAACAAGCTGGGTGGAGCATCAAGAAACGGGCACGCAATTACTTTCCGGTCATTGATGATGACGATATTGAATGCTCCCTCGTGCGGTCTCAGGAAATGTCGCGCTATATCGAAGATGATGTGCTGGATGTTGGTTTGTGTGGTCTGGATTGGGTACAGGAAAATAATTCGGATGTAGAAGTCGTCAGTGACCTGATTTATTCCAAAGTTTCAGACAAGCCCGCGCGTTGGGTGCTGGTTGTGGAAAAAGACTCCCCCATTCAAAGTGTCAAGGATCTGGATGGAAAACGGGTTGCGACAGAACTTGTCGGGTTTACCAAACGGTATCTGGAAGAAAACGGCGTTCAGGCAGATGTGGAATTTTCCTGGGGGGCAACTGAAGCCAAGGTCATTCAAGGCTTGGCAGATGCGGTTGTGGAAATTACAGAAACCGGAACCACCATCAAGGCCAACGGGTTGCGCATTGTTGAAGAATTGATGCAGACCCACACGGTCTTGATTGCCAATAAGGCTGCGTTAAAAGACCCACAGAAAAAGGCCAAAATTGACCAAATCGCCTTGATGTTGCAAGCGGCGCTGTCTGCACGTCATAAGGTCTTGTTAAAAATGAATGCCCCAGATGCCAACCTGAGTGAAATTGTCGCGATGTTGCCGAGTTTACATTCCCCAACGGTGAACCCGTTGTCTGATCAAAATTGGCATGCGGTGGAAACGGTTGTTGATCGTAAGCAAACACGTGACCTTATCCCGGCGTTAAAGGCTGCCGGGGCGCAAGGTATTCTGGAACTGCCTTTGCAGAAAATGTGCTAGGCAAGAGAAGTTTTTACATAAAAAAAGGGCGCTGATGTGAGCGCCCTTTTTTGTGTTTTTGCCGAAGACGGCTTAGTCTTTTGCACGTTCGACGTAAGTGCTGTCCATTGTATTGACGACAACGCGGGTTCCTGCTTCGATATGCGGGGGAACCAAAATTTTAACACCGTTCTCCAGAACCGCCGGTTTGAAAGAGGATGATTGTGTCTGGCCTTTTACAACCGGGTCGGCTTCAGCAATTTCAAAAGCCATTTTTTCCGGCAATGTAATGCCAAGAACTTCACCTTCGTGTGACTCGATGGTCACGGTGATGCCGTCTGTCAGGAAGGGCGCTTGTTCATCAAGTAACATGGAACGGTTGGCTTCGATTTGTTCGTAAGTTTCATTATCCATGAATGTCAGCAAATCGCCGTCACCGTACAGATATTGATATTCTTTTTGTTCAAGGGTAACGCGTTCAACGGTTTCTGATGCGCGGAAGCGTTCGTTCAATTTTGTACCGACACGAATGTCTTTAAGTTCTACCTGATTGAAGGCACCGCCTTTACCGGGTTTGACGGCTTGACATTTCACAGCGCGCCACAGGCCGTCTTTGTGATTGATGATATTGCCGGGGCGAATTTCGTTACCGTTGATCTTCATAGGTCTGGATATCCTGAAATAAACACTGAAATTGGCGCGAAATTAGCAGGAAGTTGCCTCTAAAGCCAACCCTTTTTACGTAAAGGCAACTTATCGTTTGAAAGTCACAAGGGATGACTGGTATTTCAGGTAAATGCGCCGAAAGGTTCCATCATCAATCAAGCTTTGTGCCGCTTTTTTCAAATCCTCAAGGCCTTCACGTTGTACAAATTGGTTCGAGGCCTGAACCCATCCTTGCAATCGGTCCAGTTCAAAGGGGGTATCAAAGTCGGAACTGGTGCTTAGGCCTGTGCGAACGGCATTGTAGGCAAGGCTTTGTTCTGTACCGACAACCGCGTCAACGCGTCCAGCTTTAAACAAAAGCATGGAATGGGCATAATCCATTGAGGGGACGATGTTGAGGTTTTCCTGTTCTGCAAATTTACCCCCGACCTTCAAACCGCGTGCAACGGTTAAGCTGAGGTTTTGGAGGTCTTGATAACTTGTTATGTTTATTCCTTTGCGGGGCCAGACAACGGTTCGAAAATCAATACCGACATTGACAATCGGGACGGTAATTTTTTCAGAATAAGGGGTGCGCAGAACGATGGAAAAGTCAGCTTTGCCATATTCCAGTGATTTGAACAATCGTGCCATTGGAACAATCCTGTTCTCACTTTTGCGTCCCATACGTTCGGCAATGGCATTGGCCCATTCAAAACAAATCCCCTTGGAAATACCGTCATTTGTTTTATAGCCCCAAGGCGGCAAGGGCAGGGTTGCAATACGTAACGGCGGTTTTTCTTGTGCGTGAACGCTGTGCATTCCCCATGCAAAGACGCAGACCAGCAAGGCAAGGGATACTGATAAAAATCGTTTGATATATAAACGAATGGTCATTGTTTTTGCAGTTTCTCAAGAGGGGGGATTATTTTTGCCTCATTGTAGATTATTCGCACAGCTTGTTAAAGTGTTTTACCGCGTGTTCTACGCCTTTAGGATGGTTCCAAATACCACCGCATACGGCAAGGAAATCTGCTCCCGCTTCGATTAATGGTGTGGCATTGTCCGTTGTGATGCCACCAATGGCAACGCAGGGGATTTCAAACATGGTTGTCCACCATTCCAAAATCCAGGGTTCCGCCTTTGATTTAGGTTGCTTGGTATCGGTCGGATAGAAGGCACCAAAGGCCACATAATCGGCCCCTTGTTCACCTGCGATCATGGCAAGATGTTTGGAATCGTGGCAGGTGACACCGACAATGGCATCTTTCCCCATAATCTCGCGTGCCTTTTTATATGGTGTGTCATCCTGTCCGATATGAACACCATCGCAGCCCATTTCCTTGGCAAGGTCGGGGCGGTCATTGAGCACAAATGCGATATCGCGGTCCTGTACAAGCGGTTGAAGTTTTTCACATGCACGGCGGACTGTATCGTCATCGACATCTTTCAGGCGCAGTTGAACGCAGGCGATTTCGCCGCTATCTAGTGCCGTAACAAGGGTGTCGGCAAAAATATCCAAATCAATTCTGGGCGGTGTAATCAAATAAAGCTGCGTATTCATGTTGATCCTGCTTTGCTGGCATATGCCAGAACCTTGTGTGCCGCGCATTGGGGACAGTTGTTGAAATAATAACCTTTCTATAGCAAAAAAGGGGACGAAAATCGCCCCCTACTTCACCCAATTCGCGATAACAGTGATTTACAGGCCGGTTTTGGCCATTGCAAGGGCCGTATCCAGCATCCGACAGGAAAACCCCCATTCGTTATCATACCAGGATAAGACCCGTACCAAAGTTCCCCCCATAACGGTTGTTTGGGTCAAATCAAAACAGGAGGAATGTGGATTATGGTTAAAATCAATGGACACCAGTGGCGCATCATATGCCCCTAAGACTCCTTTCATACGTCCTTGAGCAGCCTCAAGGATGGCTGCATGTATTTCTTCTGTACTTGTCGGGCGGGACGCATCGAACGTTAAATCAATCATGGATACATTGGGGGTTGGGACGCGAATGGCACATCCGTCCAGTTTACCGGCGAGTTCCGGCAAAACCAGACCAACCGCCTTGGCGGCCCCGGTTGATGTCGGGATCATGGAAACCGCACCGGCACGGGCACGGCGCATGTCTTTGTGCAGCATATCGACCATTCGTTGACCACCGGTGTAGGCGTGAACGGTGGTCATATATCCTTTTTCAATACCGACGGCTTTGTTCAATACATCGGCAACCGGGGCCAGACAATTGGTGGTGCAGGAGGCATTGGAAACGACTTTATGATGGTTGGTTAATTGATCGTGATTGACACCGTAAACAACCGTCAGGTCGGCGTCTTTTCCGGGGGCGGAGATCAAGACCTTTTTGGCCCCGGCGTCAAGATGGGCCTGCGCTTCGTCACGGGTCTTGAAAATCCCGGTACATTCAAAGACGATATCAATGTTCATCTCTGCCCAAGGGAGATTTACCGGGTTGGGTTCGGAGGTAAATTTAATCGCTGTCCCGTCAATGAGAATAGCGTTATCGGTGGTGGAAACCTCGGACGATAAAATACCGTGAACGGAGTCGTATTTCAGGAGATGTGCATTGGAGTCAACCGGACCGAGATCGTTAATCGCAACGATTTCAAGGTCGCTTCGCCCACTTTCAATGAGGGCGCGTAAGCAAAGACGTCCAATCCGGCCGAAACCGTTAATCGCCACGCGAATAGCCATTGTATCCTCCATATCCATTTATAAAAACCTAATATTTTATAGCACGTTAGCCAATGTCAAAACCAGCACTGAGTTGCGCGAAAGTGAATAGATAAGCATTGTATTCGTGACTTTTGTTTTTGATGGAGTCGCTTGGGGCTTGCTCAATGTCATATTTTTTGTCATTACCTTAGCCTTGGAATTTCTCAGCATACATGAAATGGGGTTCGTCCTTGTCTGTTTCTGCACAAGTATCACCGCGTATTCTTTCTGCGTTTGATCGACTTGAAAAAGCCGTTCTGGTTCTGGAACAGGCTTGCGAGTCGCAAAGCACAAAGGTCGATGCGGCACAGGTTGAGGTTTTGCAGAACCAGATTGAAGGATTGAAGCAGGATAATCTGGCGCT
Source organism: Terasakiella brassicae (assembly GCF_014641495.1). Lineage (GTDB taxonomy): Bacteria > Pseudomonadota > Alphaproteobacteria > Rhodospirillales > Terasakiellaceae > Terasakiella > Terasakiella brassicae. The sequence continues at coordinate 37,294 of NZ_BMHV01000003.1, forward strand.
GTCCGAAGCACTGGAAGCGTATAGCGAGGCAGATTACGATACGCAGTTTGAAGAACTGAAAGACAAGATTTCAGTGCTCGAAGATAATAATCAGGCCCTCAGCGTCCAAAATGAAACCTTGCATGAAATAAAAAGTGATTTTGCCACGCGTCTGGAAAAATTGATCGGCAATGTCCAGCAAATTCTGGATGAAGAGGAGGACGAATAATGGCTTCAGTCGCTGTTACCATTAATGGTCGCCGTTACGAGATTGCCTGTGAAGAAGGTCAGGAAGCGCAGCTTTCCCGATTGGGACGTTATGTGGATGACCGTGTGCGCCAATTGGCGGCTGCGGTTGGTCAGTTGGGCGATACACGCTTGATGGTGATGACCAGTTTGTTGCTGGCAGATGAACTGAGCGATAAAAACGACGAGCTTGAAACCTATAAGGTGGAACATAGTGTCGCCGTTCGGGAACGCAAAGACGAGATGATTGTTCAAAAACTGGATCGCCTGACACAAAAAATCACGGAAATTGCGCAAATCATGGATGATGTCGATCGTGTTGAGGTGAGCAGCAATGTTGAAGCAATTGTTCACAATGAAGATGAGTTGGACGATCCTTCTGCGCAATAGGGCGTGACAATTCAAGAAAGACTGACTATATAGCCCAAGGTGAAGCTGCGAAGTGCGTCGGTGTTCAAGAATCCCCGGGGCCAATAATGAAACCATCGGGAGCTGTCCCTGTCCACCTCGTGGGGTGGTTACACGGCGCCCACCTGCTTTGGCAGGCCTATGGTGGATCTAGTCAACATTACGGCTTATGTGGCTTCACCCACGCCGTCAAATCCAACGAGGTGATGCGTGGATTCTTTAAAGGAAGAAAAAAATCGTCTGCGCTTGCGTATGCTATCGTTACGCAAAGGGATCAATAAGCCGGAACTTTCCTCGCTGTTGCAGCAAACGTTCTTGGGCGAAGATCATTTCAAATCTTATCAGAGGGTCGCGACCTACTGGCCTCTGTCCGGTGAACTTGATATCCGCGCGTTGTTGCCGTCTTTACAGGCGCGCGGGCAGGTTTGTGCGTTACCCGTTGTGTTGAACAAAAACACACCGTTGATTTTTCGCAAATGGTTGCCCGGTGATGTGTTGGTTGCGGGACCGCATGGGACACTCCATCCCCGCGAAGACGCACCGCTTGTTATCCCCGATTTGGTTCTTGTCCCCTTGTTGGCCTTTGATCTTCAAGGCGGACGTCTGGGGTTTGGCGGGGGGTATTATGATCGCACTTTGGCCAACTTGCCCACGGTTACCACGGTCGGAATTGCCTATGATGAACAGGCTGTGGATGATGTCCCGATGGATCGGCTGGATCAAAGAATGAACTGGATTGTTACGCCGACACGGGTTATTCACACCCAAGCGTGATTTTTGAAAAATGGACGAGATATATGCGTTTTCTTTATTGTGGTGATGTGATGGGCCGAAGCGGTCGAAAAGCAATTTTGGAACAAATTCCTCAATTGCGTGAGACACTCGGTCTGGATTTTGTCATCGTCAATGGTGAAAATTCTGCGCATGGGTTTGGCATTACCCGCAAGATTTGCGATGCCTTTTATGATGTTGGTGTTGATGTCATTACCACAGGAAATCATGCATGGGATCAGCGCGAGGTTATGAATTTCATTGACGATGAACCGCGCCTGTTACGCCCGTTGAATTACCCGGAAGGCACACCGGGGCGAGGCTTTCATGTCTATGAGATGAAAGATAATCGCCGTTTTTTTGTGGCACAAGTCATGGGCCGTTTGTTTATGGACCCGTTGGATGATCCGTTTACCATGTTGTCTGCGGTGTTGGATAAGCATGTTCTGGGGCGTGACGTGCACGGCGCCTTGGTCGATATTCATGCCGAAGCAACCAGTGAAAAAATGGCGATGGGTCAATATTTGGATGGGCGTGTGTCGCTGGTGGCGGGAACGCATTCCCATATCCCAACGGCAGATGCGCAGATTTTACCAAACGGTACGGCCTATCAAACCGATGTGGGGATGTGTGGCGATTATGACAGTGTAATCGGAATGGAAAAATCGGTCCCGATTGAACGTTTCACCAAGAAAATCAGTGGGCGTTTGACCCCGGCAGAAGGTCCGGCGACATTATGTGCCGTCTTTGTTGAAACCGATGATGAAACGGGTTTGGCCAAAATGGTTTCTCCGGTCAGGCTTGGCGGTCGTTTAATCGAAATTACCCCGACCTTGTAATGAATTAAACAAAAAGAAAAGCCCCGATGACGGAATGTGCATCGGGGCTTGTTTATTTTTAGGTGCTCGGCTTTTTAATTGCCGCGAACCTGTTGCAGGAATTTTTGAACAACGTCTTTCAATGCTGTTGCCTGAGAGTTCAGCCCGCTGGACGCTTCCAGCACCATTTGTGAGGCTTTGCCCGTTTCGGCGGCGGCAAGGTTGACGTTTTCGATGTTTTTTGTCACATCGACCGTGCCGCTTGCGGCTTCCTGAACGTTTTTGGAAATCTCAATTGTTGCAGCGCCTTGTTCTTCAACGGCGATGGAAATGCTGCTGGAGATATCGTTGATGTTGTTGATCGTTTGACCGATGTTGGAAATGGCGCTGACCGCATCGGTGGTTGCCGATTGCATCGCATCAATTTGTTCGGTGATCTCTGCTGTGGCGCGTGCGGTCTGATCGGCAAGGTTTTTCACTTCGGAAGCCACAACCGCGAACCCTTTACCGGCTTCACCGGCACGGGCGGCTTCGATGGTGGCGTTCAAGGCCAGAAGGTTGGTCTGTTCAGCGATGGAGGTAATCAACTCGACAACCTCGCCCACCTTGTTGGCGGCAGCAGACAGGCTGCTGACGGTGTCTGTCGCCTGCTGGGCTTCATCCACGGCTTCCTGTGCAATCCCACGCGATTGTTCGACCTGACGGGAAATTTCACTAATGGATGCGGACAGTTCTTCTGCGGCGGAAGCTACGGTTTGTACGTTACCGGTTGCCTGTTCGGCAGCTTGGGCAACGACACTGGATTGTTCCGATGTGGCGGCTGCGGTGCGCGACATACCTTGGGCGGTTGTTTCCATATCCTGTGCGGCAGTGCCAACGGCTTCCACCACGCTGCTGACGGTGTTTTCGAAATTGTCAGCCATCTGGTTCAGGAAGGCACGTTGTTTTTCTTCACTACGGCGTTGGGTTTCTTCTTGTTCGTCGCGGAGTTTTTCAACTTCTTGTGCGTTTTTACGGAAGATACGCAAGGCTTCCGCCATTTCACCGACTTCGTCTTTGCGTTCATCTTCAAGGATTTTGACATCCAGATTACCCGCAGCGAGGGCGTGCATCACCTTGGTCATGGCAGAGATCGGGGTGGCGAGGTTGCGGGCAACGACAAGACCGATAACGATAATGACAAGCAGTGTGATCCCGGCAGCAACGATGATAAAGGTGCGCATGGTCCGCACGGGTTCCAGAACTTCATCTTCGGACATTTCAGCAACCACACCCCAATGCATGCCCATGAAATCCAGTGGCGCATAGGCTGCAAAGACATCTTCGCCTTTAAAGTTTTTGGTTTCTACGAGACCGGATTCACCTTTAAGCGCGGCGTTTACAGCTTGGTTACTGATTTTTTGCTTAATTATGGTCTTTTCTTTGACCAGACGCAGGTCACTGCGCAACAAGTTGTCTTTCCCAATAATATAAGTTTCACCGGTGTTGCCAAGCCCGCGCGGGTTTTGCATAACCTGATCGATTCGTTTAATCGGCATGCGTACGATCAATGCACCGACGAAGGCATCTTCTTCGTTTTTCACCGGACTTCCCATAAAGCTGGCAGCTTCGTTATTATCCGCTTCATAGGCGGCAAAGTCTGTCATGGTAACAAAACCGTTGTTGTCGCCATTTTCCTTAATTTCTTTGAAAATCTTGGCTAAGTCGGTGTCTTTCCATTTTCCATTTTCAAGGTTGGTTGCAAAATCTTTCGCTTTGTAAACGGAATAAATAACGTTGCCTTTGGCATCGACAATAAACAAGTCGTGATAGGCGCGCGATTTGGCAAGCGGCTGGAACCATGCATGATAACGTTGATGTGTGTCATGGTAGGCGTCTTCACTTTGTCCGCGTGTCAGTTTGTCGCGCTCCTTGGCAGTATTGGAATTATCTTCAATATATTCCTTCTGCAAAAATGCGGTGGCATCGCCATATTCGGCACCGATATCTTCATAGTCAACAGCCAGTTCAACCAAGGCATTTTTTACCATTTGGTTGCTGGATAAAATCCCTAAGTCCTGATGTATCCCTTCCATCAAAGACGTGATGGAATGCGTACGGCTGTCGATAAGGGTTTGCATGCTGTCGTCAGCGGCAATTCGCATATTGTCGGCCGATTTGGTATAGGCAAGCAGTCCTGTGATCAGGATCGAAGCAAGCGCGAGAATGACGATGATAGCGGGGAGTTTGACTGAGATTTTGACGTTTGACAGTGACATTATCTTTTCCGATCTTTGGTTTCGGCCAACCTGTTATTGCAGCTTACTGCTTTTGGTCGAATTACCCCAAGGGATATTTCGCAAAATTCGGAACTATTTATGGCATAAGAAACCGTACATATGATAGGGAAAATTTTCTTTTTCTGTGAATCGGAAAGGTATATTTTTCATACAGTTAATGCGTATTATCTTTTTGTGTCTATACTTAAGGGTGATTCATTGTTGATAAATTGATACTTTAGTTAAAAATGGGAAATGTTCGAAGCTGCACATTGTTTGTTGTTGCCAAGATGTGCTAATAGAATGTCAGAGATGGATTTCTCGTCATTTTCAGAAAAGTTAAGGATTAAATGTAGGAACCATGGCTGGTCATTCCAAGTTTAAAAATATCATGCATCGCAAAGGCGCACAGGACAAAAAGCGCGCCAAAGAATTTGCCAAACTGTCAAAAGAAATTATGGTTGCCGCCGGGATGGGCACACCTGATCCCGATATGAACCCGCGCTTGCGTACAGCGATTGCTGCGGCGAAAGGGGCGTCCATGCCGAAGGACAATATCGAACGGGCCATTAAAAAAGGTTCCGGCGAGATGGATGGCGATAATTTCGTTGAAATGCGTTACGAAGGCTACGGCCCCGGCGGTGTTGCGGTTATTGTGGAATGCCTGACCGACAATAAAAACCGGACAGCTTCCGATGTGCGCTCGACTTTTTCAAAACGCGGCGGAAATCTGGGTGAAACCGGTTCTGTTGCCTTCAGTTTCGAGCGTCGCGGCCTGATCACATATCCGCTGGATGTTGCCGATGGGGATGCAATGTTTGAAGCTGCCCTAGAGGCTGGTGCGACCGAAGTGGAAACAACGGACGAAGCCCACGAAATTTCGTGTGAACCCGATGAGCTGCATGCGGTTCTGGATGAATTGGTCAAACAGTTTGGTGACTCAAAAGGGGCGGCACTGGATTGGAAACCGACCAACACGACCGAACTGGATGCCGACAAGGCGCAAAGCCTTATGGGACTGGTTGAAGCGTTGGAAGATCTGGACGATGTTCAGGATGTCTTCACCAATATGGAAGTTTCTGACGAGGTCATGGCAAGTCTGGCGGGCTAGGCGATGCGGATCGTGGGGCTGGACCCGGGATTGCGCATAACCGGATGGGGGATCATTGATATTGATGGGAACCGGATGCGGTGTATTGCCGATGGTGTCATTAAAACAGATTCCAAACGCCCCTTGGCGGAAAGACTGGTACAGCTTTACGAAGGGATCGAAGATGTTCTCAAACGCTTCGGTCCCATCGAGGCGGCTGTGGAAGAAACATTCGTCAATAAAAACCCGAATTCGACATTGAAATTGGGACAGGCCCGTGGTGTCGTGATGTTGACACCGGCGCGTGCCGGATTATCTGTGTTTGAATATACACCCAATCAGGTCAAAAAGACGGTGGTGGGGAGTGGACATGCGCAGAAAGAACAAGTTCAAATGATGGTGAAAACCTTGTTGCCAACCGCCCAAATCGAAATTGCAGATGCAGCAGATGCGTTGGCGGTGGCGATTTGTCATGCGCACAATCGCAATACGCCCGATAAATGGGGAGGGATCGCATGATTGCCAAATTAAAAGGCTTGGTCGATTCCGTTGGGGAAGATTGGGTTGTTCTGGATGTCAACGGGGTGGGCTATCTTGTCTTTGCTTCTGCAAAAACATTGGGGAAATTGCCCAAGGCTGGCGAGGCAACATCACTTTTGATCGAAACCCATGTGCGCGAAGATCATATTCACCTGTACGGTTTTGGTGATGTTGCAGAACGCGACTGGTTTAAGCTTTTAACAACGGTTCAGGGCGTTGGGGCCAAAGTCGGCTTGGCTATTTTATCAGCCTTGACGGCGCAGGACATCATGCATGCGATTGCTGCACAGGATAAAAAGGTTTTAACGCAAGCCAATGGTGTTGGCCCGAAAGTGGCAACACGGATTTTAACCGAACTGAAAGATAAAGCCGGTGCCATTGCACTGAGTACCCCTGAAGGGTCTTTGTCTTCGTCGGGACGTGCGGCTTCGTCATCAACGGGTTTTGGCGGTGCGCCGGTGGAGGCGGTTTCCGCCCTTGTCAATCTCGGTTACGGGCGCAGCGAGGCTTTGGCCGCTGTTTCCAAGGTGAACAAGGAACTCGGCGGTGAAGGTAAACTTGATGATTTGATCCGCCTTGCCTTGTCGGAATTATCGGTGTTGGGCTAGGGGGCATCAGATATGTATGAAGATGAAAACCGCGTGGTCTCGCCGGAACGTTTTGAAGATGATGTTTCTGAAAATTCCCTTCGGCCTTTGGCGTTAAACGAATTTATCGGTCAAAAACAAGTCCGTGAAAATTTAAAAATCTTTGTTGAGGCCGCGCGCGCGCGCGGGGATGCAATGGATCATGTGTTGTTTTATGGTCCGCCGGGACTGGGGAAAACAACACTGGCTCAAATCGTTGCACGTGAACTGGGTGTCGGATTTCGCGCGACATCCGGCCCGGTGATTGCAAAAGCGGGGGATCTGGCGGCGCTGCTGACCAATTTGCAGCCTTATGATGTTCTCTTTATTGATGAGATTCATCGCCTCAACCCGGCTATTGAAGAAGTGCTCTATCCGGCGATGGAAGATTTCCAGCTTGATTTGATTATTGGGGAAGGTCCGGCTGCGCGTTCGGTTCGCATTGATCTGCCGCCTTTTACTTTGGTGGGGGCGACAACGCGTTCGGGGCTTATCACCACACCGTTGCGTGATCGTTTTGGCATTCCGTTGCGGATGAATTTTTACGAAGTGGACGAACTGGAAGAAATTGTCACGCGTGGTGCCCGTATTTTGGGGATGGAAATGACATCGGACGGTGCACATGAAGTTGCAAAACGTGCCCGTGGAACTCCCCGTGTTGCCGGGCGTTTGTTGCGCAGGGTCCGCGATTTCGCCCATGTGGCCGGTGTGTCCCCTGTGGATGCTGTATGCGCCGATGGGGCCTTGAACCGTCTGGAAGTGGATCATCGCGGTCTGGATGAGATGGACCGCCGTTATCTGAAATGTATTTGCGAAAATTACGGGGGCGGCCCTGTTGGCGTGGAAACGATGGCAGCGGCCTTGTCTGAACAACGCGACACGATCGAAGAAGTGATGGAACCTTATTTGATCCAGCAAGGCTTGTTAATGCGCACCCCGCGCGGACGGATGTTATCGGAAGCCGCCTATCGTCATTTGGGATTGGACGCGCCAAAGGGACGCGAGGCCGCGCAAATGGATTTGTTGAAGAAAGTGGATAACGAATGACTGTGGGCCGGTTGGAAGGCGATACCTTCATTTTCCCCATCCGTGTCTATTATGAAGACACAGATGCGGGTGAAATTGTTTATTATGCCAATTATCTGAAATTTGCTGAACGCGCACGCACTGAATTTTTACGATATTTCAATATTCATCAGTCAGAATTGCTGGAAAAGGATCGGATTGCGTTTGCGGTACGCCGCGCGGAAGCGGATTATCGCAAACCGGCGAAGCTTGATGATTTGTTGGAAGTCCATACCCGTCTCGTTAAGTTGGGTGGGGCGTCTTTGGAAATGGAACAGGTCTTAAAACGTGATGGCGAAACGTTGGTTTGCGTAAAAGTGCGAATCGCCTGTATTCATTTGGAAGGACGTGCGGTGCCTATTCCGAAGACTATCAGACAGGTATTTATGAAAATGTTAGGGGTTCACAATGGAAAATAATCTGGTCGAGGCAGCCGTACTGGCAGGCTCCGTTGAGGTACACGACCTGAGTATGCTTGGTTTGTTTCTGCGAGCCGATCTTATCGTACAGTCTGTGATGGTCGGTTTATTGCTGGCTTCCATCTGGTGTTGGGGGATTATTTTCGACAAGATCGTGCGTTTACGCCGTTTGAATAAAAAAGCAGATAGTTTTGAGGATAAATTCTGGTCCGGGCAGTCTTTGGACCAATTGTATGACGCCCAAGGCAATCAGCCGGAAGACCCGATGTCTGCTGTGTTTGTGACCGCAATGCGCGAAGTCCGTCGATCTCAGGCCAAAGGGCGCGGTAACGGGGATGAAATGCGTACCCGTTTGCAAGACCGGGTTGATCGTGTGATGCAAATTACGGTGGGGCGCGAAATGGAACGTGTTGAAAAAAATATGACCTTTTTGGCCTCGACTGGTTCAACAGCCCCGTTCATCGGTTTGTTCGGAACTGTGTGGGGGATTATGAATGCCTTTACCGCGATTGCGCAAACCAAGAACACCACATTGGCAGTGGTTGCCCCCGGTATTGCCGAAGCTTTGTTTGCAACGGCACTTGGTTTGGTTGCTGCGATTCCGGCGGTCGTGGCTTACAACAAACTCTCTCGCGACCTTGATCGCTATGCCGGGCGTCTGGACAGTTTTTCCGGTGAGTTCGGTGCGATTTTGTCTCGTCAACTAGACGAAAAGAAGTAAATCATGGGTGCGTCATTCAATTCAGGATCAGGTCGACGCGGGCACTATGGTCGTCGTCGCTCCTCAGCGCAAATGTCGGAAATCAACGTGACCCCGATGGTCGATGTGATGCTGGTGTTGCTGGTCATTTTCATGGTGACGGCCCCCTTGCTGACAGTGGGGGTTGAAGTGGACCTGCCGAAAACCAAGGCAGGTGAAATTCACGGGCAGGACGAACCTCTGGCAGTGAGTATTGATAAAGAAGGTAAGCTTTTTGTTCAGGATACGGCTGTTGAATTGGATGGGTTGGCACCCTTGTTGATGGAAATTTCCAAAAACAATATGGATATCCGTATTTTTGTGCGTGGTGATGAAAAAATCGACTATGGCACGGTTATGCGGGTTATGGGGGTTTTAAATGGTGCCGGTTTTTCCAAGGTTGCGCTGATCGCACGCAATCCTGCCAACAGTCAAAAGAAATAATCAGAAGTGATGCGCGGCCCCTTATCCATATCGTTTTTCCTTCATCTGGCAGTTATTTTGCTGGCTTACTTTGGGATTCCGTTGTTACCGGATCGTGATTTGATTGTGGAACCACCCATTGTTGTGGAAGTGGTGCAAATTGATGATGTCTCCAACGTACCCACGCCCAAACCTGTGACAAAAAAGCCGGAGCCACCGAAGGAAAAACCGAAACCGCCGCCACCAGCACCCAAACCGCAGCCCCCGGCACCGAAGCCGGAGCCAAAACCTGCGCCAGAACCGGAACCCAAAGCCGAGGTCGTGCCGGAGAAAAAGCCGGAACCGAAACCTGAGCCCAAACCTGAACCGAAGCCGGAACCGGTGAAGCCGAAGCCGCGTGTTCAACCACAACAGGTCACGCAAAAACCAAAGCCGCCGCAGCGCAATGACTTTGACAGTTTGATGAAAGACTTGGCGCCGACTTTGAAAGAAACGGCGAAGAAAGAAGAAAAAGAACAGGAAGATTTAAAACTGGATGATCTCGCCAAGTCTATTCAGGAAGCCATTAAACAACCGAGTAAGTTTAGTGATGCCTCGCGTCCGCTTACCATTACCGAAATTGATGCGTTGCGCCAGCATATTGCCAAATGTTGGAACCCGCCTATTGGGGCGCGTGAAGCGGAAAATCTGAAAATTGAAATTGAAGTCACGATGAACCCGGATGCAACACCGCGTGCGGCTTCCATTGCATCACGTACCCGCTTGTCCGATCCGTTTTATCAGGCGGCAGCGGAAAGTGCGTTGCGTGCGGTGAATAATCGTCGCTGCTGGCCTTATCCGTTGTCGCGTGAAACGTATGATCAATGGCGTGATCTGACATTGATTTTTGATCCGAAAGAACTTCTGGGTCTGTAAACAGAGTAAGAATTGCAAGGCAGGGGATCAGGTTTTTGTCGTCTGGCCCTTGGCAGAACCACAGGAACTGCGTATCTTGCATCAAACGCATTGAACAGGACTGGATGACATGAGATTCGCACTGCGCTGTCTAGCTATTTTCACCATTATGGTTTCTGCCTTCCCCGCATGGGCCGAATTACGGGTTGATATCACACAAGGGCGTGTGGAACCTATGCCGCTTGCGATTGTGGAATTTGATGGCGAAACGGCAGAAGCCGCCCAGATCGGCGCGCAGATTGCCCAGGTGGTTTCGGCTGATCTGGAACGTTCCGGCCTGTTTCGACCGATTGATCCTAAAGCCTTTATCCAAAAAGAACTGTCCATGAAGACATTGCCGCGTTTTGGGGATTGGCGGATTCTAAATGCGCAAGCCCTGGTGCAAGGTTTTGCTGTGCCACAAGGAAACGGACAACTTGCGATCCAGTTCCGGTTGTGGGATGTGTTTGCTGAACAGCAGATGGTCGGTTTGGCCTATAATACCGTGGCGGATAACTGGCGCCGTGTGGCCCATATTATCGCCGATACCATTTATCAACGTATCACCGGGGAAAGCGGTTATTTCGACACCCGTATTGTTTATGTGGCGGAATCCGGTCCGGCCAATCGCCGGGTCAAACGTCTGGCGATTATGGATCAGGACGGGGCGAACCATAAGTTTCTGACAGACGGACAAGACATGGTTTTAACACCGCGTTTTTCACCGACATTACAAGAAATTACCTATCTGTCCTATTATCGCAACACACCACGGGTTTACCTGTTTAATATTGATACGGGCCGTCAGGCTGTTTTGGGTGATTTTCCGGGTATGACCTTTGCACCACGTTTTTCTTTTGATGGCACCAAAGTCATCATGTCTATGGCGCAAGACGGCAACTCGGATATTTACACAATGGACTTGGCGACTCGACAGACGAAACGTCTGACCAGCCATTCCGCAATTGATACGTCCCCCAGTTATTCCCCGGATGGAACGCAGGTGGCGTTTAACTCGGACCGGGGGGGGGCTCAACAAATTTATGTTATGGATTCGAACGGTAAAAACGTCCATCGCATCAGTTTTGGCAAGGGTCGCTATGCAACACCGGTCTGGTCACCGCGTGGTGATTTGATTGCATTTACAAAAATGTTAAGCGGTAAATTCTATATTGGTGTCATGCGTACGGATGGCAGCGGGGAACGACTTTTAGCGGACGGTTATTTGGTCGAAAGCCCAACGTGGTCGCCCAATGGCAGGGTTTTGAGCTTCTTCCGTGAAACCCTTCGCGGTGAAGAAAAAACGACGAAAATCTATACCGTAGACCTCACGGGTTACAATGAAAGAGAGCTGATTACACCCCTGGAAGGGTCCGACCCGGCATGGTCCCCCTTGATTCCTTAAAAATAGCTGCCTATAGTCAAACTTAAGACTTTGACGTTATTCGTCTTAATTCGGGGGGCGTCTAGGGGTCTGTGTAAATTATCGGTTTAAAACAAATAGTCCTAATAAGGGGATTGCTCATGCGTAAGTTTATTGGTCTGGTTGGTGCTGTTGCTCTGCTCGCAGCTTGTGAGACCGCTCCTCAAGATGGTGCCAATGCAACAGGCACCGGTAATGCGAATGCGACGGCTGCTCAAAAACTCGGCCCGGCTGCTGGTTCAGCTCAAGATTTTGTTGTTAATGTCGGTGACCGTGTGTTCTTCGGTTTCGACCAGTACAACCTCACTACAGACGCACGTGCGACTTTGGACAAACAAGCAGTTTGGCTGAAGAAATACCCAAGCGTTACAATCGCGTTGGAAGGCCATGCTGACGAACGCGGCACACGCGAGTACAACCTTGCACTGGGTGAGCGTCGTGCAAATGCGGCCAAAGAATATTTGGTAAGCCTCGGTGTTGATGCGGCACGTGTTAAAACCATTTCCTATGGTAAAGAACGCCCGGTTGCGCTGGGCCACAACGAAGCAGCATGGGCACAGAACCGTCGCTCTGTGACTGTTGTTTCTTTGGGTGCAGGTTCTTAATTTAAAAATTAAGTTCTCTGGTAGACCTTTTAAACAAGGCGTTTGCTGCATATCTTGTGGCAAACGCCTTGTTTTTTTGTGTAAATGGATGCACAAAGACAGTACGTGAAATCAACGCAGGTTCCGAATCTATGAGAATGTCCCTAAAAACTCTGTTCGCCACTACTTTTTTGATGACCGCCACGATTATGCCAGCTTATGCACAAGATAGTGATATGCAGGCCTTGGTCGATCGGCTGGAACGGATGGACCGGGATATAAAGGCCCTGAATTTGAAAGTCTATCGTGGCACAAACGCCCCGGCAATTTCTGGCGGCGGTGAAGATGTCAGTGGTCCGCTGGGCGCACGTTTGAGCATTCGAATCAATGAGTTGGAAAATCAACTGCGCCAAATGACCGGGCAGATTGAGGAAACGGCCTTTCGCATTTCACAGTTGACCACGCGTTTGGATAAACTGGTCGTTGATGTTGATTATCGTCTCACCGCGCTGGAAGGTGGTACCCCGAATGGGGGGATGGCCCAACCCAATGAAGCCGGAACGCAAGGTGAAAGCGTTGCGAATTTGCCAAACGGTGTATCGGGTGAGCAACTGCAACCTCCCGCACCGTCTGGGCAAGAAGCCGCAGAAACCCAGCAAACGACACCAGCGGGCAGCCAGCCCGGTGTGCTTGGGACGTTGGAAGAAAAAGATCTGACAAACCCGACTTTATCACAGAAACCGTTGGAAAATACGCCAACTGCCGGACAAGTGGAACAGCAGCAAGCGGCTTTGACGCCGCAAGCGATGTATGAAAGTTCCCGACAAATGTTGATGCGTGGTGAATTCGCCGATGCTGAAAAGTCGTTTAAAACTTTCCTCGAAGAAAACCGCGAGCACGAACTGGCAGGCAATGCACGTTACTGGCTGGGTGAAACCTATTATGTGCAAGGCAATTATGCCCAAGCGGCTGCGACTTTTCTGGAAGGCTATCAAAAAGATGCACGTGGGGCGAAAGCGCCAGACTCTTTGTTGAAGCTGGGCATGTCTTTAAAACGCATGGATAAAAAACGTGAAGCCTGTGCGGCCTTTGGTAAATTGCGCGCGGATTTCCCCAAATTGCCGGCCCATCTGTCTAAAACGCTGGAGCGCGAGCGCACTGCGGCCCAATGCAGCTAAGCCGGGATGAATTTTCATCTTTAATGACAAGCTTCCCCGATATCGGGGAACGCTTTGCTGTCGCTGTGTCCGGTGGTGCCGATAGCCTTGCCTTGTGTCTATTGGCGGCAATCTGGGCGAAAGACACGGGGCGTCATCTGGTGGCGCTGAGTGTGGATCATGGCTTGCGTACCGCTAGTCGTCAGGAATGCAACGGATTGCATGAAACTTTGACGGCAAAGGGGATTGAACATCATATCCTGACATGGGTGGGCGAAAAGCCGACATCGGGCATTCAGGCGGCTGCGCGTGAGGCACGTTATCAATTGATGTCCAGATGGTGTCTGGAAAATCAAATTGAAGATTTGATGGTGGCTCATCATCAAGATGATCAGGCGGAAACGTTTCTGTTACGTTTGGCACGCGGCAGCGGTGTGGATGGTCTCGGGGCCATGAAAGCGATAACCCAGTACGGGGAGATAAGGTTGCTACGCCCGCTTTTGGATATTCCTAAATCGAGATTAATCTCGACATTAGAGACGATGGGGCAGGATTGGGTGGAAGATCCCTCCAATCAAAATGAAGATTTTGATCGGGTGAAAATTCGTAAAAACATGGCCTTGTTTCAAGATCTTGGCTTAACATCCGAAAGGTTGGTGCAAACTGCCCATGCGATGCAACGCGCTGGCGATGCTTTGCAGCGCATGACGAGAAACTGGTTAAAACAATATGCCCACCTGTTTGAGGAAGGTTATTGTATTATCGAACGGACCGGACTGGATGGGCTGGAGGATGAAATCCGGCTTCGCAGTCTCGCCCGAATCGGTATGGTAATCAGCGGCGAAATTTATCCACCACGACTGGAAAGACTGCAACGTTTATCCATGAGCCTGAAAAAAGGCAGCGATGCAACATTGATGGGCTGTCGCTGGATCGTGCGCAAAGACGATATTCTTGTCTGTCGAGAAGTGCGTCATTTTGATGTGCCGGATAATCTTTATCAGATTGATTATCCTCATTCATTCTCGGGTTTGAAACTGCGTATATTGGGGCAGGAAGGCTGGAAACAGCTTTTGAAAGAAAGAAAAAGTGTGGATGATTTGAATATTCCGAAACCCGTGATTTATACCCTTGTGTCGTTTTGGGATGAGGAAGGGGTTTTGGCTGTTCCACATTTAGGTTATCAACGCGTGGGTAGCGAATTTGAGGCACAATTAACGTTTATCGCCAAAAAGAGGCTGTTATCGTAAAGTTTCGCCTTGCGTGAGTGAGAAAATAGCTTATCTCTAATTCACTAAGAATTGTACGAATACGAAGGAAGGAATCCTAACGTGAACTTTAGCAGGAACCTCGCGCTGTGGGTTATCATTGCATTGCTGATCTTTGCGCTGTTCAATCTGTTCCAAAGCTCTAACCAGCAAATGGACCAATCGACTGTGCCGTTCTCCGACTTCATCACGGCTGTTGAAGAGGGTAACGTGCAGGACGTGGTCATTCAGGACAACACGATTACGGGCACATATCGCGATGGCATTAAGTTTCATTCTTATACGCCGGACGATCCCAACCTGATTTCCACCTTGCGTGAAAAAGGCGTGAAAATTACCGCTGTGCCGAAAGATGACAGTGTGTCGTTCTTCTCTATCCTGATCAGCTGGTTCCCGATGCTGTTGTTGATCGGCGTTTGGATTTTCTTCATGCGTCAGATGCAAGGTGGCGGTGGCAAGGCGATGGGCTTTGGCAAAAGCCGCGCACGTCAATTGACGGAAAAGCAAGGCCGCGTTACGTTTGATGATGTGGCGGGGATTGAAGAAGCCAAGCAAGAACTGGAAGAAGTGGTCGATTTCTTGAAAGATCCGTCCAAGTTCCAGCGTCTTGGCGGTAAAATCCCCAAAGGTTGTCTGCTTGTCGGCCCTCCGGGGACAGGAAAAACATTGTTGGCGCGCGCCATTGCCGGCGAAGCCAATGTTCCGTTCTTTACGATTTCCGGTTCTGACTTCGTTGAAATGTTCGTCGGTGTCGGTGCCTCTCGTGTACGCGATATGTTCGAACAAGGCAAAAAGAATGCTCCTTGCATCATCTTTATTGATGAGATCGATGCGGTTGGTCGTCATCGTGGCGCCGGTCTTGGCGGCGGTAATGATGAACGCGAACAGACCCTCAACCAATTGCTGGTCGAGATGGACGGCTTTAGTGACAACGAAGGTGTGATCCTGATTGCCGCGACCAACCGTCCCGATGTTCTGGACCCGGCCCTTTTGCGCCCCGGTCGATTTGACCGTCAGGTTGTTGTGCCGAACCCGGATATTCAAGGTCGGGAAATGATTTTGGGTGTTCATATGCGTAAAGTTCCGATTGGCCCGGATGTCGAGCCTTTGGTCATTGCGCGTGGAACGCCGGGTTTCTCCGGTGCGGATTTGGCAAACCTTGTGAACGAAGCGGCCTTGTTGGCAGCACGCCGTAACAAGCGCCTCGTCACCATGAGTGAATTTGAAGAAGCCAAAGATAAAGTGATGATGGGTGCGGAACGCAAATCCATGGTCATGTCCGATGACGAGAAAAAACTGACGGCCTTCCACGAAGCCGGTCATGCCTTGTGTGCCCTGCATATGGAAGCATCCGATCCGATCCATAAGGCAACGATCATTCCGCGTGGTCGTGCGTTGGGGATGGTGATGCGTTTGCCGGAATCTGACCGTGTGTCCTTGTCTGTTGAAAAATTGCGGGCGGATTTGGTTGTTGCGATGGGTGGACGTGTGGCCGAAGAACTTGTTTTTGGTAAAGACAAGGTCACAACCGGTGCATCCAACGATATCAAGCAAGCTACCAACATGGCCAAACATATGGTTATGGAATGGGGTATGAGTGACAAGCTTGGCCCGATTGCTTATAGCGAGAATGAACAGGAAGTTTTCCTCGGCCATTCCGTGACGCAAACGCAGAATAATTCTGAAGAAACAGCCCGTGTGATTGATTCAGAAGTTCGTGAAATTATTGAGACGGCTTATGATAAAGCAACAGCTATTCTCACAGATTTCCGCGATCAACTGGATATTATCGGGAATGGGTTGATTGAATTTGAAACCCTGTCCGGTGATGAAATCCGCGAACTGTTAAACGGTAACCCGCCAAAACGCGGCGGCACCGGCGGCGCGGCGGGCGGTGACGGGAAACGTCGCAGTACGATCCCGACAGCAGGCCATAAGAAAGACTCTTCGGATGGCAACGGCGTTGAGCCGGAACCGCAACCGGGTGAGTAATCTTTAAACACCTTATCACCCCGCATATTCTGCGGGGTGATTTGTTTTTTGGGGTAAGATAATGACATTCCATACGGACACATTCGGTTCACCATCCTGGCCCAGCGGGTTTTGTTCCCCTGAACTTGATCTTGCCAAGGCGGTCTATCTTCGACCACTGGCCCCGTTTATAGAGGGTGGCTTTGACTTCCCGCTTTATGAAATTGCTGTTCGTCTGGATGGGGGTGTCTGGCGTTTTACCTCTACACATAGTGATTTAATGCAATGGGCAAACGAGGAAGGCGAAGACCTTGTTGCCCATGTTGGCAAAATGCTGGAACGTTTGGAAAGTCCAATTCGGCGATTTGCCGGGCTTGAGGTCGGACGCCGTCCTTTGATTATGGGAATTGTCAATGTCACCCCGGACAGCTTTTCAGATGGGGGTGATAATTACGATGCGTCTGACGCAATTGCGCATGGGAAAGCCCTGCTGGCAGCGGGTGCGGATATTCTGGATATCGGGGGGGAATCAACACGCCCGGGTGCGGCCGCTGTGGGTTTTGAGGAAGAGGTCCGCCGTGTTGTTCCCGTCATTCGCGGGTTAAAGGGTTTAGGGGCGAAAATCTCCATTGATACACGACATGCAGACGTCATGGTCGAAGCGGTGGCAGCGGGTGCTGATATTATTAATGACGTAACCGCCCTTGAAGGCGATGGTGCGCTGGAAGTTGCCGTTCAAAGTGGTGTACCCGTGATGTTGATGCATATGCAGGGCGAACCGCAAACCATGCAGGATAATCCGGTTTATGAAGACTGCGCGCTGGATGTGTTTGATTACCTGCAAGACCGCATCCGCGTCTGTGAAGAAGCTGGCCTGAAACGGGAAAATATCTGTATTGACCCCGGTATCGGGTTTGGTAAGACGCTGGATCATAATATGGAAATTATGAACCGTATTGGCCTTTATCACGGGCTGGGGTGTCCTATTCTGCTTGGGGCATCACGCAAAAGCTTTATCGCGAAAATCTGCGGTGATATTCCGGCAAAAGATCGTCTGCCCGGCTCGCTTGCTGCGGTGTTGAAAGGGGCGGATGTAGGGGTCCAGATCGTGCGTGTACATGATGTTGCTGAAACCAAGCAAGCCTTGGATGTCTGGTGTTATTAACTTATCTGCCGGGTTTGACGTAGCTTAAAGGTGGTGCCTCTTCAATAAGGCGTTTTTTGCCATCAAACGCGCGAAAGGCACTGACATGATGATTGGCTTTGGGATGTTCACGTCGCAGGCGGTCCAGTTCACTATCCAGCACAGAATAGGGCAGGAGAAAGGCCAGAAAGCGTGATTTTTTTTCTTCTGTTTCGACAAAGACGGGATGTTTGATGGTTTTCATGGGGAAATAACAAAAAAAGCAGGGAAACACAGGCTAACATTTGCGCTTGAATTGCCCAAGTGCTAAACCTGAATGAGATCAATTTGTCGATCCCACGGTGGGGCGGACAGCAAGGAAAAGACGAACGGTATGACACGGAAACTCTTTGGCACAGACGGTATTCGCGGGACGGCAAATATCTATCCGATGACGGCGGAAATTGCGATGAAAGTCGGTATGGCAGCCGGACATTATTTTGTCCGGGGTACTCACCGTCACCGGGTTGTTATTGGCAAGGATACACGCTTGTCCGGTTATATGATCGAACCGGCCCTGGTATCGGGGTTTGTGGCGATGGGGATGGATGTTTTATTGGTCGGTCCGATGCCCACGCCTGCGGTTGCCATGTTGACCCATTCCATGCGCTGTGATCTGGGGGTGATGATATCTGCATCGCATAATCCGTTTGGCGATAACGGGATCAAGCTGTTTGGTCCCGATGGGTATAAGCTGCCGGACAATGTCGAATTAAAACTGGAAGAATTGATTGAAAGCGATTTGTCGTCCCAATTTGTATCACCGGAAAAACTGGGCCGTGCGACCCGTCTGGAAGATGCATCGGGTCGATATGTGGAATTTGCCAAAAAGACTTTTCCCGAAGATTTACGTCTTGATGGCCTTAAAATCGTTGTCGATTGCGCCAATGGTGCGGCCTATAAAGTGGCCCCGGCAGTGTTATGGGAACTGGGGGCGGAGGTCATCCCCGTTGGTGTGACGCCGAACGGGTTTAACATCAATAAAGATTGCGGATCGACGGCAACAGATACCCTCAGCCAGCAGGTTGTCACCCATAAGGCCGATATCGGGATTGCCTTGGATGGGGATGCGGACCGTTTGATCATTTGCGATGAAAATGGCGATGTGATTGACGGGGATCAGATTATGGGGCTGGTGACCACCCATCTGCACAAGCGCGGATTGTTGAAAGGTGGTGGTCTGGTTGCAACCGTCATGTCCAATATGGGGCTGGAAAAATATCTGGAAGATCAAGGTTTGACGTTGCAACGTACACAAGTCGGCGACCGTTATGTGGTCGAACGGATGCGCGCGGACGGGTTCAATATTGGTGGCGAACAATCCGGTCATATTGTTCTGGGCGATTATGCCACAACCGGGGACGGCCTTGTTGCAGCCTTGCAGGTCTTGGCGGTGATTGTGGAACGCGGACAACCCACCTCGCAGGTGTGTCGACTGTTTGATCCCTTTCCGCAGATTTTGAAAAATGTGCGTTACGGTAATACGTTCCCGTTGGATGAAGAAAGTGTCCAGCAAGCGATTGAGGAAGGGGAAGGCCGTTTGAATGGCGCGGGTCGCGTCCTTATTCGTAAATCCGGCACAGAACCCCTGATCCGCGTGATGGCGGAAGGTCAAGACCCGGCCTTGGTCGAGGAAGTCGTGGATGATATCGTGGCTGCGGTGGTCGAGGTCTCATGAACGGGCGCGTCTTAATTATTGCCGGTTCGGACAGTGGCGGCGGGGCTGGCATTCAGGCAGATTTAAAAACGGTGACGTGTCTTGGCGGGTATGCCATGACAGCTATTACGGCCCTTACAGCGCAAAATACCGAAGGTGTAACAGCCATCCATGATGTCCCTGTTGATTTTATCAAAGAACAAATCCGTGTGGTTTTAAGCGATATCGGGGCAGACTGCCTGAAAACGGGGATGTTGAGCCAACCGGGCGCAATCCATGCGATTTGTGATGTGCTGGATGAGTTGGCGCTGGATCTTCCGATGATCGTGGATCCGGTCATGGTGGCAAAGGGTGGGGCATCATTATTGGCGGATCAGGCGCTTGAAGCTCTGACAACCCGACTTATCCCACGCGCAACGGTTTTGACCCCCAATGTGTCGGAGGCTGAAAAACTAAGCGGGCTGTCTATCCAGACCCCGGATGATATGAAAGCAGCGGCAGATATTTTATTTACGCTGGGACCAAAGGCCGTTTTGATGAAAGGCGGTCATCTTGATGAAACAAGCGAGATGGTGACGGATTATCTTTATCTGAATGATGGTCAATGCCATGTTTACGAAGGCGAACGTTTGTTAACCCGTCATACGCATGGCACAGGCTGTACAACCGCCTCCGCCATTGCTTGCGGACTTGCGCAGGGCATGACGTTGCAACAGGCTGTGAAGCGTGCGAAATCATATGTTTTTGAAGCCATTCGCACCGCGCCGCGCTATGGTCGCGGGCATGGACCGCTTAATCATGGGCATACTGTAAAACAGGATGAATATCCGTAATTTATTGCGGGTTTTTGATCATCGTCATTTGGGCTATTCTGTTATGGGTATAAGCATGTCCGCACCAACAGAGAAAAAGAGCCCTCACCCATGAAGGATGCCTTCGGTCGAACGATTACTTATCTACGCGTTTCCGTCACGGACCGCTGCGATTTTCGTTGTACCTATTGTATGTCGGAAGATATGTCGTTTTTACCACGACAGGAGATTCTATCCTTTGAAGAAATGGATCGGATCTGTACGGCCTTTATTCGACGCGGCGTGACCAAAATCCGTTTGACGGGCGGGGAACCGCTGGTTCGTCACGGCATTATCAATCTGATTGAAAAACTTTCACGTCATTTAAAAACAGGTGATTTGAAAGAACTGACCTTGACCACCAACGGGTCGCAGTTGACGAAATATGCCGATAAACTGGTGGAACTTGGTGTGCGCCGGATCAATGTCTCGCTGGATACCTTAGACAGTGATCGTTTTACAGAAATTACGCGGTTCGGTAAATTGGACAAGGTGCTTGCCGGATTGCAGGCTGCAAAAAATGCGGGCCTTAAGGTCAAGCTGAATACAGTTGCCTTGAAAGGGCAAACAGATCAGGAATTGGACGATCTGTTGACGTTTGTGGCTGATAACGGGTTTGACCTGACCTTTATTGAAACCATGCCGTTGGGGGAAATTGGCGGATCACGTGTGGATCATTACTTGCCGTTGAGCGAGGTGCGCGACCGGATTTCCCAACGTTGGACCCTTTCTGATACCGATTATGCCACAGGTGGCCCGGCGCGTTATGTCGATGTTAAAGAAACGGGCAACCGGATTGGTTTTATTACGCCCATGAGCCACGGTTTTTGTGAAAGCTGCAATCGCATGCGCCTGACCTGCAAAGGGGTGCTGTATATGTGTTTGGGTCAGGATAATAATCTGGACCTGCGCGAAGTGGTGCGTGCGAGTGAAAGTAACGAGCCATTGCAACATGCCATTGATACGGCCCTTAACCTGAAACCCAAGGGCCATGAGTTTATTATTGATGAAAGTGAAGACGGTCCTGCGCTTAATCGTCATATGAGCGTGACAGGCGGTTGATCCTGAGTCTATAGTGTGCGCAAAGCTGAATGGGGTTTTGCAAATGTCCGATCCGAAAATAGCCTTCGTTGCCGGTAAATCCGATAGCGCACAGGATGCCATGTCCCGCCTGTGTGGGAAATATGACCATGTGCGCCCGGACAAGGCCGATGTTATCGTCGCCTTGGGCGGGGACGGGTTTATGTTGCGCACCCTTCATAAATATCTGCATTTGAACAAACCTGTTTTTGGGATGAACCGGGGATCGGTCGGTTTTTTGATGAATGAATATCGTGAAAACGACCTGATGGGACGCATTCGACGCATGGAAGCCTTTGAACTGCACCCTTTGCGTATGGAAGCGGTTTGCAAAGGCGGCAAAGTCAAAGAAGCGATTGCGTTTAACGAAGTCTCCCTGTTTCGTGAAACAGGGCAGGCTGCGCATATCCGTGTCAGTGTGGATGGTGTTGTCCGTCTGGATGAAATGGTCTGTGATGGATTGTTGATTTCCACACCTGCCGGATCGACAGCTTATAACATGTCGGCATATGGTCCGATCCTGCCGTTGGGGGCGGGGGTATTGGCTTTAACGGCTATTTCCGCCTATCGCCCAAGACGTTGGCGCGGGGCAATCCTGCCGCAAAGTGCAACGGTTGATTTCGAAATTCTAAGCGAGGACAAACGTCCGGTCGGCGCGTCTGCCGATTTTAATGAATTTCGTGATGTGGTGAAGGTCAAGGTCTATGAAGATCGCAGCCACTTTTCCAATGTCCTTTATGATCCCGAGCATAATCTGGAAGAACGGATTTTGCAGGAACAGTTCATTGGATAATTTTTAGTATTCCAAGGAATGCAATGTACTGATAACAGTGATTTTTTCTTCGCTGAACTGGGCCTTGATAGCTTCCCAATCGGGTTTGCCATTTTCAACTGTTCGCCGGATCATGCGGTTGACAGCATCCCCCAGCGGGCTGGAAGAGGCAAGCGCGACAACCCTGTAATCTATAGACCGTTTCAGGTTTTTCGGCAAAATTAAACGCCAGCCGATCAGGCCTTTCTGTAATTCAGGTTGCAGCAGGCTTTCGCGGTCAGCCATCAGAAGGTGCCCGTCTTCAATGCGCTGGGCATAGGCCCACATATAAGCCGGGGCACCGACATTATTGATGGTGATTTCAAGGGCGCATAGACCGTCCAGGGGGCTGGCGGGAAAAGCATTCCCATCTCGCGATAACGGGATGATATTTGGTTCTGTGCAGCCTTTGTCATCGTTTGCACGTAATTCGGATATACCGATTTTTAAACTGCCGGAACGCAAGGCGATGATATTGTCCTCAAATTGCAGATAAAGCCCGGTGAATAAAGCGATGATACAGACAACAAGGGCGATGATCTTCGCCATGCGATGATCTTTGATCGGTTCCGGTGCATTCAGGTCTGGCTTGTAAAGGTCGATTTCTTCACCCTCGTCAACATCATCCCCCGCATCTTCAGCCGCAGCGGCTTTTTCTTCTTCGAGTTTGGTATAGACATCTTCCAGATCGAAACGATTAAGAATCCGTTTCACGGTGATGATAGATTCAAGGCGCAACATATCGCCATCGATGTTCATACGTTCCAGAAAATCATCATCGGGAACAAGCCCGGCCCCACCGGGAATGAAGCAAAAAACGCGCACGTCCTCTGCGCGCAGGCGTTCAAATAAATCTTTGGAGGCCAGTAGCTTTTCCTCGATATGATCGACGGGGCGGACATTTAAATCCCGGTCGACTTCGCCGCTGAGCCAAATGGCATTGAGCACTTTATCCTCAGACGAGGCCAGTTGGTTTTCCTGAAACAGGGCATGGGCGACAAAGGCACCAAGTTGCCAGCTGTTGCCGTCTGTAATCGGTTTGTCCACATCCATGCGAAAGGCGCAATGTAGGTAGGAACGTTGAATAATGCCGGTGGGTTCTTTGACAAAACTGTCATAGGCGCGCGAAATCGGCAAGGCCTTGGCTGTACCATCCAGACAGATAACGCTGCGCACGTTCGGGTCCTCACGCGTGATGCGTTGAACTTCAACCGGGCCTTCCGTTGTGGCTATGTAAATTCTAATCGACATTACCGCAGAATGACGTCAACTTTCGGTTTACGCAAGGCTTTGACGATATCATCTTGCACAGACAATAAAATCTGCGCTTCCCCGTCATAAAAATCCTCAATAACAAGGCGATGGAAGGGGCCGTTTTCTTCCTCAACAAACAAAAGAGAGGGAGAATCGTCACGGTCTTCGCTGTGAATTAACAGATAAATTTGATTTTTGTCAGCCTGTGAAGGGCGCAATGTAATGACGAAACCATCGCCCTCGCGGCGCTCAATTTGACCAGAGCTTGCCGCAGCCGCGCGCATCATTGTTGCAATGGATTGTTTGTTAAGCAGTCGTTTCAGATCCCGGCGCATTTTCAGGCTTGAAGACAAAGCTTCCTTTAGCGCGGGGGTGGGAACATGATCGCCCTGCGTGGCATAGGCATATAGTTCGCTGAACCCGATGATGTTATGGGATGTATCGGTTTTTTGCATCAGACTATCGAAATGATCAAGCATGTGAAAAATGGTTTCGGCATGTTTGGGGATGGTGTCTGTCATGGTCAGCCTCTCGCATAGATTTTGTCGAACTGTCCGCAAAAAACGGCGAGATCGTGTGAAAATTGTTTCTGCCAATTGCCTTCGCTTAGATTGGTCTGATCAAGACGTTCGAGAAAGGCCTCGATATCGCGCGCGACATCCAGCAGAAGAGCGGCCCCCAAGGAGAAGGCCTGAACCAGATCGGGAGATTGAGACACATCATCCTTAAAGCCTTTGCGCGATAATCCGCTATAGGCTTTTTGTGCATTTTGCATAAGCTGGGCGATATCCTGGCCAACATTTTCGCTTTTTTGTACCAGTTCGATGAAATGATCGGCAATCCGTCTGGAATGGAGTTGCACGACATTGTCCTGATCCGGGGTTGTATCCAGTCCCAAATGTTCAGATAAGGGGGAAAAATCGATGCGGGGGTCCAGTTTCAGCATGACGGAAATCGTTTCGTGCGAGCGTGCCAGAGCCAGGGCATGCAGGCTGGCATAGATGCTGCGTTCAATATGATGACTTAGGTTTTGGTAAGTGATTTGACGATCCTGATAGGTTTCTTCCGGTCCTTGCGCGATGATCTCTTTTAATTGCAGGGAGCCTTGTTGTTTGCGCAAGGCTTGTGTCAATCTGGCTTGAGTTTTGGTAAAAATGTTGGCGCGTAAAATCGATAAAGGTAAGCGTAATGCCAATTCACCTGCCCCTAAAAGGTTTTCAAGGTGGGATGTTTCCTGTTTGTTGAGGAATTTGACCTGATCGACCGGGGGGGAGCTTAATTGCATCAACGGCGATATGGTTTCTGAAACACTGTCCAATGTTTCAGACAGAATATCCGGGTCGATTTCGCCTGCCTCACGATTAGATCCGATGGTGCAGGCATAGTTCAGTGCCATAAGACTGCGGGCACTTTCCACTGCCTGAATGGCACGGATGAAGGTGGATAAAACACTATCAAATGTCTTGAAATCGACGCCTTTATCCTCATCGACGGAGGCCTCTTGCCAGAATTCTAAAATCATAGGGTCGTCAATCGCATCCACATCATCGGCGCAAAAGGCGAGAATTTTACGAAATTTGCGTTGTGATTGGGCGGTGGGCAGATGTTCGCGCAAATAGGCATAGACAAGACGCGATAGGGCATTGGCGGCTTCGGACACGGATTTGCGACTTAAATCACCGACGAGCATGGTTTGAAAAATATCATCAATATCGCAATATCCCAACGCGGTGAGTAAAAATTCCATCATGGCCGACAAGACAGGCATGCGGCTGAACTGAATGGCAAAACCACCGTCACTATATTGAATTTGCAGACCATTGGTGTCGATGGTCAGCCGACCCCCGTCATAGCTTTGCAGGGCGCAATGGCAATACTGGCGGAAATTGGTGCTATGGGCGGCTCCGCTATCCCAAAACAGGAATTCATAACGACCTTTTTGCGGGGAAAGATCATGGGCGCAGACAATCAGGTGGCACAATTCCATGATCGGTGTGGCGTAGGTGCGACAGACCACCATCTTGCCCAACTCGCGGCATACATTGGGGGGGAACTTGGGCTCGCCGTTGATTTCACTTTCCGATATTGTATGTAAAACAGCACTCAGTTCACTGCTTTTGCCTGATTCCAGCAATAATTCTTCTGATCCCATAACGGTCCGTTCCTTGAATGTCTTTTCGCTATTGTAGTGAAAAACATGCCTTGGTCTAGGTCTGGTCGTATTTTTAAGAATACTATGAAAGGATTAGGGCGATTTTTTATTCGCACTCAACAGATTGCGTCCATTTCCCTTGACATGGTAAAGCGCGCACCCCGCACAGTGAAGAAGATTCATCCATGTTTTTACCAGCTTTGACCATTGCGGGGTCCAAAATCATCAAGGGATCGGTCTGCGGGATTGCCGCGTAGATCATCGGATAAATTTTCCCACTTGCCTTGTCCTTGTCTGCGACCACGTTCGATCGGTTGTCTCGGCCAGTCAGGTTGCAGGTCGGAATCAAAATCGGGTTGACGGTCCCAGCGGTTAGAGATCAGATACCAAGGGATGTTGCGTTCACGACAGGCAATTGCGGTTCCATTGTACCAGTCTGAATTGACCATGACACTGTGACGAAACCGCCGACAATCGCGGTCCCGGCGATCACGGACATCACCGGTGGGGCGAATGCGGGCACTGACACCTGCGTACCACCTTGTCGTTAAACCGTTTTCAGAAAAGAACAGGGCTTTTTCTATTTCGCTATTCATTTTTACTTCGTCACGGACATCAAGATCCAGACCGGCCTCAGAAGACAGAATAGATCCGATATCGCTGCCCATAACTTCGCCGGGACGTAAAGGGCCGGTCGTTTGACAGGCGCTGAGAAAAGCGACTGCTAAAAAGGGGAGAACAAGTTTTTTAATCATCTTACAGACCTCGTCTTTGATATAGGCTTTTCGCATAGCTACGCATCCCAGCTTGCGAAGGTTTTGGTGTCTTTGCTGACGCGACTTAAATAGGTTTTGGTTTCTGCATAGGGCAGATTTTCTTGCAGGTATTGATAAATTTGTTGGGCGTTCATTGTGTTTATTTTTTGAATGGCCGGTTTTAATTTCATTTTTCCGGTAAAGGCCTTTGCCACATTGCCGGGTCCGGTGTTGTAGGCGGAAATCACAAGATATTGCCGGGCGAGGTCGTCTTTGACTTTGCCGAAATAACGGGTGTTGAGTAAATGCAGATAGGTGGCCCCCAACATAATATTTTTGTCCGGGTCATAAAGAACCTCCACGCTGGGAATGACCTGCTTGCCTTTTAAGTAGCTATAGGCCTCTTTCCCGCCACTGGTGGCGACCAGTTGCATCAAACCAAAGGCATTGGCAGGCGAACGTGCGCGCGGGTTAAAAGCACTTTCATTTTTGATGACGGATAAAATCAACGAACGGGGCAATCCATATTTGGTTGCGACCTCTTCCACAGGATCCTGCAAGGCTTGCGCACTTAAACGATCTCTGTCTGTGCGTAGGGGAAGGGTCAGTCGGGCGAGACTTGCCCGTTTTCCTTGGGGTAGGGCCAGTTCACGCGTCATAAATTTGGGTTGCGTGCGCGGTGCAATTATTTTGGATAGTTCGTAGCTGCGCTTACGCTCAGACTGTTGGGTCTGTGAAGGTTTATCCGCCTGCCATTGACGTTCAGGTCTATGTCGTGGGCGTTCTATGCGTTTGCGTGGTGTTTGTGTTGGCCAGTCGTCGCGAAAGGCAGATGTTTTTTCAATCAACTTGCGGCGAAGGGCAGCGCGTTCATTCAGTTGCTCGCTATCTTCCAATAAAAGATCCTGAAAGTCCCGCATCAGATCATTTTGAGTACGTTCAAACCCCTCAATCGACATTTCGCCTTTATCATAGTCAACGATAATGCGGGTTTTTCGGTCTTGACTATAGCCGACCCAAACTTTTGCATCGGGGAGTTGACGACTTTCCCCCCAGATATCAGCAAGTTCCTGATCGAGTTCTGCGACACCTTCGCGTACAGCCCGGTCAAAGGCTTGATCTGTCTTTTCAAATATTTCTTCGTATTGGTTATCGATTTTATCCAGCCAGTCGTCTTGTGCACACAGTTGCTGGGACATCAGGAAACTTGCGGCACAACCGATAAACAACAGGCGATATGAAACAGACTGAACCATCGGCTTAATCCAGTGCAACGATCAGGTGGCCTTGTTTCAAAGCGTCCAAGGCGTTGATTTTTTGACCATCGGCTTCAGAAAGAACAATTCGATTATCAGGGGAGACACCAACGGCTTTGATGATTAACGGGTTTGACCCGCTGACGGACATTTTTTTTGCTTTGGCAATATCTTTGGCATAATGGATCAAACCGGTATGGGCGGTAATCTCAGCATCAACACTGTCTTGCGAATAGATCGTTTTGTCTTTTTCGTCGATAATTTCCGGGGCAAGGGCGGGAAGATAAAGCGCCTGTTCCAAATCAATGATGACGGAGGTGGTTTCATTGTTGGAAGAAACCGGTTTTGAAGACGGATTTGTTTTTTGGGGTAAGTTGAGAGTAGCACCCGTCAGGTTTTGCGTGGTGGCCTGACAGGTTGGTGTGATGCAAACACGTAAAGTGACTTCGGCCAGAACGGTTTCACCCCGGCGGGATGTTTTGTCTTCATGCCACGAGACCTGTTCGGCAATTTGACGCGCACCGCGCAAGGTACCTTTAATCCGGGTGGCTGCCCGTGTATCGCCCCGGCCCAAGGTGGCGATGGTGGTCAGTCCCGTCAGGCGAATCCCCTTGATGATTTCCAGCAGGCGGGCTTGTGCGGTTGTTCGCGCTGCCTGTTTGGCCATCAGTTCTTCCTGCACACGGTTTCCCATGTAACGTGATGTGCCTTGCCCGGTGGCTTCGACATAACCGTTTGTCCAATCCGTCAGGCCGTCAGGTGTCGCTTCTTGCCAACCGTCCTGCGCATGGGCAGTCGTATAAATTCCCAAGCAGAGGATTGCTGTAATTAGAAAAGATACTTTCAAGATCTCGCCCTCATTTTTATATGTATGTTCGGTCTATGAAAGGGGGTGAACGGTTTTGTGAAGACGGTCATAAATTATAAAAAATGACCGCCTTGCTAAAGAACGCTACCACTTATCGCCATCGTTGTAGTAACGGCTGCGGCGTTTGTTCACTTTGGAAATGGTGAACTCTTTCCCCTGATAGGTCACACGGCCCGGCATGCCGAGATACTCAAGCGCACGCACGAGATTGCGTTTGAGTTTTCCGGTATGAAGACGGGTTTTATAGACATATTCGTGGGTTCGACCGAACGTAGCCGCCGGGCGGTGGTCGATATAACAGGAGAACTTGGCAAGAATGACATCTTCCATATCCAGCATTTCCTGTTCGGTGAAATTGCGGAAATTCATAAAGACATCCTGTGCGCGCCCCCGGCAACCATCATTGCCTGCACGGCGGGCAACCGGTGTGCCACCATTTTGTGAGGCCTTATCGTCTGTGGCAAAATCATCATCTTGGTCGTTGTAACCGTAATCAACTTCGTCCCCGAGTTTTTGAACCAGAACATCAGCGACATCACGGGCCAGCAGGCGGGCATTATTGCCGACGGTTTCCAGAATGCATTCCCGGTTACAGTTGACCGGTGCGCGAAAATTGCGGGGAGACGCAATTTCAAAATTTCCGAGGCGGCGACCGGAATGAACATCTAGAAGGCGACCAGACAGACGGGTGCGGACCTTGGTGGTGTAATCCAGCCGTTCTGCGCTGGCGTAAATTTCAAATAAGACGACAATATCAATGGGCGGGCGTTTTACAGCGCGCGCGATATCAATCAGTTCCGCGTCACTGCGCCGGGAGCGGCCTTGTGCAAAATCATCCAATGTAATGGCTGTTTCGTCATAGACGTCGAAACCGTCCATATTCATGGTTTCACTGAGTTCATTTAAAACACGACGAAAGACGCGGCTGTCGCGTGGCACAGCGTCCATATCGCCATCTTCACCCATAATCATCAAGTAGGGAAGTTCGGCGGCTTGTGCAGCAGGTAAGCGCATGCCAAAAAGAGTGAAGATAGCCAATGCCATCATTAAAAGTGGTTGTGTGAAACGTGTCATGTTTATCCCCTGAACATACAGATAAATTATTCAAACATCGGGTCGTTAAAACGATAGGTCAGTTGCCGGTTTCGGACTTTGAAATCGAAAGGGATATCGCGATTATGTAAAAGGGCGGATATCTCTGTATTCAAGGCACCGGGTTTTAATAAAGACCAATAGGAAAGGCTGAGAGCATTTTTTTTCTGATAAGTGACTTTATGGCGAACATAACCGTTTAAATTGGTTAAATCGGTTGCCAGAAATTCTATGAGTTTGGGATCGAAGCGTTGAAAACTGATCCGGTAATCCTGACCATCGTCATAGACTTCTTTTTGAAGGACATCGACAAGGGTGGCCCCGATTTGGGCGCTGGGGCCGTAAATATGTTCTCTGGCCTGCAAAATAATGGCATTTCGATCGTTTTGGGTGTCTCTGGTCCAATCGGTCATTGCAAAGTCGGTTTCGCGTTTGTCGATGGAACGACCATTGGCAACATCCACGCTTTCAAGGCGCAGGGTATAAGGCGCCTTTTGCCCTTTTAGCAATTCTACGAAAATAATAAAATCGGCACCGGATTTTTTGGCCCGTTTGAGATTGTTTTTACGATCTGTAAAACGATAGGTGTTGCGATCTTGAAGGCGGATGGCTTCACTGTCGAGAATCTGGAAACGGAAATCATCGCGTAATGTGGTTTCCACCGCTTCGCTTAAAATACGAAACTCATCGCTCAGGCTTGAAATCGCATCAAAATCATCATCTTGGGCTGCCACCAAAACACGCGGATGAGATGCCATTTTCATTAAGGTTGCAAGGGCTGTTGCGCTGTCTTCAATGTTCTGCTCATCGATTGTCGCATCAATTGTGATGTTGAACATCCCTTGTGCGGTGCTGTCTTCTTTTAGAATTTTGTAGCTGCTTACAAAACCACGCGTATGTGTCAGGATTTGCTGGCGCACGATCTGGAAATTTTCAACCAGCGTATTGCTTTGCAGATTTGTTCCCAAACTCATCTCAACAGCTTGGCGCAAAGCGTTGTTTAACGCTTGTCGCTTGTTAATCCCTTGGGCACTGACTTCAACGCCGTGTGCAATCTGAGGGGATAGAAAAAGTAAAAAGCTGATGAGGGAGAGAGAAAAAAGAAAATCACGCATTGTATAGAAACCTGTCTTCATTGTGCTGTCTTACATCGCGTGTTGTTTTATGGAAAGGCTAGAAAGAAAAAATACTTACGGACATTATCATTTATATATACACGTTTAAAGCTATCTTTACTGTCTTTTGATTGTTTTGTTGCGCCTCAATTCGGAATAATAAAAAAAGCCGTAAAGGTAAATCCCTTTACGGCTTTTTGATCAAAAAAACGCAAATAAGGCGTTTGATGGCTTACATGTTTGCTTTCAAGTAAGCGATCACGTCTTTGCGGTCTTGTTCTTTTTTCAGTTTGAAAGTCATTTTGGATTTAACTTTCTCACCGGCTTTGTCAGACAGGTATTTGGACGGGTCCAAGAGGTATTCCATCAGGGCCGCATCGTCCCAAGACAGTTGGCCAGCCGCAGCCAAGTAACCTTTGGAGTATTTGTAACCTTCAGCAGCGCCGCCGGCACGGCCGAATGCACCAAACAGGTTTGGACCTACTTTATGTTTGCCGCCTTGTTCGATGGTGTGGCAAGACTTGCATTTTTTAAATACTTGCTCGCCTTTTTCTGCGTCGCCGTCTGCCAGTGCAGAACCGCTTGCAAAAGCCACCATGCCGGCAACGGCCAGAGCCAGAACTTTACGCATACTTAATTCTCCTAAGCTTAGAATTCTGTGAATCGATCGGCGATATATTATCAATCCGTTCGGGTTTGGCAATAGTTTAAAAACGTCCAACTTGAAGTTTTTATAAAAATAACAAAGAGGATGTGGAGATCTCTAACTGATTGTTTATAAAAGATTCCAGTGAACCGTTTCTGCTCTCTTCAGGGTTATGGAGAGAGCAGAGCATCATTTTGAATGAAAAAATGCAAAAAAACGGTTTTTTTGCACTTACTGCAAAAAGAAGATATTGGATTCGTTTCCTTTCCTTTATCGCGGTCTTGGCGGTGTTTAAAAATCAGAGGGATCATCTTTTAGCTGGCTCATTTCCTGCCATGTCTTCCTGTTTTTCAAAAAGATATTCAGGCTTTCCCAGACTTCCAGAACGCTTTGATCTTTTCTGACTTCTTCTGCCAGAACCTGTTCCCATGCTTGTTTAAGCGGGTCCAATATATAGCTGGGCATACGTTTGAGTCTGACGTCTTGTTTGATAAGGTCGCTTAAGCCTTTGAATTGTTCTTGCGGGGCTTTTGCCAGTTCAATCGCGCTCCGTTGATCACAAGATGTTTTCAAAAGGGATTGACGTTCCTGATCCAATTGTTTCCAGGCACGGGTATTGATCAACAATAAGAGGGGTTGCCCCTGATTTTGCCAACCGGGGAAATAATAGTTTTTGGCGTAGCGGCTGTAGCCCGATTTCGCATCTTGTGACGGGGCGGAAAAAATGGCCCCGTCCAGTTGCCCCTGATCGAAAGCGTTCGGGACTTCTTCGGCCGAGATTGCGTTTACTTTTGCACCGGCCTTTGCCCAGACTTTTGCGCCCAAACCTGTGACACGGATGCGTAGCTCTTTGATTTGTTCTGCATTGTGCAATTCGTTGACAAACCAGCCTGAGGCCTCAGGCGGAAGGTACCCGCAGACGAGAGCTGTCACATTGTGCTTGGCGAAAATGTTTTTAAGCTTGAGGGTGCCGTTTCCGACCTGCAACCAGGCCATCATATCGGCAGCATTCGGGCCGAAGGGAAGTGCTGAAAACAGTGAAAGGGCGGGTTCTTTATCGGCGGCAATCTCTGCGGTGGAAAACAGGGCGTCAATCCGGCCTGATGCAATGGCGTTAAACAACCGGTCTGCGCCAATGACATCTTTGGCGGGCAGGATCGGTAAAATCATCTTATCACCGGACAGCAGGGCCAGTTGTTTAGAGAACTTTTGTGCCTGTGCACTTACATTGGGATGATCAGATGGAAACGGCGGGGCAGAGCGCCAGTGGATTGCATCCCCGTCTTGCAAGGCGGATAAGACAACGGGAGCTTCTTTGTTATCCCCGGTCAGTTCACGGTCTTTCAAAACGGCCTTGGAGGCCGTGTGGCTTTTAATTTGGGGTGTCAGAACCGTTACGCCGAGAATGACGCCAACGACCAGACCGATAACAAGACCGATGACTATGTGACGCATTTCCCTCATCCACTTTATGCGTTGGTGAAACCCGTATCGGGAATCTAGGGTTAAGAAACTAGTTCAAACAATAAAAAACAGCAAGCACTTGCAATTTTCATCACTTGTACCAAACTGCTGTTAGAGTGGTTCTAATTTATTAAATAGCTTTTATATTTTATGGAGAATGCCATGTTTCGTTTCGCACTTTCCTTGATCTTGGGCATGTTTGCCTTGTCAACAGCACAGGCAAAAGTCATTGGTCAGGATGTTAAATATTGGGTCGATGGTCAGGAAATGACCGGCTATCTTGCTTACGATGATTCTGTAACCGGTGCACGCCCCGGCGTTTTGGTGGTGCATGAATGGTGGGGACATAATCCATATGCCCGCAAACGTGCAGAGATGCTGGCAAGTTTGGGTTATACCGCACTCGCACTGGATATGTATGGGACAGGTAAACTGGCAGACCATCCCAAAGATGCTAAAACGTTTATGATGGAAACCATGTCCAACATTGCCGTGGCTGAAAAACGCTTT
Organism: Terasakiella brassicae; assembly: GCF_014641495.1. Taxonomy (GTDB): domain Bacteria; phylum Pseudomonadota; class Alphaproteobacteria; order Rhodospirillales; family Terasakiellaceae; genus Terasakiella; species Terasakiella brassicae. The sequence continues at coordinate 70,706 of NZ_BMHV01000003.1, forward strand.
GATGCCGCCCATGCCCTGTTGAAAAGTCAGCCGGAAGTGGACGGGGGGAAAACGGCGGCGATTGGGTATTGTTTTGGCGGTGGTGTTGTCCTGCATGCAGCCCGCACGGGGCGTGATCTGGATGGCGTAATCAGTTATCACGGTTCGTTAAAACCGATGACAAAGGCCGAGAAAGGCGTGATCAAGGCACAGGTGCGTGCCTTTAACGGTGCGGATGATCCGTTTGTTAAGCCGGAAGAAATTGCAGCTATTAAACAGGAAATGCAGGATGCAGATGTCGATTTTCGCTTTGTCAATTATCCCGGGGCAGTTCATAGCTTCACCAACCCGGATGCCGATGATTTTGCGAAACGTTTTAAAATGCCGGTGGGATATAATGCCGCCGCCGATGCCGATAGCTGGGCACAAACACGTGCGTTCCTGCGTGATATTTTTGCGCGTTAGTGTATCCTGAAACCTTCGTACAATTATCTCTCCCTTGCCGGATTTCGATTGCCCGCCTATCTTTGAAGCCACTTATAATATAAGGATAAAAATAAAGTGGCTTCTTCACCGCGCCTCATGGATCGTCCTAAAAGTAAAAATTTTCATGTCCTGATCCGGCTTTTTTCCTTTCTTGCGCCCTATAAACCCCGCGTGTTGCTGGCTTTTGTTGCCCTGATTACAACCGTGGGGGCGACACTGGGGCTGGGGCAGGGGCTTAAGCAACTGATTGATGCCGGCTTTACGGCGCAAAACCCGCAGGCACTTGATAATGCGCTTGTGTTTTTGTTGATCTTGGCGGTTGTGATGGCGGCTGGGACGTTCTTGCGATTTTTCATGGTTTCCTGGATTGGGGAACGGGTTGTCGCCGATATTCGCCAAGCGGTCTTTCAACGTATTCTTTCCTTACATAGTGCGTTTTTTGAAGTCACCCGCACGGGGGAGATACTGTCGCGTCTGACAACAGATACCACGTTGTTGCAGTCGGTCATTGGTTCCAGTGCCTCAATGGCCTTGCGCAATTTCCTGAATTTGCTGGGTGGTGTGGCCATGTTGTTTATTACCAACGCCAAATTGACAGGGATTGTTTTATTGGTTGTGCCGTTGGTAGTGGCCCCGATTGTCATTTACGGGCGCAAGGTACGTACGCTTTCCAAGGAAAGTCAGGACCGTGTAGCCGATGTCGGGGCCTTTGCTGAAGAAACCATCAACGCCATCCATACGGTGCAGGCCTTTACCCATGAACGCGAAGATGAACGTCGTTTTCTGGGGGAAGTCTCCGGTGCCTTTCAGGCGGCGGTGAAACGGATACAGGCGCGCAGTATTTTAAGTGCAAGCGTGATTTTGCTCGTGTTTGGGGCGATTGCGGTTGTCATGTGGATTGGTGGGCGTGATGTTATGAACGGGGCGATTACAGGGGGCGAACTTGCCGCCTTTTTGTTTTATGCCACAATGGTTGCCTTTAATGTCGGTATCATCAGTGAAGTGATGGGCGAATTGCAACGCGCCGCCGGTGCAACCGAACGATTGGTCGAGCTGCTGGATAGCGAAAGCGAGATCAAGGCCCCGCTTAACCCGCTTATCTTGCCGGAAAAACCGGTCGGTCATGTACGGTTCGATCAGGTTGATTTTCGTTATCCATCCCGCCCGGATGAATTGGCGCTCAAAGATATTTCACTGGATATTGCTGCCGGGGAAACGGTTGCGTTGGTTGGCCCCAGCGGGGCGGGGAAAACGACCATGATGCAAATCCTGTTGCGTTTCTTTGATGTGGAACGTGGTTCGGTTTCTATTGACGGGGTTGATATTGCGTTGGCGGACCCGGAAGAAGTGCGCAAACGTATGGCATTGGTGCCGCAAGATCCGGTTATCTTTTCCGCAAATGCATGGGAAAATATCCGTTATGGACGACCGGATGCCACCAATGACGAGGTCCGAAAGGCAGCCGATGCCGCACAGGCAACGGAATTTCTGGAAAAACTGCCTGATGGTTTTGATAGTTTTCTGGGGGAAAAGGGCATGCGTTTGTCCGGTGGACAGCGTCAACGTCTGTCGATTGCCCGCGCGTTGTTGCGCGACCCGAGTATTCTTTTACTGGATGAAGCGACAAGTGCGCTGGATGCGGAAAATGAACGTGTCGTGCAAGCCGCCCTTGAACGTTTGATGGTTGGACGCACGACTTTGATCATTGCCCATCGACTGGCAACGGTGGTGAATGCAGATCGAATTTGTGTCATTGATCAAGGGCGCATCCAAGCAATAGGTACGCACCATCAGTTGATGGAATCTAGTAAGTTATACAACCATTTGGCAAAGTTGCAGTTTTCTGCCGATGTGCCACAATAGGAAAGGATAAAAAAAGAAAGGCCGACCCATGAGATTGTTGTTGATACTGTTCGTTTTGCTGTGGTCGTACAATGCACAGGCGGAAACGCAACGTTTAACCCTGAACGGTTTGGTGGATCATTTCATGGCGGTGGTGTTTGTACATGAACATGGCAAGACGGGGCGCGAGGCCAAACCCTTGATCAAATGGAGCGGACCGATCATTTATTCGCCGTCCGGTACCTTAACCCGCGAACAGGTGACCAATTTTTTTAATTTAATGCAACAAATTCAGCGATTGACCAAGCTGGATATGCGTATGGCGCAAAAAAGTGATAAGCCGAATTTAATTATCAATTTTATGCCGCAAAAAGTTCTCGCCAAACAGGTGGCAAAGGGGATCAATTGTTATGGCAAGATATCGGCCAAGAAAACCTATGAAATAACAAGGGGTAGGGCCTATATCCCGTCTGATCGACCGGATAAGACCGATCACTGCCTGATTGAAGAAACGGTGCAGTTGTTTGGTTTGACCAACGACAGCCCGATTATTGCGGATTCTATGTTCAACGAAGAGTCAAAAAGAACAACCCTGTCGATTTCAGATCAAATTTTGTTAAAGGCGCTCTATGATCCACGCCTGAAAGTGGGCATGACGAAGGCTGAGGCCGAACCGATTGTGCGTCAGGTCATCAGCGATATTGTTAAAAAAGCGCAAAGCCGAAAGAAGTAACCCGACATGAAAGATATGCTGAAGCAGGCATTTGAGGCGGCGGTTGCTGCGGCTGATCCCGATGTTGTGCTGGAACGATATTTACCAAATGATCGTCAGGCCAAAGTGACGGTTATCGGCGCCGGTAAAAGTGCGGCAAAAATGGCGGCGGCCTTTGAACGTGCGTGGCAAGGTCCGGTGCAGGGGTTGGTTATGACCCGCTATGGTCATAAAGTGCCCACCCGGTTTATCGAGGTTGTCGAAGCGTCCCACCCTGTCCCGGATGACGCCGGATTGCAGGCGGCGCAGCGCATATTGGATATGGTGTCGGAACTGGGCGAAGACGATTTGGTTGTGGTCTTGATTTCCGGTGGCGGCTCAGCCCTGTTGTCGTTACCTGCCAAGGGTGTCAGTATCGCGCAAAAACAGGCAGTGAATAAAGCTTTGTTGCACAGTGGCGCGACGATTGATCAGATGAACTGTGTTCGTAAACACTTATCAGCCATTAAAGGCGGGCGGCTGGCAAAAGCCTGTTTCCCGGCCCAGCTTTTAAGTCTTGCGATTTCCGATGTACCGGGGGATGACCCATCTGTTATTGCGTCTGGTCCAACGGTGGGGGATGTGACGACATGCACGGATGCCCGTGAAATTTTAGACCGTTATGGGATAAATGGATACGATGATCTGTTGGTTGAAAGTGTCAAGCCGGATGATCCTTGTTTTGCCAGAAGTACTTATAAATTGATTGCGACCCCGCAAAGATCATTGCAGGCCGCATGTGATTTTTTGGCAAATAAGGGGATTGCTTCTCTGATACTAAGTGATCGTATCGAGGGCGAGGCACGTGAAATTGCCAAAATGCATGGGGCGATTGCACAGCAGATTGTGACCTATGGGCAGCCGGTTTCCGCACCTTGTGTATTACTGAGTGGTGGGGAAACAACGGTGAGTATTCGCAACCCGGAAGGGGCAGGTGGGCCGAATGCGGAATTTTTACTCAGTCTTTTAGATCATATGGACGGGATCGAAATGGTCTATGCCTTGGCGGCAGATACCGACGGGATCGACGGGTCCGAAGATAACGCCGGGGCGTGGATTGATCCGACATCGCGCCAACGGGCCAAGGACAAGGGATTGAAAATAAGAGACTATCTGGACAGCAATCAATCCTATCGTTTCTTTTTCGAAATGGGTGATCTTTTCGCACCCGGTCCGACTTTGACGAATGTGAACGATTTTCGGGCCATTTATATTGAATGACATAAACGTGACATCAACTTGTAGGCACATTTTTCCTATTGCCAGAATCTGCAACTGCATATAGAGTTAAGGCATAAAAACGGTTCAGAATGAACCTGCGATTTTGAGGGATTTATTACAACTGACGGACAGAATGTCGAAGGAGTTGTCACATGCCTGTTACCCAACAAATACCCCCGTATTATGGGGATAATCCCGGTGTTATGATCGGTCTTGATGAAATGCCCAAGTACATGGAATTTCTGATGAAATTGCATGTTAAAAGCTCAGGCTCAGATCGTGTGAAGCCTGTTTCCAAGGCTCCGTAAAAAACGCCTCCCCAAGGGATATACACTTCAGGATTTGTTTTCTTATCAACCTGTGGCTTGCATTTCTTGAGCGGTGGTCTGGGAAAAAGCACAAGACATAACAAGGTATAGGGAATCCTGAACCTGATTGTGATTGGATAAACTTCTGTTAAGCGACCGTGTTTTCTTGTAGGTATAACGTGATATCCTGACGGGAAAATGAGTGGTCTATGAAGCGTCTTTGGAATTGGCTCTGGCACGTGGCGCCCCGCCCTCTGTTGGTTGGCCTTATTGTTGGTTTGTGCGTGGTGGTCGTCGGCGGTTACCACGGTTTTATGGATTATACCAACCGGACCGAATTTTGTATTTCCTGCCATGAAATGAAGGATAATTCTTATGCCGAATATAAGGATTCCATCCATTTCCATAATAGTTCCGGTGTGCGTGCGGGTTGTGCCGATTGTCATGTTCCCAAAAAATTTGTGCCAAAGGTTATTCGCAAAATTTTTGCAGCAAAGGATGTTTGGCATACTCTGCTAGGAACCATTGATACGCCGGAAAAGTTTGAAAATCATCGTCTTGTGATGGCGCAAGACGTGTGGGCCTATATGCGCGAAAGTGGGTCGCGTGAATGTAAGACCTGTCATTCCTATGATGCCATGCATGCGGTGAAACAAGGCCCACGGGCGCAACGGGTTATGGGGGTGGCGGCAAAGACCGATCAGTCCTGTATTGATTGTCACAAAGGCATAGCCCATAAGTTGCCGCGATTTGATAAAATCTATGCGGGTTGGATGCAGGCGTTCCATGAGGGGCTAAATAAGGATATCAAGCCTTCGCAAACCGTTTATAGTGCCGGTGTGGTTGTGGCGCATGCGGCGGCGAATAGCGATAGTGCGGTATTGGCAAACCTGCCTCCTTTGATGAAACTGGATATCAAAGCGCAAGAAAAAGACTGGGTACAGGTTGATTTGCCGGATCAAAAAACAGGATGGATTTCCTTGGGGGAACCCTTGAGTGTGGAAAAACAACCGATTGAGGAGATGGCCCGTAAATTATGGCAAACCGATTGCCAAATTTGCCATGCGCGGCCCAAGATTGAGGATTATAACGCAACCCAATGGGAAGAACATCTTAAGGCGATGGCAAAGTTTACTTATTTGAACGTAGAGCAACAGAAACTTGTTTTGAGGTTTTTGCAAAGTCAGGTGACACCGTAAGAGAAATCCTTTGCCTTTGTTGTAACTGATTGCTTAAATGCTGCAAGGCAAGAGGTCGGGAATAGGGTGCGTCATATGAAATATATTTTTATCTTTCTTATCAGTCTCTTGGTTAGTGCGCCTGTTTATGCGCAGGCTGTTCATGTTGCGGTGGCTGCAAATTTCAGTGTGCCGTTAAAGGAAATTGCACAGGCCTTTCAGGTGAAAACCGGGCATGAAGCGCTGGTCAGTGTCGGATCAACAGGAAAGCTTTATACCCAAATCGCCAATGGGGCACCGTTTGATGTATTTTTGGCCGCAGACCAGAAACGCCCCCGTCTGGCAGAAGAAAAGGGACTGGCCGTAATGGGCAGCCGTTTCACCTATGCAATGGGAAAACTGGCGCTTTATCCGGCCTCTTCCCCCGATGTGCTCACACAGGGGGATTTGGTGCGTCTGGCTGTTGCAAACCCCAAAACAGCGCCTTACGGGCAAGCGGCGGTGGAAACATTGCAAAGCTTGAAACTGTATGTCCCTTTAAAAGACAAGCTGGTTTATGGTGAAAATATCGCGCAGACCTATCAATTTGTTGCCACACAGAATGTTGATGTCGGGTTCGTCGCACTGTCGCAGGTGGTTGATAAGCCGGACAAATGGATTGTTCCGGCGCATTATTATCAACCGATTGCACAGGATTGTGTTTTGGTGAAAGATAGCCCCGCAGCGCGTGCCTTTGTTGATTTTCTGAAAGGCGAAACCGCACGTGCCATAATAACACGGTATGGATATGGGGGATGATTGAACCGATCCTTCTGACCTTGAAACTGGCGGGCCTGACCACCTTGATCCTGATGGTTTTGGGGACGCCGCTTGCATGGTGGCTGGCACGTTCACAGGCATGGTGGAAGGAAGCAATCGGGGCCATTGTTGCCTTGCCGCTGGTTTTGCCGCCAACGGTTTTGGGGTTTTATCTGTTGATTGCACTGGGACCGAACAGCCCGTTGGGACAATTGGCGATATCAATCTTCGGTCATAGCTTACCTTTTAGTTTTACCGGATTGGTAATCGGTTCTGTTATTTATTCGCTGCCCTTTGTTGTTCAGCCTGTGCGCAATGCGTTTGAGGCAATGGGCCATAAACCGTTGGAGGCTGCGGCAACGCTGCGGGCTTCTCCCTTGGACAGCTTTTTCAATGTGGCCTTACCTTTGGCGCGTCCCGGTTTGTTGACGGGGGCGGTTTTGGGTTTTGCCCATACGGTCGGGGAATTTGGCGTTGTCCTGATGATTGGTGGCAATATTCCCGGTAAAACCAAGGTTTTGTCCATTGCGATTTATGACCATGTGGAAAGTCTGGAATGGACGCAGGCCCATATTTTATCTGCCGGGATGCTGGTGTTTAGCTTTTGCGTGATCCTGATTATGATGGTCAGTGAGAAACGTATGAGAAAGAGGCGGTAGGTAAATGAGCAATATTTCCGTTCGTTTTTCCGGTAAACTGGATAAATTTGACCTGGATGTCGCCTTCGATATTCCGGGGCAAGGGGTAACAGCACTTTTTGGGCAGTCCGGCTGCGGTAAAACCACGGTTTTGCGCTGCCTTGCGGGTCTTGAGCGTGTCCAAAACGGCTATTTATGCGTAGGGCGGCATATTTGGCAGGATAAACACACATTTGTACCTGCCCATAAACGTGCGGTTGGCTACGTCTTTCAGGAGGCAAATCTGTTTGATCATTTGTCGGTAAAAGGCAATTTGCAGTTTGCCTTGAAACGCCGCAACAAAGGCACAGGGGCAAATTTTGATGATGTGGTGAATTTGCTGGGCTTATCCGGTTTGCTGGATCGGTATCCTGAAAATCTTTCGGGCGGGGAGCGTCAGCGCGTTGCGATTGCGCGCGCCTTGCTGAGTGCCCCGGAAATTTTGTTGATGGATGAACCGTTAAGTGCACTGGACCGTTTCAGTAAAGACGAAATTATACCTTATTTAGAAAGGCTTAGTGATGTTTTGTCCATACCTGTTGTGTTTATCAGCCATGACACGGATGAGGTCGAACGTCTTGCTGATCATATGGTTTTGATGGAACAAGGGCGTATCCGGGCCAATGGTCCATTGCTGGACGTTTTATCTGATCCGACCTTGTTTATTGCCAAAAGTGCCAAAACCGCAAGCGTTCTGGAAGGTCGTATATCCGCCTTTGATCAGGAGGATCAGTTGAGTACGCTGGATATGGGCGGGGCGGATTTGTTTGTGCCGGGATATGTCGGTCAGATAGGTGATGTTCGCCGTTTGCGCATTGCCGCCACCGATGTCAGTCTGGCAGTGGATGAACCGTCCAAAACAACGATTCTGAACGTGTTGGCGACCCGGATTACGGACATTCATGTGATTGACGGGGCACGGGTTAACATTGTGTTGTCGATTGGGGATCGTAGTCAAAGCCGTCTGATTGCCCGTATCACCATGCGGTCGTTAAAATCGTTTGATTTTCAGATCGGGCAATTGGTCTATGCGCAGGTTAAAGGGGTGTCGATGGTGGAACGGCGAAAAGGGAAACGGCGATGAAGATCGGATGTGTCGTGCTGGCCGGTGGATTGGCGCGCCGCATGGGCGGCGGGGATAAAGGTTTGCGTGAAGTCCAAGGAAAACCGATGATTAAACGCGTGCTGGAAACGGTCGCGCCGCAAGTGGATCATCTGGTGATTAATGCCAATGGCGACCCGGCGCGTTTTGCTTCCCTTGGGTATGAAATCATCGGCGATAGTATCGAAGGTTTTGTTGGCCCCTTGGCAGGTGTTTTGGCAGGGATGGATGCGTTACAAGGATATGATTATATTTTAAGCGTGCCAACGGATACGCCGTTTCTACCAAATGATCTGGTGGAAAAATTGATAAAACCGATCATGTCGGACGGGATGGAAATCGTTATGGCCCGTTCAGGCGGCTATGATCATCCCGTGGTCGCGCTTTGGTCGATGGCCTTAAAGGAAGACCTGCGCCATGCGTTGATTGAGGAAGACGTGCGCAAACTTAAAATGTGGGTATCGCGCTATCGTTACACCTGTGTGGAATGGGCGTGTGATCCGCAGGACCCGTTCTTTAATGCCAATCGACCCGAAGACCTTGTTGGTCTGTAGCAAATTTATTTCACCGCTTTTCTTTGGCGTTTTTCATCTTTTTTTAGATAGCGTTCGAGGCGTTGTTGCGAAACATTTTGGCGCATTTCTTCGCGTTCCAGATCGCGCATGACATCTTGAACATAGGCCAAATGCGCCTTCGCGGCTTTGCGGGCTTCGTCTGGATCCCCGGACATGACGGGTTCATAAATCGCACGGTGTTGTTTAAGCAAAAGATCACGTGCACCACGCCGGGTGTAAAGCTGCATCCGGTTATAAAAAACACCTTCGCGCAAGACATTGACCATTGCCCGCATGATGTGCAGCAGGACAACGTTGTGAGATGCCTCGGCAATGGCAAGGTGGAAGTCCGCATCAATGTCGGCTTCTTCATGCGGGTCGTCTTCCTGATGGGCGCGTTCCATTGCCTCAAAACAATTTTTCAGGATTGCACGATCAGCATCGGTGGAGCGTAGCGCCGCAAAATAAGCCGCGTTACCTTCAATGATGGATCGAAATTCGACAAAATCGCTGGCGGTGTCGGGATGCGTTTGAAACATTTGCATTAAAGGGTCGGTCAAGGAAGGCCCCAAGAAATTTTTCACAAAAGTGCCGCCGCCTTGCCGGGTTTCCACGAGTCCCTGCTTTTCCAATTGACCAATTGCGTTGCGCAGACTCGGTCTGGAAACGGCCATTTGGACGGCAAGATCACGTTCTGCCGGTAAACGGTCACCGGGGATCCACAAACCCTGAAGGATATTATTCTCCAGTTGTTTGGCAACAACATCAGCGATTTTTTCTTGTTTGACTTTTTCGTAAGGCATTGATCTTTCGTCGCTTTCATAAGGAACGCAGGAGGAACGTGGCCACTAGCATAAGCCTTATAGCAGAAAAAAGCACTATACCTAAAATTACTTACGCAAGCTCTAAGTGATAATTGGTAAAATAAATTTACCTGTTTACATAATTGGTAAAAAAATGTAACCAATTAATCAGATCAAGCTTTCGACCCAGTGGTGCGAAACGCCAATAATAAATAAAAACCAGCCTTTTAAATTGTTCTAATCGGTCATTCTTTTTGACCAAAGCATAACCGTGGGAGGTTATATTTTATGCGTAAATTTATGTTTGCAACCGCTGCTGCTGCAGCTTTGACATTGAGTGCTGCGACACCTGCATTGGCGGGCAAAGTTCTATTGAAAACGCCGGTCGCGTTTGGGACGCATCTGCCGGGTCTGGGGTCTCCGATTGTCCGTGTGGCCGAGGAACTGAACAAGGTTTCCGGCGGCACGATTAAAATGAAAGTCTATGAGCCGGGTAAACTGGTTGCGCCGTTTGAAATTCTGGATTCCGTTGCAACGGGTAAAGTGAATTCCGGTTATGCGACAGCTGGTTACTGGACAGGTAAAATGGCGGCTGCACCGTTGTTTTCAGCCGTCCCGTTTGGTCCGGAAGCCGGTGAATATATGGCGTGGCTGTATTATGGCAACGGTATGAAGTTGTATCAGGAAATGTATGATAACGGCGGCTATAATGTCAAAGTTCTGCCGTGCGCGATCATTGCGCCTGAAACATCCGGCTGGTTCTCCAAGCCGATTGAAAAGCCGGAAGATCTGCAAGGTTTGAAGATGCGTTTCTTTGGTCTGGGTGGTAAAGTGATGCAGAAACTGGGTGTGTCGACATCCCTGTTGCCCGGTGGTGAGATTTTCCCGGCACTTGAGAAAAAAGCCATTGATGCGACAGAATTTTCCATGCCGGCGATTGATAAGAAACTCGGTTTCCACAAGCTTGTGAAATACAACTACTTCCCGGGCTGGCACCAGCAGGCAACCGTATTTGAATTGCTGGTAAATGGCGATACATGGAAGAAAATGGATGAAACCCAGCAAGCTGCTGTTGAAAACGTCTGTAAGGCTTCTATGGCGCATTCCTTTGCCGAAGGGGAAGCTCTTCAGTTTGAAGCCATGAAAGAAAATATTGAGAAAAACGGCGTACAAATCATGCGTTGGAACGACACCATGCTGACAACATTCAAGAAAACATGGGATGACGTGGCGGCTGAAGAGGCTGCTAACGATGCCGGTTTCAAGAAAGTTTATGATGATCTGAGCACCTTCCGTGCGGGCTACGCGATCTGGAAAGAGAACGCGTTCTTGCCTCGTAAGTAAGATACACCTCCCTAACGTATCGAGCTTATTGACTGGGGCGCGTGGACTTAACCCGTACATCGCGCCCCCTTTTTTTTAAGAATTTCGCCCCGATCCGCGTTTTACCCTTATCGCGTTTGATTAAGTCCGGGGCATTAAGTTGGAGGACCCCGTATTATGGGCACGCCGAGTGATCTTCCCCCGCATCCTCATGTCGCCGAGAAGGTGGACGAGATCAAGATGCACGAGGACGAAAAACACGTTCTCATCCCCGATCTAATCGATAAATTTGTCCGTGGCGTCGGTCATGCCGTATGTGGTGTGAATGCCTTGTTGATTGCTGCCATTATCGGCAACGTTGCCTTGCGTTACGGGTTTTCCAATGGCCAAATCTGGCTGGAAGAACTGCAATGGCATCTTTACGCCATCGGCGTGATGATGGGCTTGTCCTACGCACAGGTCAACGATAGTCATATTCGGGTGGATATTTTGCATGCCCGTTTTTCCGACCGGACCAAACGTATTATCGAAATTATTGGTATTTTGCTATTTGTCCTGCCCTTTATCTGGGTGATCTTCTCTCATTCCCTTGATTTTGTTGCTGACTCTTTCCGTACCGATGAACGTTCCGATGCACCGCTTGGTTTGCCTTATCGTTGGGCGATCAAGGCGGTTATTCCGCTGTCGTTCGGGCTTCTCGGCCTCTCCATTTTCTCGCGCTTGTTCCGCGATGCCTATTTGATCGTGAAAGGACGCTAAGATGTTGGAAAATGAAATCATGGTCGCGGCGATGTTCGTCACCTTTATTGTCTTTTTGTTTACGGGTATTCCGGTTGCCTATGTTTTGGGTGGTGTCGGTGTTCTGTTTGCCGGTGTCGGTTATTTGGCCGATATGTATTTTGACACCATGACCGGGCTGGATTTTCTGACCCTTGGTCTTGTCGTCAACCGTGTCTTCAAAATCATGGACAACTGGGTTCTTGTCGCATTGCCTATGTTTATCTTTATGGGCTTGATGCTGGATGAGTCCGGGATTGCCGAACGCCTGATGAAATCCATGCAGGAACTATTTGGCAAGGTCCGTGGCGGTTTGGCCATTACGGTGACTTGTATCGGGATTATTCTGGCGGCTTCCACCGGGATTATCGGGGCCTCTGTTGTTCTGTTGGGGCTGTTGTCCCTGCAACCGATGTTGCAGCAAGGTTATAACAAACAATTGGCGGTCGGCACGGTTGCGGCATCCGGTTGTTTGGGGATTTTGATCCCGCCCAGTATTATGCTGGTGATTATGGCGGACCAACTGGCCCTGTCTGTGGGTGACCTGTTTATGGGGGCGGTGTTCCCCGGGTTGCTGCTGGGTGCGCTTTATATTATCTACATTCTGATTTACGGTTTGATCAATCCGAAGGCAACGCCTTTGTCTGATGATCGTCGCGAACTGGAATGGCACGTGATCTGGGATGTTGCCAAGGCGGTCATGCCCGCAATCTTCCTGATCTTTGCCGTGCTCGGATCAATCTTTGCCGGTATGGCAACTCCGACCGAAGCTTCCGGTGTTGGGGCATTGGGTGCAACCTTGTTGGCGGCCTTTTATCGCAACCTGAATTTCAAGGTTTTCTTCGAAGTTCTTAAGGCAACATTCAATACCACGGCCTACATCTTTGCCATTTTCCTGGGCGCAACCTGCTTTGCCTTGGTTCTGCGGGAATTGGGCGGGGATCAAATTATCGAAAGTTTGCTGACAGGACTGCCGTTTGGCCCTTATGGGATTATTCTGGTGATCCTTGGTTTTGTCTTCTTGTTGGGCTTCATTCTGGACTGGATCGAAATCACTTTGATTATGTTGCCGTTGCTGGCCCCGGTTGTATCTGCCTTGGGGTTGGGTGTTCCGGGCTTTGGTGTGATCGATAATCCTGATCTGGTCTGGTTCGTTATGTTGGTGGCAATGACCTTGCAAACCAGCTTTTTGACCCCGCCTGTCGGATTTGCCCTGTTCTACCTGAAAGGGGTCTGCCCGCCGGAAATTAAGTTGATGGATATTTATAAAGGCGTTGTGCCTTTCATCATCCTGCAACTGATCGGTCTGACGATTGTTGCCCTGTGGCCCAATATCGTCACATGGTTACCATCGGTGGCATATAATTAAGGAGTGTGTCGCATGAGCCGTACGCCTATTGAAAAGCCAAAAAGCGTCTATTTCTTTGGCACCTGTCTTGTGGATTTATTCTATCCAGAGGCCGGTGTCGCCGGGATCGAATTGATCAAACGCGAAGGGGTGGAAGTGATCTTCCCTCAAGCACAAAGCTGTTGCGGACAACCGGCCTTTAATTCCGGTCAACGTGACAAGGCACGCGATGTGGCGCGTGCTCAGCTTGATCTGTTCACCAAGGATATTCCTGTTGTTTTGCCTTCTGGATCCTGTGCAGGGATGATGTTTAAACATTACCCTGAACTGTTTGAAGGGGACGTGGATTATAACAAGGCGTGTGCTTTGGCAAACCGGGTGTACGAGCTTAGCGACTTTCTTCTGAATGTTTTGAAAATAAAACTGACGGACAAAGGGGAACCGATGCGGGTGACATGGCATGGATCGTGTCATTCCCAACGCGAGATGGGCGTGCGTTCCCAGCCCAAAGACCTGATCAATCAGCTTGAAAATGTTGAACTGGTGGAATTGAAACGCGAAACGGAATGTTGCGGATTTGGGGGCACTTTTGCCGTTCGCCAACCTGAAATTTCTGCGGCGATGGTATCGGATAAAGCCGATGATGTTGAAGCCACACAGGCGCAAAAACTGGTATCGGGTGATTGCGGATGCATGATGAATATCACCGGGCATCTTGATTATCGAAAATCGGATGTCCAAGGGCTGCATTTGGCTGAATTCCTGTGGGAGCGTACAAATGACCCTCGTTAACGGCAAAGATTTTAAAGGTCGGGTTCACAAGGCCTTAAAAGATGAGGAACTGCGCGCCAACTTCCGCCGGGCAATGGATGGGTTGATGGGGAAACGCGCCATGCAGTTTACGGATGGGGATGAATGGACACGTTTGCGCAATCTGGGGGAAAGTATCAAAAAACGTGCCCTGTCCAAATTGCCGGAATTGCTGGAACGTCTGGAAGAAAATTGTACAAAAAACGGAATTAAAGTGCATTGGGCGCGTACGGTTGACGAGGCCAATTCGATCATTCTGGAAATCCTGAAATCCCATGACGTGAAAACCGTGGTCAAGGGCAAGTCGATGGTGTCAGAGGAAATGGAGTTGAACCATTTTCTCGGTGATCATGGCATTCGGGCGCTTGAAGCTGATCTGGGGGAATATATTGTGCAGATGGCAGGACAAATGCCGTCTCATATCGTCATGCCCGCCATTCATATGAACAAAGGGCAAATTGCCAAACTGTTTCAGGATAACTTGCCCGATACTCCCTACAGCGAAGACGCTGCCGAATTGACGGCGATTGCGCGTAAAGAACTCCGTCGTGAATTTATGGAGGCAGGCGCAGGCCTGTCCGGCGTAAATTTTGCGGTGGCCGAGACCGGAACGCTTTGTCTTGTTGAAAACGAAGGCAACGGGCGGATGGTGACGACAGTTCCCCCTGTCCATATCGCCGTCACCGGGATCGAGAAAGTGGTGGAAAACTTAAGTGATGTCCCCGCACTCTTAAGCCTGTTGACCCGATCAGCGACGGGTCAACCCATCACGACTTATTTCAATATGATCTCCAGCCCGCGCAAAGAAGGGGAAAAAGACGGCCCGAAAGAGGTTCATCTTGTCTTGCTGGATAATGGACGATCAAAGGTGTACCGCGATACTGAGACACGCGACACCTTGCAATGCATTCGATGCGGGGCCTGCATGAACCATTGCCCGGTTTATACCCGTATTGGCGGTCATGCTTATGGTGGGGTTTATCCCGGTCCGATCGGTAAAATCCTGACACCGCAGCTGGAAGGGCTGGATGAATATCCAGAACATGCCAGTGCCTCGACCTTGTGCAATGCCTGTGTGGAAGTCTGTCCGGTTAAAATCCCGATTGCCAAGATGTTGGTCCGTCTGCGCGATGAAAATTCAGGGAACTGTCCGCATGGGGAACACCCGCTAAAAGGGCGGGGAGCCAAGTCATCCACGATAGAAAATGCAGGGTGGTCGGGATGGGCCGCCATGAATGCCAGCCCGGCGACTTATAAGGTTGCAACCACGGCCATGAGTAGAATCGGTAACTTGTTACCGCAGTCCGCCCCGATGTTGAAGGAATGGACAAGCGTGCGGGTGAAGCCGAAATTTGCCAAAAAAACACTTCATCAGATGGCAAAAGAAATGGGTTTGAAAGATGAATAAGATTGCAAAACAGGAAATTTTAGACAATTTGCGCAATGCATCCCCTTCAAAAGGTGATTTTGTCACAGATAATTCAGTTATCTACGATAAAAAGTGGACGCAAGAACAAAAGATTGAGCGTTTCTGCCAAGTCACCTCGGCAGTAAACACCCAGATTAAACAAACGACATTGCATGATGCCCAACGCGATTTAATTGATTTGTTGACAGAAAAAGGGGTGCGCCACCTTATGCAGGGGTCACCTTCACCGATTGCGAAAGAAATAACGGACAATTGGACGGCGATGGATACGGGAGTGAAACTGCGCAGCTTTGATCAAAAAATCGAAGCCTGCAAAGAAGAGTTATTCAGCGTGGATGCAAGTCTGACCACAACCCTGGGCGCGATTGCAGAAACGGGAAGCCTTATTTTATGGCCAACGCGCGAAGAACCGCGTCTGTTGTCGCTTGTTCCCCCTATTCATGTCGCCCTTGTCTATGAAGACCGTTTTTTCAATACGTTTCTGGAGGCGATTGAACAGGAACAATGGACAACCCACATGCCAACTAATGCATTACTCATCTCTGGCCCCAGTAAGACTTCGGATATCGAACAGGAACTTTGTTACGGTGTTCACGGTCCCAAAGAACTGGTCGTGATGATTATCAGAAATAACTAACCAGCATAAAAATAACGTGGGTTTCCTTTAAGCAAATTAAAGTAAGGCAAATTTAATTATGATCACACGTCCGAACAAAATTCGTCGTCTCTTGGCCGCTAACCGTGGTGAAATTGCCATTCGTATTTGTCGCGCGGCAAGCGAATTGGGAATTGAAACGGTTGCCATTTATTCAAACGAAGATCGTTTTGCATTGCACCGTTTTAAGGCCGATGAATCTTACTTGATCGGGGAAGGCAAAGGCCCGGTTGAGGCTTATCTCGATATTGAAACCATTATTCGTGTTGCCAAGGATGCCAATGTGGATGCGGTCCACCCCGGATATGGTTTTTTGTCGGAGAACCCAGCCTTCGCAAGACGATGTGAAGAAGAAGGCATTATCTTTATCGGCCCGCGTCCCGAGGTGATGGAAGGATTGGGCAACAAGGTATCTGCGCGTGAATTGGCGGTTCGTGCCGGTGCACCGGTGGTGCCGGCCACCAATGCCTTACCTGATGATGCGGATGTGATTAAGGCCGAAGCCGCAAAAGTCGGCTATCCCATGATTACCAAGGCATCGTGGGGCGGCGGTGGTCGCGGGATGCGTGAAATTGAAACCGAAGCTGATTTGCTGCGCGAAGTTGATGCGGCAAAACGCGAGGCCAAAGCCGCCTTTGGCAATGATGAACTTTATCTGGAAAAACTGGTGCGTCGTGCCCGCCACGTCGAAGTTCAAATTATGGGCGATACGCATGGTAATGTGGTCCATTTGTTTGAACGCGATTGTTCGGTTCAACGGCGCAATCAAAAAGTGGTGGAACGCGCCCCGGCCCCTTATTTAACAGAGGCAAAACGCGCAGAACTTTGTGAAGCCGCCTTAAAAATTGCCCGTACCGCAAACTATAGTTGCGCGGGTACGGTTGAGTTTTTGATGGATGTGGACACAGAAGAATTTTACTTCATCGAGGTAAACCCCCGTGTTCAGGTCGAACATACGGTCACCGAAGTGGTCACCGGGATTGATATCGTTCAGGCACAAATCCGTATTTGTGAAGGGGCCATGATTGGGCGTGATGATAGCGGTGTACCCAATCAAGAGGACATTTTCCTGAACGGTCATGCCATTCAGTGCCGGGTAACAACCGAAGACCCTGATAATAATTTTATTCCGGATTATGGTAAAATTCTGGCCTATCGTGGGGCAACCGGGTTTGGCATTCGTCTGGATGGCGGAACGGCCTTTAGTGGTGCGCTGGTGACGCGTTATTATGATAGCTTGCTGGAAAAAGTTACGGCATGGGGTAAAAGCCCGAACGAAGCGGTTGCGCGCATGGACCGGGCATTACGTGAATTTCGTATTCGTGGGGTGGCAACCAACCTTGTCTTCCTTGAAAATGTGCTCTCCCATGAAAAGTTCCTCAGCGGGGCTTATACCACCAAGTTTATCGATACAACCCCAGAACTGTTTGCCATGCCCAAACGTCAGGACCGGGCCAGCAAACTGTTGAAGTTTATGGGCGAGGTCATGGTCAATGGGAATCCAGAGGTCGCAGGACGTAAAAAACCAAACCATATTCATCACCCATTGGCCCCGAACCTTGCGGTGCCAATCGGGGGCGGTTTAAAACAAAAATTGGCAAAGGACGGGGCGAAGGCAGTTGCCGACTGGATGCTGGCTCAAGACCGTCTGTTGTTAACCGATACCACCATGCGCGATGCCCATCAGTCTTTGCTGGCAACCCGTGTGCGCACTGACGATCTGGTGAAAATTGCACCAACCTATGCCGCGCGTTTACCGGAACTGTTTTCGGTTGAATGCTGGGGCGGGGCGACATTTGATGTGGCGATGCGGTTTTTAAAAGAATGTCCGTGGGACCGTCTGGAACGTTTGTCTGCTGCCATGCCGAACCATTTGACTCAAATGTTGCTACGGGCTTCAAACGGGGTGGGCTATACCAACTATCCCGATAATGCGGTGAAATATCTGGTGGATCGATCTGCGGCGGCCGGAATGGATGTCTTTCGTGTATTTGACAGCCTGAACTGGGTTGAAAATATGCGTGTGGCGATGGATGCCGTTTTGGATACGGGCAAAATCTGCGAAGCTGCGGTTTGTTATACGGGTGATATTCTGGACCCGAACCGATCCAAATATGATTTGAAATATTATGTGAATATGGCGAAAGAACTGGAAAAATCCGGTGCGCATATTCTGGGCCTGAAAGACATGGCGGGCTTATTGAAGCCGGCTGCTGCGACGGCTTTGGTTAAGGCATTGAAAGACGAAATTTCCATTCCGATCCATTTCCATACCCATGATACAAGCGGAATTGCCGCAGCCTCGATCCTCGCGGCAAGTGAGGCCGGTGTCGATGCGGTGGATGGGGCGCTGGATGCCATGAGTGGTTTGACTTCACAAGCAAACCTCGGTTCCATTGTGGCGGCTTTGCGCAACACCCCGCGCGACACCGGACTGGACCAAATTGCCTTGCGCAAAGTGTCTGATTATTGGGAACAGGTGCGTGCCAACTATGTCGGCTTTGAAAGTGATATCCGATGCGGAACCAGCGATGTCTATAATCACGAAATGCCGGGTGGTCAATATACCAACCTGCGCCAACAGGCCCGCAGTCTGGGCATTGAAGATCGTTGGAGCGAGGTTTCGGACGCTTATGCCGATGTCAACCAGATGTTTGGTGATATCGTCAAGGTGACACCGTCTTCCAAGGTGGTTGGTGATATGGCCTTGATGATGATTACATCGGGGTTAAATCGCGATGATGTGGAAAATCCGGAAAAAGAAATCGCCTTTCCTGAATCCGTTGTTTCGTTCTTCCGTGGGGAATTGGGGCAACCGACAGGGGGCTTCCCGAAAGATTTGCAAAAGAAAGTCCTGAAAGGGGAAACACCGATTACGGTGCGCCCCGGGTCTGTTATGGACCCGTTGGATCTGGATGGTGAACGTAAAAAGGCCGATGAACTGGCAGGCCGTGCGGTCACAGATAATGAATTGGCCTCTTACATCATGTATCCGCAGGTCTTTCGTGATTATGTCGCGCATTTGAAAGAATACGGAAATGTCAGTGTTTTACCGACAGGTGCGTTTTTCTATGGCATGACACCGGGGGAAGAGATCAAGGTGGATATGGAAAAGGGAAAAACCCTGTTTATCCGGTTCCGTGCCTTGTCCGATGCCGATGATGAAGGCAAACGCACGGTCTTTTTCGAACTGAACGGTCAGCCGCGTAACGTAAAAATTGCCGATAAATCACAGGCCCCGAAAAAGGCCGCTGCCCCCAAGGCCGAAGAAGGCAACGAAGATCATATCGGCGCCCCGATGCCGGGTCTGGTTGTCTCGGTTGCCGTAAAAGAAGGCGATGTGGTGGAACGCGGTGATGTTTTATTATCGATCGAAGCCATGAAGATGGAAACTTCCGTCTTGGCGGAAAAATCGGGTACCGTTACCCGCATTGTTACCCGTGCAGGGACGCAGGTCGATACAAAAGATCTGATGGTGGTTATCGAATAAAACCGCTTATAAAAAGGGAGATTGGTAATGGATCATAAGACGTTAGACGATATTCAGGACAACAGTGCGCTTGTTGAACTGGATGTGGCTTATGCCCAAAGTGTCTGTGATATGATTGCTGATCAAACCGATTGCGTCATTTCGTTTATGGGGGAGGGGGGTGTGATTGTCGCGTCCTCCATCCATGAACGCATAGGCCATATCCATGACATTGCCGTACGTATTATGCAGGGTGAAATGGATGTCTATGATGTCAGCAAGGAAGAAGCCGCAAAGTCCAGCGGGATGCGCGAAGGCCGTAATATGGCTTTGGATGTGGAAGGCAAACGTGTTTGCAATATCGGGGTTGGCGGACCGTTGGAACGTGCACGTGCTTACGCCGCTATTGTGCATTTATCCATTAGCACCATGCTGGAGGCTCAATCGCTTGAACGTCGTCATAAGGACGAACTGGCGAAAATGCTGGAAGAACGCATGTATAGCAGTCTGGATGCGATGCGGGGCTCGGTACGGCGTCTGGATCAATTGTGTCGTGAAATGGGTGAACGTATGACCCATACGGTTTCCACGGGGCAAAATGTTGCCAAATCCAGTCTGGATACGCAGCATAATGTAGAGATGGTATCAGCCGCTACCACCGAGTTGAGCGCATCTGTCAGCGAAGTAACGCGACAGCTGGAAGAGGTGGCGAGTGCCGTCAGTGCCATGCATGGTTTGTCCAGCGATACCCGTACGGACATCAACGAATTGGAAACGGCCGCCGGGCAAATTGGTCAGTTTGTGCAGGTGATTGCCGGTATTTCCAATCAAACCAACCTGCTGGCTTTAAACGCAACCATTGAAGCCGCGCGCGCAGGGGATGCGGGCAAAGGATTTGCTGTGGTGGCAAGCGAGGTTAAAAGTCTGGCCAATGAAACCCGCAAAGCCACCATAGAAATTGCCGAACAGGTCAGTCGTATCCAACAACAGACCGGACGGTCGGTACATTCCATTGCCCGGATTGTGCGCTCTATTGATGATATACGTGAAATTGTTGGCGCTGTGGGGGAGGCGGCTGGCCAGCAGGCACAAGCCACCAATGAAATTGCGCAGAATGCCACGCAGGCCGCCGGGGCAACGGCCGACATTTCAAAAGATATCGAAGATGTTATCGGACTGGCGCAGGCAACCGAGGAACGCGTGCAAACCGTAGCCCAGACCGTGCACTCCCTGCGCGGCGATACGCGCACATTGGGTGAAGATATGAAACAGGTCATTCTGTCGTTGCGCACGGCTTAGGATTTGTCAAAACTTAAAAAATATACGAAACATTTTGCCTGAGATAAAAGAAAGCCAAGAACATGTTGCAGTCTCCTTACCGTGATCTTCATGCAAGTTTGAAACAAACATTTCCTGCAAGCCAATTGATAACGGACCCGTTGCGCACATTGGCCTATGGCACGGATGCGAGCTTTTACCGCCTTGTCCCGAAAATCGTTGTCGTGGTGGAAAGTGAAGATCAGGTACAGGAGTTGCTGGCACAATGTAAGGCCTTTAATACGCCGGTGACGTTTCGTGCCGCCGGGACCAGCCTGTCGGGTCAAGCGGTCAGTGACAGTGTTCTGGGCCTGTTGGGGGACAATTGGGACGGATTTAAATTATCCGATGATCAAAGCCGTGTCAGCCTGCAACCCGGTGTGATCGGGGGGCAGGCCAATGCCAAGCTGGCCCCGTTTGGTAAAAAAATCGGCCCCGATCCCGCCTCGATCAATGCCGCGAAAATCGGGGGGATTGCGGCGAACAATGCGTCTGGCATGTGTTGCGGAACGGCGCAAAACAGCTATCGTACCTTGTCGTCCATGCGGGTGATTTTGCATGATGGCACTTTATTGGATACGGGGGATCAAACCTCGGTCAATCTGTTTCGCCAAAGCCATAGTGCCCTGTTAAATGGATTGCGCCAACTGCGCGATGATGTGCAGGCCGACCCGGTGTTGGCAGAACGGATTGCCAAGAAATTCAAGATTAAAAATACAACGGGTTACAGCCTGAATGCCTTGGTCGATTATGACGATCCGATTGATATCTTACAGCATTTGATGATTGGATCAGAAGGCACCTTGGGCTTTATAGCTGAAATTACTTATGAAACCTGTGTGGAACATGCCCATAAAGCATCCGCAATGGTTTATTTTGAAACCTGTGAAATTGCCGCGAAGGCCGTTCAACTGTTGAAAAATGCCCCGGTTGCGGCCGTGGAACTGGTGGACCGACCGGGCTTGCGATCTGTGCAGGATAAAGAAGGCATGCCCGCTTTCCTAAAAGACTTGCCCGATGATGCCACCGCCTTGTTGATTGAGGTTCGCGGCGAAGATGAAACGGAACTGCAAGACAAGATCGTTCAGGCGACACAATCGTTTGCTCATATTGAAACGGTCCATCCGGTTGAATTTTCCGATGACCCCAATGTGTGTGCGCGTTATTGGGGGATCCGCAAAGGATTGTTCCCCTTGGTCGGGGCCATGCGTGAAACCGGCACCACGGTCATTATTGAAGATGTCGCCTTTCCGATTGAACATCTGGCCGCCGGTGTGGTTGATCTGCATAAATTGTTCAAGCAATACCATTATGACGAAGCCATTATTTTCGGTCATGCCTTAGAAGGCAATTTGCATTTTGTTTTTACACAGGATTTCAATACGGAAAGTGAAGTCGAACGGTATGGCAAATTCATGGATGCCGTCTGTGAAATGGTGGTCCATAAATATGATGGTTCCCTAAAGGCTGAACATGGCACCGGGCGCAATATGGCCCCGTTTGTGGAAATGGAATGGGGCGTTGATGCCTTTGCCTTGATGCGCCGGATCAAGAACTTGTTTGACCCGGAAGAATTGCTCAATCCCGGTGTGATTATCAATGACGATAAAGATGTTCATCTGAAAAATCTGAAGCCGCTGCCCGCATCGGAAGAAATTGTCGATAAATGTATCGAATGCGGGTTTTGTGAACCAAAATGTCCGTCGCGCCATTTAACCTTAACGCCGCGTCAACGCATTGTCGGTTGGCGAGAAATTTCCAGACGGGATGCGGCGGGCGAAGACAGTACGGCTTTACGTGATCTGTATGTTTATCAGGGGATGGATACCTGTGCGGCCTGTGGGTTATGTGCAACGGCCTGTCCGGTCGGTATTGAAACGGGCAGTTTGATCAAGATGCTGCGTGGGCGCGAAGCGGGTAAGGGGTCCACCCGACTGGGACAATGGTTCGCCGATCATTATGGTGTTGCGATGAACGCGACTGCAATGGGATTAAAAGCTGCCGACCTTGCTCACGGGATTTTAGGGTCCAAGGTCATGCAGGGGATGACGGACGGGATGCGTAAAATCAGTGGGGATCGAATGCCACGCTGGACCCCATCCATGCCAAGCGGTATTTCATTTAAACCGGAACCGTCTGTGGAACAAGACGGTGATGTCGTGATCTATCTGCCCAGTTGTGCATCGCGCACCATGGGACCGGCGCGCAATGATGTTCAAAAAACACCTTTGCCCGTGGTGACGGAACGTTTGTTAAAACGTGCAGGTTTTCAGGTGCGTTATCCGGACGGTCTGAATGATCTATGTTGTGGGCAACCCTTTGACAGCAAGGGGTTGACTGATGTGGCAACCGGGAAGTCCAATGAACTGAGCGAGGCGTTATTTAAGGCGTCTGAGGGTGGGAAATATCCGATCGTGTTTGATACATCCCCTTGCAGCTTCCGCATGAAAGGCATGAATGGGGACAGTTTGAACTGTCTGGATATGACCGAATTTATGCACGATCAGGTATTGCCACGCCTTCATATCCAAAAACAAAATCGCAAAGTTGCCATTCATCCGACCTGTTCCACGCAAAAAATGGCACTGGATGTGAAAATGAAGGCGGTTGTCGAGGCATGCGTCAGCGAGGTTGTTATCCCGGAAGGGGTCGGCTGCTGTGGTTGGGCAGGCGACAAGGGGTTTACGACACCGGAATTGAACGCGCATGCTTTGCGTAAGCTCAACCGATCTTTGGACGGGATCAGTGAAGGCTATTCGACCAGTCGGACCTGTGAAATCGGCTTGTCTGAAAAAGCAGGTTTTCCTTATCGCTCCATCGTTTATTTGTTGGATGAATGTAGCCGTTAATCATCAAAGATGATGCGCTCTGTTGCGCACAGGGCGATAAATCGTTTGCCTTTGGCGCGACTGATCAGGCTTAAACCCGCCTTTTGGGCCAGTTCCAAGGCCCAATGGGTTGCCCCAGAACGCGAGATAAGAATAGGAATGCCCATTGAAACGGCCTTTATGACCATCTCGCTGGTCATGCGCCCCGTGGTGTAAATAACATAATCACCCCCGACCATATTGTGTTGGTACATATAGCCCGCGATCTTGTCCAACGCGTTGTGACGTCCCACATCTTCCATGTAAATCAAGGGAGTGGCGTTTTTACACAGAACGCAGGCGTGAATGGACCCGGCCTTTTGATAAAGGCTGGGTGTGGCCTTGATGGTGGCGAGTAAGGCGGCGATATCGCTTGTTTTTAAGTTGGCGTTTTGAGGAAGGTGAACATCATCCAGATTGTCCATGATGTCGCCAAAAACGGTTCCTTGGCCGCAACCGGATGTCAGGATTTTACGTTTCAGTTTTTCTTCATAATCGGTTGTGCGTTCGGTTCGCACAACGACGGTTTCTATTTCTGCATCATATTCGATCATTTCAATGATATCGTCATCATTGATCATATGTTGATTGACCAGATAACCAAGGCCCAAAAGTTCAGGATAATCACCAACCGTCATCAGGGTGACGATCTCCCGGTTATTGAGGAAAACACTTAAAGGTCGCTCATTCACTGTGAAAAGATCAATGGCGTTGCCTTGGGCATCGACACCTTTAATTTTTGTGGTCGTCAGGCCGTTTTCCGGGTCTGGTTTGATCAGGTACGGATCGTTCATGAAGATTGCGACTTCCCTTTAAATGCCCTTATTTGATAGGGTGATATTTTGTATTGGGCACTGCATAAGCGTAAAATATTTTCGGTATAAAATATCAAAGCGCCCCATAAGAAATAACAGAAAACCGACTGTTCGCATTGCAATAAATATCAAGGGGTGAAAAAAGGCTTTGACAACTCCTTCATAAGTCACCTACCGTAAGAGGGAAAGCGGGGTTTGGATTCCGTTTTCATACATATTCATTTCTCTTGAAATTCCTGTGGGAGAGACAGCGGTAGAAGCTGTCGCCGAAGGAGCAACCGCCCCGGAAACTCTCAGGCAAACGTACTGCAGGAAGATGAGACTCTGGAGAGAGACCGGACACGATCCGGTCCACCGAAGGTCAACCCGATATCAGCCAAGTCTGGGCGGGGACTATCTCAGGTATCAAAGACAGAGGGGGCATCGTTCAATGAAACCGTATTTTACGGTTTGTTTTGGAGGTGCCTTTGTCGGACTCTATACAACAAAAAAAGACGGATGCGGAAGTTATCGCGGTGCGCACGCCCAAAGGGGCCATGCAGCATCTCAGCGCGATGGACTTGTTTACCATTGGGATCGGTCCCTCCAGTTCCCATACGGTTGGCCCCATGCGGGCAGGTTTTCGATTTTGTACGGAATTGAAAAACCGTGGTCTGATTGAAAAAATCAGCCGCGTTAAAATTGATCTCTTTGGCTCCCTCGCCCTTACTGGAAAAGGACACGGCACCGATACGGCCGTGTTGCTTGGTTTGTCCGGCGAACGCCCGCGCAGTATTGCTCCTGATCGTGTGCCCGATATTGTTTCAGCTATTCGTGACGAAAAAACCATGATGCTGGGGGGCAGTCAGTCTATTTCATTTGATGAAGAAAATGATCTGCTTTTTCATTTCAATGTATTCAAACCTGAACACCCCAATGCGATGGAAATCAAGGCATGGGATGAAACGGGAAAGGAACGTTACACACAGGAGTTCTTTTCTGTTGGGGGTGGATTTGTTCTGGACCGTGATGAATTTGAACACGCCGGGGAAAAAATAGAGGGACCGGACATTCCTTACCCGTTTTCCTCGGCCAAAGAATTGTTGGAGCACGGACAAAAACATAATCTGAGCATTGCGGACGTTATGTTTGCCAATGAAGTTGCCGCCCACGGGGAAGAGGCCATTAAAACGTTCTTAAAACGTGTACGCGATGCGATGATGGCCTGTATTGACCGGGGGTGCCAGACACAAGGGATTTTACCCGGTGGATTGAACGTTAAACGCCGCGCCTATAAACTTCATCAGGAATTATCAACACGTCCCGAAGCCGGGATGAAAGACCCGCTTACCGTTTTGGACTGGGTCAATTTATTTGCCTTGGCGGTGAATGAAGAAAATGCAGCCGGCGGGCGTGTTGTGACGGCCCCGACCAATGGGGCGGCTGGTGTCATCCCTGCGGTACTGGCGTATTACGAACGTTTCTGTCCCAGTGCCTGTGAAAAAGGCAGTCTGGATTTTCTCCTCACCGCAGCAGCGATTGGTTCGATTTATAAAAAACGGGCGTCGATCTCGGCCGCCGAAGTCGGCTGTCAGGGCGAAGTCGGTGTGGCTTGTTCGATGGCGGCCGGTGCCTTGTGCGCGGTGTTGGGTGGAACGAACGAACAAGTGGAAAATGCCGCCGAAATCGGTATGGAACACAATCTCGGCCTGACGTGCGACCCCATTGGCGGATTGGTTCAGGTACCCTGTATCGAACGCAATACAATGGGGGCGACCAAGGCGATCAATGCTTCACGCCTCGCGCTGCGCGGGGATGGGTCGCACATGGTGTCGCTGGACAAAGTGATTGAGACCATGCGCCAGACGGGCATGGATATGCAAAGCAAATATAAAGAGACCTCTCAGGGCGGTTTAGCCGTCAATCTGGTTGAGTGCTAAAGATTTAACAGGATTTTAAAACATGACGAACACAACTGAAAACTTCTTCCATCAAGACCTTGGCGAAACAGACCCGGCCTTGATGAGCGGCATTCAAAACGAGATGAAACGCCAAGCCGAAGGGATTGAACTGATTGCTTCTGAAAACATTGTGTCCAAGGCAGTGTTGCAGGCGCAAGGCTCGGTTCTGACCAATAAATATGCCGAAGGATATGCGGGACGGCGTTATTACGGTGGCTGCGAATTTATGGATGTGGCGGAAACGCTGGCAATTGAGCGGGCAAAAGACCTGTTTAACGTTGGCTTCGTCAACGTGCAGCCCCATTCCGGTGCACAAGCCAACGGGGCCGTGTTGCTGGCATTGTTACAACCCGGTGATACGATCTTGGGCATGTCATTGGATGCGGGTGGGCATTTAACGCATGGCGCACGTCCGACCTTGTCGGGGAAATGGTTTAATGCCGTGCAATATGGCGTGGACCGGGAAACGTCCCAAATTGATTATGAAGCGTTGGAAGCTCAAGCCATTGAATGCCAACCCAAACTTATTATTGCAGGCGGGTCGGCTTATCCACGCTTTATCGATTTTGCCCGTTTTCGTGACATTGCCGATAAGGTCGGGGCTTACCTGATGGTGGATATGGCCCATATCGCCGGACTGGTCGCGGGTGGTGTACATCCATCCCCGATTGAACATGCCCATGTGGTGACAACAACAACGCATAAAACCCTGCGTGGTCCGCGCGGTGGCATGATTTTGACCAACGACGAAGCCTTGGCAAAGAAATTTAATTCTGCTGTCTTTCCGGGGATGCAGGGCGGACCATTGATGCATGTGATCGCGGCTAAAGCTGCGGCCTTTGGTGAAGCCTTGCAACCGAGCTTCAAAGAATATGCGCAAAATGTTGTGGATAACGCCAAGGCATTGGCGGCTGTACTGATGGAACGCGGGGTGGATATCGTTTCCGGTGGGACAGATACCCATCTGATGCTGGTTGACCTGCGCCCCAAAAACGTGACGGGCAAGGTGGTTGATGCGGCACTGGAACGCGCGGGCATCACCTGTAATAAAAATGGTATCCCGTTTGACCCTCAACCGCCTGCAATTTCATCGGGTATTCGATTGGGTACACCGGCGGGTACCACACGCGGGTTCGGGATCGAAGAATTCAAAAAAATCGGTCATCTGATTTGTGATGTCATTGACGGCATTGCTGAACATGGTGAAGACAACACCGAAATCGAAGCGGCAGTGCGTGAACAAGTCGTCGATCTTTGTCGTCGTTTTCCGTTGTATTAAGGCAGGGCGCAAACCATGACGACATTCTACAAGGTCGTCGTTCCGGCGGTTCATGCCTGAACAGATTTTAAAATAAGGAAGAAACACTCCATGTCTGCATCTAACATAAAAAAGACTCCCCTTTATGACCTGCATATGGAACTCGGTGCCAAAATGGTCGAGTTTGCCGGCTGGTCCATGCCGATTAATTATCCAATGGGGATTATGGGGGAACATCATCATTGCCGAAACAAAGCGGCGTTGTTTGATGTTTCCCATATGGCACAAGTCATCGTGCGCGGTGAAAACCGGGCCAAGGCGTTTGAGGCACTGGTGCCCAGCAATATTGACGGTTTGCCGGTGGGGAAAGCGCGTTATACCTTCTTCACCAACGATGAAGGCGGCATCATGGATGATCTGATCGTTTCCAATGCGGGCGATTATTTATTCGTGGTGGTGAATGCGGCGATGCGGGACCAAGATATTCCCCATATGAAAAACAATCTGACGGGATGTGAGGTCATTGAAATTACCGATCATGCCTTGCTTGCCATTCAAGGGCCTGCGGCTGAAAGTGTCGTTGCCAAACATGCACCCGCAGCGGCTGATTTGAAATTCATGGAAACGATGGAAGTCGATTTCCTTGGGACGACATGCCGTATTTCCCGATTGGGTTATACGGGCGAAGATGGATATGAAATTTCCATCCCGCAAGGTGAGGCTACGCGAATTGCGAAGATTTTGCTGGAAGATGAAAACCTCGCCCCGGTTGGTTTGGGCGCACGGGATTCTCTGCGGTTGGAAGCCGGGCTTTGTCTGTACGGCAACGATATTGATGCCACCACATCCCCTGTGGAAGCGCAATTGAATTGGGCCATGCAGAAACGTCGCCGTGAAGAAGGTGGCTTCCCCGGTGCAGACCGTATTTTGAAAGAACTGGCAGAAGGTCCCACCCGTAAACTGGTCGGCATTCAACCCTTGGGCCGCGCGCCCGCCCGTCAGGGTGTCGAGGTTGTTTCTATGGATGGAACGTCGATCGGGCAGGTCACCAGTGGTGGGTTTGGTCCGACCTTTGAAGGCCCGGTTGCGCTTGGTTATGTCGCATCAGAATTTGCGGCCCCTGATACCGATGTTCAACTTTCTGTTCGCGGCAAACTTTTGCCTGCAAAAATCGTTAAAACCCCATTTGTTCAACAGAACTACAAACGCTAAGTAAAAGGAACGCGTAATGTCCAAATATTTTTCCGAAGACCATGAATGGATTGTCGTTGACGGCGATGTCGCCACTGTCGGTATCACCGAACATGCCGCCCAGCAACTTGGTGATATTGTGTTCGTTGAACTGAAAGAAGTCGGCGATACCTTTGATCAAAATGATGAAATCGGTGTGATTGAAAGTGTCAAAGCCGCCAGTGAAATTTATGCCCCTGTGGGCGGAGAAGTTGTTGAAGCCAACGACGATTTGACCGATAACCCAAGTCTGCTGAATGCAAACCCGGAAGGCGATGCGTGGCTTTATAAAATCAAGATTGCGGATGCATCACAGTTGGATGCATTGATGGATCAAGATGCTTATCAGGCGTTGATTGCCTAATTTTTTGGATTGGAAAGGATCTATAGATGACCTTTAAACCGACAACATACCAACCGTATGATTTTGCCAATCGCCGTCATATCGGCCCGTCTCCCAAAGAGATGGAAAAAATGCTGGAGGTGATCGGGACAGATAGCCTCGATAGCCTGATTGATGAAACGGTCCCGAGTGATATTCGCCAACAGGACGCACTTGATTGGGGGGATGCGTTGTCTGAGCGCGATACCCTGTTCCACCTGCGCCGTGTTGCCAAAAAGAACAAGGTTCTGACTTCACTAATCGGACAGGGCTATTACGGCACCATGACACCGCCAGTGATTTTGCGCAATATTCTGGAAAACCCGGCATGGTACACCGCCTATACACCTTATCAGCCGGAAATCAGCCAAGGCCGTCTGGAAGCCTTGTTGAACTATCAGACAATGGTGGCGGACCTGACCGGGTTGGATATTGCCAATGCCTCTTTACTGGACGAAGCAACGGCTGCGGCTGAAGCCATGACAATGGCGCAGCGGGCCTCTAAATCCAAGGCCACAAAGTTTTTTATTGATGAAAACTGCCATCCGCAAAATATTGCCGTGATGAAAACACGGGCCGAGCCTATCGGGATTGAAATTGTTGTCGGTAACCCTGATACGGACCTGAAAGCTGATGACGTTTTTGGTGCGGTCTTCCAGTATCCGGGGACTTATGGCGATGTGCGGGATTTCACAGCGATTATCGAAAACCTGCATGAATTTAAGGCGTTGGCCGTTATGATTGCGGACCCGCTGGCCTTGGCTGTTTTGAAAGCACCGGGCGAGATGGGGGCAGATATTGCTGTCGGATCCACACAGCGTTTCGGCGTACCGATGGGTTTTGGTGGCCCGCACGCGGCTTATATGGCGACACGTGATGCCTATAAACGGTCCATGCCGGGCCGTATTATCGGTGTGTCCATCGACAGTCGCGGCAATAAGGCCTATCGTCTTGCCCTGCAAACACGCGAACAACATATCCGCCGTGAAAAGGCAACGTCCAACGTCTGTACGGCGCAAGCCTTGTTGGCGGTTATGGCGTCCATGTATGCCGTGTTCCACGGTCCGGACGGGATCAAGGCTATTGCCCAGATCATTCATCAACATGCGGTTCGTTTGGCGGTCGGTCTTGAAAAACTCGGCTTCAAAGTCTCCCCGGATGTGTTCTTTGACACCATCACGGTTGAAGTCGGTTCCATGCAGGGTGTGATCCTGAATGCTGGCGTTGCCAACGGGATCAACCTGCGCAAAATCGGCAATGACCGTATCGGGATCAGTGTGGATGAACAAACCCGCCCTGAAACGATCGAGGCGATCTGGACCTCGTTCGGTGGTAACGATATGAAGGATGATCCGACGATTGCCCTTGATTATCGTCTGCCCAGCGATGTTGCGCGTACATCAGAATATCTGACCCACCCGATTTTCCACATGAACCGGGCAGAGTCTGAAATGACACGTTATATCCGCAAGCTGGCGGACCGTGATTTGGCGCTGGATCGGGCCATGATCCCGCTTGGGTCCTGTACCATGAAGCTGAACGCCACAATGGAAATGATTCCGATTACATGGCCTGAATTTGGTGATATCCACCCGTTCGCCCCGCGCGATCAGGTTGATGGTTATTATGAAATGATCGATGATTTATCGGATAAATTATGCCAGATCACCGGTTATGATGCGATTTCCATGCAGCCGAACTCCGGTGCGCAAGGGGAATATGCGGGTCTGATTACCATTCGTAATTATCACAATGCACAAGGCAATAGTCATCGCAATGTGTGTTTGATCCCAACATCAGCGCATGGGACGAACCCGGCAACGGCGCAAATGGTCGGTTATAAGGTCGTTGTGGTGAAATCGGCAGAAAACGGCGATATTGATGTTGCCGATTTCCGTGAAAAGGCGGAAAAACATGCTGAAAATCTGGCGGCCTGCATGATTACCTATCCGTCCACACATGGTGTGTTTGAAGAAACCGTGCGTGAAGTGTGCGACATTACGCATCAACACGGTGGTCAGGTCTATATCGACGGGGCCAATATGAATGCGATGGTCGGTCTGGTCCAGCCGGGTAAAATCGGTGGGGACGTGTCGCACCTGAACCTGCATAAAACATTCTGCATCCCCCACGGTGGTGGCGGTCCCGGCATGGGGCCGATCGGGGTACGCGAACACCTTAAAGCTTACCTGCCGGGACATCCTGAATTGAACGAGGCTGTCGGTCCGGTATCGGCGGCCCCGTTTGGGTCGCCTTCTATCCTGCCGATTTCCTGGGCTTATTGTCTGGCAATGGGCGGGGAAGGACTGACACAGGCCACAAAGGTTGCCATCCTGAACGCCAACTATATCGCCAAACGTCTGGAAGGCGCGTTTGAGGTTCTTTATACCTCCAAATCCGGTCGTGTGGCCCATGAATGTATCCTTGATACCCGCCCGTTGAAAGACAGTGCAGGGGTAACGGTGGACGATGTTGCCAAACGTTTGATCGATTGTGGCTTCCATGCCCCGACGATGAGCTGGCCGGTTGCCGGAACCCTGATGGTCGAACCCACAGAAAGTGAAACCAAGGCAGAATTGGATCGTTTCTGTGATGCCATGTTAGCCATCCGGGCCGAAGCACAGGATATCGAAGACGGCAAGATCGACGGTGAAAACAACCCGCTGAAGAATGCACCACATACGGTGGAGGATCTTGTTGGTGAATGGGATCGTCCGTATAGCCGCGAACAGGCCTGTTATCCGCCGGGGGCGTTCCGTGTCGATAAATATTGGGCACCGGTAAACCGGGTGGATAATTCCTACGGGGATCGCAATCTGGTTTGTTCCTGCCCGCCGTTGGAAGATTATGCCGATGCGGCTGAATAATAAATAAAAATCACGAAAGAGATGACCGCCTGAACGAAAATTCCCCTACAGCCGTTCAGGTGGGCGTGGTCGAAGAAAAGCAAGTGCCGTAACCTTTGTTTTTCAAGACCTTTGGGGATCCTCTCTCCCTTGCCTTTTTTTCGGTGTCGGGAGAGAGGCGCCTTTTAAAAATATAATAAAATTACAATTTTTTTCCGGGCGAACAAAATCTAGTCATAAAGCCCCAATAAAAACAAAAACGTTTCATATACAGAGAGAGGACTTTTAATAATGGAAACAATAACTTCCATAATAAGTGATGTTAATGGAATTGTTTGGGGTTGGCCGATGCTGATCCTGATTTTAGGTGTTGGCCTGTTTATGAGTATCGGTTTGAAATTGATGCCGATCTTGAAGTTGGGAACAGGTTTTAAGTTGTTGGCTGGCGGTGTGCGTGCACGCAGCGGCGAAGAACAGGACGGCGAAGTACCACCCTATCAGGCATTGATGACAGCCTTGGCGGCGACCGTTGGGACCGGGAATATTGCCGGTGTGGCAACGGCTGTCTTTCTTGGTGGGCCGGGTGCTTTGTTCTGGATGTGGATGACCGCCCTTGTCGGCATGGCAACCAAATATTCAGAAGCCGTTCTGGCGGTGAATTTTCGTGAAGTTGACGAAGACGGCAACCATGTCGGTGGCCCGATGTACTACATCAAAAACGGTATGGGCAAAAAATGGGCGTGGTTAGGCACCCTGTTTGCCTTGTTTGGTGCCGTGGCAGGTTTTGGCATCGGTAACGGTGTGCAATCCAATTCAATTGCACAAGTGATTGAAACGAATTTCTCCATTCCGCCGCTGATCTCCGGCTTTATCGTGATGATTTTGGTGGGGGCTGTTCTGATCGGTGGGATCAAACGGATCGGTTCCGTTGCGGGGGCCTTGGTTCCATTTATGGCGCTAGCCTATATTCTGGTAGGATTGGTTGTGCTGTTTATCAATGCCGATCAATTGGGACATGCGTTTGGCCTGATCTTTGAAAGTGCCTTTACAGGACATGCGGCTGAAGGTGGATTTGCCGGTGCGGCTGTTTGGGCGGCGGTCCGTTTTGGTGTGGCACGCGGTGTCTTTTCCAACGAAGCTGGCCTGGGGTCCGCCCCGATTGCACATGCATCTGCACAAACAAAAGACCCGGTTCGCCAAGGTTTGATTGCCATGCTCGGTACCTTCATTGATACGATCATTGTTTGTACGATTACCGGTCTGGTGATTGTGACGTCCGGTCTGTGGACATCGGGTGAATCCGGTGCGGCCCTGACATCGGCGGCCTTTGCCGCTGCATTGCCGGGGGCAGGGAACTATATCGTTGCCGTGTCATTGGCGGTCTTTGCCTTTACCACCATTTTGGGCTGGTCTTTGTATGGTGAACGTTGCGTGGAATATTTGTTTGGTGTGAAGTCCATTGTCCCTTACCGTATTGTTTGGGTTTTGGCTGTCCCCTTGGGGGCAACCGTCAGCCTTGATTTCATCTGGTTACTGGCAGATACACTGAATGCCATGATGGCCTTGCCGAACTTGATTGCGATTGCGGTTTTAAGTCCGGTTGTTTTCAAAATGACGCAAGCCTATTTTGAGCGTCACAAAAACGATTAAATAGCAGTGACTTGAAAATCCTTTTGGTTAGGGATTGAGAAAAAAGGCCCACTGACTATGATGTCGGTGGGTCTTTTGGGTTTAAGGAAACAGGAACATGTATCGTATTGCAATAAATGGCTATGGCCGGATTGGACAGGCTGTTTTGCGTGCCCTTTACGAAAGTAAAGACAAATGGGGCATGCAGGTTGTCGCCATTAATAGTCTGAGTGATATTGAGACCCTGACCTATATGACGCGTTACGATACGACCCACGGGCGTTTTCCGGTTTGTGTGGAACATCGCGATAGCAACTTGATCGTAGATGGCGATGTTATTCGTGTTTCAAATACCGAGGACCCGGCAGACCTGGATTGGCAGGATTTGGAAATCGACCTGATTTTGGAATGCAGTGGTACATTTGGTGATCTTGCACAGGCGCAACGCTATCTTGATGCTGGGGCGAAACGATTGCTGTTTTCCCAACCGGCCTTGCCCGAAGTCGAAGCCACGGTTGTTTACGGGGTGAATGATGAGGTTCTGAATAACACACAACGTATCGTTTCTGCCGCCTCCTGCACAACAAA
Source organism: Terasakiella brassicae (assembly GCF_014641495.1). Taxonomy (GTDB): domain Bacteria; phylum Pseudomonadota; class Alphaproteobacteria; order Rhodospirillales; family Terasakiellaceae; genus Terasakiella; species Terasakiella brassicae. The sequence continues at coordinate 105,088 of NZ_BMHV01000003.1, forward strand.
CTGTATCGTTCCGGTTTTGAAGGCGCTGGATCAAAAATGGGGGGTTGAAAATGGGATGACGACCACCATTCATTCCGCGATGAATGACCAACCGATTATTGATAGTTCTAACGCGCGTAACTTGCGCCTCAGCCGGGGCGGGTTGCAATCCATTATTCCAATCGATACCTCACTTGCGCGCGGTATTGAAAGAATGCTCCCGCATTTGCAAGGGAAATTCGATTGCCTGCATATCCGTGTGCCGACACAGAACGTTTCCGTTCTGGATGTGTCCTTGAACATGAAAAATGACGTGAGTGTCGAAGAGGTGAATGACTTGTTCGCGGACTTAAGCCGGGGAACTTTATCGCATATTCTGGGGTATACGGAAGAACCGCATGCATCGGTCGATTTCAATCATTCGCCTTTGTCATGTGTGGTGGACGGTTCACAGACCAAAGTAAATTCCAAGCGGATGCTCAAGCTGTTTTGCTGGTTTGACAATGAGTGGGGATTTGCAAACAGGATGCTTGATGTGTCCCGCCATTGGTTGAACCTTTGAGGTTGGAAAATAGGTAGATATTTCCGCATAAGGGCGGTGATTTTTTCCGCTGTTTTAATCTGTATGCAAGAACACTTTACAAGTTTTGTTTATTAACAAAGAGTTAATATTTTTTACTGCGTTGGTATGGTTCTTGAATTGTCATAATCAGGAAAGTTACGACAGGGAACCTTGCCATGACGGATAAGACGATGACAGAGGGGGCTTCCTCTATGCCACAAGCGGAGACAACAAAACGAATTGTGATTTGTGACAAGCGATCGTTGATTGCACAAAATTGGGAAAAGCATATCTTCCCCAAACCGGATTATTTCAAAACATCGCGTCATACGCAGAAGGGGAATAACCGATCCATTACGATGAATTTGGCTGAGTGACTTTCGCCTCGGTTGACCAGCCTCAAGTACACGGAAAAAGAAAACGGCGAAAATGACCATATGAGCATTAATAAATACCTTCTTGCCTTTATGGCCCTTATCGCCGCAACAGAATTAATCTACGTTGGGTATCTTGCTATTCGGGCTTTTTTCTTTTAGTCGGTTCGACGTATGTTGCGCCGATATTTTTGAAACAGTTGGCAATGGTATCGAAGTTATATTGCATCATTTCTTGATACAAATTCGGACCGGCCTTAAAGCTTAAGCCATAGGATTTCAAGGTTGCGACTTTTGTATCGGACCCATCCAGTGCAAATGATAGATTTTTGTCGGTCAATCCTTCTTCTGTGAAGAAACAAACCGGTCCCATATCGTTTAATTTTGTGCGCAAAGTCAACATGTTGGCCATGTCTGCTTCGTGACCGGCCTTTGGGGCAAGAATGTCACGGACTTTAAACGCATAGGATTGTTCGAAATATTGCTGGGTATCATGGTAAAGCCACGATTGCCCGGCGGCAATGGCGCGAAAACCAAATTCAAATTGACGATCCAGGGCGGCAATCTCACGTTTTACAGTTGTGCGGTTTTCGCCATATTGCTTTTCATGTGCAGGGTCGACCTTCACCAGATTTTCATAGAGGGCATCAATCATTACCTCTGCATTTCGGACATCCAGCCATATATAAGGATCGCGTTGCGTATCATCGTTTCGAAGGGGCAAAACCTTGAAGTCGGAATAAGACAGCATTTCAAAGGTATTTTTGCTGTTGCTTAACGTTGAGCTGAGAGATGCTTCCAGTTCCGGTCCCATCCAGACGACAAGATCGGCTTTTTTTAATTTTTGCAGGTCGGCTTCACTTGGCGTGTAATTTAAAGGTACTTTATCTTCGATCAACAAGATGGGTGTGCCAACGTCTTTCATCAGGCTAGAAAGCAACGAATGAATGGGTTTGATGGTTGCGATAACGTCTGTTTTTTGAGCAGCATATACCGTGGAGGTGGAGAGAGCACCGACAAGTGCGGTTGCGATAACGAGAGACTTGCGCCAGAACATCTTAATTTTCCTTCATGTAAACGTTGCCTCACCTTGCAGCAGTCTTATGCGTATGGCATTGACTTACATCAGTCTGGAATATTTTTTCACGGCCAAATATATGACCATGGGTTTGCCACATTTTGCGATTAGACAAACCTAAACGCGTCTGAATATAGGATGAAATGATGAAGAAACAGGTCTTTTGCCTTGCTGCGGCAGGTTGTCTTTTAGCGACAGTTGCCCATGCTGATCCGGCTTATGATAAAAAACTTGGTGAATATATGGTCCATCTTCAGGAAATGCAGGCCGAAGCCATTCGTATGGAAGGGATGGTTGCGCAGTTCGATAAGACTTCACAAGCTTGTCTGGATGAATTGCAAGCGGGAAAACCGGCAAAAATCTGTGTTGTCATGCAAAAAGACAAAATGGATTTTGAATATGAACATAAAAAGTTTCGCAGCTATAACCGTATCCGCAAAGTCCCGAAATTTGAGAGGGCGTTACAAGATATGATGCAGATGGAAATGTTCAGGTTACCGAAAGAAGATGCCACCTATCTGTTCAAAACCCATATGGACGCGAAAGATAATCGTCAGCAACGTATTAGCGCCATTGGTGAACAGATTTACGGCGCGATTGACCGTTTCAATGCGATTTCGGATGAACGCCTAGATAAGATTAAAGAACTGAAGAAAAAGAAATAATTTATAAACGCGTTATGAACTATCAATCTTTCGGAAAAATTGCCATTCAGCCCGATAAAATAGAGGCCTTTGTAAAAGAGGCTGAAGCAAAGGGGCTGTGTGTACGCCATGTCAAAGGCAATATCTATGATTTTGGTATGCGTATGCCCAGCTTGCTGGACCCCGCTCAGTTGCGCAAATCCGCAGGGGTGATCGGGTTGAAATACAGCGTTTAAAAGGGCAAATCTTTTATGGCACCAAGGGCGCTGTTGACATCATTGTGTTGCGACAGGTCTACGCTAAAGACGATATCCGGCAACGGGCCAAGGTTTGAAAGAAAATCCTGCGTATCCAAATCGTGTTCTTGCAGATATTCAAACTGTGCCTGTGACATCTTAAAGGGCCGACAGCATAGTGTGAACATCGGTTCGCTTTGAAACATATAGGTTGTCGTTATCAACGTTTGAAATGTTTTTTGGGCCGGGGCAACGTTTAATCCGTAGTCGCCTGTGTTACCTGTATTGTCAAACCAGCCGAACAAATATAAATCCACGATTTCACCATCTTGACTGGGCAAATTGTTGAATTTGTCTATATGAGTCATCATCTTGCTTCCGCCTAAGAGTTAGGCACCTGTTTGATGCCCCATGACTTTTTAAGCGTTCCAGTATGCTTATGCAATAATTGAGTTGTCTTCTTGAGCGTGCGAGTCGTTGGACCTATTTAGAAATTCCCTAAAAGCGTGGATTTGATGTCGGGAATATAGTTTTTATATATCAATGAGTTAATCATAATGCGCATGGTTTTTATTTTTTCGTTTCTGATCGACTGCAATCCAGATTACGATGTGGGACAAAGTCGAAACGAGATTGGAAAAAGACATATTCGGGGTATGGTTTTTAAATCATGCGGTGATTAAAAAATAATCAATAGGCTAAATTTTAAGCTTAATAATTGTTCAAAAATAAGGCACCCGATGTGAGGAGAGGACGTAAAAGTGCGAAATCTCTGGTTTTTCTCCGGTTTTTAAAGTTGGCATGATCTATGCTTTATATGTTTGCGACAGAAGTGCAGGTGTGACACCGCAAATGCATTTCATTTGGGAAGTTAGAGTTTACTGTAAGACATAAAAGAGGCGTCTGCTGATGAAAAAAATCGAAGCCATTATCAAGCCGTTTAAACTGGATGAAGTGAAAGAAGCACTCCATGAAGTCGGACTGCAAGGCATCACGGTAATCGAGGCAAAAGGCTTCGGTCGTCAGAAAGGTCACACAGAACTGTATCGTGGCGCAGAATATGTCGTTGACTTTTTGCCGAAGGTAAAAATCGAACTCGTCATTGACGATGCTATGGTGGAGGGCGCCGTTGAAGCCATCCAGCAGGCCGCACACACCGGTCGCATCGGGGATGGCAAAATCTTTATTTCCACTGTTGAAGAAGCTATCCGTATCCGTACCGGGGAAACCGGGCCGGAAGCCGTTTAAGCCTTCGTTTGGAATATCTAAATCTTTTTTTTCACAACCAAGTAAGTAAGGGAAGGGAAGCATTATGCCCTTGGATTGCAAAACTCCTGAAGATATCTTCAAAGTCTGTAAAGAAAACGAAATCGACTATATCGACCTGCGTTTCACAGACCCGCGCGGCAAATGGCAGCACTTGACCATGTGTGCGGACGTACTGTCTGAAAGCGATTTCGAAGATGGTATCATGTTCGACGGTTCTTCCATCGAAGGCTGGAAGGAAATCAACGAGTCAGACATGTCTTTGATCCCTGACCCGACCTCTGCCATTATCGACCCGTTCTCTGCACAGCCGTGCCTGATCGTAAACTGCGACATTTACGAGCCGTCTACAGGTACGCCTTACAACCGTGACCCGCGTTCTATCGCGAAAAAAGCCGTTGCTTACATGGAATCTGCTGGGATCGGTGATACGGCTTATTTCGGTGCAGAGCCGGAATTCTTCGTATTTGATGATGTGCGTTATTCCAACGAAATGCACGACACTGGCTTCAAAATCGACTCTGATGAAGGGCCGTGGGTAACGGGTAAAGAATTCGACGAAGGCAATACAGGCCACCGTCCGGGCGTTAAAGGCGGTTATTTCCCGGTACCGCCGGTTGACTCTGCACAAGACCTGCGTGCAGAAATGGTCACAATCGCGAAGGAAATGGGCCTTCCGATGGACAAGCACCACCACGAAGTTGCACCGTCTCAGCACGAATTGGGCATGATGTTCGGTAAACTGATCGAAACAGCCGACAACGTACAAACTTACAAATACGTTGTTCACATGGTTGCGCACAGCTTCGGTAAAACGGCAACATTCATGCCGAAACCGATCGCGGGTGACAACGGTTCCGGTATGCACACACACCAGTCTATCTGGAAAGATGGCAAGCCGTTGTTTGCGGGTAATGGTTATGCAGACCTGTCCGACATGTGCCTGTACTACATCGGTGGTATCATCAAACATGCGAAATCTTTGAACGCCTTCACCAACCCGTCTACAAACTCTTACAAGCGTTTGATCCCGGGTTTCGAAGCACCGGTTCTGTTGGCATACTCTGCCCGTAACCGTTCTGCATCTTGCCGTATCCCGTTCGCACCGAGCCCGAAAGGCAAGCGTGTTGAAATCCGTTTCCCGGATGCGACTGCGAACCCGTATCTGGCCTTCACTGCCATGATGATGGCTGGCCTTGACGGTATCCAGAACAAAATCCACCCGGGTGAAGCAATGGATAAAAACCTCTATGATCTGCCGGCTGAAGAATTGGCTGAAGTGCCGACAGTTGCAGGTTCCTTGCGCGAAGCACTGGAAGCTCTGGATGCAGACCGCGAATACCTGAAAAAAGGCGGCGTCATGGACGACGACATGATCGACGGCTACCTCGATCTCAAGTGGGAAGAAGTCTATAACTTCGAACACGCCCCGCACCCGATCGAATTCAAAATGTATTATTCTTCTTAAGATTACGTACATTCGATTAGAAAAACCCGTCAGCTTTTGGTTGGCGGGTTTTTTCATGTTAGGCAAGAATTAAATCTATTAAATATAATATAGTTAGAAAATTTTTCTAACTATATTATATTTAATAGAAATAAAGCAAAGTTTTACCCGGTTGATCGCGCTATCTTTGAAAGAGATCAAATGACGACTTTTCAAGAAAGCATGCTCCATGAAATCCAGTGATAGTCTTTACCTTCAATATTTGCAAATCTTGCAAGAAGAACTGATCCCGGCGATGGGATGTACAGAACCGATTGCCATTGCGTTTGGTGCAGCCAAAGCATGCGCGGTTTTGGGGGAGTTCGCACAAAAGGTTGATCTGCAGGTCACGGCGAACTTGATCAAAAATTCCAAGAGCGTGGTTGTGCCGAATACGGGCGGGCTTAAGGGGATTGTGGCTGCAACGGCTGCCGGGATTGTCGCCGGGGATGCGGATGAAGGGTTACAGGTTTTAAGTTGTGTGGACTCCAGTCGATACAACGATATTCAGGACTATCTGGACAGTGGCAAGATTAATGTCATGCTCTTGGACAGTGAACATACCTTCGACATGATTGTTACGGTTTACGGGGTGAAGTCCAAGGCAACGGTGCAGATTTCGCGTTATCATACCAACATCGTTTTGATTACCAAAGATGACGAAATCTTATTTAAACAAGATTTATCCGATGTATCTGCTGATGCAAACCATACAGATCGTGGCTGCTTAAGTATTCAATCCATTCTTGATTTTGCACAAGCTGTTGAGATTGCGGATATTCAAGACCTGCTGGAACAGCAAATCACCTATAACAGTCAAATCGCTGATGAAGGTTTAAAAGGGGAGTGGGGAGCCAATATCGGTGCCACCTTGATGCAGGTCTGGGGGGAGGATGTTAAAACACGGGCAAAAGCGCGGGCTTCTGCCGGATCTGATGCCCGCATGAGCGGATGCGAGTTACCGGTGATGATTGTGACAGGCAGTGGCAATCAAGGCATAACAGTCTCGGTTCCGGTGATTGAATATGCCAAAGAATTAGGCGTGAGCCATGACACATTATTACGGGCCTTGGTCGTTTCCAATCTGGTTGCCGTCCATTTGAAATCGGGAATTGGCTGGCTGTCGGCTTATTGCGGTGTGGTGAGTGCCGGGGCGGCAGCCGCAGCCGGAATCGCCTGGTTGCATGAGGCAGATCACGAGGTGATCAATCAGACATTGATCAACAGCTTGGGGTCTGTGTCAGGGATTATATGTGACGGTGCGAAACCGGCTTGCGCGTCTAAAATTGCAGCATCGGTCGAGGCTGGGATCCTTGGTTTTCATATGGCGAAACAAGGCCGCCATTTTAAGGACGGCGAAGGCATTGTGAAGGGCGACATAGAAAGCACAATCGCCAACGTTGCCAAACTGGGGCGTGACGGTATGCGTGAAACGGATAAAGTTATTATTGATATGATGCTGGATTAAAAAAAGAAAAGCCCTGCCGTTTGATCTGGCAGGGCTTAAAACGTACTTAGTATGGACGAGGCGGGTAGATCCCTTTCATTTTGATGCAATATTGCGCCGAAGTTTGCGGGTCAATCACGCTGATAGGGGTGGGAGGTGCTGATCCCGCATTGGCAATTTGCACAACACTGCCTGTCGATGGGGGGACTGTTGCCCCACCTAACATAACCGGTGAGCCCTGTTGTCCGTTAGAGATATATCCGTTGACAGGGGGCGTTGCCAACATATCACCGTTGGACGGAATTTCTTTTAGGGCTGCATTTTTCGAGGCCTTTACGCTAAATCCGCCGGATGTATCCGGTGTGAATGTTGCGCCGTGATTATGTTCGGCAAGTTGACTGACTGTAAGTGTAACGGTTTCCTGACCGTAAAGCTGACCTTGTTGGATGTCTAAGCTACCGCCGATACCAACCGGGGTTCTGCTGCGCAAATCCGGTAAGGCAAAGGTTGCCGGTGCACTGCCGCCATACATATTGCCGAGTAAGGAATACAGGGCCTGATTACTGGAGATGGCCAAGACTTTCCCATCGGCAGGTACGAAATCTTTCGGGCAAAAATTGCCAGACGTTACGCATACGCTGCCCAGATAGGCATCATCACTGCAGGCCAGTGCCGTTTCACTGCCCAATGTCAAGGTGAGGATGCTGCCGCCCAAAAAAGCAGCCGTTTGAATGGATTTATATAAGTTCAGTTTTTTCATAATCTTCTTCCAAATCTTTGAGCGGTTAAGTGCGTGGCGGATATATACCATCGTAAGCGATGCAGTAGCGCATGCCGAGTTGCGGCGGCGAAATGGGGATGGCACCATCACCACCCGTGTCAGATATCTCAATCGGTTGTTCTGGCGGGAGGTCTGAAATATAGCCACCGCTGATGTTGACGGTGGGATCCGCATTTCCTGCGGCGATAAAGCTTTTGCTTTGTGTGCCATTAAGGTTGGAAACCGCCATGTAATCCCCAGGGGCAGGGATTTTTTTGGTTCCATCTTCGGTGGAGACCTGTAACCCGGGACCACTTGCACCAAACGGTGCATAGGTGGCTGTATGCGTATGTGTGGGCATGGAGGATTCTGTCATATAGACATGGGTTGAGCCGAATATCATGCCTTGATCGACGGCTACTAATCCGGGAGGGGAGCCTTCGGAACGCAAGACGCGGCCTTCGGTGGCAGGCAGGCCAAAGTTTGTACGCAAGTCGCCGCCATACGTATCGCCAAGCAAAGAAAAAAGTGCTTGTTGTTGAGAGATCTGTACGTATTGGACAGGGCCAAGGGTGAAATATTGAGTCGGGCAGAAGGAAGCCGCCGTCATGCAGATGCTGCCGATATAGGGATCGGGTTCACAATCGGCGTAGGCTGCGGTGGTCAGATGTGTACTTGCGAGCAGGCCTGCCACAGCAAGACCAAAAGGTTTTATGATATTTTTGGAAAACATTGAAGTGATCCTTTTAAAAAAATGATCAGATGGGAAAAGCGCAGGAATGCGTTTACGTACGTGGGGGATAGAGACCCTCGGTCACAACGCAGTAACGTATGACAATACTGGGCGTATTAACCCCTATTCGCATACCGTCACCCGCGTTATCAAGAGTGACAGTCCCGCCAGTTGATGACGTGGTATTGGATGCGACAACTTTGACCGTTGTGCCCTTGTCGGCCGGTGCAATGTATGAACTTTGCTGTATAAGACCTTGTTTTCTTATGGCAATCCAGTCATGGGTCGCAGGGGTTGCATGGCTTGCGTTGTTGGCAGAGACCGCAAAGGCTGTTTGAGGTGCCGCATCGAATGTACTTGTATGGGTGTGGGACGGCAGATTTGCGGAGGTCAGGGTAATGAATTGTTGTCCGTTTTTCAGCCCCCGTGGGGTTGGGGTTAAGCCGGGGCCGGTCCCAACGCCGACAATGGTGCGCGCACGTAAATCCGGCAAGCCGAAAGAGGTGCGTCCATCCCCGCCATAGGCGATACCGACAACTGAATATAGGGCCTCAAAGTCAGAAATCGCCAACAGTTGTCCGTTTGCTTCCACCGTATTGCGCGGGCAAAACTGCGCCCCGGTGGCAAAAATGGTGCCGATATAAGAGTTGGGTGAAGCCGCATGAACTGGGGCGGTGCTTATCAATCCCGACATGAACGAAATTGTGATCGCGGCGATAGAGGCCGCCTTCTTGAATTTCATCTTACCCTCCTAAGTGGTGTAATATTAAAGAAGTTTTTAAAATAAACTTATCCTAAAATGGTATTTCTTTTTAAGAAACAATCAAACATATTTTTTATCTAATCCCATTTATTCTAAAAAATGTATAATACACCTGAATTTATTGTGAAAATATAAATTTCACTTTTCTCAAGATCGATTGACAATCGCGGGATAATGATCTTATACATAAAGTTGTACGTCTTCCGCTTTGTCGGATCATTCAGGCGTGTCGTAAAACAATCCGGCGGAGGCAGCGAAGAATATGTCAAAATATAAGGGTACCATGACGATGGGGAAAAAGCCTTTGGCCGTGGCGCTGGAACAGCGTTTTATGTTTGACGCAGCCGGTGTGGCCACTGGCGCGGAAGTTGCCGAACAAAATGCGATAGATACAGAGGCCAAGGCGGTTCAAACCTCGCACGATAGTGACGCATCAGCTGCGACAGAAATATACTTTATCGATTCGAATGTTGCGGATTATGACCAGTTGATCGCCGGTTTGGGTGGCGATGCGGAATATGTTGTTTTAAATGGCGATGGAAACGGTTTGGACCAAATGGCTGCGGTCTTGTCCGCTCGTTCCAACATTTCGGCTGTTCATGTACTCTCCCACGGGGGGCAAGGCGAAGTCCTTCTGGGGACGAGTTCTTTGAGCAGCGCGACGATTGAACAAAATCGCGATGCACTGGAAATTATCGGGCAATCCCTAAGCGATGATGGCGATATTTTACTTTATGGCTGTAACATTGGAACCGGGTCTGTCGGTGCGACGTTTATCGGTAATTTAGCCGATGTGACAGGCGCAGATATCGCAGCATCCGATGATGCAACCGGGGCAAGTGGCGATTGGGCATTGGAAGCCAAAACAGGTCAGATTGAAGCTGCACTGGGTATTTCGTTAAACGCTCAAGGAAATTACCAACATGACCTGGCCACATTTGATTTTACAACATCATCGGATAACGTGTCGAATGTTACCTCAACGGTCAGTGGGATAACTGTTACGATAACGTCTAGTGAAGGGGCGGAAGTCGGTGTATTGCCTGGTGGCGGTTTGGGCGGAACCAGCGGTAATTTGGCAGTTGCAAGCGTTAATGGGGTTAACGCGACCAGCATGACCTTTTCCTTTAGTTCAGCGGTAAATTTGACGAGCCTGCGGGCGATTGATATCATTGCAACAACAACGGCCAACTGGACTTTTACCCCCAACACGGGCAGTGCAGTGACGGAGAGTGTGGACCATAACACGGGTACGCTGGTTGATTTAAGTTCATTGACGGGGATTACTTCTTTTACCATTACCAGTGCTTCACCGGTTTCATATGGTGTAGATACGATTATATTTGAGGCGGCGCCTACGGGGCCGTCGATAGATTCTGCGACCTATGATGCGGCAACGGGGACGTTGGTTGTGACGGGCACAAACCTTCAGGCTAATGCGGGTGGTGCAGATATAGACGCTTCCAAATTTACAATCACGGGCGAGGGTGAGGAAATCCACGTATTGAATAACGGAACGGCGAATGTTGAGCTCGGCGGTTCAACAACACAATTCACCTTGACCTTATCGGCTGCCGACAAAGCGGCACTGAACCAGATTATGAATAAAAACGGTACAGAGTCGACCAATGCGACACCTTACAATGTGGCGGTTGCGGACGGGTGGAACACCAATGTGTCCGGTGCAAATGACTTAACAGGGAATGGGATAACCGTTTCTAACGTGGCGGTGCCTCAAATTACATCTGCGACCTACGATATTGCAACCAACCAGTTGGTGGTGACGGGAACGAATTTCTTAAAACGTGACGGGGCGACCAATGATATTGATGTCAGCAAACTGACTTTCAAAGGCGAAGGTGATGGCGAGCATGCGCTTACCTCAACATCCAGTGTTGAAATTACCGATGGGACGACCTTTACCGTGACTTTGTCGGCAACGGATGCGGCCGGGGTCGAGGCTCTGATGTCGAAAAATGGCACGGAATCTGCGGATGGGAAAACCTATAATCTGGCGGCAGCTGAAGATTGGGCGGCCGGGGCCGACAGTGCGGTGACAACGGTTGATGGGACCAGCGGGGTCACCGTTTCCAACTATAATCCGCCGGTTATTACGGCTGTGACCTACAATTACAATACCAATCAACTGGTCGTGACAGGAACGAACTTTGTCGCAAAAACAGGGGCAAGTAATGACATTGATGTGGGTAAACTGAGTCTTACAGGCGAAGGGGGCACAGTTTATCCTTTAACATCTGTCTCTGACGTGGAAATTGATTCAGCGACCCAATTTACCATCACACTCAGTGGTGCTGATTTGGTGAATGTGGAAAGCATCTTGAATCAGGATGGCACGACATCTGCGTTGTCGGGAGATACTTTTAACCTGGCGGCGGCAGAGAACTGGATGCCAGGTGCATTTTCAAGCGTGGATATTGTATCTGCGACAAACGTTGTGACGGTATCCAATTACGCTGTGCCGGAAATTACCTCTGCGACTTATGACTGGTCTACAGGTGTGGTCACATTGACCGGGACGAATTTTGTCGGTGTAAGCGGTGCGACAAACGATATTACTGTGGCAAATAAATTCACTTTTACAGGTGAAGATGGGACGACCTATACCTTAAGCGATACGGCAAATGTGGATGTGTCTTCTGCGACTACAGCAAGTTTCACGTTAAGTGCAACGGATAAGGCAGCGCTTGCCAGTCTTATGACGAAAAATGGCACATCCGCCGATAGCGGTCAGTCTTATAATCTGGCGGCAGCAGAAGACTGGATGGCGGGCGCACCGGTGGCGAATAATGTGGTCGATGCGACAACCGGCATCACGGTTTCAAACTATGTTGCTCCGGCGATTACTTCTGCGACCTATGATGCGGCGGCGGGGACGTTGGTTGTGACGGGCACGAACCTTCAGGCGAAGGCGGGTGCGACAAATGATATTGATGCCTCGAAAATTACAATCACGGGTGAAGGTGGGGAAACCCACGTATTGAATAACGGAACGGCGAATGTCGAGATCGATTCAGCCACACAATTCACCTTGACCTTATCGGCTGCCGATAAGGCGGCACTGAACCAGATTATGAATAAAAACGGCACAGAGTCGACCAATGCGACACTTTACAAGGTGGCGGCTGCGGATGGCTGGAATGCCAATGTGTCCGGTGCAAATGACTTAACAGGGAATGGGGTAACCGTTTCCAATGTGGCGGTGCCTCAAATTACATCTGCGGCCTATGATTATTCGACGAATGTGTTGACGGTAACAGGGACAAGTTTCCTGAAACGTGACGGGGCGGCCAACGATATTGATGTCAGCAAGTTGACCATTACAGGCGAAGGCGGGGCAACATACACTTTATCCACGTCTTCCAATGTGGAAATCACCAACGGGACTACATTCTCTGTGACCCTTTCCGGCACAGATATTCACAAGGTTGAAGAGTTGTTGAATAAGAATGGAACAACATCGGCAACGCCCGGCACAACGTTTAATCTAGCAGGGCAGGACACTGTATCAGGACAATGGGCCGTTGGTGCAGATACGTCAGTCAACACGGCGGATATGACGGGAAATGTTATTACTGTTTCGAATTATGAGGTTCCGCAAATCGCATCTGCGACTTATGACTGGTCTACAGGTCAATTGGTTCTGACGGGAACGAATTTTGTGGGAGTAACGGGGGCCAATAATGATATTGATGTGACCAAACTGACGATCACCGGGGAAGACGGCGCGACTTATGAATTGACCAGTTCCAATGTGGATATTACATCATCAACGACAGCAACCGTGACGTTAAACGCGGCAGATAAGCTGGCTGTTCATGGCTTGTTGAACAAAAATGGTACGTCTTCGGATGGGGCGACACTTTATAATATCTCCGCCGCTGAAGATTGGATAATAGGAGCACCCGCAGACAATAATGTGGTCGATGCGACAACCGGCATTACGGTTTCGAATTATGCGGCTCCGACAATTACGGCGGCGACTTATGATTCCGATACAGGTGTTTTGACGGTGACAGGAACGAACTTCGTTTCAAAAACCGGTGCCAATAACGACATTGATATTTCCACACTGACCTTTACCGGGGGAACGGGGAATGCGACTTATGATTTGAGCAGTGCGTCCGATGTTGAAATTACATCGGCAACATCCTTTACGGTCACGCTTACGGGGGTGGATAAGACAAATGTAGATGCCTTATTGGATCAAACCGGAACATCTTCATCAGCAGGATCGACCTATAACATTGCAGCAGCAGACAATTGGCTAGCCGGTGGTCCGGGATCCAGTGATATTGCGGATACAGACGGTACGGTAACTGTTAGCGTTGCTCCGGCGATTACTTCTGCGACCTATGATGCGGCAGCGGGGACGTTAGTCGTAACAGGCACAAACCTTCAGGCGAAGGCAGGTGCGACAAATGATATTGATGCCTCGAAAATTACAATCACGGGCGAGGGTGGGGAAACCCACGTATTGAATAACGGAACGGCGAATGTCGAGATCGATTCAGCCACACAATTCACCTTGACCTTATCGGCTGCTGATAAGGCGGCACTGAACCAGATTATGAATAAAAACGGTACAGAGTCCACCAATGCGACATCTTACAATGTGGCGGTTGCGGACGGGTGGAACACCAATGTGTCCGGTGCAAATGACTTAACAGGGAACACGATAACCGTTTCCAATGTGGCGGTGCCTCAAATTACATCTGCGACCTACGATATTGCAACCAATCAGTTGGTGGTGACGGGAACGAACTTCTTAAAACGTGACGGGGCAACCAATGATATTGACGTCAGCAAACTGACTTTCAAAGGCGAAGGTGACGGCGAGCATGCGCTTACCTCAACATCCAGTGTTGAAATTACTGATGGGACGACCTTTACCGTGACTTTGTCGGCAACGGATGCGGCCGGGGTCGAGGCTTTGATGTCGAAAAATGGCACGGAATCTGCGGATGGGAAAACCTATAATCTGGCGGCAGCTGAAGATTGGGCCGCCGGGGCCGACAGTGCGGTGACAACGGTTGATGGGACCAGCGCGGTCACCGTTTCCAACTATAATCCGCCGGTTATTACGGCTGTGACTTACAATTACAATACCAATCAACTGGTCGTGACAGGAACGAACTTTGTCGCAAAAACAGGGGCAAGTAATGACATTGATGTGGGTAAACTGAGTCTTACAGGCGAAGGAGGGACCGTTTATCCTTTAACATCTGTCTCTGACGTGGAAATTGATTCAGCGACCCAATTTACCATCACACTCAGTGGTGCTGATCTGGTGAATGTGGAAAGCATCTTGAATAAAGATGGCACCACATCTGCGTTGTCGGGTGATACCTTTAACCTGGCGGCGGCAGAGGACTGGATGCCAGGTGCGTTTGCAAGCGTGGATATTGTGGATGCGACAAATGTTGTGACGGTATCCAATTATGCTGTGCCGGAAATTACCGGGGCAACCTACGATATGGCGACAGGTGTGGTCACATTGACCGGGACGAATTTTGTCGGTGTAAGCGGTGCGACAAACGATATTACTGTGGCAAATAAATTCACTTTTACAGGTGAAGATGGGACGACCTATACCTTAAACGATACAGCAAATGTGGATGTGTCTTCTGCGACTACAGCAAGTTTCACGTTAAGTGCAACGGATAAAGCCGCGCTTGCCAGTCTTATGACGAAAAATGGCACATCCGCCGATAGCGGTCAGTCTTATAATCTGGCGGCAGCAGAAGACTGGATGGCGGGCGCACCGGCGGCGAATAATGTGGTCGATGCGACAACCGGCATCACGGTTTCAAACTATGTTGCTCCGGCGATTACTTCTGCGACCTATGATGCGGCGGCGGGGACGTTGGTTGTGACGGGCACGAACCTTCAGGCGAAGGCGGGTGCGACAAATGATATTGATGCCTCGAAAATTACAATCACGGGTGAAGGTGGGGAAACCCACGTATTGAATAACGGAACGGCGAATGTCGAGATCGATTCAGCCACACAATTCACCTTGACCTTATCGGCTGCCGATAAGGCGGCACTGAACCAGATTATGAATAAAAACGGCACAGAGTCGACCAATGCGACACTTTACAAGGTGGCGGCTGCGGATGGCTGGAACACCAATGTCTCCGGTGCAAATGACTTAACAGGGAATGGGATAACCGTTTCCAATGTGGCGGTGCCGGAAATTACATCTGCGGCCTATGATTATTCGACGAATGTGTTGACGGTAACAGGGACAAGTTTCCTGAAACGTGACGGGGCGGCCAACGATATTGATGTCAGCAAGTTGACTTTCAAAGGCGAAGGTGGGGCGACTTATACCCTGACCTCGGCCTCTGATGTGGAAATCACCAACGGGACGACCTTTACCATTACCTTGTCGGCAACGGATGCGGCTGGGGTCGAGGCTTTGACATCCAAGAACGGTACCTCGGCTGCAAATGGTACGACCTATAACCTTGCGGCAGCTGAAGATTGGGCGGTCGGGGCTGACAGTGCGGTGACAACGGTTGATGGGACCAGCGGGGTCACCGTTTCCAACTATAATGCACCGGCAATCACGTCTGTGGCCTATGATTATACCACGGGTACATTGGCCTTGACGGGAACGAACTTCGTTTCAAAAACAGGGGCGGCAAATGATATTGATGTGTCTCTGCTGAGCCTGACAGGGCAGGGTAACACGGCTTATACGTTGACGGATAGTGCGGATGTGGAAATTACATCCGCGACCAGTGCGGTAATCACTTTGAGTGCAACCGATAAACTGGTCGTCAATGGTTTGCTGAATAAAGATGGCACCACATCGGCAACCGGGGCGACAACGTTTAATCTTGGCGCGGCGGACAATTGGATGACGGGCGCGTTTGCAAGCGTGGATATTGTCGATGCGACAAACGCTGTGACCGTATCCAATTATGCGGCGCCTGAAATTACATCGGCAACGTATGACATCACAACAAAAACATTGGTGGTGAGCGGGACCAATTTTGTGAATAAGACCGGTGCTGCAAATGATGTCGATGTTTCGCAGTTAACCTTGACGGGTAAGGGTGCGGCTGGCAGTGCCTATACCTTGACCTCAGCCACAGATGTTGAAATTACCTCCGCCACTGAATTCACCCTTGTTTTGAACGAGACGGATGCTGCTGGTGTTGCTGCGTTACTGGATGCAAATGGTACATCGGCAACGGATGGTCAAACATATAATTTAGCGGCTGCGGGCAGTTGGCTTGCACAGGTTCCCGTTGATATTTCGGATAATACAGGCAATGGCATCACGGTTTCCAATGTGCCAATATCTCCGACTTCTTCCGGGCTGAATGTCAGTCAAATTGGTGGCGATGAAGGATCATCTGAAAATACCGCTGGTAACGAGGGGAACCCAAGTGGCAATGACGGTAATGGACCCGTTGATAATGGGGCCGGGAATGTGAATGTACCTGCCGGTGAAGTGAATTTCGGGAATAGCGGTGACCGGACAACATGGAATGAGGTTGTTAGTCGTGGCGGATCAAGTTCGTCTGTGATTGGTGATCCCAGTGCCGGTGTCGAAGGGATGACCATTGTACGCAACGCGGTCACCGGAAATGATGCGGCTTTAAATAGCTTCTACGGCACGGGTCGTGTTTCTTCCTCCAATAGCGGCGGTGCGACAGTTGGTCGTGCTGGTGGAGGAACAAGTGGTCTTGGTGCGGCGAACCCCGGCTTATCCGGTCTGGCCGGAGTTGGCGGGGGCTTGAACGGCCTCGCCAATGGAGGCGGACTTGGGGGCGGTTTCGGCGGTGGCCTCGGCGGCGGCTTTGGCGGTTTGGGTGCGGGTGACACCGGCTTTGGCGGCTTTGGCGCGCCAGAGAATGGTGTCGGTCAACCCGACGGGTTCGGCAATAGTGCGCCGGCCGGGGAATCTCAATCTTTAGGGGATGAGGCTGCACCCGGTGGGGAGCAGGCATTCCGGGTACCACAAGGGGGACGGATGAATTTCTCGGCTCAGTTGGTAAATGCTTCTGGCGCAAAAGATCTTAAAGTTGTAAAAGCACTTCTAGAAGCAGTTTAACCTGATGACGATTGTGTAAAATAAATTGGTTGAAGGAACGGTCTTGTGAATGGCGTTCAAATGGGATCTCTTGAGGGGAAACAGAAAGTGAAAAAGTTTAAAAAGGTATTTTCCAGCACATTGTTGATGTCCAGTGCGTTGGTCTTGGCGGGATGTTCTGTGACGCCGGAACCGTTGACGATGGAAGATCATCTTCAACGGATTGAACGGGATTCAAAAGCCCTGTTTGCCAATCAGGAAAAGATCGATGCACCGATTACGCTTTATGATGCGATGGCGCGGGCGCTGAAATACAATCTGGACCAACGCTTAAAACTGATGGAAACAGTCTTAAGTCGCAAAAACCTGACGATGGCCAATTTCAGCCTCCTGCCTCAGATGACGGTCGAAGCGGGTTATACCGGGCGTGATAACCATATGGGGTCCAACAGCCAGTCTTTAACATCGGGGCAGGAATCGCTTGAAAGTTCCACGTCTTCTGATCGTGAATTAAAATCGGCGAGCTTGGGCTTTACCTGGAATGTTCTTGATTTTGGACTGAGTTATGTTCGGGCACAACAATTGTCAGATCGTGTTTTAATTTCTGAAGAACGGCGCCGCAAAGTCGTTCACAATATCATTCAGGATGTTCGGGCGGCCTTTTGGGATGCGGCATCTGCCCAACGTTTGCTGGACCGGATTGCGCCCTTAACACAAACGGTCCAAAAAGCATTACAAGATGCGAAAAAAGCCGAACGGAGCGGCCAGGAAACGCCATTAGCCGCCTTGCGCTATCAGCGTGAATTACTGGATAGTTTACGTCAGCTAAAAATTATGCGCAGGGAACTGCATACGGCGAAAACCCGCCTGAGCACCTTGATGAACCTGAAGCCGGGAACGGATTTCAAACTGGATACGGGTAATGTCGGTTTTGATGTTCCCGACCTTCAGCTTCAAGATGTTGAACGTCTTGAAAAAATTGCCTTGTTACATCGCCCGGAATTGCGTGAAGAGGCTTATCAAGCACGGATCAGTCATAACGATGTCCGTAAAGCTTATCTGCGCATGCTGCCGGGGCTGGAATTGAACACAGCCTGGAATTTTGACAGCAATTCCTATGCGTGGGAACAGACATGGTGGTCGTGGGGTGCGTCCATTAATAAAAACCTGTTTGAAGTCTTTACAGGGCCAGAAGCCATTGAACAGGCCGAAGGTCAGGTTGATGTTGTCGATTATCGTCGTTATGCCCTCAGCATGGCGGTGATGAGTCAGGTTCACGTTGCCTTGGCAGGATATGTACAGTCGGTTGATGAATTTAAAACGGTCTCTGAGCTATATCGCGTTGAAGATAGTATCAAAGGTAAAATTCAGGCGAACGTTCGTGCCGGTAGTGCAGGTAATCGCGATGCCATTCGGGCCGAACTACAGGCGGTTTTATCCGAACTGCGCCGGGATTTGGCCTTTACCGACATGCGCAATTCCGTTGGGCGTTTGTATTTGACCTTGGGGGCTGATCCTTTGCCGGATACCATTGAAAATACGGATGTTCGCACGTTGGCTGGGGCACTTAAAAAGATCAATGAAGATTGGTATAGCGGCCGTATCGCCATTAGTGATGGGTCCGAGGTTAAAAAGGCAAAAGAAGCCGCTGATAATGAAGCCAAAAAGCAGGTCGAACAGGTGAAAAAAACTGAACAGGATGAGGACGGTTTTTTTAGTACGCTGGCTTCCTGGTTTGCCGGATAAACAGGCATGAATTTGACGAAGTCTTTAAGTCTGTATGTCTTTTGGGCGGGGGTAGTGTTTTTCAGCGCTGCCCCCGTTTATGCGCAGGATTTTTTACAGGCCCGTGCCCTTTTACAGGCCGTTCATCAGGTTAAAATTTCCAGTGAAATTCAGGCGAAAATTAATCATTTGGGTTTGCTGGAAGGAGATCGTTTTAAAAAAGGCGATGTCTTGGTCGGTTTTGAATGTAGTTTGCTCAAGGCACACGTCAGGGTAAAACAGGCGATTCTAAAGGGTGAACAAAAGACCTTAGCGAATAAAAAACAACTGATGACATTGCAATCGGTTGGTGAACTGGAAGTCGCCCTTGCCAGTGCCGCAGTGGAAAAAGCACAAGGTGAGCTGGATATCGTGCGATATGCGACACGACAATGTGAAATCACAGCACCGTTTAATGGCCGCGTTGTCAAAAAAAATGTGAACCCGTTTGAAACCGTTGCGCCCGGTGATATTTTATTGGAGATACTGGACGATCAGACGTTGGAAGTTGCTTTGGTCGTGCCGTCCAATTGGCTTTCCTGGTTAAAGCCGGGAACACCGTTTGAATTGACAATAGATGAAACGGGGGAACAGATTGCGGCAAAAATCGTTCGAACAGGGGCGTGGATTGATCCGGTAAGCCAATCCATCAGTGTTTTTGGTGAAATTAATAATGTTGAGACGACCAAAAATTTACTTGCGGGTATGAGCGGAAGCGCCGTCTTTGAAAATACAGGCACAACGACACAATGACGGATACGAAGGGTAATTTTCAAAATACCTTAATGTCCTTGTTTCAGTTGGAACGGGAATTACGACAGGCAAAACAAACATCCGAACTATTTTATATTTTGGTCAATCGGGTCCGTAGCTTAAGCCCGTTTGATAGTGGCGTTGTCTTTTCAATTGAGGGTGGGAAAGCGCGTGCAGAAATGGTTTCCGATGTGGCGGTTCTGGATCGCAACGCGCCCTTCATCCATTGGATGGAACGTATTGCCACGATGTGTGCCCAAAAAGACGATGCGGCGACCCCTCATGTACTGGACCTGAATGCCTTGGGGGTTGCGCAGGATGAGGATATGCAGGAATGGGGGCATCCCCAAAACGTTTGGTTTCCCTTGCGCACCGGTGAGGGACGTTTGATCGGTGCTTTGTGGTATATGCGCGCACAGCCGTTTGTGGAAAACGAATTGGCTTTGCTGGAAAAACTCTCAGATGTTGCCGCTCATGCCTGGAATGCGTTGATCCCCAAATCGGCGTTTTCATGGCACCACCTGAAAAATAAAAAGATTATGACGGCAATTGCGGTTCTTTTAATTGCGGCCCAATTCATTCCGGTTTCCCAATCTGTCTTGGCCCCTGCGGAAGTGGTGGCGCGTAGCCCGTCTGTTGTGAGTGCACCGATCAACGGTGTCTTGAAAGACGTTTTGGTCAACCCGAATGCGCAAGTGAGTGAAAATCAGCTTTTGATCCGTTATGAAGCGACCGAATTTCAAGGGCGTCTGGATATTGCACAAGAAGAATTGCTGGTGGCGCAAAGCGAGTTATTAAGTGCGCAGCAAGCCGCTTTTGGCGATAGACGGATCAAAGGGGAACTTGCCGTTTTGCGATCTCGTTTGCAATTGCGCGAAGCCGAACGCGATTATGCCCGCACACAATTGGAAAAAATTGAAATTCGCAGCCCGCGTAAGGGTGTTGTTGTTTTTCGTGATGTCGCTGATTTAGAAGGCATTCCTGTAAAAACAGGAGAGCGTTTGATGCAGATTGCCGATGCGCGCGATACGCAGTTGCGCATTGAATTGCCGGTTGGGGATGCGCTTTACTTTGACAGTGGGGCACGTGTTCGCTTGTTTCTGGATAAAGCCCCGCTCCATCCTGTTGATGCCACGTTGCTGCGTTCCAGTTATGAAGCGGCCCCGACACCGTCTGGTGTCTTGAGCTATCGTTTGGTGGCGGCTTTTGAAGAAACGGATAAACCGAGATTGGGATTGCGCGGTACAGCCAAGATCATGGGTGATGATGTCCCGCTTTTTGTCTATTTATTCCGTCGACCGATGGCAAAACTGCGCCAATATTTTGGTTTGTAGGGGGCAGACATGCTGGAGCAGGCATTAGACAAATTGCCGCCATTGCGTGAAGACTTAAGCCTTTTCCCCGGACCCGTGATGGGCAACGGTGCCCCCAGTTGGACCATCCATGATCCTGTGCGCAACCGTTATCATCGGATCGGACAGGAAGCGTTTGATATGCTCAGTTATTGGCATCTGGGTAGTGCAAAACAACTCATTGGGAACCTGTCGCACATGAAGGGTGTTTATTCACCAACACAGGAAGATGTTCAATGGATGGCGCACTTTCTTCACAGCAATCTGTTGGTGCAACGTGAAAGCCCGGAAGACATTGCGGGACTGCGCCGTATTGCACAAATGAGCAAATCCAGTTGGTATCGCCAGCTTTTGCATAATTATCTGTTTTTCCGTATTCCTTTGGTGCGCCCGCAACGTTTTTTGAAAGCGACACGACCATTTGCAGATAAAATATTTTCAAAAACTTTTTTGATTATCTTGTTGGTGCTGGGTGTCATTGGTGGATATTTGGTAACTCGCCAATGGGACGGGTTCTTAACGACTTTCATGCATTTCTTCACTTGGGAAGGAATGTTCTTTTATGGCCTTGCCCTTTTGTTTGCCAAAGTCTTGCACGAATTGGGGCACGCTTATACGGCGCAACGTGCGGGCTGTCGGGTGCCCAGTATGGGGGTTGCTTTTTTGGTCATGTGGCCGGTGCTTTATACCGATACGACGGATGCATGGCGTTTGACGGACAAGAAAAAACGCCTGCAAATCGGGGCGGCGGGGATGTTGGCCGAACTGGGATTGGCATTGGTGGCGACTTTCGTGTGGAATTTTCTTCCCGAAGGATCGTTGAAAAGTGCGGCCTTTTTAATCGCCACCGTGACATGGCTGATGACTTTGGCGATCAATTTAAACCCTTTTATGCGCTTTGACGGTTATTATTTATTATCGGATTGGCTGGAGGTTGAAAACCTGCAAGATCGGGCATTTGCACGGGGAAAGTGGTGGTTGCGGGAGAAATTGTTCGGCCTTGGTGATCCGCAACCTGAACCTTTTGGCGAGCCGCTGGGAAAAATTTTGCTGGTTTATGCCTTCGGCACATGGATTTACCGCTTCTTCCTGTTTTTGGGGATTGCGGTTTTGGTCTATGCTTATTTTTTCAAGGTCTTGGGCATATTCCTGTTTCTGGTTGAAATTATCTGGTTTGTCGGCCTGCCCATTTGGCGCGAACTTCAGGCATGGTGGAAAAGAAAAAATGATATGAAATGGAATGTGCAAAGTTTGCGTACGATGGGTGTTTTAGGTGTTGTTGCAATTGCCCTGTTTTTTCCGTGGCAAGGATCGGTGCACCTGCCAGCCATTGTGGATGCGCAACATTCGGTTCGCGTTTTTGCCCCATTTAGTGCGCGTCTGGAAACAATCCGGGTTAAACCGGGCGACATGGTCAAACAAGGTGATGTGTTGTTTACCCTGACATCGGATGAGTTGGATTTTCAAATTGCACAGGTGCAACGCAAAATAGATCTGCGCAAAGAACTGGTGAAACGCGAGGCTGCAGGTGGTGCGGAACGTCAACGGATCCGTATTTTACGACAAGATCTGGAAAGTGAACAAACACGCCTGCAAAGTCTGATAAAAGGACGCGATCTGTTGACCATCCGCAGCGAAATAGACGGACGAGTAACCGATTTTGACGAATTGCTATCGGTCGGAATGTGGATCAATCAGGATCATGTGCTGGCGCGTGTTGTGTCATTGAAACAGGCGCGTATGATTGCTTATGTGGATGAAGTGCAGGTCGATCGTTTGATCAAAGGGGAAAACGCAACCTTTTTCCCCGATAATCTGCAAGGAGACAAGATCAAAGGCGTTTTACAATCGGTTGCGAACGTGAATACGGCTTTTATGGATCAAGCTTATCTGGCATCGGTTTTTGGCGGGGATATTGCGGTTGAACCGGATCGTCAGAAAAGACTGGTGCCAACACAAGGGATATATCGTGTAACGTTTGATGTGGCCGGAGATATGCCTGCACCGTCACATGTGATGCGCGGGTCGATCAAGGTTCCGTCCCATCGTGAAAGTCTGTTTGGCGCGATTGTCCGTTCTGTTTGGGCGGTCCTTATTCGGGAAAGTGCTTTTTAATAAATCCTCTTAACCCGTGAAGATGCATTTGCGTTAAGTCACGAAGTCATTGCACAATTTTGCCGAAATCCATTTTTACCACACGATCAGCACAATCGAAATATCGGTCATCGTGGCTGATGATAATCAAAGTTTTACCTTGGGCCTTTAATTGCGGCAGCAACGTTTTATAGAAATAGTCTTTAAAATGCGGGTCTTGGTCGGCGGCCCATTCATCAAAAATGAAAATGGGTTTGTCTTCCAGTAACGTGACGATCAGGCCGAGGCGTTTTCGTTGGCCCTGCGATAATTTAACGGCACTGAAACGTCCATCAATACAGCTTGTTTTTTCGCTGAGTTCCATTTGATCAATCAAGGCGTTGACCTGTTCATCGTCTATTGCGTCAATCCCGTAAAGGCGATCAAATAAATGATAATCGGCAAAAACACCGCTGAATAATTGTCGATAAGATGAAATCCTGTTCGTGCCAATCAATCGACCATCGACAAGAATTTTCCCGGCGCTGCGTTTGTACAACCCGGTTAAGACTTTTAACAGTGTGGTTTTCCCACTGCCGTTTCCGCCCACGATAAATAAGGTTTCTCCGCGATACAGGCTCAGGTCAATTTCACCGATTTGAAATGGTTTTTCTTCATATGGGGTTTGTGGAAATCGGAAAAGCAGGTTCTGGAATTCGATTTTTTCAAATGTTGAATAATCGATCTGCACTTGATTGGCGTTTTTTTCACGCATCATACCTTCCAGTTCCGTTTCCATGCGGTACAGGTTTGAAATGGCCATATTGGCGCGTGAGAGTTCAGGAAAGGCAGACAGGCACATCAACAACGGGGCCACCATAAAAAGGGTGGCGATTGTGACGCTCATCGCTGTTTCTTTTTGGAGGTCGGCATAACCGGGCAAGATGAAAACGATAACACCGATCAGAAGATAGAAATAGGTCTGCGTATAAACCATGTGACCGGAAAACAGCTTTCCAGCCTGTAAATTCAACAGTTTTAGTTGCCGTACGACACTGCTGTAGGTACGAAAGACAGCTTTGTTTTTACGCGCGTGTAGTTTTATTTCTTTGAAGCCGTTCAATATATGACCAAGGGTGCGAAAGAAGGCTGCATCTTCACGCATCAAACGATGGAGCAACGCATCAGTATCTTTGCGGATTGTCATATAAGTGACAGCCCCTAGGGCAAAGGCGACAAGCATGATCAAAAGGGCAGGAAGTGAATTTAACCCCACATAGATCATGCAGAAAAATACAATGACACTGGATTGAAAGGCGTTGACCAAGGCATTAACGGATTGGGAAAGGGTGGAAACCTCTTGTGTCAACAAGCTGTAAATATTGGCGCGTTCAACTTGTTCAAAGGCGACAAGGTCGGCGCGGCGTAATTTGGTGATGACGCGTTTGCGTATGGAATTAATCATTTCTTCCATCGTGGTCATCGACGTCAGTAAGGTGTATTTTTTAGTGTAATAATAAAGCGCCATTGTGGTCAGGATCAGCAAAATGGCATGTAAATCGGGACCGTCTTTACCGGCAGAAGAGATATTGCTGAACGCGCTGAGTAAAATGGCGTTGATCAATCCCCCTAACGTTGCCATGACAAGCAAGGGAACGGGCGATTTTCGCATCTCTTTGGTTAAAAAGGCGAACAGGTTCATGGCTGGCTATCCTCTACAATGCGGCCCTGTTCCAGCTTGACAATATGGTCGCAGCAGGAAAAGTATCGATCGTCATGGGTGACCACCACAATGGTTTTGCCCTGTGCGCGCAATTCAGGCAGAAATTCTTCATAAAAATATTGTCGAAAGACGGGATCAAAACCGGCGGCGGGCTCGTCTAACAGATAGAGGGGGCGATCTTCCAAAAGGGCTGCAATAATCGCCAGACGTTTGCGTTGGCCAAAGGATAATCGGGTTGTGCTGAAACTGTTTTGGGTAAAGGTTGTTTTATCCTGTAGGGCGAGTTTTATGAGCAGCTCATTGACCTTTGTTGTTTTGATGTCTTGCAAACCGTAAAGTTTATCAAAAAGATGATAATCGGCGAAAACAGCGCTGAAGGTTTCGCGAAAGGCCGTTCGTTCCGCCAAAGTGATTTCGATATCATCAAGAATGAGTTTGCCCGCACTTTGTGGATAAAGGCTGCAAATCACCTTCATCAATGTGGTTTTCCCGCTGCCATTGCCCCCGCAAATAAAAATAATTTGTCCGCAGTTTAGTCGCAAATCTAAGGGACCGATGGAAAAGACAGGCGTGCCATCTTCCTCGCGGTGGCTATATTCCACTTGTTCCAGTCGAAGCTGGTCTGTTGCGCTCAAGGTGAGGTGGGCTGGGGTGGGGCGTGGGGCGGTATCTTCAATTTCTGCCAAGCGGGTTTCCAGCATGCGGATATGGTTGGTGGCGGCGACGACTTTAAAATAGTCCGGGATCGCCGCAACCACATTTTCCAATGATGTCCAGAAAAAGAGAATGGCAACAATTAATTGTGGAACCGTTTCTTGCGGGGTGAGCTTGAAATAAGGAAAGACAATGACCAAAAGCGCAATCAAGCCATACATATAGGCTTGAGAGAACATGACCGTATCGGTCAATTTGGAACTGGTTGCGACTTTCAGGGCGGTTGTATCGTCCGAGAGACGGTCAAAGTCGCTGAAAATATGCTGGCTTTTGCGACGACACAGGACCAGTTCCTTAAACCCATCCAGAATATGATTCAGGAGTGCGAAAAACTGATTTTCTTTTTGAGCCGCTTCATAAAGGTCGGGTTGAAGCTCGCTATCCTTAAATTGATAAACGCCAACGCCAAAGACAATAAAAACTAAAATCGCCAGAAGGGAGGGAAGGGAGAGCCAACCGATATAACCAATGCAGGCGATAATAATAACGACGGATTGTGAGGCATTGATCAAGGAAAGACTGGCATTTGAAATCATTGTGGTTTGCTGTGTCAGCGCCACATAAAAGTTTTCTTTACCCATTGCCTCGAATGCAATGAGACTGGATTTGCGAATTTTATCGGCAATGCGGATGCGAACACCGCGCAGGATGTTTTGGACAATAGATTGTGTGCGATCAACCGATATTTTTTTGCTGTAAGAAGATACCAGCAAGGCAATGGAAAAAAGCAGAAAACCGCGCACGTTCATCTCGCCGGATTGTACCTCGCCTGCCGCTTTATTTAAAATGGCGAGCATGGCCGAACTGGAAAGCCCGGAAATAATACCCAGAATGGCAATACGTTTAAAAGAGGCACGGGTTTCTTGACGCAGGAGATTGAATATCATCGCTTATGAATCGATTGGTTTTAGTGTGATGTTGATTGTCTTACTCGTATAGGTGTATTGACACCTTCGCGAAAACCACTCTAAAATGCAACTAATAAAAATTTAATAGACTAAAATTCACCAATAAATAGTAATAAGAGCTTTATTCATGTCCATGACATCGACGAACGGCCTGCGACCTTTTGTGCGCAAACATGACAATAAATCCAGTACGAACAAATGGATTATGGAATTTCAAGCCCATCATGCCACAGCGCAAAAGGTGATTTGTTTACCCCATGCCGGGTGTGGGGCTGCGGCATTTAAAACGTTGACGGGGGATTTTTTCCACAATCGGGATATGGTCGTGGTGCAGTATCCGGGGCGTGAAACCCGCATGAAAGACTCTTTCGTGTCTGATATGCACGATTTGGTCGATGATATCGTACAGGCTTTGATCCCGCATATGACTGATCCTTATATCCTGTTTGGTCATAGCATGGGGTCCAAGGTTGCTTATGAAGTGGTGCAACGTCTTCAGGTCCAAAAAGAACGTATGCCTGATAAAATGGTGGTCTCCTGTAGTCCGGCCCCGCACCGTCCGTCCGGCTTGAATAATGCCTTTCAGGAAAGTGATGATTTGTTTTTGCGCTATCTTAAACGTCTTGGTGGTGTGCCGGATGAATTGTTGGCAATCCCGGACTTATTGAATATGGTGCTGCCTATTTTACGGGCGGATTTTGAATTACTGTACCGTTATCAGGCCCCGGCCAATGCCGAAAAGATTAAGTGTGCGCTTTCTGCCATTGGTAGCGCACAAGATGTTTCGGTAAAGGTGCAGGATGTGGCCCACTGGCAGGACCTTTGTGCAGAAAAGTTTGACTTGATCCCGGTCGAAGGCGGGCATTTCTATTTTTCGAATTTGAACGTCGGGATGGATGATCTTATCCCATGATGACACCGGGTGACGTGCATGTTTGGACTTTCCCCTTAATGCAAGGTTCAAGACAGATTCGTGAGCTTACCTTGTGCTTGGATCCATCGGAACGAAGCCGTGGTGAGCGATTCTATTTTGATCATTTGAAACGGCGCTTTATCGTGCGGCATGCTTTCTTGCGCCATATTCTTGCAAGATATCTGTCTTTATCGGCGCCGGATTTGCAATTTGATCAAAATGCGTATGGTAAGCCCCGGTTATCTGCACGATGCAATCATGCTGATTTGCGGTTTAACCTGTCTTCCAGCGGGGAATGGGGCGTACTTGCCTGTATGTATGGCCATGACCTTGGCGTCGATATCGAAGAACAGCGTTTGATGGTGGAACGGGACCAGCTTGTTGGTGATTTTTTTTCTGAACAAGAAATTATACAATGGGAAAAACTGTCTGATTACGACAAAGATAATGCATTTTTTATCGGTTGGACGCGTAAGGAGGCTTATATCAAAGCCCTTGGGCTTGGTCTTTCCCTTGATCTCAAAAGTTTCAGTGTTTCGTTTGATGAAAATGAGGATCACCTGTTATCCGGCGATAATGATAAGTGGCGGTTGGTTCCTTTTTTAACCGCCCCTAATTATCGGGCATGTGTCGCCTGTCCACAACAAGCAAAAACGTTATCCTTTTTCCATATCCCTGAGTTGGGCAGTAATGACTTGTTCAAGAATGTCCAATCCCCGAACAAGGTCGTCGTCTTCGATCGTTAAAGGCGGCATAATTTTTATAATCTGGTTTTTGGGGCCACAAGTTTCCAAAATGACACCTTGGGCGAACATGTCATTCTGGATGCGCCGGGCCAACAGGGGATCATGGACATCGACCCCTTTCATCAGGCCCAGTCCTTTGACCAAAAGGCCGTGTTGGGCGTGAGTGCGAGCGATATGATCCAGCTTATCTTTCAATATCTGGATATTGTTTTCCAGATGATTGACAAATGCTGCATCATTCCAGAAATCAAGGGCGTGACGTGCGCAAATAAAAGCAAGGTTATTGCCGCGAAATGTTCCGCTGTGCTCCCCCGGGTTTTGTGTATCGAGATCGGATTTAATCAGCACTATGGCCATCGGCAGGCCAAATCCGCCGATGGATTTAGAAAGGCAGACCAGATCAGGTTCAAGACTGGCCCGTTCGAAGCTGAAGAATGAACCTGTACGACCACAACCTGTTTGAACTTCGTCCACGATCAGCAGGATATTTTCCCGTTTGGCAAAATTGGATAAATCGCGCAACCATCGGCGGGATGCGACATTCAGGCCGCCTTCGCCTTGTACGGTTTCCAAAACAATGGCGGCCGGTTTGTCGATACCGCCTGCCGGGTCACTGATGATTTTGTCCAGATAGGTAACGGTGTCGACCCCTTCACCGAAATAATCGTAATAAGGCATGCGGACCGTATCAGACAGGCCTGTACCGCCCGATTTACGATCCTCCCCATTGGCGGTTAGGGCGAGGGAACCAAGGGTCATGCCGTGAAAGCCGTTGGTAAAGGCCACAACATTGGATCGTCCGGTGGCTTTGCGTGCGACTTTTAAGGCCGCCTCAATGGCATTGGTCCCAGTCGGTCCGGTGAATTGAATTTTATATTTCAATCCCCGTGGGCGGAGAATTTGCCGATTGAACGTTTCCAAAAAATCAGCTTTGGCCGATGTGTGCATATCCAGCGAGGTGGTTACGCCATCACTTTGTAAATAATCAATTAAAACAGATTTTAAAACCGGGTGGTTATGACCATAATTGAGTGCCCCGGCGCAGGATAGAAAATCAAGATAGGATTTGCCTGTATCGTCCCAAAGCGTTGCGTTACGGGCTTTGGTGAATTTTACCGGAAACTTGCGACAATAGGTGCGCACCGAAGATTCCAATTCCTCAAACACATTCAGGAAAGACAGGTCGCAAGGGTCCGTTATTGTCTTGTTGGTCATATATGTCATGTCATCCACCACAGGCTGATTGTTACCATGTGTAGGGATTTACTCATACATATTTAAAGTTGTCAAATATATAAAATACACCTTAAAATAATATACTTTAATGCACTTATCAGTGTATAAAACAATATATTCGTCTAAAAGATGTTGTTTGTTTTATGGTATCGGATCGGTAAATGAGAATTAAATCATTGAAATTTATGGCCTTTGTTTCCAGTTGCGCGCTCTTGTCCGCCTGTGGTTCGCTTGATCAGTTCTCTCATCAGGGGGAGGAGGAAGCGTCTTCCCTACAGTTATCCGGGGACCGGCTGAGAGATCCTTTTGTGCGCGCAGGGGTGCAAGCTCTGGAACAAAAGGATTATGTTCAGGCCTTAAAATCGTTTAACCGGGCCTTGAAGTTTGAACCCAGTAATTCCCGTCTGCATTTCTTGGCGGCCTTAAGTTATCATTTGCAGGCAGCGCAAGGTGACAGCAGTCAGCTTGCGCTGGCAAAGGTGGGCTATGATCTGGCTTTGCGACATGATCCTGCAAATTTCTGGGCGGCCTCTCAACTGGGATATATTGCTTTTTCAGAAGGGGATTATGAAAGGGCGCAAAATGCTTTTGCCTATGCTTTGATTTATGCACCGGATCAAGCCGATTTCTGGCATGGATTGGCTGTTTCATCTTATGGGGCGCGTGATATAGAAACGGCCTTGCATGCGGTTCACTATCTTGAAACAAACACAAGTCCCGACCTGAACCAGCTTGACGATCTGGCTATCATCGAAGCTGCGGCGGGTCGCTTTGGGGCGGCTGATAAATATTATGCGACTTATATGGCGCAAGCTGCCAATAGATCAAGTTTTCGAACAAGTTTGCTGACAAATCGTTTGGCGGCGTGGAAGAACCTCCACCAAACAGGGTTTGAGTTTGCGCAATACGAAATTATCCCGAATACCGAAGAAGAAATCTCCACCACGACCACACAGAATAAAACAGCCCCTCAGGCGACTGGCGTGTCAACGCAGGCGGGAAAAGATATGACCTTGGTTGATGTGGTGATTATCCGTTCCGAAGAAAGCCATAGCACATCCAAAGGCGTGAATTTGTTGAATGGGTTGTCGTCAACCTTATCAGGGACGTTATGGAGTATGAGCGATACCCGCACCGTCAATAAATATGGGGCCAACAGCGGTGCAACGACTTATACTATTAGTCCATCCTTTTCTTTATCGGCGACTTATTCGTTAAATATCTTCAATGATAATTATGATCGTAACGAAGTCTTGGCCCGTCCCACTTTGGTTGCCCTTGATAACACCACGTCCGAATTTTTTACGGGATCGGTTTTTCATGTGGAATTGCCCGGTGCCGCAGGCAGTGTCGGTGCGGTTGAAAAAGTGCCGGTTGGTGTTCGTTTGGAAGTCACGCCTAAATTCTTAAGCACGCAAGAAGTCCAACTGAAAGTCGCTGCGGGTCGTGCCTTTATCGAAGGGCAATCCGCCAATGCAGGCTTTAATAATTTCACGCAAGTGACGCAAAATTCGGTTTCTGCAAATGTGGTGATGAAGTTTGGCGATACTCTGGTTTTAAGTGGGTTAAGCGAGAAAGAAACCCAGAATTTGCGAGACGGTGTTCCGTTGTTGCAAGATATTCCGCTGGTGCAATATCTGTTCTCAAATGAAAATACGCTGGACTATACCAAGTCTGTCATTGTGTTAATTACACCGCGCAAACCCCATTTTACTCAACAGGGGGCGAACGCGCATGCCGGGCAAAAGAACGACCCGGAACTGGCACTGGAACAGAATTTTCTGGAGAGTTTAAAAGAAAACACGGATTGGATCCGACCAGAAGATAATCTGGCGGCGGTGTTTCATCATCTTAAATCCAGTAAGCTGTTTAACGCGTTTCGGCGCGGTGATGTCACGTTGGAAGACTGGTATAGCCCGCAACGTCTGGATCGTATGATGAAAGAAACCCTTGGTTTTCTGTATTTCTAAGGAATATCATTATTGTTTTTTACAGGAGGGGACACAACATAAAGAATCGCAAACATGAGAGGGCGTTTCGACTTTGCTCAGCCTTGAATCTGTTGTGTTTTTATTTGCAAAGTCATTTTATCTATAAAAGATATAAAAATAAGAAAGAATGACTTTTTAATCTAAAAAATATAGTAAAAATATAATAATTTTGAAAAATATTAGTCAGATTTACTTTTCGTGTTTTGCTAGATTTCAAGTGTGAAATAAATAGTTGAAAACAAGGAATTTGATATGACCGCAAATAAAAGCACGCAACTGCGCAGCACGATCCAGTCGGCCTATCTTGGCGACGAAACAGACGTTGTTCAACGTTTGATCAAGGAACTGGCATTGGATGAACAGACGCGTGCGCGTATTTGTGGCGAGGCCGTTAAAATTGTTGAACAACTGCGCACGAGCGCAACGCCGGGCATGATGGAAGTCTTTCTGGCGGAATACGGTTTGACCACACAAGAAGGCGTGGCCTTGATGTGTATGGCCGAGGCTTTGTTGCGTGTGCCTGATGACATCACCATTGACGCCCTTATTCAGGACAAGATTGCTCCGGCGGATTGGAGCAGCCATCTGGGTCATTCCAGTTCGCCGCTTGTGAACAGTTCCACCTGGGCCTTGTTGTTGACCGGGAAGATCATTCAGGATCAAGAATCTGATAAATGGGATGTTACAGGCACCATTCGTGGTTTGATCAAACGTGCAGGCGAGCCCGTTATCCGCAAGGCCGTTGCCCAATCGATGAAAATCTTGGGTCACCAATTCGTTTTGGGCCGCAACATTGATGATGCGATGGAACGTGCCGAAGGTATGGAAAAGAAAGGTTATACCTATTCTTATGACATGCTGGGCGAAGCGGCGCGCACCGCAGAAGATGCCAAACGTTATTTCATGGCCTATTCCAAGGCGATTTCAAATATATCGGACAAATGCAACGCTGATGACATCCGCGATAACCCGGGCATTTCAGTAAAATTGTCGGCCCTGCATCCGCGTTATGAATTTGCCAAACATGATCGGGTGATGAACGAACTGGTTCCGCGCCTGTCCAGTCTGGTCCATCAGGCGAAAAACGCCAATATGGGCTTCAACATCGATGCGGAAGAAGCTGATCGTCTGGATATTTCCCTTGATGTCATTGAAGCGGTCTTGTCCAACCCGGATTTAAAAGGTTGGGATGGTTTTGGTGTGGTTGTGCAGGCCTATGGTCCACGCGCCGGATATACGATTGACTGGCTTTACGACCTTGCCAGCCGACTGGATCGTAAAATTATGGTTCGTCTGGTGAAAGGGGCTTATTGGGATGCGGAAGTCAAGCTGTCTCAGGTCAATGGTCTGGATGCTTATCCCGTCTTCACCCGTAAATCTTCCACCGATATCAGCTATATGGCGAATGCCAAAAAACTGTTGGGGATGACAGACCGGATTTATCCGCAATTTGCCACACACAACGCCCATAGCGTTGCGACTATTCTGGAACTGGCAGGCACCGAAGATAATTATGAATTCCAACGCCTGCATGGTATGGGCGAGGCCCTGCACCGCGTGGTCAAGGAAGCTCATAAGGGGCGTTGTCGTATTTATGCACCGGTCGGTATCCACGAAGATTTGCTGGCCTATCTTGTGCGTCGCCTTCTGGAAAACGGGGCAAACAGTTCGTTTGTGAATCAGGTGCTGGATGAAAAAGTTCCGGCGGCTGAAGTTGTAAAAGATCCGGTGGCCTATGTTCTGGCACAAGATACAATTCCAAACCCGAAAATCCCCAACCCGTTAAAAATTTACGCAGAAGGTCGCACCAATTCCAAAGGGATCAATATTGCAAACCCGCCTGTTTTGGCGGAATTGGAAGAAAAACGCAGTATTTATCGCACGACCAAATGGCAAGCTGGCCCGATTGTGGGTGGTGTTCTGTTGGAAGGAACGAAAATTCCGGTCTTCAACCCATCCAACCGCGAAGATATGGTCGGTGAAGTGATTGAAGCAAACGCCGAACAGGTCGAAATAGCTATTGCAAAAGCGCAGGCAGCCCAAATCGCATGGGCGAATACCCCGGCAAAAGAACGTGCGGCTTGTTTGAACCGGATTGCCGATTTATACGAAGACAATACCGCAGAACTGATGGCAATGGTGTCGCGCGAAGCCGGGAAATCCATTCTGGATGGGATTGCGGAAATTCGTGAGGCCGTTGATTTTTGTCGTTTCTACGCATTGCGGGCGATGGAGTTGGATGCAAATACCGACTTGAAAGCCCGTGGTCTGTTTACCTGTATTTCCCCGTGGAACTTCCCGCTGGCGATTTTCACAGGTCAGATTGTGGCCGCCTTGGCAACCGGGAATGCGGTTTTGGCAAAACCTGCTGAACAAACACCGCTGGTCGCCAGCAAGGCCGTTGAACTGATGCATAAAGCGGGCATTCCGGTTGATGTACTGGCCTTGTTACCGGGCCAGGGCCACAGTGTCGGTGCGAAACTGACATCGGATAGCCGTATCAGCGGGGTCTGTTTTACAGGTTCTACACAAACCGCCCAGTTGATCCATAAAGCAATGGCGCAAAATATGGATCCGCAAGCTCCGTTAATCGCCGAAACAGGCGGTATGAACGCGATGATCGTCGATTCAACCGCGCTGCCGGAACAAGCCATTCGCGATATTCTGGCCTCTTCCTTCCAAAGTGCGGGGCAGCGTTGTTCAGCCCTTCGCATGTTGTATGTGCAGGAAGATGTGGCAGATAAAGTGATCCATATGCTGAAAGGCGCAATGGATGAACTGGAAATCAACGATCCGTGGTCCATACAAACAGATGTTGGCCCGGTCATTGATGAGGAAGCGCGCAAAACCATCGAAGACCACTGTCAGAAGATGGAAGCCGAAGGCCGCCTGATCAAAAAGCTGGATATCACAGCTGTGAAAGACAAGGGCACATATGTTGCCCCGGCGGTTTATCGTGTGAACGGTATTGAAGATCTGGAACAGGAAATCTTTGGCCCCATTCTGCATGTGGCGACCTTTAAGGCAGCGGATTTGCTGAAAGTGGTCGATAACGTCAATGCGATGAAATATGGCCTGACCTTTGGGATCCATACCCGTGTGAACCGTCGTGTACAAAAGGTCTGTGAACGTGCCCGCGTTGGTAACTTGTATGTCAACCGCAACCAGATCGGTGCGGTCGTCGGTGTGCAGCCTTTTGGTGGGGAAGGATTATCCGGGACGGGACCAAAAGCGGGTGGGCCCCTTTATCTGCGTCGTTTTGTTGCTCCCCAACCCCTTGTCAATAATACCCCGGTTAGATTGACTGAGGGCAGCAAGGCAACAGCTGATGTCGCAGCCATTAACGCGGTCTTGCCGGAATTGGCGGACAAGCAGGTTACATGGGATAGCCGCGATGACCGTTTGCTACAATTAAACAAACTGGCAGATGTGGATGGGAACATCTTGTGCGAAGTTGCCCAACAGGTGCGCAAGAACCTGATCGGGTATCATTTCGATACCGAAGAATTGATGGGGCCGACCGGGGAAAGCAACAAACTGGCCAATCACGGGCGTGGTGCGATGATCTGTTGCGGTCAGGATGCAGCTTACTATGCCCTTATGGCATTGGCTTGTGGCAATACGGTCTTGTTGGTGGATGCGCCAGTCGATCAGGCCAATGCACTGGTGAAAGCTTTTGGGGATGTCGTCAAAATCATCAATGGTTCCTTAAACGGACTTGATTTATCCGGGCTTGGCTGGTTTGCCGGTGTTGCCTTTAATCCTTCTGAATATGACGTGCGGGCCATTCGCAAACAACTGGCGGCACGCGAGGGGGCAATCTTGTCCGTTTTATGTGACAAACAGGACTGGCCGGGCTTTGTAACCGAACGGACCTTGTGTGTCGACACAACAGCATCCGGCGGGAATGCGGCCCTGCTGGCTTCCGCTTAAGTATTAAATTTTTCTCCCCGACTGTAGGCCCTGTTTTCCATTTGGCGAACAGGGCCTTTTTTTGTTAGCTGGCGAGTGTCTGTTCCAGCAAGTTGGCGAGCTCTTCCAGACTTTGCTCATTTTCATCACTCATCGTTTCATCACTGAAACGATCGGCCAATAAATCATCTAGTAAATAATCGGCCAGTTTTTCAATGGTGGGATAGAGAAAAATCAACGTTGCGGGCAAACTACAATCATATGTTTTTTGCAATCGGTTGCGAAATTCAACGGACAACATGGAATCCATCCCCAGATCGGCAAACCCTTGATGAAGGCCGGGCCATTTTGATTTTGCCAGTCCAAGGATGGTGGCGACTTGTTTGGTCAGTTGGTCTTGCAAAACGGTTTTACGGCTGTCTGGGGTTGCATCGACCAATATTGTCAGCAAGGAAGACCGTGCTTTATCTTCAGGATTGTTTGTTGCGGATTTGGTTGGAAGGACAGGTTCAAAGAGCAAGGCGGTACGGGATGGGATTTTATCCGCCCAACGGGCCCAATCCACATCGGCCAATGTGATTTCACAGATATCTTTATCCAGCAAAGCGCCCATTGCATTTAAGGCGGCCTCTGGATCAATGGGGGAAATCCCGGTTTGTTTGAGCTGATCTTCCACAGCTTCATTTTGTGCAAGATAACCTACATCGGCAATGGCCCCCCAGTTGATGCACAGGCTGTTTAACCCTTGGGCGTGACGGTTGGAAGATAATCGGCGCAGATAATTGTTGCCTGCCACATAGTTGGCTTGACCGGGATTACCGATCACGGCGGAGATGGACGAAAACAGGACAAACAGGTCAAGGTCGATATCTTGCGTACAATCGTGCAGATTTTTTGCCCCAATCGCCTTTGTCTTGAAGACTTTTTCAAAATCAACAGGTGTCAGTTGATTAAGATATCCATCGGCATAGATATTGGCGGCATGGATGATACCTGCCAAGGGAATGTCAGCCTCGCCTTTGTAAGGGGTGATTATATCGCGCAACGCGGCGGCATCGGTTACATCACAGGCTTTGATTTCGACTGTTACGCCCTGATCGTGCAAGTCCTGAATATCTGTTTCTGAAGCTTTTGGGATCGTTTGACTACGCCCCAGCAAGATCAAATGCCCGGCCCCGTTTGCGGCCATCCATTTGGCGACACTCAAACCAAAACCGCGCACACCACCGGTGATTAAATAGGCGGCGTCTTTTTTGAAACGCGTCAATTTAGTATCGGATTGTGTTGTAAAATGAGATGGATTTACAGGGATATAGGTTAAAGAACGTTCTCTTATTTTATCGAAGTAAGAGGCGGGCATCCCCATCAAATCAATAAAGCGGCCCGCAGGTTTGATCAGATTGATTTGACGTTGGTAATCATGTGCGGGCGTTGTGTAAACCATCAGATCTACGCCGTTGCTGCCTGTGATTTCCATAATGTGACGTTCAAGGTCGGGGGATGTTGCGCAGAGGGCAAGATCAGCCTGTTCAAACGTCTTTGGGTCGTAGGTTATGACGATCACTTGTGCACCGGATTTCTGGACGTGCTGACATAATAAGGGCGTGAGGGCACTTTGATCATGCAAAATAACCCAATCGCCTTTTTGAAACGGGGGAACCTGTGTCAGGATATGCTGGACGGTCTCTTTGACGTTGATGTCATGGTGGATCGTTTGGTGTGATTTATCCGGTAAGGTCCTCGGGTCAAGGTGATGGAGCCTTTTGGCGAAAACAGCCGTGCCGTTCAGGGCGATTTCGGGACCAAGGGTGTCTTCTTCCAGAATGTCCAGTAACGTTGGAATATCGTTTTGATCCTGAAGGTCAACTTGTTGGCAGTTGATATTGGGATATTCATTGGCGATGACACGTCCCATTCCCCATAGCCCGGCACTTTCTAAGTTACCGCCACGATAACCTTGGGTGACAAGGCAAATGTGACGGGGGATTTTTTGTTGGCTTCCCAGTGATTGCAGGATACGGAGCAATTCAAGCTCCGCTTTATCTTGACCACAGAAGATTACCCCCCATTTTTCAGACGTAAAGTCAGGCAGATGATCCCCATCAAATAAAACGGCTTGTGCGCCTTTTTCAACGAAACCCGTTTGAATAGCCTGTGCAAAATTATGATTGCCACAGATCAACCAGTTTTGTGTCTGAAATTGGTCTGATCGCTTGGCGGGGAGAGACGTTTCGTCCCATTGGAAATTATAAAAATCACCTTCAAAATGTTGCAAAGGGTCTTCTTGGAAGGTGCTTAAAGCCTGACAAGTGAAACCGGATAGATGAGCGAGAATAAGGCCCTGTTCATCGCATAAGGTGATATTGCCTTTAACAAAGCTGTTATCAAACAGGACCAGTTCCGTACAAGCAAACAGACGATGGGGTATTTTACCCGTCAGGATTAGGCGATCGAGATGAACGGGTAAATAAAGACCATCCAGCCCGTTTTCATCCAATAAGGACAGAAACGTTTGGAAAGCGCTATCCAGTAAACTGGGATGCAAGTGATAATCTGCATTGTCCAATTCATCAGGAAGGACCAGTTCCGCCAAGGCACGGGTGGGGTTGAGGTGCAGGTTATCAATCGCCTGAAAAGCCGGGCCGTAGGTCAATCCCCGGTGCTGAAAGGATTGGTAAAGGTCGTCACGCCCGATTGTTTTTGTGGCTTGGGTACGCCAGTTTTGCAAGTCGATGGGGGCAATGTCGGGGTGGAAGGTGTCTGTCAACAGGTACCCACTGGCATGGTTCTGCCAGTGATCTGCGATTTGGGAATGAATATCAAACTGACCTGTTTTTGGGGCGTAGCTGAATTGTATAGGTGTTGCTTCATCCTTGTTTAGGTATAAGGCTTTTTTAAACGATATATCACTAATCTGGATCGGAAAATCTGTTGTAGGGGACGCTGCCAATGCCATTTCAAGATAGGCGGCACCGGGGTAGACGATATCTGCGCCCACCTTGTGATCTTGTAAGTAAGTATGGGTTTTCAAATCGATATCCATATCCCATAAGGGGGATGCACTGGGCAGGCGGCTGCCCAACAGAGGATGGACGGTTGGGGCATTGAAATGTTTGGTGCGCATCCCGCCTTTGCGGTAATTTTCCGACTGGTCACTTTCCAGCCAATAACGTTCGCTTTGCCAAGGATAAAGCGGCAGATCAAGTGGGCGGGGCTTATCAGGATAAAGCGTGATCCAATCCTCGAACATGCCCTGTTCAAACAGACGGGCGAGAACGTTCATCACGCTTTCGACCTCGTCTTGTTTGCGTCGCAGGCAACTGACGACAAAACAATCAGGCAGGGTCTCACTGATAGATGTCGCCAAAACCGGATGTGGGGCAAGTTCCACAAATGCATTACATCCAAAATCATTTAGGGACTGAATGGCATCGGCAAACAGGACGGGTCTGCGAATGTTGTCAAACCAGTATTCTGCGTTGATGGTGTGTCCGTCCCTTAAGGCCCCGCTAACGGTGGAAAAAAGCGGTGTATGTGTGGTTTGTGGGGTTAGAGACTGCAAAGCACTGACAAGTTCGTCTTTTAATGGGTCCATTTTGGGGCTGTGGTAGGGGACCTTGCCATTGATCATTTTGCAAAAAATATTGTTGTTCTTTAGCTCGCTCACAATGTCGTTCAAGGTTTTTTCGTCCCCTGCCAAGGCTGTTGCAAAGGGGCTGTTGACGGCCCCAAGCGAGACTTCACTTTCTCGCCCTTTCAGGTAAAATGCCGTGTCTTCCTGCGATAATGCGGTGGCAAGAATGCGCCCCTGTCCTTCGGTTTGATGTTGCAGGCGACTGCGGTGATAAATCACAAGGCAGGCATCTTCAAGGCTGAGGGCACCGCTGACATGGGCGGCGGCAACTTCACCTGCGCTGTGTCCGACAATGGCATCGGGGGTAACGCCTTTGGACTTCAACAGCTCTGCCAAGGCGACTTGCAAGGCGAAAATACCGGGCTGGGCAATCTGGGTTTCTTCAATCCGGCTGTTGTCTTCGGCTCGGTTCAGTTCTTCCCATAGGGACCAGTCGGCATGATGGGATAAAAGCTGATCAATCTCTTTAATCTTATGGGCAAAGAGCGGTTCTTCTTCCATAAGTTGACGTCCCATTGCCCACCATTGCGGTCCCATACCGGAAAAGACAAAAGCGATTTTTCCGGTATTTGTTGCAACGGATGCCGGTTCCCCATCTTGTTCCAGATATAAATCCAGTTTTTCCTTCAAATCAAAGCGGTCTTTGGCGACAAAGCCTGCGCGGAAATCATGGTGTTGACGCAGCCGGGCCAAGTTGGTCGCGATGTCACAAAGATCAACGTCTTTTTGATCCAGAAAATCCTTCAGGGAATGAACGGTTGCTTTCAGTGCCTCATTACTTTGGGCGGACAAAGCGATAAGGTGCGCGGGGTGCGTGTCATGTTCTGTCGTGCG
The DNA here is from genome assembly GCF_014641495.1 of Terasakiella brassicae. Lineage (GTDB taxonomy): Bacteria > Pseudomonadota > Alphaproteobacteria > Rhodospirillales > Terasakiellaceae > Terasakiella > Terasakiella brassicae. The sequence goes on from NZ_BMHV01000003.1 coordinate 145,037, forward strand.
GGGTTGTGTTTGATAATGGTCGGCACCTTCCAGGGCGACATGCACATTGGTCCCGCCGAAACCAAAGGAATTTACCCCGATGTAACGGGCCTGCTCACTTGCTTTAAAAGGTGTGTTTTCTGTGACGACACGCAGGTTCCAGTCCTCAAACGGGATGTTTTCATTTGGGGTGTTGAAATGAATGTTGGGTGGAATTTGTTCATAATGCAGGCTGAGGGCGGCTTTCATCAATCCGGCCATGCCCGATGCAGCCTCCAGATGGCCGATGTTGGATTTGACTGATCCGATTTTACAGGGGGTATCTGTGGGGCGATCTTTGGCGAAAACATCGCTGATTGCGCCTGTTTCGATGGGATCTCCCGTCGGGGTGCCTGTGCCGTGGGCTTCCACATAAGTGACCTGTAGCGGGTCGATTTGCGCACGTTGATAGACCGCGCGCATCAACTCGGACTGGGATTGTCGACTGGGGACGGTGACGCTTTTTGTATGTCCATCCTGATTGGACCCGGTGGCGTGAATAACGGCGTAGATACGGTTGTTATCGGCGAGAGCTTGGGAAAGCGGTTTTAACAAAACAGCACCAACCCCTTCGCTACGGACATAGCCGTTTGCGCTGGCATCAAAAACCTTGCAGCGTCCGTCCGGGGATAGAAAACCGCCTTTTGAAGTCGAAATCGTCCATTCCGGCTTAAAGATCATATTCACCCCACCGACAACGGCGCGGGTAATCTCGCCGTTTTTAAGGGCGGTGCAGGCAAGATGCAGGGCAACCATAGAGGATGAACAAGCCGTATCGACGCTTAAACTCGGCCCCTTGAAATCATAATAGTGTGAAATTCGATTGGATAGTAACGTTGCGCTGGCACCAATAGAGGTATGCGCCCCCAATAAGTCGCGTTGCATGGTGTCGTGGGATAAAAGATTATAATCTACGGCAAAACATCCGACATAAACCCCGGTTGAGCTGCCTTTTAAGTGCGCGGGGATTTCACCGGCATCTTCAAACATTTCCCATGTGACTTGCAAAAGTTGACGTTGCTGGGGGTCCATTGCGTTGGCTTCGCGCGGGGAAATACCGAAAAAGGCAGCATCGAATTTATCGAAATCGTCTATGAAACCGGCACACCGTGTACGAATGGTGCCGGGTTTGCTCATATCGTCGTTATAAAAATGATCAAGGTTCCAGCGATCTTCGGGAACTTCGGTAATGGCATCATATTTGTTGCAAATCAGGTCCCAGAACTGGCGCGGGCTGTTGGCACCGTGGGGGAAACGGCAGCCAAGGCCGATGATGGCAATCGGATCGTTTTTCATAGGATTTTTCTCTTTCTTAATCTTATCCGTTTATTGGGCGACCATGCGGTATTGATCGGGGATGTAACCGTTGTTCAGCGCATATTGGATCAGGCGTTTACCGGGATAGATCACATCAATGGGGGATCGGGCGAGGTCGCAATCTTCAAAATGGGTGCAACCCAGAACGAAAGCTTCGGCCTTTAGATGCGCGCTGGTTTCAATCAACTGATGCAGGATATCTTCGACAAAGGGTTCATTGTTTTCGACCGCCTCGACCAGCGAAACCATTGCATAGGACAAGGTTTTGGTCGTGCGGTTGTTTTGGTCACAGAACAACCGGATATTGTTGATGGTATCTTCAAAACAGGCCACCACACCGACAGAGGAATATTGCGCGAGGAAATCGTTGTACACGAGGCTGAGACTTAAAATGGGTGTCTGGATTTTGTTGGCGAGACGATCCCAGTCCACCGCAAAGGAAAGCGTGTTGCAAAAGACAAGAAAGACATCGGCCTGTATGGGGCGCAGTTTTTCCAGAATATAATCATCGATTAAGGGAACACGTGCCAGAATGTCACGATAATCACTGGGGGAATTGGAAATGGGTAGTCCTCGGGCCGCAATGCCCATGCGTGCCAGCAGGTCCACGCCGATTTGCGCATCACATCCATCACCGCCGATAACGTAAATCATATTGTTTCCTCCTTCTGGAAAAGGCCGAGTTCTTTTAATGTGTCGAAGACCAACTTGCTTTTGTCACCCAAGGCGCCGTTTTGAACGGCAAGGCGGTTTTCGTCTTGTGCCTCTTGCCAGCTGATCAAGGGGCTTATGGTCTGATTAATTTCTTGTGCGCGTTCAACAAGGTTGACAAAAACCTGATAGATTTTGCGTAGTTCCATCATGTTTTGCGGGGTGCCGATATGTCGGAGTTCCACATATAACTTGTCTGATTTTTCAATTGCGCGGGTGATTTTGCCCACATCGCCATCAATGGTTCCGACCCCGGCATCAAAGACCAGTCGGCAATGCCAGAACGGCAGGGACAAGGCATAAAAATTGGCAAGACTGCCGTTTACATAGGTTTTGTCATAACCGATTTTATCCGTGCGCATCTGCGAGGTTGTCGGAATATGATGAACGCGAAAAGCCGTGGCCCCGTTAAAAACCACATCGGACACACGGGGGCGCCCATTTTGTGTATCAAAAAAAGCAAGTTCACCATTTTTTACCGAATTGGACACGATAAAGGCGGGCAGGTCCAACAGGTTCGCAACATAATCGTCAAGGCTGTTAATTTCGCGCGTTGGCAAGCCTGTGCGTTGTGCGCTGTAAGGGATGGCGTGCAGCCAGTTTTGCAGGCGTGGTGTGTTTTTGATATCGTGCCCGCCGTAAAGGTGCACAAACAGGGGGGCGGTTAGATAAAGGGTGCGTAAAACAGCCGGAATTTCGGGCGTGGAAATATCAATCGCGGGCTGAAAGGCCAGTGAATTCATTAAATGCCAATGCCCCCAGTTTTGGTGACGTACGATGCTGTAAAGGCCGGTGGAAACGGTGCGGTTCCAGTATTCGTCCTCGTTGGGTGGGGCATATTGGGATACCCAATGCAGGCGATATTCCGGCGTTATGGATTCAAAAAAGGCAAGCAGATTTTCCAGATTATCAATGGTCGCATCCAGATCGCAGAAGGGCAGGCTGACCAGTTCGACAATGGCGCAATTGTTATCCAGAATAAACCAGCCGTTTTTGCCCGAAGCACCAAGGGCCAGCCCGTTGTAGGGTTCTGTAATGGCGCTGTATCCGGCAGAAACGGCGCGATTAACGATAATGGCCCAGTCTTTTGGGGTGGCGGGTATGTCGTCTTTGGTCAGGAACAATTCCAGTTCCGCCCCTAACTTTCGCGATTTCATGCGAGGTGTCCTTCTTCCTGAACATTATGCGCTGTTGCGGGCAGGCTCAGTCCGTCAATAAACCGGTCCAGTTCGTCCTGATTGAAACCGTCATAATCAATGTCGGACGGGGTGAGTTCCCGTTCGGGTTTTTGGTCAATTTCGATGATCAGATGTTGTAGCTCATCCTTGAAACGATGCAGGAAACCTTCGCTGGTCTGAGAACGATAATGGCGGGTGCTGTAACCAATTTTGATGTTTAGTTTGCCCTTTGTGATCAGGGCGATCACTTCAATAAGAAAGGGTTGCGGGGCGTTGGGGGAAATATTGGGGGCAACGTCACGGTCTGACAGGCTGAAAAGGCCATTTTCTTCAAATTCATCAAATTGACCGAGATAGTTAAAACTGATTTTCGGTGCAGCCGTTAAGGGGTGTTTGGCGAGATAACGTAACAGCCCATAACCCATCCCTTTATGTGGAATGTTGCGCAAAACTTCTTTCACTTGTTTTACATTTGTACCCCTGTCCGGGCTGGGTGTTGGCAGCAACACGGGGTACATGCTGGTTAGCCATCCGACATTCGCGCCGATGTTCAGGCCGTTATCCAGCGCTTCGCGACCATGACTTTCCAGCATAAGGGCGGGTGGGGTTGTATCGGCAAGGGGGCCGAAGGCACGTGATAGGGCACATAGCAGGAAATCATCTATTCGACTGTTAAACGTTTCGTGGATATCGCCAAGCAGGCGGGCGGTTTGTGTTTCAGACAATGATGTTTCAACGATTTGGCAATCCGCGTGGGTGCAGTCATCCTGTTCGAAGTCAGGGATTAACGGGCGATTATGGGCTTGTTGGTCGATTGTTTGCCAATAGGGTAATTGGTCGATTGCTGCCTTGCTTGCATAGGTATTGACGGCTTTTGCCCAATGGGAAAAGGAAATTAGGGATGGAGAGAGAGAGGTCGTCAAGTCGTGATAGACCGCTTCCAATTCTTCAAACAAGGTGCGCCAGGATACGGCATCAATAATCAGGTGATGGGCCGTGATAAACAGATAATCCTTTTCTTCAGCGCGAAACCAACCAACCTGAACGCTTGGCCCCATCAGATCGACTTTTTCTTGTAAGGCCTGTGTCGTTGGGTGGTCGGGCGCAGAATCAAAGGATGTAAAACCGAAATCGACAGTCCCGATATATTGAATGAATTGGTCGCTCTCGCGGCGAAATTTCAGCCGGAAGGCATCGTGATTTCCAAAGACGGTTTGTAAGGATTGCGTAAGGTGTTTTTCATCTAATCGGGATTTTGAAGTTAATAAAACGGATTGGTTGAAATGGTGCTGCGGGTCTGGATAGGTTTCAAAAAACCAGTGTTGAATGGCGGTCAGCGGGACCGTATCCCCTGTTTTTAAGGCAGCTAAGGTCTGTTGTTGTTCTTCAATTTTGCACAGTTTTTGAGCAAGTTCTGCAATAATAGGATGATTAAACAGGTCGCGTACATCCAGTTTATAGTGTCTTTGATGTAAATGTGCGACAATTTGCAAGGCTTTGATGGAATCACCACCCAGATAAAAGAAATTATCGGTGATGGAAACCTGATCACGGCCCAAAATATCGCATAACATATCGCAAAGAAGGCGCTGTTCTTCTGTTTGTGGGGCGCTAAACGCAGTTGTTGTATGGACCGCCTCTGCATCCATATGGGCCAAGGCTTTGCGATCAACCTTGCCGCTTTTGTTGACGGGTAACTCTTTTAAATGAAAGAATTGTGCCGGGATCATATAATCGGTAATGCGGGTCTTTAAGTGACCATGAAGTTCTGCAATATCGGGTGTGTGATCCATTTCAACAAAGGCATGAAGTTCCTGCCCGTTTGCGCCCATGTCTTTGGCAATGACGCAGGCTTTTTTAACACCGTCACAGGTCGCCAAATTGGCTTCGATATCGCCCAGTTCAATGCGGTAGCCACGAATTTTAACCTGATCGTCATTACGTCGAACAAAAACAATATTGCCGTCTTTTAAGCGATGGCAGATATCGCCGGTCCGATACATAAACTGATGGACGGACGCATCGTCAGGATGGGCAAACGGGTTGGGGATACGAACTGCGCGCGTGCGTGTATCCAGATTGACATAACCGCGAAACAAGGCACTGCCACTGATATGTAGTTCCCCATCGACCCCGCAAGGAACAGGGTTACCCCCGGGATCAAGGATATAGGCACGACAATCCCCAAGAACAGTGCCGATGGGGACTGAGGCGGTGCGATTATTGATGATATAATCTTGCGATTGCGTGAAGGCCAGAACATCGACACAACATTCCGTTGGACCATAAATATTGGTGATATCGATGGATGTACCTTTCAGGCGTTGGGCCTGATGTTGGGGCAATGCCTCCCCGCCGATCAACAGGTGGTGCAGGGCTAAATCGTCAGCTTCGCCAAGGCCCGCATCCAGCATGATATTGAGCAACGTTGGTGTGCCATCGCTGAACTGGATCTGATGATCTTTCAGGAACGTCAGAAGGCGGTGACCATCCTGTTTGTTTTCCCTATCACACAGATGCAGGCTATGACCTTGCAGCAAGGCACCAAAGACCTGTTGAACGGAGGCATCAAAGACCAAAGCCGCCATCAAGGCCACATTCATATGCTCAGGCAAGTCGTGATAAATGCGTTCCTGTAACCCTTGTACAAGGTCGATGACGCTTTGATGTTCAATCATCACCCCTTTTGGGGTTCCGGTCGACCCGGACGTATAGATGATATAGGCCAATTGATCGGACTGAAGGGCACGTTTTGGGTTTGTTTCAGCCTGCTGGTCGATTTGGGGCTGTGCCTCTGTTAAGGAAATCCAGTGCAGGTCCTCGCCCAAATCGCTTTCACTGTCTGCGCTTAAAACAAAACGGGCGTTGGCATCGGTGAGGATATAGCGCAATCGATCAACGGGTTGGGTGGTATCCAGCGGTAAATAACAGCCGCCCGCCTTTAAAATGGCGAGGATGGAGATAATCGCCTCCGCGCTATTGTCCATATAAAGGGCAACGACATCTTCTTTTTGCAATCCATGAGCCAGCAGGAAATGGGCAAGCTTGTTGGCTTTTATGTTCAGTTCACGGTAACTCATCGCCTTGTCGTTATGGACAAGGGCGGTATGGATGGGGAAGGCCGCAACCTGTTTTTCGAAAACCTCAACGATCGTTGTTTTTATGATCGGTTTCTTACTCGGCGGTGTGATGTTTTGATCCTGTAAGCCGATTTCTGTTATGGCCTTGTCCGGTGTTGCCAGCATCTTTTCTAACAATGTGAAGAAATGATCGGCCATGTTCTGAATCGTTTTTTCGTCAAACAGATCGGCGTTATATTCAAATTCGCAATGAAGGGTGCTGTCAGCTTGTTCTTCGGCCAAGAGGCTGAGATCGAATTTAGCCGTATCACGGGCAAGGGTAACGCCTTCGATTTCAATACCTTGGAAACTGTCATTGGAAATAGGCATGTTTTGCAATACACACATGACTTGCACAAGGGGGGCATAGCTCATATCGCGTTTGGGCTGAACCAGATCGACCAGTTTTTCAAACGGGACATCTTGGTGGCTGAAAACCCCGCGTGCGCTTTGGGCGGTGCGTTTTAAGATTTCACGAAAACCCGGATTGCCCGACAGGTTGGTGCGTAACGGCAATGTATTGATGAAAAAGCCGATCAAAGCTTCCTGTTCGTGCCGGGTCCGTCCTGCGGTATGGGTACCGATAACAAGATCGTCATGGCCCATATATTTGTGGATTAAACTGTTCAGGGTTGCGCATAATCCCATGTAGAGACTGGCATTTTCCTGTTTGCAAAAGGCTTCCAAACGATCTTTTAAATCGGCCTTCATATAGGCATTGACCAGTCCCCCGCGATAGCTTTGTTGTTTGGGGCGGGCCCGGTCATAGGGCAGTTCCAGCAATGGCGGTATGTTGGCAAGGGCCTGTTTCCAATAATCAAGCTGGTGGTCCAGTCCGCCTTGTTCCGCCCAAAGACGTTGCCACAAGGCAAAGTCAGCGTATTGGATATCCAGTGCGGGTAAATCAGGGGCGCAATTGTTCAAATACGCATCGTAAAGCTGACTGAGTTCGCGAATAAGGATTTCCAGTGACCAGCCATCCCCGATGATATGATGCAACACAAGGCAAAGCAGATAGGCATTGTCGTCTGTTTGAACGAAGCTGAGACGCAGCAGTGGATCCTTTTCCAATTCAAAGGCATATCCGGTTTCTGTCTGGATATGATGATCAAGGAAGCTTTGTTGTGCGGTCTTATCCAAATGACGAATGTCATGTCTGTCTATGGTGAATACACGGTTCGGGACGATGATCTGTTCCCCACGTTCTTTGACTGTGATGAAATTGGTGCGCAGAATTTCATGGCGCGTTGCCAAGCTATTCAGGGCACGTTCCAGACAACCCATGTCCAGATGTCCGGTAAGACGGCGGCAGGCGGGAATGTTATAGGCCGCGCTTTTTCCTTCCAGATTGTACAGAAACCAAAGCCGTTGTTGGGCAAAAGATAAGGGGATACCATCGCGGCGATCCATCGGTGTCAGTGCAAGATCGGTTTTGTTTCTGCTGTGTTGATTTTTCTTTAAAAATGCAATGAGTTCGGCCTTGTTCGCTTTGATTTCATCGCGCAAAGCAGGCGTGACGGCCCCTTTTGGGGCTTCGAATTTTAATTGGTCATCAGGTCCATCAACCCGCAGGCGAATGGCTGATTTTTTGAGTTTAAGAAGCAGGGTTTCCATCGACATATCAGAGAACCCCCTCTTCCATCTCGTCACAGTCGGAGGCATCTTCGTCTTGTGCCCAGTTTATGACCTCCAGACGTTCACATAACTGTTTGACCGTGGGGCGCTCAAACAGGTCGTTGACGCTGAGTTCGACCTGAAAGAAATCACGCAGACGCGACAGAACCTTAATGGCGATGAGGGAGTCGCCGCCAAGGTCGTAGAAATTATCCTCAATCCCGATTTGGGGAATGGCGAGAACCTCTTGCCAGACGGCGATCATTTGTTTTTGATTGTCTGTTTGCGCGGCGATGTAGTCCCCAAGCAAGGCAGACCGGCTGTGTACGTTATCAGATATTTCTGCGGAACCTGCTTCTTGTGTGTTCTGGTGCAAAATATCTTTATGGGCGGTGCGTTCATTAAAGTCACAGGTCGAAATCACAATCTGTGACGGCAGAGTTTGCAGCGATAAAATACGTTTGAAGGTCTCGCAACCCTGTGCGGTACTCATGCCGCCAACGGGGATATGACCGAGGCGTTTTTTCATCATGGCTTCGTATGCTTGTGCCATGCCGACACCACGCCAGCGATCCCAATTGACGGCAATCACAGGTGTCTTGCCTGTACGGGCCTGCTGGGCGGCGAAATGATCGACAAAGGCGTTGGAACTGCAATATTCCACATCCCCGGCCCCCACGTCATAGGCACTGTGGGAGGAAGAAAGCAGGATAAAATCCAGCCCCTTGTCCCCTAAAAGGTCCATGACATTGCGGCTGCCCTGTACCTTGGGCAAAAATTCGTTTGCGTGGGGGGATTTGGTTTTGGACAGGATCGGACCGCGATTTTCAAAGGCGGCGGTCTGGATAAACCCATGCAAGGGACCGAAGGTTTCTTCGGTTTGCTCAATGGCGGCTTTCATGGACGTTTTGTCAGAAATATCAGCACAGAGAGGCAAGACATGAGCCCCGAAACTTTCCAGTTCCCGAATGCTGTGGATTTTTTGGGCAATGGGATCCGTGTGGGCACCAGATGTGATTTTTTCCCCGACAATCAGGCCGCTGTCGGCATGATCTCGACGGGTTCCTGATTGTGGATAGGTTGCGACTTTAAAACCGCAATCCTGAAACAGGTTTTCCCATTTTTCCAATGTCAGAAGCGGGGAGTCCTGGCGTAAGTCTTCGTCCTGAAAATACCACCAGCCTTCCAATAGTCCCAACGGCAGGTTCATCCAGCGTTGCGTGACAACTGATTCAACAAATAAAACCATGCCGTTCGGGGCCAGTATTTTTTTGACCTGTGCCATTGTTTCGCGCATTTGATGGGTGGCATGGACGCAATCAAGTTCTAAAATAATATCGTAGCTGTTGGCCTCAAACCCTTGGGCAATCGGGTCTTGGGAAATATCCAGCAACCCGAATTTCATAAAATCCAGCCCGTTTTCACGTGCGTTGCGTTCTGCCTTCAAAACAAAGGATTTACCGATATCGGTGAAGGTATATTCGACGTTTTTACCTGTCAGGGCGGGCAAAACCACATCGCTAAAGACACCTGCCCCGGCCCCGAGTTCCAGAATACGAAGGGTCTTGTTTGGATTTTTGGCGATTTTTTCCAGCATAAGATCACGCGCCATTTCGGTATAGACACGGTGGCGTGTATGTTCGGGAATGGCCTTGGTTGCTTTATCCCAAATGCTTTCTCCACCGCCGGGGAACAGAACGCCGACGGCTTCGATCTCGCCACTCAGGGCCTTGGCGTAATCTTTCATGCAATGTTCAAACACATCAAAGATCGGTTTGAAATCGGGGAATTGCCTGATCAGTTCGTTATGTAAAGGTCGTGGATCATCCGCATCTATCGGATTTTTCAGGAAGGTGATCTGATCATCATGTCGGGCAATCATATCGTCCTGAACCAGTACTTTCAGGATATAATTGAACAGTTTGACGAATTTATCCTGAATGGCAAAATGATGGATCAAATCGGTGTGGCTGTAACTTCGCCCCTTTGTCATATCAAGGCCGCTTTCGCCAAAGAAACGGCAGATATAGAGGGAACATAACCGATCAACTTTTTCAACAAAACCGTCATAGGTTTCAATGCCTTGAATGCCAAGGGACTGATCAATCCGATGTTCGATTTCAACAGGATCAAGCCCACCAAGGTGAAGCAAATTTTCAGACGTTGTTTGTTGGTTGCTCAGGTACGCATCCCAATCCGCGCGGTCCGGGATACTTGCGGTACCGCACAGGGCGAGATTGGCATGATGGGTCTGGGCGAGATGACGCGCGAGTTCCAACCCGATCCCGTTTAATCCACCGGCAATCATATAGGTGCCACCCTCACGTAAATGGGTGGTGTCGTTATCGTCGATCAGGATTTGTTCAAAACAAGGTGACCAACGGTGTGAGCCGCGCAGGGCAATTAATTGGCCGTTGGCATAGTGGGCGCTGGGTTGGTTAATTTCTGCTATGATTTGGGCGATGGGCGTTTGATCACACAGATCAATGGCTTTACATTGAATATGGGGATGTTCCACCGGAATGACCCGTAGCGGTCCCAAAATAAGGGCCTGTTCGGCACAAAGCGGTTCTTGCCCGTTCACATCGTTCAGGTTTTTGCACAGGATATGCAGACTTAGGGCATCTTCGCGCAAGCCAAGAGCCTGAACGAGGCTGATCAGACTGTAAAAGCCGTGATCAAGCGTGTGTTCAAGGGATTGGTCGTTGGTCATATCCAGTGACCAGCCGTGAATGATGGTGTCCGGCAGTTTTTCCAGATCATTCAGTAAGGCGAGATAGTCGTCCTTCTCTGCTGGGCGGATTTCATAAGAACGGGCCGTCAGCTTGCGATACTCAAGGCCCGCATAAACGCAAATGGTATTTTCAGACTGTTGGGCGATTTGCGTCCCGATCCCTGTTTGATCCATGAAAACAAGCGTTAAGTCGTCTGTTGCAGATGTTGTGCAAAGCGGGGCTTCACGTTTCCATGACGGGACATAAAACCAATCTTGAACATGGGGGCTATGGGTGTTTTTTGGGTTTTGATCCGTTGCAGAAATCCAGTAGGGTTTATGTTGAAACGGATAGGGGGGCAGGCCAATGCGCTGCGCATTTGGGGCAATGATTTCAGACCAATCAGCCGGGCATCCCTTTTCCCAACATGCCGTGATTGCGTTTAAAAAAGCATGACTGTCGGGTTTGTCATCACGGATATGGCGCATCGTGGAAAGGGGGGTGGCTTGTAAGGTAAGTTTGGCAAAACTTGCAAGTGCGGTTCCTGGTCCAACTTCGATAAACAGGTGTTGGCCCTGTTCCTGCAATGTCTGTAATCCATTGGCAAACTGTACGGTGTGGCGCAAATGATCAACCCAGTAGTTAACCGATTGCGCCTGTTCATTCGTTATCAATTTCCCGGTTAAATTGGCGATAAACGGTAGGGTGGGGGCGTGACGTTCAAGACGTGAAACGGCCTTGGCAAATTCATCCAGCATCGGGTCCATCGCGGCACTGTGGAAGGCGTGACTGGTGTGCAGGTGGGTGTGTTCAATGCCTTTTGCGCTCAGTTTGTTGGCCAATTCTGTGATGTCTTGACTTGTTCCTGAAATGACGCAACGATCCGGTGCATTATGGGCGGCAAGGCTGAGATTATCGCCCAGATCATCAACGATTTTTTCGAAGGGAATGGCAACGCCGAGCATGTCGCCTTTTGCCATCTTTTGCATCAATTCCCCACGAATGGCGACCAGTTCAAGCGCATCTTTTAAGGAGAAAACACCGGATAAGGCGGCGCAGACATATTCGCCCAGACTATGCCCGATCATCTTATCCGGCGTGATACCGAAGCTTCTGAGCAATTGTGCCAAGGCATATTCGATAGAAAACAGCAATGGTTGGGCAATATCGGTGCGTTTTATATCGCCTTTCGCACTTCCGTTTATATAGTCGCGAATGTCCCATAATATTTTTGGCAACAAAATATCGGCGCATTTATCAATGCTCTGACGGAAAACAGGGAAATCGGCATAAAGGCCTTTTCCCATTTCCAGATATTGCGCACCTTGCCCGGGAAACATGAAAACGGTTTGAACAGGGCGGGCAGCTTGTGCAGGATGGTTCAAGACCTTTTGCAAGGCATCAATGGCACTGGGAATATCGTGGCAGACAACGCCTTTGCGATAATCAAATGTTTTGCGCCCCTGTTGCAGGGTAAAGGCCACATCGTTGAGATTTGTATCGGGGTTATTTTTTAAATAGCTGGCGAGATTGTCGCAGGCTTGGTGCAAGGCGTTTTCGTTTTTTGCCGATAGGGGCAGAATGACCGGGTGGTCGGTTGATGCTTTTTCGCGTTGCAGGGTTGGGGCTTCTTCCACAATGACATGGGCATTTGTGCCGCCAATCCCAAAGGAACTGACCCCGGCGCGTCGTGGCGTGTTGTCTGGGGTGGGCCAGTCACACAGGGTGATGTTGACGTGGAAGGGGCTGCTTTCAAAATCTATTTCCGGGTTTGGGCGTTCAAAATGCAGGCTTGGCGGAATTTGACGGTGGTGGAGGGATAAAACCGTTTTAATCAAACCCGCAATTCCGGCCGCACTGTCCAGATGGCCCATATTGCTTTTAACCGATCCAATTTTGCAAAAACCTGTTTTGTCGGTCTTGGCGCGAAAGGCTTTACTTAACGCCTTGATCTCGATCGGGTCGCCCAGTCTGGTTCCGGTGCCGTGAGCTTCGATATACTGGATGGTTTCAGGGTGAACGTCTGCATTGGCCTGTGCTTCGGCGACGACTTCTGCCTGACCTTCTACGCTGGGGGATGTATATCCGGCCTTTAGCGCGCCATCGTTATTGGTTGCACTGCCTTTGATAATGGCGAGAATGCGGTCTTGGTCGCGCATGGCATCGTCCAGTCGTTTTAAGACGATCAACCCAACCCCACTGCCACCGACCAAACCGCTGGAATTGGCATCAAAGGCGCGACAATGTCCGTCCTTGGATTGTGTGCCGCCTTCTTCATACAGATATCCGCTGATATGGGGGACTTGCAGGGTGACACCACCGGCCAGCACCATATCGTTTTGATAAGACAGCAGGCTTTGACACGCCAGATCCACAGCGACGAGGGAGGTTGAACAAGCCGTTGACACACTTAAACTTGTGCCCTTCAAATTCATTTTATAGGATACCCGCGTACACATATAATCTTTGTCGCTGGAAGCCAGAACCAGATAGGGTCCTTTGTCCATGACGGCTTGCGGGTTTTCCATCATGGCGCGCAGCAGGTAACTGTTCAGGCCCGATCCCCCATAAATCCCAATGCGCCCGTCAAATTGATCGGGGTCGTATCCGGCATCTTCCAGTGCCGCCCAGGATTGTTCTAGGAACAGACGGTGTTGCGGATCAATAATCTCGGCCTCGGTTGGGGAAATGCCGAAAAATTCCGCATCAAACCCTTTGATATCATCCAGCACCCCTTGTGCTTTGACATAATCGGGATGATTTAACAGGTCCGGCTCAACGCCTGCGGCCAAAAGTTCCTCGTCACTGAAATGACGAATGGTTTCGGTACCTGAAATCAGGTTTTGCCAATATTCATGATAATTTTGTGCGCCGGGGAAACGGCATGACAGCCCGATAACGGCAATGTCGTTTGTGTCGTCTGCAAACGATGTGTCCATGTTGTTCATGTGTTTTATACCTTCTGTTCAGTTTGCATGGTACGGCCCCGGCGAACGCGTCCTTGACGGCGTTTGGTGGCGCGTTGTTCCAGTTGATCGGTGTTGATTTCGCGTTCAGTTTGATCTGTGTCGATAAAATCAGCGATGGCACGGATGGTGGGATATTGGAAAAGATCGACCACATTGATGTCGCGTTGGAATGCGGCACGCAGACGGTTACAGACCTTGACCAGCAAGAAGGAATAACCGCCGACATCAAAGAAATTGTCATCAATGCCAACCTGTTTCAGTCCGAGTTCCTCACACCAGATTTGATGAATGGCTTGTTCATCGGCGTTCAAGGTTTGTGTGGAAGGGGCCGTTTGAATTAGGCGTTGGTTTTTTTCCGGTTTGGGCAGGTTTTTGCGATCAATCTTGCCATTGGGCGTCAGGGGCAGTTGGTCCAGTTCAACAAAGATTAAAGGCACCATATAGGCGGGTAGACGGGCCTTTAAAAATTCGCGAATTTCATGGATGGGGGGCAGATTTCCAACCAGATAGGCACAGAGGCGTTGATCGCCCGGTTGATCTTCGCGCACAATCACGACGTTATGATCAAGCCCGTTCATTTTGGATAAGGTTTGTTCGATTTCACCCAGTTCAATGCGATAACCGCGCATTTTAACCTGTGTGTCCATCCGTGCGATATAGTCAAAATCGCCATTGGGTAGACGGCGCACCAGATCCCCTGTTTTATATAATCTGCCAAAGGGACTGTTGATAAAACGCTCGTGGCTGAGGTCTGGTCGTTTGAAATAACCAACTGCCAGACCTTGACCGCCCAAATGCAATTCCCCTACTGCACCGATCGGCACAGGGTTTAAATCACTGTCCAGTATCAAGGCCGTTGTGTTGGCAATGGGTTGACCAATGGCGACATTCCCGCTGGGACTAGAGGCCGAATGAACCTGTTTAATCAAGGACCAGACGGTGGCCTCAGTCGGGCCATAGAAATTCCAGAGATCAATATTCAGTTTCAGTAATTGTTCGCCTAGTTCCTGTGGCAGAGCTTCGCCGCCGCAGATGATGACGCGCAAGGTTTGGGCCGCGCCTTCTTTAAAATCAGGCAGGCTTAATAATTGACGCATGAAAGACGGGGTCTGGTTTAAAACAGTGACTTTTTCATCAAGAAGCAATTGATGAAAATTGTGAGCGTCCTGTGTCAGGGTATTGGAAACGATGACCAGTTTGCCACCGCTGTAAAGCGGGCTCCAAATCTCCCACACAGACAAATCAAAGGCGTAGGAATGAAAGACGGTCCAGACATCTTTGGCTGAGGCCTTTAATCGGGGATGTACACCGTGTAATAGATTGATGACACTGTGATGCTGAATTTGCACGCCCTTTGGTTTTCCCGTGGATCCGGATGTGTAGATGACATAGGCGAGATCACGAGATGAAACACTTATTGATATATTTTTTAAGCTTTCCTGCTTGATTAAGTTGTGTTCATGGTCAAGCAAATAACAGGGGGCGTTGAGGGTGATTTCCTCCAGTTTGATATCTTGGGCAACTTTACTTTCGCACAGCAACAGGGTTGCGTCTGAATCTTCCATCAAAAACTTTAGGCGTTCGCGCGGGTAAATCGGGTCAATCGGCACATATGCCGCCCCGGTTTTTAAAATCGCCAGAAGCGAGACGATTAAATCAAGGCCGCGATCCAGGCAAACGCCGACACGGTCTCCTTTGCAGACACCTCTGGCGCTCAACCAATAGGCCAGTTGATTGGCGCGTTCGTTTAATTCTTTGTAAGATAAAGAGTGTCCATCATAAACAAGGGCTGGTGTGTCGGGTGTGTTTTGGGCATGTTGGGCAATGACATCATGCAGGCAGAGATCGTCTGGATAAGGTTGACTTGTTGCGTTTGCGTCTGTCACCAGTTGTTTAAATTCCGTATCCGACAGGGTATGGATGTGACATAAGGGCGTATCGTGTTTGGCGCAAACTGACAATAAGACGGCTTCAAAATTTGCAGCCATTCGGGCAATGGTTTCCGGGGCGAACAGATCGGTATTATAGATATATTCGACTTTCAGACCGCTTCTTTCTTCCCAGACGTGGACTTCCAAATCTAAACGCACCGTTCCGCTTTCAAACGCGATGGGTTCCAGTGTCAGCCCGTCCAATGCGGCGGTTGTACTGCCGGAGGCATGCAAAGGCGCGTTTTGTAAAACAAAGACCACTTGGGCCAAGGGACTGCGGCTGAGGTCGCGTTCAATATTCAGGTTTTCAACAATTTTTTCAAATGGAACATCCTGATTTTCATAAGCCTTCAGGGTTTCGCGTTGAACCTGCTTTAACAAATCGGTAAATGTTTCCGTTGTGTTGATTTGAAGGCGCAAGGGCAGGGTATTGGCAAAAAAACCGATCAGGTCTTCGACTTCGGGGCGGTTGCGGTTTGCAATCGGACTGCCAATGATTAAATCGTTTTGTGCGCTGTAGCTTCTGATATGCAAGGCAAAGGCCGCCAGCAAGGGCATAAACAGGGTGCCGCCAGCCTCGCGGGCGATTTGATGCAGCGTTTTTTGCACATTGCCCGACAGATAGGTCGTATGGGTTTTACCGTGATAGGTTTGCAAGGCGGGACGTGCATAATCGGTGGGCAGGTCCAGAATGTGCGGGGCATCTTTCAGATGTGTTGTCCAATAGTCAAGTTGTTGGCGGTAATCTGTCCCTTCCATCCAGCTTTTCTGCCATTGTGAAAAATCGCCATATTGGATATCCAGTTCCGGCAAGTCGGCGGATTTATTATTGGAAAACGCTTTGTAAAGGACAGAAAGTTCCCGTCCGATGATCCCGATAGACCAACCGTCTGAAACGATGTGGTGCATGCTCAGTAACAAGATATGTTCCTCACCACTGACCTTTAAGAGTTGTCCCCGAATTAACGGTGCGGTTTGTAGGTCAAAGGGGTTTAGACATTCAGTTTCAATGGTTTGCTGAATATGAGCCTCGCGCGTGTCTATATCCATTGCGCTTAGATCGGATTTTTCCAGAACAAGGGATAGATCAGCATGAATTTTTTGAACGGGGTTTGCGTCTTTCAAGGGGAAACTGGTGCGTAAAATTTCATGGCGACGCACGATTTCGTTTAAGCTGCGTTCCAATGCGTTTATGTTAAGCGCCCCCTTTAGACGCAGGGCAGCGGGCATGTTATAGGCGGGACTGTCTTTTTCCAGTTGATCGACAAACCACAGACGTTGTTGGGCAAAAGACAGGGGCAGGTCTTGATCCCGTGGTGTTGTGGTGATCGTTTGATGGTTCAGAAAATGCGCAAGCAATTCTTCTTTGCGTTGGGAAAGTTGGGCACTGAGTTCCTGTGTCATTACGCCTTTGGGGGCGTTGATGCGCAGTTTGTCATTTTCGCAGGAAAGGCGGATATCTTGATTTTCCAGCTCTTTCAACCAGTTTATCAGGTTTGTCACAGTACAAATTCCTCTCTTTCCTCTTGCATGGCTTCTTGCCGGGCGGCGAGTTCCCGTATGGTGGGGTTTTCAAACAGGGTGGTAATGTTCATTTCCCCGCCAAAGGTCTGGCGCAGGCGGGTAATCATTTGCGTGCCCAGCAGGGAATGCCCACCCAGTTCAAAGAAATTGTCGTCAATTCCGATATCACGCAGACCCAGTAAATTTTGCCAAATCACCACAATCTTTTGTTCGATTTGCGTAGCCGCCCCGATGTAATCCGTTTCCAGATCGGGACGTTCATAAAGGGTGTCGGGTGTTTCGTTTTCATCCTTGTTTATCGACCAGAACGGGGTGACCCATTTTTCAATGCGGGTCGGCAGATCGGTCACAGAAATAATGGATTGATCGGGCCAAGCGGTGGATTGCATCAGGTGATCAAAGGCAGCAAGGCCTTCTGTTTCCAAAATCGTGTTTTCATCGCGTGCTTTCAGGTTTAGGACCGGATCGTCATCGCCTTTCCAGCCATCCCAGCAAATGCTCAACCACGGTGTGTGATTGTCGCGGTTTTTAAGCTGGCAAAAGCTGTCCATAAAAGCATTGACCACTGCATAAGGACCAAAGCGCAATCCACCAAGGACGGAAGACAGGGACGAAAATAAACAGACGAAATCCAGTTTATGATCTTTGAGGACTTGTTCCAGAACAAGGGTGCCCCGGACTTTGGGTTCTAAATGTTGACGATAGATATCCGGTGTGAGTTCTTCCAACGGATAATCCTGATCGGTGATACCTGCGGTATGGATTACACCGTCCAGGGTGCCAAAATGTTCCACCGTCTGGGCAATTGCCGTTTGCATCTCATCAAGGTTGGCAACATTGGCGGGGATGGCCAGAACTTCTGCCCCCAACTTTTTCAGTTCAGTGACTTTTTCCAACTTATCCTGTGTCATCTTGCGGGTGACAAGGGCGAGCTTGGCCTTGAAATTGAGCGCCAAATGTTTGGCGAAGATAAACCCAAGATGCCCCAAGCCCCCGGTAATTAGAAGGGTGGCGCCTTCTTTTAAAGGCTTGTTCCCTGTTGGTGGGGCGGGTTCAAATGTTTGCACCCAACGATAACGCCCGCGATAGGAAACAAGCGGGTCGGATGTACAGGTTAAAATTTCTGCCCTTAATTGATCAACCATGCGCGGCGTGATGTTTTGGGTGGTGGCGAAGTCGACGCATTGGCACAGAATACCGGGAAATTCCTGTGCGATAACTTTCAACAGGGCACTCGCGCTGTAGATGGTCGGGTTTAAGGCTTCTTCACCGTTGATGTCTTGGGTCTGGTTCAAGATGGTTTTTAAAACGGTGGTTTCTGCATTGTAATGCCGTCCGATGTTTTGGGCGATATGCAACAGGCTGATAAATCCGTGATCCAGATCGGTTTCAAGGTTGTCTTGCCATTGGGCAGCCGGGCATTGAAAAGACCAGAAATGCAGGATGCCTTTTGGTGTCAGGTTGTTGCGTTCCAGTTGGTCGAACAATTGATTATAATCTGTGACTTCAACCGGATTCAGGGTGAAACCTGTGTCGATATTTCCACTGAAGGCATCTCCCTTATGAACGGTGATACCTTTCAGGCCCAGTTGGTCGGCAAATCCCAGATCATCGGCAAAGATCAGCCACGGTCCAAACGTATCGTCCAGATTAGGGCCTTTTATGGGTGCGCGCTGCCATGTAGAGACATTGAACCAGTCGTCCAGATTACGAAGCTTGCCTTGCGGGCGTTTCTTATGGGATTTGGTTTGGTTGGGGGCAATCCAGTAACGTTTACGTTCAAACGGGTAAGTGGGCAGCGCGATACGGCGAGCTTGTTTTTTGTGCCAGAATGCCGTCCAGTCGATGTTGACACCATTGGTCCAAAGCCGTGCGAGGCTATGCAGGAGATAATCATGCCCATCCTGTTTGCCATAAACCCCTTGATGACATGCCAAGATGAGATGATCGGCTTGTTTGGCGTTATGTTGCTGGGCAAAGGTCGCAAGCGTATTGCCGGGGCCAAGTTCCAGCAAGATCGCCTTGTTGTTCTCCAACAAAACGCCAAGACCGTCGCTGAATTGAACGGATTGTCGTAAATGTTGATACCAGTAAACCGGATTACAGGCCTGATCATCGCTTATCCACGTCCCGCTAAGATTAGAAAGAAACGGGCGTGTCGGGGCGTTTAGTTTAATCTGGTTAAAGGCCATTAGAAAATCATGTTCCAACGCTTCCATCGATGCGGAATGAAACGCGTGGGAGGTATAAAGGCGACGATAAGAAATTCCGTCTTTTTCAAGTTTTTGTTCCAGATCATCAATGGCGTCAAACGGACCGGATAAAACACTGAGGTTCGAACTGTTGCTTGCTGCCAAATCCAGACCATTGGTGAGATATCCTTGGGCCTGGTCGGGCGGAACATGCAGGGCGCACATGGCACCTGATGGCATGGATTGCATCAATTTGGCACGTGTGGCGACCAGAAGGCAGGCATCTTGCAGGCTGAACACACCGGACAGGCAAGCCGCCCCATATTCCCCGATGCTGTGCCCGATCAGATAATCGGGATGAATACCCCAACTTTCCAGCAACTTGGCACTGGCATATTCAAAGGCAAACAGCAATGGCTGGGTATAAACAGTCTGATTGATCCGTTCCTTATCCCCCCATATGGCATGCAGGTCTGTCTTGAGATGTGTGTTGAAATAGCCAAGCGTTTCATCAAAGGTGTCTTTAAAAACAGGTTCTTGGGGATAAAGGTCTTTGCCCATATCTGCAAATTGTGCCCCTTGACCGGAAAACATAAATGTCAGGGGGCGTTGTTCGCTTTCCGCCTTGCCTGTTATCGTTTTGACGATTTCTTGGCTGTCATGGACAAGTACGCAACGATGGGCAAAGGTTTTGCGTCCCACATTTAATGTGTAGGCGACATTGGTGATGTTTATATCTGCGTGGGTGTTGAGATAATTTTCCAAATCTTTTTGTTGCGCTGCCAATGCCTGTTTCGTTTGGGCGGACAGGGTCAGAAGATGCGTTGT
Source organism: Terasakiella brassicae (assembly GCF_014641495.1). Taxonomy (GTDB): domain Bacteria; phylum Pseudomonadota; class Alphaproteobacteria; order Rhodospirillales; family Terasakiellaceae; genus Terasakiella; species Terasakiella brassicae. The sequence continues at coordinate 165,152 of NZ_BMHV01000003.1, forward strand.
TTTTTCTATTTGTTGAGGGGTGGAAATATGCGGCGCTTCTTCCACAATGACATGGGCGTTTGTACCGCCAATGCCCAAGGAACTGATCCCGGCGCGGCGTGGTTGTCCATTGTTGTCCCAATTCTGCGCTTTGGTCGGGATAAAGAACGGCGATTGGGTTAAATCCATTGCCGGGTTCAGGGTGTTAAAATGTAATTGTGGAGGGATGGTTTTATGTTTCATGGCCATCACCGCGCAAATCAAGCTGGCCACCCCGGCGGCTGTATCGGTATGGCCGATATTGGCCTTGACGGACCCGATGGCACAGGTCGATGGTTTCCCGGGTCCAAAGGCAGTGCTGAGGGCGGCAATTTCAATGGGGTCCCCCATCGGGGTGCCGGTGCCGTGGGCGCAGATATAACCAATGGATTGTGGATCAATACCTGCATTGTCATAGGCTTTTTTGATGACGCCAACCTGACCGTCCACAGATGGGGCGGTATATCCGGCCTTTAGGGCCCCATCATTGTTAATGGCGGACCCTTTGATAAGGCCATGGATGATATCATTATCATTTATGGCCTTATCCAGCGGTTTTAACAGGACAATGCCCATGCCACTTCCCGGGATGGTGCCTTTGGCGGTTTCATCAAAGGGACGGCAATGACCATCGGGGGACAGGATCATACCATCCTGATAAAGATAGCCCGCCTGATGCAGCACATTGGCCGATATGCTGCCTGCCAATGCCATATCACATTCCCCGGATTGCAGGCTTTGACATGCCATATGAACGGCAACCAAGGATGTTGAACACGCCGTTTGTACCGACACACAAGGCCCTTGCAGGTTCAGCTTATAGCCCGCAGACGTGGCAATATAATCTTTATCGTTGCTGATCTCGACCTGATAGAGTTGGGCGGTGCCGTCTTCGTCCAATGTGGGTTCGACGTGATGGCTTAAATAAGTCGTTGCGCCTTGTCCGGCAAAACATCCGATGACCGGGCGATTGGTTTGATCGTTCGCATATCCGGCTTGTTCCAGTGTTTCCCAAGCGCCTTCTAAGAACAGGCGTTGTTGCGGGTCCATCACTTCGGCTTCGCGTGCGTTAAACCCGAAAAACGGGGCATCAAATTGATCGAGACCGTCCAGAACAGCACAGCCGGGGACATAGTCGGGATGATGAATTTGTTCCCCATCGGCCCCGCGTTTTAAAAGGGTGTCTGTATCAAAAAATGTGACGGATTCTACCTTGTTGCGCAGGTTGTCCCAATATTCGTCCACCGTGCGGGCACCGGGGAAACGACACGTCATGGCGATAATGGCAATATCCTGATTTTGCGGTTTGTCCTGTTTTACAACGCGTTGAGCCGTTTGTTCAGTGACCTCTTTCGGGTTTAAAAATTGGGCAAGTGAAGCAATGGTGGGATATTGAAACATGGTCACAAGCGGGAAGTCGCGCGCAAACCTGTCTTGAACACGACGATGCAGGCGCGCCATTAACAGGGAATGCCCGCCCAATTCAAAGAAATTGTCATGCACGCCAATGGCGTCATGCCCCAACAGGTCTTTCCATAGGGCGATGAGTTTTTGTTGCGTGGCGGTTTGTCCTGCCTGATTGACAGGGGTAGATGGTTTGACCTGCGGAGCGGCTAAGGATTTTTTATCGACCTTGCCGTTGGGCAGTTGCGGAAAGCTGTCCACAAAAACAAAGGCTGCGGGCACCATGTGGGGCGGCAGGCTTTCCCCAAGGAAAGTGCGCAGATGGGTTATATCGGGTTGTGTGTTTTCACATCTCAAATAAGCCGCAAGGTTTTTGCCGGTTTGCGGATCCTCAAACGTGATGACAAGGGCTTGGCGAATAGCCGGGTGGGCCATAAGACGGGCTTCGATCTCACCCAGTTCAATGCGATAACCGCGAATTTTGACCTGATCATCAAAACGTCCCAGATATTCCAGATTACCGCACGCCAACCAGCGTCCCGTATCCCCGGTGCGATAAAGCACTTGATGATGTTTGTCTGTGCTGTGTGGGTTTGCGACAAAAGCTTGGGTGGTTTTTTGTGGATTTTGCCAATATCCTTCGCCAACCCCGATACCGGACACGCAAATTTCGCCGGGTAATCCGATGGGAACCGGGTTTAAGGCATCGTCCAACACATACATGCGCATATTGCCGATGGGGGACCCAATGGGCACATTGTGGGTTGTTTCTGGTAGTTTTTCACGTAAGACATATTGGCAGACATCGTCTGCGGCCTCACTTGGGCCATAGGCATTGATCAAAGGCACATGGGGCAACACATCCAGCCAGCGATTAACCAACGCGACCGAGGCCGCCTCCCCCGTCACCATTCCCCATTCCAGCTTGTTTGTTGACGCTGTATCTGTTTCTTCAATCAAGGCGATGAGTTCATCCAGCACAACGGGCACCAGTTCAATGACCGTGACGTTTTCATCACAAATCAGTTGATAAAGGGCTTTTGGCGTACAAACGGTGTGGAAATCGGCGACCACACACGTTCCGCCAATTAACACAGGGCCGAGGAATTGCCAGATGGAAATATCGGATGAGGACGGCGCACTTTGTAAAAAGACACTGTCTTCGTGAAAGGACATGGCCTCAAATTCAGCAAAGATATGATTAAGCGCCCCGTTATGACGCACAATCGCACCTTTGGGTTGCCCGGTTGACCCGGATGTATAGATCATATAGGCGCGATCGGTTGGCGTGTTGACAAGATCAATATCGTCTGCGCTTTGGCCTTCTAAAACAGTACTGTCCAGTCGTAGGGCCTGTACACCGTTTGCCAGCATACCTTCAAATTCTTGGCGGGTGATCACAGTAGCGGCCTGTGCATTTTCCAGCATGTAGGAAATGCGCTCTTGCGGGTATTCCGGGTCAATCGACACATAAGCCGCCCCCGCCTTCATAATGCCAAGGATAGCGGCCAGAAAATCTGCGCTGCGATGATCAAGGATTGCAACGAAATCATTTGGTTGGATACCGGATTGACGCAACCAATGGGCGATGCGGTTTGCCTGTTCATTCAGTTGTTGGTACGTCCAGCGTTGTGTGCCGGATACCACGGCGATTTTTTCCGGTGTGCGCGCGACTTGCTGCATAAAATGATGCGCAACCGTACTGTCGGTGGGATAGACCGCATCGGTTTGATTAAATTCGATCAGGACTTGGTGACGCTCTGTCCCATCCATCATATCCATGTGGGATAAGGGGGCCGATAGATCGTTCAGGGCGCAGCGGGCAAGGTTTTTAAAATGTTTGCCCATACGTTCCATTGTGGTGGCATCGAACAGATCGGTGCTGTATTTCAAAGAACAATGGAATTGCCCATTGCTTTCGATAATTTCAAAGGAAATATCAAATTGACCTTCCTGTTGGTTGATCTCATGCGGCAGAACATCCAACGTCCCCCAATGTAAGGGCTGATCGCCGCCTTCGATTAATTTGGCAACTAGATCTTTGGCCTTTTGCGGTTGCTGGAAGGTGAAATCAGTCTGGAAAATCGGTGTAACCCCAGCCTCCCGACTAGGATGCAGTTTTTCCACCAAACGGGCAAAAGGATAATCTTGATGGGTCAGGGCGGATAGCACGATGGTCTTTGTCTGTTGGAGAAAATCCGCCCATGACAGATCGTGAGACAGGTTTTGGCGCATGACGACTGGATTGACGAAATGCCCAACGACCCCGTCATAATCTGATTTATTGCGCCCGGTTGTCGGGCAACCGATCAGGATATCATCCTGTTGGCTATAACGATGTAATAACAGGGAATAAAGCGATAACAAGGTCACATAGTCGCTCACCCCGGATTGTTGGGATAGATGTTTAAGCCCGTGTGTTATGTCTTTATCCAGCACGAAGGTATGGGTTGCCCCGTTATAGGATTGTACAGATGGTCGCGGTCGGTCTGTCGGCAGGGTCAAAACGGGTAAGGGGCCGCTAAGCGTATCCTGCCAGAAATTCCAGTCTTGCGTGGCCCGCTCACTGTTCAGGTATGCGGTCTGCGCCTGCGCGTAATCCTGATAACAAATGGGCAAGTCGGGCAGGACATTGCCGTTATTGAGTTGCGCAAATTCATCCAGTAACACCCAAAGGGACCAGCCATCACAGACGATATGATGGGTGACCAGTAATAATACAGTGTCGTGATCTGTTGTACGGATCAGATGGGTCCGAAAGAGAGGGCCGGTTTTCAGGTCGAACGGTTGGCGGTAGGCACGATCAAGGGCCGTTTGCAGGTCGTCAACATTTTGCACATCTATTTCAAAGGGAATATCGGCTTGTACATGTTGAAGAATTTCATCACCCGATACAGATAGGCATGTGTTCAAAGTGGGATGGCGCGCAACAATGGTTTGCCAATTCTGCGTCATTTTCTCAAAGTCGATGTCCCCCTTCAGGTCCAAGGCAAAGGCCACGTTATAGGCAGGTGTTTCACCATCCATTTCATGGATCAGCCATAAGGATTGCTGACCGGGGGTCAGGGGAAAGGCCTTTTGCTGTTTCTGTTTGGCAGGTCCAGACGTGGTGTCTATATGTTGATTGTTTGTGAGTTGTTGGGCAAGTTCCGTAATATTCATCCCGCCCATCAAATCGACGATTTGCAGGGTTGCGTTTGTGCGCCCTTCCACCACATTTTTGATTTCCAACGCCATTAGGGAGTCCATACCCAGCAGGCTGAGCGGTTCATCCTGTGGGAAATTTGTGGCCTCCAGCTTGAAAATTGGGGCTAGGGTGGTGCATAGGAAATCTGAAATTTTTTGAACGTCCAGATCCGCCAGATTAAGTTTGGAAGTTTCTTTTGAGGCAATGAGTTCCTGACAGATGGGCATGGTGCCAAGGGCCGCACGACGTTCCCCGAAAGGAAGAATGGCGAGGTAGTCTTGTGAGCTGCCTAAAAGACGGTCCATTAAAGCAATAGCGTCCTGCGAACCAACAGGATGAAGCAATTGTGTCGCCGGATCAAAATGGTCTGCGGCCATGCCCGCTTCTTTCCACGGCCCCCAGGCAAGGCTTAGTCCTTTTTTACCGTGTCTGCGACGATATGCCATGAAGGCATCCATTGTGGCATTTGCACTTGCATATGCCCCCAACTCAGGTGAATTCAGTACAGCAGAAGCCGAGGACAAAGCGATAAAGAAATCAAGATCATCCTCGTTCAACACCTGATCCAAGGTCTGAAGGCCTTGGATTTTCGGGCTGAATTGTCGGGCGAAGGCTTCAAAATCCAATTGACAAGCCGGGGCACGTGTCGCGACACCGGCAGCGTGAATGACCCCTTTGATCGGTTGTGGGGCCTGATTTTGATACCAGTCTCCAAAAGCTTCCGTGTTTGAAATATCAAGGGCAACAGGGATGATATTGATATCTGTTTTTTCAAATTCCCCTAGGTCGGAAGGCACATTGCGGCCCATCAGGATGATGTTCTTCGCCCCTTTACGAGCCAGCATTTTGGCGCATTCGCGGCCAATGACCCCAAAACCGCCCGTAATTAGATAGCTTGCATCTTCATCCAAATCGATGGTTGTGGGGGATATGTCCGCAGGTGTTAATCTGGGAACCTCAACCCCGTTTTCTGTCAGGCGGAACTGATCTTCCTTATGGATTGTATCAATCAGATGACACAGGGTTTGAGGAACCGTATGTGCGCCCAGATCAATCAATCCCCCCCAATGGTGGCTTTCTTCGACGGCCAAGGTTCGCCCCAGTCCCCAGAAAGCAGCTTGATGGGGGGCTTCTGTCCATGCGTTTTGGGTCATCAGCCATAAATCGACCGTGTGGCCTTTAATGTCCTTCACGGTAGAAATGATTTGTGCACTGAGTGGCGCGATACGGTCTGCATCTGCATGCAACAGTGAAAAATCAAGGAGATGAACGGGTAAGCCCTCTCCATCCAGACGGGGGAGGAGTTGATCACGTGTTATTTTTTCAGCTCGTTCCCCGGTTTCTAATAAATGAACCAAATAAGGGTCGGCCTGATTTCTTTCGTCATCCAGCAGAAGCCACAGGGCATCCGGTTTGTGAGAAGCCTTTGACAGATCAAAGTCGCGCCATGTGATGTGATAGAGGTCGTCCTCTAATCGGTGCAGAGATTGTTTGTTGTCAACAAAGGTGAAGGTGCAGTCTTCCACAGAAACAAGCAGTTCTTTCATATCGTTGAAAATATGCAAGGAACCACTGAGGTGACGGTCATTTTGGGTGGTCAGGGTTGCGTGGCTCCAAAACCGTTTACCGATAAACGGGCGATGGAAAACAACGCCTTTAATGGATTGCGCAACAAAACGCCCTTGTTGGTCAAACTGTTCGGCAAAATCAGCCAGCAGATGTCCACAAGCATCCAGTATGGCAGGATGGGCAAAATAACCGTCAGTTTGCAGGTTGGGATGTTGGATTTGGGCAAGCAAGGTGTGATCGTGGCGTTGGTAATTTGCAATGCCTTGAAAAGCCCCTTGCCAATCGTTTCCGCGTGCTTGCCATGTTTGATAAAAAGACGAACCGGAACAAGTCGGCCCTTCTATTAAATCAGGAAAGGTGATGTTGATATTATCTGTGGTCGCAACGATCACTCCTTCGGCATGTTCTGTCCACGAGCTGGAACCAACCTGCGCCGTGATGATGAAACGATAGCCACGTTCATGGGGGCTAAATTCAGTTTTAAGGGTGTAAGCCTTCTTTTCGTCCAGCAATAAGGGACGTTTTAAATCCATCCGTTCAATCGAGGCACGTGTGTCAGGCATAAGGTGCTGAAAGGCGGCATGTGCCATTTCAAGATAGGCAACGCCGGGAAAGACGCTTTGATCCCCGATTTTATGATCCAGCAACCAGTTATATGCGGGGAACAAGTTGGGGTTTATCCAGACAAGTGTGTCATCGTCGCGCTGGCCTAAAATATGCGTGTTTTTTTTCGTTTCCAGCTTGTATCTGCTACGTTGAAAAGGATATGGGGGTAAAGCGACCAAGGTGTAATCGCGTTCTTGATAGAGGCTGTCCCAATCAATATTGACACCGTCCAAATATGCTTGGGTCAGGTCGGTGAAATCCGGTGTTTGCAGTGGTCCTGTTTTCAGTTTGACCTTAACAGGCGTATCTTTTGCAGATTTTAGCGTTTCAATAGCTTCTTTTAAGGTCGAAACAGGGCAAGCAAAACGATATTCAAAATGATCACGCGCGATATTGCTGCTGTAACAAATGTTTTTTAGGGCCGTTTCAGGTTGGTTTTGCAAAAAAACGATGTAATGTTCAATCTGTTGAGCAAATGCCGCTTTTGTTTTGGCGGATATCGCCAGCGTATGCGGTGCGTCAAACGGTGCTTTTTTCGCTATATGTTCAGTTTTTTGGGCTTCACCCAAAATAATATGGGCGTTTGTGCCACTAAATCCGAAGGAACTGATTGCACCAATGCGTTTGTTTTCGTTTGCGGGCCAGTTTTGTGATTGTGTCGGTACGTTTAAGGCCAGCTTGTCCCAGTCAATATGCGGGTTTGGGGTGGTGAAAGAGGTATGGCCGGGGATTATACCGTGATGCAGGGACAGGGCGGTTTTGATCAATCCGGCAATGCCAGCGGCCCCTTCCAGATGGCCGATATTGGCTTTGACGGAGGCAACGATCAACGGGTTGTCCTGATTGCGCGTGCGGGCATAAACACGATTTAACCCTTCGATCTCAATCGGATCACCAAGGGGTGTGCCTGTTCCGTGGGCTTCCACATAAGAAATATCTGTGGGGTCCAGTGTAGCATTGTTCAGGGCCGCTTCCATCACGGCGATTTGTGCGCTGCTGTTGGGTACGGTCAGGGCGCTGGATTGTCCGTCATGGTTTACGGCGCTACCTTGCACCACGGCGATGATCTTATCGTTATCGCGTTGGGCATCACTCAGACGTTTGAGCAGGATAAACCCGCAACCTTCGCCCCGGCCATAACCATCCGCATCGGCATCAAACGTTTTACAGGTACCGTCCGGGGACAACATATTGGCAGCACATTCTGCGACTGCCATATAAGGGGATGTCATAACATTGACGCCGCCCGCCAAGGCCAAATCACATTCCCCGCGTCGAATGGCATTACAGGCCAAATGGACAGCAACCAGTGAGGATGAACAGGCGGTGTCCAATGTCAGGCTGGGGCCATTTAGATCAAAGAAATGCGAAATACGCCCGGCAGCGGCACTTAAGGCAAGGCCGGTTGCGCTGTGAACATCAACATCGTCGGGGGTGTTTGTAGTTTGCAGGAAATCGTAACTCATCGTACCGACAAAAACGCCGGTACGGCTTTGTCTGATTTTGCGGGCGGGCAGGCCTGCATTTTCTAAAGTTTGCCAGGCGGTTTCCAGTAAAAGACGTTGTTGCGGGTCCATCAGTTGGGCTTCGCGGGGGCTGATGGCGAAAAAGGGCGCGTCAAACCCGAAGATGTCACCGTCTAGAAAACTGGCTCTTTTACAATATGTTTTGCCTTTTTGTGTCGAGTCTGGATCGAAAAAGACAGAATTGTCCCAGCGTTCTGCGGGAATGTCACGCGCTGTGTTTTTCCCGTTACAAAGGATTTCCCAAAATTTTTGCGGATTGTCCGCCCCGCCGGGGAAATGGCACCCCATCGCGACAATCGCGATCGGTTCGTTCTGGTCACGTTTGGCTTGTTCCAGCTCATGACGCAGTTCCCCGATGGTTTTCATGGCGTTTGCCATTAATTCTTTGTAACGATTTTCCATGGTTTATGCTTAATCCAGATAGTCGCTGAGATGGGAAACAAGGGCGGAAACGAAAGGCGGTTCCATCATGGTGTTATGATTGCCCGGTGTGATGTGCACTTTGATGTCGCCTGTGGCAAAACTCTGCCAGCCCAGTGTCGGGTCATCGGGGCAGTATTTTTCCTGCATGGATTGTTCGCCTTCTGCCCGGATCAGGTGAATGGAACCGTTGAAAGAGGGTGACAAGGTCGCGTGGGCAAGGGCGCAATTGGTTTTATAAACCTCAAAAAAACGCGCAACATCGTCATAGGTATAATCGGCGGGAATGATGTCGGCTTTGATCAGTGTGTCGCGCAGATAATCAATTAATTTATTTTCTGAGAATTGACGTAATTGGTCACTCGTGGTGTCGCGTAATTCATCGCTAAGCAAGGCTTTGACCAAGGCCGCGTTATCCATGTTTTTTAACTCATTGGGTAAGGCTGGCGGGGCGTAGGCATCGATCAGGAAAAGGTTGGAAACTTCGGCGCCTTCCTTTTGCAGAATGCAGGCCATTTCATAGGCAATGACCGCCCCGCCGGACCAGCCCAGTAATTGATAGGGGCCTTCGCCTTGATGCTGTTTCAATGCATCGACGTAGGTTTGTGTGCATTCTTTTAAGTCTTTAAAGGGGGACTGATGGGGCGATAAACCACGGGCCTGAAATCCATGAACAGGGATGTCTTGTGCCAATTCACGTGCAAAAGGCAGGTAACAGAGAACGCGCCCACCCGCCGGATGGACACAATAAATCGGATTTTTTTGGGAATTGGGGGCGGGGCGTACCGGGATCAGTGGGGACCATTTTTCTTTTAGGTCTTTATTTTGACGCAGCCGTTGCGCGAAATCGGCGACACTTGTGTGTTGGAAAATAAGATCCAAATCCAGTTTTTGATTGAACGCGCGTTCAATGCGGCTCAATAAACGTACGGCTAACAGCGAATGTCCGCCGCTCGCAAAAAAATCATCATGGATGCCGAGGTCTGAATTGTTGAGAACCTCTTGCCAGATTTGTAACAGCGCCAGTTCAATATTGTCGCGTGCCATATGACGTTCCGGTAAATGGCTGGGGGCACGTTGCAGGTCCACAAGGGCCTTGCGATTGATTTTACCGTTGGGCAGTTTGGGGAAATCGTCCAAAATGCTGATATGGGCCGGACACATATATTCCGGGAGCTTATTCAGAATAAAACGACGCAAATCATCCGTTTCAAGGGATGAGGCAAGGACAAAGGCGAGGATTTGTAATCCGGCCTTGTCATCGTCATGGGAGATAACGATGGCATTTTCGACCTGTTGATGACGGCAGAGAACATGGGCGATTTCATCCAGTTCAATACGAAATCCGCGCAGTTTTATCTGATGATCCATGCGACCGAGAAATTCAACTTCGCCATGAGTTTGCCAACGCGCCAGATCTCCGGTGCGATAAATCCGGTTTGAAAAAACAGGGGAGAAGGGATTGGTCAGAAATTTTTCCTGTGTCAGATCATCCCTGTTTAAATAGCCACGGGCCAGTCCGGCACTTTCGATATAAAGTTCACCTGCGACACCAACAGGGACAGGACGCATGTGTTCATCCAGAATGTGAACTTTTGTATTTTCGATGGGTTTACCGATTAAGGGCTTTCCTGTACCCGCGTAATGGGAAAAAGTGGCACAAACCGTACTTTCCGTTGGGCCATAGCCATTCAAAAACGTGCGCCCCACAGACCATTTTTGCGCAATGTCATCCGGGCAGCTTTCCCCGGCAACGATCAGGCAGCCGAGATCGGGCAGGTCTGTTTGCGGCAAAACCCCCAACAAGGACGGTGGGACGGTCAGGTGCGTTATTTTCTGTGTTTGCAACAGATTTAATAAAGGATCAACCGGCGACATATCGGCGCGTGTTGCCACATGAAGGGCGGCGCCGTGACATAGGGTGACGAAAATTTCAGAAATGGATGCATCGAAACTCAGCGATGCAAATTGCAACACCCGGCTGTTAGGTGTCATGTCAAACAGGCGGCCTTGGGCGTGGATGAAGTTACAGAGCCCGCGATGTTCCAGCAATGCCCCTTTGGGGTTTCCGGTTGAACCCGATGTGTAGATGACATAGGCAAGATTGTCAGCTGTGCTTGTATTGGGGGCAGCAGGTTTCGTCATCGGGCTGCACAAGGCATCCATAGATAAAATAGGTAGATCGGGATTGATCATTCGCTCCGAGATGACATTATCCCCGATGACAAGGGTGCAGGCGCTGTCTTTGATCATGTAGGACAGGCGATCATCGGGATAATTGGGATCAAGCGGCAGAAACGCGGCCCCGCTGCGTAAAATGCCCAAAAAGGCAAGGATGGACTGAAAAGGGTTTTCAAGACAGACACCGACCAGTTGTTCCGGTCCCACGGCGTTTTCTTGTAGATGGGCGGCAATAGTATCGACCTGTTGCATCATTTCTTCATAAGAAATTGAGGTCTTGCGATAGACCAAAGCAGGGTTTTGCGGGTAGGTCTGTGCCATGTTGGTCAAGAGTTCCATGACATTGATATCATCGGGGAAATCATGCGCGGTATTGTTCCAAACCTCGGTTTGTGCCCAGATGTTTTCTTGCGTGTCTAATGCAAGGGTATCGATTGATTGCATCGGGTCGGACAAGGCTTGTGTCAGGATATGTTGATAATATCGCGCTAACAGTTGCACAGTTTCAGGACGATAAAGGGTATTGTCGTAAAAAAACGTAGCGATTAATGTCGCATTTTCCCCTTCTTCGACCTTCAAGGACAAGGCGCTTTGGTCAGGGTGCGTGAAAGACGAATGGATTTCATCATAGGCAAAGGACACATCAAATAAACGGTCTGTTTCAAGACTTAAATCTTCGACCAGTTTGGACTGGGGGTAGTTTTGATGCGCATAGCAATTGAGAAGTTTTTCGCGTAACTTCAAAAGGAAATCACGAAAGCTTTCTGTCTCGTCGATTTGGTGGCGAATGGCCAGCATGTTGTCATTCGTCGGTGTCGCTGGTTTGCGGGTCGGGGTACCAATGGTGATGGTTGGCAAATGATTATATTTATGCAGGCAGATCATCAGGGCGGAAAGTAAAACGGTGCCGCACAAAAAGGGTCCTTGTGCGATTTTTTTAATCTGTTGTGTCAGGCCTTGATCCAGTGTGAAGGTGATATGCGCTGGGCTGGAACCATTTTGGGCAAAGACAGGACTGTCCGCCTTTGGGGCGCAGAAAATGGGGCCTTCAGCCAACAAGTCCATCCAGAACTGTTTTTCGTCCAAGGTCTTTCGATCGAAAATCATGGTGTTCATGGTGTCTTTCCCCTCCTAAAAAGCAAAGGCTTCAAGTTGATCGTCATTGTGTAACGCGGTGTCGGTTTGCGGTGTGCGGGGATCATAAAGCGGGGGATGGTTGTTCATGCCCCTTAAATGATCAAAGCCATCGCGCCGCCCCCAATAGGACAGGTTTTTTAAAATCTGTTCGGATGGTTCTTGTTGATGCGGGATCAAGAGTTTTTCGCGAATACCATCGTTAAAGGCACGCAGGAAGCCTTTAATCTGTTCACGAGAAAACCCGTTTCGTTGCAGGTAGAACAGGCTCCACATTTCAAACCCCTGTTGCGGGAGCCAAATGGAATTTTGGACTTCCAGAAACATCTGTTCGACAAAGGCCGTGGCCTGCTGGCAATTCATGGTGTTGTGCGACCAATTGAACGCAAAGTTTTCGATACCCAGTTCCTCTTTTTGTTTCCAAACAGGGGTGATGGGGTCGCAGAACCACAATTGGGCGCGGTAAAAATCGCTTTTACTTTCTTCCAGAAACGACATGCTTTCAGCAACCGTGTCCGGGGTCTCGCCGGGGAAACCGATGATGAGGTTGCAATGGGTCAATATGTCACGTTCGCGAAACATTTTAATCGCGCTCAGGTAATCTTTGCGCCGCGATTTCTTGTTCATTTTTTCAAGAATGGTGTCACTGCCGGACTCAACGCCCAGAAAGACCCCTTCGCATCCGGCGCGCTGCATCAAGTCAATGGTGGCTTCGTCGCCATGATCGGATCGGTAAAAGGAATTCCATTTAAATCCGTACCCTTTGTCGATCATCAATTGCATGATGTCTCGAAATCGTTTTTTAGGCACGTTGAAGGTATCGTCCAAAAAGGTCAGGGTGTTGACGGTTCCTAAGTCCTTGATGCTGTCTAGCGTACGTTCCACATGGGCGAGATCAAGATAGGTATATTTGCCCGCCCGATCAGGAAAACCACAAAAGGCACAGGAAAACGGGCAGGATTTTGCGGTGCGAAGGGAAAGGAATTGACCGAATTTTTCTTTCGCAAACAGGCTGTAATCCACCGGGTTTTCTTCCAGTGAATTACGCTCAACCGATATTGTGTTGTGAACAAATGTGTCTTTCTGGCGGTAGGCGATATTATCAATGTCAGCCAAATCTTTTTGGGTCTTTAACGCATCCAACAAATCACAGAGGGCTTTTTCCCCTTCGGAAGAAATGACGTAATAATCACCACCTAAATAGGAAAACAACTCGCTTAAACCATCCGTGTCCAACATGGCGGCCTGACTAGAAATAAACGGTCCGCCGATGACGATTTCTACATCTGTGTTATGGGCGCGGATAAACTGGACAATTTCAATAATCGGCTGGGGGACGACATAAAGCGTTGTGGTAATGGCGACCGTGCGAATACCGCCTTTTTCCAGTTTATCGCGTAAAGCGTCTTTTTCTTGCTGGAACAGGTTGATGTAATCAAAAGTAAACCCGTTCTTTGCCAGATAACTGCCCAGACACAAGACAACAGGCCAGACGAAATCACTGTTGTGATAGGTTCTGGGTTCCCATCCATTCACATGGTTCAAGATATCCATTGCATGATGGGGGTGTCCTTGCATATTCAGGAAGGCAAGATTGATATCGCGATAACCGCCCGATGTCGGGTCGTTGCCACGGATCATATCCACCGTTTTTTCAAAATCGAAATCGTTGAAGCCGATGATTAAGCAATCTGTATGCATCATAAATCCAAACCGTTTTGTCCTATTGGGCCGCGTGGCGGCGTTTTGATCGGGTGATGGTTGGGCGGATGGGGGCAGATGTTTCTTGTTGTTGAAGGTCATCAATCACATGCGCAAGGCGGGCAATGGTCGGGTTGTCGAACAGGCTGTGAAAGGGCAGCTCAAGGGCCATTTTATTGCGAATGCGCGACATAATGCGTGTTGCGCTTAGGGAATGTCCGCCAATATTGAAGAAATTGTCATCCATTCCGATCTGTTGGCTTTCCAGAACATCCTGCCAAATTTCCTGAAGGGTGCATTCTGTCTCGGTCGCCGGGGCGCGGTAAGCTTGCGTGATTATGTGCGCCTGATTTTGTTGCGCCAATGCTTTGCGGTCGACTTTTCCGCGCTCACTCAGCGGCAGCTTGTCCAACGGGGTAAGGCGTTGCGGCACCATGTAGGATGGAACCAGACGGGCAAGGGCGGATTTGAGATCGGTTTCACTTGTTTTGGCTGCGGATAGGTAAAAACCGACAAGCTGGTCGTGATCATCAAGAATGACGATTGCCCGGTCAATGTCGGGATGGTTTTCCAGTTTGTTTTCAATTTCGCCCAGTTCCACACGGTAGCCGCGCACCTGAACCTGATCATCATTGCGCCCGATAAAATGCAAGTCGCCTTGTTCATCCCAATAGGCAAGATCCCCGGTTTTATAAAGGCGTGCACCGGGCTGAAACGGATGGGGGATGAATTTTTCACGGGTTAAGTCGTCTTGTTTCCAATATCCCCGGGCAAGGCCAATGCCGCCCAGATAAATTTCGCCTTCAATGCCGATGGGCACCGGGCGTAAGTCTTGATCCAGCAGATAGACCTGAACATTATCAATGGGCTGTCCGATGGTGATTTGGGTATCAGGGTGGACCCGTGTTGAGGTCGCCACCACACTGCATTCTGTGGGGCCGTAATTGTTATAGATTTCCAGATCGCCAGCCCTGATATCCTTTAAGACATCCCCACCGGTCAAAATTTTGATTTTAGGGGATAGCTTGCCGTCATGCGTTTTGCTGACGTCTTCGCATATGGCAGGCGGCAGGAAGGTATGGCTGATGTCATTTTCCTGTAAAAAGGTAATTAATTTTTCCACATCCAGTCGCACAGGGTCGGGGACCGGGTATAGACAGAGACCATTGAGCAAATTGGGCACCATTTCCCAAAGTGATGCATCAAAGGCAGGGGAGGCATAAAGCGTTGCCCGACTGCCGGTTGCCAATTGAAAGGCCTGTTCATGCCAGTTGACGAGATTAAGCAATCCGGCTTCTTCGACCATGGCGCCTTTGGGTTGCCCGGTGGAACCGGACGTGTAGGTCATATAGGCAAGGCCGTTGGTTTGCACAGGCGTAAAGTGCGTGATATCGCCCTCCCATTTTTGATCCAGATTGCAAACAGGTGTTGCGGTTGTGATCTTTTCAAGGTTTTGGGTGTTGGATAAAACGCATAGGGCCTCGCTGTCTTTCAGGATATAGTCCATGCGCGCCTGCGGTGTCTCGGGATCCAAGGGGACATAGACACCGCCTGCCTTGAGAATACTTAAGAAGCTGCAAACCAGTGAAGCGGAACGTTCTAAAAGAACGCCCACATGCGGATTACCCGTTACGGCGAAATTTTTTTGCAAATGATGGGCCAGTGCATCGCTGCGTTGATCCAGTTCACGGTAGGTCAAACGGGTTGGACCATCAACGATGGCCGGGGCGTTGGGTGCGCGTTCCACCTGTTGTTTAAAACGTTCAATAACAGATAGGCGAGATGGGGCCGTTTGGGGGTGATGATTAAAACCTTTTAAAATCAATTCGCGTTCTTGTGGTCCTAAAATATCAATGTCGCGGATTGTTTTTTCAGGTGTGGCTAGAATTTGATGTAAAACCTGTTCAAAATGCCCGGCCATGCGTTGCATTTGTGCAGGGCTAAATCGGTTTGTGTTATAGGAAAATTCAGCACTCAGGCAGGTTCCGGGATTGAAGGCGAGGGTGAAATCATAATGGGTATGTTCGTGACGGATGAGACGCTCAACCGTCAGGCCATAGGCATCCTTTTCCATGTTTTCCTGAAAACCTTCATCGATATGAAAGTTTTCAAAAGCAAAAAGATGATCCGGTTTTTGCGTATCATTCAGGATATCATTGAGGGCGAGATATTGATGTGGGTCAACACAAAGGGCCTCGTCCTGCAATTGGGACAGCAGGTCACAAAAACGCATATCCTCGGCTATCTGGACCCGTACCGGAATGGTGTTGATAAACAGTCCCACCATATCTTTAATGTTGGGCACGTCATGGGGGCGCACGGTGACGACACTGGCAAACAGGATGTCGTTCCTCCCCTTGTAACGGGCCAGCATTACCCCCCAAATGGCCCGGCATAAAATCGCAGGTGTGACACGTAATTTTTGTGTGAGGGTCTGTAGGGCACCCGTGGTTTCTTCACTTAATTGCAACAGATGTTTTGCAGGGCAGTAGCCAGCTTTATTACGTTGAAAAGGCAGATGTGTTGCAGAGGTCCCTTTTAGATATTTCGCCCAGAAATCGAGTGAAGATTGCGTGTCACGGTGATGCAGCCAATTAAAATAGGGTTTGGAAGAAACCGGTGGTGTCAGGTCCGGGCGTTCACCACGCACGTTGGCGCTGTATATTTCCATTAGTTCCTGCAATAAAATTGCGCTGCTCCATCCGTCCAGCAGGATATGATGATGGGTCCTTATGATCTCGTGACGCTGTGTGTCCAGTTTTACGATACACAGACGGGCGAGTTGTCCGGCATGGGGTGTAAAGGGCTTTTCACGGTTTTCTTGACGCAGTTGATCTAGGGTTGCGTCTTGTTCCGGTCTATTCAGGTTGCTGAGATCAATAAAACGGGTGTCAGCGCGAACCTTCTTGAGAACAATTTGGCAGGGTTGTTTGGTTTTTTCATATTCAAAGGCAGTGCGCAAAATATCGTGACGGTCCACAAGGTCCTGCCAGCTTTTTAAAAACAGATCAGGGGCAAACGAACCTGTGACAAGATAGGAAAACTGTTCAACATAGGTGCTTTGGTCATCCCCGAATAAGGCATGAAACAGCATGCCTTCCTGCAATGGGGTTAGGGGATAGATATCTTGGAGATCTTCTTTCTTCATGCTCAAAACAGGCTTTCAAATTCATCAAGGCTGAGGGTGGACAGGGTTAAATCGGCTGGCGTCAGTTCGGATGTGTCGCGTGCGCTGCAAAACGCGATGAGTTTGTTCATTTCTTCATGCAGGGTGTGCAGTAGGTCTTCCATCGTGCTTTTCAAATAGCGATGGCGGCTGTAGGACAGGGTAATTTCCAGCCTGTCATCCATGACGATGGCCGCAATGTCCAAATTGCTGGTGCGTTTGGCGCTGGGGGCAATGGCGGTGCCTGTATTGTCCGTTGAAATATCGAACAAAGGCGTGTTCTGTGCGTTTTTAAAATGGCCGAGGTAATTAAACGTGATGTGGCAACGTTGATCAAAGGCGGGGTCAAGACCTAAGCCGTCTTTGGACAGGTAACTCAACACGCCATATCCAAACCCTTTGTTGGGGATTTGTCGCAGGTTTTCCTTGATGGTTTTGATCTGTTGGTCGGTTTTCGTTATGTGTGACAGATCCAGTAAAACCGGATAAAGCGAAGTAAACCAACCCAGCGTTCGACTGACATCACTGTTTTTAAGGGCAGGGGAACGACCATGCCCTTCCAGCATGACAATGGTTTTTTCCAGTCCTTTCCAGTTTTTTAAGGCACGCGCCAAGGCAACCAGCAGAATTTCTTCTGCGCTGGTGTGAAAGGCGTTATTGACCTCCCCCATCAAGGTGTGCGTGTCTTTGGGGGTTAAGCTGACGGTGCAACTTTCCAAATCGCACAGGCGATTATGCGGTGAGGGGATTTCAACGGGGAAGGGACAAACATCGGCCTGCCGGATGCGTTTCCAATAGGGAATTTCCTTTTTTAAATCGTCACTTTGCGCATATTGGACAAGGGCATTTCCCCAATGTTTCAGGGAATGGGTTTTGCGTGGCAAGTTAATAGCTTGTTTGGCGGTTATGTTACGGTAGGCCTGCGTTAAATCTTCCAACAAAATACGCCAGGACACACCGTCAATAATCAGGTGATGGACAACCAGCAATATATGGTCCTGTTTTGCGCCTTGCAGGAGAATGGCTTTGGCCAAGGGACCGTTGGTTAAATCAAGTCCGGTATGGGCCTGATTGGCCTGACGCAGAATTTGGCGATTTTCATCGCGTTTCCTGTCTAATTGTATCGCCTGAAATTTAAAACCGTTTGTTGTCTCACAAAATTCCTGATGCCAAACACCATCCGGGGTTTGATGGAATTTCAGGCGAAAAGCATCATGTTGCTGAACAAGAACATGAATGGCCTGTTCCATTGCAGACACATCCAGTCGTTCATGGGCGTGAAGTAACAGGGCATGGTTAAACCAGTTGGGATTGGTTGAAAATTTGTCAAAGAAACGGTGCTGAACCGGGCCAAGCACGGCTTCCCCCGTGATATCGTCTTCTTCCACGAAATGATCCTGCGTGATAAAGGGAGCAAGCTTGGCAACGCTTGGATTATCAAACAGGTCTTTGATCTGAAGGCTTAATCCTGATTTATAAAGCTGGGACAATAACTGAATAGCGCGGATGGAATCACCACCCAGTTCAAAATAATCATGATGAATGCCGATATCGCTGCGCCCGAAAACATGTTGCCATGCCTCAAGGAGGATTTTCTCGGTTGGTGTCGTTGGGGGTGTTGCTGCAATTTTGTTTGATTGTTCGTCAACTTCAACAATTTCAAGCAAGGCTTTACGATCAATTTTGCCGGAAACCAACCGGGGCATGTTTTGCAATAAAGCATAACGGCTGGGTACCATATGGGCAGGCAAGCTTGCCGATAAATCTTGGCGTAAATCGTCAAGGTTAATCTGGTCGTGGGTAACGAGGCAGGCCTTTAAATAGGTATGCCCGGTGTGGTCCTGTGCCGCAATGACACAGGCTTCTTTGATCTGCGCATACCGATTGAGCCTGTCTTCAATTTCGCTTGGCTCAATACGGTAGCCCATAATCTTGACCTGTTGGTCATTGCGGCCCAGAAACTCGACATGTCCATCGGATCTAAAACGGGCCAGATCCCCTGTTTTGTAGATACGTTTGTCAGGGGTTGTCGGATGTGGAATGAATTTTTCATCATTCAGGGCATCATTGTTTAAATAACCACGGGCGACACCCGGTCCACCGATACACAATTCCCCAATGCCACCAAGGGGAACGGGATGTCCTTGCGGGCTTAAAATAAAGATTTCCGCATTCCCTAACGGTTTACCGATGGGGACATGGGCCGTATCGGTTGTCAGGGGGGCAGAGGTGGTAAAGCTGAGGGCGTTAACGCAACATTCCGTTGGACCATAAAGGTTGGAAACCGTGCAGTTTTGCACCACTTTATTGGCAAGGGAAACGGGCAAGGCTTCCCCGCCGAAAATCATGTGGCTGAGTTGTTTTGTCAGGGTGTCCAGTTCGCCCGCTTCGTCCAGCAAGGCCAGAAAGTTGGGAATGCAGCCCCCGATATCAATCTTGTATGTTTGGCAGAATTGACGGAACTTGCGGGTATCGCGCTTGCTGTCATCATCCATAATGAACAGGCTATGTCCGTAGAGAAGGGCGGAGAAAATCTGTTGCACCGACCCGTCAAACACATAGGTGGTTAAAAGCACCATATTGAGGGGGCGTTGATGACGTTGATAGACATCGTGGTTCATGGCATGGGCCAGATGAACAACGCTGCCCTGTTCAATCATCACCCCTTTGGGTGTGCCGGTGGTGCCGGATGTGTAAATCACATAGGCGAGATCGTCAGCTTTGCTTTCAATCTGTTGGAAGGCCAAATCGGGAAGGGTTGTGATTTCAAGACAAGGCTTTGTTGTAAGTTCGCATGCCTTCGATTGTGTCTGTGGATCAACAAGGATGGCTTGTGCCTGACTGTCTTTTAAAATGAAATCAATGCGTTCTGTTGGAAAGTCCGGTTCAATGGGAACGTAAGCGGCCCGGGCCTTAAGCACGCCTAAAATCGCAAGGACACACCAATGGCTGCGTGTCAGCATCAAGGCGACCCGATCATCGGGCGACAGGTTGACGCTTTGTCGTAAATGGGCGGCAATTCGATCAGATTGCAAATCGACCTCTGCATAGGTCAGGCTGATGTGTTCAAACGACAGGCAGGTCCTCGTCGGGTGGGCATTGACCTGTTTCTTGAACAACTCAATGAGGGTTTCATCCTGTTCGTAATGTAAGGGGGTGCCTCGCGAGAAGCTTTTTAGCTGCGCTTTTTCTGTATCCGATAACAGATCAATATCGCATATTCGAACCTCCTCCCCTTGTCTTATGAATTCTGATAGGGCGCGTTGAAAATGTTTAGCGAGACGATGCAAGTCTGCGTCATCATAAAGGGCTGAATTGTAGCCGATTTTAACTTTCAAACGATCTTGATCGGGCAGAAGGCGCACGCCCAGATCAAAATGAGTTTTCTCCCACGTTTGCAGTTGGGTGACGGCAAAGTCGGTGCCGGGGAGTAGGGTGTTGAGTTCAAACACACGATCCAGAGGATAATTTTCCATGACGAACAAGGATCCGATCAAGCGATCCTTTAAGGGGGTGGTTGATTGAATATCAGCCAAGGCAATATGTTGGTGAGGCTCCGATGCCAACGCATTGTGCTGAACTTGCGAAAACAGATCGCAAAGACGCATATCGGGGGTGAACTGAATACGCACCGGGATTGTATTAATGAAAATGCCCGCCATTTTTTCAATGCCGTCGATTTCATGCGGGCGACCGGAGACCACGCAGCCGAAAACAATATCGTCAGATTGGGTTTGCTGAGCCAGTAAAAGCCCCCAAAGGCTTTGAAAAAGGCTGTTCAGGGTGATGTTTTGATCGTTTGCCAGTTTATTCAGGCTATCCAATTGATCTGGTCCGACATCAAAATAAACGGCCTTGGGTTCGCTTGCGGTTTTAGGGGTCGCACGCTGGGGTGGGGTTGATTGGGTCTCAAAACCAGCCAGATAGGTTTGCCAGTATTGCATGGAGGCCGTTTGATTTTGGGCGTCACGCCACTTTATATATTTTGAAAAACCAACCGGTTGTTCATAGGGCAGAGGCTTCTTGTTAATTTGTGCAATATATATATCCAGTGCTTCTTTAACCAGATTCCCCAATGACCAGCCATCCATAATGATATGGTGGTGGGTGAGGATAACTTCGAAGCTGTCATTGCTCAATTGCAGGACACGCAAACGCAGCAGCATGTCATCTTCAAGATGAAAAGGGGTATGCTTTTCCTGTTCCTGAAATGTGTGAACGGCTTGTTCTTTGTCTTCGCTGTTAAGGTGGCGGTAATCGATAACTTGGAAATCAAGAGGGCGCTTGTCTGCGACAACCTGCAAGGGGGTTGGTGTATTTTGAAAGACAAAATTCGTGCGCAAGATGTCATGGCGATTTACCAGCCTTTGCCATGCTTCTTTGAAAGCCGATACATCAAAATATCCCTGAAGGCGCCATGATATTTGCTGAAGGTAAGATTGTTTGTCGTCACCTTTCAGGTAGTGGAAAAACAGCCCTGCCTGCATGGGGGACAGTTTGTAGATATTGGCGATGTTGTTCTTGGCTGGCTTCATCTTAGTAAGAAATACACTAATTAATATATATTGGTGTATTTCCCCTCCCTCAATATATCTATCTATTCGTGCGTAACATTATGTTTACTTGTTTAGATTGTATAGTATTTTTTTTATAATCTTTAGAAAGAGAATAAAATTTAAGATGAAATTAGATGATAATTAATTGAAATATAATGTAAAAATATTAATTGTAATTTTTTAATAAAAACAACTATTGATATTTTAAGGGTTGTGTGGATAGAATTGCCTGTGCGGAAGCGTTGAGGAAACTATACACTTTAAAGATGTTTTCTTGAAGCGGCCTGATTATGTATCTGTTGAAAACGCAGACTATTTCAAACTGGTTTGCGACATGGGGAGAAAACTCTTGGGTTCAATGCTAGGAATTTGGATTCTTGCCAGCCTGTTGATTGGAATGCTCGGCATTCATAAGCGGTTTGGGTTTTGGGGATTCTTTTTTGGATCACTCGTTTTATCCCCCATCATTGGCATAATCATGCTGTTTTCTATGGAAGATAACTACATCCATACCAAGGCTTCTGAGTAATCGTCTTTTACATTTACCAAAGGTGACCAAAGTGACTGATACCGATAAGAAGACCCCTGCGCGCAAAACCGCAACGACGAAAGAACCTGAAAAAGCAGAAAGCGCAACTGAAACTGTGACGAGTGATGCACCAGAAGCACAAGCTGCTGAAATGGCGCATGGCGCGGACCATGAAGAAAGTCTTGAACAGCATGACCATGAGATAGATTTGCATGCAGCGGCTGACAAAATCGTTCGCCGCAATATCTACTGGGCGCTTGGGTTTGGCGTTGTACCGCTTCCGATTGCCGATATGTTTACAATCGGTGCTGTTCAGTTAAAAATGATGAAAGAACTGGCTGATTTATACGATGTGCCGTTTAGTAAAAATCTGGCAACGGCCGCTGCTGTCAGCATTATTGGTGGCGTTGGCCCGGTTGAGTTGGCAAAAGGTCTGGGGGCCAGTGTTGTCAAACTGATCCCCGGTGCGGGCAGTGTGGCCGGTATTGCCGCTTTGCCGATCACGGCGGGTGCCCTGACCTATGTCATCGGGCATATTCTGGTAAAGCATTTTGAATCTGGGGGGACGTTCTGTTCCTTTGATGCGTCAAAAGTTAAAGGCTACTCCAAAGACCTGTACGCCAAGGGCAAAGGGATGGTCAGCCGCATGAAAAAAGATAAAGAGGCCGATGCATCTTCTGCTGCTGCAGAAGAAACGGCTTCTGCGGCGGCCACGGCGTAAAATCTCCCGAATGCACAAACCGAAGTTTCTTTTCTTTGAAAAGGGAAAGGAAGCTTCGGGTTGTATCCCTTTTTTATCTAATCATAAAACGCAAACGGTCAACTGTTTGCGATTGCATAGGTGTGTCCAATGGGTGAAACATTTGAAACCGTCCAATTTCCCATGTCCTTTGCACAAAAACGATTGTGGTTTTTGACTCAGCTTGACCCGGACGCCCCTTATTATAACATTCCGGCAAACATTCAGTTGTGCGGCACATTGAATATTCCGGCTTTGTACAAAAGCCTTGCGGCGATTATTGAACGCCATGAAATATTGCGAACGACTTTTCATAGTGATGAAGGGCAACATATCCAGCGTGTCCATGCACCGTTTGAACCTGTTGTGGATCATGTGCTTGCCCCGGCCTTAGGCAAGGACGAGTTATCACACTGGATGGAACAACAGGTTCAAGAACATCTTCGCACGCCGTTTGATTTGACTGTCGGTCCGTTGGTTCGATTTCGCCTTATCGAAATAGGGGGGGATGATCACATTTTGTTATGTACCATGCATCATATCGTTTCTGATGGCTGGTCAATGGGCATTTTGATCCGGGAACTCTCCGCATTCTATAAAGCCTTTACGCAAGGACACACTCCAAATCTATCTGAACTCCCGATTCAGTACGGTGATTTTGCAGATTGGCAGCATGAGCATTTAAATGATGAAGTGATGGGCAAGCAGTTGTCCTATTGGGTGGATCAACTGGCGGGGCTGCCCCCCGTTCTGGACCTCCCCCTTGATCGCGAAAGAACCAAGGTTCGCGGATGGCAGGCCGAGGGGCTGTCTTTTCGCATGACGGGGCCACAGTATGACCGATTACACGCATTGTGTCGTGAAACGGGTACAACCCCTTATATGTTTTGTTTGGCGGTTTTGGCGGTTTTGTTGGGGAAATATAGCCAAAGTGATGATATTGCTGTGGGCTCCCCCCTTGCCAATCGTCAACAGAGTGAAGTGGAACAACTCATCGGATTTTTTGTCAACACCTTGGTCATGCGTGTTGATCTATCCAAAAATGAACTGAATTTTTATGACTTGTTGAAGCAGGTCCAAAAGACAGTTTTAGACGGTTTTACCCATCAGGATGTCGCCTTCGAACAACTGGTGGAAGTTTTGGAACCCGAACGCCATCTTGATCTTAACCCGTTGTTTCAGGTTTCCTACAGTTTTCAAAATGCCCCGATGGGGGATATGGAACTAGACGGTCTGAAGGTACGGCCGCTTGTGGAATATCAAACCGGAATGGGGCGTTTTGATCTTGAATTTTCGTTTTGGGAAGAGGACGGCCTTGTTGGGGCGGTCCTGTTTAAAAAGGATATTTTTGATCGTGCCACCATCGAACGTATGATCGGACATTTCCAGACCTTGCTGGATCATGTACTTGCCCATCCAGAAAAATGTCTGAGCGAGGTGGACATGATGCAAGAGGCTGAACGTCTGGATATGATTGCCTTGGGGGCGGGAAAAACAAGATGCAGTGAAGAGGCCCCCCTTCTTCAACATCAGTTTGAAACACAAGTCCGTTTGCGCCCCAACGCGATTGCCCTGAGTTATGAAAATCAGAATTTGAGCTACCGCGAATTAAACGAACGGGCAAACCGGCTGGCTCATGAATTGATTGCTTTGGGAGTTGTGCCGGAAACTTTGGTGGGGATTTATCTGGAACGATCTCTCGAAACCGTGGTGGCTGTTTTAGGCATTTTGAAAGCGGGGGGCAGTTATCTGCCGCTGGAACCAGCTTATCAGAACGATCGTCTTGGTTATATGGTGGATGATTCCGGGATTGAAATCGTTGTCAGCACCGCTGCGTTGCAAGCGCAATTGTGCGATATTGTGGCAAATCAGACATTACATTTTATATGTCTTGATGAACAAAAGGCGGATATGTGCCACGACAATCCGGTGGTGGCGCAGGATTTAGACCAGCGTGCCTATGTGATTTACACGTCGGGTTCTACTGGCAAACCCAAAGGGGTGGAAATCACGCAACGCAATGTGGTACGTCTGTTCAGCACCACACGTGGTTTGTTTGATTTTGATCATCAAGATGTCTGGACGATGTTTCATTCCCATGCGTTTGATTTTTCCGTATGGGAAATATGGGGGGCATTATTGAACGGGGGGCGTCTGGTTGTGGTCCCTTACTGGACAACGCGCAACCCGGATGCTTTTTATGATCTGTTACGAACGCAAAAAGTAACGGTTCTAAACCAGACCCCTTCTGCCTTTTATGCGCTGATTAATGTGGATCAAGGGGGGGATGGGGCAGATAATCTGGCTTTGCGTTATGTGATTTTTGGCGGCGAAGCACTGGATTTTCGCAAATTAAAACCGTGGTATGAACGCCACGCAGACGATCAACCTGTTTTGGTGAATATGTATGGCATTACCGAAACCACGGTTCATGCCAGTTTTCGTGCCCTCAGGGCCGACGATGCCCACAAACCGCAAAGTCTGATTGGTGATCCCTTGCCCGATTTGCGGTTTTATTTGCTGGACCCGGTCGGGCAACCGGTGCCCATCGGTGTGAAAGGCGAAATCCATGTGGGGGGCGCCGGGGTTGCGCGCGGATATCTGAACCGTAAGGAACTCAGCCTAGAACGTTTTATCCGTGATCCGTTTTTAAATAATGGGGAACGTCTTTATCGCAGTGGGGATTTGGGACGGTGGCTGGCGGATGGATCACTGGAATATTGCGGGCGCATGGATGATCAAATCCAAATCCGTGGTTTTCGCGTGGAATTGGGCGAAATTCAAAGCTTGCTGGGCGAACATGATGCCATTCGCGATTGTGTTGTCTTATGTCGCAAATTTTGCGGTGTGGACGAGATTGTCGCCTATATTGTTGCGGCTGAGGAAAATGTAACGTTTCCGGCAACGAATGTGCGACATTTTTTGAAAGAAAAATTGCCGGATTATATGATCCCGTCTCATATCTTTGCCGTGGACGAAATCCCATTAACAGCACATGGCAAGATTGATCGGCGTAAATTGCAAGCCAAGGAAGGGGCCGCGTTAATAGGGGAGGTACGCAAACCTGTACAAAATTCGTTGCAGCAAACTGTTTTTGATATCTGGGCGACTGTTCTGGGGCATACGGATTTTGGTATTCAGGATAGCTTTTTCGAAGTGGGCGGCCATTCTTTACTGGCGACCCAAGTTGTCACCCGCCTGCAAAAACAGTTTGGACCAAACGTTACGCTCCGCACGTTTTTTGAACAGCCGCGCATTGAAGAAATCGTGTTTCATTTAAACGGAACGGGTGAGGATGAGGTCATCCCCCGCCGCAGTCCCGGTTGTGCAATCCCGCTGTCGTATGCGCAGGAACGGTTATGGTTTATTCAAATGCTGGAAGGGCCGAGTGCGGCTTATAACATCCCCAGTCTTTATCGGTTACGTGGGAATTTGGATGTAAATGCCCTTGAACGCGCGCTTAATCATGTCATTGCGCGGCATGAAAATCTGCGCACCAATTTTGTGGAAGAAAACGGACAGGCGTTTCAAAAAATACACGATGACCTGTCTATTGCCTTGCAAGTGGTGGATTGGGATAAAGACCAACTGCATGCCTTTTTACATGAACCGTTTGATCTGGAAAAAGATGCGTTGCTGCGCTGGAAACTGGTGCGTGAAGGGGAAGACGATTATCTGTTGGCTGTTTCCATTCATCATATCATTTTTGATGGTTGGTCGTCTGCCTTGCTGGCACAGGAAGTCATGCAGGCTTATAAAACGGACGGGGTGCAAAGCGACCCTGATGCGCTGGATATTCAATATGGCGATTTTGCCCTGTGGCAACGTACCTGTTTTGAAGAAACAGGTATGCTGGACGCGCAATTGTCTTATTGGCGGGAACGGTTGCAGGGATTGCCGTCTGTACTGGATATGCCCTGTCAAAAGGCGCGGCCCGCAATTCAAAGTTATCGCGGAAAAATTGCCCATTTTGATATTGCATCCTCTGTATGCCAAGGGGTTAAACAACAGGCCCGCTTGAGTGAGGGCACGGATTTTATGGTCCTGCTCAGTGTCTTTTATATGGTTCTGGCTCGTTTCAGTGGGCAAACTGATTTGGTGGTCGGCACCCCGATTGCCAATCGCACGCGCGCAGAACTGGAAAAGCTGATCGGTTTTTTTGTTAATACGTTGGCTTTGCGGGTGGATGTGTCAGGTAATCCCACCTTTGAAAATTTACTTGCGCGGGTCAAAGACTGTGCGTTAGGGGCTTATGCCCATCAGGATGTCCCGTTTGAAAAACTGGTGACGCATTTGGCCGTGGATCGCAGCCTGAGCCACGCACCGATTTTTCAGGTGATGTTTGTGATGCAAAACACCCCCCTTGCAGTACAGAGTGATGCACAAGGGCTGGAAATATCATTGGAACCTGTGGAATTTGACGCCGCGCGTTTTGATCTGGTTTTTTATATTACCGAAGATGAAACGGGGTACCGTGGCCTTGTGGAATACGCCAGTGATTTGTTTGCGGCAGAAATCATTGATCAAATGACACAAAATTATTGTCACTTGTTGCAACAGGTTGTTGAAAAAACAGATCAACCGATCAAGGCCTATCCCATGATTGCGGCTGATGTGATTTATCCACCTGTTCCCTGGGATTGCAGCCTGCGCGTTGATCAAATTTTTGAACAGGTGGTGCAAAAACAGCCGCAAAATCGGGCCTTATGTTTTGCAGATCAGGCATTGAGCTATGCCCAACTCAACGCCCAAGCCAATCAGGTGGCGCATTATCTGCAAAAGGCTGGGGTAAAATCGGGCGATATTGTCGGCCTGATGATGAAACGTACAGATCGTTTACCGGTTTGCTTGCTGGGTATTTTAAAAGCAGGCGCCGCCTATTTGCCGATTGACCCGGACTACCCCAAAGATCGGGTGCAAACCATGATCAAGGATAGCGCGGCAAGGTTGGTGATTTGTGATGAAGGTGGTATCCAGCCGGATGATGTCGATCTTGTGATTATGGATCGTAATGGACAGGTCTGTGCGCAAGAAAGCATCGAAAATCCAAGGTGTGAGGCGACAGGGCACAGTCTTGTCTATGTGCTTTATACATCCGGTTCAACCGGGGTGCCCAAGGGGGTCGGGATGGGGCATCGGGCCATGTCCAACCTGATCCAGTGGCATATGAACGATCCGATTTTATCCCAAAATGCCCAGACCCTGCATTTTGCACCTTTCACATTTGATGTCTCGTTTCAGGAAGTCTTCAGTACATGGGCGAGCGGTGGTTGTTTATATCTGGTGGATGAAGATATGCGCCGTGATTTTCACGCGCTTGTCCCTTATGTGAAAAGGCAAAAAATTGAACGCCTGTTCATGCCCTATGTCGCCTTGCAGCAGTTCAGTGTCGTGGCGCAGGAAGAAGGCCTTTATCCCGATTGTCTACGTGATGTAATTACAGCAGGTGAACAATTACGTGTCACACCTGCGATTATTGACTTGTTCAGTCATTTGTCGGATGCACGTCTGCATAATCATTACGGCCCATCTGAAACCCACGTAGTGACGAGTGAGGTTTTAAAGGATGATCCTTCTTTTTGGCCCTTGTTGCCGTCCATCGGTCATCCCATTAGCGGGGCCAATATCTATATTTTGGATGAGGCTGGAAACCCTGTGTCCTGTGGCGCTGTCGGGGAAATTCATGTGGGCGGAGAAGCCATCGCACTTGGGTACTTGGGACGTGCTGATTTAACGGCAGAACGTTTTGTCGAAACCTCCTTGGGGCGACTTTATAAAACGGGCGATTTGGCAATTTGGCACACTGATGGGCGCATCAAATATCTGGGACGGGCTGATAAACAAGTCAAAATCCGTGGGTTCCGTATTGAACCGGGGGAGGTAGAAACCATTCTGAACGGGTTTGCCCCGGTGCGCGAATGTTGCGTTGTCGCCCATGATTTTAAGGCGCAAGGCAAAACACTGGTGGCCTATGTCTGTTTTGAAAAGAATATCTCCCCCGATATCGCCGGGGTACGATTTTATCTGCGGGACAAATTACCGGATTATATGGTGCCGTCCCTGTTTGTGTTATTGGATGAAATGCCTGTGACAGGCAGTGGTAAAATTGATCGTGCGCAGTTGCTGACCCCTGAGGAAAGCTCCCTTGATCAAAAAGCCGATGTTATGGAATGTCGTACACCTGTCGAAGACATTCTGGCGACGATTTGGACGGATGTCTTAGGGGGCGCTGTGGCCCATCGTCAGGATAACTTTTTCGAAGCCGGCGGGCATTCCTTACTGGCCACGCAACTGGTGTCACGTTTACGTGCGGCGTTTTCTTGCGAGATTACAGTGCGCCAGATATTTGAAACCCCGATATTTTCTGAAATTGCCCGTTTGATGGAAACGGGACGAGGAAGGTCTGAGAACCGGATACCGCCAATCCTCCCTCTTTCACCTGAAAAGCGGACAGTTGCCTCGTTTGCGCAGGAACGCCTCTGGTTTCTCGATCGTTTGCAAGGCGGGAGTTCCAATTACAATATGTCTGTGACAGTGGGCATTCGCGGTGCGTTGGATATTGAAGCCTTGCGCCAAAGTTTCTTGGAAATTGTTCGCCGTCACGAAGTCTTGCGGACAAATTTTGTGTATGAAGACGACCGTGTTGTTTGCGTGTTGCAGCCTGTGAAAGATGATATTTTCACCGTGTGTGATTTATCGGACCTAAGCCCTGAAATGTACGCAACCGAACTGGATCGTTTAAGTCATGATAATGCGGTGGCTTGTTTTGATCTGGAACGTGATGCCCTACTGGCGGGCTGTTTGATCGAAACGGCAACGCCTGATGACTTTATTTTTCTGTTACGCATGCATCATATCGTGGCGGACAATTGGTCCACCGGGGTGTTTTTAAATGAACTGGCCACCCTTTATCAGGCTTATCAGGCGGGAAAACCGTCTCCCTTGGTTGATTTATCGGTGCAATATGGTGATTTTGCTCATTGGCAGCGCGAATGGTTGAACAGCAGCAATTATCAAGCGCAACTTGATTACTGGATCGAAAAACTCGAAGGGGTCCGCCCTGATTTTTGTCTGTCCACACAAAAAGATGAAAACCGAGGGGCAGGCCCCTGCCTGAAATATGGTTTTATCTTTGAAGATGATTTAAAGATCGCGGTGAATGACTTGTGCCGTCAACAAGGTGTCAGTTTATATATGGGGCTTTTGGCGGCCTATGGGGTTTTGCTTTATCGTTATAGTGGGCAAAACGATTTTGTTATCGGATCCCCCATTGCCAACCGAAACCATCGCGAGATTGAACCCTTGATCGGTTTTTTCGTCAATATGATGCCCATGCGTTTACAATTTGAACCGGAGATGACGTTCACCGACCT
The DNA here is from genome assembly GCF_014641495.1 of Terasakiella brassicae. Classification (GTDB taxonomy): domain Bacteria; phylum Pseudomonadota; class Alphaproteobacteria; order Rhodospirillales; family Terasakiellaceae; genus Terasakiella; species Terasakiella brassicae. The sequence continues at coordinate 195,261 of NZ_BMHV01000003.1, forward strand.
GTTGCAATGCGTTCGTGAAATCACGTTGTCCGGTTTTTCGCGGCAGGATGTGCCGTTTGAACATATCGTGCGCGAAGTTTGCCCGCAACGTAGCGAGGAACGCACCCCTTTGGTTCAAAATGTCTTTGTGTTGCAAAACGCCAGCGTAGAGACACAGGATTTGAACGGGGTAACAATGACGCTTTTACCCACACCCGGCGGGGCAGCAAAATTCGATCTGGTCTTTTCTGTATCCGAAGAAGGGGAGCAGCTGTTTGGTGTTCTGGAATATGACAGTCATTTATTCAACCCAACACAGATCGAAGAGATGATGAGCCGTTTCCAATTCCTTTTACAGCAGCTTTGTCAGCAGGAAGGAACAGCCCTTATTGACTTTGATTTAGGGAAAAGTGGGGTTGAAGACAGCACCGACCCGATAGAGGAATTCAGTTTTTAAGGTTTTGCGCCCGGTTTATCCAGAGTGGCAGGTTTTTCGTCTGTTTTTTCATCTTCGTTTAACAGGTCTTTAATGGAAAGTTTTTCCAAAGCTTTTTGGGCGAATGTTTTGTCAGACTGCGTGGTTCGTGTGGTGCCGGGTTCATCAAGCTGCCCGATGGAATCCGGTTTTTCAGAAGTCAGCTTGCGCTGCCATTCTTCTTCTTTTTTGGTGTCGGGATCAATGGCGGCACTATTACTGTCCATATTACCAAGGATCAAGGGCATACCTTCGTCCCCGGCCCCGATAATAACAATTTTGGCATTATTGGAACGGGCCAGTTCCAAGGTCGCATCAATACCTTTCCATTTTAGATAACGCGGTGAAATACCGTCTTTAATGATATCCTGAAATTTGCGAATACCACTGGCTTCAATGGCCTTGCGTTTGCTTTCCTGTTGTTCGCGTTGCAGGATATATTCATATTGCAGCATGCGGTGTTTGTGTTCGACCTTGGCTTCAATAGCCAGACGGACGGTTTGTGGCAGATGAATGCTTTTAATCAGGACATCTTCCAGAAAAATCAGATCCTTATTTCCATTGTCTTTGGTCAGAATGATTTTCAGTTCTTCCTTGACTTCTTTTTTTACAAGTTCCTGAATTTCAAATCGCTTGGTGCTGTAAATTTCTTCAGGGGAATACCTTGCCATGACGGTGCGCCCCTTGGCACTGACTTCCGGCAGGATCAAGATATCAAGGTATTTTTCCCCCATATGTTTGTGCAGAAAGCCAAGCAGGCTTTCTTTTGGGCGATAGCGAACCAGAAATTCCACATCGATTTTTAATCCATCCTTCGCCAGCACGTTAAAGGTGCTGGTTGCTTCATTGAGGCGGACACTATAGATCGTCATCTCGTTCCAAGGGAGAATAACGTGAAACCCTTCGGGATAGGTGGTTTTGACATCTGTCCCGCCGTTAAAACGTTCCCATAAAACACCGGCATGCCCGGCGGGAATACTGATGAAAATCTTATCGGACAGCAGAACAATCGTAAAAAGACTGAGGAGCGCGCAAAGGGAAAGCCACATGAAATGACGGCGGATGAACTTTCTCACGGATGCCATGTTGCAATTTACTCCCGCGTGCGGTGACGCTTGTCTTCTAGGGGTATAAAAAATATTATTGCAACTTAAAGCTAGACGAAAACGACTGCAACAACTCTTTTAATGTATTGTAAAATTAAATTATCTAAATAGTTGTACTAATGTTCTGTCAACGGAGTGCAAACTGGATGGGGAGGGTCAAGTGGAGCTTGTCTTCTTTCATTTCTGTCGGGAATTTGGGCAGAGGTTGGGCACGTTCCAGACGATGTTCGAAAAAGCTGTTGATGGCAACTGTGCGCGTGGCAACGGCCAGACCAACGCCAGTGGTCAAAAGGGCCAGCCAAATCCCGCCGGATAGAATGCTCGGATCCACCTGATTACCGGAATTTTCCAATTGTTGAAAGGCATCAAACAGGTTTTTCACCTCCAGTCGCAGGGTCAAATCATCGGCGTCGACCCGTACGCCACTGGTTATGATATTGGCTTTGACGTCAATGGAAATGGGCGTAAGGAGGCGAGTCAGGATATGTTTGCAAAAAATACAAATTATTATTATTTGCACAAAAAATGGGCCATTATGCGAAAAATAACGGTCACTGCATGACTCTGAAAGGGAAAAATTTTATTTCCCTTTTTTTGTTTTTTCAAAATGTCCCTATATGGGGATATTTTTCTTTTTCTTTTTCGGTCATGCTCTTTCTTACATTGGACTGGATGTAAGAAAATGAAGATGAAGAAATATTGTCAAATAACCGTTCTGGGTGTGGTTGCTTTCGCTACGGTGCCGATGGAAAATGCGCGTGCCGAAACATTGTATTTCGGGATTGTGCCGCAACAGGCTGCCACCCGGTTGGCAAATATGTGGTTGCCGTTCATGCAGGAACTTTCTGCACAGACAGGATTGGACATTCGGTTTGCAACAATGAAGGATATCCCGACATTTGAACAATGTCTGGCACAGGGGGCCTATGATATTGCCTATATGAACCCCTATCACTACACGGTCTTTAGCAAAAAGTCCGGTTATCGTGCATTTGCTCATCAATCAGAGAAAAAGCTGAAAGGCTTGATTGTTGTAAAAAAGGGCAGCGAGGTTACTTCGCTTGCCGGGCTGGACAAGAAAAAAGTTGCCTTTCCCTCGCCTGCGGCTTTTGGTGCCAGTGTTTTACCGCGTACGGAAATGAAGGCGGAGGGCTTGAAGATCGAACCCGTCTATGTCAAATCCCATGACAGCGTGTATAAATCAGTCATCGCTGGTTACTTTGTCGCCGGGGGCGGTGTGCTACGAACCTTTAACAGTATTCCCCAAGGAATGCGCGACCAGTTACAGGTGATTTATAGGACAGGTGCATACACACCGCATGCATTTGCCGTTAATGGTGCAATGCCTGAGGAGCATCTTGCCACAATTCAGAACGCGATGCTGGATATTGCCCGACATAAGCCCGGTTTGATGAAATCAATTGGCATGACAGGGCTTGTGACAGCGCAGGACAGCGATTGGAATGATGTGCGCAAACTCGACTTAAGTCAGTATGAAACAAAAATCGTGCAGCTGGGGACGGTGAAATGTCGTTTCGATTAAAAACCATTCTGGGCCTTGCCTTTATTGAAATGGTCCTGCTGTCCATCTTGGTTCTAAGCGGATTGAATTATCTGCGGGAATCCAATGAAAACCAATTGGTGGAACATGCGCGAACGTTAGCACGTTTTTTTGCGACCATGTCGACGGATGCGATTGTTTCGATGGATCTGGCGACGCTGGATGTAATGGTTGAAAAGGCCATGCAAAATCCGGGAGTAATCTATATCCGGGTGCGTCAGACAGCGGAGGCAGGCGGAAATGTTATTTCGCAAAGTGGCGATGCGTCTGCCTTAAACAGAACCTTTATCCCGGATATGTCTGTCGATACGACACGGGATGATCAAATCTATGATATTGCACAGGATATTGTGGTCAGAGGTCAGGTTTTTGGCCGGATCGAACTCGGACTGGAGATCGCACCTTTGGAACGCACAATAGCGGATGCGCAACATCGTATGTTCAGTGTGGCATTTATTGAAATTATTCTGGTATGTTTCTTTGGTTTTATATTGGGTGGTATTTTAACGCGTCAACTTGCGTTGTTGCAAAATGGTGCCCGACGTGTCGCGCAAGGTGATTTTGGTCATGTCATAAAAGTGAAAGGAAGGGATGAACTGGCAGATACAGCCTCCAGCTTTAATGAAATGTCAAAGGCACTGGCAAGATATGCATCTGAACTGGAACAGGCGCGTCAACATGCGGAAAATAAACGTGCGCATGCTGAATCTGTGTTGGAAGATGCGATGGAAAGCGTGTCCCAAGGGGTCTGGATTGATGATACGCAGGGAAAAGTCGTTTTGATGAACCGTGCCTTTATTGAAATGTATCATCTGACGCCTGCTGTGATCCCGAATATTCATATCGGTAAGGATTTATGTGACGCGATCAAAATTTTCCCTCAAGGTTTTCCGGCTTGTTCGTCAAATGCGGGAGGAGGGGAGACCCCGGTCAGCAAACTGGATGATGGGCGCTATATTATGCATAGTCGTTTCCCGCTTTCTGCAGGTGGTAATGTGTGGGTTGATACGGATATTACACAGGTTATGCAGATCGAAGAAAAGAACCGTCAGTTAGAGCGTGAGTTGTTGCAAAGTCAGAAAATGGAATCAATCGGCACACTGGCAGGCGGCATTGCGCACGAAATCAATACACCGATCCAATATATCGGCGATAATATTCGATTTATCGGGGAAGCCGTTCAGGATTTGATGGAAACGTTGGATTGTTATCAGAAACTGGAAAAAGAGGCCGCAACACAGCCTGTATTGAACGCGCTGGTGGAAAAATGTGCGCAGGCTTATGAGAATGCCGATATTGAATTTATCCGCGATGAACTGCCCTTGGCGATTGAACAGTCGTTGGCAGGTGTGCAACAGGTGTCACATATCGTTAAAGCGATGAAGGAATTTGCCCATCCATCGTCTAAAGAAAAATCCACTGTGGACTTAAACCGCGTGATTGAACGATCCTGCGCCGTTGGCAAGAATGAATGGAAAACAGTTGCTCAAGTGGAATTGGATCTGGCCCCGGATTTACCGAGCGTAATGGGGCTGGAAGGGGACTTGAATCAGGTTGTTTTAAATATGATCGTGAATGCCGCGCATGCTATCGCGGCAGCAGGGCGGGATGACGGGATCATTGCCTTGCGTACCTTTGAACGTGATGGACAGGTTGTTATGGTTGTGGAGGACAACGGGACGGGCGTGCCTGACGCAATTAAGCAGCGGGTGTTTGATCCCTTCTTTACGACCAAGGAAGTCGGCAAGGGAACCGGCCAGGGGCTGGCCATTAGCCACGATATTATCGTCAGTAAACATGGCGGTGAATTAAAAGTCGGTGATAGCGATATGGGCGGAGCCTCTTTTGAAATTGTTTTGCCGAAAAATACATGATGACAGGGCGGGTACCTCCACATGAGGATAGCATATTCTACTGAAAAGTTCATAATCAGGTTGTGACAGAACAGAAAACAGGGGACACAGATGAAAGGTATTATATTTATCCAATTCACAAAGAAGGTGAATGAGGTGTGGGGCGAAGATATGGTGGAAGACCTTATCGAGCAAGCCGACCTTGACTCTGAGGGTGTCTATACCTCGGTTGGAACCTATTGTTTCCGTGAAATGGTCAGTTTGATAAATGTGCTGAGCAAGATAAGCGGAACGTCACCGGCGGACTTACAAAAGACATTCGGTGAATATTTATTCAAACAGCTTAGTATGAAATATCCCCTTTTCCTTGAGGGGAAAAAAGATTTGTTTTCCTTTCTGGCATCTCTTGAGAACACGATCCACGTTGAAGTAAAAAAACTTTACCCGGAAGCAGAGTTACCCTCGTTTGAATATGTGTTTCCTGCTGAAAATATCATGGAAATGACGTATCGTTCCCAACGTCCCTTTGCCGATCTTGCCGAAGGTTTGTTACGGGGGGCAGTTGCCCATTTTGGGGAAAAAATTGAGCTGTCGCGTCAAGACTTTCCGGTGGAAAAAGGGAGCAAAGCTCTGTTCAGGTTAACGAAATAGGGGGGGGAGATGTGCGTGTGTGACGATGACAAAGACAGAAAAATAGCAACATTACGAAAACGTTTGTCCCGTGAGGTGCGTGCGCGTGAACAAGCGGAACAACTATTGGAAAGCAAGGCGCTGGAGTTGTTTCAGGTTAATCAGAACCTGTTAGGTTCCATTCAAAAGGCGAAAAACAGGTCTGCGCGCGTCAATGCGATTATGAATTCCATCAAAGACAGCGTTGTTGCGACAAATCAAAAAATGGAAATTCTGGATGTTAATAAATCTTGTGTTGGAATGTGGGGGATTCCGTATGCAGGTCTGATGGGACGTTCTGTATTGGAATTTGTCGAGAACCGCCAAATTGCGGATTATGAAGCCTTATGTTTATCTGCATCTGCTGATGAACAGGATGAAATCAAGGAGTTTAATTTTAGGACACTTGATGGTGGTTTCGTACCTGCGGAAGTCAAAATCAGTACTTTCCAGCATGATGATGAGCGTTTTCTCCTGCATCTCATACGTAATGTTTCAAATAAAAAACGTCTTCAAAAAGAACGTGAAGCCATGCAGGAAGAATTGGCAAATGCCGCAAAATGGGAAGCCGTGGGACAATTAGCCGGTGGGATTGCACATGAAATCAATACGCCTGCCCAATATATTGGCGACAATCTGCATTTTCTCAGTGAATGTAATGAGGAAATTTTAGAGATCTTGAACAAGGCATTGGAGTTAAAAAAAGCCTGCGAGCAAAATGGTCAGTATCTGGATTATGTACAAGAAATTGATCGTTTGATAGAGGCATATGATCTTGAATATTTGTGCGAAGAAGTTCCTCAGGCATTAAAACAATCGGCACAAGGGATTGCGCAGGTTTCACATATTGTACGCGCCATGAAAAATTTTTCACATCCGGGGACAGAGGAAAAGAAACCCTTTGATATTAATGCCGCAATTGATACAACCTTGACTGTATCACGAAATGAGTGGAAGAATATTGCAACTGTTGTGACTGATTTTGATGAACACGTTGGTTTAGTCCCCTGTATTCCGGGCGGGATGAATCAGGTGTTCTTGAACATCATCGTCAATGCCGCCCATGCCATTGATGTCAAAGGGCATGAAACAATGGGCGAAATTCGTATCGTGACGCGAAAACTGGCGGATCAAGTCGAAATTGTGATCTCCGATACGGGCTGTGGCATGCCGCCAGAGGTTGTGAAAAATATCTTCAACCCTTTTTTCACGACGAAAGAAGTCGGCCGAGGAACCGGACAGGGGCTTGCGATCGTCAATGACATTATTGTTCAAAAGCATAAGGGAACAATTAAAGTAGCCACAAAAGAGGGCAAGGGAACGTCATTTATCATAAGAATACCTTGCAAGTAATATACAGTTTTGATTGGGAGAGCGACGTGATCAAAGTCTTATTTGTCGATGATGAGGAAAATGTCCTGCGCGCCATTAAACGTTGTTTGCGCAATATGAAGTCGCAATGGCAGATGTATTTTGCCGGCAGTGGGCGTGAAGCGTTGGATATTATGTCGAAACAACAAATCGATGTTGTGGTGTCGGATATGCAAATGCCCCAGATGAGTGGCGAACAGCTATTGGCAGAAGTGCAGGAAAAATATCCTGATGTTTCCCGCATCGTATTGTCCGGGCATTGCAATCAGGCAACGGCCTTTCGTTTGGTTGGGTCAGATCATTTTTATCTGGCAAAGCCCTGTCCAACCAAGCTGTTAGTCGATACGATTGAAAATGCTTATTTTGTCGGGCGCAAAGCAGATAGTCAGGAAGTGACAACCGAGGAATTGCAAAAGGCGCTGATCGATTTGTGCAAGGTGTTGTTAATGCGTGGAGAGCTTAGTTTCAGCGACTTACCGGCGCAGGTTAAAATGTGGTTGCCCGAAAAAGTTGCACAGGCGTTTGCACCTGTCATTGATAATCATGCAACCTTTGTGTCGTCCACAGAATTTAGTCGCAACGTGGGATGGACGGATGAAAATGATGTGGATGAATATCAGAAATACAAGGAATATGACTGGGATGATTATTTCCGAGGTTAATTAAAAAAATGGGGTGCTTGCTGATGAAGAGTGGGGGTGAGTAAAACAGACCGGATCAGTTCCGGTTGCCCTCTGGTATTGGTTTTTGAAAAAATACGTTTCAGATATGTTCTTGCCGAACTTTCGGTAATCCCCATTTTATCGGCAGCTTCCAGTAGGCTGTATCCTTGAACAATGTGCTGTAAAAGCCGGGCTTCTGACGGGGGAAGATCGTAGATAGACTGTAGAATATCTACACTCGGGGCCATATGACGATCCGGGTCGGAAATTAATAACATCACCCGGTCATTCTGACCTTCTTTCAGATTAGAAATGATGACGCAAACAGGCGTGTCGGAATCTTTGCGGCTGAGCGACATAGCGCGGTCTTGCGTGTTTACGGTCTGGATACAGGCGTTGAACTCATCCCTGTAAGCCGCAAGGCTTGCACGCAATCTGTTCGTGGTGGGGTCAATGCTGAAAACCTGACGGGTTGCACATATTTCAGCGGCAAATTGGTTCATATGAATGACGTGCGCGTTTTTATCGCAGACGATCACGCCGATTGGCAGACGGTTGAGAATTTCATAACCTGCATGTGCTGGTGGATTTAGGCTTTGTTTCTTTTGTGAATGGCGCAGCAGACAGTCTTCGATCCCTTGTTCGAGGACTTCGGGTTCGCAGGGTTTGGTGTAGAACCTGTAAATCCGTGTGGAATTGATTGCATTGACGGCTGTATCAAGATCAGCGGCCCCGGTCAGCATGACAATTTGTGTACTGTCATCACTCGCTTGAACGTTTTTGGCCAATTCCAGACCGTTGATATCCGGCATGTGAAAATCGGTGACGACAACATGAAAAGGTTGTGCTCTTTGAAGCTCAATTGCTTTTTGCGGGTTGCTTTCAAAAAACATATCCCATTCGCTACGCTTGTGTCGGAAATAAGCGCGTTGTAAGGCTTCCAGCAAAAGTGGTTCATCGTCCACAAACAGAATACGTGGCTTTTCGCTCATCAGTGGCATTTTCCCTCAAAAGGTATAGTAAGCTTAACCTTATATACGAAGTCTACCCCACTTTTACAGGTTTGTCCCCATATGGGGATAGGGCTGGTTGAAAAAAAGACGCAATATTTACGATATTGGTTCTTATGTGAGGGACGTAGCATGCACGAAAAAACGAAAATTTTGTTTGTTGATAATGATCTTGCTTTTCTTGCGGCATTGAAACGACGTCTGTCTCCGTTTCAGCCGGCATGGGATATGCGGTTTGAAAGTTCTGCTGAAGCGGCGTTGAAATATTTTGAATATGTACCATTTGATGTATTGGTGACAGATCTGGAAATGCCAAGGATTGGAGGCAGCTTAATTGCCAATCTTTTGGGGTCTATGCCCAATGCCCCTGCGATCATTATTTTAACGGGGGAGGCATCACGCGAAGGTGCGGACCGTCAACTCTGTGTTCCGTTTCAGTATTTAGCCAAACCTTGTGATCCTGTCAGTTTGGTTAAGGCCGTTACCCACGCCCGTCAGAAATCGTTATCACAGATCTCGACTTTATATGATCAGGTGCTTGAAATTGTTGTCCATAAGATGCGTCAACACGGTTTGCTGCATACGGATGAATTGCCATTAGAATATGCGACCTTACTAGGGATTCGTCATATCGCAGACCTGTTGGGTGATAATTGTCTCGATGATCATCCTAAGTGAGACGAGTAGCGCACCGGAAGAAAATAAGAGAGAGGCAATCACTTCGGGTTGATTCATTCGATATTTTATACACTTAAATATTTTTATGTCTTTATGGCCCGGGTTCTGAAAAGAGAATGTATTTTAAAATAAACTATTAAAAGGTGTCCGTTTTGTCTTATTATACATTTCTAGGTTATCGTATGAAGTCTAAAACAATCTTCACATATTTAGCCGAAAATCGCTTGCGCAGTTTTTATGCTGAAAATGAAAAATTCAGAAAGGGGTGTTGATTGAAATACCCAGTGGATTTAAATATTTTCTGATTGATTTTTAATTTGTACGTATTAATCATAAGTTGCGTTATCACAGACTCCAAACGGGGATAACGGACGGAAGATCAATCCTGAAATATTAATAAGAAATAAGGATAATAATCGAGAATAAGATGACACATAAACCACATATACTGTTTGTTGATGACGAAAAAAATATTCTACTCGGCTTGAAACGCGGAATGCGTAGTAACCGACACGCATGGAATATGAGTTTCGCGTCCAGCGGTGGCGAAGCATTGGAAATTTTTAAAGAACATCATGTCGATATTATTGTCAGCGATATGCGTATGCCCATTATGGATGGGGCACAATTGCTGGAACGTGTGCGCAAGATATCGCCTGATACGGCCCGTGTTGTCTTATCCGGTTATGCAAAAGACGAAGTTATTCTCAAGGTCATTGGTCCGGCCCACCAATATCTCGCCAAACCCTGTGATTTTGATGATCTGGAAGAAACGATAAAACGTATATTACGGTTGCGTAATTGCATAGGGGAAACTCTTGTCCGTAAACTGATTACGGGTAAGAAAAACCTGCCGTCCTTACCGGAAATATATCAAGACCTGTTGGCCGAGTTGGAAAACCCGATGTCGACCAATCGTTCGATTGCACATATTCTGGAAAAAGATATCGGTTTAAAGGCGCAGGTTTTTAAAGTTTGTAATTCCGCTTTCTTCGGCTTACCTCAGAAGGTGAACAATCTGGAGACAGCGGTCAGCATGATTGGCCTGGGCACGTTACGCAGTATGACACTGCTCAATGGCTTTTTTACGACTTTAAAAAATCAGGTTTCGGACTGTCTGGTGTTGGAGCGTTTGAGTAACAATAGTCTGGAAATGGCTTTGATGGCGGCGCGTCTTGCAAAAAAACTCGGTTTAAGCAAACCGGAAATCGATTTGGCAATTTCAGCAGGAAGTTTGTGCCATATCGGGACGCTGATTGTCTCTGCCACCTGGCCCCATGAATTTGAAGAAGCCGTAAAACAATGTGAGCAAAACCCGGATCAAACAATTGATTGTTTTGAGAGAGAACAGATCGGGGCTGATCACGGGGTCATCGGTGCTTATCTTCTCGGGCTATGGGGTTTTCCGTTGAATTTATGTGAGGCTGTTGCATATCACCATCGTCCCCATTTGGCTGACGGGGGGAAACATCGCGTTTTATGTACGCTTCATATGGCCCAACATTTTAGTAAAATGGTTGGACGCGCGATCTTTGATGAGGTGTCTTTGATGCGTGGGATTGATGTGAATTTTTTAAAAGAACAGGACATTCAAATCACAACGGAATTTTTGGAAAGTTTGAATTTAAAAGAGAACGCGTAAGTGTACCGAAAAAATGAAATTATAAAAATATCGGGATAGGAGATGGTGTGATGGTAAAAGTTGATCTTTTAGAGACATTTGATGAGTTTCCGAGTGAAATTCGTCATGGTATCAATGCCTTGTCACAAGGGATCAGTATTTTCGACAAGGATCTCTTTTTGGTATTTTATAATTCTGCCTTTTTAAAGATTTTAGATTTACCTGCCACTCTTTTGGCCGGGCGTATCCATTTTAAAGATTTAATTCGATTTAATGCAAAACGCGGCGAATACGGTGATGTTGATACGGAGCAGAAAGTCGAGGAGATTTATCAACTTGCCTTGCAGTTTCAGCCACATAAATTTATTCGAACCACATCGCGCGGCATCACAATTGAAGTCAAAGGCGTGCCTATTCCCTCCGGTGGTTTTGTGACGACCTATACGGACGTCAGCGAACTGGTTGATGCGCGTGAAAAGTATGAGAAAGCGAGTGAAAAATTTCGTGATTTCACAGAAGCTGCATCGGACTGGTATTGGGAAACCGATGAAAATCATTGTTTTACCTTTTTTTCAGAACGTTTAGAACAAGTTCTGAACGTCCCTGCATCTTCTCTTTTAGGGAAGCGGCGCGGCAAACTGGCTGCGGATGAAGGGGATCAAAAATGGATAGATCATCAAAATACCATCAACGCACATATTCCGTTTACTGATTTTCATTATGAAATTATTTCCAGTGATGGGACGACAAAGTTTTGTTCGGTCAGTGGCAAACCTGCCTTTGGGCCCGATGGGCGTTTCATGGGATATCGCGGTGTGGGGAAAGAAATTACAGATCAGGTACGTAGTGAACAGGAACGTGAGAAAGCGCATGCGGATCGAATTATCTTGTCGCACATTCTGGATCTTTCACTTCAGGATTTACCGTTGAACGAGATTTTACAGCGGGTTCTTGATGGTATTCTACAACATAGCCGCCGTGGGTTTAAGCAAACGGGATCGATCTTTCTCGCCGAAGATAAGCAAAAGCAGTTCCAGCTTGTGGCCTGTACGGGGCTGCCTGCAAAAATGGCCGAGAAATATGAAACGATTAAATTTTCAGATTTTTTAGGAAGTGACAATGTTGGTGAAAAGATAAAGGCTTTAGGGGGAAGTGCCCGTAATTATATGCTTTCACAGGGACATTATTGTGTGCCGATTACCCGGGCAACGGGATTGTTGGGGATCCTTAATCTGTATGTGGAGCAAGGACACGAACAAACCGATGATGAAGTTGAATTTCTGAACTCTGTCGCGTCTACCCTTTCGGGTATTATATCCAGATGGCGTACACAGGATGAATTGCGCATTCTCAGTCAGGCCATAGAACAGAACCCGGCAGCTATTCTGGTAACGGATGTGGAAGGTACGATCTATTACGCCAACGAAGCCTTGTTGAAATCCAGTGGCTATTCTCGTGAAGAAGTCATTGGGGCGAACCCTAGAATTTTCCAGTCAGGTGAAACAAAGCCGGAAGAATATGCAAAATTGTGGAACACGATTTCTGCCGGACGTGTCTGGCATGGCGTGTTGCGCAACAAGACCAAGTCGGGCGAAGAAATTTGGGAACGGGTGATTATTGTCCCTATTAAAAATCGTTCTGACCAAATCTTGAACTATGTTGCGATTAAGGAAAATATTACGGAAGCTCGTACGCAGGAAAAAGAGCGCGAACGTCTGGAAAATGAATTGCGTCAGGCTCAAAAGATGGAAGCGGTTGGGCAGTTGGCAGGCGGGATTGCACATGAAATCAATACGCCAACCCAATATGTCAGCGACAATCTCAAGTTCCTGAAAGATATCTGGGAAAATTTGAGTGAATTACACGGTCTGTTCGATCAGGTCCTCCCGTTGGTGCAGGATAATGAAAAAGCACAAAAATTGCTGGAAGATATTCAGGAACTAAAAGATGACCTTGATTTTGAGGTGTTGTCAGATGATGTCGAGGATGCGATTTCCGATGCGGTGGACGGGACGCAGCAAATCTCGCGGATTGTGCGTGCCATGAAAGATTTTTCACATCCCGGACAAAAGGAAATGGTGATGAATGATATTAACCGTGCACTGACCAGTACGGCAACGGTGTGTAAAAATGAATGGAAATATGTCGCACATTTGGACTTTGAACTGGATGAGGGATTGCCACAGGTCCAATGTTTGCCGGGGGAACTGAACCAGGTTTTCCTCAATATGATCGTCAATGCGGCGCATGCGATTGAGGAACGCAACAAGATTGATAAAACAAGCGATTTACGTGGCATTACTATTCGAACACGAAACCTTGGTGAAACAATTGAAATTGAAGTCGAAGATGAAGGAAGCGGAATACCCGCCAAAATTCAAGATAAGGTTTTTAACCCGTTTTTTACTACTAAAATTGTCGGTAAGGGCACAGGACAGGGCTTGTCCATTTCCCATGATGTGATTGTCAATAAACATGGCGGGCGGATTTGGTTTGAAACCGAAGAAGGTAAGGGAACAACCTTCAAAATTTCTTTGCCGGTAGAGGGGAAGGATACAGCAACGCAGGAGTCCGAACATGAGGAGTGATGAGCGTAAACACAGAATCCTCTTTGTCGATGATGAGACAGGTGTCTTACGTGGCCTGAAACGGAGTTTGCGTAAAATGCGCAACGAATGGGATATGCGTTTTGCCTGTGGGGCGCAGGAAGCCCTCAGTATGATGGAAGAAGAACGCGCTGATATTATTGTCAGCGATATGCAGATGCCTGAAATGGATGGCGCGGACTTATTGGAAACGGTGCGCAAATCCTACCCCCACACCAATCGCATTATCCTGTCGGGCTATACCAAAGAGGAAAGCGTGCTGAAAACGGTTGGTCCGGCGCATTTCTATTTGGCGAAACCCTGTAGTACCGAAGATATTACCAATGCGATTACCCGCTTAGTCGATATGCGTGCCTATGTCAGTAACGAACATTTGCGTGATTTTTCCAACAGCATCCGTAAATTGCCGAGTATTCCCTCGATTGTGCGTGAACTGATTGTGGAACTGGAAAAAGACGAACCGAGTATCGAATGTGTCGCCGAGGTGATTAGCCGGGATATCGCCTTGACGGCGCAGACGTTACGTTTGACCAATTCGGCTTTCTTTTCCTTGCCGTTTAAAGCGACGACACCTTTGCAGGCCGTGAAACTTTTGGGTATCGAGACGATCCGTGATGTTATTTTGACAGCGGGTGTTGTTGGTGTTTTTCAAGGCAGCAAAGAGGAAGCCATGAGCCTTGAACGCCTGAGCAACAATTGCCTTGTCATTGGCCAATTGGCCCGTGACATCTGTGAATATTGGGATTTAAGCAAACAGGAATGTGGTCAGGCATCCTGTGCGGGTGTGGTGTCGCATTTAGGAACCCTTCTTTTGCAAACGGCAAACCATGACCAATATCAAGAAGCAATGAAAAGCCTGAATGACGGGGACGGGGAACTGATCGAGGCAGAAGAAAACACGTTCAACACAAATCATCAAAAGATCGGTGCCTATATGCTGGGATTATGGGGGTTTGCCTTGCCGATTATTGAAGCGGTCGGTTATCATCATTCTTTACCGCCAGAACAACTGACGAAAAGATCACCGATGCTGGCCCTTTATATTTCTCAGGTTCTATGCAAGGGTGAAAACTGGGATATGGAACAGCAAAAAGAATTGAAAAATATGCTGGATTGGGATGCAATTTCACATCTTGTCAGTGAAAACGAATTCGAAATCTGGCTGGAATTGCTGAACAAACGGGCACATACAAAATTGCGGGAGGATGAGGGTGTATGACAAAAAAAGTCTTATTGGTAGATGATGAACCAAAGCTGTTACGGGCAATCTCACGTCATTTAAAGCGCAAATTCGATTTAGTGATGGCAGAAAGCGGGGCCGAAGCACTGGAGGTTTTGAAAACAGAAGGACCATTTGCCGTTATTGTTTCTGATATGAATATGCCGCAAATGTCCGGTGTTGAATTACTGGAGAGGTTTTTTGAACTTTCCCCCGATACCGTCCGTTTAATGTTGACGGGGAATGCAGATCAAACCACGGCGATTGAGGCCATTAATCAGGGGCGCATTTTTCGTTTTTTTAATAAACCGGTCGCACCGGAAGTCTTGGAACAGGGGATCACCGAGGCTTTACGTCAGTATGAACTGATTACAGCGGAAAAAACGCTTTTGGAAACCACATTGGCCGGTAGTGTGAAAGTTCTGGTCGACGTGCTGTCTATTGCAGACCCCATCGCATTTGGCAAAGCGGCCAAAGTCCAAGGCTGGGCGGAAGATATTGCAAAAGGGTTGAGATTACCCAATCCGTGGGAAATTAAAATATCGGCGATGTTGGCAGGGTTGGGACGTGTTGCGGTACCGGAAAGTGTCATCAAAAAATTAAATGCCTCGCATCCTTTGACGGACGGTGAAAAGGAAATGGTGCAGAAAATTCCTGCGGTTGGCAAAGACCTGATTGTGAATATTCCGCGCTTAAATAACGTGGCGCAAAATGTGTACTATCAAGACAAAGGGTTTGACGGTTCTGGCTTTCCTGAAGATGGTCGCGCCGGGATGGATATTCCGGTCGGCGCAAGGTTGCTACGTATTTTGAAGGATTTGGCCGCGATCACGGATGACAATTTGCCCACACGTGACAATATCGCCCAACTGGACAGATGGGCCGAACGTTATGACCCCGAACTGAAGAAAAAAGTACAAAGCTATTTCGAATTTCGCATTCGGAAACTGGATGATGCACCGCGTGTTGAACTGACAAAAATGAAAGTGGCTCACTTGTTGTCCGGCTATACAGTTCATAGCAATATTGAAACGGTGGATGGACTTCTGGTTTTGGCCAGTGGTGCAAAACTAACCGCACCTCAGGTACAACGTTTACATAACCTGACGAAAGTTTATGAATTTCAGGAACCGGTTTTGGTCGATATTACGACCAGAGAAAGCGAGATTTGATGAAGTGTGAAGAAAAAATACTCCTGCTGGATGATGATAAGCGTCTTCTGGAATCTATGGTACGGGTGTTTCGAAAACGGTTTGTTGTCGATACGGCCTTGCGGGGTGATATTGCGCTCAAAAAAATGAATGACGATGGGCCTTATGCCGTTGTTATTTGTGATATGAAAATGCCGCGTATGGACGGACTGGAATTTATCAAGTTGGCCAAGGCGCAGGCCCCTGATTGCATCTTTATGATGCTTTCCGGGCATGCATCGTTGCAAACCGCCGTGGAGGCGTTGAATGACGGGTTAATCTATAAATTCTTCAATAAACCGACCAGTCAGGACGACTTGGTGCAAGCTATTGAGGAGGCCTTGCAAGAATACCGACTGAATATTGCAAAAGAAGATTTGATGTCTTTGTCCAAAATTCAGGATCAGACATTGGATGTCGCGGAAGCTGTTAGTCATTCAATTGAAGCAGCAACGCATGCTGCACAAAGTAATGCAGCCCATACCTTGTTGGAAATACAGGAGAAAAGTGATTTAACGATGACACCTGTCTGGTTGAAATCAGGCAAGGCCAGTCTTTATTTTCTCACGTCTTTTGATGGATCGACACAGGAACGCATTCAAGGGGTCAAGCATGTGTTGGGGGAAACGCCTGAGGTTATGGCAAAACTTGATATTCTTATGCTCGGCAAGATTGCGTCTTATATTTTTCAAAATATGGAAAAAGTCGTGAATAACAAGTTTGTGATCGATGTCCACTTCGCCACACTTTACAATCGGGGAAGCTTGGAAATGTATTTGCGAATTTGTCGTTCCCTCATTGAAACAGTCCGCAATGCGATATGTTTTAAAATTATCGGCTTGCCGGACGATATCCTGCCGAGCCGGGCCAGTGACTTAATCGGGCGTATCCGTCCTTTTTCCAGTGCAATTTTGATTGAGGTTCCTCTGTTGAGCAATAGTGAACGGTTGGTTCAGGGCTTGTCAAAAGTTGTTCTTGTTTTTGACCTTCAGGCTTTGCGCGAGGGAGGCGAACGAACAGGTGAGATCCGGCGTTTGTTTATTGCTTTGGCACATTCTCCTAACCGGGTTTTATTTACCTCATGTGAAGAAAAGCAATGTCTGGAACTGGCGCAAAAGACCCGTATTGATTTTTACGTCTCTTAAGGGGAGTGTTTATACGTGTCTTTCTCTATTCTAAATGCCACTTAAGATTCTTGTGTGTCTGTCGCCTATAAGGTGCATTGCGAAGCTTTTTCATGTCTTTTGAGCTTTTGAACAGGTTATTTTTATCTATTAATTATAATGCGTTAAATGAAATCGTAAAAAAAAAGCAATACCTAAGGATATTTTTGTTTACCTATACGTTATCTTGATCTATTAATGGTCAAAATAAAATAATATGGGAGGCTTTGATGTCTTTAGAGAATGTCAAAGAACAAATGACGCAAATGCTAGGTGAGCTTGAGGCGCTGAACGCGACCGTAAAGTTCGACTGCAAAGAAGACGGAATCATATTTCTGGATGCAACTCAGGAGCCTGCGCAACTGAGTGAGGAAGACGATTTTGCGGATTGTACAATTCGTATTTCGACGAAAAATCTTGAAAAATTGATTGCAGGTAAACTGGACCCGATGCTGGCCTATACGATGGGCAAGTTGAAAATCAAGGGGTCTATGGGAACTGCGTTGAAGTTGACCAATCTTCTAAATTAGGCAGTTGTAGACGTGAAAAAAATTAAGGTTTCATTATGGGCGCTCTGTGCGCTTGTTGTGTCGCACGCGGCAATGGCTGCGACGACACTTGAGTATGCCATCTTGAAAGAAGGCGAGCCCATCGGTAAAGAAGTTGTTGTCATTAATGACAGCGACAAGGGTGTCAATGTCGATGTGGTGACGAAAACCAATGTTAAAATGCTTTTTCTGGAATTCAATTACGAACATCAACGCCGTGAGGTCTGGGAAAATGGTGAATTGGTTTCGATGCATTCACGCACCAACGATGATGGAACGCATCACGAATATAGTGTGACCCGTCAAACGGATGGTTTGCAGGTGTTGTATGATGGTAAAAATAAAAATTTTGATGCCAAGGCGCTGCCGCTGTCTTTGTGGAGCAAGGCGGCCTTGTATCGAAATGTGTTGTTCAGTGTGATTGATGCAGAACCGTTTAAAACGCAAACGGTGGCGCTGGATGATAATCATTTTAAAATTGACGGTGATATCACGCGGGAATTGTGGTTTGCCGATGATGGCTACCTGCAAAAGGCAGCTTTCAAACGTAAAGGCTTTTTAATCGAGTTGTTACGTAAGTAGGTGCAAACAAGGGAAGCGGGAACTTCCTTGTTTGTTGATTATGTTGAGGCTTCGGATTGTTTGAGCGGAATAAAGCGGTCGGCAAAAGATCGACGACAATCTGAAAGAGAAGTTCTATTGGGAGGCAAGATGCCAAAATTATCTAAATGCCATTTCATGGCAACGTTTGCAGCCACGGCTGCGCTGATGGCTGGGGCGCAGCAAGTTCAGGCTGCGGGTTTTCAGTTGAAGGAACAAAGTGCAGAAGGCCAGGGGAACTCCTTTGCGGGTTCAACAGCCAAAGCACATGATGCAAGTACGATTTTCTTTAACCCGGCGGGTATGTCCCGACTGGAAGGTAATCAGTTTCAGGCCAATGCATCCTTGATTATGCCGTCAGCGGAATATAAACACGGATCTTCTTCTCGTGTCGGTGGTACGTTGTTTAATGATACCAATGACAATGGTGGCGTAACCGCTTTGGTTCCGTCTTTGTATGGTGTGTATGAAGTCAACGACAAAATGAAAGTCGGCGTGAGTGTAAACACACCTTTCGGCCTGTCGACAGATTACAAAGATGATTGGGTTGGTGCGCAGTACAATTTGCTCAGCAAAATTGAAACAATTACAACAACGCCTTCTGTTTCATACCAGATTAATCCGCAACTTTCATTTGGTGTTGGTTTGCAAATCCAGTATCTGGGGGGCGAGTTGACACGTAAGGCCAGCCCTGTTGTTGGTGGAGATGTTGAATTAAAAGCTGATGATATGGGTGTTGGCGCAACGTTTGGTGTTTTGTACCAATATAGCGAAGGTGGCCGTATCGGTGTGAATTACCGTTCTCAGGTTAATCATACACTGGACGGTCATGTTAAAATTTCCAATTCAACAGGCGGTGCGGCTGACGCATATTACCGGGCTGAGGCAGAATTGACGACACCGGATATCATTTCCTTTGGCTGGTACCATGAATTAGATGATAAGTGGGCGGTTATGTCCGATATCGCGTGGACGAACTGGTCTGTTTTCAAAGAATTGCGTGTTCAGGATAAGGTTGGTACGCGTGCGGATGCCGTAACGACCTATCAATGGGACGACACGATGTTTTATTCCTTGGGCGTAAATTACCAATATGACGATCAGTGGAAGTTCCAGACCGGTGTGGCTTACGATGAGGGGGCCGCGAATGACGAACATCGCACAGCCGGTATCCCGGATTCTGATCGTTACTGGTTGTCTGTCGGGACAGAATATAAAATGAACGACAGCGTAACGTGGAACATTGGTTATTCCCACTTGTGGGGAGATGACGCCAAAGTAACGGAAGATTCACGCGCAGCCACAGGCAGTGGTTTTGCCGGTACATTTGAAAACCATGTTGACATTGTAACTGCAGGTGTGAACATTACCTTCTAGGTGAGACTGTCTCCATTGACTGTTGAGTTGGTGGAGACTTTTTTTACTCCTCAAGTGACGTAATGGTAACTATAATAACTAAAAAGTAATTCGGAGGCCGATCTGATGGATAAAACCGTCATTGATTATTTCGACAAAGCCGTCGAACGTTTTGCGGAACGCCCTTGTGTGGATTTCCTCGATAAAAAATATACATATGGCGAAATCGGCGCACTTGTTGATCGTGCCGCAAAAGGGTTTCAGCAACTTGGTGTAAAAAAAGGCACGAAGGTTGGCTTGTGTTTGCCAAACTCGCCTTATTTTATCGTTTGCTACTACGCTATATTGAAGGTTGGCGGCACGGTGGTCAACTTCAATCCGCTTTATGCCGAGCGGGAATTGGAATATCAAATTGAAGATTCCAGCACCGAGATTATGGTGACGCTGGATTTGAAGCAGATTTATCCTAAAATCGAAAAATGCCTCGAAAAAACCGGCTTGCAACGTATTGTGGTTTGTTCAATGGCAGATATTTTACCATCGGTGAAAAGTGTTCTGTTTAACGTTTTGAAACGATCAGAAGTTGTCGATTTTAAACGAGATCCGGCACATCTGTCCTTTACGCGTTTGACGAATACGGATGGTAAGTATAAGCCTGTCAAAATCCTGATGGAAGAACTCGCTGTTCTGCAATATACCGGTGGGACAACGGGGCAGCCTAAAGGGGCGATGCTGACACACCGAAATATCGGTGCAAATACCTATCAACTGCGTCATTCCATGCCGGCAATGAATGAAGGGCATGAAAAGATGTTGGGCGTTTTGCCTTTCTTCCATGTCTTCGCGATGACCGTGGTAATGAATGTCGGGATTTCGATTGGTGCAGAACTTATTTTATTGCCGCGTTTTGATTTGCAACTGCTTTTGAAAACGGTTCATAAAAAACGCTGCACGTTATTTCCCGGTGTTCCGACGATTTATACGGCAATTAACGGGGCACCCAATCTGTCCAAAATCGACTTATCCTGCATGAAGTTTTGTATTTCCGGGGGCGCACCTTTACCCGTGGAAGTGAAAGCGGAATTTGAACGGCTGTCCGGCTGTGTGCTTGTGGAAGGTTATGGCCTGACGGAAAGCTCCCCTGTTGCGACTGTGAACCCGCATGATGGTGAAATTAAAGCCGGCTCAATCGGCTTGCCGCTTCCGGAAACGAAAGTGACGATCCATGATCCGGATAATCATTTACATGAATTGCCACAGGGTGAAAAAGGTGAAATCGTCATCGAAGGCCCGCAGGTTATGGCAGGATATTGGCAACGCCCGGAAGCCACGCATGACACCATTCGAAACGGTCAGTTGTACACAGGTGACATCGGTTATATTGACGAACAAGGCTATATTTTCCTTGTGGATCGCATTAAGGATGTTCTCATGTGTTCCGGCTATAACGTCTATCCACGCATGATTGAAGAAGCCCTTTATCTGCATGAAGGGGTGGCCGAATGTATCGTTATCGGTGTGGATGACGAATATCGCGGGCAGGCACCGAAAGCCTTTGTCAAGCTGGCAGACGGGTATTCCAACCTGACGCCACAGGATTTGCGGCTGTTTCTGGATGATAAAATATCACGCATTGAAATGCCCAAAGAGATAGAAATTCGTGAAGAGCTTCCCAAAACAATGGTTGGAAAGCTGTCCAAGAAAGAGCTTGTGGAAGAAGAGGCGGCAAAGCGTCTATCTGCCTGATAATCAATGTTTTCCTGTCTGGGAAGTGGAGGTCGAAAAATAAAGGCGATATTAAAAAATTTAACTTGCAAGTGACGTATAGGTAATCTAAATTACGAGATAAGATTACCAAGGAGGGTTTGATGGTTGGAGATGAGTTTTATACGGTACCGGAACTGGCGAAAGAGCTGGGGATCACGCCGCGTGCAATTCGTTTTTACGAAACTAAGGAATTGCTTTCACCGCAGCGTGCCGGGACGACCCGTGTATATACTCGTAAAGATCGCGCCCGTCTGATTTTGATTTTACGCGGCAAGCGCTTGGGTTTTTCCTTGGCAGAAATTCGCGAGTTTCTCGACCTTTATGAGACAGATGTTGATCATGTTGAGCAAATTCTGATGTTGCGTAAAAAAGTACGCCACCGCATAGACGATCTGGAAGAACAACGCATTGAACTTGAATCTGTCCTTGTTGAATTAAAGGATATTGAAAGCCAGTGTGATGAAGCCCTTCAGGAAAAAGAGGGTATCTAAGACTTAAAACGCCAAAAAACAGGTGGCCACGGCATGTGGTCTGTAATGGCATAACCAACAAGTTACGTATAGGTAATTTAAGAGACGGAGACGTAAATTATGAAGAACGTAGTCATCGCGGGTTATTCTCGCTCCCCGTTCCACTTTGCAAACAAGGGAGCACTTGCAAAAGTCAGACCCGATGATTTGGCAGCTCAAGTCGTACGCGACCTGATCAAAAAGACAGGGGTTAAAGGGGAAGATATTGAAGACCTGATTTGTGGTTGTTCTTTCCCGGAAGGCGAGCAAGGTTTTAACTTGGCCCGTATTCTCGTGTTTTTAAGTGGTCTGCCGAATTCTGTCGGTGGTGTGACTGTCAACCGTTTCTGCGGGTCCAGTATGCAGTCTGTCCATCAGGCTGCGGGTGCCATTGCGATGGGCGCTGGCGAAGCCTTCATTTGCGCTGGTGTGGAAAGTATGACCCGTGTGCCGTTGATGGGTTTCAACCCGATGCCGAACCCGCAACTTTACAAAAGTAACCCGGGTGCTTTCATGGGTATGGGCGATACAGCCGAAGAAGTTGCCAAGCGTTATGAAATTTCGCGCGATGCCCAAGAAGAATTTGCGGTTGCGTCCCATGCGAAGATGGCAAAGGCACAAGCCGAAGGCCGTTTTGCGGATGAAATTGTTGCGATTAATGGTGTGGACACAGATGGTTGTGTGCGCCCTGGTACAACGAAAGAAGATCTGGCAGGATTAAAACCGGCCTTTGATGCCAACGGTACAGTAACAGCCGGAACAAGTTCACCGTTGACTGATGGGGCAGCGGCTGTTTTGGTTTGTTCTGAAGAATATGCCAATGCAAATGGGATTGAGCCGTTGGCCCGTATTAAATCTGTTGCGGTTTCCGGTTGTGACCCGGAAGTGATGGGCATGGGCCCGGTTGGTTCCAGTCGCAAGGCATTGGAACGCGCAGGTCTAAGTGTTGATGACATTGATGTGGTCGAATTGAACGAGGCGTTCTCGTCTCAATCATTGGCTTGTATCCGTGAATTGGGCCTTGATCCGGCAAAAATCAATCTGGATGGCGGCGCGATTGCCTTGGGTCACCCGTTGGGTGCAACAGGTGCGCGGATCGTTGGCAAGGTTGCTTCCGTTCTGAAACGTGAAGGCGGCAAATACGGTCTGGCCACACAATGCATTGGTGGCGGTCAAGGGATCGCAACAATCGTGGAGGCGATCTAATGAGCACCATCAACAAAGTCTGTGTGATCGGTGCCGGTGTAATGGGGGCAGGTATTGCCGCCCATTGCGCCAACGCCGGACACGACGTGCTGTTGCTGGATATTGTTCCCAACGGCGCGGAAAACCGTAACGCCATTGCCGAAGGTGCGATCAAAAAACTGATCAAGTCCAACCCGGCTGCCTTGACCCACAAACGCAATGCCAAACGCATTACGCCGGGCAATATCGAAGATCATATGGATATGATCGGTGATTGCGACTGGATTGTGGAAGCGGTTATTGAACGTCTTGATATCAAGCAAGATCTTTATAAAAAGATCGATGCGGTTCGAAAAAGCGGGTCAATTGTATCGTCCAACACCTCGACAATTCCGTTGGACAATCTGGTGGCGGGTATGTCCGATGCCTTTGCGGCAGATTTCTGCATTACCCACTTTTTCAACCCGCCGCGCTATATGCGCCTGCTTGAAGTGGTCAAGGGCGAGAAAACAAGCCAAAGCGTCATTGATACAGTCAGCGACTTTTCCGATCGCAAGCTGGGTAAATCCATCGTTCATTGTAAAGACCGTCCGGGTTTTATCGCCAACCGTCTGGGTGTGTTCTGGATTTATTGCGCGGTCGTCGAAGCCTTGGATCAAGGTTTGAGTATTGAAGAAGCCGATGCCATTATCGGCCGCCCTTGTGGTATTCCGAAAACTGGCGTATTTGGCCTGATGGACCTTGTCGGTCTGGATTTGATGCCGCATGTCATCGATTCAATGGTGGGGCTGCTGCCCGCAGATGATCCGTTTGTAAAAATCAAACGTGACTTACCGTTGATCGAAAACATGATTGCCGATGGCTATACGGGTCGCAAAGGAAAAGGTGGTTTTTATCGCCTGAACCGTGAAGGCGGCAAGAAGGTCAAAGAAGGTATTGACCTGCAAACAGGTGAATATCGCCCAACAGTCAAAGCCCGCCTGTCCAGTGCCCGTACCAGCGTGCGCGATCTGCGTAAATTGGTGACACACAAGGATAAGGGCGGTAACTACGCATGGCGTGTTTTGGCGCAAACATTGGCTTATGCTGCTATGTTGGTCCCGGAAGCCGCCGATGATGTGGCGGCAATTGATGAAGCCATGCGTCTAGGGTACAACTGGAAATTCGGTCCGTTTGAACTGATGGACAAGCTGGGTACAGACTGGTTTGCCGAAAAGCTGGCAGAAGACGGTTTTGACGTTCCGGCTATCCTGAAAATGGCGGATGGTCGCCCATTCTACCGTGTGGAAAATGCCAAGGTTCAATACCTGACAACAGACGGTGACTATACCGATCTGGTTCGCCCGGAAGGTGTGATCATGTTGTCCGATATCAAGCTGGCTTCAGAGCCGGTTTTGAAAAACGGTTCAGCGGCCTTGTGGGATATTGGCGATGGTGTAGCTTGTTTTGAATTTACATCCAAGATGAATTCAATTGACCCTGATCTGATGGCCTTGCTTGGTAAATCCATCCGTGAAGTAAAAAAGAACTTCAAGGCGATGGTTGTTTATAACGAAGGGACGAACTTCTCCGTTGGGGCCAACCTTGGTCTGGCAATCTTTGCTGCCAATATCGCAGCCTGGAGCGAGATTGAAAATATGGTCGAAAACGGTCAGGACACCTATATGGCGCTGAAATATGCACCGTTCCCGGTTGTATCTGCACCGTCCGGTATGGCACTTGGTGGCGGGTGTGAAATTCTGCTGCATAGTGATGCGGTTCAGGCTCATGTGGAAACCTATACCGGTCTGGTTGAAGTCGGTGTTGGTCTGGTTCCGGCATGGGGTGGCACCAAAGAGATGCTGCACCGTTGGTCCAATAACCCGAAACATCCGCGTGGTGTTATGCCCGGACCGGGCAAGGCGTTTGAGCTGATTTCAACCGCAGCCGTTGCGAAATCTGCCGAAGAAGCCAAGGCCAATATGGTCTTGCGCGATACCGATGGCATTACCATGAACCGTTATCGTTTGTTGGCAGATGCCAAAGCCAAGGCATTGGAATTGGCGGTTGATTATCAGGCACCTGAAAAACCGACCTTCCGCCTGCCGGGCGAAAGTGCGCGTGTTGCCTTTGAAATGGCGGTGGACGGGTTCGTTCGCCAAGGCAAGGCAACCAAGCATGACCGCGTGGTTTCTTTGGCGGTGGCCGATATCCTGACAGGCGGTGCAGAGGGGGATCCCACTGTGGAAATGTCGGAAGCTGACGTTCTGGAACTGGAACGCGAAAGCTTTATGAAAATGGTTCGCCATCCAGATACGCTGGCACGTGTCGAACATATGCTGTTAACCGGTAAACCGTTGAGGAACTAAGAATATGGCAACGTATAAAGCACCAATCCGCGACATGAAGTTCGTGCTCTATGAATTGCTGGAAGGCGATAAACTGTGCGAACTGCCGGGCTATGAAGAAGCCACCCGCGATCTGGTTGAACCGATCTTGGAAGAAGCGGCAAAGATTACCGAAGAAGTTCTCTTTCCGCTGAACCGATCAGGGGACGAGGAAGAATGTCAATGGAACGAAGGCAAGGTGAGCACACCGGCCGGTTTCAAAGACGCCTATACCTTGTTCCGCGAAGGCGGCTGGACGGCCATTGCGTGTGACCCCAATTATGGCGGCATGGGTATGCCTAAGATGGTCAACACGATGGTGGAAGAAATGATTTGTTCTGCCAACCTGTCTTTTGGGATGTATCCCGGTCTTTCTTTCGGCGCTTACACAGCGATGCACGGTTTTGCAACGGATGAACTGAAAGATACCTATCTGCCCAAGTTGGTTGATGGGACGTGGTCGGGCACTATGTGTCTGACAGAACCGCATTGCGGGACCGATCTGGGTCTTTGCCGTACCAAGGCGGACCCGCAAGATGATGGGTCTTATCTGGTCACAGGGACGAAGATTTTTATCTCTGCCGGTGAACATGATATGACTGATAATATCATTCACCTTGTTCTGGCGCGCACACCGGATGCCCCCAAGGGGATCAAAGGGATCAGCCTGTTTGTCGTGCCGAAATATCTGCCGGATGCTGATGGTGAAGCCGGTGAATTTAACAATGTTTCCTGTGGTTCCATTGAACATAAAATGGGGATCAAGGCATCAGCAACTTGCGTGATGAATTTCGACAATGCCAAAGGTTGGCTGGTCGGCACCTTGAACAAAGGTATGCAGGGCATGTTCGCCATGATGAACCAGGAACGCCTTGCCGTTGGTATTCAAGGCCTTGGTTTGGGCGAAGCCTCTTATCAAGGTGCTGTGGAATATGCCAAAGAACGTTTGCAAGGACGCTCTATTTCAGGCGTAAAACACCCTGATAAACCGGCAGACCCGATCATCGTTCACCCGGATGTGCGCCGTATGTTGATGACACAACGTGCCTATATGGAAGGTTGCCGCGCGTTTGGCGGCTGGGTGTCGCAACAACTGGATATTTCACGTAAACATCCCGATGCGCAACGTCGTGAAGAAGCCGATGAATTCGTTCAATTGATGACACCGATCGTCAAGGCCTTGTTCACCGATTTGGGTTATGAGGCCACAAACCACGGTATGCAGGTGTTCGGTGGTCATGGCTTTATTCGTGAACATGGTATGGAACAATACGTGCGTGATTGCCGGATTGCCCAGATTTACGAAGGCACCAACGGTATTCAGGCCCTTGATCTGATCGGTCGTAAGATGCCGGACAAAGCGGGTCGTCTGCTGCGTCGTTTCTTCCATCCGGTTCAGGACTATATCGAACAAAACGTGATGGATGACGAATTGGGTGAATTTGTTCAGCCGTTAGCCAAAGCATTCGGTCGTTTGCAACAGGCAACAGGTCAATTGGCCCGTGTCGGCATGGGCAAGCCAGAAGAAGCCGCAGCCGGGGCGACAGAATACCTGCGTCTGTTCGGTCTTGTCGGTCTGGCGTACATGTGGTGTCGCATGGTTGAAGTCGCCAAAGACAAGCAAGACGGTGATGAAGGCGATTTCTATCGTGCGAAAATCACAACCGCGCGTTTCTTTATGCAGAAACTCCTGCCGCAATGCAGTTCTTTGTTCTCCTCTATCATGGCAGGCGGTTCCTCCATGATGGAACTGGATGAAGACTTGTTTTAAGGTAGGAAGGCGACGAGGCTGCCATGAATATTCATTTACGAATGACCAAGGTATTTATGGCGGCCTTTTTGCGCCGCACACCTTCGGTAAACGCGCTGGAACCTTTTACGGTAAACATGCGTGTCTGGCCGATGGATCTAGACTTCAATCTGCATAAAAACAACGGGCGTTATCTGTCCTGCATGGATATCGGGCGCATGGATCTGGCCTTTCGGGCTGGTCTGCACCGTCCCATGTTCAAGTATAAATGGATGCCGTTGCTGGGCAGTTCGACCATCCGGTATTTCAAATCCTTAAGACCGTTTCAAAAATTTGATCTGGTGACACGCATTGCCGGATGGGACGAAAAATGGGTCTTTATAGAACAGAAATTTATCTCAAAAGGACATGTCTATGCCGTGGGCACCGTCAAGGTTTTGTTTCGCGGGGCAGATGGAAATGTACCAACCAAAACCCTGCTGCATTACGCAGGGATCAATGATGAAAGCCCGGTTCTGCCGCAATGGATTGCCGACTGGCATTCGGCGGATCAGGCCTTGGGCAAATATATTCCAAAACAGTGAGGAAACGTGGGAACTTTAAAAGATAAAACCCTCTTTATCTCCGGCGCCAGCCGTGGGATCGGGTTAGCCATTGCGAAGAAAGCGGCTCAGGATGGGGCTAATATTGTAATTGCAGCCAAAACGGCTGAAGAAAATCCCAAACTGCCGGGAACGATCTATTCCGCAGCCAAAGAAATTGAACAGGCGGGTGGCAAAGCCTTGCCGCTGGTGGTTGATATTCGTGACGAAGATCAGATCAAGGCAGCAGTTGATCAGACGGTAGAAACCTTTGGCGGGCTTGATATTTGTATCAATAATGCGTCTGCTATTAGTCTGACGGGCACGTTGCAAACCCCGATGAAGCGCTATGATTTGATGAACCAGGTCAATGCACGCGGGACTTTTGCGGTTTCCCAAGCTTGTTTGCCGCACCTGTTGAAGGCTGAAAACCCACATATCCTGAACCTGTCCCCACCGTTGAGCATGGATCCGAAGTGGTTTGGTGGACATACGGCCTATACCATTGCGAAATACGGTATGAGCATGTGCGTTCTTGGAATGGCTGCGGAATTTGCCGATCAAGGTGTGGCGGTGAATGCCCTGTGGCCGAAAACGGTGATTTATACGGCAGCCCTTGCCATGCTGGGCGATCAGGTCAAACCTGACTATTGCCGCACCCCCGATATTGTGGCCGATTGCGCCCATATCATCCTGACGCGTGATTCCAAAACCTGCACCGGCAATTTCTTCATTGATGAAGAGGTGCTGGCAGAAGAAGGCATTACGGATCTGGATCACTATGCGGTTAAACCGGGCAATCCGTTGTTGCCGGATTTGTTCCTCTAGGCAGGGAAGGCATGGGTATGTCCTATCAAACACTACAGTTTGGCGTGGAAAAGGGTGTGGCGAACATTATGTTTGCCCGCCCCGAACAGGCCAATACATTAACACCGGAACTGATTGACGAATTAAAAGACGTTGTTGCGCGATGTGATCAGGATGATGATATCCGCGCCGTTGTTCTATCCGCTGCACCGGGGCCGTTTTTCTGTGCAGGGGGCGATCTGGGCAAATTTTTGGAAGCTGGCGATAAGCTCTCTCATTTCATGGAAGAGATGCTGGAAGATTTCCATCCGACGATGGCATTGCTGGCCCGCATGGATGCCCCGGTTGTCGCCGCTGTTGATGGGGTGACCGCCGGGATCGGATTTTCATTTGTCCTGTGTTCCAATTTTTGTATCGTCAGTCCGAATGCGAACTTCACAATGGCTTATACAGGGGCGGGGCTAACACCGGATGGTGGGGCGAGTTTCTTTTTGCCCAAAATTGTTGGGTTGCGCCGTGCCGAAGAATTGATGATTACAAATCGTACCCTCAGTGCAGAGGAAGCCGTCGAATGGGGCATTGCCAATCAGGTGGTGCCACAAGATCAGTTGATGGCAAATGCCCAAGGTCTTGCCTATAAACTGGCAAACGGCCCGACAAAAGCGTTTGGAAACGTACGGCGCTTGTTGATTGACAGCTTTAGTAATGATCTGAGCACACAGCTTCATCTGGAAGGCAAATCAATTGCCCGGATGGGGGGATCACCGGATGGTCAGGAAGGCATTCGTGCCTTTTTGGAAAAACGCACACCGCGTTTCACCGGGCGATTTTAAATTTAGGTTAGGGAAGGAGTAATCAAAGTGAAAGTCCTCGTCGCAGTAAAGCGCGTAATTGATTACAACGTGAAAATCCGTGTCAAATCGGACAACACAGGTGTAGAAACAGCGAACGTCAAAATGTCGATGAATCCGTTTGACGAAATCGCGGTTGAAGAAGCAATCCGTCTGAAAGAAGCAGGCAAGGCTGATGAAGTCGTTGTTGTTTCCATGGGCGAAAAGAAATGTCAGGAAACCATCCGGACCGCCTTGGCGATGGGTGGCGATCGTGGCATTCTGGTCGAAACAGACGAAGATTTGCAGCCCCTCGCGGTTGCCAAAATCCTCAAAGGCATTGTTGAAAAAGAAAACCCGGATATGATTATTCTGGGCAAACAGGCCATTGATGATGATAACGGTCAAACCGGTCAAATGCTGGCGGCGCTGTTGGGCTGGCCGCAAGGCACCTTTGCTTCCAAGGTTGAATTGGGCGATGGCTCTGTCAACGTGACCCGCGAAGTGGACGGTGGTTTGCAAACGGTGAAGCTGTCTTTGCCGGCCATCGTAACATCGGATCTGCGTTTGAACGAACCGCGTTATGCCGCGCTGCCGAACATTATGAAAGCCAAGAAAAAGCCGCTGGATACGGTCAGCCCGGCTGACTTCGGTGTAGATGTGACGCCTCGCCTCAAAGTTCTCAAGGTTGAAGAACCTGCTGCACGCTCTGCCGGGGTTAAGGTCGACAGCGTTGCGCAACTGGTGGATAAACTGAAAAACGAAGCGAAGGTGATCTAAGATGAGCGTTCTTGTTATTGCTGAACATGATAATGCGTCCATCAAAGACGCAACATTGAGCACCGTCACAGCGGCTAAGGCCTTGGGTGACATTACCGTTTTGGTTGCCGGGAACGGCTGTCAGGCCGCAGGCGATGCCGCTGCGAAAATCGATGGTGTGTCCAAAGTTCTGCTGGCCGATGATGCGGCTTATGATCATGAACTCGCTGAAAATATGGGCACATTGGTTGTGTCTTTAGCTGGTGATTACAGCCACATTCTGGCCCCGGCGACCACCAACGGCAAAAACTTTATGCCGCGCGTGGCCGCTCTGCTGGATGTTGCGCAAATCTCCGACATCGTCAAAGTGGAAAGCGCC
>NZ_BMHV01000004.1 GCF_014641495.1 Terasakiella brassicae
AAAGCTACTTTGGCTTTGAAGTCGGCTGAATGGTTACGGCGTTTTGCCATCGGATAGTCCTTTTCAAAAACGGCTATCCCACCTTAACACCCTGTCCTGTTTTTGGGGACCATCTCTACTGGTCCTGCTGAGCCAAAGCTTTGCGTCCAGCAATGATATGTTTTTGGGCTTCGCTTATGTTTGTCAATGAAGCTGCGATGACATCGGGATTGACCACGGGAAGGTTGTCTTTGTTATGTCTGGCAACAATGGTTGATTTGCCGGCCCCATTTGGACCAGCAACAAGCCATAAAATAGGGGCGCTCATGAAGATAATTCCTTCAATTTTTGAGGTCCGTTATCCGTGATCTTTACCAGATATTCTATTCCGTCCGGTTGTCGTAAAATCATCTGGTCATCAGATGAACAACGATCATCTACATAAAGAACTGGCACACCACGCGATAGCATTTCATCGGGGATGGTAAAGGGGGCGGTTTCAAGGCTTTCAATATCCATTGGGCTAACCCGTTTTTCGTGAAAAGTGTTCTGCTTGGGCCAGAAGGTGTTTTTCCATGTCGTAACCTTCCTGACTGTGTGAGGGGGGATAAGATGATGGCAGATAAAAACCGGTTATTCCATAGCGGCTTTCTTGTGGACGCAGATTGTCAAGGGTAGGTAAATCACGCTCCTTAAGCCATCTTTCCCACGCTTCGGCTGTCCTGAGTGATCAGGGAGAGCCATTGAAATTTTACGTCTTTGAAAGCGCGTTGTTCAGTCATATCGCCCCCGCTTGCCCAAGGGTGGGGGCGGTTTGTGTGGTCTCAAACTGGGGTGACACTTTTAGGGAAACAGGAGGAAAACCCTCCTGTCCCTGTTTTACAGTTGGGGGTGTAAGTCTTTGATACATTCTGATTTCCTTTGGCAGGAAATGTAAAAAGACACTGTATTTGAATGACTTCTCCGCAATTTCTTTATTGGGATACGGAACTGGAAGATTAAAGTTTCTGATCTCGTTTTTTATTTAACCACAAGCCTCTTCGCTATTCGAAGGGGCTTTTTTTATGTGAGGAGCGTTTATCCATGTGGGTACAGATTATTATGGCTGTTGTACAAATGGCGATGTCGATGAAGCAAGCATCGGACCAGCAAAAGGCTGCGCGTAAAAAAGCACAGCAACAGCTGGATGCTCAGGCAAAGCAAAGTTGGACGGAATATGAGCGTAATGAAAAGGAGCGCAAAGATCGTTTAAAAAAAGCACTGGCTCAAAAACGAGCAAAGATGGGAGCCTCAGGCCTGTCAGCTGCCGATGGCTCATCCGGAGCGATTATTCAAGGGCTACGTACGGACGCAGCAGAAGCAAGCCATGAAGAGTTTGGAGATCGTAAAGAGGCGATAGATAGTAGTGCATCCAGTATTCAAGCCAATTTGTTGGAACAATCAGATCAAAACAAACGCAAAATGTATTCACAATTGGGGTCTTCTATTGGGTCGATTGCAGGGAGTGCGATGGCGGGCGATGATAAGAAGAAACAAGGTCAATACTCTCAGGTCGGGAGCAGTTTTGGCGGTTTTTTGGGAGGAAGTCTGTCGTAAGAATCCCTTTGACAAAAACGCGGAAACCTATATATTGCGCGCCTTATCACTTTCCGGGAACGTTGGTTGTCGTGCAACCACGCCTTATGGGCCTACCGGGACAAAAAAATGGTTATAAAAGAAGGATTTAACCTATGTCTAAGCGTATTAGCGCAAAATATAAAATCGACCGCCGTCTGGGCGTAAACCTGTGGGGTCGTGCAAAATCTCCGATCAACCGCCGCGATTCCCGTCCGGGTCAACACGGTCAACGTCGCCGTAAAGTTTCTGACTTCGGTCTGCAGTTGATGGGTAAGCAGAAGCTGAAAGGCTACTATGCGAACATCTCTGAGAAACAGTTCCGTCGTTACTATAAAGAAGCTGTTCGTCGTGCTGGCGATACCGGCGAAAACTTGATCGGTCTGTTGGAAACGCGCCTTGATGCGATCGTTTACCGTATGAAATTCGTACCGACTATGTTTGCGGCGCGTCAATTCGTCAGCCACGGTCATGTTCTGGTAAACGGCAAACGCGTTACCATTTCTTCTTACTTGGTAAAAGAAGGTGACACGGTTGAACTTCGCGCGAAATCCCGCGAAATCCCGATGGTTCTGGAAGCGGTTGCTTCTGGCGAACGTGACGTTCCGGAATATATCGAAGTAGACCACAAGAAAATGGTCGGCAAGTTCATCCGCGTACCGAAGCTGGAAGACGTGCCGTACCCGGTTCAAATGGAACCGAACCTGGTTGTCGAATATTACTCTCGTTAATTTGTACGAGACGAAATCGAACGAAAAACGCTCTGTCTTTTGGACAGGGCGTTTTTTTATTGGCATCTTATTTTGCGTTCATTTCTTTATCTCATCTGGAATAACCTGTAGTCTAAGAAAACGTGATGATGATGTATGTGTGGGATTGATGTCAAAAGAGCAGATTCAGTCTATTTGTCCGGGCAATTGCGATAATTTGACGCAATTTGCCATTACGATGGCGTTTCAACCTGTTGTTGATGTTGAAGCGCAAAACATATATGCCTATGAAGCCCTTGTACGTGGTTTAGCGGGAGAAAGCGCCGGAGAGGTGTTGGCAGGGGTCTCGGAAGATCAGATGTATGCGTTTGATCAGTGTTGCCGTGTGAAGGCGATTGAGTTGGCTGCTAAACTCGGGATGACATGTCGCTTGAATATTAATTTCATGCCGAATGCGGTTTATCATCCACGGGCCTGTTTGCAAAAAACCATTAATGCGGCAAGGGAATTCAATTTTCCTGCAGAGATGATTACATTTGAATTCACAGAAAATGAACTTGTAAGCGATCATGCGCATTTGAAGAATATCATTCTGACCTATCAGAAAAATGGATATATGACCGCAATTGACGATTTTGGGGCAGGCTATTCCGGGTTGAACCTGCTTGCGGATTTTCAGACGGATAAGCTTAAAATCGACCGCCAAATTATTATCAATATTGATCAAGATAAACCCAGACAAGCGATCCTTGCCGGTATTTTGTTGATTGCAAAGGAGTTGGGGATTTCGGTGGTTTGTGAAGGTGTCGAAACCGTGCAGGAATATAAATATCTGAAAGAGCAAGGCATTCGTTACATGCAAGGATATTTTTTTGCACGACCAAAAATCGAGGCTTTGACCCCGGCATCAGAAATAGACTGGTTATTTTAAGAGTTTCATCTGGATTTCTTTATCATATCAGCATACGATTATAGTTTAATTATTTAAACTTTATTGATAAACGAATGACTTCCCCCTCTTTGTATCATTTGTCTAAAGAAGAATTAATCACACGCCTTGAAGCCTTACAGGCAGAATGTGATCAATTGCGTTTGAAATCCCTGTCTCAACAAGCGGGCATGATGTTCGGTGAAGCGGTTGAGCAGATATCCGAAGCTGTTGTTATCTATGATAAAGATGGTGGATTGCTGGCTTGGAACCAAAATTTTGCGGACCTGTACGGTTATACGCCTGAGGAGCTAAAGCCCGGTGTCCATTTTTCCGAGTTGGGCCGGATTGATCTAGAACGTGGCAATGTGGCCGTTGGCGATGAATATGGTGACGGGCAGGAATATTTAAAACGCAAAGCGGAATATCGCACAAAACTGGAAGGTTCGTTTGTTGTTCGTCTAAAAGACGGGCGTTGGATTAAAACAACGGATCGTCCAATGGGTAATGGTGGCTTTGTCAGCGTTCAAGTTGATGTGACAGAGTTGAAAAAGCTGGAAGAACGGATGCGTTACATGGCCCAGCACGACATGCTGACACAAATACCCAATCGTAATCTATTAGTGGAAAAAGGCGCGTTTGTTCTGGCAACGGCGAAACGCAGCTATGAGAAATGCGCTGTTCTTTTCATTGATATCGATGATTTCAAGACTGTAAACGACACATTCGGTCATGCCATCGGGGATGATGTGTTGCGTGAAATTGCAAAACGTTTACACAATCGATTGCGTGAAACTGACTTGATTGCACGGGTAGGCGGTGATGAATTTATTGTTCTGCTTTCCCAACAATTTGACGACGTAACAGCACAAAAAGTAGCAGAAGATCTGATTGATCAGATGAAGCATCCTTTTTATCTGGATGGTTGTCAGGGGACAGTTGGTGTGAGTATCGGGATTTCTTACTTTCCTGCGGATAGCGATAATTTGGACGGTTTGATCCAAAAGGCAGACACGGCAATGTATCAGGCAAAAGCGAGTGGAAAAAATAAATGGGCGGTTTTTAAATCAGAAGCATAAAAAAAACCTTCGCATCCGAGATACGAAGGTTTTTTTATTCAGAAAAGGTCAATTAGGCAGCGACTTCGATGCCTTTGTCTTTCAACAACTGAGCCAGTTCACCGTTTTCGAACATTTCACGCACGATGTCGCACCCGCCGACAAATTCGCCGGAGACATAAAGCTGGGGAATGGTCGGCCAGCTGGAAAATTGTTTAATGCCTTCGCGGATTTCCGGGTCAGTCAGGACATCGACGCCTTTGAACTTAACGCCCAGATGAGTCAGAACCTGAACGACAGCAGCGGAGAAACCACACTGCGGGAACATGGGCGAGCCCTTCATAAAGAGCAATACGGGGTTATCGGCAATGTCCTGTTCGATGCGTTCAAAAACGGGATTGTCTGTCATGACGTAAAATTCCTTCATAGCTGTGATCGACTAGGGATATGGCTGGCTTTCATCCATTTGTCAAGTTTGTGACGATTTGATTTGTCGTCTTTGATGTAGGGTATTCACACTATATAGTGCCAAGCCGCACCAGATCAGGGCAAATGTAATCAGGTTGTGCAGGCTGAAAGGCTCCTGAAAAATAAAAACAGCCAATAAAAACTGGCAGGTCGGGTTCACATATTGCAAAAGACCGACCGTTGAATAACGCAGTTTTCGGGCACCAAAACCAAATAAAATTAAAGGGATTGCTGTAATGGGACCGGCGAGCATCAGCAAGAGGCTCATATCCCAGGAGCCGGTTATGAAATAAAGCGCATCCTGTTGGGATAAATAGCCCATATAGGCCAAGGCAAAGGGGGTGATCAGGGCTGTTTCCAGAAACAAACCAACCGTGGATTCGGCCGGGGCTTTTTTACGTAACATGCCATAAGTGCCAAAGGAGCAGGCAAGGATCAGGGCAATCCACGGTAACTGACCGACAAACCATAGCTGATAGACCACACCGCATAAGGCCAGTGCAATGGCAAAAGCTTGTGTCCGGCTAAAACGCTCTGCAAAGAAAACCGCACCCAACATAACAGCAACCAGCGGCATAATGAAATAGCCCATGCTGCCTTCAAGGGCCTGTCCACTGACAACGGCATAGATGTAGAACCCCCAATTAAGGGCGATTAACGAGGCACTGAGGGCAAAAATAATCAGCTTCCGAGGGGATCGGACTATTTGCAGGACGGCCACCCAATTTCCTGAATAGGTAATGAGAACGGCCAGAAGCAAAAAGGACCACACAATGCGGTGTGCCAAAATTTCAATGGGAGACACCACGTCCAGTGCTTTGAAATAAAGCCCGAACATGCCCCAAAACATATAAGCCGTCATTGCCGATATGACGGCAAGACGGCTATCTGATGACGATGTGACGGTCAAATCCGAAAAATCTTATTCAGGTGCGCTGGTTTGTAAAGCCAGTGCATGCAGGTCGCCCCCCATTTTGCCTTGCAGGGCAGCATAAACCATTTGATGTTGTTGAACACGGCTTTTACCGATGAAGGAAGGGGAAACCACATAAGCGGCATAATGATCACCATCGCCACGCAAGTCTTCAATACGCACGTCTGCATCCGGCAGTGCTTCGCGGATCATGCCTTCAATTTCGTGTGCTTCCATAGCCATGATTTAAGCTCCCATTCTCGGTTTGTAAATTCGTTCCTTAGGATATAAGTGAGCCATGTAGCAGCGTCAATCCTTTAGGCATAATTGACGTGTTGCAAAACCCAATAAGAAAAGCGCCCCGTCAAATTCAGGGACGCTTTCCTTTAAAAAAACAGACCTGCACTATCAGGCGGCCTGATGGCTTTCGCCTTGCTCTGTCAAAATCGCATACAGCGCTTCCGGTGTGTCCGAGCCGCGTAATTTCTCGCATGCACTGTCATCACGCAAGAGGCGGGAAACACGGGCCAAGGCCTTGAGATGGTCTGCCCCAGCCCCTTCGGGTGCCAAAAGAACAAAGATGAGATCGACAGGGTCGTCATCAATAGAGTCGAAATCGACTGGTTTTTCAATGCGCGCAAACAACCCATAAAGGCCGTCCAGCTCATTGAGCTTGCCGTGGGGGATTGCAATGCCGTTGCCGACACCTGTGGTGCCGAGGCGTTCGCGTTCCAGCAATACATCGAAGATCGCACGTTCGTTCAAGCCGGTGACGCTGCTGGCGTGTCGGGCCAACTCTTGCAGAGCCTGCTTTTTACTCGTTGCGCGCAAGCTTGCAACAACACGTTCCGGTGTCAGAATATCAGAGATTTCCATAGTGTATTAATTCCGGTTCCTAAATATAGATGACGGATATCGACGTTAGCTGTTTTGCGGGTCGATCCAGCCGATGTTACCGTCTTCACGACGATATACCACATTTACGCTACCATTTGCACTGTTTCTAAAAACAAGTACGGGTAAATCGGCAAGGTCCATTCGCATGACAGCATCAGCAACG
Source organism: Terasakiella brassicae (assembly GCF_014641495.1). Taxonomy (GTDB): domain Bacteria; phylum Pseudomonadota; class Alphaproteobacteria; order Rhodospirillales; family Terasakiellaceae; genus Terasakiella; species Terasakiella brassicae. The sequence continues at coordinate 6,731 of NZ_BMHV01000004.1, forward strand.
GCCAGTTTGTGGATTTTTTTGTCCACCTCGGCCACAATAGCCGGACCGGGTGCTTCTTCTGCAATTTCTTCTTCAAAGCCGGAGAAGACGGTATATTGCGCTTCTTCGACCTGTAGTCTTTCTGTGTCGCGATGATGGTCGCGCAGGCGGCGCTTGTAACGGCGCAATTGTTTTGAGATCCGTTCAATCCCTTCGTCAACGGCTGCATAGGCATCTTCTGCCTTGCCACGCCCTTGCACGTGAATTTCTTTCCCAACGTGAACGGTAATGTCAGTTTTGAACAGGTGCTTGTCTTTTGAGACGGTGACTGTACCCTCAACTGCTTTATCGAAATACTTTTCAGTATTTGATTTCAGCGCATCTTCAATATGTGTACGCAGGCTATCGCCAACGTCCATTTGTTTTCCTTGTACCGCAATTCTCATATCAGAATTTCCTGCTTGGTTATTGGCCATTTAAAACAACCGGCCCTTCAAGCGTGTCATCAATCTTTACAAACGTTACACGTTTACACAGCAATGCCAGACTGCTTGTGTGAAGGCCGGGAACTTAGTGGCAGTGTCCCTATATGTCAACAGTATTAATATATGCCATTTATACCCCCCTCTTTTTGATGTTCATCATAAACATGTGGGAAAAGAAGAGGTGTTTGTCAATTTACTTTCCGAGCAAAGCTTTTTTCTCCCGCCTCCTTTGGACAGATGAAGAGATACCAAGGGCTTCGCGGTATTTTGCGACCGTGCGGCGCGCAATATCAATCTGGTCATTTTTTAAAAGCTGAACAATTTTGTCGTCAGAGAGAATTTTTCCGGGATCTTCGCCATCAATAAGGCGTTTTATTTTGTATTTCACCGATTCCGCACTATGGGCATCACCACCGTCAGCCCGATTGATGGCGGAGGTAAAAAAGTATTTCAGTTCAAAAATACCGCGTGGGGTGGCGATATATTTATTGGAGGTTACCCGTGAAACCGTACTTTCATGCATTTCGACAGCCTCGGCAATGTCGCGCAACACGATGGGCTTTAAATATTCGATACCCTTTTGAAAAAAAGCATCCTGTTGGCGTACAATTTCCGTTGCGACACGCAATATGGTGGTTGCGCGTTGATGAAGCGATTTGACAAGCCAGTTGGCTGTCTGAAAACATTCACTGATGTAATGTTTCGAATCTTTATCCAGACTGAGTTGATTGACTTCAGCATAATACGTGTTATCGACCAGAACACGGGGCAGGTTTTCACTGTTTAGTTCGACGCGCCATTTGCCCTTCAGGCCTTGTTTCATCAAGATGTCCGGTGTGATGGCTTGAATTTCACTGGTGTCGAAGGCAAGGGCGGGACGGGGATCAAGGGCTTGGATTTCTGTGATCATGTCTTGCAAGTCTTCTTCGTCTATACGACAAATTTTCAGCAAGGCATCAAAATCGCGTTTCCCCAAGAGATCAAGATTGTCAATCAGGCTTTGCATCGCTGGATCAAAACGATCTTTTTCCTTGATTTGAAGGGCAAGGCATTCTGATAAGTTACGCGCAAAGATACCAACGGGATCAAGGCGTTGCAGTTTGCGCAGGACTTGTTCCAGCAGTCTTTCTTCACATGCAAAACTTTCAGCCAGTTCGCACAGTTCACCTGTGAAATAGCCGCTTTCATCCAGATGTTCGAGCATCAAGGTCGCCATGAGGCGTTCGCTTGTATCTGAAAAATCAAGATTGATTTGTTCAATCAGATGGTCGCGCAACGACAAGGTGGTGGAAATATTTTGTTCCCAGTCAAAGCCTTCACTGTCGCTACCGCTGCCAGCTTTGGATAAGGACATATTGTCCAAACCGCCGGACCCGGCTAAGGTTTGATCGCCGGGCGTATCGCTGCTCCATTGATTATCGACATCTGCATCAATAGATTCGCTATGGCTGCCCTCTTGATTGTTGAGGTTCAGGTCTTCAAGTGCCGGGGCTTCGGCCCTCTTCTCGCCTTCGTTTTGCGTGGGATCGGCAGGTTCCTGAAAAGGGGCATCTTCACTTTCATCACGTTGGAGAAGTGGGTTGCGTTCCAGTTCCTGTTCAACAAAATCATTAAGTTCCAGATTGGACATTTGCAGGAGCTTAATTGCCTGCTGCAATTGCGGTGTCATCACCAACGATTGCGACTGTTTGAGATCTAACCTGACGCTGAGTGCCATTGTTTATCTCAACCTACAAACTAAAACGGTCGCCCAGATAGACGCGGCGGACATCTTCATTGCCAACAATGTCGTGTGGGTTCCCTTCCATCAGGACGGAACCATCGTGAATGATATAAGCACGATCAATAATATCCAGCGTTTCCCGTACGTTGTGGTCGGTGATCAACACGCCGAGGCCGCGATCCTTCAAGTGTTTGACCAGTTCACGAATATCACCAACGGCAATGGGGTCAATCCCCGCGAACGGCTCATCCAGTAAAATGAAATGGGGTTGGGAGGCTAACGCGCGGGCGATTTCAACCCGGCGACGTTCCCCGCCGGACAAAGCCAAGGCAGGCGCGCGGCGCAGGTGTGTAATGGAAAATTCTGCCAGCAAGGCTTCCAGACGGGCTTCGCGGCGATTGCGCTTTGGTTCCACAACTTCTAAAACGGCACGAATATTTTGTTCAACGGTCATACCGCGAAAAATAGAGGCTTCTTGCGGCAAATAGCCGATACCAAGTCTGGCCCGGCGATACATTGGTAAGTCGGTAATGTCATGGCCGTCCAGCGTAATGGAGCCATAATCAGGTGCAATAAGACCGGTAATCATATAGAAACATGTCGTTTTTCCGGCCCCGTTTGGCCCCAATAAGCCGACGACTTCACCGCGCTGGATTTTCAGGCTGGCACCACGCACGACCGGGCGTTTTTTAAAACGTTTCCCCAAACCATCTGCGACCAAGCCCTGATTATCAGCGACAACGTGCGGTGACATCTTCTTTTGTTTCATTCTTTTTTCCGACATGTGTTGCGGCATGAAACCGCTTTTTCATTCCCAAAGAGATGGCACTATTATTGCATAGTTTTTCCACTTGGCAAGACTAACCCGCGTACGCGGCTATCTTTTGTTCCGGCGCAAGATTTCAATCGGCTGACATTCGTTTTTAAATTGACGGTTGCTGAGCATCCGTTGAGCAAGTTGCCATTGCGCTTGATTTTAACGGAACCGGTCAAGGTTGCAACGGCGCTTTTGACATTATAGACGCCTTTGTCGGCGGTTATATGTTCGGTTTCGGTGGTGATAATCACGTTGCCAAACGCGTTTACACGGTTGATTTCGCTGTTGCCTTGCTTGTTTTTACTAAACAGAGAAACCAGAACATCGGCTTTGATCTGGCGGCCTTCCCGGACGGCTGTGGCGTTGCCGCGTGCAACGGCCTGAGCGCGTTCTTCCCAATATTCCAGTGTGTCGTCGGCGCTGATAATATCTTGCGGGGTGACCAGTTGTGGTCGTGTGCCGGATAAGACCATAATCGCACGTTTTAAGTCGTAAACGGCCTTGTCACCCGTGGCTGTTTCTGTTGGCGATGTGATTTTAACACTGCCGATGGCCTCTAATCGATGAATGTCTGTCTGACCTTGGGCACCATCCGCTGTTTTGTCGTTGTAATAGGCACGCAGTTCATCTGCCGTGATGGTGACATCGGCGCGTTTTGCCGTTGCGTTTCCTTGCGCAATAATCAGTTGTTGATTTTGCTGCCATTCAATCCCGTTATCAGCATAGATTTCCAACGGTGCATTGGGTGACCCGCTGGCAAGATTGAGGTCTTGGGCCTGTGCGATGGACGTCAGGAAGACCAAGGCAGCAGCAAGGAAGGGGACAGGTTTAAACATTAATTTTGTCGTATCCGGTTTAAATAAAGTTTGGCTTGCGACTTGCCTGTGAAGATGATGGTTTTCCCTTTGTCGATCAAGCGAAAACCTTCGGCTTCGATCCGACCAAATGGCCCTTGGCCTTTTACGGGTGTATGTCCTTCTGCCGAACCGTTTGATAAATCAACCCCGGCGGCATCGGTATGCATTTCATAACCGGAGTCGTGAAAGAGGTTAACGGCACCGCTGAGTTCCAGATATTGACTGGGGCGATCATACAACCCGGTTTCCGAGGTCAGGACCAGCCAACTGCCATCCTCCAGCGTGATATCCGCTTTGGGCAGTTCCAGCAAAATGCTTTGGGTTTCATCATCGGTTTTTTTGGCAATGTCGGCGGTGATGGCAAAGGGTTGATTGTCGTCGTCGGTGCCGATATAGCGCGCGTTGATCATGGATGGGTCTTTGGCTTCGCTGATTTCGATATTTGAAAAGCCAATGCTGAATCGCCGGGAATCGGCCTGTAGGTGTGGCCAGATCACAATCATAATAATCAGGATGACGGCAACAGCGGGCAAAAACAGTTTCATCAACTGCACGAAACGGGTGTAGCTCCGACTTGCTTTTGAACGTTTGGTTATGGAAATAGCGTGCAGATCACTGTAGGCCTTGCGAGCGGGCGGTGTCTCGCGTTGTGATGTGCTCGCCAAAGCCATGAAAGCTGTCCATCCTCAGTTTAAAAATATCAATTAAGCAATACCTGCACGCAGGCAATCGTGAATATGTAAAACACCATCAACTGTACCGTCCTCATTGAGAACGAACAAACTGGTGATTGATTTATCGTTCATAATCGCGAGTGCTTCAACGGCTAATGCATTTGCGCCGATTGTTTTTGCGCCCACAGTCATAACGTTTTCTGCTTTTTTACAGATTAAGTCATCCGTCATATTACGTCGTAAGTCGCCGTCAGTGATAATTCCCAGAAGTTTTCTGGTGTCATCGACAACAGCAACGCAGCCAAAATGTTTTGCGGTCATTTCCAGCAATGTCTCGCCCATTGCGGTGTTGAGGCGGACCAAAGGCAGGGCATCACCCGTATGCATCAGGTCTTTTACCTTCATCAGTTGATTGCCCAGACTGCCGCCGGGGTGAAATTCTTTGAAGTCGGAGGCCGAAAAACCACGTCGTTCCAGCAAGGCAACGCTCAGGCAATCGCCAAGGGCTAACGTCATGGTTGTAGAGGTGGTCGGGGCCAGTCCAAGGGGGCAGGCTTCTTGGGCGTTGGGTAAAACAAGGCTGACATCTGCGGCTTCGGCCAATGTGCTGGTGGCACGCGAGGTGATGGAAATCAGTTTGATTGAGAATCGCCGTGTGTAGGCTATAATATCGGAAAGTTCCGCTGTTTCACCTGAATTGGATAATGCAAGAATCGCATCTTCCTGCGTCACCATACCCAGATCACCATGACTGGCTTCGCCCGGATGGACGAAAAAGGCGGGGGAACCGGTGGAGGCAAGTGTGGCTGCGATTTTACGCCCGATATGACCACTTTTGCCCATGCCTGTCACAATAACGCGGCCCTTCACATGGGCCAGAATATCGACGGCACCAGCAAATTCACCGTTTAACGAGTCTGCCAGTGCTTTTAAGCCCTCAGCTTCAAGCGTGAGAACGCGTTGTGCCGATGCAATATCCTGTTCGGCGGGGCGGGCTTTCGCAGTGCGGGAATGTGGTGCCATTTGAATGGGTCTTCTGGTTATGGTTTTCGACCGATTCCCCCGACTTAGTGGGAGAAAATATCAATTTCAGGCCAGCCGTCCAAGTCAAGGCGGGCGCGCGTTGGCAAAAAGTCAAAACAGGCTTGTGCAATGTCTTTGCGTCCTTCACGGATCAACATATCATCCAGAATTTTCTGGAGTTGATGCAGATAAAGAACGTCCGAGGCGGCATATTCAACCTGCGCCGGGGAGAGTTCTTTTTTACCCCAGTCGGAGGATTGTTGCTGCTTGGACAGGTCAATATCAAGCAGTTCCTGACATAATGCCTTTAAGCCATGTCGGTCCGTATAGGTGCGCACCAGTTTTGATGCAATTTTCGTGCAGTAAACCGGGGTGCAAGTGACGCCGAGATATTTTTCGATAATCGCGACATCGAAACGGGCAAAGTGGAAGAGCTTTTCCACGTTCTGATCGGACAGGAGTTTTTTCAAGTTTGGTGCGTCATAGGTTCCTTCATTGAAATGAACCAGATGCGCATTTCCATCGCCGGATGACAATTGCACAACGCACAGGCGATCACGATGAGGATTCAGCCCCAGTGTCTCGCTGTCAATCGCAACGGATTTACCAAAATCGATATCGGAAGGAAGGTCCCCGTAATGTACTTCAATCGCCACAGCTAAAACTCACTTTAAATCGAGATGAGAATGGATGTGCTATCCACTTTACAGAAGAATGGTGCCCAAGAGAAGAGTCGAACTTCCACGGCCTTGCGGCCACAGGTACCTGAAACCTGCGCGTCTACCAATTCCGCCACCTGGGCATTCTTCAAAGGGGCGTTGTCCGAGGGACGAGCGGGGTTTTAGGGCTCTGACGCAAAGTTGTCAATAAAAATTCTGTAAGTTTTATTATTTTTTTGAAAAGCGGTCTTTTTTGCTCAAGTCGGTGGTTGTCGCCCCGTACGATCAGGTATATAACCACACAAGGAAATCAGTGGCCTTTGGTCTGATGTGTCAGAGGTTTTAGTAGTTTTGTTGTAGGAGTATTCAGGTATGGGGCGCCGTATAGCGACAGTCTTTGGGGGATCCGGCTTTCTGGGTCGTCATATTGTAAAACGTTTGGCCTCTCAGGGCTATACAGTTCGAATTGCAGTTCGCGATGTGGAAGCGGCCATGCATCTTAAGCCCAACGGCAATCCGGGGCAGATTATTCTGCAAGCCTGCAACGTACGTAATCCGGAAATGGTTGCTAATTCCGTACAAGGTGCGGATGTTGTGATTAACCTTGTCGGTCTGTTGTCACAATGGGGCAAGCAGACATTCGATGCGGTTCATGTCGAAGGTGCAGGCAATATTGCCAAAGCCTGTAGCGATGCAGGTGTTGCAAATTTGATCCATGTGTCTGCAATTGGTGCGGATGAAAATGGGGAAGCCCAATATGCCCGCACCAAAGCTGCTGGTGAAAAGGCCGTTTTGGCCGCTTACCCGAACGCGACGATTCTACGTCCAAGCGTTGTCTTTGGTCCCGGTGATGGTTTCTTCAATAAATTTGCCAGCATTATGCGTTTCACACCGGCCTTGCCAGTGATCGGTGCGCCGATGTTCCCGAAAGTCTCTTTCAAAAATGGCGAACTGGATATTAACCTGTACGGGGATGGCGGTGCCAAGCTTCAGCCGGTTTATGTCGGGGATGTGGCGCAGGCTGCCATCAACGCGATTGATAATGCGGATGCCAAGGGCAAGACTTATGAACTGGGTGGACCGGAAGTGATGACTTTCATGGGGATTATGAAACGCATTTTGAAACATACCGGGCGTAAGCGTTACCTCGCCCCGGTATCCTATCCGTTTGCAAAAATTCTCGGCGGGATCATCGGGTTCTTTCCTAAACCGTTGCTGACTGGTGATCAGGTGACCATGTTGGAAACAGACAATGTGGTTTCTGAAGGGGCGTTGACCCTTAAGGATTTGGGGGTCGAGCCAACTTTAGCGGATGCGATTTTGCCGACTTATCTGTTCCGTTTCAAAGAATTGAAGAATCAACCGCGCCACGTGGAACGCCGCGTTTAAGGTTTATTTCTTCCTTTCCTGAAAAGCCCTGATCGTTAAGCGGTCAGGGCTTTTTTTGGAGTTTAATGGGATCGTAGCGGTATAAAAAAACGATAATTTTTTAAAAGGGTATTTATTTCATAAAAATTTTAAAGTAACATTGACAAAATATCAATGTTATATCGATGTTATGATCGGGAATCGCTATGAAAAAGTTTTTTAAAAAAATGCCCTTTGGCAATATCATACTGTTCTCGTTCGGCGTTCGTCAGAAGTTGATCGGGGCGTTCGCTGTGGTTTCAACACTTGCCGTGGTTTCCGGCATGGTTGCTTTTTTGGCCTTTGATATGGCCGGAGCAGAGTTGAAGAATATTACAGATGAACAAGTCCCTCCGATGTTGACGGCGAGTCGCTTATTAAAACAAAGCGAGCGATTGGCATCTGATATTCGCGCTTATGCATCTGAAACGGAGGCTGAAAAATTAACGCAAGCCAAATCCCATATTGCAACACTGTTTTCGATTGTTCAGAAAGAATTGAATGTTTTGATTGCGACTTTTCCGCACAATGATGACGTCAAAAAAACAAAAGAAATTATGGAGAAGATCCAACAGAGTTTTGATGAAATTTCTGTCTTGCAGATCAAAAGAATTACGGATCAAGCGCAGTTGATGACGAGTTTTGATGCGCTGGAACAAGAACGTAAAAAAATTACGGCCAATTTGGCGCCCGCTTATTCGTCAACGCGGGGGCAAATCGAAAATGGCAAATTTGTTTTGCAGGAAAAACCGGCTGATTTGAATTCCCCCATCATTGCGCAACAGCTGTTAAAAGAGGTTTTGGCGGCAACGGATGATCGTTTGAAGTATTCAGAACTGGAACGTTTGAGCTTTGAATACGAAAGTGCATTGAAAAATACATTAAAAGAAAATGATCCTTCAAAGTTGGCGTTGGCGGGCATTCAGACTTCCGTTCTTTTAAGCAGTGCACGTGAAATTGCCGATGGTTTTACCCCGAAAATGAAAAATGTTTTTGATGAAATTATTACAAATCTGGCTGTCTTTGCGGAAGGCACGGATGACAAGCGTTCCTTGATTGATTTACGAAGCGATGTCTTGGAAACATCGCAAAATGCGAAAGATTTGATTGCACGATTGTATGAAAATCTAAATCATTTGGGTAAGACAGTAGGTACGCTGGAAAGTCGTTTTAATCAAAATATTCAAAATGCCGGTCAGGCTGCGCGCAAAGTCAGCGATCAGATGCTATTGGCGGTAGCGGTAGCAACGGCAACCAGTCTGCTGGTCTCGGTTTTAACTGTCTGGCTGTATGTTATCAGAAATGTTGGCGCACGCTTAAGTCATTTACATCAAACCATGCGGGCCTTGTCTCGCGGGGATCTGGATGTTGTCGTGAATAGCACAGGAAATGATGAAATTTCAAAAATGGCGAATGCTGTTGAAATTTTCAAAACCAATGCCAAGCAGATTGAGGCAATGAAAGAAAGTGAGCGCCATAAAGCCTATAGTCAAAAAATTGAATTGGCAGGTGAATTACAGAAAATCGCACATACATTGGAAGAAGAAGTGCAGGACCTTGCTAAAGGCGTGAAAGATCAGTCTTCTTTGTTGCAACAGGCGGCGGATGCGTTGGATGTGGTTGCCGGGGATACCCGTTCACGAAGTCAGGAGGCAGAAAATGCTTCTGCGGAAACTTTTCGGGCGGTGGGGTCGGTTGCTGCTGCGATGGAAGAGCTATCGGCAACGATTGAGGAAATTCAACGTCAAGCAACCTATTCTTCCGAAATATTGGTTGCGGCACAGGGGCAATCTGATGACGCAAATCTTAAAGTTGAAGGGTTGATGCAAGCGGCCTTGAGTATTGGGGAAGTTACAAAACTTATTTCCGATATTGCGGAACAAACCAATTTATTGGCGTTGAATGCGACCATTGAGGCGGCACGTGCCGGTGAACATGGCAAGGGGTTTGCTGTTGTTGCGGCGGAAGTCAAGACACTGGCGGATCAAACAACCAAAGCGACAGGCCAAATTTCGAGCCATATTTCACATATTCAATCGGCAACACAAGAAGCGGCAGGCAGTATTTCAAGTATTTCTGAGACCATAGCCAAAATCAGTGAAATTGCACTGACTATTGCCGATACAGTGAAAGAGCAAAGCCAAGCCACTGAGGAAATATCGCAAAATATGCGAACCGCCGCAGAACGAACGGAAGAAGCCCATGCAGAGATTAATACGGTGTTTCAGGATGCGGAAAAAACCAAATCATTGTCGGCACAGGTTCGTGATGCCTCCGGTAATGCTGCTCAACAGATTGTGGCATTGGATGACAATGTCAAAATGGTGATTGATCAATTGCGCCAATCGGCCCATGCGCAAAACAAATCCGCCCAAGAAGCAATAGGGCAGACAGTTTAAGTCATTTCTCCCGTCCTGTTTTGCTCTTTTCATAGGGGGCGACAGGTGTCAAACTAATGGCCTCGGAATTACTCTGAGGCCATTTTTTTATAAAGAGAGCTTGATGATTTAGCTGGCCATGCTGGCAGGCATTTTTACCGCAATGACACGCCCTTTTGCGCAAACGGTTTCACCTGCACTGACGGTGATATCGACAACAACCTTCTTTTCTTTGCATTCGGTGATTGTCCCGCGCAGTTTCAGCGTTTGGCCCATCGGGGTCGGGGCTAGAAAATCAACATTCAAATTGGCAGTGACAAATCGCAACGCCGGTTCGCTGCCCAGTTCACGACCTGCAGCCTTATAGGCGGCGGCGGATGCGCTGCCTGTTCCGTGACAGTCGATGAGGGAAGCGATCAAGCCGCCATAGACAAAACCCGGAATGGCGGTGTGTTCCGGCAACGGGTTAAATTCTGCAACTGTTTCTTCACCATCCCAAAAGCTTTTGATCTGATGACCGTGTGCGTTGTTGTTGCCACAACCGTAGCAATGGCTTAAATCGGCGGGATAATAATCCTGAAAGGCTTTCTCAGACATTTCTTATGGTCTCCTTGTTCCTATATGGCGGGCATCATAGGAGGTGTCGTCAAAAAAATAAATATAAGAAATGTATAATATTGTAAGCAACCGAGAAGGCTAGGCGTCTTCACCCAATTTGGCACCACTTTGTACAATGATTTCGCCAAATTCACGCAGATAAACAGACCCTTTGACGGTACGTTGAACCAAAACGCTGCGACGGTCAGTATCATCAACTTTGCGACGCAGAAGCTCCATTTGTCCAAGGCGGTCAAGGGCGCGCGTTATGGCGGGTTTCGAAACGTTTAAGCTTTCTGCCAAACCACGCACGGTATGGGGCGGCGGCGTCAGGTAAACGGTCAGGAGCAAGGCCATTTGACGGGCGGACAGATCAGGACCATCACGACGTACGCTTTCGATAATCGCTTTACGCCAAAGGTCCAGTGCCTGAACGGGTTCTAGTTCTACAGCCATTTTACTCGCCATTTGTTACGGGTTCGAACATATTTACTAAGCTATGCAGGGCAGGGCAACGTTTAATATTGATTAAGTTCGATTTTTTATCATGGCAAAGGCCGCGCGAAGGCCCATTGCCTCCCCGCCTTCGGGGCGTCCGGCTTTGGTTGCGGTATTCCAGCCCATGACATCCAGATGCGCCCATGCGATGTCTTTTTCGACAAATTCCTGTAAAAACAAGGCTGCGGTGATTGCGCCGCCATAAGGGGCCGAGGATTCGTTAGAGAGATCGGCTGTCTTGCCGTCAATCATTTTGCGATAAGGTGCCCAGAGCGGGAGACGCCACATATTGTCGTCTTCTTCCTGCCCGGCATTTAAGAGATCATTGGCCAGTTCGTCATTGTTGGAGAACAGGGCCGGAAGTTCTGTTCCCAAGGCGACACGGGCGGCGCCTGTCAGGGTGGCGAAATCCAGAACCATATCGGGTTTGTCTTCGCAAGCCAAAGCCAGCCCATCGGCGAGCACAACGCGACCTTCTGCATCGGTATGTCCGATTTCAATGGTAAGGCCTTTTCGCGAATCGACCACATCCAACGGGCGCATGGCCTTGTCGGAAACCGCATTTTCCACAGCCGGGATAATGACACGCAAGTTTACAGGTAGTTCTGCGCGCATAATGGCTTTGGCTAGTCCCAAAACATGCGCGGCACCGCCCATGTCTTTTTTCATCAATTTCATAAACTGGGCGGGTTTAATGTCCAGTCCGCCAGTATCAAAACAAACCCCTTTGCCGACCAATGTGATTTGAGGACCATCTAATGTGCCCCATTTCAGGTCGATCAGGCGGGGACGGCGTGTGCTTTCGGCCCCCTTGCCCACAGCATAAACGGCTGGGAAATTTTGTTCGATAAGGTCTTGATCAATAATGATCTGGCAATCTGCTTGAAATTCGTCTGCCAAATCCTGTGCCGCCTGCGCCAGTTCAACCGGCCCCATATCGGCGGCGGGAATGTTGATCAAATCTCGTGTTAATTCGATACCTTCTGCCAAGGCGGTGACGCTGAGTTCATCGGCAAATTTTGGCTTAATCAGGCGGGCAAAATCTTTTGTCGATTCTTTATACCAATCAAAACTATAACAGCCCAAAGCCCAGCCCAAGCATGCGCTTGTGGCTTCTTCGCGGCCCAAGCGCCCTTTAATCCTGTAGGTTGCGTTGGGAAGTTTTGCTGGCAGGGCGGCATAATCCCACATAGGGGTATGGACGGAAATACCAACCAAGATATCTTCAATGGTGCCTTTTTTGCCCGGCAGGGCAAGCGTTGTCCCGCCTGCGGCCTTGAACTCGTTGGCTTCGATCCAACTCTTTGTCTCTTTATCTTGCTTTTTCAACCATTTCTCGAATTCTTCGGTCGGGACGGGAACCAGAGTAATGGTCTTGTCGTCGCTTTTATCCAGCAGATAATCCAGAGAAGGCATGGAGGCATCCTTTTTCAAATGAGATGATTTGTCGCCATAATGACCGGATTGCATTGATCCGACAATCCCAAATGTGAAGGCGATGGAATCTGTATTGTCCTGTGAATAGAACTCTTATAAGTTTATTTTCAAATAAGCGAAAAGGAATGGATAATGTCTGCACTATGTTTGATTTTGGGAAATAAAAATTATTCCTCCTGGAGTTTGCGTCCCTGGTTGGTGATGAAACATTTGGGGCTGGATTTTGACGAAATTATTGTGCCTTTACTGCAAGGTAACTTCAAAGAAGAACTGTTCACGCATTCCCCATCAGGCAAGGTGCCGGTTTTAAAGGTAGATGGTCAGGAAATATGGGATTCTCTGGCGATTTGTGAATATTTGAACGAAGAATATCCCGATGCAAATCTTTGGCCGATTGATAAATCAGCCCGCGCCCATGCCCGTTCAATTTCTTATGAAATGCATTCCGGTTTTTTTAATATCCGTAATGATATGCCGATGAACATGCGCCGGGCACGTGGGAACTTTCACGCCAGCCCCCTCTGTCAGGCCGAAATTGACCGTATCCTTGCCATTTGGACCGATTGCCGGAAAAATTACGGGCAAAACGGTCCGTTCCTGTTTGGTGATTTTTCAATTGCGGACGCGATGTTCGCCCCTGTCGTCAGCCGTTTTGACACTTACGGTGTTGCGGTTGACGGTGTTGTCAAAGACTATATGGAAACGATCTTGAATATGGCGCACTTAAAGGAATGGCGCGATGCAGGCAAGGTTGAAGAATGGATTATTGACGAAGCTGAAATCTAGTAAAAGGGATGTAGCCTGTTTGTTGCCGGACGGGAAAATAGGCAAGATCGGTTTTTGTTATAGGCCGATCAGGGCGCCAGACGCGCTCGGGCGTTGAGATCCATATGTGAAGGAAGGGGGGCCTTTTGATCGTTCATCCATGCGAGAATATCTTTCCAGACAAGGGGGCCGTTTTTATCGCGCGGCAACCAGTGCCAGCCGTTTTCATAAAGGGCAACGCGATGTTTGGAGGGCAGTTTTTTGACCATTTCTGCGGTGGGAAGGCGCGGGATCACCTCGTCCTTTTCCCCGTATAAAACAAGACTGGGTGTTTCCAGTTTGGCGGCATTATTTAACGCACGTTCCATTGCTTGTGAAACACCCAAAAGGGCATCAACGCGCGTTGCCCGAATGACAAGGGGGTCTAAGCTCCAATTTTTCCAAGTTTTCAGGGCATCGGTGGGTTGCACAATGCCCCCGCCGCTCAGCTTCATCCACGGGACGCTATAGCTGAACATATATAGGGCGGCCTTTTGATACCACGGCCATGTGCTCATGCCCCAAACAGCAGGCGCGGAGAGGATTGCCCCGGCAACAGGCAGGGGTTTAATTTCCGCCAATGTATTCAAAACAATCGCACCGCCCATGCTTTCACCCATGACGTATAAAGGCAGGTTTTCATAACGGCTGTGAACCAGATGAATAAGGCTGGCGAGGTCGTTGATCATGGTGTCGGTCCCCGCCCAAATTCCGGGATGTGGGCCTTGTCCGAACCCGCGTTGGTCATATGTAATCAATAAAATGCCGTTTTCTTGTAAGAACGCAGGCATGTCCGGCATTAAGAAATTGCCGTAATCGTTAAATCCATGAACTCCTAGCAAAACGGCCTTGGGTGTCCCGTCAGGTTTCCAGATGCGCAGGGGCAGTCTGGCTCCATCGGCAGCAACATAAAAATCGCCGTCCAAATCGGGCATGTTTTTTACCGGGCCTGCCCCTTCCATATAGGGGGTGCAGGCGACCAGAAACAGGCAAAGGCCAAGGCAGAAAAATTTAAGCGATTTTAGCATTATCTTCCCGAGTCAGGCGCAGGAAGAGGTCTTCCAAATCGCTTTCTTTTGTGACGAGGTCGGCAACGGTCAGTTGGGCTTGGGAAACCAGATCCAAAATTTTGGCGATTTCCACCTTGCTAGGACTATATTGGAAGGACAACTGGTTTGGACCTGTCAGGGTGACGTTATAGCCATGTCCGCGTAGAATATCGGGGACATCGTTCAACGTTTCTGCAACGGTGACGATCAATTCCTTGGCATCCATTTTACTGAGCAAGGTTTTGGTTTCATCACAGGCCACCAAACGGCCGTGGTTGATGATTGCGACTTTATCACACAGTTCTTCGGCTTCTTCCAGATAATGCGTTGTCAGCAGGACCGTGGTGCCTTGACGGTTCAATTCCCGCACATAATCCCACAATTGAATACGCAGTTCGATATCCACCCCGGCGGTCGGTTCATCCAGAACTAAAATTTTGGGGGAATGGACCATTGCCTTGGCGACTAAAAGGCGGCGGCGCATCCCACCGGACAGGGTGCGGGCATATGAATTGGCTTTATCCGCTAAGCCGACAGCTTCCAAAATTTCATCGGTGCGGCGTTTGTTTTGTGGGACACCGTACAGACCGGCTTGAACTTCCATCAATTCACGCGGGGTGAAAAAGGGATCAAGGTTAAGTTCCTGCGGGACAATACCGATGGCGCGGCGCGCGGCGCGCATCTGGTCTTCAATATCGTAGCCCCAGATTTTGGCTTGCCCGGATGTTTTGATAACCAGTCCGGCAAGGATATTGATGAAGGTGGATTTTCCAGCCCCGTTGGGTCCCAATAAGGCAAAGAAGGATCCTTGCGGAATGGTGAGGGAGACATCGTTCAGGGCATGTTTTTCCGGTTGTCCGTACTGCCCCTTATAGGTCTTGGATAGATTTTTTACCTCAATCGCCCCATTCGGGGTGGAATTAGAGGTGTCATTATTCTGATTTTGCGCTATAGAAGCTGTCACGAAATTTGCTCCGGTTGTAATCCTTTGTGCAATCGGTATCATTCAGTTTAGTTTATGACAATGTTTTTAGGGGGCATTATGAAGCCTGAAGAAATCATCGAGGTTGAAACTGCATCCGTTGCTTGTGATGGTGACGGCGGCGCTGCGGGCCACCCGCGTGTATTCTTGAGCTTGAAACAGGAACACGGCTACGAAGTCGTTTGTCCGTATTGCTCCAAACATTATAAGTTAAAAGAAGGCGTGTCCCTGCACGGTCACTAAGACACGTTTTTGAATAACTGATTTATGCTGAAAAGGATTCCCGTCAAGAGTGGGAATCCTTTTTTGTTGCTTGCAATTTGCGTCTATAAACTTAAAAGTGTCTTTGTGTTTTATTTGATATTTTTAAGGGGGCGTTATGCGCGGGTTCATTTTATCACTTGCCTTATTCATGCTGGCTGTTTCACCTGCAATGGCGCAAACCAGTTGGGAAAAACTGATAAAGGACATTGAAAAACCGGATATGAGCGCCAATCAACCTGCTGAAAAAGAGAACGGACCGTTGCTATCTATGCCGGATATGAATGCACAGTCGTCAGCAAAGGCAGACGCCAAAGACGATGTGCGTATGAAAATGGTCACTTCCTATAAGTGTGAAAATCCGGATATCCCGGATTGCCTGTTTGATTTGCGTTATAAACCGCGTCTGGTGGATGTTGAAAATTGTCGGGATATGACCGCGTTATATTTGCAAGCGGTTGCAAGTTATAATCGCTGTGTTGATCGACGTTCACGCAAACATGCCCGCCATATTGTTAATTTCTTCAACTGTGCAGCGGCAAAACGTGAGGACTGCCCCCTTCTTTATGGGGATGATTAAAATACCAAACTAGAATTTCATATTCATAAATATATGATGATTTTTCATCTATGGTGAAAAACGCCATCCGGATCAACAAGCTCTCTTGCTCTCTGTAAATTGGACGCTATAGTCTGGAGTATGACTGATCAAGTGACACCACAGGCCAAGCCGGAACACGTTTATCTCATTGACGGGTCCAGCTTTATTTTTCGTGCATATTTCGCCAATATGCGCAACCCGATGAGCCGTGCTGACGGGACCCCGGTTGGGGCTGTTTACGGTTTTTGTTCCATGTTGATGAAGCTGTTGGGCGATACGGATGCAGACCATGTGGCCGTGGTGTTTGATACGGCGCGTAAAACATTCAGGAACGATATCTACGGGGAATATAAAGCGCACCGTCCACCACCACCCGATGACTTGATCCCGCAATTTGCCTTGGTCCGTGAAGCCGTAAAAGCTTTTAATGTCGCCAGTGTGGAAATGGAAGGTTACGAAGCCGATGACCTGATTGCGACTTATGCCAAGCAAGCATCCGCAATGGGCGCGCAAGTGACGATCGTGTCTATCGATAAAGACTTGATGCAGCTTGTCGATGATAATATTTCCATGATGGACACGATGAAAAACCGCATCATCACCCATGATGAAGTGGTGGAAAAATTCGGGGTTGGCCCGGACAGGGTTGTGGATGTTCAGGCCTTGGCGGGCGATAGTTCGGATAATGTACCCGGTGTTGCAGGGATTGGCCCGAAAACAGCGGCGCAGTTGATCAATGAATATGGTGATCTGGAAACTTTGTTGGAACGCGCTGGCGAAATCAAACAGACCAAACGCCGCGAACGCCTGATCGAACAGGCGGAAATGGCACGTATTTCCAAGCAGTTGGTGACTTTGTGTCAGGATGTCCCGGTTGAACAAAAATTGGCAGATTTTGCAACACGCCAGATCGATGCAGATAAACTCATCGCCTTTTTTGAAGAACAATCGTTTAAATCTTTGATCCCGCGTATTGCGGCCAAGTTCGGTGTGGAACTGAGCATGGATGAAGACGGGCAAACGCAGGAACGCGCAAGTGGCGAAGTGGCTTTACCCAATATGGCAAGCCTAAGTCCGAAAGAAACCGCATATGAGTTAGTGCAGGATGAGGCCACCTTGTCGCGCTGGGTCGAAGGTGCGCGTTTGTGTGGGACGGTTGCGGTCGATACGGAAACCGATTCTTTAAATGCCATGTCGGCTAATCTTGTGGGGGTGTCTTTATCATACGAGGTTGGCAAGGCCTGTTATATCCCCTTGCGTCATAAATCAGGACAAGCCGCGCAAACGTCTTTGTTTGGCGATGATGAAGGCGATGCAAGTACCCCGCAACAAGTACCGTTTGATCGGGCGGTTGAATTGCTGAAAAGCCTGTTGGAAGATGAGGCCGTTTTAAAAGTCGGGCAGAATATCAAATACGATATGCTGGTTTTATCGAACCCGGATAATGGCGGGATCAATGTGACCCCAATCGATGACACGATGGTTCTGTCATACATCAATGAAGGGGCCATGCATGGTCATGGGATGGATGAATTGTCCGAGCTTCATCTCGGTCTGAAACCCATTGCGTTTAAAGATGTCTGTGGCACCGGGAAAAACCAGATTACCTTTGATTTGGTCGAACTGGATAAAGCCCTTGATTACGCCGCAGAAGATGCCGACATCACATTACGTTTGCACAAGATTTTCAAACCGCAATTGGCGGCACAAAAAAATGTGACGTTATATGAAACGATGGAACGCCCGTTGATCCCCGTTTTGACGATGATGGAACAAAACGGTATCCGGGTTGATGTGCAGGAATTGCGCGGGGTGAGTGAAGAATTTGCAGGCCGTATGGCGCAATTGGAAATTAAAATCCACGAACTGGCCGGGCGCGCATTTAACATCGGGTCGCCCAAGCAACTCGGTGAGGTTCTGTTTGATGATCTGGAGCTTCCCGGTGGGAAAAAAGGCAAAACAGGTGCCTATCAAACCGGGGTCGGGGTTTTGGAAAAACTGGTGGACGCAGGACATGAATTACCCGCCAAAGTGCTGCAATGGCGCCAGTTATCGAAATTAAAAAGCACTTATGCCGATGCCTTGATTGCACAGGTTAATGCCAAAACCGGGCGGGTGCATACCTCGTTCCAGCAGGCGGTGACTTCGACCGGGCGCCTCAGTTCATCTGATCCGAACCTGCAAAACATTCCGATCCGTACGGAAGAAGGCCGTCGCATTCGCCATGCCTTTATTGCTGATGAAGGCAAGATTTTGATGGCAGCGGATTACTCGCAAATCGAATTGCGCCTGCTTGCCCATGTTGCCAAAATCGACACCTTGAAAGACGCCTTTCAAAACGGTGTGGATATCCATGCTTTGACCGCGTCACAGGTCTTTGGTGTACCGGTGGAAGGGATGGACCCGATGGTCCGGCGCAATGCAAAGGCTATTAATTTCGGCATTATCTATGGGCAATCCCAATATGGTTTGGCAAAACAGTTGGGTATTGGTAATGAGGAGGCCAAAGAATATATTCAGGCCTATTTCGAACAATATCCCGGCATTCGCAAATTTATGGATGATGCCAAGGAAGAAGCCCGTGAATATGGCTATGTGACCACGTTCTTGGGGCGGAAATGTTTTGTCCCTGGTATTAATGATAAAAACGGGGCGCGCCGTGCCTATGGGGAACGCGCTGCCATTAACGCCCCCATTCAGGGCGGGGCCGCCGATATTATTAAACGTGCGATGATCCGCTTACCCGGTGCGTTGCACGATGCCGGTTTGTCCGCCAAAATCTTGTTGCAAGTCCATGATGAACTGGTGCTGGAGGTCACGCCGCAAGAGCAAGAAAAAACGGCGGAGGTTTTACGTAGCGTTATGGAAAGTGCTGTTGATCTGGATGTGCCGTTGGTGGTGGATATCGGCACCGGACACAATTGGGAAGAAGCGCATTAGAATGACGGTTTCGGGGGCGGATCATGGCAACTGAGATCCGAAAAATAGGTTTCAGTCTGGAAGAGGTCAAAGCAGCATTGATTGCTTATGCCAACCGGACGGGACGCAAGGTGCCCAAGCGGCCCATTCATTCGATTGCAGAAGAAGGGGGTGGGCGAATTGTTCTTTATTTTGGTGAAGATAAAGATGCCCATGTCGGGCTGCCCGCGCGTGAAATGATTACGGTCTTGCTGGTTTTTTGTCAGGATCACAAGTTGCCGGTGCCACGCAGTGCGAAAAAAGCGCTGAAGTTGGAAGGGAATATTCTAACCCTGATGATCCGTTCGGTTTGATTGAAACCTGAAATTGTATGTTTCTTTGTTGGAAACTCTGCGCTATATAAACGCGCAGGCGAAATCTGTTTGGAATAAAAAGAAAAATGCCGGTCGAGATCAGACGCATTGAATATACCGATATCGAATTGCGCAATGCGCTGGCCTTTTTTCATGGTCGAAAAGAAGGTGTCAGTGGCAATCAAACAAATGTGTCTGCCGTCAAAGTCATGGGGGGCGATGACTTCAGTATTGTTGCCAAGGTCTCAACGGCGATTGATGATGATGTATCGCGCAAAGTGTTTGATCATGCGACGACTGTGGCTGCGATGGTTCTTTATTCCAAAAAAGTAGGCATTCCGTTACCGCGCGAGGCCGTCAAGGCTTTAAGCCCAAACGGTTATGGCGGTGTGTCCATGACTATTCGTTATGAACATCGTTTTGATCTGGGATGATCAGTTTTTGGCTTTGAACCCGTAAAAAGCCAGCACACACCAACCGCCAATCAAGCAAAATCCACCCAGTGGGGCCGACATGGGGAAGGGGGTAATCTCCCAAAATCCCTTCATGTAAAGCGTACCGCAGAACAAGGCCACACCTGCGGTGAACAGTACACCGGATAAGGTGAGAAGACGGGAATTTTCGCGTAAAGACAAAAGGGCCACAGCCAAAAGGGCAAGGGCGTGCCAAAATTCATAACTAACCGCCTTATCCACCCATAACACAGCCTGTTCGGATAAGCCCGCATGCGCAGACAGTGCCCCGGCAATAACGGCTTCGGCCCCCATTAATCCGGCCAATACGATCCATAAACGGCTGGTTTTTGTCATGGCTTTAACCTTGCATCGCCGGACAACCCATATTGGAACACATCGGCGCAGAGGCACAGGACGGAGCCTGTGGCGCGGTGGATACACTTGGGGCCATAATGGTTTTTTTGACGTGGCTGGACCCACATTCCGGGCAGCTATGTTCGCCTTTTTCGCTCATGTCATCAAATTTGGATGAACTGGCAAACCAGTCTTCAAACACATGGCCTTGATCACATTGCAGCTTATATTTGATCATTTTTTATATCCTTAATCCTTAATAATGTGGCGGAATATAAGGGGCATCGTCAATTTCACTGGGGGCAACAGCCTTGACCCGATCCTTCATGGATAGCAGTTCCTTGGTCAGTTTTTCAATAGTCTGCCATTGTTCAAAAACCGTTTTGTTCAACTCATCAATTGTACTGTCTTGATGGGTGATGCGTATTTCCAATTCGGTTAAACGGTCTTCGATGCTCATCAGGTGCTCACGAAATTGTTATTTAATGTGGGGCGCGCGCAAATCATTACCATATTACTATAAGAAACCGGTAACGATTTATGTGAGTGCTGATATGTTGATTAAACACACGATTGCAAGTGACCCAAAGTCTTTTGAGATTACATCCAAAGCCGCCTACCTGAAGCGACGCGATTTTTTAAAAGCGACACTGGCGCTGAGTGCTGCGGCGATTTTGCCAACATCGGCACAGGCTTATTTGCCGCAAAAGATCGAAGGCATCATCAAAAGCCCGTTCAGTACCGATGAAAAGCTAAACAAATATGATGACGTCACCAGTTACAACAATTTTTATGAATTTGGCACGGGCAAGGGCGATCCTTTGGATAACTCCGGTGATTTTCAGCCCAAGCCTTGGACCATTAAGGTAGACGGTTTATGCAACAACCCCGGTGAAATTGGTATTGAAGACCTGATGGGGCAATATCAACAGGAAGAACGCATCTATCGCATGCGCTGCGTCGAAGCATGGTCTATGGTTATCCCGTGGGTGGGTGTGGAATTGGCCAGTCTGTTGAAAAAGTTTGATCCCAAAACCGAAGCCAAATATGTGGAATTTACCACGCTTTTTGATCCGAAACAGTTTCCGGGGCAGAAATATCCGATCATTGCGTGGCCCTATACTGAAGGTTTGCGTATGGATGAAGCTATGCATCCGCTGACATTGCTGGCCACCGGGATTTTTGGCGAAGAGTTGCCCCCGCAAAATGGCGCGCCGATCCGTCTGGTTGTGCCGTGGAAGTATGGGTTCAAAAGCATTAAATCCATCGTGCGTATTCGCTTTGTCGATAAAATGCCGACATCCACATGGATGCAACAGGCACCCAGTGAGTATGGCTTTTATGCCAACGTCAACCCGGATGTGGATCATCCGCGCTGGACACAAGCCAAGGAACGCCGCATCGGTGAATTTTTCCGCCGTCCGACACTGGCCTTTAATGGGTATGCGGAAGAAGTCGCCGATCTTTATAAAGGCATGGATTTGAGGAAGAATTTCTAATGGCAGGAAAAAGAAAAATACCGATCAAACCGTTTGTCTTTCTAGTGTGTCTGCTTCCAGCGTTCTGGTTGGTCTATGGCATTTTTACGGGCACATTGGGGGCCAATCCGATTGAAACCATCCTGCGTGATCTCGGGGATTGGACCTTGCGGTTTTTATTGCTGGGTTTGGCGATCAGCACCGTGCGCCGCCTGATGGGCTGGGCATGGGTAATGCGTTATCGTCGAATGATCGGTCTTTTTGCCTTTTTCTATGCTTTCTTACATCTGGCGGTTTATATCGGCATTGATCATTTCTTTGACTGGGCGACCATTTGGAAAGATATTGTCAAACGCCCTTATATCACCATTGGGATGACGGCCCTTTTATTATTGATCCCCTTGGCGGTGACGTCCCCGAAAATCATGGTGCGCAAACTGGGTGGGGCGCGTTGGAAGAAACTGCATAAACTTGTCTATCCCATTGCCATTATGGGTGTTGTCCATTTCTATCTGTTGGTCAAAGCCGATGTGCGGGAACCCTTGATCTATGGAGGGATCTTGCTCTTCTTGCTGGGGGAACGCCTCTATCGGCGTTATGGAGAAAGTTTTCAATTCGCCAAATCTATCCGTTAATGGCACGAAGCTCCACCGTTTCGCATGGGGTGGGGGACGGCAAGGTGGGTAGACTCAAATGAATATTATGAATGCTTAATAGGTGTGCAATCACTTGGAATTTTTTCTGTACTGTCGCGCGCGCCCAAACAGGCACCAGCCATTCCAAAATATGTAAAAATCGATCCGGTCTGTTATTTTGAACGGCCGCCAATCCATTAAGGATGCACCGCTCATGGCTGGAAATACAGGGCGTATTCATATGGGAGAGTTCCAATGCGGTGCGGCTGTTTTTTGCCAGTTCAAGGCGGAATTCACATAACAATTTACATTCCTGCGGGGCCATATTCATCGAAGCAGCGGCACGTGGGCAAGCGCGTAAAATGCGCAATGCCATTGTATCACTGAGCGAGATTGTGTGGCGGTCATATGAAGAGGGCATGGCATATCCTTATATTGGGAACTCTCCCTTCTTTAATAGTGCAACTGATAATTATTATCAAATATTTTCTTAAGATTTATATTCTGTCGGTTTCTGGGAAGGGGCGTTGAAGTAACGTCAGAATCGGTAAGGAGAGATGACCTATTTCGGGATTATATCTGCTCATTTTGTATGCGCAATGAAAGTAGTTGCATATGTGACGAAATGTAATCATTCCAAAATATGTAACATCAACGTGGGAATAATGGCTTAATTTGTAACGCTTTGTTTTATTTGTTCGTTATCAAATGTTTTATGTAAATAAAATTACAAAAAAATTGCGAAAAATGACGTTTTTATCGTATCTTGCCTCGCGAGGGGGTGCGCTAGACGCGCTTCTTTTCGTGAGGAATTTAAAAAGAGTCAGGTGCAAAAACGTGAACGCAATTGTTAAAGCCATCGCCGACAGCAGACATCTGTTGTCCGGTAACGAAGCCCTAGCACGGGGTGTCTGGGAAGCCGGTGTTCAGGTCGCAACGGCCTATCCGGGGACGCCGTCTACCGAAATACTGGAAAATCTAGCCCTCTATCCAGACATTCATGCCCAATGGTCGGTGAATGAAAAAGTTTCTCTGGAAGTTGCCATCGGGGCCTGTGTTGTCGGGGCACGATCTTTCTGTGCGATGAAACATGTTGGCGTTAATGTGGCCTCTGATGCGCTGATGTCACAAACATTGGCCGGGGTAAATGGGGGGCTGGTGATTGCTGTTGCCGATGATGTCGGGTTATCGTCATCGCAGAATGAACAGGACACACGTTTTTGGGGCCGTTTTGCCCATTTGCCGATTTTAGAACCCTGTGATTCCCAAGAAGCCTATGAAATGGCTATCCGCGCCTATGAGCTTTCTGAAAAGTTCGGCATTCCCGTCATCATCCGTATGACAACACGTGTCTGTCATGTGAAGGGGCTTGTGACTGTCGGGGAACGTCAAGCCTATGAACATAAAGGATTTTTGGATGATCCGACCAAATGGGTCATGGTGCCGACCCATGCCAAGGAACTGTTGAAGAAACAAGGTTCACGCGATGTGATCCTGAAAGCCTATGTCAATGAATGCGATCTAAACCGCGTTGAAGACGGTAGTGATAAACGCATCGGGTTTGTGACCTCGGGTCCGGCTTATCTGCATGTCAAGGAAGCCTTCCCTGATGCGCCTGTTTTTAAAATGGGCATGTCTTACCCGGTGCCGATTGAGGCAATCCGCGCGTTCGGGGAAACAGTGGACAAACTGGTTGTGGTTGAAGAAACTGAACCGTTGGTGGAAACGGAATTGAAGGCCGCAGGTGTGGCTGTACATGGCAAGGATATCCTGCCAAAAACGGGCGAGCTCAGCCCGCTGATTTTGGACAAGCCCATTCGCGAATTATATGGCGAGAACGTGGATGATCTTGCCGACCCTGATTTACCTGTTTTCCCACGTCCGCCGACCATGTGTGTGGCCTGTCCGCATTTATCGCCTTATTACTGCTTGTCCAAACTGCATAAGAAAATCCGCATTGCAGGTGATATCGGTTGTTATACGTTAGGGGCTGGGCACCCTTGGAAAGCACTGGATACGACCACCTGTATGGGGGCGTCTATTTCTATGGCACTGGGCATGACGCTCGGCGCGTCTGACGAAGATAAAGACAAGCCTGTTGTGGCGGTGATCGGGGATTCAACCTTCCTGCATATGGGCATGCAACCATTATTGGATGTGATTTATAATCGCGGGAACGTCACCGTGATGTTGCTGGATAACCGCACAACAGGTATGACGGGCGGGCAGGAACATGCCGGAACCGGGTTTGATATTCATGGTAATGAAGCGCCGCGTGCTGATTTTGAAAAAATCGTTGTGGCCCTTGGGGTTAATCCAGACCGTGTCCGCCGGGTCAATCCTTATGAAATGCCGACCATGTTCAAGGCGATTAAGGAAGAAATTAATCAGAACGAACCCTCTGTTATTATTACCGATCAGCCCTGCGTGTTGACCACGCGCTTTAAACGTCAAAATCCTTTGAAAGTGATTGATGGCTGTACGGGCTGTGCCAATTGTCTGAGCACAGGTTGTCCGGCGATTATCGTAACGCGGCGTGAAACCGAAACGCGCAAATCCGGGAAAGAGGTCGAAAAAGCCTATGTCGAGATTGAAACAACCGCTTGTACAGGCTGTAATCTATGTGTCAGTACCTGTGGTCCCGATGTCATTAAACCCGTTAGCTTTCTGGAGGTAGCCAAAAATGTCCAATAATGCGGAACTGACCAATATCCTCGTTTGCGGCATTGGTGGGCAAGGGGTGATGACGGCGTCTGAAGTCCTGTCTATGGCTGCCATTCAATTAGGGTTCGACGTGAAAAAGACCGAGGTTGCCGGTATGGCGCAACGCGGTGGTGTTGTCACATCGCATGTGCGTTTTGGTGAAAAAGTACTTTCGCCTGCAATCCCGAAAGGCGAAGCCGATATTCTCGTCGGGTTTGAACCGGCAGAAGCGATGCGGTGGGCCAAACATTTGAAAAAGGGTGGTGTTGCGATGGTTAATACATCGCGTATCAAACCGCCTGTGGTCAATGTCGGTCTGTTTGAATATCCAGATAACCCTGTGGAAGAAATGCGTAAAAACGGGGTGGAAGTCTATGATTTTGACGCCGGTGAAATCGCCCGCGAACTGGGGGAAATGCGTTTGGTCAATACCATTTTAATGGGGGCGATTTCTGAACATTTGCCGTTTGATGCGCAGGTTTTGAAAGACATTATCGTGGAACGTTTCCGCCAGAAAAAACCCGAACTGGCCGAACTAAACGATAAAGCTTTTGAAGCGGGTCGTAAGGCGGCTGCAAAATCTGCCCAAAGCGCTGCCTAAAATCTGAAGTATGAACAAAGAAAAAGCCCATTGCACAGGATGCAATGGGCTTTTTTGATGGCTACCTGTTTCTTAATCGCGAACGACAAAGACGGAACATTTGGCATGGCGTACAACCCGTGCGGAGTTGGGGCCAAGCAGGTAGTCTTCGAGTTTGGGGCGATGGGCGGACATGATAATCAGGTCAATATCAACCTCATGACATACCCGCAAAATTTCATCATAGACAGTTCCGTTTGCAATGATGCGCTGGACTTCGATCCCGTCTGGAATGTTGTCCGTCACAAATTGCTTTAAGATTTTCTTTGTTTCTTCCAGTGCTTTGGCTTCAAAACCTTTTGGGAAAAAAGATCCGACGAGCGAGCTGCCGAAGTCCGGCACCACGCTCATCACATGAAGTTTACTGTTGAAAGTTTTGCACATTTCAATGGCGCTTGGCAGTGTTTTGTGCCAGGAACTCGGTTCTGCCAAATCGATGGGGAGAAGGATATCTTTATACATTTTACGCTCCTTGTGCGCGGGCTGCGGATGAAGGGACTTCTTTTCGACGGCGCGCACGTTGCGCCAGAATCACAAGCCCCAGCAGCACAAATGCAGGGATAAACATGATTTGCTTGGTCGGTCGGTCTGTTTCCACCTGAACGCCACTGATTTCAAAATCGAAATCAACGCCCAACTTGGCCGCCGGACTGTCAAACATGACATTGTCGACAATGGCTTTGCCGTCTTCATTGCGCAGTTCAATGCCTGCAAAATTCAGACGATCCGTGCCGCTGGCTTTTGGTCCCATCGGGATCATGACAGCTTTGGAAACATCGTTTCCTTGCAGGTCGATGCCATTGATTTGAATGGTCAGGCTTCCACCGTCTTTGACCCCTTCCGCCAAGCTCATTAATTCCGTACCCGGACGTTCTTCATAAGGCGGGATGATCATATCCAGCCAGAAGGCAGGACGGAACAATGTGAAGGCAATGAGCAACAGGGCTGCCGTTTCCCAGATCTTGCTTCTCACAAGGAAATAGCCTTGTGTTGCGGCCGCAAAGCTAAGCATCGCGATGACGGCGACGACAATCACCGATATGAGATGGATAGGCCCGGTTATCCCGATCATCAACAATTCTGTGTTGAAGATGAACATAAAGGGCAAAATCGCCGTTCGGATATCATACATGAAGCCCTGCAAGCCCGTTCGAATGGGATCACCTTGTGAAATGGCTGCTGCGGCAAAAGCCGCCAACCCGACAGGGGGCGTATCATCGGCTAAGATGCCGAAATAAAAGACGAACAAATGAACCGCAATTAATGGAACAATAAGACCGCTTTGCGCCCCCAATGCCACAATCACCGGTGCCATTAAAGAAGACACAACAATATAGTTGGCGGTTGTCGGTAAACCCATGCCAAGGATCAAGCTGATAATGGCAGTGAAGATCAACATCAACATAACAGAACCGCCCGAAATCAGTTCGATAAATTCTGTCATGACAAGGCCGATCCCGGTCAGGGTGACAGTGCCCACCACGATCCCGGCAGCGGCTGTTGCCACACCGATCCCGATCATATTGCGCGCACCGGAAACCATGCCATTGAACAAATCGGACAGACCGGTTTTATAGGCCGTCTGGACATCGTCGCCCTTGTTACGGAAATATGCCATCAACGGACGTTGTGTGATAACGACAAACATCATAAAGACGGTTGCCCAAAAGGCCGATAATCCCGGTGACATACGTTCAACCGTTAAACACCAGACCAGAACCACAACAGGTAACAGGAAGTACAAGCCGACTTTGACGGTCGGGCCAACGGGGGGAAGTTCGTTAATTTCCGGTGTTGTATCCAGTTCCGGGTAACGTGCGGCAAATTTGACCAAAGCGATATAGATAACTGCCAATCCAAGGGCAACCACCCAACCTGTTGCGTCCCCGGCCATGACTTTGACCCATCCCAGCAAGGGCGGCATAATCCAGATCAACCCACCTAAAATGATAAAGATACTGAGGGCACCGATTAAGCTGCCTTTCAGGCCGATTTTATGGATGCGAGGCAAGCCTTGCATGTTGGCTTTCATCGCCTCAAGATGCACAATATAGACCAAGGCGATATAGGAAATAACCGCAGGTAAGAACGCATGTTTAATGACATCAATAAAAGGAACGCCAGTATATTCCACAATCAGGAAGGCCGCAGCCCCCATGATCGGTGGGGTTAATTGACCATTGGTACTGGAGGCGACTTCGACCGCACCGGCCTTTTCAGCCGAAAATCCGACTTTTTTCATTAAGGGGATGGTGAAGGTGCCGGTGGTCACAACGTTGGCGATGGAGGAACCCGAAATCATACCGGTCATGGCAGAGGAAACCACTGCGGCCTTGGCCGGTCCACCGCGCATATGTCCCATCAGGGCAAAGGCCACGCGGATAAAATAATTACCGGCACCGGCTTGTTCCAAAAGGGCGCCGAACAGGACAAACAGAAAGACCATTGAGGTCGAAACCCCAAGAGCAACGCCAAACACACCTTCGGTTGTCAGCCAGTAGTGCGACATCCCTTTGTTGAGGGAGGCCCCTTGGTGGGCAATAACATCCGGCATGTAGGGTCCAGCAAAAGTATATGTCAAAAAGACACCCGCCACGACCATCAAGGGTGGGCCCAAGGCGCGTCGAGTGGCTTCGAGCAACAGGATCATACCGACAACACCGACAATGACATCGAATTGCGTCGGATTGCCGGGACGGTCCGCCAGTTGATTGTAGAAAAGGAATAAATAAGCGGCGCAAAAGGCACCGATCAAGGACATGGCCCAGTCTTGGATGGGAATATAAGACTTGGGGGAATGTTTGGTTGCGGGAAAAGAGGTAAAAGATAAAAAGACGGCAATCGCCAAATGGATGGCGCGGGCTTCGGTATCATTGAGAACCCCAACCCCGAAAATAAAGGGCAGTGGTGAAGCATACCACACTTGAAAAATCGACCAACCGAGGGCGGTGAATAATAGAATTTGTCCGGCAAGTCCGAAAGGACGGCGCCCGCCGGTATCGGCTTCGGCGACCAGTTCTTCGGCACTCATAGCCGTGTTTTTACTTTCCGTATTTTGACCCATCGCGAATACTCCTTTGCGTCAAAATGATCTGCGCGTATGTAGATGGAAAAAGGGGGAGCTTGCACACAAGCTCCCCCTTTTTGTTCGCATTCAAAGCATATACTTACTTCAGAAGACCAGCTTCTTTGTAGTATTTGGCTGCGCCGTCATGCAACGGTGCGGACAGGCCATCTTTGATCATTTCTTCTTTTTTCAGGTTCGCAAATGCCGGGTGGAATTTTTGGAACTGATCGAAGTTTTCGAACACAGCTTTAACAACCTGATAAACAGTGTCTGCCGGTGTATTTGTGGAAGAAACGAATGTCGCGCCGACACCAAATGTTTTGGTATCTTCCGGGTTGCCGCGATACATACCGGCCGGAATAGTGGCAACACGGTAGTAGTCATTGTCAGCAACCAGTTTTTCAACAACAGGGCCGTCAACCGTTACGACAACACTGTCACAAGATGTTGTGGCTTCTTTGATGGAGCCATTAGGGTGACCAACAGTGTAAATCATGGCATCAATTTTGTTGTCACACAAGGCTTTGGACTGTTCAGCCGCTTTCAACTCGGATGCCAAGGCGAAATCGTCTTTGGTCCAGCCCAGTGCTTTCATCAAAACTTCCATAGTGCCGCGTTGACCGGAACCGGGGTTGCCGATGTTTACGCGTTTACCTTTGAGGTCCATAAAGTTTTTAATACCGCTATCTGCGCGCGCGATAACCGTGAACGGTTCCGGGTGGACAGAGAAAACAGCACGTAATTCTTTAAACGGACCAGACTCTTCGAATTTGCTTGTGCCGTGATAAGCATGGTATTGCCAATCGGACTGGGCAACGCCCATGTCCAGCTCACCAGCACGAATGGTGTTGATGTTATAAACAGAACCGCCTGTGGATTCTGCGGAACAACGGATACCATGAGCTTTACGATCCTTGTTCACCAGACGGCAAATCGCACCGCCGGTCGGATAGTAAACACCGGTTACGCCACCTGTACCGATTGTGATGAATTTTTGTTCTGCCTGAGCAACCCCCATAGAGGCAGCAGCGAAACCGATAATTGCCGCTGTTGCAACAAAGGCTTTTTTAAAGATCATATTTAACTCTCCCGTTTCGGATATGAATCCTGACTTATGCCTGTTTTCACAGGCCTTTCCCTGAAATGGCGTTTGGTTATGCCGTTCCAGTATGACTTTGGTTGTTTATTGCCCTAACCGGACGAAAAGCATTTTTGCTTTTTTAATCATTAATGGTAATACCTAAGCATAGTTGAAATGGAACTGCAACACTTGTTTCTTTCAAATGACTATCAAAACAAATATTTCAACATCTCTTTGAAAAATATTTTTTTATTCTCCATTTGGTCTTTTGATACGCAAGGATCGTAAAGTGGTGGCACGCATCGGTTCGCGTCCTGTCAACCGGGCGCTGAGGGCGGCTTGTGCGACCAGTTCCCCATTGTTGGGGGCTGTGGACCCATCTGCCAGTAAGCGGTTGTTTTCAAATCCGATTCTACCATGACCGCCAAGGGCTGCCGCCATAGAGATACAGGCATTTTCATGCTGGCCAAACGCGCAGACACTCCAATCCAGATCGGGTTGATCTTTGATCAGGTGATAAGGATCAAGGAGGTCTTGTGGTTTGGCCAGTTGTTGTCCGTAACGCCCTAGAACGATGAGGATGGAAAGGTGACTTTGTCCAAAAATACCTGTGTTGCGCAAGGTCAGAAAACGTTGAATGTCATTTTCATCGTAAAGGATAATCTGCGGCCAGATTCTTTCATTGCTCATCCACTGCCAAAACTTAGCAAATGTTTGCTCATCTGCGCCTTCTGGCAGAAGTTCGCGCAAGCTCAAGGAAACGGCTTCGGGCTTGAGGGACTGGACCATATCGCGCTGTTGTTCGGCTTGATATTGTCCGACCGCCTCTGTTGTGACCTGAATAACAATATTATCGCCCATGCGATTGCGAATCGCACGTATGGCATCCTTATAACGTCCTGCATCTAAAACATGTCGTTCATTAGAATCACGCACATGCAGGTGGATCATTGCGGCCCCGGCTTTTGCGCACTCTTCGGCGCAATCGGCCAGTTCGTCCGGGGTGATGGGCAAGGCGGGGTGATCGGCTTTACCAAGGCGTGCCCCATTGGGGGCGACGCATAACATCATATCGTTTTTCATAAGTCTATTCCCGCCCGGTGACACGGTTAAGGGCACGCGTCAGGCGTGACACAATTTCGTCAATCAAGGCTTCATCTGCAATGAAGGGCGGGGCAAGCAGGACATGGTCGCCAAGTCGCCCGTCAATGGTGCCGCCATTGGGGTAGCAAATCATCCCCAAATCCATTGCCGTTTTTTTGAGTTTTGTATTTAAAGAAAACGCCGGATCAAATGGGGTCTTGGTCTTTTTATCTTCCACAAATTCGACAGCGCGGAACAGGCCACGTCCACGAATGTCGCCAACGTGCGGATGGTTGTCGAAGGCCTCATGGAGTTTTTTATCCAAGAGGTCCCCCATTTTTTGAACATTGTCGATCAGGTTGTGTTTTTCGATTTCTTTCTGAACGGCCAAGGCGGCTGCGCAAGCGATAGGATGCCCAAGGTAAGTATGCCCGTTCATAAAAACGCCGGAACCTTGTTGAAAAGCGCGATAGATTTTGTCTGAAACTAGGGCTGCCCCGATCGGTTGATATCCGCCGCCCAATCCTTTGGCAATGGTGACAATATCGGGAACGATGCCTTCCTGTTCATAAGCAAACAAACTGCCGGTCCGTCCCATGCCGCACATGACTTCGTCAAGGATCAGCAGGATGTCGTAATGATCACAAATGTCGCGGATTTTTTGGAAGTAGGTTTTTACCCCGGTTTGTGCGCCCAATGTGGCCCCGGAAACGGTTTCCGCAACAAATCCGATGATATTTTCAGCCCCGAGACGATTGATTTCGTTTTCCAGTTCATCGGCAAGACGGGTGGCATACTCTTCTTCACTTTCCTGTGCCTTTTGGTCCCGATAAGGATAACAGGGGGAGACACGGCCCTGTTCAACCAGCAAGGGGGCAAACTGTTTTTTGCGCCATTGGTTACCGCCCACAGATAATGCACCAAGCGTATTGCCGTGATAGCTTTGCCCGCGTGCGATAAAATGTTTGCGTTCGGGTTGTCCTATTTCCAGAAAATACTGGCGCGCCATCTTAAGGGCGGTTTCCACGGCCTCGGACCCGCCGGAAACGAAATAGGCGGCTTCCATATTGCCCGGTGCGCGGGCAATGAGAAAATCGGCAAGGTCTTCTGCGGGTTTGGAGGAAAAAAAGCCGGTGTGGGCGTAGGCCAGTTGATCGACCTGGGCATGAATGGCGGCGCGAACCGCCTCGTTACTGTGACCAAGGCAGGAAACAGCGGCACCACCGGACGCGTCCAGATATCGTTTGCCGTTTTCGTCGATAATATAAGGGCCGTCACCGCGAACGGCGAGGGGGAGTTTGCTTTTTAAACTGCGATGAAAGACATGTGTGGCCATCGCTTGTCATCCTTATCGTAGGGTGGAAGGGGGGCTATCAGGGTTGGTCTTCCCAATAGGCATCAAATTGATCGAGCTGTTCTTTACTTTGGGCGACAGTTTCAACCAGTTCTTCGCCACCTTTTGAAATCATAATGGCGATGAGGCTTTCCACCAGCGCAATACTGGCGCTGGCAGAAGGAAAAAATGTGGGTGAGACATTGCGGATCATAAGATTACGATCACCGGGACCGACAATGGGTGAAATTTCCGTATCGGAAATCGCCACAATCGTTGCGCCTTTTTTGCGGGCATATTGTGCCGCCTGAACGGTTTCACGGCTGAAAGGTGTGTTGGAAATGGCAAACAGCACATCACCGGGGCCGATATCGCGCAAGGTGTCTGCGGCAATGCCCGCCTTGCCATCAATCAAGTGCGCGTTGGCGCGAAACATGGAATAGGCATAGTAAAAGGCAAAGGCAACCGGAAAGGAAATGCGCATGCCCATGACATAAATGCGTTTGGCGCTGAGCAAAAAATCAGCCGTTTCGTCCAAAATATCTGCGCCGATCGCGTGCAGGGTACGGTGAATGTTTTTCTTGGATGTTTCTTCGATTTCCTCGATCAATTCAAAGGCATGCCCGGCTTGGCGTTGCAAACCGCGTGCACGTCCGACATAATCTTCCGGGGACAGGCGCAAGCGATGTTGAAAAAGATCACGCATGTCGTTGAATCCTTCAAACCCCAAAAATTGTCCCAAGCGTACCATGGTTGTCGGATGGACGTTGGCTTCCTTGGCAAGTTGTCGCATGGATACAAGGGCGACATCCTCGGCATTATCAATGACGTAACGTGCCGCCAGTTGAACCTGTGGGCTCATATTCTGGTAGCTTTCGTTAATGCGTTTTAGAAGCTCGTCATACGTCATTGAAGGACACCTTTGAGTGTGATCTTCATAAGAGTAGCGACAAGTTTTTAGATTTGCAACACTTGTTTCAAGTTTATTTTATGTGAAGCAATTGTTTTTATCAAAAGGGGAGGAGACCGGAGTTTCTTCCCCTTTTATTTTGGTTAATGTTGAGGGCCGATGAACAAGGTTTCTGCAATCTGAATATCGTTTTTTTCGGGGTCCGCAAATTGGACATGAATGGGCAGGCGAGCCTGTGCATTATCCGGAAGATCACTTTTGACAATCATGCGGAAAGTCCCGACCTCACCGGCTTTTAGGTGAAGTTTATCGTCCTTTTGCCCGATGATACGTACTGTCGGATTTGCCAGACCGATCAGATGTAAGGTGTAGTTTCTATCCTGTGTGGATTTGTTAATCAATCGAATGGTATAGGCGTTTTGGATCTGCCCGGAACTGAGCTTGACAAAGAAAGGGGCGCGGTCGCGCAGGATTGAAACAGTTGTTTCAGCCCGCATGTTTATACTGACGATTGCGGCGATAATGGTGGTCAGTAAGATGGCGATATAGACCACTACACGTGGGCGTAGCAACGGGTTTTGTGTCGCCTCTCCTTTGGATGCCTGCT
This sequence comes from Terasakiella brassicae, assembly GCF_014641495.1. Taxonomy (GTDB): domain Bacteria; phylum Pseudomonadota; class Alphaproteobacteria; order Rhodospirillales; family Terasakiellaceae; genus Terasakiella; species Terasakiella brassicae. Next base: position 40,580 of record NZ_BMHV01000004.1, read on the forward strand.
GGATGTTATAGGCCGAGTCGTAGGTAATCAGGCTGGTGGGAAGGTTGAATTTTTGCATGACGGTATCGCAGGCATCTATACATAAACCGCAACCAATACATTCCATTTGTTGCCCGTCGCGAATATCGATCCCGGTCGGGCAGGCCTGTACGCACAAGGAACAATCAACGCAATGGCCCCGATCTGAAAAATCCCGGCTTTTGCCCGGTTTGGCGCGCCCTTCGCCCCGCCAGTCCTGATAGGTAATGACCTTGCTGTGATCATCAAACATGACGCCTTGAAAACGCCCGTATGGACACATGTAAAAACAAACTTGCTCGCGGGCAAACCCTGCCATCATGTAGGTCATGCCTGCCATTGTTGCAAATGTTGCCAGTGTCCAGCCCGTAAGATTAGCCTGAAACAGATCTTTAGTGATTGTCAATGGATCGTGAAAGTACCAGAGAAAGGACAAGGCGAAAAAGCATGAGATTGCAAGCCAGACGGAGTGTTTTGCAATGCGTTTGATGGTTTTGTTCATGCTGTTTGGCGCCTTGTCCATCCGGATGCGGGCGTTACGGTCGCCCTCGATCCATGCTTCGACCTTCATAAAAAGGTCGGTCCAAACGGTTTGAAAACAGGCAAATCCGCACCATGCGCGTCCAATCAAGGTGGCGGAGACAAAAAGACCGATGGCGGCAATAATCATCAAGGCGCTGAGGATGTAAATATCCTGCGGCCAGATCTCAAGATTAAACAAGTAAATGCGTTCACCCGGTATATCGAACAAGATGGCCTGATCGGGTTTGTCCCCTTCACGTGCCCACGGCAGAAGAGGCGTGAAATGATACAAGACAAGAAACCCCCACAAGGTTGCGTTTTTTAAGGATCGGTAGAACCCTTTGACGGCCTTTGGATGGATTTTTTGTCGACTGGCATAAAGGTCTCCGCGTGCGGCTTCTGTATCGGCGGAAAGGGAGTTAGGTGACATGGGTTGCATTGTTCATTCCACGATATTCATTCAAACTTGAGGGATAGGCAAAAGCACACAATCCATTCAATTTCAATTTTTTGATCGCAATATATGTATTTGTATGTAAATTAGGATGCATACAAATTGTTATTTTAAAATGGAAACACCAGTCTTTGCCGTCTGTATATGGAAAAACTTATATATCGGAAGAGATGTCTGGAAAGAGAGTTGCATATGGTCGAAATATCCCCGTCTTTTTGGAGTCCGCATCAACTGGACCCGACCCTGCCTGTTTATCTGGCAATCGTAGAAGCGTTGGAAAGCGATATTTTGTCAGGTCGGTTGCAAGCCGGGGAAAAGTTGCCGCCGCAACGCCTTCTCGCACAAAAAATCGGGGTGGATTTCACAACCGTTTCAAGGGCATACAAGCAGGCGGTTGCGCGTTCTTTGGTGTATGCGCAAGTTGGCAAAGGAACCTTTGTACGTGCGGGGGTGCATCCGGGACCGACTATGCAAGGTGGTGTCGGTTTTCGTGAAATTGATATGGGGATGAATATTCCCCCCTTGCCCGATGATACGGCCTTGATTGCCCGCATGAAACGCGAAATGTCCAAGGCGGTTGCCCGGTTATCAACACAAGCTTTGTTCGGATATCACGATTTTGTCGGATCGTCTGCGGAACGAGAACAGGCTGCCACATGGGTTTCTCGGCGCTATGAGGGGGCAACAGCGGAACGGGTTATGATCTGTCCGGGGACGCAAAGTGCCTTATTGGCTCTGATGATGTATTTGGTGAAACCAGAAGATAAGGTCTGTTGTGAGCAACTGGTTTACCCCGGTTTTAAATCCTTGTGTCAGCGGATGAATATTGACTGCCTTGGTCTGGAAATGGACGAGGATGGTTTGTGCCCGGATGATTTTAGAGCGGCTTGTCGTGAAAATCGTGTGCGGATGCTGTATTGCACACCGACAATGCACAATCCGACCTGTGTCACTTGGTCATATGACAGACGCAAAGAAATTGCTGCGATTGCGCGTGAATTTGATGTATTGATTGTTGAAGACGATGCCTATGGATTTATTTCAAGCCGGGATATCCCGGTTTTGTCGTCTTTTGCCCCGGAACGCAGTTTTCATATTGCAGGGTTGGCAAAATGTGTATCCAGCGGGGTTCGGATCTCGTTTTTGACGGTGCCGGATATAAAATATTTCTCGGCACTGTCGATGGTGATGCGATCCAGTGCCATGATGGTGTCTGCGCCGGCAAAAGCCATTGCACTACAATTGATAAAAAGCGGATGTGCTGAGCTTATTACACAAGCGATTTGTCACGAGGCACATGGCCGTCAGGATATTTTACAGGCGGTGTTTCCCGAAGGCGATATCAGAACGGACCGGGACGGTTTTCATGCCTGGCTGTCGTTGCCTGAACATATGCCTGCGCGCGATTTTGTTGCAGCGTTGCGTGCGCGTGCTATTCGTGTTGTGCCCAGTGATGTTTTTGCCCTGATGCCGCATCATCCAAATGGAGTTCGGATTTGTTTGGGCGTGCCGGAAAATAGGTCCCAGTGTCGCTCCGTCCTTTTGGAAATCCGCGATGTTTATTTGAACGGTATTGTCAGCGATAACAATTTTGTATGACCGGATCATTTGTAATTGAAGGGGGCGTCCACGTAGCGGGCCTTCATCAATTCCTCATTGAGGAGGATATTTTTTTCATTCAACGCCCCGTTTTTTTGCATAAGGGCATAGCCAGCATTCAGTTTGTTGAGAATATCCGGGCGATCTTTACGGACCCATATAATAGTGGCGTAGGTCAGAAGGGGACGGAAATTGAATCGATTTTGTGCGTGTTGTTTTTCAAAATACCATGTAAATTCTTCAGAACCCCACAATAAGTCGGCCCGGTTGTTGATGAACATGCGTGTTGCTGTGAAAATATTATTTGCACTAAAAAGACCGACTTTTTTGTCTTTTGCCCATTGGGTAAGATCGGGCATGAATTCGTAGGGTGATTTCATACCTGCAACCGTGATGAGGGTTTTTCCCAAAACCTGATCGGGTGAACTTGGGATTTCGTTCAGAGGTTTTTCTGAGAAAAAACCGGCAATCCAAGGGGTGTGCCAATCACTTGCGAGACAACAATCTTGGAATGTTTTCACATCAATTGTGATTAAGCCATCGACTTGATTGTTGAAAAGCTTTTGATAAGCCCGTTTATAGGGTAAGGCTTCGATATGGCATGTGATCTGGGATTGCTCACACATGTAAGCAACCGTTTCACCAATCGTCCCTGAAAATTTTCCGTCTTTTGTACTGTGAAATAAGGGGGGGTATTCAAAAGTTGCGAGTTTTATAGCTTCATTTTGCGCAAATGAAGGGGGGCTTGTGCAAATGATGCCCAATAAAAATAAAACCAAAGGGTATATGTTGCGTTGTTTGTGCATCTTTGCCAAATATGTGGAAAAACATTTTTTAATTTTATTTTATAATTGCATTATATTCAAGTTGGTTAATTTATGAGGCCGTTGTACCCGTTTAGGGATGATCAAAGGTGGCATCCCGATAGCGGATATCCATAAGTTCAGGGATCAATAATTTTTTATGATCCAGCGTTTGCGTTGTCAGCAGTTGTTCGTAAACAGCGTTGAAACGGGCCAGAATATCCGGTCGGTCTTTTTGTATCCAAATGACAATCGGACGCACGACCAAGGGTAAAAATGTAAAATCCATATCAGTGGTTTGTTTGTTGAAATACCAATAGAAATCTTCTGATCCCCATAAGTAATCGGCCCGTTTATTTAAAAACATACGGGTGGCCGTATAGGTATTATTGGCGGAAAACAGGGTGACTTTCTTTTGCTCGCTCCATTCATCCAGTTCAGGCATAAATTCGTAAGGGGAACGCATACCCGCCACGGTGATCAGGCGTTGACCAAGAATTTCCTCGGGCCGTTTGGGAATTTCCTCAATGGGATTATGAGAGAAAAAGCCGGCAATCCACGGTGTTTCCCAATTGGTATGGGCACAACATTTTTCAAATTGATCGACTTTTATGGTGATTAACCCATCGACGAGCTTATTTTCCAGCTTTTGATACGCCCGCTTGAACGGCAGGATTTCAACTTGGCAATCCATTGCGGCCAATTCACACATATAGGTGATTGTCTCCCCCACTGTGCCCGAGAATTCGCCATTTTGACTGTTGTGGAGAAGCGGTGGATAGGAAAAAGTTGCGAGCTTGACAACATCGTTTTGGGCGTACACAACCGAACTCGCACTTGGAAAGGCAAAGCTGAAACAAATAAAGAAGGCATAGTGAATGATTTTTATCATTTTATTAGTTAGCTTCTTGCCACTGGTCGTTTGATTGTTTTAATTCAAACGAAAATTGCCTTCAAGTTTATGTGGTGTATCGGTTGGAATAGATAGTCTTAAATGATCGTAAAATCATTTTCATCGACGTCGACACCGTTTTCAATATTGGCGATATGGGAATATCCCCCGGCGGTTTGCCCGTTGTTGTCCACATAAATATCGTTGTTACTGTCGCGAATAATCGTGGCATTTGTGGAGGTGGCGTTGGTGCCGTCATAAACCGTATTGATGGTTTCAAAAGTGACCGTGGAAATGGAAAAATCATCCCCCTTGATTTGAATATGATCGATCCCGTGGGAAAAATCCCGAATGGAGTCGTCACCATCGCCAAGTTCAAAATAAAACGTATCGCTTCCGGCACCCCCGCTTAAAACATCGGCACCGCTTCCGCCTTGCAGGGTATCATCACCATCTGCGCCAAAGATGTAATCCAGCCCGGTTGCCCCTTTTAACAGGTCGGTGTTGGCAGATGGGTCAGCAATGATTTGTCCAACAACGCCTGAGGTTTGCCCTGTCAGGCTGAAATTATCGGAACCGGAGGCAAAAACTTCGATCTCACTGTTTGTCAGGAAATGATTTTTCAGGGTGATGCGGTCCCCTGTTTTGAAATCCAGAATCAGATCATTGCCGTTTTGGCTGGCCTGAGACAAATCTGCAATGCTGAAACCTGAAATCCTGTCATTGTTTCCGCCACTGTCTGTGACGATATCGTTGCCGGATGCCTTGGCAAAAACGAAAATGTCGTTCCCGGAACCACCGTCCAACAGGTCATTTCCTTCATGACCTGTCAGGGTGTCGTCTCCGTCCCCGCCGGACAGGGTATTGTCCAGGAAATTCCCGATCAATTGATCATTGCCCAGTCCCCCTTTGGCATTTTCAATAAAGGTGCCATAGGCAATGGCAACATTGTCTTCGCCGCTGTAAGTCGGTTGATAAATGCCTGCGTACCAATCGGGCAACTGATCGGAGACAGGATTGTAAATGCCGATGGAACTAAAGGACCCCGGGGTTAAATCAATGATATTGTTGCGGGTGAAATTGCTGGCATCAAGGGTGTCGGAGCCACCCGCATCCCAAATCGTTTCAATAAATCGCCCGTTGGGATCAAAACTATAAGTGTCATCCCCGGTGCGTGTGGTCGTGTTGCTTCCATATAAATGCTGCAAGGTCGCAACATCATAGAGCATCAAGCTTTCGGGGTTCCAATTATAGGCCTTGTAACTGTAACTGCTGGAATCCCCGGTTATATCCACGACTTGCGATTTGGGGTGATTGGTATAGGACATAACCGAATATTGCGTGCTGTCGGTTGCCGAAGTTAATTGATTGTCGCCTTCAAATGTATGGGTCAGACCGGTTGCGTGACCAATTTCATGCAGCAGTGTGTAATAACCGTGGCTGCCATCGCTTAGGGTTTGGTTGGAGGTTTGATTGTTGGCAATAAAGACATCGCCGGATTTATCATTGGCCAGATATGTCACCCCATTGTGGGTGTAGGTCACGCTGGGGGCATAGGCCTGCCCGGCAGATGTGCTTTGGCTACTGTTGCCAAAACGCAAAAGGCCGCCATCACCCGTATCGGCAACTTCGGTAAATGTGATGTTGGTAATTTCGCTGAATTGGGCCAATGCTTTGCGCACGGCGTTTTCCTGTGCGCTGGACATGACACTGAAACTATCGACTTCCCCCGGCGCATAATAGGAAGGTAGACTGTCCATGAAACTGTAGGTCAGATTGACAGATGTACCCACGGATGTATCGGCGTTCCAACGGGAATAGGGATCATCATACAGAACACCTGTGACATAATCGGGTTGCGTAATTGCATCTTTAAGGGCCAGTGTTTGATCGGCAAATTCCAGATTTTCAATATTTTGAAGCGTGGTTGTGCCATCGCGATTGGCAACCGTATCGGTGACAAGATAGCCATCTTTAAAAACGGCGACGGTGTATTCGTTGAAGTTTCCGTTAAAGACAGCATTGTCAGTACCGCTGCCCCCATCGAGAAAGTCATTGCCGCTTAGACCCTGAAGCTTATCATCACCATCACCACCAAATAGGCGATCATCGCCAGTGGCGCCGTTTATGGTATCGTTTGTGCCACTGACCCCGGCGATAATTTGCCCTTTTACCCCGTTTGTTTGCCCGCTTAATCCGAAAGTGTCATTGCCGGAAACAAGGATTTCAACCTCGCTACCAGTTTGAAAATGGTTTTTGAGGGTGATTGTGTCCCCGGAATAAAAATCAAGGATCAGGTCATCGCCTTGGCGCAGGGCATTGGATAGATTTTCAATGGTAAAACCTTCGATTTTATCGGCTGTGCCTGCGCTATCGGCGACAGTATCCTGCCCAAAACCGACCGAAAACAGATATCTGTCATTGCCATCTCCCCCTGCCAATTCGTCATTGCCTGCCCCACCCAACAATAGATCGTCAGACTCACTGCCCGTCAGTGTATCTGCATTGTTGCTTCCGGTTAAAAATGTGCGGGTTGCGGCACTGATGTTGGTGCCGCTGTCATTATCGGTGTTCTCGGTGTCATTTGTGTCGGTGACAGGCGAGGATGTATTTTGAGACGGCGGTGGATCATTAAGCGGGTTTGTCGGCTTTGGTGCCTCCGGCAAAGGGGGCGTTGGACGCAAAGGTGGCAGAATACCTTCTGTCAGTTCAATCTCGTGCGCGATAAGATCCGTCTGGTCAAAATTTTCTGAAGATATCAGTCTCGTTTCGTCAGGAGGCATAGCCTCAAAGCCATGTTGATCCTTTAAATCATGTAGGTGTGGCGGCTCGGTCACGGGGTAGGGATCACCTGCCTCATTTTCTGTAAAAAAGACCGGTTTTTCAGGCCTGAAAAGATGTGGGGTCGCAGGTTCGTCATCTGCTGGGGTGTCTTGCGAAGGGGCGTTGGGCGCGAAAAAGGCACCTGCGTTTTTAAGAAAGTCCCCGGGTTGTGTGGTAAAGAAATTTTGGGCAACCGTGAGGACCAAAGATTTGGCTTGTTCCGGTGAACTGCCAAAACTTAAAGCCGTTTGTAAGGCAAGTTTGCTGGCTTCTTGCGGGGATGCGCCGTTTTCAATGGCATTCTCAAAAATAGCTTCGACAAAAGCTGCAACTTCCGGGGAAGGACTGTCTATTCCCTCTCCCGTAATATCGGTTGCTGGAGTGCGCTGTTGTGTGGTGTTCTGTGTTGCCATTTTAAATTTTAAATATGAATAATAATATACTCAAAGTGTAGATTATCATAAAATGGTTAGGGTTTGTTTAAAGAAAATAAAGACTTCACCTGTGTGACTTGTCCATTATCAACAACGCCTTGACGCTTGGTATTTAAAATGGTTGATAGGCTATACCTGTTGTATATGAAAAAATTCGAAATAACTGATTTGCTCCATGTCCCTGCTTTCTGCATTGATGATTTCCCGTATTGAAAACCGATTGGAAGCGGCGCGGTCTTTGTTGGATGGCAGGATGACTGGATTGGTCAGCTTGACCTTGTCTGTGCCAAATTTGACGATTGATCAGGTCCCCCCAAATTTGGAGAACATGCGCTATTGGGCCCGTCCCCAAGAAGGACATTATATGTTGGGGATGGGGCAGGTGGTTGTAAAACGGGCGGCTTGCGAAAATAGATTTTCAGACCTGTCGGCGTATCATCGCCAATTAAGGGAAAACTGGCAATGTCTGGACCCGGACAAAACAGGCCGGGGGCCATTGTTGTTTACCGGATTTGCGTTTTCTGATGATCAAAACTATGAAGTGTTCCCCAATGCCTCGATCATGCTGCCTCTGCTGTTGTTGGAACGCCGGGATGAAATGACGAGTTTGACATTGTCATGGGATATGAAACCGGATGATTGCGCCCATTCGGTCTTTCTTCACTGGAAAAAAGCCGTTCGTGATGTGATCGAAGGACTGAGTGTGACGCGTACGTCCCAGATATCCGCCAGCAATCGATTGACCCGCATATCCAGTTATCCTGAAGATGATGTCTGGCTTGCCCGTGTCGATCAAGCCTTGGCAAGTATTGAAAATGGGGAATTGGAAAAGGTCGTCTTAACACGCCGTATCGCGGTACAAGGCGAAAGACCATTTTCACTTTCCCGGTTGATTTCGTCGCTGTCCGACCATCATGCAAACTGCACTATTATTGCACAATCCGGTGCGCGCGGAATTGCCGTTGCCGCAACACCCGAAGGCTTGATCCGACTGGTAAACGGCGTGGTCAAAAGTGATGCGCTGGCTGGGACGATGGGTAATGGGTATCAGGAAATTACAGGCAAGGACCGACACGAACATCAATTGGTTGTGGATATGATCCGCGCACGTCTCATAGCGTTGTGCGATGATATTGTGGCAGCAGAAGGACCGTCTGTTTTGAAATTACGCGCGTTGCATCATTTATGGACACCGATACAGGCACAAGCCAAACCGGGGGTGAACCTGCTTGATCTTGCCGCTGCGTTGCATCCGACACCGGCCGTGGGCGGCACCCCGCAAATTGCAGCTTTGAAATGGTTGCAGCGCCATCAGGAAGATCGTTTGGGATGGTACACGGGGGCCTTTGGCTGGATGACCCCGCAAGGGGATGGCGATTTAAATGTGATTTTGCGTTGTGCGCTGATCAACGGGGGTCGGGCTGAACTTTCAGCCGGGGCCGGGATTGTGTCCGGGTCCGATCCGCAAGCAGAACTATGCGAAACAGAATTGAAATTAAAAACCATGCTTGATGAGTTGGAGGGCGCCTGATGGAACAAAGCGATCAGGGGATGCTTAATTATCGTTGGGCCTTTGGCGTGATGGATGGATTGGCAGGTGCAACATGCTGTCATGTGGTGGTTTCACCGGGGGCGCGTTCCACCCCCTTGGTTTTGGCAGCACATAATCATCCGGACATGACAACCCATGTGATTTTGGATGAACGCAGCGCAGCCTTCTTCGCCCTGGGTCTTGCCAAATCAACAGGTGTGCCCGTGGCCCTTGTCTGTACATCGGGGACGGCGCCTGCCCATTGGCATCCGGCGGTTTTGGAAGCCGATGCGGCCTGTATTCCGCTTGTGTTACTCAGCGCGGACCGTCCGCCTGAATTGCGCGGATGTGGGGCGAACCAGACAACGGATCAGATTAAACTTTTCGGGTCTGCTGTGCGTGCCTTTTCTGAATTGCCCCCGGCAGAAGATGATTGCACCCACTTGGCCCCGCTCTGTGCACGTCTGGTCAAACAATCGCTTTTCCCCAAAGCGGGGCCGGTTCATTTGAACCTTTCTTTTCGGGAACCCTTATTACCATCATCTATTCCCCAACTTGTGCCCCGTAAAAATGCCATACGGATGATGCATCCGCGTATGGTTCTGCAAGATGAACAGATCAATCATCTTGCGCAGGTTATGGAACTGGGCGATGGGGTGATCGTGTGTGGGGAAGGGCCGTTTGATCAAGGATTTGACGAGGCCGTCTGTCAGTTGGCAGACCTATGTGACGTTCCGGTTCTGGCAGACCCCTTGGCAAATTTGCGCTCAAGGGGCGGGCGGGTGTTATCTTGTTATGATGCCTTTTTAAAAAAGGAGCAAGTGATACAGGCGGCACACCCCCGCTGGGTTTTGCGTTTCGGGGCGCAATCTGTGTCTAAGTCCCTTGGCCTTTATTTATCTGGTTTGTCAGATAGTCACCATTTGATCGTTGATGGTGGGGGGGGATGGTCTGATCCTTGTGGGCTTGTGGATGATATGATCCTGTGTGATCCGCTTGATCTTTGTGTGCGTCTATCTGCACGGCTTACCTCTCGTAACGATGGACAGATATGGCAGACGTTTTTTGCACAGGAGCAACGATGCCGGAATATTCAGAAAGAGGCGACATTGCCCCAAGAGGCGGAAATTATTCAATCAATTGTGCAAAAGATGGATGCGGAAAACATTCTGTTCTGTGGAAATTCCACACCTATCCGTTTGCTGGATAGTTTCCTCAACAGCGGGGAGGGGGCGTTTGACATTTTATGCAATCGGGGATTAAGCGGGATTGAGGGTAATATTTCCACGGCATTGGGGGTCGGGGCTGCGCGCAAGACAAGCGTGGTTGCGTTGGTTGGGGATTTAACGCTGACACATGATATCAGCGCCTTGGGGATTGATGAAGGTGTCAATTTGACCCTTGTTGTTTTGAATAATGGCGGTGGCGGAATTTTTGAATATCTTGCCCAAGCAAACCTCGACCCTGATTGTTTTGAACGGTACTGGGTCACACCATCGGCCCCTGATTTTGCACAGGTTGCCCGGGGATATGGCCGCGCCTATTATAAAATTGAAGGTATAAAAGATTTTTCTGATGTTTTTCAGGCTTGTTTGACCAATCCGGGTATAGACCTGATTGAAGTCGTGATAGACAGAAAACAAAGTACGGCGGCACATCAGGCCTATTGGCAGGCCGTCACCCAAGGTTAAAACCAAGAAAACAGGAGTAAACAGCCCGTGTCGATCCAATGGCAGGAAATCACCGATCCCCAGTTTACAGATATTGAATATCATGTGGCGGATGGAATTGCGAAAATCACCATTAACCGCCCCGAAGTCCATAACGCCTTTCGTCCCGAAACGGTACGCGCCATGTTACATGCCTTTAAAACCGCCCATCGTGATAAATCCGTTGGTGTGATTATTTTAACAGGGGCCGGGGGCAAGGCATTTTGTTCCGGTGGGGATCAACGTATCCGTGGCGAGGCAGGCTATACCGATGAAGATGGAAATGAAGGTCTGGATGTGTTGGAACTGCAACGCCTGATCCGTACCATTCCCAAGCCTGTCGTGGCGATGATTGCAGGCTGGTCCATTGGCGGCGGTCATGTGTTGCACCTGTGTTGTGATCTTGCCATTGCCGCAGAAAACGCCCGTTTTGGACAAACCGGACCACGGGTCGGCAGTTTTGACGGCGGTTTGGGTGTTGCTCTGATGACCCGTTTGGTAGGACAGCGTAAAGCCAAGGAAATCTGGTTCTTGTGTCGCCAGTATGATGCACAACAAGCCCTTGATATGGGGTTGGTCAATACAGTTGTGCCGTTGGAAAAACTGGAAGAAGAAACCGTGCAATGGTGTCGCGAAATGTTGGCCTTGTCCCCGACCGCCCTGCGTTTGTTGAAGGCATCGTTTAATGCCGATACCGATGGGGCAGCGGGCTTGCAGGAATTGGCAGGCAACGCCACTGGTTTGTTTTATCAAACAGCGGAAGGTCAGGAAGGGCGCAATGCCTATCTGGAAAAACGTGATCCAGATTTTACCAAATTTCCGCGCATCCCCTGATTGGCTTCTATGAAGATCATTTCATTGACCTACCAACCCTATGAACGGGCGCTACGTCAGCCGTGGCGAACGGCGCAGGGGGTCTGGTCGGTTCGTCGTGGCTGGACGGTTGCGCTTTGTGATGAAACAGGCCGTACCGGGTGGGGGGAGGCAGCGCCCCTGCCCGAAATCGGCACTGAAATCTTTTCTGATTGTGAAGCTGGTTTGAAACATATGCAATCGGCCCTGTCAGGACAGGAAGGGGATACGGTCTTAAAGACATTGCCGGCCCTTTTGCCAAGTTGCCCTGCGGTGCGCTGCGCGATTGAAACAGCGCTCGTAGACCTTTTGGGGTGTCAATTGAATGTGCAGGCGGCGTCTCAGGTGCGGTTGAATGTCAGTGCAGGCACTTTGTGCGATTTTTCATCGGATCGTTTAAGTTTATTGCGTGATCAAGGGTATCAGGTCATCAAATTGAAAGTTGGTGTGCAGTCGGTTGAAGACGAAATCAAGGCGTTAGAAACTCTTCATAAAGAACTTCCAGACGGGGTCTATTTACGACTGGATGCCAATGGGGCATGGGACTTTGAACAGGCCGAACGTTTCTTGAATGAAATTTCTGGGTTGGCGATTGAAAGTCTGGAAGAACCCTTGGCACATCCGAATGAACAGGCATGGGCTGAACTGCAAAACAAAGTCCCTTTTGTTTTGGTTCAAGATGAAAGTTTGCAAAATGGCCTGTTATCAACCGCGCGGCGCGTGGTGTTGAAACCGATGGCCCACGGGGGACCGTTATCATCTTATCAGTTGGGAAAGATGTTGCAGCAACAGGGCATTGAAACCATTGTCACCACAACCATTGACGGCCCGATTGCGACCCGTGCGGCCTTGATAACGGCTGCTGCGTTGGACCCGTTGGGGCGTTGGGCACATGGGCTGGGCACAGCAGTATTATTTGAGGATCAATCCGGGTTTGATCCGGTCAGGGCGGTGATGAGGGCCTGACGGTCCAGCTTTCCCATTGTATTTCGGGGGAGAACTGCCAGTTTTATTGTGTGTGTCGGGCGGTACGGCCCTTTTAAATGTTTGTTGGCAAACTGTTGAACGCTTTCTTCATCCGTGTTGCCGGCATAAAGGATAACAAGACGCTTGCCCCATTCGCGGTCATTGCGCGCGGTGACGGCAATTTCGTCTACATCGGGGCAGGTGGATAAGATGCGTTCGACGGTGGCAGGGTGAACGGTTTCCCCGCCGATTAAAAAGGCATCATCGGCCCGCCCGATGATGGAAAGTTGCCCATCTTCGCCAATGTGACCCAGATCATTGGTAATGAACCAGCTGTTTTCCAATCCTTGCCCCATCGTGCGGGCGGGGTTGATATAGCCTTTCATAACCGCCGGACCACGGACTTTCAGGCGCATGTCGTGCAGGCCCACGTCAAAACCGTCCAGCGGTGTGCCAATTTGGCCTTCGCACCAGTCATCGGGCAATTGTTCAAATGTCGAAAATTGCGAGGATGTTTCGCTCATGCCATAGGTGGGGCAAATCGGCCAGCCCAGATCAAAAGCGCGGCGGGCCAGATCGGTGGAAATCGCGGCCCCACCGACCAGTACTCGTTTTAAACGGCCCGGTGGCTTGCGGTTTCCCAGTTTTTCAAGGAAACGATGCAGCATGGTGGGCACAAGGGAAAGGTGGGTGATGCCATGATCATCCATTGCTGCCAAGGTTTTGTCCGTATTAAAACCATCTTGCAAGACAACGCAGGCGCCCGCTTCGGCACAACGCGATAAAATAGATAATCCCCCGATATGAAACAGCGGCAGGCAGGCAAGCCATCTATCCCCCGCATTCAGTCCGATGCGTTGACGCGATGCAAGGGCAGAAGCGGCAAGATTACGCCCGCTTAACATCACGCCTTTTGGGACACCTGTTGTACCACTGGTGGCGATGATCAGGCGGACCGCATCAGGTTCAGGCGGGGTAGGGGCAAACGGGATATCCGGGGCAACCTTTTCTAAAAAAGCCTCGCGGGTGTTTGCCGACATGTTGGGGTCAAGGGGCAGGAAAGGGGAGCCTGCCATTGGGGCGGCATGAAATATCAAGGTCGTCTGTAATGGGTCGCGGGCCTCATGAACCTGAATAAGGCCCGGTTGTTTTAATTGTTGACTGAGATGTGTGACTTGCACAAAGAGATCACGATGAGTAAGGCGCTGAGATTTATAAATAACAGCATCCGCATTTGGATAAGCATCGCGGTTATGTGCAAGCCATGTGCTTGGGTCTGTTATTTTTATGTCTGCCATTGTCCCGGTGCACCATGTTCCTCGTAAACGGAGGACTGGATTGTTACCAATCAGGGCAGAAAGTCAATAACTTACAGGTTAGGCCAAACCATTGTTCAATGCGACATTGATGTTTTCAGCAACGCTGGCCTGTGCCCCGGATGACGAATGGTCGTAGGTGGTGTATCCGTTGGACGTTGCCCCCTGTGACCATCCGCTATCTGCAAAAGTAACGCTGTCAGCAGAGGTCCCATCAATGATGACACTGTCGTTGCTGCTCATGGATGTAATATCGTTGGACTCAAATATCAGGCTGTTGGCATTATTGTCTGTTTGCAGGTCGATCTGTTCAATGGAATAGATTTTAACGCTGTTTGTCGTCAGGTCCAGATTATCGCCATTGTCCAGACGTAGTGTATCGGTGCCGCTGCCCCCGTTCAGGGTTGCATCCCCGTCACTGTAGATGATCGTGTCATCACCATAACTGGTGTAAATGATATCTGCCCCGTCGCCACCGCTGGCGGTGTCGTCATCCCGGCCCGTCCAGATAAAATCGTTCCCGCTGCCGCCATAGACGGTATCGTCACCATTGCCCGTCCAGATATTGTCGTTATCGCCTTCGCCATAGACGGTATCATCGCCATTATCCGTCCAGATGAAGTCGTTGCCGGACCCGCCATAGATGACATCGTTGCCATTATGCGACCAGATGAAATCGGCCCCGTCACCACCGCGAATAACATCGGCACCATTGCCGCCGGAAAGCTGGTCGGAACCGCTTGAACCCACAATTTCGCCCGGTGTTCCGGTGATGACCTGATCGGCAAATTGATAGTTTTCGATATCGATCAGAATGTCCTGACCGTCATCACCATCGATGGTGTTGTTATCTGTGATGGTTAATTCGCCATTGTCGTTGGTGGCAAAGGTATAATCATCGAGGTTGCCGCTAAAGACAGCCGTGTCGTCCCCATCGCCGCCATCCAGATAATCGTTGCCCGTGCCGCCGCTCAGTTGATCATTACCGGCTAGAGCCGTTATAGTGTCGTTGCCTGTCGTACCGTTTAATGTGTCTGACGTGCTGGTGCCTTCTATAATGCCATCTTCGGCAAAGCTGGCAACGGCTTGGGTCGAAACACTGACCAAACCATCGGAAACGGCATATGTGAAGGTCACATTGTCGGTGGAATTGGCAACGGGGGTATAGGTCCAGCTGTCATCACCGTTGTAGATCAAGGTACCGTCTGCATTGGTTTGCAGGTTCTGAATTTGCAGACTATCGTTATCCACATCTGTTGTGTTTGCCAGCAATTGTGCCTTGGTAAAGGTCAGGCTGGTATCTTCTTGTCCGCTCAAGCTTATCGGGGCGCTGACAATGGGGGCATCATTTACGGCGGCAAAATGGGCTGTGGCGGTTGTCTCCAATGTTGCATCGTTGTTATCACTAATGGTGTAGCTAAAGGTGACATCGTCGGTGGCGTTTTCAACCGGGGTAAAGGTCCAGCCGTTTTCTGTTATAACCAGCGAACCCGATGAAGCCGTCAGGTTTTGTACGGCCAAGTCGTCCCCGTCTACATCGGTTGCGTTGGCAAGCAGTTGCGCCGCCGTCAGATCAAAGGCGGTGTCTTCTGTTGCGTTAAAAGACACAAGGTTGGAAATGGTCGGGGCATCGTTAACAGGATTAAGGGTCAAGGTTGCTGTTTGTTGTGCCGATAAGGCTTGTCCATCGGAAATATTATAGGTGAAGGTTACCGGGGCTGTGCTGTTTGCTGTTGGTGTGAAGTGCCAATTCCCGCTTTGACTGTCGAAGGCGAGACTGCCTGTGCCACTGCTGAGGGATAGATTGACAACACTGATGCTGTCTTCGTTCTGATCGTAACTGCCGTCTAAAAGCTGCGCTGGCGTAATCGTAATATAGCCCGCTTCGCCGCCGTCTTCCACACCACTCAGGGAAATGGCATCGCCAAGGATGGGGGCAATATTTGAATTTTGACCGTCTTGTCCCTGATAGTTGTTATGTACATTGATGGTGGCGGTTGTCGCGGTTTTGCTGGTCCCGTCATAGACGTTATAGCTCACGGTGACATTATCAAAACATTGCGGGGTAAAAGACCATCCGCCATCGGTTTCACTTGTGTAACCGCTTGAAAACGAAATATCGGTGATGGACAGGTTTGCACTGTCGGTATCAATATCGGTTGCATAGGCCAGCAGTTGTGATGGGGTGAGGAAAATTGTGTCTTCAATATAAACGCTGAATGTGGCGGTCCCGCTGATAATGGGCGCATCGTCCACACTGGCAATGTTTACAACCGCATGACCATCGGTTGTGGTGGTCCCATCGGAGACTTTAAAGGTGAAAGAAACATCGCCATTTGCATTTAGGGCCGGTGTATAGGTCCATGTGGTTGCGTTAATTTTTTGGACGCTGCCACCATCGTTTGTTGCCAGACTTTCAATGTTGAGCGTATCGCCGTCCACATCGCTGGCATATTCATTTAACAGTTGATCTTGGGTAATCGTCAGAACGGTGTCTTCTGTCCCGCTTAGACCAACAGGTGTGCTTGAAACCGTTGGGGCATCGTTGACAGCACCAAATTTGGCTGTTGCCGAGGTGTCAATCGTCCCGTCATTCCCATCGCTGATGGTATAGGTAAAGGTGATATCGGATGTACTGTTTTCGCCGGGGGTATAAAGCCAGCCATCGGCTGTTTGTTCAAGGCTTCCTTGTTGACCACGGCCATCTATTGCAAAGTTTTCGATGCTGAGTGTGTCACCATCCACATCGCTGGCATAGGCCAGTAATTGCGCTTTACTGATGGATAGGACCGTATCTTCTGTCCCATTCAGGATGACGGTGTTGGAAAGGGTCGGCGCATCATTTACGCTTTTAATTTCAAGCGTGGCAGTCTGTTGTACGCTACCGCCTTTGCCATCACTGACGGTGTAGGTCAGGATGACATCATCGGTTGAATTGAGTGTGGGCGTAACCGTCCATGTGCCATTTCCATTGTCGGCAATTTCTCCGCCAGAGGTGGCAACGACATTCAAAATATCCAGACTGTCGCCGTCTATATCACTGGCATGGGTCAGCAATTGCGATTTGCTTAGAGTAATTGTATTGTCTTCCTGATAATTACCTTCGCTGTCGCCGGAAAGGGTTATGGCGGCACTCAGTGTCGGGGTGTCATTGACAGGTGTTATTGACAGTTGTGCCGTTGTGGGTGTCGATTTAAAACCATCGGATACTTCATAAGACAAGGTAATGGCTTCGGTTGAATTGGCATTCGGGGTAATGGTCCATGTCTGATCTCCGTTATCTTGTAAGCTAGCACCGCTGATTGTAACATTGCGCACATGCAGTGTGTCTGTATCGCTGGCATGGGCAAGCAATTGTGCTTCACTGAGGGTGATGGCCTGATCTTCCAATGTGGTGAAAGCTGCCGGCGCGCTTATGGATGGGGCGGCATTGCTGGTATTGGTTGATCCATCGCCATTGACATCCCCGATTGAGGCCCCTTCAATTTTGCTGTTCAAGTTGCTTGCACTATATTGGCTTTGAAGATCGCTGAGGTTGCTATTATCGCGCACCGCTGTTTGCAGGTCGCTGGCGGCATTGCTGGCAACCACGGCAACTTGTGCCAGACTGGACAGGAAATCATTTCCCGTTCCCCCCAGTGCGATATAATCATTAACGACACTGTTTGACGCGCTGATAATCTGTGCACTGTTGGCAGCGGCGGCGTTGGCTTTGGTGAGGTCATCCCCACTCAGTAAATCACCTGCGGCTTGTGAAATAACGGACTGTATTTTTGTCGCATCGGAGATATTAAAGCCGCTGCCTTGGGTTTTTATCGCATCGGCAATGGCATTGAACAAGATTGTCCCCGTTGTTCCGGCATCCAGTGTCGTACTGCTGGACCCTTCCAGAACGGAAGCAGCCTGAACAATGGTGTTTTGAATTTGCACACCGACAGCCGCCAGTTTTGCAATGTCACTGTTGGTGGCCCCGGCGACCGGGTCGGTGGTGGTCAGGTCAATATCGGCGCTGAGACCGAAAGCGGCTTTTAGATCGCTTTCAGAAATGCCGTTGGCAAGCAGGGTTGTTAGCGGGGTAACAACGGTTGACCCTTCGGGGGCTTGTAAAACGCCATAGAAGGCTTTGCCCGTTGCGATGTCTGTTCCACCGGACATGGATATAATATAATCACTGGCGCTCGTGCTGAGCGTGTAATTCCCGCTGTTGTCCGTGATGCTGCGGTCTGTTTCATTGGCATCCATAATGCCGTCTTTATCCAGATCAATCCAAACGTCAGCGCCGCTGAGATAGCCATCCACGCCCTTCCCGCTCAGTAAAACCGGGTCGGGATCATTATTTACAGGGGTGGTGTTTTCTTCTTCTGTCTTGCCTGTGTTTTCGTCCGCGTTGTTCTGGCCTGTCTCGCCCGTGTAATTCCCACTTTCACCATTATCTAATTGTGCGACAACAATGGGGCCGGATGCGCCTTCATTGTTGTCATTTTCATGGGGGACAAAAACGTGATTACCGTCTTCGTTTCCCTCTTCCTGTTGTTCGCCATTTTGCGGGCCGTCTGTTGTCTTGTCGGCAAACTGGTTGTTGCTTTCCCCCGGATTGGCGTTCGTATTGGCTTCATAGCCGACATATTCACGTGCGCGTTGGACTGCATTTTGCGTGATTTCATAGGCTCCTTGCGCGGCATTTTGTGCGACTTCTGCGGCGGCATTGGCTTGTTGGGCTTCCTCGCGCGCTTCCAGCATAAATTGATAAGCTTGGGTTGCCTTATCTTCGGCTTGCTGCGCAGATTGTTTTGCTGTCTCTGCATTTTGCCAGATTTGTTGCAGGTTGAATTCCAGTTTGTTGAGCGCCTGTTGCAGTTGCAGGATTTCTTGATTCGTTGCGCCCGAAGCAATCAATTCCTGCAATTGCTCTTGTAAAAGCTGAAGTTTTTCTTCTTCTGTTAAAGCCTGTTGCGCCAAGGCATCGGCATCTGCTTTGGCGTCATCGGCAGCTTGTTTCAAGGCTTGCGCATCGGCTTCGGCCTGTTGGGCCTGTGCTTCGGCATCTTGTGCTTCACGGGCGGCGATTTCTGCGGCTTCTTTTAAGGCGGCTTCAAGTTCTTTTGCTTCCAGTGCTTTTTCCGCAAGACTGGGGGGCAGATGGTTTAATGTGTCGCGTGTTAAACGGTTGATTTCATCTGTGCTGAATTGGGAAGATCTAAAATTATTGGTAGACCCGCCGTCCCAACTCCACCCCACATTGGCCTGATTGGTTGATCCTAATGGGGAACCGTTTAAGGCAAAAATGACAATCTCGCCCGGTGTATCGCCGTCCAGTGTGGTTTCAATCAGGTTAATCGCGCGGAATTTCCCTTCGGCATATTCCAGAAAGACTTTGGTTCCGCGAATACCAATGGTGGCAACCGGCGTGTTGATGGCGACCGCGTCAGGATTGATTTTGGCGATTTGCCCACTGACATAGCTGGCGGTGCCTTCAATGAGGGAAAGGACCGAGCTGCCTTCTTGATTGCCGGGATCATAGACCAGTTCGTCCAGCACCATTTCGGAATTTTCACCGAGGGAGAATGTACTTGTGTCTGCAAGGGTAATACCGACACCCCCATCGGTGGATGTTTCCAGACGGTCCCCCTGAAAGACGGGGTCACCTGTATTGAGAATGGCGCTGCTGCCATCGGCGCGCACAACGCTGACACTACCACTGACTTCTTCGACAAGGCCGATCGGTTCACCTAACGCAACATCACCTTGCGGGGTGGCTTGCGCCGTTTGCAATCCGGGGATGTCAAGAACCGGGGCGGCTTGGGCATATTGATTGAGGCTGTCAATGTCGGGCAGGTTCTCATAGGCCTGTGTGTCGAACCATTGGCCGTTTGCCTGTTGTAAATGTGGGCTGTGTTCCTGAAGGTAATAATCCTGAATGAGGAAATGATCGCCTTGGGCGGACTCGATCATCATGTCTGTACCATCACGAATGACGGTGGCATCGGACATGTCTAAGTCTTCCGGTAAAGAAATGACCGAAGGATTTCCCTGAGGTTCGAGCACCTGAAAGGGGTGACTGTCGCCTGCATCAAAAACGGTTCTCATAGACAATCCTCACATTGTCTATACCATTTGTTCGGTCTTTTTTTATCGATGCTTTATTGCATACCCTCAAGACTTGGTCCTATTGGACCTTCGCATCTTTTGATAAAAAATACATAACGCAATGGTATTTACTCGGTATTACCTAGTATCAAAGATATGTATTTTTACGTATATTTTCTAGGTTTTATTTTAACATTTCTAAATCGCTTAATAAGTGTGCCACGTTTTATTTTTTATTTCAAAGGTTTGATGAAAAAAGGGGAATGCTTTCAGGGGACTGCCTCGTACTTTTACGGGTACCTCATTTAAAGGATGACACGTCTTTTTTTTACGAATCGTTCTTGTTGTCTGAAAAGTTACTCTTCATTGAGCCGAAAAGACCCTTGAATATGATCTTTGATCTGTTGAAGCTCATCAAGTAGTAAGGGGTGGCGCGATTGCCAGAATTTTTCAATGATTGCAAAATGTTCTAGAATGAATTGCTTTAGACGTTTTGTTTCTTCCAAAATATCGTTGCGGCTGCGCTCACTGGTATTGTGGGTGAGGGTATCGCCAAAATGTTGTGCGTCTTGCAGGCTGACTTGGGAAAACAGGCTGTAATCTTCAAACCGTTTAAAACGGGGATGAATGCCGTAATCTTGTGAACGCTCATGCATGGGGGTTCGGGGTAAAAGAACAAGCGGATTGACTGAGCGGGGAATAGCCCCCAGTACCATCGTTTCTTTCATAAAAGTGCAGGTATCTTGTTCTGCCTGTGGGGCATCGGGCAAGCCTGAGAGCCACCATGTGTAGGGCACAATGCCCGCTTTGACAGCATCGCGGATATTTTCAAGGACGGCATCCAAATCGCTGGGGCGGTTGACGAGTTCCAGCACACGGCGCGAGCCGGTTTCCACGCCAAAATCAATACTGGCCAATTTTGCCATGCGGTTTATGGCCTGAAAGCCGGTTTCGGAAAAACTGTTCGGGTGGGCGAAAATATTGATATGGTCCAGATATATATTTTGCCGTTCCATTTCATCCGCGATTTGGGCCACCATTTTATCGCCGCCGATAAAAAGATTATCCTGAATGGTAATCTGTTTGATGCCCTGATCCATAATATGTTTCATATGGGCGACGATCCATTCGGGGGAATGAAAATGCAGTTTGTTTCGTCCTTGCAAATTCCCCATGACATGTTCAAGACAAAAGGCACATTTGAGCGGGCAACTTCCCCGTCCTGTGCTGAGCGTTGCGACAGGCAGGGTTCCGTTTTTGGCTTGCAAAAAGCTGTAATCGTAGAAGGGCAGGCTATCTATATTCTGGACCACATCGGGGGCGATGACGCGGGCGTGAGACTGATTATGACTACATAAAAACAGTCCGGGCATTTGCAGAGGCATTTGCCCTTCATTTTCCAAATGTCGACAGAGGTTCAAAAGCGTTCTTTCCGCTTCGCCATTAACAATGCCATCTACACACCCTTCTGCGGCTTTTGCCAGTTGTCGGGTAAAGAGGGTTGCATGCTGCCCACCGATAACGATTTTGATGTCCGGGGAGTTTTGGCGGATCAAGCGGGCCAATTTTATGGCCCCTTTGCTGAAATGTACCCAATTCAAGGCGATGGCAACCAACAAGGGCTGGGCTTCACCAATTTCGTTTATAAGATCATTCAGGCTATGGCTTTTGTTTGCCAGTAAATTGGGAATATGTAAGCCTTTGGCATCAAAACCGTTTTGATTGAGATAAGCGCCCACGCCAAGAAGACCCAAAGGGAACGGCTGATCATCAAGGCAAGGAGTGACTTGTGGGATGTTGACAGGGGGCTGAATGATATAAACGCGAGATCGTGGGGCCATTTTCCGAACTTTGTTGTTAGATATTTTTAAGATCGTGACTTCTTGCGTTTTCAGGGGAAATAAAGAAGGGGGGCAGGATCATAATATTGTATGAAAGGTTGAATATCTACAATATCCTGTGCGGGATTGTTGTTTTGCGGTGCGAAATACTTGTAAAATATACAACTTTAAGAAAAAATCATCAATAAAAATATGATATAAGTCGGCGAATGGCCGGGGCTTTTAGAAGCTTTATCCGGCATGTACGTCATAACTGTGAGGTGGATAACAAAAGTTTAAGTGTGAATGTGTCAGATTACGCGCAATCTATAAAAATCTTGATTTGGAAACCATTGCTGTTTCAGGTACGGTTTCTCTCCAATGTTAAAAATTTACGGGCATTTCGCCACTAAAAGGATTCGTGATTTGTTTATTCGATCATTTACAAAAATCGCAAGTGTTGCAGCTATGGCTCTGGTTGTTGCTTCCTGCGGTGAAGAACAAAAAGGAAGCGCCGGGGCGGGCGGGCAGCGTCCGGGGGTGGCGGTCAATACAGTGGTGTTGAATGCTACAAAAGTCCGTTTGTCTGAAGAAATGCCCGGTCGTACAGTTGCCTTTCGTAAAACCGATGTACGCCCACAGGTGGACGGGATTATTGAAGCCCGAAAATTTGAAGAAGGCGCGTATGTTGAACAGGATCAGGCCCTCTATGTAATTGATCAGGCTGTTTATGTCGCTGCCCTTGATGCGGCAAAGGCGGAACTTGATCGCCAGAAAGCAATGCTGAGCCAAGCGGTTAAAACACGTGTCCGTTATGAAAAGCTGATTAAAACCAAAGCATTGAGTGAACAGAAATATGACGATGCGGTTGCTGTTGAAGCACAGGCACGTGCCGCTGTTGCTGCGGCCAAGGCCAAAGTGGATCAAGCCCAGATCAATATGGAAGATACAACGGTGAAAGCCCCGATTTCCGGCCAGATCGGCGCATCTGCCTTTAACGAAGGGTCCCTTGTTATCGCAAGTCAGGGCAGTGCCTTGGCAACCATTACACAGCTGGATCCGATTTATGTCGACGTTATTCAGGCTGGCGGTCGTTTGCTGAAAATTAAACATGCGGTACAGTCCGGTCGCTTGCAAGGCGTTGATGCAGGCAAGATTGACGTGACTTTAACCGTGGATGCAACGGGTGTGGAATATTCTCACAAAGGAACGCTTAAATTTTCTGACGTGAGTGTGAACGAAACAACAGGGACGGTGCGTTTGCGCGCGGTCTTCCCAAATCCAAAACGTGATTTGCTGCCGGGTATGTTTGTGCGCGGAACCGTGTATCAAGGGGAATTGGACGGTGTGTTTGTCGTTCCACAAAAAGCGGTGATGCGTCGCCCGGACGGGTCTGCCTTTGTTTATGCCGTTGAAGAAGGTAAAGCGGTGGTCAAGCCCATTACAATTGAACAATCCCAAGGCAATGACTGGTTGGTGACGGCTGGTCTCACGGATGGTGTTGAAATCGTGGTTGAAGGTTTACAGCGTATCGCACCGGGTGCTCCGGTCGTTGCGCAGCCGGTAAGTGCGGCGAATGATGCCCAACCCGGTAAATAGGAACAGCGAATATGGCAAAGTTTTTTATTGACCGTCCCGTATTCGCATGGGTTGTTGCCCTTGTGATTATGTTGGCAGGCGGTCTGTCGATCTTTCAGTTACCGATCGAACAATATCCAACCATTGCACCGCCTTCGGTTAAGATTAATACATCTTATCCCGGTGCCTCTGCCAGTACGGTGGAAAATGCCGTCACACAGGTGATCGAAGAACAAATGAACGGTCTGGATTACCTGCGTTATATTTCTTCTGCAAGTGATGCCAACGGTTCGGTTGAAATCACCCTGACGTTTGAAGCAGAAGCTGACCCGGATATTGCACAGGTTCAGGTGCAAAATAAACTGCAAGGGGCGATGTCCCTGTTGCCCGCAGAAGTGCAGCAACAAGGGGTGACGGTGTCGAAATCCGGCGGGTCTTTCCTGATGGTTGTCGGGATTGTATCGGCTGATAACAGTCTTGATCGCGCAGATTTATCTGATTTTGTTGTGACATCATTACGTGACCCGATTGCACGGGTAAATGGTGTTGGAAGTGTGCGGGTTTTTGGGGCCAAGCATGCGATGCGGGTCTGGCTCGATCCTAATAAGTTGATCAGTTATAACCTGACGGTATCTGATGTGACTTCGGCCATTGCTGCACAGAACACCGAAGTCACAGCCGGTCAAATCGGGGGGATGCCTGCGGTTTCCGGCCAACAGTTGAACGCGACAATTACCGCACAAAGCAAACTTCAAACGGTTGAAGAATTTGCCAATATTTTGCTGCGAGTGAATACAGACGGCTCACAGATTCGTCTTGGCGATGTTTCCCGACTTGAAATCGGTTCGGAAAACTATGCGGTGACGGCCCGTTATAACGGGCAACCCGCAACCGGTATCGGTGTTACCTTGGCGACCGGGGCTAATGCTTTGGATACGGCTGAGGCGGTCAAGGCCCGGATGGAGGAACTGAAACCCTTCTTCCCGCAAGGCGTAGAAGTGGTTTATCCCTATGATACAACCCCGTTTGTGAAGGTTTCGATCAAGGAAGTGGTCAATACGCTGTTTGAAGCGATTGTGCTGGTTTTCCTCGTCATGTTGCTGTTCCTGCAAAACTGGCGGGCGACCCTGATCCCGACGATTGCGGTTCCGGTTGTGTTGCTGGGGACGTTTGCTGTTTTGTCCGCGTTTGGATATTCCATCAATACCTTGACCATGTTCGGTATGGTACTGGCGATTGGCCTGTTGGTGGATGACGCCATTGTTGTGGTGGAAAACGTTGAACGGATTATGCATGAAGATGGCTTATCCCCGCGTGAAGCAACCCGCAAATCAATGGATCAGATCACAGGGGCCTTGATCGGTATCGCGCTTGTTCTATCTGCCGTGTTTGTCCCGATGGCCTTCTTTGCCGGGTCTACCGGTGCGATTTATCGTCAATTCTCCATCACAATTGTTTCGGCGATGGGGTTCTCGGTTCTGGTTGCGATTATCCTTACCCCGGCCCTTTGTGCCACCATGTTGAAACCGTCCAAGCATAACCCTTATGACAGAAAAGGCTTCTTTGGCTGGTTTAACCGTGGTTTTGATAAGACGAACCTGTTTTATCAAAACAGTGTCGGCTATATCACGGTTCGCAAATTCCGTTTTCTGGTGATTTATGCGGCATTGGTTGGTGGATTGATTTTCACCTATAACCGTTTGCCGGGGTCCTTTCTGCCGGATGAAGATCAGGGGATCATGTTCTCCATGCTGCAATTGCCAGCCGGGGCTTCTCAGGAACGCACGGTCGAAGTTCTCAAGAAAATCGAAAAACATTTTCTGGAGAACGAGACAGAAAACGTCAATGGTCTGTTTACTGTTGCGGGTTTCTCGTTTGCGGGGAGTGGTCAAAACACGGGGATTGCCTTTATCAACTTGAAAGACTGGTCGGAACGCACGCGCCCCGATCAATCGGTCAAGGCGGTTATCGGACGGGCTTATGGGATGTTTGGCCAGATCAAGGAAGCAATGGTCTTTGCCTTCGCCCCACCTGCCATCATCGAACTGGGGACGGCAAACGGCTTTAATATGCAGTTGGTTGATCGTAGTGGTATCGGTCACGAAGCCCTGATGGCAGCACGTAACCAGTTATTGGGTATGGCTGCACAAGACCCGCGTGTTGTGGGGGTGCGCCCGAACGGGATGAACGATACACCGCAATTCGATATCAATATCGATCAGGAAAAAGCCAGTGCATTGGGTGTTAATATCGCCGATATCAATCGCACATTGGCAACCGCGTGGGGGTCCAGTTATGTCAATGATTTCATTGAAAAGGGGCGGATCAAGAAGGTTTACATTCAAGCCGATGCCCCTTATCGGATGATGCCGGAAGATATCGCCCATTGGTATGTACGCAATAACCAAGGCGAAATGGTTCCGATCTCGGCCTTTTCCAGTACGCAATGGACTTATGGCTCCCCGCGTCTGGAACGTTTTAACAGCTTGTCGTCTTTGAATATTCAAGGTCAGGCGGCACCGGGCGTTGCCTCGGGTGACGCAATGGCGGCAATGGAAGAAATGGTTGCCAAACTGCCCGGCGGGATTGGTCTGGAATGGCAAGGTTTGTCCTATGAGGAACAAGAAGCCGGTGAACAGGGACCAACCTTGTATCTGTTGTCGGCAATTGTGATTTTCCTCAGCCTTGCCGCCCTTTATGAAAGCTGGACCATTCCGGTATCGGTGATGATGGTTGTGCCGCTTGGGATTTTAGGGGCCGTTCTGGCGGTGATGTTGCGCGGCTTGCCCGGGGACGTTTACTTCCAGGTTGCTATTTTGACGACGATTGGTCTTTCGGCGAAAAACGCGATTTTGATCGTGGAATTTGCCCGTGACCTTTATGAACAGGGAATGGATGTGGTCGCGGCGACCGTCGAAGCGGCGCGTCAACGTCTACGCCCGATCGTTATGACCTCTATGGCCTTTACCTTGGGGGTTCTCCCGCTGGCCATCAGCAGTGGGGCCGGTGCTGGTGCCCGTATTGCAGTGGGGACAGGTGTTATGGGCGGGATGATTGCCGCGACTGTGCTGGCGATTTTCTTCGTTCCGTTATTCTTCGTGCTGATTATCGGCCTGTTTGGTCGAAAGAAAAAGCCGGAAGATGAAAGCCTGACCTCGTAAAAAAGGCGATTACGATAAAAAAGGGAGGCGTTGGTGCCTCCCTTTTTTTTTGGTATAATCCGCTTATTTATCCGGTTTTCTTTTCTAATCGCCAGATGCTTTCCTGTGCTTTGTGTTTGCCGTGAACGCCGCCGTCAACATCTATGCGGTCCAGCAGTTCAAAGGTATAGAAAGCATCGTAATGATGATGAACTTCCTCGGGATGAATAGAAAACGGCGGGCCTTGCACAAGGTCTTGATCATATTCGTAGGTAATCAATAATTGCGGGGCGCAATGGGTTAACGTCATCAGGTGTTTGGTGTATTGACGGCGCATGCTTTCGGGAAGGGCGACCAGTGCAGCACGATCATAAACCGCATCAATCGGGGCGATTTGTTCGGCTTTCAGATGAAAGATATCACCGACAAAAATATCAATGTTCGATGCGCTGTAATGGATCAGGTCACCTTGGTCTGTGCGCGTTGGTGTGATTTCCAATTCTTCGAATAACTGGATGATGGCGCTTTCGATTAATTCAGCCCCGACCACACGGTAGCCATGACCCAACAACCATGCAATATCGCGGGTTTTGCCACATAAAGGCAGAAAGACACTTTGGTTTGGGGAAAGGTGAAGCGTGTGAAAGTAATTGGTCAACAGTTCATTGGGGCGGCCTTCATGGAAGCCGAGTTTGTTGTTGTCCCATTTATCCTGCCAAAAATGATGTTCCATATATTTGCTCCTGACGTTGTTTATTTCTGCAAGTTACCGTAAGCTACAAGCTCAAGCTAACTTGAGGTCAAGATAAAAATGACATTGCCTATGATTTTAGATATTGGGGAAGTGTCCAGACAATCGGGTTTGGCTGTTTCCACTTTGCGCTTTTATGAAGAAAAAGGTTTGATTCAATCGTGTGGCCGCCGGGGGATGCGCCGTTTGTTTGAAGCCAGTGTTTTATTACGTCTGGCCTTAATCTCGCTGGGGAAAAATGCTGGCTTTTCATTGGATGAAATGGATGAAATTTTTACATTTCAGGACGGTGTGCAGATTGATCGTGACCGTCTTATGAACAAGGCCGATGAACTGGATCTGAAAATTCGCCAGCTCACGGCCGTGCGTGAGGGGTTGCGACATGCCGCAGATTGTTCCGCCCCCAGCCATCTGGAATGTCCGACATTCCAACGCTTGCTGGATGGGGCATTGAAGAAAAATAAAGTCAAACGTAAAACTAAGGGCGTTTAAGGGATCCAAATATCAAAGGCTGTTGAGTTTCAGTCGATAGGGCAAGCCGCATTTCGCAGATGAAATATTATGCAGGTGAATGATTTTGTTTGAGTCGCAAAAAAGACTTGAACAAGACTGGAAATTCTATAAATTAATAATGATTATTAATTGCATATAAGTAATTTGAAAACGAGGTGTAGGATGCAATCGGTTCAGGCTTATTCCGTCAGGCAATTTCAGCAATGGGTCAATAATAATGCTGGATCGTTATTACGGGCGGTGATCTATACGATCGGCCACTTTTTTATTGCGGCAACCTGTGTGTGGTATTTTACCGGGGCCAGTTTTTCAGCTGCAATTACCGATGCGGTTGTGGAACCGTTGATCAATGGCTTGTGGTATTTTGTTTTGGATCGATTTTGGGCCAGTCGTTTTTCGTGATTGAGGGATCATCATATTTTCCCTAAGCTGGTGCTTTAGGCGAAACAAGCAGGAACTTTGACATGAATGTTTTGATTATTGACGGTGCAGAAATTCATGGTCATGCAAAAGGGGAATATAACCGCACCTTATGTGAGACAGCGCAGACGGTTTTACAAGATCGTGGGCATTGCGTAGCAGTTAGCCGTGTACGCGATGGATATGATGTGGCGACAGAGGTCAAAAAAATTTCGGCCTGTAACGTGATGATTTTTCAATTTCCGGTCTATTGGTTTCATATGCCCGGTGGTTTGAAACAATATATTGATCAAGTCTATATGGCAGGACGAGGCACCCTTTGGCTGAATGACGGGCGCGCACAAGGCGGCCCTTATGGGTCCGGTGGGTTGATGCAGGATAAGAAATATATGTTATCTCTCACTTGGAATGCTCCTTTGGATGCATTTGGTGACCCTGAAAAGTTGTTTGAAGGACGTGATGTGGATGATGCCTTTTTTATGTTTCATAAAATGCAGCAGTTTATGGGGGCGACTGCGTTACCTACTTTTTCCTGCCACAACGTCATTGCCAACCCTGAAATTGAAACCGATTGCGCACGTTTACAAGATCATTTTGCCCAGTGTCTTTAAAGGGATTA
Organism: Terasakiella brassicae; assembly: GCF_014641495.1. GTDB lineage: Bacteria > Pseudomonadota > Alphaproteobacteria > Rhodospirillales > Terasakiellaceae > Terasakiella > Terasakiella brassicae. The sequence continues at coordinate 69,427 of NZ_BMHV01000004.1, forward strand.
GTCTTTTTGACCACGACTGGGGACCCATGTTGTTGCAAATCCTTCGACAACGACCTCGCCATCGACTTCGCAGGTTGTGTCCAACTCAACAAAGTTCTTTTCCGGGATTAATTTACGAACGACCACACGTGCATTGACGGCATCTCCGATAAACACAGGTTTTCTAAACTTAATCTCTTGATTGACATAAAGGGCACCAGGGCCGGGCAGGCGACAGCCGACAAGGGTGGAAATCAAACTTGCGGATATAAATCCATGTGCAATGCGGGTCTTGAAACGGGTATATTTGGCAAAATCTTCATTCAGGTGAATGGGGCAGGTGTCGCCGGACACGCCGGCAAACATATTAATGTCGGCTTCGGTGACGGTTTTACCGAAACTAGCGGACATGCCGACTTCGATATCTTCAAAACAATAACCGAATTGTTCCTGAATATGGACGGGAATATCGTTCATGGCAGCCTCGTGTTTGCTTGATGTCGCAATGATTATGATAAGCAAGACATACCACAAAGGGCAGCGAACAATTGTGAAAAATTGTATGGGCACAAAAAACGCCCCCTTCCTGAAATCAGGAAGAGGGCGTTTTTTTACATAGCTTATGTAAGCGGGCCGGGTGAAATTATTCCGCCGGAACCGTTTGCATTTTCAGACCGACAACGTCCTGCATCATGCGGATAACCTGTGCGCTGTAACCGGACTCGTTATCGTACCAGACGTACAGCACAAGGCGGTTGCCGTCCACGATGGTTGCCAACGAGTCAACCACACCGGCATGTGTCGACCCAACCATGTCTGTAGAGACCAATTCAGAAGAAGTGGTGTAGTCGATCTGATCCTGCATTTCGGAGTTTAGCGAAATATTACGCAGGTAGTCGTTCATTTCTTCCTTGGTGGTTTCTTTGCCAAGGTTCAGGTTCATAATCGCCATGGAAACGTTCGGTGTCGGTACGCGAACGGCGTTCCCCGTCAGTTTACCTTTCATTTCCGGCAGACATTTACCAACTGCACTGGCAGCGCCTGTACTGGTCAGAACCATGTTCAACGGTGCAGAACGACCACGACGATCACCTTTGTGATAGTTGTCGATCAGGTTCTGATCGTTGGTGTAAGAGTGGATGGTTTCCACGTGACCGTTTTCGATACCAAATTCGTCGTTGATGGCTTTCAAAACCGGTGTGATGGCATTTGTTGTACAGGATGCCGCACTTAAGATGGTGTCGGTTGCTTCGATATCACCGTGGTTCACACCGTAAACGATGTTCTTGATGTTGCCTTTACCCGGTGCTGTCAAAAGGACCTTGGAGGCACCCGGGCATTTCAGGTGTTGGCCGAGGCCTTCTTCATCGCGCCACATACCGGTGTTATCAACGACCAACGCATTTTTAATGCCGTACTTGGTGTAATCAACGTCTGCCGGAGAATTGGCATAAATAACTTTGATATAAACGCCGTTTGCGATGATGGCGCTTTCTTCCTCGTCGACCTTGATGGAACCGTTAAAGGCACCGTGGACGGAGTCGCGACGCAGCAGGCTGGCGCGTTTTTTCAAATCACCTTCTTTACCGCCACGAACGACGATGGCGCGCAGGCGCATTTTGTTGCCGTCACCGACACGTTCGATCAACATGCGGGCAAGTAGACGACCGATCCGACCAAAACCGTAAAGAACGATATCTTGCGGCTCATTCAGAATTGTACCTTTACCCGTGTTGATGCAACCCAGTTGATCTTTCAGGAAGGTTTCCGCATCGCCGCCTTTTTGCATGAAATCGTAGCACAGACGGCCAAGATCAACGCGAGCCGGTGCCAAATCCATGTTGGACATGGCTTGAACCAGTTCCAGACTTTTGGGAATATCAAGCTCTTCGCCAACCATTTGCAATGCATAACGGTGAGCTTTGATGATGTCGATGGCGGAGTTGTTCAGAAGACGGCGACCGAAGATTCTGATTGTCACGCCATTGTCGCGATAGAGTTGGCCAACCAGCGGAATCATTTGTTCAGCAGAGCTTTGCTGTTCTTTCCACTTCGCGAAGTGCGAGGCACTCGAATTCGTCATGCTCAATTTCCCTTTGTCATATAAAGCACATGTAACTTACATGCAGAAATAACCATCACGGAAAAAGCTGCCGAACAGACGCTGTCAGTGTTGCCAGTGCCGATCTTGCGTTTCCAGATGGCTCCAAATTCTGTGGGGTAGATAGCAAAACTGACACAAAAAAGAAACCCTAAACTGCATGGGGAGAGGCTGGGTTTAACGGGATTTTTCTAGAAACCATAGAAAACGGGGATAAACAGGCTGAAGACAATCCAGATAATAAAGACCAGCGGCGTTCCTGCGACAATAAAGTCTTTGAAACTGTAACGCCCCGGTGCCATGACCAGCAAGTTGGTTTGATAGCCAATCGGGGTGGCAAAGGCACAGTTGGCGGCAAAGACCACCGCAACGGCAAAGGCGCGGGGATCGACCCCCAGTTCGTTCGCCATTGAAACGGCGATTGGCGTGAACAAGACGGCACAGGTCTGTGTTGACAGCACGTTGGTCAAGATGGCGATGAGCAAGAACAAGGTTGACAGGACGGTGCGCGGACCTGCCCCGTCCAGCATATCGACAACGCCATGTGCCAAATAGCTGGCGGCACCCGTTGCCTGCATGGCAGCCCCCAAGGCAAGGGCGGCTCCCACCATCGTAACAATTTTTGAATCGACCGCACGTACGGCTTGGCGAACATTCAACGCACCGATTGCCACCATTGCCGTTGCCCCCAAAAGAGCACAGGTTACGGTGGGTAGAATGCCGCTCCCCGCCAGCACGACAACCCCGAGGAAAATACTTAAGGCGCGTCTTGCGTGATGAACGGCGGGGAGTTCTTCTTTTGACCATTCCAACAAAATGACGTCACGGTTTGAGCGCAGATTGTGAATGTCACGGGGATGGCCCTGAACCAGTAGAACGTCACCCGATTGCAGACGGATGTCGTCCATGCGGGCCCGGATCATACGCGAACGCCGTTGAATACCAATGACCTTGCAGGCGGACCGCTGCGCAAATGTTGTGTTTTGTAAGGTTTGTCCAGATAGTTGCGAGGTTGGCGGCAACATAACTTCGACCAGCATGCGGTCCCGGTTGCGAATTACATCGTCTTCACCGTCCGCAACCGTTTCATCGCCTTCCATCGAGGCAAAGGATTTTTCGATCAATTCGGGGTGATGCGGTTCCAGAAGGCCGTTATTTTGTGTGAGAACCTCGGTAATGACTTTGCGTGTGGCTGCGACGACCAGAATGTCGCCGGGTTGGATTTTATGATCTTCAAAAGGTGGCAGGATCGTAAGGCCCTGATGCTGGATCATACGCACCGTCATATCTGGCAGTTCTTTGAAAAAACCGCCCATTGATCGTTTGCCGACCAGTTTGGCCCCCGGCGCAACGGTCAATTGTGCAATGAAATGTTTACCGCTGTGTCGGTTTTCGTTTTCTTCACCACTGCGGTCCGGCAGCAGGCGCGGCATGACAAAGACAACGTAAATCAGCCCCGTTCCGGCCAAAACAAGACCGGGAATGGTAAAATCGAAAAATTTAAACGGCACTTCACCCAGTTGGATCAGGGCGGAATTCACCAGCAGGTTTGTGCCCGAGCCAATTAAAGTGATCATCCCGCCTAACACGGCAGCGGCGCTCAGTGGCATCATCACCTTGGATGCGGATTTGTTAATGCGTGCGGCCAAGGCTTGCATAATGGGAATGAAGATGACAACAACGGGGATATTGTTCAGCATGGATGAGATCAACATGCCAACCGTCAGGGTCAACAAGATGGTGAGCCATGTATTTTTCCCGCCGAGTTGCAGCAGGAACTGGGCACCGCGTTCCAAAACCCCGGTGCGGACCATGCCTTGTCCGACAACCAGAAGGGCCAGCACGGTAATTAGGCCGGTATTGGCAAACCCAAGTAAAAGAGTGTGAGGCGATAAAAGGTTGTTGCCTTGGTCATCCAGAACAGGGAATACGTGGAAAATAACCATGATGACACCTAACGTCACCAGAGAGGTCAGTTCAACGGGGATGTCTTCAACCGCATAGGCGATCAGGGCAGCGAGAATAATGATGTAGGTTAACCACATCTGGAAGTTCGGCCCGAAGATGTCCATGACGAGTTGCTGCATAGTACCCCTTAGTTTTTTTATTCTTTGAGAATATCAGATATCGCCTATGGCGCGGCTCTACACAAGTATTTTTCGTTATTTTCCCAAAGTTAATCCCATTGGGACGATGTCTTCATGCTCGGTATGGTGGGCGTTTTTATCTATTTGAAAGCCGTGTTTTTGATAAAAGGACAGCGCAGGCCCAAGACGTTTGAGCGTTTCAAGTTCGACTTTTTCAACATGGTTTTTGCGCAGGATGTTCAACGTATATATCAAAAGTTGGTCTGCAATTTTCTGCTGGCGATAAGATGGCAGGATGTAAAGACGCTTCATTTCATAGACATCATTTGTCTTGGGACGATAAGCGATGCATCCGCAAATATGTCCGTCTTTCTTTGCCAAAAAGATAAAGGTTTTATCCGCGCCATATGTGGTGCGTTCTTTTTCGTAGGCCGGAAAACAAACGTTTTCATTCAGTTCAACGCGGTATTTTTCTACCAGATCAAAAAACTGATCCAGTTCCTTATCGCTTTGGGCGCGGATAAAAGTCAGAGACATTTTTTAGACCTTCTATGAAATGTTGATGCGGCCTTCCAGATAGAGAACAGCTTTGCCGAATAAATCGACGCGATCCCCACGTAAACTGCATAGAACATCCCCTCCGCGTTCGGAAACCTGACGGGCGGAAAGTTCTGTTTTTCCCAGTTTTTCCGCCCAATAAGGGGCAGACACACAATGGGCGGACCCTGTCACCGGGTCTTCGGGGATGCCGTGTTCGGGCACAAAAACGCGCGAGACAAAATCATATTTTTCAGAAGGGGCCGTTAAGATAAAGTTGCCGGGTGCGATTTTCATAAGGGTATTAAAATCCGGTTTTGCTTTGATTACGTCTTCTTCTCTGTCGGTCAGGACAAGCGAAAAAATGCTTTGTTCACAGGTCAGGACAGCGTTCACTTTGGCATCAATAATCTTTTCCAACCCAGCCGTGGTGGTAACAGGATGTACTTTGTGTGCGGGGAAATCCATGACGAAACCGTCATCTTTGCGCCGAACGATTAAATCACCGCTCATGCTTTCAAATGTAACGCTGTCGCCATTGTATCCCAGCTTATTGTAAAGAAGAAAAGCACTGGCCAAGGTCGCATGCCCACACAGGGGGATTTCTACAGACGGGGTGAACCAACGCAGGTGAAAGCCTTTTTGCGTGGGAACGAAAAAGGCGGTTTCTGCCAGATTATTTTCAGCCGCAATTTTTTGCATTAGGTCGTCCGGCAGCCATTTTTCCAAGGGAACAATGGCTGCCGGATTTCCACCGAACAATTCATCGCTAAACGCGTCAACTTGATAAATTGGGAGAGTCACGGGATAGGTCTCCTGTTAGAATTATTCGGCGAAATGAATATTGATACGACGGTTTAATTTGCCCTTTTTTTCGATCTTTCCGATGCGAATGGGGCCAATTTCACCTGTGGATTTAACATGTGTGCCACCACAGGGCTGATAATCCACCTCAGCAATGCGAATGGTGCGCACCTGTCCTTGCCCCATAGGCGGTTTGACCGACATGGTACGGATCAGATCCGGGTTTGCCTCCAGTTCGCTATCTGAAATGGCGGAAACTTCCACGGGTTTATTCGCGGTGATTTCGGCATTGATGGCATCGGCAAGTTCGTCTTTATCCGGGACTTCCGGCAAGTCAAAATCCAGTCTGCTTTTTTCCAGTCCGATAGAGCCACCGGTGACGGCCCCGTCAACTTTTGAACACATGATATGCAGGGCCGTATGCATGCGCATCAAGGTATAGCGACGATCCCAGTCAATTTGGGCGGTAATCGTTTCACCAACGTTTGGTAATGGCGTGCCTTCTTCAACCAGATGAAGGTGCGCCCCAGTGTCACGATCTTTAACCGTATTGGCAACTGTGATGGTGCGCCCATCACTGAGGGTAAATGTCCCGCTATCACCGGGTTGACCGCCGCCTGTGGGATAAAAGACGGTTTGATCCAGAATAATGGCATTGTCCTGCACGGCGCTGACAGTTGCGGTGCATTCTTTGAGATATGAATCATCACGGAACAATTCTTTGGTCATTATTTTCTTCCCCTCTTTGTTATAAGACGATCGACAGCACCATAATCAGTGCCAGTGATACATAAAGTATGCGGGTTCTGAGCGGATTATCAATGAGAAAGCCGCGCATATAACTGCCTGCGAAAATCCATGTTCCACACACCATATTGGCGATTGTGAAAATGGCGGCACCCGTCACATTGTCTAGTCCGAACGAGGTTGCCCCGGCAAAGGCCATCATCAATCCCTTGGGGTTGATCCATTGAAAGGCTGCGGCTTGAAAAAAGCCCCACGGGCGATCATCTGCTTTTTCATCATGGAAATTGGTCGAGGCCGTGGCGATTTTAATGGCGATATAAATAAGCAACGCCATTGCGACATATTCCAGAACCTCGATGGTTCCTTTCGGCAGCAGGGGTAAGATGCTGCCGACACACAGAAACATAAACCCAAAACCCAGATTGATACCAAGAAGGTGGGGGAGGGTCCGGCGTATGCCGAAACGCAAGCCCGAGGCCATCAACATGGAATTGTTTGGCCCCGGTGTGATGGATGTAATGAGGGCAAAAAGGGCGAAATTCAACATGGTGTTTTACTTCTTTTTAGGAAATCCAGCTTTAAGGTATTCAGGGCCAATCCGGTTAAAATAAGCATTGCGGCAAGAATGGTCAGGGTGGAAACCTCTTCGCCCAACAACAGGGCAGCGGAACTCATACCAAAAATCGGCACGAGCAGGGAAAAAGGGGCCACATAGGCGGCTGGATAGGTCCGCAACAAGAAGGCCCAGACCCCGAAGCCCGCCAGTGTGGCGACAAAAGCGAGATAAAACACGCTGAACGCCCCCATCGCATTGATATTGTTGAGGGCTTGCCCCATGACATCGCCGCCTTCCAGCCAATAGGAAATCGCAAAAAGGAAGGGAGCACTGAGCGCGCTCACCCAGATCATTAAATGAAGCGGGTTTTTACTGGCCGCCTGTTTCATGGCAAGGTTGGCAAGTGCCCAGCAGACCGCCGCCGTAATGACAAACAGCAACCCGCCAATGGCACCGTATTCCTGCATGCGTTCACTGATAATGAGGCCAAGACCGCCAAACGCAAACCCCATGCCGAGGAGTTGACGGATGCCCGGTTTTTCGTCCAGCAGGAAGAAGGCGAAAATAACCGTGAAGAAGGCTTGCGTTTGTAGCACCAACGAGGATAACCCCGCACCAGCCCCCAAATTCATGCCGATAAATAACAAGTTGAACTTGAAAATGGCAAGGCTGAGCGCAATGGCGACAATCCATTTGAGGGGCGCGGGCGGTGTTTTCCAGATAAAGACGATGGGAAGCCCCGCCAATGCAAAGCGCAATGCGGAAAGCAAAATGGGCGGGAAACTGTCCAGGCCGACTTTAATAATGACAAAATTGATCCCCCATGCCGCCATGACGCATATTGCGAGAAATATATGTAATGGTTTCATGGTCAGGCTTTCCAAAAGGGTTTGTCGGCTTCGGCCTGAATTTGTTCACGGGTTAAGCCGACATCCATCAATGTCGTATCCGTTATGTTTTTTAATTTTTGGCGATGATGCCAGCGTTCATGCCAACTCATCACGGTTGTCACAAGCTGGAGAATGTCCGCACGTACCATGCGCAGACCTGCCTTTGCCCAATCGCCCCAGCTTGGCAGCGGGGCAGTTTTTGTTTCGAATGTATCGATACAATCCTGTCTCATCGGTCTAAACTCCGCTTGTGTTTTAAAAATACTTGATGACATTTAACGTAAAATCGATACAATAAGCTGTCAAACATTACATTGTCACCGTGACAATTTTTTTAGGAATTCTAAAATGACCCAATGGAAACCGCAAATTGATCACCGTAAAGGTCCGCGTTACCTTGCGATTGCTGATGCAATCGGGGAGGCCATTCGCGAAGGAGCCCTGAAAACGGAAGAACGTTTGCCGACCCATCGGGATTTGGCATATGAGCTTGGTGTCACGGTGGGGACGGTCAGCCGTGCCTATGCCGAAGCCGTGCGTCGCGATTATGTGGTTGGCGAAGTCGGGCGTGGGACTTATGTTAAACCGAGTATTGATGAACCGGATATGCCGTTTCATATCCCGGATAATCTGGATCCCAATCTGATTGATTTCAGTATGAATATTCATACCGAAGGCGAAGGGGTTGAAATCCTGCGCCGCGCCTTGATGGTCCTGGCGCAAGCCCCCGGACTAGGCGCGTTGATGCGTTATCAGGCGGAACAGGGGATGGAACATCACCGGGTGTCAATGGCAAAATGGGCACAAATGCACGGGGCACCTTATGACCCGGATCGCATTATCGTTTCCTGTGGGGTGCAACATGCCATGACCTTGGCTTTAATGTCGCTGGTCAAAGCGGGAGACACCCTGTTATGTGAGGAATATTCCTATCCCGGTATCAAGACGCTTTCCACCCAGTTGGGGGTGAAAATGCAAGGTCTTCCGATGGATGAATATGGTTTGATACCGGAACGCCTTGAAGAAGCTGTGATAAACAGTGGCGCGCGCGTCCTTTATTGTATGCCCAATTATCAAAACCCAACCAGTGCAACGATGGACCTGCAACGCAGGCGTGATATTGCCGCAATTGCGCAACGCCACGGGTTATGGATTGTGGAAGATGATATCTACGGATTTTTGCATGAAGAACCGGGAAAGTTTCCGCCATTTGCCAGTTTGTTACCGGAACAGACGTTCTATTTGAACGGGGCCTCCAAAAGCGTCAGCCCGGGCTTGCGGGTTGGTTATGTTCTGGCACCCAAGAAAAAAGTGCCAACGGTTGCGGCCTGTGTGCGCCTGAGCAACTGGATGGTGCCGCCCTTGAATGTGGAATTGATGTCGCGCTGGATCGAAGATGGCACCGCAGAATATTTTATGGATTGGCACCGCAAGGAAGCCGCTGTCCGTCAGGACATTATGCTGGAACATATTAGGCGCGGCAGCTTGCATCGTGCGCCTAATACTTACCACACGTGGCTTGAATTGCCAAAACCGTGGACAGCAGAAATGTTTTGTCTGCGTGCGCGTGAACGTGATGTTTCCATCATGCCGGCTCATGTTTTTTATATCGGTAAAGGCACACCGTTGAATGCGGTTCGCATCTGTTTTGGGGCTCCGCCGACACGAGAAATGGTTGAAGATGGCATGTCGAGCCTTGCCCAATTGTTAAGCGAGGAAATTCACGCCTTTCATAACGTTATGTAAAGAGCAGGTATAGAAGGGGTAACAAAACCGCTGTTGCCAAGGCGTTTAACCCCATGCCAAGACCGGCAAAAGCACCGGTAGTTTCATGGACGCTTAATTTACGGGCTGTTCCAATCCCGTGCGAAGCTATACCGATGGCCAGCCCGCGTGCTTTTTTATTTTTAACGCCGACCAAATTCAGGACCATTGCGCCAAAGACAGCACCGATAATACCGCACAGAATAACCAGAACAGCGGTCAGGGACGGGGTGCCGCCGATGATTTCAGATAATCCCATTGCAACGGGCGCTGTTACGGATTTTGGGGCGAGTGACAAAAGCGTCTCGCGCGATCCCCCCAATAAAGCAGCGATACCGACACCGCTGAAAATAGCAAACAGGCAACCAGCGATGACCGTTATAATAATGGGCAGAAGTGCCGCTTTGACATGATGGATGTTTTTATAAAGCGGGACGGCAAGCGCCACTGTTGCAGGGCCAAGCAGGAAATGGATGTATTTAGCGCCGTTGAAATAGGCTTGATAATCGGTTTTGGTGATCATCAGAACGGCTGAGACCAAGACGATGGAAATCAAAACAGGGTTGGCAAGCGGGGATTGCTTGCATTTTTTATTGATCCAGTCTCCTAGCACGAAACAGGCGAGCGTCAGGCAAATGCCCAGCAAAGGGGTTTGCGCCAAATGATCCCAGAGTGTGTATAACCTATCCATTGCGTCGATCCATAAAATTCATCATCAGGCCACAAAAGGCGATTGTCAGTAAGGTGGCGATAATCAAGGATGCGGTGATTGGCAACCATTCACGCGCAATCAGGTTGAAATGCAAGGTCACACCGACCCCTGCTGGAACAAACAATAAGGCAAGATATTTCAAAAGGCCGCTTGCGGCGTGATCCAGCCCTTGCGGTAATCCCTTGTTGATCAGTAATCCTGCCAAAAGAAGGGCCATGCCAACGACAGGACCGGGAATGGGCAGGTCGGTAACATAGACAATGACCTCGCCCACCAATTGCAGCAGGCAGAGGAGAAAAAAGAACGGGAGCATAGGTTAGAGAGCCTCTTTTAAAAAATCTGCGAGCATTCGAAATTCATCACGGCGCCCCGATGTTTTGCGCCAAACCAGCCCGATATCGCGTGGCGGGGCATCCTGATCTAAGGCAATGGTTTTAAGCCCGGTGCCTTGTGTAATGCCAGCGCGTACCGCCATTTCGGGCAATAACGTCAGACCTAGACCGTTTGCGACCATTTGAACGATTGTCGACAGGCTGGTGGCGGCAAATTCATTGGCATTTTTGTTTTTGGGCCAGGAACACGCGGCAAGGGCATGATCGCGCAGACAATGCCCCTCTTCCAACAAGAGCAGGTTTTCTTCGAACAGGTCTTGATTGTGGATGGTCTTTTTCTTGGCGAGACGATGGTCCGGTGCAAGCGCGCAATAAAAAGGGTCCTGCATAAATATCTGGCTGTCAATGCCGTCATGTTCATAAGGCAGTGCCAAAATCAGCAAGTCCAGTTGCCCGTCATGCAGGGCATTGAGCAACCGTTCGGTTTGATCTTCTTTTAAATAGAGGATCAAATCGGGATAGGCGCTGCGAACCTTTGTCATCAAATTGGGCAATAGGTAAGGGGCAATGGTGGGGATAACCCCAACCCGCAATTCTCCTTGCAAGGGTTTGCCTTTGGTATGGGCCAATTCCATCAGGGCATCGGCTTGCAGGACGATCTCTTTTGCGCGTTCCAGAATGTCGTGAGCCTGCGGTGTCAACAGGACACTGCGTCTGGTGCGTTCAAACAATTGCAGGCCGAGAATGTCTTCAAGTTCCTTGATAGCGGCACTTAAAGTGGGCTGGGTGACAAAGCAAGCCTGTGCGGCATGACCGAAATGTTTCAATTCAGCCAAGGCGATAAAATATTTGAGGTGCTTCAGTGTGTAAATCGCATTCATAGAAAATATCTATAAAATATAATAAACTGATTGGCAAACTTGTAGTTGGTGTGTCTTCGCTGCAATGTGCGCTTTTTTATGTTCTTTTCAGGCAAAAGATGGCATAAATCTCCCCATAATAAAAACAGAGAAGCTGTCGGAGATAGAGGCAATATGGGGCAGGAACGATTTAATGAAGTGACAGTCGTTGTGGCGGACCCTGATCCGCGCGCGCGTACAATTGCAAAAAAAACATTGATCCAAGCAGGGTTTCGCAAAATTCTGACCGGGCATTCATTGGCCTTTGTCAAACAAAGTTTTGATATTGAAATGCCAGAGCTGCTGATTGCAGAAACGGAATTGCCCGATGGTGATTTCAGCGAATTCGTCAGTGACCTGCGCCATCATAAAATCGGCAATAACCCTTTCCTTGTCGTATCGGCTCTGACATCCAATCCAACGCCGGAAATTGTGAAGAAGGTTATTCAGGCCGGGGCGGATGATTTGTTGTCCAAGCCTTTTTCCGTCGATACATTATTGCGCCGCGTTGGACGGTTGATCCATGAACGTAAACCTTTTGTTGTAACAGGGGATTATGTCGGGCCGACACGGCAGGCAAAATCACAAAAAGAAGCCAATGCCGAACGTTTTGATGCGCCCAATACATTAAAAGCCCGTGCCTTGAATGAAGGCAGCGTGGATGAGGTGCAGGCGATGGTCGATGCCGCCATCTCGCAAGTCAACAACAAGGCCTTGGAAGCGCACGCCGAAGATGTCAACGAATTGGTGACCATTCTTGTACCGCGTTTGACGGGGGGGCAAATTGATGCAACATCGCGTTTGTGTCTGGACCGTTTGCGCTATGCCTCTGAAGACGCCAACCGCCGTTTGGGTGGAACGGAATACGACCATGTCTCGGATTTATGTCAGACGTTGTTGGGGGTTGTGAACAGTATTCGCAACAGCGGCAGTATGCCGACCCCGAAGGACGTGCGCTTGCTTGATCCGTTGAATAAAGCCATCCAGTTGGGATTTGATAAAAACGCAGATAAGGCAACGGCGCGTCAAATCTCACAAGCAATTTTGGCAAAAATTAACACTTGAATTTGACGATCTATTCCTTTTCCAATGTGATGTAACGACTGACTTTTTTTAGCTCGTTCACGCTGGCACCTGCCTCGACCATCGTCTTGGCTTCGGCCGGGTCTTCGATGATGCGAGCGCATAACATATCGATCCCATAATTGAACAGGCGGGGGCTTAAAGGGGTGATTGGGCCGACCAGCAGGGTCTGGGCATTTCCTTTGGCGCTCAGGAATAAAGGCAGGCTGTGATCCATAAATGTATGCGCCGGCAGGATCAGCCCATCATAAGCGTGTGTGCCGAGATGGGGCAGGGCGTTTTCTGTTGAAATAAAATGGGTGTGCGCTGCGTAATCGCGATGTCGTGGGAAATCTCCGACGACTAAAACACTGTCGGAACTGCCTTTAAAATGATCAAGCCCACTTTTGTCGGATCCTTTTTGTTCATACCTGTTGGTATGCGCCAGCAAAGCGGCACAGCCCAAGGCGTGATCCAGCGGGTCTGCGTCTTGATGAATTTTCAAGGCCAGTTCGCGTAAAGAAACCGTGGCAGGCACATCCGTTGTTTCCATTGCGTTTGGATTTGGCGCAGCACCACATCCAAACGCCGTTTCCACCAAAATGGTTTTGGGGCCAATGCTCAGGCTGCGAACCGGGATGTCCGGGACGTCAAGGCATAGGTCTTTATAAAGATTTGATTTGGGCCACCAGTCCCAAAGCTTATCTATGTCATGGGGAAGTAAGGTTCCCAAACGCCCGGTGAAGTTATTCCATGTTTCAAGGGCACTGGCGGGTACGGCGACCAGTGTGGGGATGCCAACGAGGGCGGCAGCAACGATTTCTTCGGCTAATCCATTACCGTCCTGTTCGCGTTCCCCGAATTTTTCAACGATTAAAAGATCGGCTTGTTCTTCTATGGCATTGTTTAAAGCTCTGGAAGCATCGCACAGGCGGGAAACATCAAATCCACAGCTTCCGGCCGTGCGGTCTTCTTTGCTGGGGCGGGCAAGGGCAAATCGTTCGCCGGTTTTGATGTCGATGGCATCCAGACCGATTTTTTCGCCGTGGGTATCGTAGGCTAATTCCTGAGTTAAACCACAGACATGCCAGCCGCGTTTTTGTAAATCGGTGGCAAAATCAAGCAAGGCATTGCGCTTTGGGGTGTCGGCGGCATAAAGTACACCGCCAAGGCGAATCGGTTTTGCGGTTTGTGTTGACATGAAAGCCTGTTCGCTTTTCTTCTAGGGGTGAACCGAGTGTCCAATCTAACAAAAGAAGGATCAAATTTCTATGGGTGTACAAGTCGAAATGAGAGTGGCCGAGTTGTTATGTTCACGTTTGTGCCATGACCTTGTGGGTCCGGTCGGCGCTGTCAATCATGGAATCGAACTGATCGAAGAGGAAAACAGCCCGGTTTTAAACGAGGCGGTTGAAATGATCGGGCAAAGTGCAAGGCAGGCCTCCAATCGGCTTGAATTTTTCCGCTTTGCGTTTGGGCTGTCGGGCGGGGGAAGCGGTTTGACCTCGATGGAACAAGGGCGAAAGCTTGCGACGGGGTTTCTGGAAAAGCATATTCGTCTTGATTGGGCGAGAAACCCGGAATTACCGTGGCAGGATAGCGAAGTGACCGTCCCCAAAGATGTGGTGAAGGTTATTTTGAATCTGATCATGTTGGGCGTGGATTGTTTACCGCGTGGCGGTGTTTTGACCTTGAGCCAAGCGGTTTTACCCGAAGGATTGGGAATTGCCTTGGTGGCGGAAGGCCAAAAAGCCCATGTTCGCGATGATATTCAAAGTGCAATAGAGGCGAATGCAAATTGCGATTCTTTAAGTGCGCGAACGGTTCAGGCCTTCTTTTTAGCACGGCTGGCAGATGACCTTGGGTTGGATTTTGAAGTCTTTAGTCCGCAGCCTGATTGTGTGCAGATTGCTGCAATTATTCCATTGGACCTGTAGGGTTTTGCAGATATATGCACTGCAGCAATAAAATAGTTTCATTGCTAAACTAAAATAAAATAAAAATTTCGAATGCGGAATGAAATGCATTTTTTCTTTTGTACTCAGCAGTTTTTAAGTTATTGCTTGTGGCAAGAGAAATGGTAAACGCGCTTCTTATGCGTCTTAAATGCGGCCGGATACGCCGGCGTGACAGTAGAAAGGTACAGTCATGGATGATCTACTCAGTGAATTCATAACGGAAACGTCCGAAAGCCTGATGGTGTTGGACTCTGAACTGGTTAAATTTGAGCAGGACCCGAATGATACGGAAATCCTGTCCAATATCTTCCGTTTGATGCACACGATTAAAGGGACTTGTGGGTTTTTGGGGCTGCCGCGTCTGGAAAAAGTCGCACATGCCGGTGAAAACGTACTGGGTAAATTCCGTGAAGGCACATTGGAAGTTACACCTCAGGCCGTGACCTTGATTTTGCACGCGATCGATACGATTAAAGAATTGCTGCAAACGCTGGAAGAAACAGAAGCCGAACCGGAAGGTAACGATCAGGAACTCATTGATCAGCTTAACGCAATGGCTGAGGGCCGTACCGTTGAAACGGCGGCACCTGTTGCTGCGGCACCGGAACCCGTTGCAGAACCAGCGCCCGCGCCGTCCAGTGGCCCGATTACAAATGATCAGGGTTTCCCGGTTGCCGCCGAACTTCTGGCCGAGGTTGAACAAGCTGTGGCGGCCGGGGTAAATGCCCCCAGTCAGGCAGAAATTGATGCCCAGATGAAAGCGGAAATGGAAGCGGAGAAAGCAGCAAGCGCGCCTGCGACACCGGAACCGCCTGCACCTGCACCACAAGTTCCCGCTGCGCCGAAAGAGGCCCCGAAACCGGCTGCAAAAAAAGAAGAACCCAAGAAAGCGGCCGGAACGAAAGAAACCTCTGTTGCCAGCCAGACCATTCGCGTGAATGTCGAATTGCTTGAAAATTTGATGACGTTGGTTTCCGAACTTGTCTTGACACGGAACCAACTGTTGCAAATGGTACGTGGGTCTGATGACAGTGTCTTTAAGGTGCCGCTGCAACGTTTGAGCCACATTACATCGGATTTGCAGGAAGGGGTGATGAAGACCCGGATGCAACCGATCGGTAATGCGTGGGCGAAATTGCCACGTATCGTTCGTGACTTGGCTGTTGAATCGGGTAAGAAAATCGATCTGCAAATGATCGGTGCCGAAACCGAACTGGACCGTCAGGTTCTTGAATTGATCAAAGACCCGCTAACGCACATGGTGCGGAACTCTGCCGATCATGGTCTGGAACAACCCAATGAACGTGTTGAAATCGGTAAGCCGCAAGTCGGTACCATTACGCTGAACGCGTTCCACGAGGGCGGTCACATTATCATTGAAATCACCGATGATGGTAAAGGGCTGAATACAGATCGTATCAAAGCCAAAATTGTTGAAAACGGTCTGGCGAGTGAAGCTGATCTGGAGGCAATGTCCGATCAGCAAATTCACCAGTTTATTTTCCGTGCCGGTTTCTCAACCGCACAAAAAGTGACAAGCGTTTCCGGTCGTGGTGTCGGGATGGACGTTGTACGGACCAATATCGAAAAAATTGGTGGTACGATCGAGTTGAAATCCATTGAAGGCAAAGGCTCAACCTTCACCATCAAGATTCCGCTGACCTTGGCAATTGTGTCTGCGCTGGTTGTGGAATGTTCCGGTGAACGTTTTGCTATTCCGCAAATCAGTGTTCTGGAATTGGTACGTACGTCATCGGGTTCTGATAACGCGATTGAAATGATTAACGATGCCCCTGTCTTGCGTCTGCGTAATCGTTTGTTGCCGCTGGTTTCCCTGCATGATCATTTGAAACTGGATGAAACCAAAAAAGACCTTGCCAATGATGAACTGTTCATTGTTGTGACGCAGGTCGGGACCTATCAGTTCGGTATTATTGTTGATCGTGTCTTCGATACGGAAGAAATCGTTGTGAAACCGGTTGCGCCGATCTTGCGCCATATCTCGCTCTTCTCCGGGAATACGATTCTGGGTGATGGTAGTGTGATTATGATCTTGGATCCGAACGGTATTGCTGCGACAACCGGTGAGGTTGCGATGGGTGGTAGTAATGATGCACACAGTACGGCGATGACAACACGCACAGATGGGGAAACAACGTCCATCCTTATCTTCCGTGCTGGCAGCACGGAACTCAAAGCGGTTCCGTTGGCTCTGGTCGCACGTCTGGAAGAAGTCGATGTTACCAAGATCGAATATTCTGGCACCAACCCGGTTGTCCAGTATCGCGGTCAATTAATGCCGTTGATCCCGATCGATCCGAAGCATGTCTGGAAAGAGGAAGGCCGTCAACCGGTCCTCGTCTTTACGGATCGCGATCACTCTATGGGTCTGGTTGTTGATGAAATTGTCGATATCGTGGAAGATCACCTCAATATCGAGCTGGCGTCTGAGCGTGACGGCTTTGTCGGTTCTGCGGTGATTAGCGGTAAGGCAACCGATCTGATTGATGCGGGTTACTATCTGACCAAAGCCTTCCCGGATTGGTTTGGTCGTGCGGAAACCACGATCTCGTATGGTGATGATTACCAAGGTGGACCGCGCGTTCTGCTGGTTGATGACAGCCCGTTCTTCCGTAACCTGCTGACGCCGATCCTATCGGTTGCCGGGTACAAGGTTTCCACGGCTGAAAATGCGAAGAAAGCTTTGGAGTTGCGCTCTGCCGGCGCCTTCTACGATGCGATCGTCAGTGATATTGAAATGCCGGAGATGAGCGGTTTTGAATTTGCCGAAGCCGTGCGTAGTGATACCCGTTGGCAGCACACGCCGATGGTGGCCATGTCATCGCATGCAACCGAAGCAGATTTCGAACGTGGACGTGAAGTTGGTTTCAATGATTATTGTGCCAAATTTGATCGTGATGCTTTGTTGCAAACCTTGTCTGAATTGCTTGCGCAAAAGTAAGAAAAATTTCGAACGTTGTTGAGTTTGACGGCCCGCTACATTAACTTATTACATATGTATGGGGGCCGTCTCTAACCAGAGGAGCCGGTGCACCAAGGTTATAATGCCGAAGGGAGCCGTAAAATAATGAAATCTTGTCTGATTGTTGATGATTCTAAAGTCATCCGTATGGTGGCCCGTAAAATTCTTCAGGAATTAAGCTTTGAAACAATCGAAGCAGCCGATGGCCAGCAAGCCCTTGATGAGTGCAAAAAGGAAATGCCGACAGCGGTCCTTCTGGACTGGAATATGCCAGTGATGAGCGGCATTGAGTATTTACGCGAATTACGCAAGCTGCCGGGTGGCGATGAGCCGGTTGTTGTTTTCTGTACGACGGAAAATGATATCGAGCATATCCAGGAAGCCATTGAAGCCGGGGCCAATGAATATATTATGAAGCCATTTGACAGCGAGATTATTCAAGCGAAGTTCTCTCAAGTTGGTCTTTTGTAATTCTTTTATGAATTGAGGTTCTCTTGTCGAGTCTCATTGGAAAAACAATGTCGGTAAACCAAACGCAAAAAAATAATAATCCAATCCGGGTCATGGTGGTTGATGACTCTGCTGTGGTGCGCGGACTCGTTACGCGTATGCTTGAAGCCGATGCCGACATTTCAGTCGTTTCTTCTGTTGGTAATGGAAAAATGGCGGTCGATAGTCTGGCGCGAAACGAGGTCGAAGTCGTCGTCCTTGATATCGAAATGCCGGTTATGGATGGCCTGACGGCCTTGCCCAAATTGTTGGAAATTGACAAATCCATTCGTGTCATTATGGCCTCGACCCTGACGGCACGGAATGCGGATATCAGTTTGCGGGCCCTGCAAGCCGGTGCGGTCGATTATATTCCGAAACCGTCTTCCTCGCGCGAATTGTCGGGCGGGCGGGACTTTTCCAAGGAATTGGTCGATAAAGTCAAAATTCACGCCAATGCACGACGTAGATTGAAAGGCTCCCCGAGTGTTTCAATTTCACGACCGCGCACAACGCTGGAAAAACCGACACCGACGACACTTGCCCATGCCGGGTCGAGCTTGCATAAGCATAAAGAGGTCGTTCTGCGGGCACCTGCCTTGAAAGAGCGCCCCGATGTGATTGCGATCGGGAGTTCGACAGGCGGTCCACAGGCTTTGTTCAGCGTTTTAAAAGGTATGTTTGGGAAGGTTAAGCAACCTGTTATCATTACCCAGCATATGCCAGCGACCTTTACAAAGATTTTAGCCGAACATATCAACCGTATGACCGGCTGGACCTGTTCGGAGGCTACGGACGGTATGATCATTGAGGCCGGCAAAGCTTATTTGGCACCGGGGGACTTTCATATGGTGGTGGAAAGTCAAGGGACGCAAAAGGTTTTAAGATTAAATCAAGATCCACCGGAAAATTTCTGTCGTCCTGCCGTTGATCCGATGTTTCGCAGTATTTCGGCGGCCTATGGTCGAAAAGTTCTGAGCGTTATTTTAACGGGTATGGGGACCGATGGACTTAAAGGCGGTCGTGTCATCGTTGAAAACGGGGGTGACTTGATCGCACAGGATGAAGCCAGTAGCGTGGTCTGGGGGATGCCCGGTTCTGTTGCTCAGGCAGGTCTTTGCAGCGCGGTTCTGCCCTTGGACGAAATTTCTTCATATGTCGTTAAAGTCGCTGCGGGAGGTGCGTCATGAAACCTGATGATTTTCAGTTTCTCGCAACATTAGTTAAGGATCGGTCCGGTCTTGTTTTAACGCAAGATAAAGCGTATCTGCTCGAAAGCCGCTTGATGCCGGTGGCGCGAAAACGTGGCATGAAAGGTTTGGAAGACCTCGTTGCCTCATTGAAGGCGCGAATGGATCATGCGTTGGCTGATGAAATTACCGAGGCAATGACGACCAATGAGTCTTTCTTCTTTCGTGATATTAAACCCTTTGATATTTTCCGCGATACGGTTTTACCAAACCTGATTAAAACGCGGGCGGCAAAAAAATCCTTCCGAATTTGGTGTGCGGCCGCCTCCAGCGGGCAGGAACCATATTCGATTGCAATGGTGTTAAAAGAGGCGGCTGCGCAGCTTGCCGGTTGGCGTATTGAAATCATTGGCACGGATATTTCGCGTGAAATGCTGGAAAAAGCCAAGGCCGGACTTTATTCTCAATTTGAAGTTCAGCGCGGTTTGCCAGTTCAGCATCTTGTAAAATACTTTAAAAAACATGACGATCTGTGGCAGATTGACGCATCTTTGCGGGCGATGGTTCAGTACAAGGAATTTAACCTGCTGAACGATATGAATGCGCTGGGTACTTTTGATGTTGTCTTTTGTCGAAACGTTTTGATTTATTTCGATCAGCAGACAAAAGGGGCTGTTCTGGAAAAAATGTCGAAACAGATGACGGATGATGCCGTTCTGTATCTGGGCGGTGCAGAAACCGTTTTAGGTATTTCAGAAGCCTTTAAACCTGTTCCTGGCTTGCGCGGTGTTTATGGTCGCGCAGGTGGAAACGGGTCTTTAGGGGACGGGGCACCCGCCGCCGGTGCGATGCCAAAACCCGCTGCTGCGCCAACAGGGTTTGCCAAACCCAAACACATGATGGAGGGCCGTGCCCCTAAAGGGGCGGATGCACCTGCACGTCCTGCGGCGCCTGCTGCACGTCCCGGTGGGCTACCACCACGCCCGGCAGGCCCATCATCGGGTTCGCCGGCACGTCCCTTGCCGCCCAAACCCGGCATTAAGAAACCTTAATAGAAAAAGGCCGCCTCACATTGCAGGCGGCCTTTTGCTTATGGGTTGAAGCCCTTGTGTCAGGCACTTGCTGCCTGTGCTTCGTCGTTGGCATCGGGGTCGCGCAAGACATAACCGCGCCCCCAAACAGTATGAATATAGTTGTCATCGGTCGCTTTGGTCAGTTTTTTGCGGAGTTTGCAGACGAAAACGTCGATGATTTTCAATTCCGGTTCATCCATACCACCGTAAAGATGGTTGAGGAACATCTCCTTGGTCAAGGTCGATCCTTTGCGCAGGGAAAGAAGCTCCAGAATGCCGTATTCCTTGGATGTCAGGTGAACAGGCTTCCCATCGCTTTCGACCGTTTGATTATCCAGATTGACACAAAGCTTGCCTGTGCGGATAACAGATTGTGCATGGCCTTTGGAGCGGCGTACAATCGCATGGATACGGGCAACCAGTTCTTCTTTGTTGTAAGGTTTAGTCAGATAATCATCGGCCCCGATTTCAAAGCCCTTCACCTTGGAAGGCGGCTGGTCCAGACCGGACAGAATCAGGATCGGCGTTTCGACCTTGGAACTGCGCAGGGCACGAAGAACTTCAAATCCATCGATGTCGGGCAGCATGAGGTCGAGAATAATAATATCGTAATCATATAGTTTGCCAATCTCGATACCTTCTTCGCCGTAGTTGGTGACATCTACCACCATTCCGGCAGATTTAAGCATCAATTCAATGGCTTTGGCTTCGCTTGGGTTGTCTTCAACGAGTAATGCGCGCATGGTGCCCCCCGAAAGTTGGCGTTAACTTTTCATTAACCTTTCGTTAACCATTACCATAACTCCGATTTGTTGAAAATAGTTTTTTTGTCGCAACGCTATATTTTCTCACGAGTCGCAAAAAATACTGAATCCTGTCAAGGGGTTTGTCATTTTTTACAAAAGGAGTATAGTGGGCAAAGAAAAGGCAATGAACATCCTTGTTTGGAGTATCTATCGTGGCCCTGTTGGTCAATAACGTAATCGCAGAAGTTGACAAGCTTCCTGGCTTTAATGTGTTTGGCCGGGTGGCGGCTGTACAAGGTCTTATGGTCGAGGTTGGCGGTGTGCAAGGGGCGCTATCTATCGGGGATCATTGCCGAATTCATGTGCGCCGCCGCGATTGGGTCACTTGCGAAGTTGTCAGTTTCCGTGATGGTCGTGCGCTTGTCATGCCTTTTGGCCCGGTGGATGGCATTGCGTTGGGGGATCGCGTAGAAGTTGGGCAGCGCGAGCCGGTTTTATTCCCGTGTGAAGCATGGCTGGGACGTGTCATTAATGCAATGGGTAAACCGGTTGATGGCAAAGGCCCACTGCCGGTTGGGCCTATACCTTATATTATCAAGGGAACACCGCCCTCGGCCCATGAACGGACCCGTGTCGGGGGCAAGATCGATTTGGGTGTGCGTGCGATTAATACCTTTCTCACCTGTTGTCGCGGACAACGGATGGGGATTTTTGCCGGTTCCGGTGTGGGGAAATCGACCGTCCTGTCGATGATGGCGCGCAATACCGAAGCCGAAGTCAGTATCATTGGTCTGATTGGGGAACGTGGACGAGAAGCCCGCGAGTTTATCGAAGATGATCTGGGGGAAGAGGGACTGGCCCGTAGTATTGTTGTTGTTGCAACATCGGATGAACCTCCGTTGATGCGCCGGCAGGCGGCCTATGTCACAATGGCAGTTGCCGAATATTTTAGAAATCAGCAACGCGATGTGTTGTGTTTGATGGATAGTGTGACACGTTTTGCAATGGCACAGCGTGAAATCAGTCTGTCTGTGGGGGAACCACCTGCCTCCAAAGGTTACACCCCGTCCGTTTTTGCCGAATTGCCACGTCTTCTGGAACGCGCGGGGCCGGGGAATGCCCAGCAAGGCAGCATTACCGGACTGTTCACCGTCTTGGTGGAAGGAGATGATCATAACGAACCGATTTCAGATGCGGTGCGAGGGATTCTGGATGGTCATATCGTATTGGATCGCGCCATTGCCGAACGGGGACGTTATCCGGCAATTAATTTGTTAAGGTCTGTTTCGCGGACCATGCCCGATTGTAATGATGATCAGCAAAATGCATTGGTGTTTAAAGCGCGAGAATTGTTGTCAACCTATGAAGATATGGCGGAACTAATTCGTTTGGGAGCTTATCGTCAGGGGACCGACCCCAAAGTGGATGAAGCCGTTTATTATTATCCGGCAATGGAGGCCTTCTTATCCCAAAACAAGAATGAGCCTATGAATTTGGAAACCGGATATATGGCGCTGGCTCAGCTTTTGGGCATGCCGTACAAAGATTTTGACGGGGATGTTTCCCAATTGGGTGTACCACATGAACAGTTGCAAGGGCCACAATAAAGGGTGATGTATGGGTAAAACACTCGCCAACCTGATCCGTCTTCATAAATATCGTGTCGACGAGAAACGCCGTGTTCTCGGTCAGTTGTATGGCGAGTTGCATGATCTCGAACAAAAGCTGCAAGATCTTGAAAATCAACTGATTGAAGAACAGAAGATTGCAAAATCCGCCCCAGATCAGGCGTTATTTTCCTATGGTCGGTTTCATCAACGTGCAATGGGCATACGCGAACAACTGCAACAGGCGATTGCAGCCAAGGAGCAGGAAGTCGAGATTGCACGCGACGATGTCAACGAGGCGTTCCGCGAGTTGAAAGTGTATGAAGAAGCGGAAAAAAATCGCATCAAGCGAGTAGAGGAAGAACGCACCCGCAAAGAAAACATCGAAATGGATGAGATCGCAATGAACTTGCACCGTCGCAAGCAGGATTAAGAAAAGACGGATCTGGTATTATTGAGGCAAACAGGCTTTCTGTGATTTTTTAAAAGAAGGGTCACATTCCCAGTCGTTCCCTGAATAATCCAGATGAGCGTTTTTGGGTAATTCGATGTGAATGCAGGTGTTATCAACCTGTTTAAAACCCCGTAGACATTTCCATCCAAATTGATGAGAACGGTCATTGAGATAAGCATTCTTGGGAACCGTGATCAGTTGGCAGGTGTTTTGAACGGTACGATATCCACGCTCGCACTCCCAACCGTTTTCATAGGCACTTTCGGATAAATAGGCATTTTTTGGCAGGGTAATCAAAAGGCATGCGTCTTTTGTTTCTTTGTATCCCCGTTCACAGTTCCATGTGTTTCCTGTGTCATCCAAATAGGCATGTTTGGGGACAAGGACAGGGACGCATTTCTCACCCATATGCTTAAAACCGCGCAAACATTCCCATCCCCGGTCATATAATCGACCTGTGGCAAAGGCGTTCTTGGGGACTTTTATTTTCACGCATTTATTATTGCTCTCGCGGAAACCGTCATTACATAGCCAGCCTGTACCATATTTCTCTGCATGGGCATTGGTTGGAATGTTTTGTGCGCTTGATAGGTTGGGAAAGCCAATAAAGGCAAATAAAGTGAAAATAAATAGGAGCGAAAATATTCTCGTTTGAGAAAAGGTGTTCATTCTGTTCTTTCGAATAGGTGATAGGTGCGTTTTACGATTTCTCACCTAAAAAATAATAATCAATTTCCAAATCTTTTAAGATATTGCCATCTGCGGCCCTGTCGCGTTCCAATGCCTGTTTAAGGAGGGATGCTTTTATGGTGAGAGCACGGGTCAAGCTGCTGTTTTTGCTTTTGCTATGCAGATGTATGATCGTCTGGGTGCGTTTGTAGGCAACAAAGGACAAGCCTTCGATCAATTCTTCATCCGTATCAATTTGATAAGAACCTGCCGGTTGCGTATTGATCGTTTCATCAAGTTTAAAAGGGTGATGAAAGGTAACGGTTTCTGTATGTGTACGAGTGGTCATGGGAGACTCCTTAAGAAGTATAGCCCTGCCTGAGAAATAAAAATATATATGGGATTAAGATAACTGATATTTATTTTTAATTATTATTTATAATATCATATATTTTATTAAATAGATATTTGTATTAAAATTATAAATATTATTGTTTTATTTTGGGGGATTAAATTGTGGAGATGCGCACAAGCAAATGGGGATTATCCCATTGAGGTTGGCGATCTTCTATAACAATATTATGCGTTATTGTTTGATGGGGTTCTTCCTCGCCAAAGACCTGTATCCAGCGCGCGACCAGTTCGTTATTCATATCTTCTAAAAGAGCGTTCGCCGTCTGTTCGAGGGAATAGTCCGGCAAATTAAACAGATGGGTGAAATAGGCATCTATTTCTGCGGTATCGATGATGACCTTGTCGGGCACGTAACGCAGGCGCAGGCATCGGGCCGTGCGGGTGCAAGTGGTCTGAAATGTGATGATATAATCATTTGCCCGGTTTGGGTTGTCTTTGGTCGCGATTAGGCTGCGTCGTTGTGCGAGGTCCATTTTTATACCAGCATGCCGAGATTTAATTCTGTCGATGTCAGATCAACGCCATCGACTTCAATAAAATTAGGGGTGACCTGAAAAGATAATTTACCATCGAAACCGATTGTGTCCATCGCATTTTCATAGATTTCGAGGATGTCGCGACGAATAAACCCGGCCAATGGTTTATGTGTACGGATGATCAGGTCAAACATCCGGTTGCTTTCCTTGGTCAATCCGTCCAATTGCATGGCCCCCAGACGGGAGAGGTGCAGGTCGATGACAAAACGCACGCCGGGGTCTTCTTTTCCGTCTTCCTTTTCATCCTTATGATCGCGTTCTGCCAATCGGATTTGGTTGATTTGCCCGTTGTCTTGCAAAGGGATATAGGCGATTTTCCAGTCCGTAGAACTTGGCGTTTTGATCTTGTCACTGATTTGTGTGAAATCATTTTCCAGTTTTTTCAGCAAGTCCGGTCGGGCTTTGGACAAAGCTTTCATTACTTTGTCATCAGCCCAATTCTTGAAATTCCCACGCCCCAATGCCTTTAGAAAAAAGATCATATTGGCGGCGAGGCGATGGTCTGCTTTCGGGATCATGGCCTGATGCAGGTTGTCTGCGGCAGCCGGATTGCTTTGTGTCAGAATTTTATCGATTTCTTCGAGGGTGGGCCAATTTTTCCCAACCCCTTGTTCCAGCTTAAGTTCATTTAGAACTGGTTTTGCGTGGGCCTGCGGGTCGGGACGGGTGGCTGACAGGATCTCCAGTTTGACCTGTGTGCCTTCCGGCATCTTCGCCTTGATATCCAGTGCAATTAACCCCTGAGCGGTCTTGACAACCGGTTGTCCCTGGGCGGTGTTGCCCATTATGGTCCCTTGAATAATAACTGTATTGGTTTTTGCCGGACTGCCCGCTGTTGTTGTGGATGTCAGGTTTTGATTTTGGGGGGATTGTGCAAAGGATTTCCCCCCTTGTTGTTCCTGCTGAACCGATAAAAGACGTACTTTTAAATCATTACCCGGTTGCACCATTGGATGGCTGTTTTGTCCGCTTGCGCTTGGGGCCCCTGTGGGGGTATTCGAAGAGGTTGCCGCCATCGGGGACATGTTGGGGGAAGGTGGATTAATTTGTCCTTGCATGTTGGAAGGAGACGCAGCCCCGGATGTGAAGCCTTGGGCCTGAGATGGCGTGAGAACAAAAGCCCGAAAGCCAGTTGCACTGTTCAAGCTTAATAAGGTTGCAGGACCAGCTCCCGTTGCATTTGCGTTTAAGGCGGAGGGAGGCAGCGCCGTTTGGGTTTGAGGTGTTAATGATGTCTGTGTGGCAAATGTTGCAACCTTCGCGGCCGGTATATTAGGGGACACAGGCTTGTTATTGACCCCGACCAATTGGAGCTGAATATTCGGAACTTTTTGGACGAGGCGGAAAGTGGCTTGTGTGTCTTCGGGCAGGGCAAAGGGGGCTTTAAACTGTAACAGACCCAAATTGGTTTGAACCTGAAGATTGCCTTGTGTCGTGGTCTGTTTGACCAATCCATTGATAAGACTGTCAAGGGCGAGTTTTGACAGTTCGAGAGAGGCGACATTTGCCGGGGGTAATGTAACGGTCAATTGCGCAGCCGAACCACCCGCACTGGGCGGTGGTGGGGGCGGTGGTGGGGCAACGCTTGTCATGGTCTGTTACGTTCTAAAAATTGTTTAACAATCGACTGGCAATGGCAGCAATATCTTTGGCCGCGACACAGGAAGGCGCGTGGCTGAGCAAAGGCTGCTGCTGTTTGATTGTATCACGAACACGCTTGTCCCAGCGAATCACACCTGCCAAAGGCGGCGAAATGCCCAAAAATCCTTCACAGGCCCGGCGCAAGGTGTTGTAAGTCCGTTCCCCATCGCGGATCGAATCGCTCATATTCACAACGATGCGCAGGTCCAGACCGGGGCGATCCTTTGACATGGTTTTGATGAAGGCATAGGCATCGGTCATGGCCGTGGGTTCGTCGGCGGTGACGACAAGACAGCTTCCGGCCTTGGATGTCAGTTGACGGGTGGGGCGGTCCATTCCGGCCCCTAAATCAATGATGACCCGATCATAGGATGCGGCCAGAACACCGAGATCGTTGCCCAGATGTTGAACCTGATTGGCAGGAATATGATTAAGGGCACTGGACCCTGATCGTCCGGCGATAATATCGAAACCGCCTTCGTCAAAATGTTGCGCGGCCTGATTGAGTGTCAGGTTGCCACCCACCACACCGGACAGGTCGTGTTTGGGCATCAGGCCAAGCTGGATATCCACATTGGCCAGACCGAAATCCCCGTCAAAGAGTAATGTTTTTTGACCCAGATTCGCCAACGCATGAGACAACGTCACGGCAAACCAGGTCTTCCCCACACCGCCTTTACCGGATGCAACGGCAAATACATTGCCGCCCTTGCGTGCCCTCGGCGTTGGAGTTGTTTTTGTCATAGCTGCAAACATAGCCATAATTTGTACGCTCAAATGGTTACCGAACGGTTAGGTAAAGGTATTCAATTCGTTAATTTCAGGTAGAAAGAAAAAGACCAAAGCCGCGTAAACCCTTGGTTATCTGATGGGCTTTGTTCTTTAAAAGTTATTTATTTATTTTTGAGAAATGTTTTTCATTTTCCTCATAAAAGAGCCCCAAACACCTGTTGCCATATCTTTGTATGTCGACAAAGTCGATTGGCTTGAAAAAAGCATCTTGCCCCGATCATAGGATTCTTTTCGTCATTTACGCGATGGTATCGACAGCCGGGTTAAATCTGGCCCAAGGTTTTAATTTTGGCTTTCGGGTGGACTTCACTTTGCGAGATCACAGCCGTTGCCGGGCGGAACCGTTCAATGATGGAACGTACGTAAGGGCGGATTGCCGGGCTGGTGAGAAGGGCAGGCGTTTCCCCCATCATAGCTTGGCGTTCAAAGGTTTGGCGAATGGCGTTAATAAATTCCTGCATTTTGCTAGGCGCCATGGAAAGCTGACGTTCGTCCCCGGACCCGACGAGGGATTCAAGGAAAATCTGTTCCCATTCCGGTGACAGGGTAATAAGCGTCAAAATCCCCTGATGGTTTGCCAGCATATCGCTGATTTGGCGACCAAGGCGGGAACGCACATGTTCGGTAATCATATTGATATTGCGGGTATATCCTGTGGCTTCGGAAATACCTTCCAAAATGGTTGGCAAATCGCGAATGGAAATTCGTTCGGTCAGCAGGTTCTGCAAGACGCGTTGTATGCCGCCGACACTCATGGAATTTGGAATGATATCTGCAATTAGTTTCTGGTGTTCTTTGTCCAGATCGTCCAACAGTTTTTGCGTTTCGGCATAGGACAAAAGTTCGGACATGTTGTCTTTGACCAATTCGGTCAAATGGGTGGTGATAACAGTGCCGGGCTCGACAACCGTATAACCGCGAAACAGGGCTTCTTCCCGATTGGTGGGATCTACCCACATGGCAGGCAAGCCGAAAGTTGGTTCTTGTGTCGCCTCGCCGGGCAGGCTGATGTCTTCGCCGCGCGGGTCCATAATCATCAGGCTGGCGGGGCGAAGATCACCACGGCCAGCTTCAATTTCCTTGATGCGGATGACATAGTTGTTGGCCGGAAGCTGCATATTATCCTGAATACGGACCGAGGGCATGACAAAGCCCATTTCTTGGGCCAACTGGCGGCGCAAGGCTTTGATTTGATCGGTCAGGCGCTGCCCCGCTGCCCCGGCATTGACAAGAGAAAGCAAGCCATACCCCAATTCCAGACGCATCATGTCGATCTTCATGGTTTCCGAGATCGGTTCTTCTGATGGGGCTGGAGGGGCTTTCGTATCGGCTTGTTGCTGTTTGAATAATTCGGCGGCTTCGGCCTTTTGCCGTTGGCTGACAATATAAGCCCCACCCCCGGTCAAAATCCCCAAAAGCATAAATGGCAACACGGGAATCCCCGGCATAGTCGCCATTGCAAACAGGATAACGGTGCTGACACCCAATGTTTTCGGATTGGCACCAAATTGGGCAATCAGGGCTTTGTCGGCGGTGCCTGCAACACCGGCCTTGGTTACAAGCAGACCGGCGGCAGTTGAAACAATCAGGGCCGGGATCTGGGAAACCAGACCATCGCCAACGGTCAGTCGGGTATAGCTGTCGGCGGCTTGTGCCATCTCAAGGTCTTTTTGTACAACCCCGATAATAATACCGCCGATAACGTTGATGAAGGTAATGAGAATACCGGCAATCGCATCGCCGCGCACGAATTTGGAGGCACCATCCATCGCCCCGAAGAATGTGCTTTCGTCTTGCAGTTCCTGGCGGCGGGCTTTGGCTTGGTCTTCGTCAATCAGGCCGGTGGACAAGTCGGCGTCAATCGCCATTTGCTTACCGGGCATGGCATCCAGTGTGAAACGCGCGGTAACTTCAGCAATTCGACCGGAACCTTTGGTAATAACAATGAAGTTTACGATGACCAAAATCGAGAAAACAATAATCCCGATGACGAAATTCCCGCCCATGATAAAGCCGCCGAAGGCTTCGATCACCGCACCGGCTGCCGCCGTTCCTTCATGCCCATCGGTCAGAATCAACCGGGTGGAGGCAAGGTTCAAGGCCAGTCGGATCATGGTTGCAATCAGCAAAACGGTTGGAAAGGCGCTGAATTCAAGCGGTTTTTCCAGAAAAATAACCGTCATCATAATCATAACGGAGAATGTAAAACTAAAGGCGAGCGAAATATCCAGCAGCCAACTGGGCATCGGGAAAATCAGGACAACCAAGATGGTTGCAATCCCGACAGCCATACCATAATCGCCATTCAAGAAAGCATTTTTTGCCTTCCCGAAAAAGGCATTGAAGGCGTCTCCGCCTGCCTCTGGTTGACCGGTGTTGCTGGGTTCTGCCATAAAACGCTACCTTGTTTTAACCATTGCCGCCGGCAGCGGGAACGTTGAAACCTTCGTCCCCGTATAGCTTCAGCTTGTTGCGCAATGTGCGGATGGAAATACCCAGAACATTGGCGGCATGCGTCCGGTTGCCAAGGCAATGATCCAATGTGGCAATAATCAGTTTACGTTCCATATCTGCAACGGTTTGACCGACAAAATCCCCCGGATTACCCGTGGCTTGGCCTGTGTCGGCGCTGGGTTGTGCGCTGGGACTGCCGCTTAACATAATGGCTTCTTCGCCGATTTCAGTGGGACCGGCAATCAGAACGGCGCGGTGCATGGTGTTTTCCAATTCGCGCACGTTCCCGGGCCAACTGTGGCGCAGTAATTTATTCAGTGCAGTCGGCGATAGAGGCCGTTCTGCCATGTCATTGGCTTTTGCATATTTTTTGATAAAGTGATCGGCAAGAATTTCCACGTCTTTGGGACGTTCTTTCAAAGACGGTAATTGCAGATTAACCACATTCAGACGGAAATATAAATCTTCGCGGAATTCACCTTTGGCAACGGACTGTTCCATATTGCGGTTGGATGTTGCCAAAACACGGACATTGACGGGAACAGGTTTTTTACCCCCGACACGATCAATTTCACGTTCCTGTAAAATTCGCAGTAATTTGGCCTGAAGACGGGGATCCATTTCTGAAATCTCGTCCAGCAGGATGGTGCCGTTGTTGGCTTCTTCAAATTTGCCGATCCGGCGCGCCACGGCACCTGTGAAGGCACCCTTTTCATGGCCGAATAATTCTGATTCCAGAAGGTTTTCCGGGATAGCCGCGCAATTGACAGCAATAAAGGGACCATCCTTGCGCCGGGAATTGCGATGGATGAAACGGGCCATAATCTCCTTACCCGTACCGGATTGCCCCGTGATCAGAACGCTGGCATCTGAAGGCGCGATTTGTTTGGCAAGGCGCACCACATCGTCCATGATCGGATCGTGATAGATCATGGCATGGCTTTCTTCTGCCACCGCGCTTAAGACAGCGCCAATCAATTCCGCATCCGGGGGCAGGGGCAGGTATTCCTGTGCGCCTGCGCGAATGGCGCGTACGGCGGCTTTTGCATCGGTGGCAACACCACAGGCCACCACGGGCGTGTTGATGCGTTCGCCATTCAGGTTGCTGATGAATGTTTCAATATCAAGCTGGATATCCACCAGCACAAGGTCGATCCCCTTGCCTTGGCGCAAGGTGTCCAAACCTTCGTTGATGTTATCGGTGTGAATGACTTTTGCGCCGCGCTTCACTGCGATTTGGCTGGCAGCGCCGACTT
Organism: Terasakiella brassicae; assembly: GCF_014641495.1. Classification (GTDB taxonomy): domain Bacteria; phylum Pseudomonadota; class Alphaproteobacteria; order Rhodospirillales; family Terasakiellaceae; genus Terasakiella; species Terasakiella brassicae. The sequence goes on from NZ_BMHV01000004.1 coordinate 100,159, forward strand.
GTCCATTCAATGTACCGACAATCAAAATCTTCATCTGGTTTAGGCCTCTTTAATATCTGCGTTAATCGAAATATTGAACGCGACGGTTCGGTGGCAGAATACTGTTGAGCATCATCTCCAGACGGCGTGGGTTTTCCTGACGTCCGATGGATGCTGTGGCGAGAATATAGAGCTGGTTAATCAGCAATTCATCGTCGGAATTTCGCTCCAGTTTTGCCGCCAGCGGCATAAGTACCATGTTTGACAGGACCGCACCATAGAAGGTTGTCAATAAAGCAACAGCCATCGACGGACCAATGGTACTGGGATCATCGAGATTGCCGAGCATTTGAACCAGACCAATCAAAGTTCCGATCAATCCCATTGCGGGGGCGAATTCGGCAGCCTTGCGTAAAATGTTCGCCCCTTTGTAGTGGCGTCCGGCCATGGCTTCCAATTCGCCGATCATCATATTTTCGACTTCGTCTGCCGGGGTGCCGTCGACAACCAGCGACAATCCCTTGTAAAAAAATTCTTCGCGCCGGATATCGTCAAGAACGCCCTGCAATTGTAAAACACCTTGTTTGCGGGCAATCTCGGCAATGCGTATGGTTTGAACGGCGACCGTGCTGGCATTTTGATTTTTATAGAGAACGGTTTTGAAGATCAATTGACCGGCCCGCAACATTTCGCCCAGTGAAAAACAAACCGTGGTGACACCGATGGTTCCCCCGATCACAATCAAAACCGAAGGGGGATTGAAAAAGGATTCCGGTGATCCACCCAAGACAATAGCCGCGCCAACCAAGGCAAAGGCCACAATCAGGCCAATGATGGTTGCGCTATCTAAAGAGGCTTTGCCGCCGCCGATACCTTCGCCTTCGCTCATGTTTCCTGCACTCAGCTCCGGTCTGATTTGATAATCTCTGTCATGGTGACGCCGAGGCGTTCTTCAACCACGACGACTTCGCCGCGTGCGACAAGTCGGTTGTTGACATAGATGTCAATCGCTTCCCCCACCTTGCGGTCAAGTTCGACAACTGCGCCACGTCCCAGTTTTAAAAGGTCGCTCACGGGCATCGTTGCCTTGCCCAGAACGGCAGATACACGCACCGGGATATCGTAAACGGCTTCCAGTTCGCGCGCACTGGTCGGTAAATCCTGAACAGGTGTGCCCATGCTGGGGCCGGAGTGTCCCATCTGGCTTTCCGGGGCCATCGGGCCTTCCATATTGTCCAGATTGTTGAGTTCCAAGTTGTTGTCTTCGTCAGCCATCGAATGATGTCTCCTCTATTCCGGTCTGATTTTCTGACCGGTTTTCGGCCGATACATCTTGTGCGTTTGACAAGGGTGCATCTGCCTGATTATGAGTTTCGCCCTGATTGGTGCCTTGCGTCAAGTTTCGTTCTACAATTTCGTCAATTAGTTGCCACATATTTTCGATGTTGCGTTCTGCGCCGCCTTCTGCCCATTCAATACGGCAGTCACCGGGCAGGATATCATCATGTGCCATCGTGACAATCCGTCCGTCAAACCCCAGTTCATCGGCAATTTTAACCAGTTTGTCGTGCAAGTCTTCACGCAATGATTCGTGTACCTTAACAATGATACGCGGTTCAGCACGCAAAGGTTCCAGACATTTGGAAACCACGTTGAGAATTTCGTCCAGCCCATGTTTTTCCGCATAGGCGGGAATGATTTTTTTCGTAACCGCATTGGCAACGGATAAGGCGTGGGCTTCGTGATCTTCCTGACTTTTGCTATGGGCTGCAAACACAGCCGGGATGGTCTGTGCCATTTGCGTCAGTGCGGTTGCGATCATGCGTTCGAACTGGGCGTTGGCCTCTTCCAGTCCGGCGGCTTTGCCTTCATCAAATGCGGTTTGTTGGGCGGCGAGGACTTCTTCTTCGCTGAAGGTGGGCGGGGGCGGGGCCTCGACCTCTTCGTCGTCGTCGCCTTCGTCCTGCTCGCGCTCCCGGTGATGATGGGGGGCTTCGTCGTCGTCGTCAAAGGCGTAGCTGTGATCGGCCTCCGGGTCGTAATCCGGGTCGAAGTTTCGGTTTTCGAACATGTATCTTTTGACGGTACTCATAAGTTACATATACTCCAATTAGAAGACGAGTTCGTCTTCTTCGCCCGGTTGAGAAATATTGATTTCACCTGCATCGGCCAATTGTTTGGCGACGACAACGATTTCGGCTTGTGCTTCGTCCACATCGCGCAGACGAACCGGCCCCATTGCTTCCATGTCTTCGCGCATCATCTTGGCGGCCCGTTCGGACATATTTTTGAAGAACAGTTCCTTGACCTCTTCGGAACCGCCCTTCAATGCCATTGCCAGTTTGTCTTTTTCGGCCTGACGCAGCAGGATTTGAATCCCGGATTGATCCACACGCACCAGATCGTCGAAAGTGAACATAAGGGCTTTGATGCGTTCGGCAGACTCGCGGTTGCGTTCTTCCAAGGCGGTAATAAAGCGGTTTTCGGTGTTGCGATCCAAATTGTTGAAGATATCGGCCATCAATTCGTGACTGTCGCGGCGTTGGGTCCGTGCCAGGTTGGACATAAATTCGGAACGCAGGGTTTTTTCCACCCCGTCCAGAACTTCTTTCTGGACAGCTTCCATACGCAGCAGGCGCATGATGACTTCCATCGCATAGTTTTCGGGCAATAAAGACAGAACACGTGCCGCATGATCCGGTTTGATTTTCGAGAGAACAACCGCAACCGTTTGCGGATATTCGTTTTTGAAATAGTTGGCAAGGACGGCTTCGTGAACGTTGCCGAGTTTGTCCCACATGGTGCGCCCGGCCGGGCCGCGAATTTCTTCCATAATGGCGGAAACGCGGTCTTTGGGCAGGGCGTTTTTCAGCAAGCGTTCCGTACTGTCAAACGTCCCGACAAGGGATCCGGCGGAAGACAGTTGATCGGCAAATTCAACGAACAGACGTTCAATAACCGTGGAACTGACGGAACCCAGCGAGGCCATGATTTGGGAAAGCTCGCGGATTTCTTCATCATCCATCATTTCAAACAGCCGACCGGAATGTTCATCCCCCAGCGACAGCATGAAAATGGCAGCTTTCTCCTGTCCTGTTAAACTGCGGTAATCGTCTTTTACGCGTGCCATCGTATCCTACCCTTAGCCTTCCTGATACATCCAGTTGCGAATAATGGCGAGTGCTTCCTCCGGGTGTTTTTCGACGATTTCGCCGACTTTCTTGACGGAGGACGCTTTCACGCGGCCTTCTACCCGGTCAATATCGATAAGCTCCTCGAAACTGTCATCTTCATCAGCCACGGTATCGGATGGAACCGGAACACCACCCGGACCAGCCAAAGCTTCCTGTTCGGCTTCTGCCAAGGCAGCGGCCTCGGCGGCGGCTTGTTGTTCGAACACACGTTTGATAAGCGGGCGAACCACCAAAAGGATGACCAGCAAGGCAACAAGACCAAGGACAACCATCTCGGCGTAGTGCATGAGTTCTTCTTTGGTGAAAATCCAGAAGACAATTTCAGGTGCATCGTCAATGGCCTCAACGGAGGCAAAGCGCATGTTGATGACATCAACCTGATCGCGGTCCTGCGTAAAACCAATCGCGCTTTTTACCAAAGTTGAAATTTGATCCATTTCTTCCTGGCTGCGCGGCTCATAAGTCACCGTTCCATCTTGTCCGGGGGTGTAAATACCATCAACCAGAACGGCAACGGACAAACGATTGACAACAGCGGTTTCACGAACCCGGTTAATGATTTTTTTAGAGATTTCGTAGTTGACGGTTTCCTGTGTCCGGCTGGCACTGGACCCGGCGGTTGCACCGCTGCCACCATCTTGTGCATCCGGCAGGTTGTTGCCAACCGTCACGGACATATCATTTTCGCTTTCGTTGCTTTGCTCGTTTTCTTCCATTGTGGAACTGGAACGAACCACCTGACCTTCGGGGTCATATTCTTCTTCGACTGAGGTCTCGCGGGAGAAATCCATATCGGCATAAACTTCGGCGCGCACTTTACCAAAACCGACGGTGCGTTCCAGCAATCCCTCGATGCGGCGCGCAATGGCTTCCTGTTTTTGCAGACGCTGGTTTTCGATTTCCTGTGCCTTGTCGGCATTACCGGGTTGTTCGAAACCACGGGCAAGCAATGTGCCTTTGTCATCGACAATGGAAATGCGTTCAGGCTTTAGGTCCGGTACGGCTGAGGCGACCAAATGTTGAACGGCCGTGATCTGTTCTTTGCTTAAGCGTTCCGCATTGTTCATTTTTAGAATGACGGAGGCACTGGGCTGCTGGCGTTCCCGCGAAAATAATTCACGACGCGGCAAAACCAGATGGACCCGGGCGGCTTTTACGTTGTTGATGGAACGGATGGTTCGGGCAAGCTCGCCTTCCAATGCGCGGACCAGATTGACATTCTGTTGAAAGTTGGTGGAACCGACACTATCGGTGCCGTCAAAAACTTCATATCCGACAGACCCACCGGTGGGGAGGCCGTTTTCAGCGATTTTAAGACGCATGGGGCCGACTTTGTCGGAGGATACAAAAATCTCCGCCCCTTCTTTTGCGATGTCGTAAGCAACTTGTTCACGCGCCAGGATCGCGACGATTTGTTGTGAGTCATCTGTATTCAGGTTGGAATAAAGCAATTCCATTTGCGGTGTACTCAAACGGGTCATCAAATAAATGAAAAAGGCAACCAGAGCCAATATGACACCACCGACGACAGCCAGTCGCTGTGGTCCGAGATTTTTTAATGTGTCTACAAAACCGCTCACTTGATGCGTTCCTTCCGATGTACCTGTTTAAGTCTGTTACATAGTCCGCAGGTACGACCCGCGTATGATGCTACATATTAGAATCTAACGCGATTACCCTAAACAAGAGGTTAATAACCCGGCAATTTTTGCCCATTGGATTCTTTAACCGACTCAGCTTCTCTAAAATGGCCTTAAAAGCTCAATGATTCTAGTGTTTTTTTGCCTCGGTAAAAGAAAAATGCCCCGGCGCAAAAACACCGGGGCCAAGTCTTAAAGAGAACCGATAAAAATCGGAGATTGTCAAGAGTGAGACGGGCTTAACGTTTCACTCTCAACAGTTCTTCCAGCATCTCGTCTGATGTGGAAATGATCTTGGCCGCAGCACTATAGGCGCGCTGGGTTGTGATCATAGAGGTGAATTCTTCCCCCAAATCAACGGTGGAAGCTTCCAATGAAGATTGTTGTACGGAACCGGACCCGGCAGAACCGGCTTCACGCACGGTCGGCTGACCGGAGAAATCCGTTTCAATCCAGACGTTGCCGGACAGACTGTTCATGCCGTTCGGGTTCACCATTGTGGCAACCGGGATCATAAAGATCGGGCGGGTCACGCCGTTATCGAACAGGGCGGTCACAACACCGTCTTCCCCGATGGTGACACCGGCAAAGTTACCGAAGGAGGCCCCGTTCTGGGCAATATAGTTGATCTGGTATGTATCACCAAATTGTGTCATCCCATCGGCCACGTTATAGTTCCCAAGGGAGACCGATAGGGCCGGACTGTCGGAGCCGTTCATATCTTCCGCCCCGTTGGCCCAGTCAATTTTATATTGGATGCGGGGGTCAGATGCAGTCGCTTCGTCTGTACCGAAGAATTTATTCGGTGTACCATCGCCATTGAATTCGAGTGTATAGTTATTGGGATCGGTCCATGCTGCTGCAGAGTCCAGTTTTTCAACTGTGAAGGCACTATCTTGAATAACCGAAGTTACACCAGCCGTTGTTAGGCCTGACATATCAACGGATATATCATAAGAGGTGGAACCATTATGAAAGGCGACTGAATTTTCACCCGCAATGCGTTCGGCCCAATTATTTGGCGGAGATTTAGGTGTACCTGCATATTCGGTCTGCAAAATGTTGTTTACCGCTGCGGCAACCTTATCCATGACTTGAGAAAGAGAGCGTCCGCTAGTGTTAATGTTAAGGGTACGATCAGCTGCAAGGGCCAATGTTGCAGGAGTGAGACCGCCATCAGTTAATGTAGCTGCGGATGCTTCAGAGAAGGTTACTGCATTGTTGGGTGCGGCAGCATTCACGGGGTTGTTAAAGGTGATTGTACCACCAGATACGGAGAACCATTCGCCTTGACCAAAAACTGTATCTGCTTGAGTGTTTAGGACTGTGTTCAAGTTACTGATTGTGGAATTTAAGGTGGATCCAATAGAAACTGAAATATTACCACTGGTAACTGAACTATCGTTGTCAAATTCGAAGACATAGGGAGTGCCGCCTACGTCCATTGTGAAGGTTTCTCCATCAGCTGGGTTTGTGCCTGAAAAAGCCAGGTCACGGGTTTGCAGAGCCAGATCATCAGATGAACCGCTGAAGTTAATTGTATAGTCCGTATTATCAACGTTAATCGTCATGGACTTGCCCGCATCAGGAATAGAATCAAAGTCCATTCGACCGATTGACATATAGTTGTTGCGAGCAGAATTCTGATCTTCCACAACGATTGAGGCTGAGCCGCGTGGCGGGACAACACTTAAATCCCATGCATTAGAAGCCCGTTTCGTCCATGTATGGTTGATATTGTGTGCAGCACCCAAAGAGTCGTAAATGAGTACGTCTGTTTTGTGTGACTTACCAACAGCAGCGGAGGAAGGCAGGTTGGCCCCCATAGAAATGGTGGTTGTTGAAACGGCTGTCCCACCAATTGTTTTCAGGTTGAGCGGACGCAGGTTGGTGTTATCCACGATGTTGTCGTTGATATAAACCGTATCGCCTTCGGTGTTTCTATAAGATTTCATATAGGTGCTGCCGCCAATGTCTTTTTGAACGGCCTGAGTTGAACCATCCCACGTTTGCAGCGGCCAGCCTTGCAGGTAGTAGCCGGACGTATTTTGCAGGTAACCTTCTTTATCCACACGGAAAGACCCCGCGCGGGAATAGGCATAGATGTCACCCGTTGACGGGCTGCCCGCTTCGTTTACGATGAAAAAACCGCCGCCTGAAATTGAAATATCGGTTGCAGATGTCGTGGATTGTAAAAGACCCTGCACATCAACGCCTTGGCGAGGTTTCGATTGAACGCCGCCTGCGGAATATTTGGTCAGGGAGGCTTGCTTGGTCACCAGTGTCTGAAAATTGACCTGTGTCGATTTGTAGCCGATGGTGTTTACGTTTGTCACGTTATCGGCAATGGCACCCATCGCACTGGATTGTGCCTGAAGGCCGGATACACCGGAAAAAAGTGCGCCGTATAAGCTCATCTTTTATCTCCATTAAGAATGTTTTTTTAGCATTCTTGCTTATCGTTTAAGTCACCCGTTCTAGGTCACTGGTTCTCTATTCGTTGAAGCTTGTGCTTCTTGTTATAAATTATGCGGCAGCGGCAATCTCTGCGAGAGCTTTAGCTGTAGCATTGGCCTGGGCTGCATCAGATGCGGCCTTAGATGCTTTTGCAGCGGCAGTAATGGCGGTTTGTGCCGCCTCGGCTGCAAGTGCGGAACTTGTTGCATTTTGTGCTGTTTCATATGCCTCTGCGGCTTCTGCTTTCGCGGCGGCAGCAGCCTCGGAGGCGACTTTCGCTTTTTCTACTTCAGCCTCAATCTCGGTGATCGGATAATCTTCAGCATATTCTTGTGTAGATTCGTAAGAAGCCTGTGCAGACTCAGCACTGGCGGCAGCATCTTGTGCGGATGCTTTGGCTTTCAGTTGAGCCGCAGCGATTGAGTCAACTTCCGACAGTTCAACAGCTTCTTCTTTCAACGAGATGACATCAGCCAGCTTGACGGCCTGATTGGTCATAATCAGTTCAGGTTCGTCACCGGCATAAGAGACCCCTGTGATCTTGCCGACAGCCGTGGTTGTGACATCAACCGGTGCACCATCTGCATCCAGTGCGGTCACGGTCAGTTTATAAAGACCATCCGGCAGTTTGTTGCCGCTCAGGTCCGTGCCATCCCACAGGACGCCGTGCTTACCGGCCGCCAGGTTCCCTTCACCGGAGAAGACAGTTCGTCCGTTATCATCCTGAATATTGATGAGAGTACCGACAGAATCTTCGTGCAGAACGTAGTTGAATTCAGCTTCGCCGTTGTAAACCTGAACCTGATTGGTTTTGACTTCGGCCATACGTCCAACATAACTGGCGACAGAGGACAACTGCGAAGTTTCTTGCGCTTTAATGAGGGCTTCAAGGTTGGCGTTTTGCGAAATTTGCTGTTCCACGCTGGCAAACTGTACCAACTGGGTCGTGAACTCGTTGGCATCCATCGGGTCCAACGGGTCCTGGTGTTGCAACTGTGTGGTCAGAAGCGTCATGAAATCGTCGAGGTCATCGGCGAGTTTTTGACGGTCCGTTTCGGCCCGTGATTGGCCGGCAACCGCAGCAGCGCCTAATCCGGAAATTGAGTCAGCCATCGTTCAACCTTTCTTCTTTCGTCCTTACGCACTCAGGTCCACGCCGCCATAGGCAGCGCGTAATTGGGCGCGACGTTCCAGTGCTTCCTGTTCGGCTGTCGTGATATCTTCGCCGCGCACAGGTGCGTCATTTAATGTATCGTTGCCAAGATTGCCGGACCCATTGCCTTGTGCTCTCTGTTGGCCTTCGTTGTTTTGCTGGCGCAAGTTAAAATTCATATCGCCCATGTCCAAACCTGCCTCACGCATGGATTTTTCCAATGCTTTGGCATCTTGTTTCAGCATCTCCAGCGTTTCGGGTCGGTCTGCTGTGACGGTTGCGGTGACCTTGGAACCTGTCATGTCCAATTGAACTTCGATCCGACCCAATTCCAATGGTTTAAGCTGGATATTGATGCGATCGGCACCGGCTTTTGCAGCCTTGGCGATTTCAACGTTGATATGTTCAGGTTTTGCCGTTGTGTGAACGTGCTGTTTGGCCTCATGTGTCGGCTTGGCCTGTTCAGCCTGCTGGGTCGGGTTGCTGGCTTGCGTCTGTGTTGTCGTTGCGGTTTGCGTCGTTTCTGCACCAACCGTTGTTTGTGCAACTTGTGCGCCGGTCCCTTTTGCAGCGGCTTGTGCGCCCTTTGCTTCATTCACCATATTGGCGAAATTCTGATTTTGGGTGTTCTGTGCAGAATTGTTTTGATTGTTTTGCACCTGTGCATTGGCGAGACCTGCCTGTGCATTTTGTCCCAGATTGGACTGCGCATTATTCTGCTGCTGCCCATTTTGGGTGGAAATACCCGCCTGATTGGTGTTTGCTGCAACGCTGGATGCATTGGACAATGAAGTTGAGGTCTGAGACGTGGTTGTCGCAGCCGCTTCTGCGACTTTGACCTGAACATTTGCCTGTTGGTTCTGACCGATTTTTTTGGACAACTCCGCAGCTTGTTGTTGTGTGTTGCTTTGTTGTTGTGTGGTCTGTTGCGGATTAATCTCTTTTTGCTCGCCCTTATTGACCTGCGCTTGCTGCTGAGACTGGTTTTGCGCATTGCCGTGCTGACCAGCTTGTCCTTGTTGGGCGGTGTTTTGTGTGGTCGTTGTCTGTGTTGTTGTGTTTTTGGCGTTCGGATCCACAGCTAAGGGATCAGTCGTCTGGCTCCCTGTTTTTGTGCTATTGCCTTGGGTGTTGCTCTGCTGTGTTGAGGCAACGGCGGCAACTACGCTCGGATCTGTTGCACCTTGTGCGTTGGCAGCAGCGGCTTGTCCCAGATTTGCATTGGCGGCTGCATCGGCAAGGTCGTTGCCTTGGTTTTCGCTGTTTGCGCCAGCCTCATTTGTGTCGGCTGTATCGTTTGAGGCATTACCGTTGGCCTCAGTTGTTTCTTTTTGTTCGTTCTTATCTGCTTTGGGCTTGTCCCCTGCGTCCGCATCTTTTTGCGGTGCATCCTCGCGTTCGGAACGATCCCGGTTGTCATCACTGGCATCCCGACGTGTATCGTCTGCGCGATCATCCGGGCGATCTTCTGTGCGTGTGTCGTCAGATTTATCGCTACGATCACTTGCGACATCGTCGTCGTTGCGTGCATCGACTGTTTTGGATGCTTTATCGTCGTACGAGTCATCATAGCCTTTGTCAGAACGCGCATCATAGGCGGGCTCGTTGGATGATTTGGAGGTCGACATGCTTAGGTTCGTGCTCATATTGCTGCTGGAAAAAGCGAGCAAATCGGCAAAACCTGCACTATTGTTGGTGCCTTTTGTTTTTGTTGTTTGGGCCACAGGACCTGTCACCGGGGCAACAGTTCCGTTATTTTTCGCGTTAACCGCTAAATTATCCATGATCGCGTCCTCGCAAGTTCCGGTTCTTCGACGGATTAAATGCAAGGGATGTGCCAGAAGGTTTATTTTGTTCTAGTTGATTGAAAAATAATAATAAAATTATTATTGGAAGGTTGAGCTTTATGAACTGTTTGTTGATGACAAGGAAAAAAATACCGTTATGGGCAAAATGTGCAGTCTGTTGTATTGTGTGAGATACAATTTCGTGAGTCTGCTATAAAACATACCATTCAGAGTTCGACAAAATTTGTAGGGTAATAATGACTCGTATTTCTTTTAAAACATGTAAAAAAAGTCAGGAAGATGCACGAAAAATAATGATGTGGCGTAATGACCCGGTCACCTTGGCTGTTTCTTATCATCATACGCCTAAGGTGTGGGAAAATTTTTGGAGGGAATATTGTGACGAATATTTGATGCCCGTTTCGAAGGTACCTCAGCCCGTTTTTGCTGAAGTTGATGGCACCCCCTGTGGTTTCTTGAAGTTTGCCCCATTTAAAGACCCTTTGGACCGGAATTTGAGTTGTGTGGAGATTTCTATCAATATTGCTCCAAGTTTTCGCAAGCAGGGGTTGGGCCACAGGGTATTGTATGAGGTACAAGATTATTTGAAGCAACAAGGTGTCCAGTCTGTTTATGCTGAAGTAAGAAAAAATAATGATCCCTCAAAACGAACTTTCCGACGTGCAGGATTTAGATATCTAGGTGATGCTAATAAAACGGTCCATGACACAGGAGAAGAATGCTGTATTTCTAAATACCTTGTGGACTTAAATATTGAAAAAGCGATTTGCATTGATTTAGACGGAACGTTGGCGGATAGCCTTTCCTGTATGGAAGAAGCTTATTATAGTTTTTTGCAGCTTTATGGGGAAGAAGGCGACATAGAGGAGTTTAATCAACTGAATGGTCCTCCTTTACTGAATGTCGTACGCATATTACAACAAAGATACGATTTGCCGGGGTCTGTTGTTGAATTACATAAGAAGTATGAAGAAATTATAGATTGCTTTTATGATAAAGCGGCAATTATGCCCGGTGCTGATCAATTTCTAATTCGCGCTCATCAAGAAGGGTGGGGGATTATCATTGTTACTTCTAACAGTGAAGAACGTACAAGATCTTGGTTGAAGGTTCGCAAATTATGGCCTCTTGTGAATGCGTTGGTGTGTGGTGAAGATGTTGAAGAAGGGAAACCTTCAAAAGAACCTTATTTGAAAGCCGCTGAAAAAATTGGTTGCAAGCTTTATAATATAATTGCCATTGAAGATTCGAAAGCTGGTGTATGTTCTGCGACGAGTGCAGGAATTCGCACTTTAATGATAGGACAAGATGGGAATAATTATGAAGAAGAACAGGCGTGGCCTGTGAAGGATTGGTTCGAAGCAACCTATTTTCTTTTTTCTTTTCAAGGTTTGATGATTTTTAAGTTAGCGAGAGAATTAAATATTCATCTTAGGGGAGACGGGAGCGTTGATGCTGCACTGAAACATGAAATTGACAGGCTATGGAAAGTAGCTCAGCAGGAAGAGGGAAATATTTTTTTTAATGGTCCTGTTTGCCGTTTGGTTAACTACGGATATCGTAACCTGACGCTTGAACTTAGTACTTATAAAGTATTTTTGGCTTTACGCCGGAATATGATGTTACAGACTAAATTAGATTGGTTCTCATTAGCTGTATCAGGTTTGCTGCTTTGTCGTGACGGCCTTGTGGCGGGGAAGCGTTCTAATCAGGTTGCAGATGAGGCTGGTTATTGGGAGTTGGTCCCTTCGGGGGCATGTGACGACAATGTTTTCGAAGAAGACAAGAGTTATAAAAGTGGACTTGAAAAGCAAGTTCTCACGGAATTACTTGAAGAAGTTGGTTTGGATCGAAAACAGGTTCGAGTAAGCGATCCGTGTTATTTAATTATCAATACCGAACAACGTTTGATTGATGTAGTTTTCAAGATTGAGACAAATTTGTCTTTCTCTGAAATTTCTCAATATTTTCAGAAAGTAAAAGAGGAATATAGTGACATTACGGTTTTAAGGGAATCAGGTTTAAGTGCTGAAAATATTACCTTAACGAAGACATCGACGTTGATAAAACAGTTATATTGTGACGGGTATATTTAAAATGTTTCATTTGGGTAAAGGTGTCTCAGTAGCTGCTTGATCTCTTCAATATCAAGGAAGTGTGGGTTGTTATTACTTGTATATTCAAAGTCTGGTGAGACTTCTTTTGCATCAGCTAGTTTATTTTCACCAAGTCGCCAAAAAGCATAAGATGGTTGGATTATGTAACAATTATCCATTTCGACCGTTTGTCGTGCTTCATCCATAGGCACCATAATTTCATGGAGTTTTTCACCGGGGCGAATGCCAATTATCTTAATGGGGATGTTCGGTGCCATAGCCTTGGCGATATCAGTGATAGTCGTACTTGGAATTTTGGGAATATAGATTTCACCACCATCCATTCTGGATAAGGAAGTTAGAACGAAATCAACTCCTTGTTGCAATGTAATCCAAAATCGGGTCATCTGATCATGGGTAATAGGAAGATGATCGGTACCCTGATTTAATAATTGCTTGAAGAAAGGAATGACACTGCCTCGAGAACCGATAACATTTCCATAACGTACAACGGAAAAGCGAGTACCATCTTTGCCCGATAAGTTATTAGTCGCAACAAAAATTTTGTCAGAGGCCAGTTTTGTTGCACCGTAAAGGTTTAATGGATTTGCTGCTTTGTCGGTTGATAAGGCAACAACTTTTTTTACATTCCGGCTCATACAAGCTTCAACAACATTTTCTGCGCCGATGATATTTGTGCGGATACATTCAAATGGATTGTATTCAGCGGCTGGAACTTGTTTTAAAGCTGCGGCATGGACAACATAATCAATGTCACGTAATGCCATTTGTAATCTTGATTTATCGCGAACATCTCCGATAAAAAAGCGAATAGTATGAAATTTGGGGTGATTAGCTAATCGATTATGCATCTCATACTGTTTTAGTTCATCTCGAGAATAGATAATAATTCGTCTTAAGTTTGCTTCATCCAAGAGAGTCTGCACTAATGCATTGCCAAAGGAACCGGTTCCACCTGTAATGAGAATAGATGCTCCATCCAAGAAAGAGGTACTTGTTTTAAAAGATGTTAACAGTTTAGACATGACATTTACTCGTTTACCTGTAAATCAATTTTATTTTTTTGCGCAAGGCTCTTGTAGTCATATGGTTTGAAAGTAGGAGCTTTCTGACCTGATTGATAAGCATTAAACATGATATCTATCCAGTCTAACATCCATAATGTTAATTCTTCCCATGCATCTAGAAAACCTTCAATAAAGAGATTTGTTTGTTCGTCACTTGTGCGGTTTCCATAAAATGCTGCGGCACGAATCATGCCAGCCATAGATCCATTGATAATGCGTAGTACACGGTTCGCTTTGTTGTGGTTTTGTTTTTGCAAAGTCCGATAAGCCGCATATATTTCTCTAAAACTTTGTTGTTCAGCGCGTGCGGTTTCAATAAGTTCTGCAAATGCCTTCTTGAATATTTCCACCTCAGTGCAAACATCCTCCCAATTTATTTCTTGAATTAATTGCCCTTTTTGAATGAGAGGTAGTTGTTCTTCCATGTTTTTCAAAGTGAGCTTTTTTTGACTTGGTGTAATACTCGATAAGTCAATTGTAGAAGAGACTATAGGCAATGACTTGTTAATGCGTGCACCATGAGAACAATTCTTTAATTGCACTTTGTAAACATTTTGGATAGAAGCAAGTGACTGGCGTGAAACGTCAAAAAAATGGCCTGTCTCAACAGTTCCGCCGAAGTTTCCCGGAACAGAACGATCAAACCGTTTCTCAAATTCTTCATCTAAACCGATATCATAATAAATATGATCTTTATGATGATGCCCACCGCCTGCATAGCGACCACAATCAACGCCAAATAAGTAAATGTTTTTAAACCCCATATTTAGGATAAAAGAAACACCTGCATTGGCGACTAGGGGGAAAGAATAGAGGAGCGACTTTGTTTCATCAAAGAAAAAAGCAGATGAACTTAATCCCGGTCGGGCATATAACCATGTTTGTTTGAAAAATTCTGATACGCCTGCGGTTAAGGTTGAAGAGGAGACAAGGGTTATGTCCTTAAGATCATATTTTTCCGCTGTCTTACTGATGATTTCATATACCATTTCAACATTTTCAATTTCTATATGAAAGTCGGGCATAATATCGTTAGAGAGTAGAAGATTAAGCGTTGTTCCACATGATACAATAATGGCACGGTCTGCCCATTTCTTGACAGAGGCGATATCGCGCTCTAATGACGGTCCTGCAGCGACGATGAAGACAGGCAGGTTTTGTGATAGGAATGAGCCACGATTGATCAGCCGAAAGTCAATATTAAGTACATTATGGTAAGTGTTTTCCATCATCTTCACTTCATCTTCGAAGAAGCCGCTCGAAATGAACTGAGACTTGGCATATTCTTGAAATTTATTGTAAATTTCGTTTATATCACGAGAATAATAATGAATGAGGAAGTGAGAACCTTCAACGAAAACGACAGATAATGAGCTGAGAATATCGCTAAGGGCGTCAATGGATTTAAGAACACTTTGGCCGACGATAAAATGAATCTGTATCTCTTTTTCATCAGCCAGGTCAAATATCTCTCTCCAGTCAACACTGGAGAGAGAATGGATGAAAAAATCAGGAACAGGTTCGACAATTACGATATTAAAGGCAGCGTCTCTTTCTACGAGATCTTTAATATGGTGAGCAAGGCCAAGTCCAAAAACAAAGAAAAATCCGACATTACGTAAGGGCACCTGGGAGTTTACCGAGATTGTATGATCAACACAATGTTTGGCGACTTTGGTTATCAAGCCAATAGAGATTGGAGATAAGTTGCAATGGTTTGGGTTCTCATAAAGGATCTGAGATGGTTTCTTAAAGTAATCATCTAGCTGTGTCTGACAGTACTTCTGACTATCTTGACCGTAAAGTTCTACGTTATCGACAGTGATGTTTACCGGAGTACCATTTTTTAGAACCAGCTTGGAACCAGCCATGTCAAAATGAATGGCTGATTTATATAAAGCAGGGTAACGGTCTTTGAAGGCATTAAGGTTTTTGTTTTTAAGTTTTTCGACGTTGACCGTAACCATTTTTCTATACCTATTTTGCGATGGACTTCTCAACCCAGACATGTTCTAGCAGATCTTCCCACTCTTGAATACGGGCTTTATAATTGAAAAGGTTCTCCAATTTATATTTTTTGGCAGAATTTTTACTGAGAAAATCCCGCTTTTCAGGTGAATTTGCCCAGTTTATGGCAAATTCTACGTATTGGTCATCATCGTCGGCAAGGAAGTTATCTTTTATATCTAATGTATTAAAAAGAAGATGTGCAGGGTAGCTGCTTCCTTCTTTCCCTTTTTGATAAATTACAGGAAGGCCACATTCCATTGCATTATAAACCGTAATGTAATTTTGATCATAAGAGGCTAAGAAAATATCCCCATGAGCAAAAAATTCGGCCATATTTCCAGTCGTTACAATATCAATGCGATGGGAGATCCCGTAGTTTCCAAAACGTTGTATTAGAGCGTCCGTGTTATCTTGGGCTAAGAAATGATTATTTTTCAGGACTAAGGTAGAATTCGGGCATTGGTTTAAAATGCGAGCCCAAGTTGCGACGATTTGAGGAGACAAGCTACCAAGCTCGGCATCACACAGAAAGGTGATCTGTTGATCTTTTTTCGGGATTCTAAAATTTTGCTTTGTCATAGGAGCTATAAAAACATTTCCCGTTTTTAGTTGTATAGCTTTTTCAAGGATTGCAATGTTACGTTCCTCTAAGCCAATACCATCGACAAGATAGTCCATTTCGGGCATGCCCGTTCCAAAGGGGCTGCCTATCATAGAGATTTGAACAGGGGCGATACGCATAGAAAATAGGCGCAATAATCCCGGTTCATTATAGCCACTAAGATCAATTAGAATATCAGGTTCTTCTGCACCGATCATGGCGCGCACCGTTTCTATATTGATGCCCTTGATGTTACGCCATTCGCGAAATCCTTTTTGCAATAAGTAATTTTGCAATTCGTGACCTTCCCCTATTCCGAATGCTATAGGGTGAAAACGGTCATGGTTATGGTGCATTAAGAAATCGGCAAGGGCGGGCGCAATACGCGATGTTTCTAGTTGACCAACGAGATAGGCAACAACAAGTTTATCTTTCTGCTTTGGTTTTTGGACGTCCCAGTGGCCCGTGTCGTGAATAGAGGATGCTTCCCCCCATTTAATGATTTCAGAAACAATTTTTTTACGATCAAATTCCGCATCATGAAACATGGAGAGGCATTTTTCTCCGATGATGTTTTCTGGGGTGTTCGAATAACGGATCGCCCAATCGTAAACATGACGGGCTTCCGAATGATAACCTAAATGAGCAAGGGATTTGGCTAGGAGTACGCTTATATCTGGGTTTCCCGGGCAAGCATGCATGCCCCCGCGCGCGACTTCCATGACGCTGCGCCAAGACCCAGTTAAAAGCAAGCACATACACAAGTTAATATAAGATGCGGGGTCATTTGGCTTCGCCATTGATTGTTGACGATACCAATGTTCTGCCATTTCGATATCATTATTGTCCAATGCATGAAGAGCTCGTAATTTCAACGGGTCTTCAACCGTTTTCGTGAAAAATTGATCCAAATCCGGTAAAAAATCAGGAGAGATTAACTCTTTTAAATTTGAGGCAGGCTTCGCAATGGAGCGTAGTTTTGTATAGTAAAAGGCACTTTTATGATCACCGACTAAGAAGGCCATAATTGCGCAAAAATTGGCAATCTCTGCGTTTTGAGGATCTTCTTCATGTGCCGCGACAACTGTGTTGTAGGCATCAATATATTCATTTTTAGAATATAAAGCGAGTGCGAGAGCGTAAAGCGTTTCACTTCTTCGTCCATCATCATTGGTCAACATTTCCTGACACAAAGTGATAATCTCATCCCAGTTTTTATTTTGGAAATGAATACGCAAATTGTCCATTGTGATCTCTCGCTCGTAATGAAGTGGCGGGAAAAATAAGATTAGGCTTCAATATCACCGTCAAAACCAGCCAGAGCGGTTTCAGTTTCGGTGTTCTCTGCAGGAGAGTTTGATGCTTCTTGGTTTGTTAGTTGTATTGAATCGTACAGGCCACTTGCAATCTCCTTGTTGATGTTGAACATAACAGGGAGTAGCTCCATGTCTTTTTCTGCGTAAAAATCAATACTTCTTTTGTCTATAAAAGCGGCCAAAGAAAGGATGTTTTGACGAATGTTGGCTGGTAAAGGACAGTTTGGAGAAAGCATTTCTGATTGAAAAATTGTCCAAAGGCGCCAATTTAAGCGAACCGCAACTTCCGCATCTTCTGTATCTTTATTTTCATAAGCTTGCCGGATGCGAATAGCAGCCTGAGTAAGTGCCCAAGCTTCACTTTGCGTTGGATCTCCCGGTTCAGGTACTCTTTGGTACTTCTGATGGTTTTGCTGGTTCTGGTTGACGGACATTTTCTAACACTCTAGCTTCGTGATTGATCAATTCTTGTGTCTTTTTTAGTGCGCCGTATAAGTTAGCGTCATCAATCTCTTTTTCGATATCATTAACGATAGGGGCGCAGCTGGGTGCAGCTTTTATGTATTCTTTGAGATGAAGGTAAAAAAAACGTAAATGTTCTTCATATTTTTCTGGAAATATGTAGGCGCACTGTAACGCATAATATATTCGCGCTGCAGGAGTAACGCAATCATCGGGCCCAAGAACTTCTGAATCTCTTAATAAGCTAGCTTTGTTGTGAAGATTTAATGAGATATTGCGATTGCCAGCATTTTCTATGACGGCGCCGTTTATGATGATTTTTTGACCTTTTTTTAAATTTACTTGTAAAGCCACGTCCGCACCCTTGTTTTAAAAGAAGAAGGAAGGGGAAAAAAGTTTCCTTTTCCCCCCATCCCCATTTGATAGGCTTTGCTTATCGGAACAGACCCAATACGGCTTGTTCTGATTGACCAGCAAACGACAGAGCTTGAATACCCATTTGTTGACGAGTTTGCAAGGCCAGAAGGTTTGCACCTTCTTCGTTCAAATCGGCAACAGTCAATTGGGAAGCACCACTTCCAAGAACGTTGGAGTACTCTTGAGTAAAGTCTGCACGAACTTGAAGAATAGCTACGTTACCAGCCATTTTAGCAGCTTCCGCACGCAGGTTAGAGATGGTGGCGTCAAGCGACAAAACAGCCAAATCGGCTTGTTCGTTGAATGATGCCAACGTTGCAGCAGTTGAGAATTCGAAAGTCGAAATCCCTGCTACGAAACCAAGTGCGGACAGTAGTTTTTGCCCCATTTCTGTGGCTGCAGTTTCGAATGTCAAACCCACAGCGGAGAATGAGCCACCGCCTGTAGCTACTTGAATAAAGCCGGAAAGTTCAAAGTTAATACCATCAACTTTGAGTTTTGAATCTGCGGAGTCGGAAAAACGTACGCTAAGTGAGGATGCTGTTGAGTTCAACAGATTCAAACCCTGGTACGTTGCATCACCAACGATATGAGAAAGCTGCTGACCAAGATCACCGATTTGTTTATTGAAAGCCTCACGTTGAGTCGGATCACCGGAACGTGCACTATCAATAACACCTTTGATTTGGTCAACGAGTTTTTCCATTGCACTCGTTGCTTCTAGAGCTGTTTTCAGGGCATTGATCCCTTGCTCAATTGAAGACTTACGGTTCATCAAATCGCTAGCGCGGTCGCTCAGTGATTTGGCTTGGAAAAACTTCACCGCGTCATCTACTGGACCTGCAACAGACAGACCAGTGGACAAGCGCCCTTGAGTTCTTTCAATAAAACCGGAAGTGCTTTGCAATGACAACAGATTCGAACGTACTGCCGTAGATAGAGTTATATCAGCCATTTTTTTATTCCTTCATTCTAAAGGTGAGAAGATACCTTCCTGGTATCAGCTGTACATCACAGCTATATCAGACTACCTTATGCGGGTGTGAAGGGCAAGAGTTTTTGCGCATTTGGGAAGGGGGGTAAACGCCCTTCCCGGCTAGGGTTATTAAATGGCGTTTGTTTAAGATAATCTTGTTTTATCTATTTGAAATTCATTTATTTTTTTTAGGTCAGGTTCCTGTTCTAAAATTTTTAGAATTTGTAAATAGCTATATTGTTCTTTAGATGGTGCGGGTAGGCGATTAAAAATTTCATTGATCAATTCAAAATCTTGGGGTGTATCTAGCGTCCATCTTAAATGTGCCAAATTATCATTGGGGTGGGCAAGGTTACTGATCTTGGCGTGAGGGTTGGTGCGAATGAAAGGGGTGACATGTTCGCGTTCATGAGGTGATTTAGCTTGACGAAATGCTTTCTGGAGCCATTCAAGCTTGAAGAACTCGCAATCTAATCCATGTGGCCAGGTTGGCGGAATGTTATTGGCGCAGTAGTCTGCATTTTCTTTTAGGCCGTGATCAATTACTGCCGCACAGACTTGTGGATCTATCAGTGGACAATCGGACGTCACTCTAAGAATGTAATCCGCTTTCAGTTTTTGGGCTGCTTGATAATATCGGGCAAGAACATCCGTTTCAGACCCTCGAAAGACCTCTACATCGCATTGTAAAGCTTCTTCTGCAACGGGGTCAGAGTCTGCACTTTTTGGTATGGCGCAACAGACTGTGTTTACGTTTTCAATGGCCTTGCACCGCTCAAGCACGTGTTTCAATACGGTTTGGCCAGATAATTTTTTTAAAATTTTGCCATGTAGGCGGGTCGAATTCATTCGGGCTTGAATGATCGCAACGATATTCATGGGCGAATTTACACGCTAATATTCATCAAGGTATTCATTAGCGGATTGTTACCCGTAAAACGTGCAAACATGTTAGCATATTGGCTGCGTTGGGCCATCGCATGAGCCAAGGAGGTGGAGACAGATTGAAGTTGTTGTTGAATGGCTTGCTTTTTTACATCAATCTCGTATTGCATTTCCACCTGAAGCTCAATGTTTTTATCGTATGATTCTGTAATCACGTTTTCGGCCATGCCTTGGTAGTAATTCATGACAGTTAGAGCTGCCTCATAACGACTTTTTTCTAACTTTAGTACTTCTTCAGCAGCTTCGAGATCGTCTTTTGCGGTCGTGCGAGTTGTATCGTTATCCAATTTGCTATAAAGCCATGAATCCAAAACACCAATGCCTTTACGATAGATTGTCCCGGTAAATGTTTGCGGCGAAGCTGTTTCGCTGCCAATTGTGAACTCTATATCATCTCCAGAAATTGAATCGACTACGATATTATCGAAACTGCCAACTGTGGATGTTTCTTCATCTGGGTAGGTGTCGTATCTACGTATGAAATCGCCACTATAATTAGGTTGCCAACGCTTACCGTCCTGATCGACAATGTAATAATCCGATTCAACATTCAGGCCTTGAACGGTGCCGTAGCTTCCTGTTGGTGCTGTTGGGTATTCAAGTGTACGGGTGTTGGAGGCGAGAAGATTTGTTTTTGTGCGTGTGTTTGAAGCAAGATCGCGCACGCTATTAAGTATTGAATCAAAAGCAGCAGCATAACCACTGGAATCAAAATAATCACCGCTTTCTTCGGCTTGTTCTGCGTTATTAACGGTAAGACGCAGAGTCTCAATTCGGTTCAGCATCCCTTCTATGCGGGATAAAGAGTTGGACACCACATCCTTTGCGTCAGATATGTTTTGTTTCATATCTTCATAAGGTTTGATCTTGTAGGTGTTATAGTTGATTTTACTGGTGTAGCTGTCTTGGATCACCTTGCTTTCTCGCGCAAGTTTTTGATTGTATTGCGTCGAAAGCTGCGCACTAAGTTGTCGTCCTTGTATTTGCGCCAATCTTTGTGCAGTAGATTGAGTAGCACCGGACAAAGAGGTCGTTGTGCCGTTAGAAAGTGCTGAGAAAATATCTGCCATAGCAGCCATCCATTCTTGGAATATTGCGCATTCTACGCATCATGTAAAATCAAAGCTATTATAGCCGAGAAAAGCAAAAAGGTAAACGGTGCTATTTGTAAAAATACTTTCTTTATCTTATTAGAGATCGTTCAAACTATGTAATTTTAATGTATGAAACCGTTTATAACGTTTATGTATTATGCGCGGTCTGATCTTAGAAAGTGCTTAATTTTCTTGAGAAACCTGCTAAGGGTTAAGTTCGGTGTGTTCTATTTTTAACGCAGTTCCGCATTGTAGGTCCGCAGTTGCGATAGTTCCTAGGACTTTTTCATAATACTGCGGGGATAATCCAAAACCAGGCCGGATGCGGCGAATATTTTCAGAAGTGAAGTATTCCCCTTTCTTGATGTTTTTTACAACATAAATTGATCTTCTGAATTGGTTGTTTGCTTCTTCTACTTTCTTTTGATTAAAGCTAGCCTTGCCTTTTGCAAGAAATGCACGTTGTAAACTTTGTGCGAGATGGTTGAGATCTTTAGGTTCCATTGAAAAATTGGCATCAGGCCCGCCATCTGAACGAGCTAATGTGAAGTGTTTTTCGATGATCATAGCGCCGAAACCAATGGATAAAGTTGCAGCTAAATTGTCAAGAGTATGATCGGAGAGACCGACGCTACATTTAAAAGTTTCTTGTAAGAGGGGAATGGTACTTAGGTTGATCTGTTCGATCGGGGTGGGGTAACCGCTCACGCAGTGTAATAAAGCCAGCTCTCCCCCTCCATATTCACGAATAACATTTACGGCTTGCTGTATTTCTTCCAAGTTTGCCATGCCCGTTGAGGCAATAATAGGTTTTTTAGTTTGAGCAATATATTTAATCAACGGTAAATCAGTTAGTTCAAATGACGCTATTTTATAAAAGGGTGTGTTGAGATCTTCGAGTAAATCGACAGCGGTTTCGTCAAATGGTGTGCTGATGCATGTGATTCCAATACTTTTAGCATAGGCGAAAAGGTCAGGGTGCCATTCGTAAGGGGTGTGCGCCCAGTTGTAGAGATCCCATAATTGGTAACCATCCCATAGGCCGCCTTTTATCTGGAAATCCTCAATACTCGATTTTATCGTCATTGTATCAGGTGTATAGGTTTGTAATTTAACACAATCTGCGCCATTGTTTTTTGCTGCGGCGATGATTTGTTTTGCACGTTCTATGGAACCGTTATGGTTACCTGAAATTTCAGCAATTAGATAAGGCTTTTGCAGAGAAGAGAACATCACATAAGACCTGACAAAATGTTGTGATTACAAGAAGTTCGCCAAGCCAAGCTTTTGAGTTCTGGAGAGAACCTGATAGGATGCCTGAAGAGCCCGATCAATATCAAGAAGTCGAGTTGTTGCCTCTAACATATCAATGTTTTCAATTGAACCAATGTTCACCTCAAGAAAGCCTATGGTTTTTTCTTCCCGTGTGATTGAGTCTTTGATCTGATTGCGTTGGAAAGCGTTATTAAAACGTAATTGCTCAATACTGGATGTTTCTTCCGTGCCATACGGCGGAGTACCATCTGTAGGGAAATTAAGAGAAGAATTTAACAGCCATAGTGCGTCATCCGCGCGGTCTGTATTTTGATCCAAGCCACCCGTTGTTCCCAATTTACCCTGTGCGATAATAGAGAGTGCACGAATGGCTTTTTCAAATGCCGGGTCCAGTCCATTGGTGTCTAATGTAATGACGCGATTGTCATCAATTCGATGATTTGATGTCATTAAGTCGCCATTATAATAATTTTGAGAACTAACGGTTACAGCTTCGCCTGCACCGCCAACTGCCGTGAGAGGTTTTTGTTCAATTGTCAGGCTGCCTAGAGTATCTTCATTAAATGCTGTTGCTGTTACGTGTAGGTTGTTGTTACCATCAGCACTTGTGATTTCAATGGTTGACGGAATAGTAACACCCTGAAAGTCCGTGGGGTTGGACGGAGTGATGTATCCTGTCACGGGGTCAACAACAACATCAGCGTTGAATGTTTCCTCTTTGGTGCCGCGTTTTACTGTGAATGTATAAGTATCGGTTGCTGGTGAACTGGCATTCGTGTTCAACTCTTTTCTTGCGAGCCTGAGTGTGTTTGCGCCGTCTTGATCTTTATCAAGGACGGTCCAAGTACCTGCGTTTGTACCTGTTAAGGTAATTGAACTGCCTGTTTGGTAGAGAGATGAGTCTGCAACAGTCATAACACCATGTTGAACTTGCTCTCCATTAATGACGCTGTTACCTAATGTATAGGTTACGCCAGTTTCATTGACGCCGAACTCCATAATATTCGCGGATCTCGTCGTTGGGTAAGTCGTTGTATCACCGTTCCACGTTGTTTGAAAATCATTCAAATCGTTGCCGAGTCCTAAGCTAACCGGTGATGTTTCAATACGTGAACCAGAAAATAAATAACGACCACCGACTTTTTCGTTTAGGAAACCCTGAATGTCGCGCAAGGCTTGGTATGCAAATTTTTGCATTTGCTCAACTTGATTTTCATCTCGTCTTTCACCGGAAGAAAAATCAGAAAGCATGTCTTTGATATTGCTGATGGTTTCTTCTATACCAACCATTGCAATGTCTTGCGTTTCCAACCTTAAATCCATTGCATTATTATTGAGGTTGAATTGTTCTGATTGACGTGCCAGATATTCAAGGTTAACCAACCGCTGAGACTGAGAGGCTAGGCCCGCGTATTTCTGCGTTTTCTTTTCTGATGCGACTGCAATTTCTGCATCAAACAGATCGTTTTGCAGCTTGAATAAATGAGAGTTCAAAAATTGATGGTGAGCAAAGTTTGCAAGTCGATTTACCATCTTTTTATCTCCTATCTAACTGCGTTTTCAAGAGTTTCGAACATGCCTTGGATAACGCTGATGACGCGTGCAGCGGCAGAATAAGCTTGTTCATAAAGAATCAATTGTGACAGTTCTTCGTCCAGATTGACACCTTTTTGTGTATCTGATCGGTTTTGTAGACTATTAACCAGAGACTCTTGGATTTCGACATCTAATTCGTTGTTTGAGGCTTGAGAGGCGTTAAGCGCGAGAATGGAGGAAGCGTATTGATGAATTGTTTCTGTAACCTCGCTCAAACCGCCTGCACTGGAAAAGCTTTGTGCACTATTCAGAACCCCTGCTAATTCTCTGGCGATTGAGTTATCACCAGCACTAACATAATACTCCCCACCGGTACCAAGTGTAGCATCCCATTGTAGAGTACCGCGAGAGATATTGCCAGGGGAGGATGTTAAATCACTTCGAACGATTAATGAGGACGCTGTTCGTACGTCTGCTACATCAAAGCCTGTATTGGATGTGAAATTGCCATTTTCTTGCACCACTTCCATATTATTGCCAGCCTCGTTTGTAAAACGCAAACGTTGGCCGTCACCTTCTCCGATGACGGTTGCTCTTACGCCGATATTTGCATCATTTACAAGCTTGGCCATGTTTTCCATTGTGCCGGAAAGCGGGATTGAACCTAGACTTGTTAGGCTTCCACTAGAGTCATCATAAAAAGTAAGAGTTGAGCCGCTTTCTGTATAATTAGAAGATAATATTCCTGTTTCCCAGATGTTTTGACCCAAGTCGTCTGTAAAGAAGTCATTGAGGCCCAGAAAATCAGAGAAACCTTCATGGGTGCGGGTTACAGATGTACCATTACCATAAAAGTTTATAGTCGCGTCGGCCATGTCGGAACCCGCTGTGGTACCGGTTTCGTCACGGAAGCTTAAATAATTGGATGTGTTATCCATCGTGATTTGAAGTTTACCATCGACGAATTGTGCAGTACCGCCACCTGCATTGGCATCAAGCCAATTGTCAATTGTAGTTGCAACATCATCTAGTGTCCACGGCCCTGCACCATGATCTGCAGTGAGTTGAGTTGAAAGGGATACGGAAGCCACCTGATTTCCAGTTCCGTCCATAACAACCATGCGAGTATCGCCGCTGCCAAAAGCAATTTGCTGTGTTGAGGAATCGACAAAAGAGGTGGACCCTTGCATGGCTTGTGAACCAGGGAAGGCCATTCCTCGGTTATGCACGGCATTGATGGTGTCACGCAACGTGGCGGCTAGATGGTCAATTTCAGCTTGCAATTCAACTAATTTGTCATCGCGCATTTCTACGAGGCCGGCCAATGTCCCCCCTTGAAGCTCGGTCGTGACATCATTGTATGTAACTGCACTACCTATGAAAATACCTGAAAAATCACCCTCTTCATGAGTTGTCACGGCACTGACACTTGCGCCCAGGTTATGACTGATACCGGCTGATTCTTGATCAATTAAGACGCGACCACCTTTTGTAAAGACAGATATTTCCCCGTTGGCCCTCGGGAAATATGAGATATCGATAATCTGTGATAAGGCGTTTAAAGCAAGGTCGCGTTTATCTTCTAACGCCGAGGTGTCATTGTTCGCAACATCATTTCTTACGATCTTATGATTTAAGTCAGCAATTTCAGCGAGATAATTATCAGCTTCTTGTACCGTTTGATGAATATCGTTATCAGCTTGCTTGCGTAGCCCTTGAATGGTTGTAGACATATCTTGAAGTTGTTGGGTTAGATTTTCTGCCCAACGGGTTACTTCACTTTGCTCAAGTGAGCGTTCCGGTGTTACGGAAAGCTGTTCTAAAGCACTGTTGAGTTCTGAAATTGTATGTGCAAGGGAGCTGTTGTCACCAGGGGCGCCGAATAATTCCTGCATCCTGCTATAATAAGTAACTTGAGACTTAATTTTATAGAGTTGGCTGGCTTCATCACGCACATCACGCAACAATTCTTCGTCAACCGCTCGACTGACATCGGCGATATTCACGCCTGCGCCGACACCGGCGAGAACGTTCGTTTCGAAATTCACGATCTTGCGGGAATAGCCTTCGGTATTGGCATTGGCGACGTTGTCGGAAACGGTTCCCAGCGCGGATTGAGTGGCTAAAAGGCCACCGGCGGCAACGTGGAGGGCGTGTGTAATTGACATATCTGATCTCCCTTGTTTTCTACAAGGCCTGTCTTACAAAGTTTCGTTCAAAGAAATCGGTGACGTGGCTTCTCCACGGGTACCGACATTCGCATCCTTGGCATAGGTACCTGAATGCGGGGTCATTTGTTTGGCGACATCTGCGAATTTCAGCAAAACACGCCGATTTGTATCGATGTTCAGTTTTAACATGCGTGCATTATGGGCGATGAGCTTGTCCATTTCCTGACTTAGCTCTTTCAAAGTCGCCCGTACATCTTCATCGACGGCTGCAAATCCGTTGACATCACGTTGAATGCCACGGGTATGGCGTTCATAAAGGCGGCTGAGTTTGTCTTTCTCAGTCACGGTTTCGGCGAGTACTTTTGGATTTTGGGCATCCAGCGCATCATTTTCCTTTTGCAGGATTTCGATCATACGCTCGCAGATATAAATCAGTTCGTTAACGCGTTCTGACATTTCCATAATTATAATCCTTCCTGTGCGCGTAAGAGTTGGCGCTCGACGTGGTCGGCCAAGCCAATCCCGCCTGATTTTGCAAGCGATTTACCATATTCATTGACCAGCATGCTTTGCCACATTTTTTCAGCATGACCACCGCCAAAAGGTTCGCTTGCTTCGATCCCTTCGAACATCGGTTGCAGCATCTGACTGAGGAACTGTGCCTCGAAATCAACAGCCGTCTCATGGATTTTACGTTTTTGTAAAACATCGACTTGTGTCGGGTCTTTGAGCTGCTGTGCGTTCAGGGTTTCTGCAAAGGTTCTGCCTTGGTTGTTGGTGGTGTCAACAAGGCCGGCCAGTCCCCGTTTTGCCTGTGCATCCTGAAAGGCAACTTGTGCCTGACTGAGGAGGGAAAGATCGTTCATTACATCACCTCGATTTCAGCTTGCAAGGCACCGGCGGATTTGATCGCCTGTAAAATGGTGATCAGGTCACGCGGGCCAATACCCAAGGCATTCAGGCCATTGACCAATTCTTGTAAGGAGACACCATCGTCCAGAACCGTCATTTTTTTGTCTTTACCTTCATCGGCCTCAATGGCCGTCCGGTCAACCGTTGTGGTGGTGCCTGTCTGTGCAAACGGTCCCGGTTGTGAGACTTGCGGTGTTTCGGTGATGCGAATGGTCAGGCTGCCTTGTGCAATCGCAACAGTGCTGATGCGGACGTTTTCACCCATAACGATGGTGCCGGTGGTTTCGTCAATGACGACACGGGCCATTTGATCAGGGTCGACGCGCAATTGTTCAATATCGGTCAAGAGATTGACAACATTGCCATCGTAACTGTCCGGGATATCCAGTTGTACGGTACCAGGGTCGGTCGGGCGTGAGGAACTGCTGCCCAAAAAGGCGTTGATCGCCTGTGAAATGCGGCGGGCCGTGGTGAAATCAGGGTTACGCAAGGACAATTTTACATCATCCATTTGCGCCATTTCGAAATTCAGTTCGCGTTCGATAATGGCACCACTTGCAATCCGCCCCGATGTCGGCACACCTTTTGTAATGGTTTCGGCTGCACCTGCGGCGCTAAATCCGCCAACAGCCAATTGCCCTTGGGCGACCGCATAGACTTCGCCGTCCGCACCGATCAAGGGCGTTACCAGAAGGGTCCCGCCCAGCAGGCTGTCGGCGTCCCCAAGGGCGCTGACGGTTACATCAAGGCGGGAGCCTTGACGGGCAAAGGGTTTTAAAGATGCGGTCACCATAACGGCGGCCACGTTTTTGCTGTCCAGACCGTCTTCGGTCGATTTAACGCCGAGACGTTCCAGCATGGACAGCAGGCTTTGTTTTGTAAAGTGCCCGTCCGCCAGTCCATCGCCTGTGCCGTTGAGACCGACAACAAGGCCATACCCGACAAGCATGTTGTCGCGTACACCTTCAAAGGTGACGATGTCTTTAATCCGCGAAGAGGCGTGCGTATCAACAGGACTTAACAAAAGACCCAAACCGACCAACAGGGCAAGGCCCAAGTGGAAGGTGCTGTCTTTCGCGCTCTTAAGCACTGTTATGGTTCTCTTTATGACGGCAGTCATGGTTTTCTCATCTCTTAGCCGTTGTCATATTGTGACTTAACTTTATGTAAGTCGTCTTTGTTACGATTTAACTAAGCAATTTCGATGCCAGAAAAGATGTTTTGTAAAACGTAATAAAAACATATGGTTAATTTGATTTCTGCGGACTGATTTTTTAAGTTTAACTGCAAAAAAGGTCTGATACGGAAAGATTTGCCGGGTGAAAAAAAAGCCGGCTTGTAAAAAGAACAAGCCGGCTTGCTGTGTAAACTGAGGTGAAAAAAGAAAGATTAACGTTTTAGGTCACGCGCGACCTGACTCATTTCATCAATGGTTTTGAAGGATGTCGATCCGATATTGTAGGCTTTCTGCGTCAGAATCATCGAGGTGAATTCATCCGCCATATCCACGTTGGAAATTTCGCGTGCATTGGGAACGAATTGCCCTGCACCTTGTCCGCCTGCCGTTCGAATGACCGGTTCGCTGGTCGTGCCCGACAGGCGATAGACGTTGCCGTTAATCGGGTCCAGCGAATTGGGGTTGGTGAAGGTGGCCAGTGGCAACTTGTAAATCGGTCGGGTGGTGGCATCGGCAAAATGTCCGATAATTTCCCCTGCATCATTAAAGGTGACATGATCCAGACGGGCGTTGGAACGACCATTGAAATCGTAATGCTTTTCGACCAACTGACCGGAGGCATAATTGGTGACGTTGGAAATATCCAATGTAAAGGTCGGGCCTGTCCCTGCACTGGCAATTTCCAGATTGAGCGGAGATTGCAAACGGCCACTCCCGTCAAAGTTTACGGTTAAAACGGTGGGTGTTCCATCAGCCGATGCGGCATCAATAGACAGAGGAACGCCGTTTTCCAGAACCTCCAGTGAATATTTGTTTTCTTGTGCAGAAGCCACTGTGCCGTCATTGGCGATAGAGGTCTGGGTAATAGCACCAACTGCAGCGGCAACTTCTGTCATTGATCCCAGATCAAAGCTAAAGGCTTCGTCATAACTGCCGCTACCTTGTATGGTGACGGATGTCGGGGTGCTGGTAATGGCGCCGGTGAGCGGGTCAAACGTAACGGTTAAACTGGTGGGGGTGCCATCGCCGGACCCATCAATGCTTTGTGCATCGGCCCCTTCCAGAACCTGCAATTCCCATTCATTTGGGTTGGCCCCTTTTGTCCAGGTGACATTGAAGTCTTTTTCATAACCACGGTTGTTATAGGCCGTTACCGCATTGGTTTCTGTGAAACCGGCGGGTTCCCCACCGGGTAAGGCCCAGGTCGGTGTCATGGTTTGGGTATGTCCGCCCAGCACGATATTGGACCAGCGCAATTGGAACGATGTGGAATTCCCATCGGCATCAAAGGTTTTGATAAAGGTCGACTCGTTATATCCGACAGCAGCGTCAGATGGAACGTTCAGGCCGATTTCAGCCGTGGTGGTGGCTTCCCCGTTGGATGTAAAGGTTTCCGGGTCAATGCGGATGGGACCAAGGGAACCTTCATCGGTCGGGAAGGTGGATTGATCGGCATTGACCGGCCAGCCCTGCACGTAATACCCGTTCTTGTCGACCAGATATCCTTCACGTGTGGTGACCGTGTTGCCGTTGATTGTTGTCGAAATTTCATCGCCCAGGGCCATGCCCAACATGCCATCACGACCATAATAGGTTGGTCCACTGCCATCAAGTTG
Organism: Terasakiella brassicae; assembly: GCF_014641495.1. Taxonomy (GTDB): domain Bacteria; phylum Pseudomonadota; class Alphaproteobacteria; order Rhodospirillales; family Terasakiellaceae; genus Terasakiella; species Terasakiella brassicae. The sequence continues at coordinate 130,082 of NZ_BMHV01000004.1, forward strand.
GGTATTGAGCACGAAAAAGCCGTTGCCATTAATGGCGACATCCAGATTGCTGTCGCTTCCAAGCAATTGGCCTTGTTGATCGACGAGTGTCCGGGTTATGCCGTTCACCCCACCGATATCGCGGTTGCTGCCATAGGTTTGCGCGACCATTGTATAGAAATTGGTTTCGCTGCGCTTATAGCCCCCTGTATTCAGGTTGGCTAAGTTCACGCCTATGGTCTCCATAGCCTTGCTCTGGGCCATCATCGCACCGACAGGCGCGGCGAATAATCCAAGCAAACTCATTTCAAGTCTCTTTTCATTTTCAATTTACACAGTGGGTACAATAACCCATAAATTTATAAGCAAAGGCTGTGCCATTATCTAAGAGACTGATAAATAACTGGAAACATGATTTGAATAAGGGCGAAGATGTACAAGAGGGCAAGAGTTGCCGGGCAGACTTTCCCCACTTGCCGGAAGGGGCGGAAATAAGTTATCGAGGTAAGAGAAAATAGGCTATACTCCACAGGCTAAAGCAATGAACAGGATGCCAAGATGAAGATTTCCAATGTCGGGTCGAGCAAACCGACCCAGAAAGGACAGAAAAAAGGCAGTGTCGGCAAGTCGAGTGAATTTTCCTCGCATCTTGGCCGCACGAGTAGTGCAAGTAGCTCTCATGTCGAACTGTCTGAGGTCAATCCGGTTGCCTCTATGGATTCTATCCTGTCCATTCAGGAAGTCGGGGACGCAACGGAAGAAGACAACCGCCGGGCCTTGTACCAACGTGGTGAGGATATCCTTGACCGCCTTGCTGAAATTCAGCGCGAGATCCTGTCCGGTGCGATCTCGGTTGATCGATTGCAGAACCTTGCACAGATGTTGCGCAACAGGCGCCAAAGCGTTGATGACCCGCAATTGCAGCAAATAATTGATGAAATTGAATTGCGTGCAGAGGTCGAAATCGCCAAATGGGGCCGGGCTAAAAAATAGGCGGCATGAAATCGTATTTCCTAACTCATTATAATTGCAGGTAAAAATAAACTTGCAACTCATCGAAGAAAATTGCTTGCGATATTGTGAGAGTCTTTCTATATTGCGCGCAATTTAGCAGGATGCCTACGTAAGTTAGGGGGTAACGGGATGACCGTCGCTTTGGCAAAAGATTACAAGCCGTCTGATGACGAAGAGTTTATGAATGAAAACATGAAAGAGTATTTTCGTCAGAAGCTCTTGTCATGGAAAGAAGAACTCATTCGTGAATCGAATGAGACGTTGGAACACCTTCAACACGAAAACAATCAAGCGCCGGATTTGGCTGATCGTGCCTCAATGGAAACGGATCGTGCCTTGGAACTGCGTACCCGGGATCGTGCACGTAAGTTGATCAACAAGATTGATGCGGCGCTGGATCGTATTGCCGATGGCAGTTATGGGTATTGCGAAGAAACGGATGAACCGATCGGTATTCGCCGTCTGGAAGCCCGTCCGATTGCGACCTTGAGCATCGAAGCGCAAGAACGTCACGAGCGTATGGAAAAAACACATCGCGACGATTAAGCGTAACGATATGGAATTTATAAAAGGGGATGCCGGGTTGGTATGAATTCTATGATTGAGGAAGTGATTTTTTAATTTCAATTATAGAAAAGCTGTTTTGCCTTTTCTGTTGAGAATGGCAAAACAGCTTTTCTGTAACGTTTTTGCAACTTAGAGTTATCTCTCTGTTGTGAAGAAATCTCGAGCTTTTGATCCTACATACCAAGTAAGACCTTTGTTAGCTGAAAAACCAATTATTATTCCAATACCAAAGGGTATAGATTTTTCAACTGCTTTGCGTGTAAATGTAATTCCAACTTTTTTAAAAATTTCTTTCACTGCCTGTAGTGTAGCACCTTTAAGGTGCTGTTGAACTAGTTTCGAAAATGCTTTTTTCCCTATAGTGTTGCCACCGCTTTTAGCGGCTTGGCTTATAGAACCCAGCCCTGCAATTATATAACAAAGCCGTCTTTTCTCTTCGTCTAAAATATCGTGACCGTAAACTGTTGCAAGGGCCATAGTCATTTCGATTTGAAATTTAATGCAAGCAATGGCATCTGCTGCGGCTCCCCCGGTGATTGCAACGGCAGTCCCGATACCTGGAATAATGCTTGTTACTGCAGTCGTACCACCTGAGAACGCGGAATAATAACTGTAGTTTGAAATAATTTTATCTGAAACAAGTTTCCGAATTTCATTTTCTGTTTTATCAGGTTTATCTTTTTTAAATTTTTCCAATAAATTTACAGTTTCTTGTTTTATGTCTTCAGGCTTTGCGAGTACCATTTCTACGGCTTGGAGAAATTTCGGTTTGTTGTGGTTGGCTTCGGTATTTATATGGTCGACTTGAGTATTCATGTTCATATCTTTATTTTATGTTGCCTAGATGTGAGTGTATAATATTATAATGCTCGACGCCTATTAAGTTGTTCTATTCTCTGCCTTTAAGGTGCAGCCAAAGAAAATTTGGTACAAGTTCTACGACTGCATTCCAATGATCAGGTTTATTTGTGGAGCATCCTAAAGATGCCTGCATTACTTCAATTCTACTATTAATTATAAACTATGGTAAAGTGAAAAATAGTAAGGATATTCACTTTTTAAGATGTACCATCATATAAGCCAGCATTTCACAGTTTTGGCATTCGATTTAAAAATTAAAACAGTTAATTTATTTTCTTAAATCGCGGCTTCATCGTAAAAAGTGGGCTAGTAACTTATTTTAAATGAGGCATCCTCGGAATTGAAAATTACTTCGACAAGGGCTGGAGTGCTTGTGTTTTTCGTTTGGGAAACGGGGCGTTTTCTAAATAGGCATTGATCTTTACGTTTAATTCGGTCTTATTTTTAATTGTTTATGTGATCTGTTCAGCATGGGGGCCGTAAGTCATGGCACTGAAACCATATGCGCGCCCGGACGTGCGCAAAGAAGATATTGCCGCTGTTTGTGAGGTTCTGACAAGCCAATTCCTGACGACTGGTCCCAAGGTGCCTGAACTGGAAGACCTGTTTGCCCAAAAGATTGCGGTAAAGCAGGCGGTGGCCTGTTCCAATGGGACAACGGCGTTGCATTTGGCCTCAATGGCGATTGGGTTGCAGCCGGGGGACAAGGTGATCGTTCCGGCTCTGACTTTTTTAGCCACGGCAAATGCGGTGCGTATGTGCGGGGCTGATGTTGTTTTCTGCGATGTGGATAGCGAAACCGGACTTATGACGCTGGATCATATCCGCGAGGCAGAAGCGCGTGGCGGTGCGGGGATTGTTGCGGTTTATCCCGTCCATATCGGGGGACATTGCGCGGATATGCAAAAAATCAGCACCTATGCGCGTACAAAGGGATGGAAAATCGTCGAAGATGCCTGCCATGCCTTAGGGAGCCTTCATCACGGACATCCGGTCGGGTCTTGTGCCTATAGCGACCTCGCCTGTTTTTCACTTCATGCGACCAAAAGCTTTACCGCTGCGGAAGGCGGGATGGTTACAACGAATGACCTTGAGATTGCTCAGCGTATGCGAAGGTTGCGCAGTCACGGTATGGAAGCTGACCCCGCAACAGGGCCGTGGGCCTATGAAATGAAAGAGTTGGGTTATAATTACCGTCTAACGGACCTTCAGGCGGTATTGGCGATCAGTCAACTGACGCGTATGGAGGAAGTTGCCCGCATTCGATCCGATATTGTTGCGCGTTATCGGGCGGCGCTGGATGGTGTGTCCCCTTTTGTCAAAAGTGTTTTACCCGGCGGAAAGGATGTTCCGCTGTTACACCTTTTTCAAATCCTGATTGATTACAAGGGACTGGGGAAAGATCGTGCACAGGTGATGACTGAATTGTCTGCGCGCGGTGTGGGGACGCAGGTGCATTATATCCCTGTTTCGGACCAGCCCTATTATCAAAATCTTTATGGGGTGCAAAATTTACCCGGTGCCCGTCAGTTCTATGAACGTGTTCTGGCTTTGCCGCTTTATTGCGGGCTAACGGATCGGGATATTGAAGATATTCTTGAGGCTGTCCGGGATGTTGTGCTTTGATAAAAAAAAGGCCGAAGTCGGATGACCTCGGCCTTGAGTTTTCCTTGCGTCTTAGAGCGATAAGAGCCAGGGCATTAAAAGAGTTAGAACGGTGAGACAATATCCAGAATTTGCATACCCCAACGCGGTTGTTGCAATTCGGAAACGTTGCCGCGACCACCGTATGTGACGCGCATCTCAGCGATCTTTGTATGATCAATTGTATTGGATGAAGAAATATCTTCGCGGCGGATGATGCCGGTGATGTTCAATTCCCGTAGTTCATAGTTGACCAATGTTTCCTGACGGCCATTAATCACCAAATTTCCGTTCGGTAAAATTTGCGTAATAACGGCAGCAACGGTCAGGGTGATGGTTTCATCGCGGGCAATTTTACCTTCACCTGTGGTGGTGTGATCGGTATCAAGGCTGACGGTTGATGTGTTGAGAACATTTGAGGAAACCACCTTGCTGAGACCCGCTTCAAAGCCGAACAGGTTGGTAATGTTGCTATCTTCGCCGTCATCGCGGGTGCGCTCTGTCTTGTTGTTGATGGTTGCTTTATCTGAAATAGCGATGCTGACGGTCAAAATATCACCAACCGAATTGGCGCGATTATCTTTAAAGAAGGCCCGCGCACCGCTGCGCCATAAGGAATTCGGGTTGACTGTCGCGACTTCAGGGGCCGGCATAGGCATGCTGATCGGGCGATAATCCGGGCGCTTGGTCGGATTGACGATTTCGGTTGTTTTCGGGCCGTCACCGACTTGGGAAAGACGTGTGAAAAGGTTGCAGGCCGAAAGGGATGACATCAAAAGAATGATGGCTGAAATACGGAGAATATTTCTAAATTTAAACATGTCTAGTCTCCTGTAACTATGCTCTAAGACTGAACTCAACGCGCGATATGATTTATTGATTTAGGGCGAGTTGAGCGTGTTTGGCCGAAAGAGGGACGACCGTAACGGTTGAACTGCTCAGCACAATGGCATCGATAGTCCGTTTTGTTTTGGTGTTGATAACGCGAATGGTTTCGCCATCCGATCCGTTTTCCATTGCTTTGCCTTTGGAGGTCAGGGTCATACCGGGCATTTGTAAAACGATCGTGACAAGACTGCCTTTCGGAACGACGATGGGGCGTTGTACATCGCGGGCGCGGATGGGACGTTCGGCATGCAAAAGACGTTTCGGGGTCATGCCGAGAATGTCTTGCGCATCAATCACGATATCGCGTTGCGTTTGATCGGCACGAACCTTGATCCAGGTAATGTCGTTTTGTGAAATCACATCGCCTTTGCTCAAACGGTGCGTCAGGGTCGGTATTTCCAACATGGAATGAACTTCTCCGGTAACGCGGATCTGTTGGACCGGGTTCATGCCTTTTTCACCAATACTGACCATTGCGGCAAAACGGTTTGTGCGACGACTATAACTGACATCATTGACTTGAACTTCGGCCATCAGGTCGCTGGGTACGTGCACACGTAAGTTTTTATTGCTCAGTTCCACTTCCGGGTTGCTGGGTAGGTCGTATCTGCCCAGTGCCTTTGCGATGGCATCGCGAATTTCGTCTTTTTCAATAATGGCGCTCTCGCGATTGACGATGGTGCGCAGATCGGCGGACAGGGGACGCCATTGCAGGCCATAGGCCCGTGCAACACGATAAAGCCAACGCGCGTCAAAACTGGCGCGACGGCCCGGTTTGGGGGCGTAGGCAATTTTTGTATCGGCCTTGTCCAGCGGAACGTTCGTGAAAAAATCACCAAGGCGAATGTAATTACTGGATACAGAAATGTTTTCACGCAAGGAAACCGGATCGGCCTCACCAACAGCGAGCTTGTCTGTTTCCGCTTGTGCTTGCCACGCAAAAAACAGAACGCCGAGCAAACTTAGAAAAAAGATAAAGCGTTTCATGGTTTTAGCCCTCCGTTATCGCATGTTGGACAGGGTGCCCATCATTTCATCGGACGTGGAAATGACCTTGGAATTCATTTCGTAGGCACGCTGTGCTGAAATCAGGTTGGTGACTTCGGAAACCGCATTGACGTTTGATGTTTCCAGAAAACCTTGCAGAATGGATCCGTAACCCGTGGTCGCCGGTGCGGCGGTGGAGGCCTGACCGGAAGCCGGTGTTTCTAGGTAATAGTTGGACCCTTCGGCGCTAAGGCCCGCCGGGTTGGGGAAGTTTGCCAAGGTCAATTGACCAACGTTTTGCAGTTGGATCTGACCATCAATTTTGGCGAGCACTTCACCACTGGCGTTGATGGTGACATCAACGGCGTTTGCGGGAATGGTGATACCCGGTTGCACCTGATACCCATCGTGGGTGACCAGTTCACCGTCACCGTTTAACTGGAAGGTGCCATCGCGTGTATAGGCCGTTTGACCGTCCGGCAATGTGATTTGGAAAAAACCATTGCCTTGAATGGCAAGGTCGAATGTGTTGTCGGTTGCTGACAGGTTACCTTGTTCGTGGATACGGTACACAGAGGCCAGTTTTACACCAAGACCCAGTTGAACACCGGTCGGGACAACATCACCATTGTCTGCGGAGGTTGAGCCGGCACGACGCAGGTTTTGATACAGAAGATCGTGAAATTCTGTCCGGCGGCGTTGAAAGGCCGTTGTGTTCATGTTGGCAAGGTTGTTGGAAATCACTTCAACATTTTGTTGTTGTGCCATCATGCCTGTCGCGCCGATGCTTAATGATCTCATTTTCTTACTCCTAAACTTATTCGCTCTGGTTCAGCCGTTTGATCGGCGCTCTTTATCTATCTGAAATCAGGGTGAGGGCTTTTTTGATCCGCTCATCTTCTTTACCGACCAGATCTTTTGCTTTTTCATAACTGCGGTGGACATCAATCATGCGTGTCATTTCGATGATCGGCTGAACATTGGACAGTTCCAGCTTGCCTTGAATGACATGGGGTTGTTCAATCTGCGTGCCCGGTGTGTCGGAGCTGTACATCGTGCTGGATACTTTGTTCAAAAACTGCGGGTTTTCGAAATTTACGATGCTCAGTTTACCGATTTCACCGCCATCCGTATAAATCTGGCCGGTCCGGCTGATTTCGATACGGCTGTCATTGGCCTGAATGGAAACTTGATCGCCTTCTGCGGTTAAAACCGGATGCCCGTCACTTGTCACAACAATACCTTCATTGTTGAGTTGGAAGTGACCGTTACGGGTGTAACGATTGCCTTGTGGTGTTTCCACGACAAAATAGCCGTCCCCATGAATGGCAACATCCAAGGAGTTTCCGGTTTCTTCCAGATTGCCTTCGGACAGGTCACGGTATTGCGAGACATCGCGCACAAATTTGAGCTTGTCGCCCATAATCGCTTCGCCGCCCTTGCTGCGCATCAGAAAATCATCGAACATCATGCTTTCACGTTTGTACGCATGTGTATTCATGTTGGCGATGTTGTTTGCCACAGAAGTCATTTCACGACGCAAAGTCGTCTGTCTGGACAGTGCGATGAGTAATGTATTTTCCATTTGGCTAAGCCTCTAAACTTTTTTCGCTCTAGATGGTGCGACATTTTGCCGCGTTGTTGGTAAACCTATATGCACACACTGTGCCAGTCTAGAAATATATTTAAAAACAAATAGTTGATTATTTTATATCAGGGGGGCTATTCAAAATTTGCCGGACAAGATTGCGGGAGTGCGGCAATAAATGCCTTGCTGTGAATGAATAAACCTGTCTGCATTTTTGTGTTTTTTTGCGTCAGGTAAAAAAACGGATTAAACCAGTTGTTAACTACTTGCTTATTATGGTGTAAATAAGGGTAGCTTTAGGAGACTGTTATGCGCATCTTTAAAAGGTGCAATATCAGTTGCAAGGCTGAAGCAGATGGAATTTGAATCGAAGTGAGTGAACGATATGGCTAATGACGATCTCGACGACGACATGGGTGACGACGACGATCTGGACGGTAGCGAAGAAGGGGGTTCGGGCGGTGGTAAGAAAAAGATATTGCTGCTTGCCATTCCGCTGGTCTTGATTATCGGCGGGGCGGCCGGCGCTTATTTTACCGGTTTGCTTGATCCGTTGCTGGGTGTGGAAGAGACCGTCGATGGTGAAGGCGGGGAAGGGGGCAATGCTGCGCCTGCCGGTCCGGTTGCGTTTACCGATTTGCCCGAAATTCTGGTCAACCTGAATACCACGGGGCGTAAATCCAGCTTCCTGAAAATCCGTGTCAGTCTTGAACTGCCCAATGTGGAAGATGTGGTCAAGGTTGAAGCCGTGCAGGACCGTGTCGTTGATGCTTTTCAGGTCTATTTGCGTGAATTGCGCGTGGAGGATTTAAAAGGATCGGCCGGAATGTATCGCTTACGTGAAGAATTGTTGGCGCGTGTAAACGCCGCCGTTGCACCTGTGAAGGTGAATGATGTGCTTTTTAAGGAAATGCTGGTACAATAGCGTATTGGTAGAAGACGAATGATTGATCGAAGTAAAGGACCGCACGCATGACTGTCGCCGACGACGATGGCGAAGATCTCGCCGCCGAATGGGAAGCCGCCCTCGGTGATGACGATGACGAGGCCGATGACGATCTCGCCGCCGAATGGGAGTCTATGGTCGGCGACGATGGTGGTGGCGGCGCCGATTTGCTGGGTGCGGTCGGCGGGCGTGAATCCACGCGGGTTCTAAACCAGGACGAAATCGACAGCCTTCTCGGTTTTGATGAAGATCACGATGACGATACAGGGCAGTCCGGTATTCAGGCTATCCTGAATTCGGCGCTGGTTTCATATGAACGTCTGCCGATGCTGGAGGTCGTTTTTGACCGTCTGGTGCGGATGATGTCCACATCGATGCGGAACTTTACATCCGATAACGTCGAAGTGTCGCTGGATAACATTGTCTCTATCCGTTTTGGTGATTATCTGAACTCTATCCCCTTGCCGGCGATGTTAGGTGTTTTCAAGGCGGAAGAATGGGATAACTTCGGTTTGCTGACGATCGACAGTTCCATGATTTATTCTATCGTGGACGTTTTGCTGGGCGGGCGGCGCGGAACGGCTGCCATGCGGATTGAAGGCCGTCCCTATACCACCATTGAACGTAATCTGGTGGAACGGATGGTGCACGTTGTTTTGAATGACTTGTCCGCTGCGTTTGATCCGCTGAGCCCGGTGACGTTCCGTTTTGATCGTTTGGAAACCAACCCGCGTTTTGCGACGATTTCGCGGCCCAGCAACGCGGCCATTGTCGCCAAGCTGCGTATTGATATGGAAGATCGCGGCGGGCGCGTGGAAATGCTGCTGCCCTATGCGACTTTGGAACCGGTTCGTGAACTTCTGTTGCAGATGTTCATGGGGGAAAAATTCGGTCGCGATAGTATTTGGGAAACACACCTGGCGCGGGAGCTTTGGCAAACGGATGTGGATCTTGAAGCCGTGCTGGATGAACAATATATGGAATTGACCGATATTATTAATCTGAAAATCGGTTCACAGATCATGTTTAATGCCACCCCGGATTCAGACGTTGAAATTCGTTGTGGCGGTGTCTCCATGTATGTGGGTAAAATGGGTCGTAAAGGTAACAATATCGCCGTGCGTATCGACGACGAAATTACGAAGACGAAAGGATAAGCCTGTGCCGTTTGCCTTGCTCTTGGACATTTTGATTGCGATCTTGCTGATTGCGACCATTGCTTATGCGGTTATGTTAAACCGTCGCCTTTCCCAGTTGCGTCAGGACCAGTCTGAATTGGAAACGCTGGCCAATCAATTTAATGATGCGACTTTGCGGGCCGAAGAAAGTATCCATAAACTGACCGGGTCTGCCGATGATATGAAACGCGATGTGCAGGATACCTTGCGTAAGGCCGAAGCCTTGCGCGATGATTTGAATTTCCTGATTGAACGTGCGGGCGTGTCGGCGGATAAGCTGGAAGAAAAAGTCCGCAATAATCGGCCCGAGCCCCCGGCCTATTCCGGGAAAAAAGTGAAAGATACGGTTGTTCCACCGGGCAAGGATAAGCCTCAAGCCTCTGTACAACAAGCGGAAAAAGAGGACGAAGAAGAATTTAAACCGAAAACAGATGCCGAGCGGGAGCTTTTGAAAGCTCTTGAATCAGTGCGCTGAAGACCGGGAGATAACACATGATGACCTTCCTGAATAGATTGAGAGTCCTGCCGGTTACAATTTTTGTGGCTGTGTTTTTGCTGACGATCAAGGTGAATGCGATCTGGGAAGGGGTTGGCGACTGGATGGGTGCCGTGAGCGTTACTCAGGCTGGGGCTGAACAAAAAGCCGCGCAGGATCGCCCGAAAGAAGCCAAAGATATTTTGAATGATCGCCATCCCGCCCCGCCGCGTGTTCTGGAACTGGCGCAAGCCAATACCGAAGAATTGAGCGACGAGGAAAAAAAAGCAATGGCCCAAGAAGATGCAGCCATTGCAGCGGAGGAAGCCGCCAATGATCAGCGCGATACCGGGATCGGTGATGATCCGACATTCTATACGCAGGCAGAGGTGGATTTGCTGCAAAAGCTGGCGGAACGTCGGGAAGAGATTGAAGCCCATGCCCGTGAACTGGATGTTCGCGAAAACCTGTTGAAGGCTGCGGAGGCACGTATTGATAAAAAAGTTCAGTCGTTGAAGGCCTTGCAACAGACGATTGAAGATAAAATGGTTAAATATGATGAGCAACAAGCCAACAAGTTGGTGAATTTGGTCAAAATCTATGAAAATATGAAGCCTAAGGATGCCGGGCGAATCTTTGAAGAGCTTGAAATGGATGTCTTGCTTGAAGTTGCTGAAAAAATGAACAAGCGGCGGCTTGCTCCTATTCTTGCAAAAATGGACCCGAAAAAAGCACGTGATGTAACAGAAGAACTGTTTAAACTACGTAGTTTACCGCAGCCGGGCGAGTTGACAGGGGGCTGATTTATCCCTTTGTGTAAAAAAAATGAGCTAATGCGTTGGTTTCCTTTTTAAAAAGGTTGCGTCATAGGCTAAGCTCAAGTACTAAATTTAATAGATACCTTTTTTATATGTTTTTTTGGAAAAGGTACAAGCCGATTGAAAAGATACTTTTATCTGGGAGTGGAGTGCTAAATGGCTGTCAATCCTAATATGCCGATCCTTATTGTGGATGATTATAAAACAATGTTGCGTATCATCCGCAACTTGCTGCGTCAGTTGGGGTTTACCAACATTGATGAAGCAACTGATGGAAGTCAGGCGTTACAAAAACTTCGCCAAGCCAATTTTGACTTGATTATCTCCGACTGGAACATGGAACCGATGACGGGCCTGCAATTGTTGCGCGAAGTCCGTGCCGATGCGAAGTTGAAGCACATTCCGTTCATCATGGTGACTGCGGAAAGTAAGTCTGAAAACGTTATCGCAGCGAAGGAAGCCGGTGTATCCAACTACATCGTAAAACCGTTCAACGCGGAAACGCTAAAAGGTAAAATGGTTAGTGTCATCGGTGATTTCTAAGTCATTCGATGTCTAGTCATTTCTGGTTTATGGAGTTTTCATGTCAGTTTCTTCTAAAGTAGACCCCGATTTGGGTGCACGTCTTGATGAATTGCGCGACACTTATGGTGATACCGTGCAAGTAGAAGAAGTGGTCGAAGTTGTGGATAGTCTTCTTTCAACGATGAAAGGCGATGTTACGTCTGCTGACATGGAACTCTATAACGAGCTGGAATCTCTGGCTGAGTATATCCATAGTGCCAAGGCCGAGATTGCTCAGCTCCGTCCCGACGATGTGAAGGAAAAATACCTTTCTTCCGCCAGTGATGAACTGGATGCTATTGTCGAGGCGACTGCGGATGCGACCAACAATATTATGGACGCAACCGAAATTGTCGAAGAGGTTATGGCGGGGTTGGAACCGGAAATCAGTGATAAACTGATGGAAGCGACAACTAAAATTTATGAAGCCTGTACTTTTCAGGACATTACAGGGCAACGCATTACAAAAGTGGTGAATGCCCTGAAACATATTGAAGAAAAAATCGATGCCTTGGTCGATGCGTTTGGTTCGGAAATTGATAAATTCAAAGCTGAGAACCCCGATCCTGTTGAGGATGGACCGAAGGAAATAACCGACGAAGACTTACTGGAAGGTCCGCAGCTTGAAGGTCAGGGCAGAAGTCAGGAAGACATCGATGCTCTGCTGGCCAGTTTCGATTAACCCATGACATAATAGAAGGCGATGGACCGAATTCAGGTAAACTTTGGTGGGGGCAAAAGACCCGAAAGTGACGCCGGACGGACAATTACGCTTTTTTTGTCGCTTTATCTGCTCGTCTTAGCCTTTTTTATTCTGCTTGTGAGTATCTCTTCGACGGAAGAGGTGAAATCGAAAGCCTTAATGGAAAGTCTGACCTCGACTTTTTCCTCCGTTTTACCCCCACGTATGGATCTAACCGCTTTTAATGCGACGACAGGTGATTTTCTGGCTGCGGATGATTTTCAGCGTCAGGTGACCGGGCTGTTTTCGACGGTTATCGGCGTGGTAAAAGTGGATACCATTCAGCCCGGGCGATTGATGCGGGTTGAAATTGACGGGGATAGCTTGTTTGAACTGGATAAAGATACTATCCGCGAAGGGCAATACGGGTTTATGGACCGTCTTGTGGCAGCCCTCAGTGCCAATCCGCCGGGTTTGCGTTTTGAAATGGAATTTGTTGTGCCGGCCCCTTGGTCCGGTATTCGGACATTGCCGACGAAACAAAGTTTACCTGTGCGCCGTGCTGGTGCTTTTGCCCGTGAACTCTTGACGCGCGGTGCCCCGCCGGGGTCGGTTTCCATTGGGGTGAAGGGCAGTGATGAAACCGCATTGGAAATTTGGTTTCATATCCGCGCCCAAGACGAAAACCGTATTCGGTTTGAAGAGTCTCCTTTGATTTCCAGTGAAGTGATTAAACCGGCTGAGGTTGAACAAGCCCGCCCGGAACCAGTGACATTATCACCGCAAAACTCTCAGGCTTCCAATGGAAACAGGGCGGTTGTGCTTCCTTTGCCCCTTACCCCGCCTGCGCAGGAGGTAGTCCCCGCGCCGGAAGAGGCAAATGCCCCGATATCATTGCGCCCGCCACGATTAGGGGAGGGCGGGCAATGATCCGACAGGGCAGAAAAGTCGGCATGACATCGTTCGGCGTTTCCGGGAAAGAGGACGGTGAAAAGACGGGGGCGTGGATGTTGACATTCACCGACTTGGTCTCTTTGCTTTTGACCTTTTTTGTCATGCTTTTTTCCATGTCTACGGTGCAAATTGATAAATGGGATGCGATTACAGACTCCTTATCAACTACCTTGAATCCAGAAAAGAACGAAACTGTCGCAACAGCAACGGCGGATTATAATATTTCAACTGTTTTTCGTCAGCGTGCGATCAATTTGGAGTATTTGCAGGCTGTTTTGACGGAAAAGGTCGAAAAAGACGACATTTTGGGGCGCTCTATGATCCAGCTTTTAGATGATCGTTTATTGATTTCATTGCCGGGAGATCTGCTTTTTGCCAGTGGAAGCAAAAACTTAAGTCCGCATGCGCAAGAAACTATGCTAAAACTTGGCGATGTTTTACGACATGTTAGTAATCAGATTGTTATAACTGGACATACGGACCCAAAACCGGCTGAAGGGCTGGATTATGCGTCCAACTGGGAATTATCACTTTTTAGGGCCATTGCTGTGGGAAATGCATTAAGAAAGTCTGGCTTCACACAAGATTTCTTGGCATATGGTTATGGGGACAGTGGTTACGGGCAATTGCCCGATATCGCACCTGCTAAAAAAGAGGCATTAGCCCGGCGTGTGGACATACTGGTGTTGCAGACCGGTGTGTTGAAGTAATTAGGGACGAACGGCATTTTGAGACAAGGGCGCTCACTCATAGCCATTTTGGCGTTTATGATCGGCATATTTGCCCTCAGCGGACAAGTCTGGGCCGAACGTATTGCCGTGCGTGCCGGTGCGCATCCCGGTTATGGGCGGATGGTCTTTAAATGGTCTTTGCCGGTTCGTTACGAAGCCAATATTGAAAATGGCGTTTTGAATCTGAGTTTTGGCGAACCTGCCGAAACCTCCTATAATGAAGTCCGTCGAAATCTGAAGAAATATATTTCCAATGTAACGCCGTCTAATGGCGGGCGTAATGTGACGATCAATCTGACGGGCGATTACGGTTTACGTCATTTCTATACTGGCAGTTATCTGGTTGTTGATGTTTTGGGCGAACCCGCCCCGGCACAACCCGCTCCCAAACAGACGAGTGCGCCTGTACCACGTGCGGCGAGCCCCGCTCCAGCCCCGACACCTGCACCTGTGCAAGCGACACCTGTTCAAACGCAAGCTTCTGTCGTTCCGGCAAATGGGCCGTCCATTCGTGTACGCAAAGGTGAAAAGGGAACTTATACCCGGATCGTGTTCGACTGGGCGAAAAAGGTTGGCTATACGATCGGGGACTATCAGGGGAAAACCGTTGTACAGTTCAATGAACCTGCACAGTATGACTTGTCACGTGCCCAACGTGGATTAACGGGGCAGGTACGCGGCATTCGCCAAAATGGCAATGATGTCGAACTGGACGTGACGGCAGGGGCACGGATTAAAGATTTTTATGTCGGGACAAAAGTTGTTGTGGATGTGTATCCCGATAATTTGGCCAACAAGCCACAAGCCCCGACAGCAGAAGAAGCAACGCAGGTTGCAACAGCGCCCGCACCGCCCCCTGCACCCGCACCGGAACCTACAAAACCGCAAGCGATCCAGCAACCTGCTCCTGTTGCAGAGCCTACTGTCGAAGCACCCGCGAAGGCCCCTGCACCGCGTGCGGCTCCGGTGGAAAAAGTCACCGCACCGCAGGCACTGGATGAACCTGCAACCGATGGCACGTCTGCTTTGGCAGCCGCGTTTTCTTTACGCTTTGAATTTGGCGAACCCGTGGCAGCGGCAGCGTTTCGTCGTGGCGGTTCGGTCTGGCTGGTGTTTGACAAGCAAACCCAGCAGGATTTGAACGCATTGAAGACGGCCTCAAACGGTGGAATTTCCCAAATTGAACAAATTGCCATTCCTCGTGCCACTGTTTTACGTATGGTAACAGCCGAAGGGTTTAATCCGCGACCCAAGCGCGAAGGTTTAGCATGGGTGTTTGAGTTTGGGAAATTGCCGTTGTTGGCGACACAAGAAATTGAAGTTCAGCCACAACCTCATTCACCAGCAGGTTCGCGCCTGTTTATGTCTGTCCAGGAAGGTGGCTTGCCAGTGCCTGTGCAAGACCCTGTGATCGGGGATAATCTGGTCGTTGTTCCGGTGATCCCATTGGGGCATGGTGTGAATACGGCGCGAAATTATCCTCAGTTTGAATTGTTAGCCAGTGCGCAAGGGGCGGTTTATCGCCCACTGAGTGACGATTTACGTATTCGCACGCTGAAATCCGGTATTGAAATGACATCTACCGCCAGCTTGAAATTGTCTGATACAGGCACAAAGGCTGTGGCACAGGCAAAACTGGGCGGGTTGCGCGGCGTTAGCCGTCTGTTTGATTTTGACAAATGGAAAATCGGCAGTATCGATCATTACCGTGTCAACCGTCAGGACCTTGAAAAAGCGGTTGCCGGTCTGAAAGGACCGCGCCGTGATATCGCCCGTACAAAATTGGCGCAATATTATCTTGCCCATGCAATGGGGCCGGAAGCGTTGGGCGTTTTGAACGTGATGGCAAAATCTAATCCTGAAAAAGAAAAAGATCCTGAATTCAGGGCGATGCGCGGGGTTGCCCGTTATGTGATGGGCCGACTGGACGAGGCAGCAAAAGATCTTGAGGGAGATGAAGTTGCTGCCAAGGATGAAGGCGCGTTCTGGCAAGCGGCCGTGACGGCTGCCGGGGGCGATTTCAGTGAAAGCGCGTTTGCTTTGAAACGTCTGGGTGGTGTGATCCGAAATTATCCGCCCCGTCTTAAATTCCCGCTTGCTTTGTTGTTGACAGAAGCGGCCTTGTCGACCGGCGATGTCCGTCAGGCTGAATCCTACCTTGAAGTGCTTGAGTCAGAACAATTGAATAACCGTCAGGTTGATGCGGTAAAATATCTGCGCGGACGCAGCAAAGAAATCAGCGGTGATCCTGACGGGGCCGTGGTGATGTATGAGCAGGTCGAAAATGGCAATCACCGCCCATCGCGGGCACGTGTAGCCCTGTCCAAGTCCGAGTTGTTATATAAAAACGAACGGATTGATGCCAAGCAGTTGATTGAGGCATTGGAGAAACTGCGTTTTGCATGGCGCGGGGATGATTTTGAATTCAAGCTGCTGCGGCGTTTAGGCGATCTGTACGTTCAGACCGGAAATTACCGCGATGGCTTGCGCACCTTACGTCAAGCGGCAACCTATTTCCGTGAACATCCGCAGGCCGAAGCCGTGACACAGGAAATGATCCGTATCTTTGAAGAATTGTATCTCGAAAGCAAGGCGGATGAGTTACCGCCAGTGACGGCGATTGCCCTTTATGATGAATTCCGCGAATTGACGCCAGCCGGGGAAAAAGGGGACGAGATGATCCGCAAGTTGGCCGATCGTCTGGCAGCGGTAGATCTTCTACGTGAAGCGGCAGAATTATTGGAAAATCAGGTGCAGTTCCGTTTAAGCGGTCAGAAAAAGGCACAAGTCGGGACACGTTTGGCCGTGGTGTATTTAGCCGCAAACAATCCAGAACGTGCCATTCGTGCACTTAAGAAAAGTGCCCAACCCACCATGACAGCGGAAGAGATTGTTCAACGTCGTCATCTGGAAGCGCGTGCCCTGATTGATATGGGAAAAACGGATCAGGCCTTGAAATTGCTGGATGATGCCGAAGATGAAACGGTTGCTGCTGATATTTTGCGCTCAGAAGTGTACTGGAACGCATCCGATTGGCGTAATTCCGCTGTGACCATTAAACGTCTGGCGTTGGCGAAGGGGGCGCGCCGTGCCAAGCCGCTGGATGAAGAACAGGCCCGGTTGATTTTGAATTTGGCGGTTGCTTACACGTTGGGGGCAAATGAACGTGGTGTGGCGCGTATTCGTGCCGATTACGGCGCGGCGATGGAACAAACGACTCTGCGTGATGCTTTCCGTCTGATTGCATCGCGTGAAAATGCAGGCATGCTGGATCCGCGCACCATTACCCAATTGGTGAAACCGGCGGAAAACTTCTCCAGCTTTATGACGGAATATCAGGAACGGCTGAAAGCAGGGCAACTCAGTGCCATCAATTGATCCAATGACTTGGCGTATGTTGTCTCTGAAAAACGTAAAAGCAACGCTGTTTCAAAAAAAATTAATAATGTTGAAAATTTCACTTGTGTTTGCCTCTAATCTCAGGCAAACACTGCGTCCTTATCCGCATATAAGTTTTTGCGGATCATCTATCTACTGGTTTGGAAAGGGTTTGGAATGGCCAAGACTGCTGCTCTTGCCGAACTGGGGATGGACTCGGTACAAGTACCGGGCGAGACCCAGATCCGCGAAAATGTTGATCAACAATCCGGTTTTGCTGTGATTGAAAACAACAAAGACTATTTCATCGAACGCAATGGTATCCGCTACGCAGGCACACACCTGTTGATTGATTTATGGGGTGCCAGCAAGTTGGATGATATCAATTTGATCGAACGTACCTTGCGTGCGGGTGCTGATGAGGCCGGTGCAACAATTTTGCACTGTCATTTGCACCACTTTGAACCTAACGGTGGCGTGTCCGGCGTTTTGGTTTTGGCTGAGTCTCATATTTCGATCCATACATGGCCGGAAGCGTCTTTTGCGGCGCTTGATGTCTTTATGTGTGGCGATTGTGATCCGCATAAGGCAATTCCGTTCTTACAGGATGCCTTCAGCCCGAACCGTATTGACGTGGACGAGCAACTGCGGGGCAAGGACGTATGAGCCGCTGGATTGGCGAAACGCTCTATCCGTTCTATCAGCAACGCTTCAGCGCAACGGAAGTTCTGTTTGAAGAAAAAACAGAACATCAGGACCTTGTGATTTTCGAGAACGACTTTTTTGGTCGTGTCATGTTGTTGGACGGGGTGACCCAAACAACCGATCGTGACGAGTTCGTGTATCACGAGATGATCGCTCACGTGCCGATTTTTGCTCATGGCAATGCGAAAAAAGTATTGATCATCGGCGGCGGCGATGGCGGTGTGTTGCGCGAAGTGCTGCGTCATAAAAACGTTGAATGCACGATGGTGGAAATTGATGCCTCTGTGGTGGAAATGTCCAAAAAATATTTCCCGGAACATAGCGATGGCGCATTTGATGATCCACGGTGCAATCTGGTTATCGCGGACGGCTTGAAATTCGTTAAGGAAACGCAAGATCGTTTTGACGTGATCATTGTCGATTCAACCGACCCGATCGGTCCGGGGGAAGTTCTGTTCACCAGCGAATTTTACAGTGATTGCCATGATTGCCTGACACAGGGCGGTATCCTTGTGACGCAAAACGGTGTGCCGTTTTTCCAAGAAGACGAAGTGACAACCACACAAGGCCGTATGGCCCCTCATTTTAAAGATATGTCTTTTTATGTGGTGGCGGTGCCGACCTATATCGGTGGTTTTATGACTTTGGCTTGGGCAACGGATGATGTGAACAAGCGTCAACAATCCATTGCGGACATTCAGGCGCGTTTTGATCAAGCCGGTTTTGAGACCAACTATTACACACCGGGTGTGCATGTCGGGGCGTTTTCATTGCCGCGTTATATCGAAAAGCTACTGAAATAAAATAAAGTTTCAGAGAACTGCATTTTTAAAAGCGGCACTTTCATTTAATGAAGTGCCGCTTTTTTTCATTCCAATATACCTGTGCCGAAACTTTTCACCAGCGAGCCGACCAGCATATACCAGCCATCGACCAGCACGAAGAAGATGATCTTGAAGGGCAGGGCGATAATAACCGGGGGTAGCATCATCATCCCCATAGACATAAGTACCGAGGCAACGATCATATCGATGACAAGGAAGGGGATAAACAACAGGAAACCGATTTCAAAGGCGCGGCGGATTTCAGAAATCATAAAGGCGGGGATCAGTGCCTTTAAGGGGACATCGTCGGCTTTAACATTTATGTCTGCTTTGGCAATTCCCATAAACAGGTCCAAATCCTTGCTGCGCACATGCTGCATCATAAATCGTTGAAAGGGTTGGACCGTTTTTTCAAATGCGGTGATTTCTTCAAGGTCGCCATCCATATAGGGTTTAATCCCTTGTTGGTAGGCGGCGTCAAAGGTCGGCATCATAATGAAAAAGGTTAAAAAAAGTGCAAGCGATACCATCACCTGGTTGGGAGGAGCTTGCTGCGTTCCCATCGCGGTTCGCAGGAAACCGAAAACGATAATCAGGCGGGTGAACGATGTCACCATAATCAGGATGCTGGGGGCCAGCGACAGCACGGTTGTCAGGGCGATCAACTGGATGATGCGCGATGTGGTGCTTTCAGGACCACCAACATTCGGGTCGCCGAAATCCAGCGTGAAGCTTTGGGCAAGAACATCGGAATTGAAGACGGCTAAAATCATAAAGCTCAAGCCAAAGAAAAGGCTACCGCTTAGGGAGAGTTTCAAGATTTGTTTTTTTGTCATT
Organism: Terasakiella brassicae; assembly: GCF_014641495.1. Classification (GTDB taxonomy): domain Bacteria; phylum Pseudomonadota; class Alphaproteobacteria; order Rhodospirillales; family Terasakiellaceae; genus Terasakiella; species Terasakiella brassicae. The sequence goes on from NZ_BMHV01000004.1 coordinate 149,702, forward strand.
GCGGGTCCCCTTCATCCATCTTGTTTTTATCGGTGATGTGTGATGTTGCGGCAAGATGTTCGCTGAAGTTGAAGGCGTCTTCCATGATGTTTGTTTCAACAACCAGATCGTTTGTACCGCCGATAACCAGAAGGTGTTCGCGGCCATCACGTTTGACAAGGACGAGGCGGCGTTTACCATCTATCGGCATGATTTCAGAAATGCTCAGGCGTTTTTTAGCTGTTCTTGGTGCGTGGCGATAGCCCATACCATAACGTTTGGCAATAAATGCCAAAATGCCAATGAGCGAGATAACAAAGGCCAGCGCGAACACAAATCGCAAATAATCGGAGATATCCATCGTTTATATCTGTGCCTTGTCTATCTTATGTTTCATTGTCATCGTCACTGATTTCCTGCGCCATAAGAGGATTGACACGTCCGCCGCTGAACTTCAAGCGTTCTGTTAATTCGTCATGCTGAAGGTTGACGTCTTTTTCCAGACGTTCCAATGCCTCAAACAAGGTGTTCAGGTCTGTAAGGTACGTGCGCGCTTCGGCCTGCGGGCGTTTTTGGATATCTTGGCACAGGTGGTTGATGTGGCCTTGAAGGGCTGCGATATCCACCATTTTTCCATCATAGATCAAACGTTCGGCCGTCTCGATAAAAGAGAGGATCTGTTCAATTTTGTTCTTAATATCACGCACCGTTTCAGTCATTACGTTTTTTCGGTTTTTGGGTTGAAGAGGGATTATTTTGTGGTTTTTCAAGGGGAACGTCAATGCCGGGCATCGGTTGACGATTGGCCTGATAGACATAGGTCAAAATCTCTGCAACGGCACTGAAAGCCTCGACCGGAATTTCACGCCCCACATCCAGAAGACTGAGGATTTGTGCAAGGTCGGCATCTTCGCGTACTTTAACGCCCTCATCAAAGGCGATCTGCAAAATTTGCTCTGCAACGGCGCCGCGCCCAGACGCCACAATTTCCGGTGCCTTGCCTTCAACACCTTCATAGGAGAGGGCAACCGCAATCTGATCGGGCTTAACAGGTTTTGCAGGTTTGTTTTTGGGCTCGTTCACGGCGGGGTCCAATGGTAGTTTCTAACGAGAATATCTTATTTCAAACTGTTTTAAAAAACCTTAAGGCAAGTGTTTGCATAAAAAGGCTGACATAAGGCTTTACTATTTGTTAATATGGGTGTTGCATAGTAGAACTGTGCCCCTAGGTATTATTTGCGGGCATGGTTTGACGATGTGCTGATTTTTGTTCTTGGGAGGTCGAGGGCATAATTCAGGTTAGGAGTTCGAAATGGACTTAGGCAAAATGTCGTTGTTCGCTGTTTTGAAAAAGCGAATGGACTACATTGGTAACAGGCAGGAAGTGTTGGCAGAAAATATTGCCAATGCGGATACGCCTAAATATATCGCCAAGGATTTGAAGCCGTTCAATTTTAAAGATTTGATGCGGCGTCAGGCGATGCATGTCAGCCCGGTTGGTACCGACTCGAAACATATCGGGACGGAGCCTGCGCGTATGCGCGAATATGCGGTGGATGATCCCAAGCCTTATGAATCGACGATTAACGGCAACCAGGTTGTTCTGGAAGAACAGATGACCAAGATGTCGGAGTCGCAAGTCGATCACGAACTGACCACGGAAGTTTACAAAAAGAATATGCGGCTTTTCAAAATTGCTTTAGGCAAGCAGTAAGTTGTTTTTTGTTTTTCTGTTGGATGAGAGTCAAAGAGGTATAGAGGTTCACAATGGATGACCTATTTAAAAGTATGCGGATTTCCACGGCTGGTATGAAAGTACAGGGGGCACGTTTGCGGGTCATTTCCGAGAACGTTGCCAACGCGGATTCCTTGCCAACGAAGCCGGGCGAAATCCCCTATCGTCGTAAAAAAATCCTGTTTAAAAACGAACTTGATAAAGAGATGGACGTGAACCTTGTGCATGTTCATAAGGTCAAGGAAGACAGTAAAGCGAATTTTAAGAAATTTTTTGATCCGGCACATCCGGCAGCGGACGAAAATGGGTATGTTCTACGTCCCAATGTCAGTTCGTTGATTGAAATGATGGATATGCGCGAGGCACAACGTTCCTATGAAGCGAACGTGAATACGATTAAGGCCAGTAAAAAGATGCTGCAACAAAGCATCGGTATTTTGCGTTAAGGTTTGGAGAAGGACAAAAGGTAAATGGCTGACAATATGATGGCATCTGCGGCGGCTGCCTATGCCCGCCAGGCTGACTCGATCAACAAACTTCCGTCATTGAACGAGACGAAAGAAACTGGTGGTGAAGATTTTTCCGACCTGTTGAAACAGGCGGTTCGTGAAGCGGCCGATATCGGTTATAGAAGTGAAACCATGTCTTTGAAAGCGGCGGCAGGTCAAGCCGATGTCAACGAGGTTGTGACAGCGGTTGCAGAGGCCGAAGTGACCCTGCAGGCGGTAACCACGGTGCGTGATAAGGTGATCCAAGCCTATCAAGAAATTATAAAAATGCCGATTTAAGTGATTTGATGAGATGAACGAAATTGGGGTTATAGAAATTGGACGTGAGGCATTCTGGATGATCCTGATCACAGGTGGCCCCATTTTGATGGCCGGCTTGGTCATCGGTCTGTTGATTGCATTGTTTCAGGCCTTAACGTCCATTCAGGAAATGACGCTTGTTTTTGTTCCCAAGATTATTGTGATCTTTGTCGCGTTGGTGTTGATGTTGCCTTATATGATTAATCACATGACGGATTTTGGGGAAGAAATTTTTGACAAGATCATCGCCCTTGGATAAAGGGCATTTTTTATGTTAAGCGACATCTTTACTTTTAATATTTTTCATTTCGGATTGATTTTTGCGCGTATGAGCGGTGCATTTATTGTGATGCCCGGGATCAGCGCGAGTTTTGTGCCCGTACGCATTCGTTTGTTATTTGCTTTGATGTTGGCGCTTATACTTGTCCCTGTTGTGTCCCATAATTTCCCTCCTTTTCCTATTCATCCGCTGGAACTGCTAATGTTGTTGGGGGGGGAAATCTTAATCGGTTTTTTCTTCGGGGCGTTGATGATGATTATGCTGAGTGCAATGCAGGTTTTGGGGATGATTATTGCCTTTGTTGCATCGCTGTCCAACGCCTTTTCTTTTGATGCGGTTTCGCAATCACAAAGTTCAGTTATTTCAACTTTTTTTGTTAATCTTGCTATGGTTACCATTTTCGTAACTGATCTGCATCACTTGATGTTATCTGCCGTGGTGGATAGTTATACTTTGTTTGCGCCCGGGCAGTTGCCGCCTATTGGTGATTTTGCGGAATTTATGTCACGAACAGTGGCGGGGTCTTTTAAGATTGGTGTTGAATTGGCAGCACCTTTTATCCTGTTATCGTTTGGTTTTCAGCTTGCTATGGGTTTGATCAGTCGATTAAACCCGCAATTCCAGATTTATTTCGTTGCCATGCCTGCGCAGATTATGGTGACGATTGTTATGCTGACGTTTACAATTTCAGCCATTATGATGGTATTCTTGCAGTATTATCAAAAAGGCCTCATCGGTTTTTTGGAACCATAAGGGGCGTTGAGAGGATCGCATGGCTGAAGAAGACGACGCTTCAAAAACAGAAGAGCCAACGGACAAAAAACTATCCAAGGCACGCGAAGAAGGTCAGGTTTCGCAATCTCAGGAGATTAAAAGCTGGGCCTCCTTTTTTGCTGCAGCCATTTTCGTTCTGTTTTTAGGGCCGTTCTTTGCCAAAAGTGTTGTCGAGCCGATTGTTTATTTTTGGCGTGACGGCTATCAATTGTCTCTGGACCGTAATTCTTTGAGCGTGATGTTTGAACGGTTGGTCGGAGATATGGGCTTGCGGGTTTTGCCGCTGCTGTTTGTTTTTATGCTGACGGCTGTGATGTCCGGCATTTTCCAAACGGGCCTTATTTGGGCACCTAAAAAAATACAACCCAAACTGTCCAACCTTTCTTTAAAAAAAGGTTTGAAAAAAGTTGCCTCGACACGAGCAGTGGTTGAGCTGATTAAAACAATTTTCAAAATGACCCTGGTCGGTGGTGCGGCTTTTTTGGTTGTTCTGCCGATTTACATGAATGTAGAACTGCTGCCTGAACATGATATCTTCGCGCTCTTATCCTTAATGTATGATGTTGCTGTTTACATTCTGATTTCGGTTACCGCTTTAATGACGCTGATTGCGGGAATGGATTTTGCCTATCAACGTTATACGTTTATGAAGCAAATGCGAATGACGAAGCAGGAAGTCAAAGACGAACATAAACAGTCCGAAGGGGACCCGCAGGTCAAAGCCAAAATCCGCCAACTCCGGATGGAGCGGGCACGCCAACGTATGATGACAGCCGTTCCGACAGCGGATGTCATCGTGACAAACCCGACTCATTACGCCTGTGCCCTGGAATATAAACAAGACTTAATGGCGGCCCCTAAATTGGTGGCGAAAGGCATGGATAATCTTGCCTTTCGTATCCGTGAAGTTGCCGAAGAACACGAGGTGCCGATCGTTGAAAACCCACCCTTGGCGCGTGCCCTTTACGCGTCTGTTGAAATTGATCAGGAAATCCCGGCGGAACATTACGCCGCTGTGGCCGAGGTCATCGGCTATGTCATGCGTCTGAAGGGGCAGATGAATTGATGCTGGCGCTGTCTTTTTCCATGCGATTACATCGTCGATTAAAACGTGTCGTCCGTCAACCCATCAGCTGGGCCGTTGTGGGATGGGTGGCGTTTTTGGTGACGATAATCAATCATTTTTTGCTTCAGGCAGACAGTATGGTGACATATGTCAGTCTGGTCATCGGGATTGGTTGTATGGGCATGTTTGGCTGGGCGGTGGGCTCGGCCGGAAATGCCGGGGCGTTTGGTGATCTGTTGCGCCAAGCCATTGATGTTTTACCCGAGGCCCGATTAATCACGGCGCGTGATGGCTCCACCGTCTATGCCAATCCGGGCTTTAAACGACTGATGCCGATTATGCCGGGAAAACCGGAAATCACAGGTATGGTGGATTTACTGGACGGTGAAGGCGCACAGGCGGAATTTAAGCGTCTGCGCGGGAATGCCCGTAATGGCGTTGGTGATTATTGTGAAGTCCCGGTCCGTTTAAGTGACGGTAGCCGCGAATGGCGGCGGATTTCTGTGACACCATTGGGAAAACCTGTGGGCTTTACGTTGTGGTTGGTGCGTGATGTCAGTGCACGGCGCGAAATGGAAACAGCGCAACGCAAAGAATTTCGCCAAATGTTCGATTTCCTCGATAATTTACCGGTGGGTTTTTTCAGTTCCGACCAACAAGGGCGCTTTCGATTTGTCAATCAAACCTTGGGCGATTGGCTGGGGGTCTCACCGGAAATGGTACGTGCAACCGGATTGGGCTTGGCGGACTTTGTTCTGGATTTACGCGATGGTCCCAATGGGGTGATGAGCTTGAAAGGCGCAGATGGTCGCCCCTTTGACGTTTATGTCCGTCAAACCGAACTCTATGACGATCAAGGTAATTTTGTCCATAACCGTTGCCTTGTATTGCGCGATGGGATTGAACAGGGCCAAGTCGCCCAACACAGACCGGAACGTAGCTCAAGCAAAGCCTCGCTCGGCTATGATCCGCGTGTGCGTTGGTTGTTTAAGGAAGCACCGGTCGGCATTGCCGTGCTGGATCTGGAACGTAATGTTGTGGATTGTAACCGCGCTTTCCTTAAAATGCTGGGTCGCCATCAGGATGCGATTGTCGGTCGTTCGCTTTTTGATCAGATCAAGTCTGAATATCACGACGATGCGAGCCGACAGCTCGGCAAAGTCGCGATGGGGACAATGGCTGCTGTGCGCTTTGACGTGCAAATGCCGACAGCGCGTGCGCGTATGCTGACGGTCAGTGTGTTTGCAGGCCACATGGAAGATGAAACCGGGCAAATCAGCGGCCTTGTCTTGCACTTTATCGATGCGACGGAACAACGGGATCTGGAACTGCAATTTACACAAGCTCAAAAAATGCAGGCCATCGGTCAACTGGCCGGTGGGGTTGCGCATGACTTCAATAACGTTTTGACTGCGTTGACGGGCTTTTGTGAAATTTTGCTGGAACGCCACCCCAAGGGCGACCCGGACCATCAGGAACTGCAACAAATTTATCAAAGCGGAAACCGGGCAACGGATCTGGTGCGTCAATTACTCGCTTTTTCACGCAAGCAGACTTTGCGGCCGAAAATTGTCGATATTTCAGAAGTTATTTCCGATCTTTCAGCCATGCTGAACCGTTCGTTGGGGGAAACGGTTGTCTTGCGTATTGATCATGGGCGCGACCTGAAACAAATCCGTGTGGATACGGGGCAACTGGAACAAGTCATTGTCAATTTGGCGGTGAATGCCGGGCATGCGATGAATGGGGACGGCGAGGTAATGATCCGTACCAATAATGCGCTTGTCCACGACCCGGTGGAACAAGCCCACGATATTATGCCGCCGGGATCCTACGTTTGTATCGAGGTTTCCGATACAGGTTGCGGGATTGCACCGGAAAACCTGACCAAGATTTTTGAGCCTTTCTTTACAACCAAGGATGTGGACAAAGGAACGGGTCTTGGCCTATCGACCGTTTACGGGATTGTCCGTCAAACCGATGGCTATATCTTCGTTGACAGCGTGGTTGGCAAGGGAACGACCTTCTCGATCTATTTCCCGGCAGTGGAGGAAGAGGCGGTTGCGAAGAAAGTGGAGAAAAAACAACCGGACCTGTTTGACCATGCCGATTTGACCGGGACCGCAACCATCTTGCTGGTTGAAGATGAAGACCCGGTCCGCCTGTTTGGCGCACGTGCCCTAAGCGCCAAGGGATACGAAGTGATCGAAGCGCCCAGTGGCGATGCAGCGTGGGATATCTTTAAATCTCAAGCCAATAAGATTGACCTGATTATTACTGATGTGGTTATGCCCGGCATGAAGGGCCCGGACCTCGTTGAACTGGTCCGGGCGAGCCAACCGGATATGAAAGTTATTTTCATGTCCGGATATGCCGAAGACGTAATCCCCGACGGGATCGAAAATGACCCGACGATCCATTTCCTACCCAAGCCCTTCAAGCTCAAAGACCTCGCCTATAAAGTCAAAGAAGTCTTGGGTGAGGCTTAGGTGTGTTCGGTATTATGTAGCAAACACACCTAAACCAAATTAGAAGGAATTGTTGCTCCAGAGAATGAGACTTGATATGGTTCACATACAAGAGAGAGGCGTCTTGCCCTTTCCTGTTCGGAGTTTAGAGGAAGATCATCGTGTGAGCGGTGATCTTCTTTTTTTATGACTGTCTCAAAATAAGTGTTTCGATCAAAAATGATAAAAGATTATATGTATCTGTTCTAACCGTCTTAACTTTTCCACTGTCAGTTAAATCACCTTCGTGAACTACACCATTCATGTGTTTTAGATGACTTTTGAAGTTCCCTAAGCCTCTTTTGCAATCACGAAGATGATCTTCATAGAAGATTATTTCTTCATTTGCTGTCATCCAATCTAACAAGTTGGCTAAGGTTGGCTTGAAGTTCTTTTTAGCGGCTTCAGAAAAGGTTCTCCCTTGCTTTTCCTGCTCGTCAATCACCATCTTCTTTACTGCGCCATAATACCCTTCTTGGCGAATACGAACAGTAACAGCCCGTTCAAATACAGTGCGATATAACATGAGGCATGCATAAGGGTGCTTAATTTGAATATTTTGAGCTTCGTGAATTAACGCACTTAACTTCTTATCATTAAGCAACACATTCATTGCTGGAAGCAAAGTGTCCCAATTTTCATTGTGATCCTGTGATGATGTCGTAGGTTTTGTCGCTGTTGCTGTAGGTTTGGGTGGGATCTTTATAGGGGCCGAAGTAGGCCCATTTTTGCCACCTTTCCCGCCTTTCGGACCCGGACGAGTTGGGGAAGATGCTGGTTGACCATATTTAAAGTTTCGGTTTGTTGAGCGATAAGTATCAGAGAGCGCCTTTAACGCCTTTGCAGCTTCTCTTTGTGATACTTTCTCTAAACTAATATCTGTTTTTTTGCTGTCCCAAGGAAGTAGGTCTGCATCATCCGAAGTAAAGAAAACCCACCCTAAAATTCCATTGTATTCACTATGCCAAGTAGACGTCCAACCCACTTTAACTGTACGGTCTGCTGTTAATACAATTCGATCATTGCACACTACATACCAACCACATTCTGGGATTACATCGCTATTTGCCCGTTGAGACCAACCTTCTTCTCCCTTGAAGATATATTTCTCATGTGCGCCGATTTGAACATTTACATCAACACCATTTGATGTTCTGAACTGAGTTCCACCTTTTAATTCTTTAACATCCTCTCTTATTTGAGGGCCAAACTCAGGAATAACGTATTTCCCCACTTGAATTTTCAAACCTTTTCGAATGCAGAGGCCATAAACCCGACGAATTCGATCAATTAGCTTGTTGTACCACTCTTTATCTTCGAGGTCGTAAGCCGCGTCCAAAGTTAACCTATCAATGATGAATTTGTTTGACCTTTTCCCAGAAGAAATCGTTCGATCCGCAAATAGAGTCGTTTCATTTTCTTCTAAGTCTGATTTATTAAAATGTAAGGAAAAGGCTTCTTCACCATTATCAGTTATAAGCGTACCTTCATTACCTAACTTCCAGAATGCACGGATTAAGCCTACTCCATAAATGCCGATACTAAAGTTCTGATTGTGTCTCGCACCTAACCGAAAAGCTGTACCCTCAAGTAGATTTGTTTCCATCCCCCGACAATTATCTTCAATGATAATTTTATCATCGTCTAACGACAGCTTAATTTCATAACCTTCATACGTTTCTGGTAAACCATTCACCATGGCTTTTTTCTTATCGACAATATCTCTCCGTGCTGCATCAATTGAGTTATCAATCAAATCTAAAAGAGAATCTGTCGTAGAGATATCTGAGGTCAAGGCATTGAAAACGAACTTACGTTCCATGCCGAAATCGACGGGCAGTTGGTCTGACACTATGCAACATCCAGAAAAATTAATTACTGGATAACAAGCTATAAGGTTACGCTGCGCATTGCAACTTTAAGGAGTCGATTTTGCTAAGAATTTGTTTTAGGAGAAATTCTGAGACTTTTGGCGATACACTATTGCCGATCATTCGGAAGCTTGTCCATTTAGTATGGTGGAATGCAAACCAATCAGGGAAACCCTGTAATCGTGCTGCTTCACGTACAGTAATCACCCGGCCTTCATCTGGGTGAATTGGACGAACAGCTTGATGACTTCCTTTTTCAGCACCAGTACCAGCACGTAGAGTTGGACATAGTCCGTCCCATTTCAGCTTTGTACTTTTGCTGACAGGATCAACCTTACCCGGAATTAAGGCCGCATATCGGGCTGCAACTTTCTCTGTATGAATTGTAGTTTCATGGCCCGAACTATAACGATCCATCAATCTATCAACTGACACGTCCCATCCCATATTTTTGGGTGGCAATTTACGAGCGGCTCTCGCGTACTCAGACAGAGATTTTAGCTCTATACTTGGATATTTTGCCCACGAATAATCGCCCTTTTTCCTAGAAGACAGGACTGGCATCGGTAAATCAGCGATCGCATCTTTGACTGTTATAGGCTTAATGTCAGATGTTGGCAAGAAATCCGCTAATGATAGTGCATCCATTTTGTTTGGGTTGTATCCAACAACGATTACCCGTGTTCTTGTAGTAGGTGCTCCATAATCAGAAGCTTTAATGATCATCGGATCTAAGACACGGAACCTTGGAGTAATCTGTTGGATAGCACTCATTAAAACATCAACTGTTCCTTCATCCAACAAGCCTTCAACGTTCTCCATAATGAAGAACTTCGGATCAAGCAAAGCAACTTGCCTAAAGAAATGTCCAATTAATGAGTTTCTTGGGTCTTCTGCGTCCCTTTTGCCAATACGACTAAAACCTTGGCAAGGTGGGCCACCAATTACACCATCAGGTTTGCGATCTCTTAATAGGAAACGCCATGCAGAATTTTCAAGTTTTCCAATATCAGCTTGAATGGCTTGTGTCTGGGGAAAGTTAAGACGATAAGCTGATTGCAGGGTTTCATCAATATCAACGGCTACACGACAATCAAAACCTGCCAATTTAGCACCTAACCCAAATCCTCCGCAGCCGGAGAATAAATCTACAATTATAGGCTTATCCATGATGAGTTATTCCATCCAGTATACTACAATAGATTGATTCTAACAGAATGAATTATGAAAAGCGATCGTTAATTTTAGATGAATTTGGGCAATTTTATATGTCTTCCAAATGTATATTGCTACTGCCTATGGCATGTAGCACCTGAAGCATAAAAGTCGCGCTGAAACTGCCCCGTGCGATCTTGTTACTTATGTTCTGGGGGCTTTCGTCTATTCCCAGTGCTTTCAAGCGCTCTGACACTTCTACGTAGTTCAAATCTTTGCGCGTTATCTCCGTTCTGAGCAACGTTTTAGCGTATTGCTTCCAGTCTTGGCCCATTAGTTCATCCCTTAAAAATATGATTAATCACTATATATGATGATTTTTCATTTGACAAGGTGGCCTGCAGTGGAGATAATTCATCATATTTGATGATTAATGATGAAAAACGATGAGCCAACACTTTCTCCTCTCTTCTAAAGCAAAGACGTTATCCGTCGCCAAGGTGGCGCGGATGGCGGAAGAAGAGGCGTATGAGTTGTTCAAAGAGGTTCGTTGGTCCGTTAATGATGGCGATCCAGTTTGTCCTCATTGTGGTTCGGTTGAATGCTGGACATTCAAAAGTCGTCGTATCTTCAAATGCAAACATTGCAATAAGCAATTCTCAGTCACCAGCGGTACAATCTTTTCTGGTCGTAAATTGCAGCACCGTGATTATCTGCTGGCCATTGCGATCTTTGTAAACTCCTGTAAAGGCGTGTCTGCGCTGCAACTGTCTCGCGATCTGGGCATCCAATATAAAACAGCCTTCGTTCTGGCGCACAAACTGCGAGAAGTAACTGGTGATGAAATGCAGGATGCGGTTCTGACGGGTGAAGTCGAAGTGGATGGCGCTTACTTTGGCGGCTATCTCAAACCTCGCAACTGGAAAGAAAACCGTGTCGACCGTCGTTTGCGTCGTCACCAGAACGGCAAGCGCCGCTGTGTCTTTGCGATAAGAGAACGCGAAGGTCGCGTTGTTCCCGTCGTTATCAAGTCTGAGACTTCGGAAGCCGTCACAACGGCCATTCGCAAACATATCGACAGCCAAGCCAGCATTCACGCAGACGAAAACGCTGCATATGATGCTTTGCATGCGCAATACCAGATGTTCCGCATCAATCACTCTCGCGTTTATAGCGATGGCGAAGCTTGCACCAATGGGGCTGAGGGTTGGTTTTCCCGTCTGCGTCGTGCCGAGATCGGGCAGCATCACCATATCGCTGGCAAATACCTTCATTCCTATGCCAATGAAATGGCCTATAAAGAAAACCGTCGTCGCCAAGACAACGGCTCTTTGTTTGGTGATCTTCTGTTTAAATCTCTAAACCGTCCAATGTCACGCAATTGGGCCGGATACTGGCAAGGTAACAACCAACCGGGCGAAGTTTTGCTGTACCCGCACTAAACCTTATTTAACGCGATCTAGCGCTTCACGATCAAAAATTGCCCGAGCTTTCCAATAATCATTTCTAGTGATTTTGTTTCCCATACCGTCAATGATCATTTGGGCACGTTTCAGGTGGTCGTTCGTCCCTATTCTAGCCAAATCCGTCGTAAGCTTGAGGTCTGGGCGTTGAGCGTCTTTTGCAAGGAACTGTTGCGCTTCTTTTAGTTTGTCACTGACCTCTACCGTAAAGAACGGCATGAGGACCATGTCAAACCATGCCTGAGAGCTTACACTGTCATCTGTTTCTTTCTTCAACATCATAAACGGCATTTGGTTTTTGATGTTCAAATGACCTATGTACTTAACTTCACCGGGGGCAATGTCAAAACTCATATAGGTATAGTCCTGCGTACCGATATCCATCCCTTCGTGTCTGGGGTAGCTTTGAATTTGACCGTTTCCAACTGCTAAACCAAGCCAGATTTGAGCTAAATGGTAAGTCCCAGGATCAACAACAGTGGCACTATAGTAAGATTTACCATAGTACTCGCTTAACCAAGCTCTAAATTGAGAATTTGGAGAACGAGTAATATCTTTATCTTTGGCAAACCTTAAGTCACTGATTTGCTCACCACTCATTACAACAACAGCTTTCTTTGGCGGTATTTGATCGTAGAGGCGCAATGGCGCCTTCTGTAATTCGCTGTGGGCCATGTAAGCGATACCACCAGCACAGGCATTTAACATAAAAAGCAAAGCCACTGATGCGATAATTCTAATCATTGTTTCTATTCCTTGTTTTCTCGACTTAGAGCGTCGAAAATTTATACATTAACGAGAACATGTACAATCATTAATTGCCGAAATGACGTTGTCTTTATGGTACTAACCTACGCGATCCAACTCCCATAAGGCCATGCTCTTTGGCCCTATGGACGCAATGCGTTTTACCGTGCCTTGTGACTGTAGGCGATCAATGGTGCCTTCTACGCGCTTCTTAAGGTTCTCTCTGTCGTTTGTATCCAACGGAACAATCAGCTTATCACTGAGCATTGCCGTAATATCAGACACGGTAAGCGGCTTTCTGGAATCTCTGAGGATTTCCAGTGTCATTTTGTTGGTGTCGCCGTTCTTAAGGCCGGGAATGCGTTTGACCTTTTTCTTAGGCTTTATTTGGCTTATCGGGTAGTGAGGATCAAAAATCTTAATTGTAGAAGCGATATGCGCCAAGTCGCCTTCCAAGGTGCGAACCTGCTTACGCATCTCGTCAAGCTCACCAGCCAGTTCGGAATATTTGGAAATCAAACCAGAAAGAACAAAGGAATTAGACATGAAAAAGCCTCACCACTTATTACGTGAGGCCATTTTACTGAAATGGTTCAATTAAATCTGGGTGTGTTTGCTACATAATACCGGGTGTGTTTGCTACATAATACCGGAGCGATTCGTTCCGGTATTTGCGATTCGGTTGGAACTTTAAGAGAACATAGTTTATAAAATCATTTAAAAACAATAAGTTCGCAAATGTTCTTGTTAATGAGAACATTTCATGTACTTTTAAATGAATTGCAACGGCCCCGTTACTTGTGGAATAAGGGAGCATAGATATGTCTCAAACGGCACTCAAGCTTGTGGATAAGGATACGATGGATAAAAATAAGGCATTGGAAGCGGCAGTCGCGCAGATTGAACGCGCGTTCGGTAAAGGCTCCATTATGAAACTGGGCCAGCGCGAAAATGCGGTGGATACGGACGTTATTTCAACTGGGTCTCTCGGGTTGGATATCGGTTTGGGGATCGGTGGGATGCCGCGTGGTCGTGTTGTTGAAATCTATGGCCCGGAAAGTTCAGGTAAAACAACGCTTGCCCTGCATGTGGTTGCCGAAGCCCAGAAAATGGGGGGCACGTGTGCGTTTGTGGATGCTGAACATGCGCTGGATCCGGTTTATGCCCAAAAATTGGGATGTAATGTCGATGAACTGTTGATCTCGCAACCGGATGCCGGGGAACAGGCCCTTGAAATTACCGATACTTTGGTGCGCAGTGGGGCCGTGGATGTTTTGATCGTTGATAGTGTGGCCGCTCTTGTTCCACGGGCCGAACTGGAAGGTGAAATGGGCGATACCCACGTGGGCTTGCAGGCCCGGTTGATGTCTCAGGCTTTACGTAAGCTGACGTCTTCGGTGTCGCGCTCCAATACCTTGGTGATCTTTATCAACCAAATTCGTATGAAAATCGGGGTGATGTTTGGAAACCCGGAAACCACAACGGGCGGTAACGCTTTAAAGTTTTACTCTTCCATCCGTTTGGAAATTCGCCGGATTGGTCAAATCAAGGACCGCGACGAAATCGTTGGTAACCAGACCCGCGTTAAAGTCGTGAAAAACAAGATGGCGCCGCCGTTCCGTACGGTTGAATTCGACATTATGTATGGTGAAGGTGTTTCCAAAATGGGGGAACTGCTGGATCTTGGGGTCAAGGCCGGTGTGGTTGAAAAATCCGGTTCCTGGTTCTCGTATAATTCCACACGTGTGGGACAGGGGCGCGAAAATGCCAAGCAGTTCCTGCGGGAGAATGAAGCCATCGCCCAAGAAATCGAACGTGCCATTCGTGAAAACGCCGGTTTGATTTCCGATGCAATGACCACAGGTGATTCTGCGGTTTCAACAGAAGATGAATGATCACTCGAAACGTTTTTTAAATGCTTTTTCTTTGGGAAAAGGGATTTGAAAAGGTAGTCATTGAAGCGCCATCTTCCAGCAGAGCAGGGAGGTGGCGTCTTTGTCTGAAAGAATATTTCAGACAGGGCGGGGACTTCCGCTAGACATGAACCAAAAGGCAAGGTAAAACCTACCTTCTTGACGTGATAAACAAACGAAGTGAAGCCCATGCAAAGCGCGAATGATATTCGTAAAACGTTTTTGGAATATTTTGGTAAGAATGGTCACGAAATTGTGGACTCTTCACCCTTGGTTCCGCGAAACGACCCTACACTGATGTTTACAAATGCGGGGATGGTTCAGTTTAAAAACGTATTTACAGGTCTGGAACACCGTGATTACAGCCGTGCGACCACATCGCAAAAATGTGTGCGCGCCGGCGGAAAACACAATGACCTTGAAAATGTCGGCTTTACAGCACGTCACCATACGTTCTTTGAAATGCTGGGAAATTTCTCGTTTGGTGATTATTTCAAAGACATGGCGATTGAGCTTGCGTGGAATTTGATTACCAAGGAATTCGGCCTGCCCAAAGATAAATTGCTGGTTACCGTCTACCATGAAGATGATGAAGCTTTTGATCTTTGGAAGAAAATTGCAGGGTTGCCGGACGAAAAAATCATCCGCATTCCGACCTCGGATAATTTTTGGGCAATGGGGGATACGGGACCGTGTGGCCCCTGTTCCGAGATTTTTTATGATCATGGCGACCATATCTGGGGCGGGCCTCCGGGTTCAGCGGAAGAAGATGGCGACCGATTTATCGAGATCTGGAACTTGGTCTTCATGCAATATGAACAGACCCTTGAAGATCGACTTGAACTGCCCAAACCGTCTATTGATACCGGCATGGGACTGGAACGGATTGCGGCGGTTTTACAAGGTACGCATGATAACTATAACGTTGATTTGTTGCGTAAGCTGATTGAGGCATCTGCGGATAAAACGTCAACAGACCCGGATGGTGATTTCAATACATCGCACCGCGTCATCGCGGACCATTTACGGTCTTGTTCCTTCCTTCTGGCCGATGGTGTTCTGCCGTCTAATGAAGGCCGGGGATATGTTTTGCGCCGCATTATGCGCCGCGCTATGCGTCATGCCCATATTATCGGGGCGAAAGATCCGTTGATGCACAAACTGGTTCCGACCCTGACCGGGTTGATGGGACAAGCCTTCCCTGAACTTCTGCGTGCACAAGCCTTAATCACGGAAACATTGGAACTGGAAGAAGCGCGTTTCAAAAAATTATTGGACCGTGGCTTATCTTTGCTGGATGCGGAAACGGCAACCCTTTGTGAAGGGGATGAGCTGGCGGGTGATGTGGCCTTCAAGCTTTATGACACATACGGTTTTCCAGTCGATTTGACGCAAGATGCTCTGAAATCCAAAGGGATTAATGTGGATATGGACGGTTTTGATGCCGCCATGTCCAGACAACGTGAAGAAGCACGTAAAAACTGGGCGGGTTCCGGTGAAGCCGCCGATGAAAGCGTCTGGTTTGATGTCCGTGATAAGGTCGGGGCGACAGATTTCCTTGGTTATGAAACCGAAGAGGCCGAAGGTCAGATCGTTGCCATTATTCAAGATGGTCAAATGGTCAAACGGGCGGAACCCGGCACCGAAGTTGCTATCGTTTTGAACCAGACCCCGTTTTATGGGGAATCCGGTGGTCAGGTGGGCGATAGCGGCCTGCTGCGTGTCGGGGAGACAGCTACGATTGACGTGCGCGATACCGCCAAAAAACTGGGCGATTTACATATTCATCTGGGCAAGGTCAAAGGCTGTTCCATTGCCGTTGGTGAAGATGTCCATGCGATTGTTGATCCTGTTCGACGTGGGGCTGTACGGTCGAACCACTCAGCCACTCACCTTTTGCACAAGGCTTTGCAGGAACGTCTAGGCGAGCATGTGACGCAAAAAGGGTCTTTGGTGGCCGAAGAACGTTTGCGTTTTGATATCGCGCATCCCAAAGGATTAAGCGCCGAAGAAATGGCGGATGTGGAAGCGCGTGTGAATGAACAAATTCGCGTCAACTCCGAAGTTGTGACCCGTTTGATGACGCCGGATGAAGCCATTGAACAAGGCGCAATGGCTCTGTTTGGGGAAAAATACGGTGATGAGGTTCGCGTTGTGACGATGGGGACCGACAAAGACAAAAACTTTTCTGTGGAACTGTGTGGTGGAACGCATGTCAAGCGAACCGGTGACATCGGCTTGTTTAAAGTCGTGAGCGAAGGTGCGGTTGCCGCAGGGGTTCGTCGGATTGAAGCCTTGACCGGGGCGGCGGCTGTTGCTTATCTGGCAGAACAGGAAGAACGCTTAAATCAAGCAGCGGCTTTGTTGAAAGCCACACCGGCAAATGTGCCCGGGCGTGTGGAATCTTTGCTGGAAGAACGCAAAAAAATGGAGCGTGAAATTTCCGATTTGCGTAAAAAACTGGCCACAGGTGGCACAAGTGGTGGCGCTGCGGATATCAAAGACGTAAATGGCGTTAAATATCTGGGCAAGGTTCTTGAAGATATTCCGGGTAAAGAACTGAAATCGATGGTTGATGAAATGAAAAACCAAGTCGGTTCCGGTGTGTGTGTGGCAATCGCCATTAATGAGGGCAAAGCGTCCATTGTTGTTGGTGTGACGGATGATGTCAAAGATCAACACAGTGCCGTTGACCTGGTGCGTATCGGATCGGAAGCTTTAGGCGGCAAAGGCGGCGGCGGGCGTGCGGATATGGCACAAGCCGGTGGCCCGGATGGCACAAAAGCAAATGTTGCACTGGCTGCGATTGAAGCGGCACTCGCTGGTTAAAGTGAGTTTATTATAAAAGAGGCGTAACGATGGAACTGGTCCTTCTCGGTCTAATTGTCTGGAGCGGCGTTCATTTCGTTCCTGTCGTTGCGCCTGATTTTCGTCAAAGCTTGATTGAGAAAGTCGGTGCGCTGCCTTATCGTGGGCTGTTTGCACTTGTTATTTTGGCAAGTGTCGCCCTGATGGTGGTGGGCTGGCGTTCCATTGAAAGCGTGACGGTTTTATACGATATTTACGATATCGTCGTGGGGCCTTGTTTGTTGTTGATTTTGGCGGGCTTCGTCTTGATGGCCGCCTCAAAATTGAAATCCAATTTTTCACGAACGGTTCGACATCCGCAATTGACGGGGTTTAGCCTGTGGGCGGTTGCGCATACCTTGATGAATGGGGATTTGCGCGCGGTGGTCTTGTTTGGCGGCTTGTCATTATGGGCCATCGCGACAATTGTACTGACAAATCGGCGTGACGGCGCGTTTCAGGTACCGGATAAACAGTTACCCCATCAGGGCGTTATTGTTTTTGCGGTTGGTATATGTGGGTTTATCGCGGCTGTACTGGGCCATGAATATTTGTCCGGTGTGGACTTAACCGTTAAACGCTAACCCGTTTTAAAATATTGCCCGGGTGTGATGCCCAGTGCTTTTTTAAACATGGCGCTAAAGGCACTTTGCGAGGAATAACCCAAATCCTGTGCGATATGGGCAATGGACTGCTGATCGGCCAGACGGCTCAGGGCCTCTAACAAGCGTGCTTGTTGGCGCCATTGACCAAAGGTCATGTCTGTTTGCTTTTTAAAATGGCGCGCTAAGGTACGTGATGTGGTGCCTAATTCCTGCGCCCAATCTTCCAGTGTTTTTTCATTATCGGGATTTTCTTTTAAAAAGTCTGCGATGGTTTTTATCATTCCTTGATCCGGGACCGGTAATTGCAGCGGGGTAGACGGGGTCGCTTTCAGGCAATCCAGCAGCACGCGCATTAAACGCCCTTCCGGCCCATCGGTGTCGTACAGAGGGGGAAAACGAACGGCTTCTGCAATAATTTCACGCAAAAGCGGACTGATATGCATGACCTGACAATGGACGGGTAAACCTTGCATGACGTTGGGGGAAATATAGACATTGCGCAGACGAACTTTATGGACAACCTTGATGGCATGTTCCACGTTTGGTGGAATCCAGACCGCGCGTTGTGGCGGAATAACCCAGATATGTCCTTGGGCCATAACCTGCATGACCCCTTGTGAGGCATAAAGAAGTTGTCCCCAGATGTGTTGATGGGGATGGATCTCATGGTCCGGCAGCCTCAGGACTTCCTTTAAATTGATGTCACGCGGGAGTTTGTCGAAATCATCAATTTCCACACCATCATGTGTGAGGAAGGGGCGAAGACCAAAAGCAGGTGTCTTTTTTGCGATATTTTTTGTCATAAACATCTATATACGACATTTTCGTTTCATTATAAAGTATGAGAATAATTATTAGATAAAGAATAAGGACTCTGAAATGTCTTCCCCCCAAATATGGAAAAAACCGGAAAATCTGCTTTACGTTATGGCGATTGCAATGGCATTGGCTTTTGGTGTCTGGCAGGCTTTGTTAAACAATTTTGTGATTGAGCGTGCGAATTTCAGCGGTGTTGAAATCGGTATCCTTCAATCGTTGCGTGAAATTCCGGGCTTTTTGGCTTTTACGGCTGTGTTTTTGTTATTGATGATGCGCGAACAGACACTGGGATTGGTTTCCCTTGTCTTTCTTGGAATCGGTACGGCGATTACGGGGCTCTTCCCGTCAGAAATTGGGCTTTATGCGACAACGGTTTTGATGTCGATCGGGTTTCATTATTATGAAACGGTTAATCAATCATTGTCTTTGCAATGGTTTGATAAAAAAACAGCCGCGCACAAGATGGGTAAAGTGATTGCGATGCGCTCTTTTGCCTCCTTGATTGCCTTTGGTCTGGTGTGGGCCATGCTGGATATGTTGAAGATTGACATGGAAGTGGTCTATGTACTGGGCGGCGGGGCTTGTGTGATTTTGGCGCTGTTCTGTTGGTGGGCTTTTCCGCATTTTAATCAGGGGGTGGAACAGCACAAGCAGATCATTTTACGCAAACGCTATTGGTTGTTTTATGCTCTGACGTTTATGAGCGGGGCGCGCCGTCAAATCTTTGTCGTCTTTGCGGGCTTTTTAATGGTGGAAGAGTTCGGGTTTGATGCAGCGGCCATTTCCATTTTGTTTTTGGTAAATGGGGCGATGAATATGTTTTTTGCCCCGCGTATCGGCAAGTTGATTGGTCGGTTAGGTGAAAAAAGCGCGTTAGGGCTGGAATATGTTGGTCTGATTTTGGTTTTTGTCGGTTATGCCTTTGTTGAAAGCCCGTGGGTTGCTGTGGTTCTTTATGTGGCGGATCATTTGCTGTTTTCGATGGCGATTGCGATCAAAACCTATTTCCAGAAAATTGCCGATCCGAAAGATATTGCACCGACAGCAGGGGTATCTTTTACCATCAATCATATTGCCGCCGTGGTTTTACCTGCGCTTTATGGCTTGTTATGGATAGCTTCGCCTATGGCAGTTTTCCTAACCGGGGCGGGATTGGCGGTTTTGTCATTGATCTTATCCCGCCTCATTCCGGATAATCCAGAACCCGGTCTGGAAGTCGTCTGGAAACGTACCAGCGCAATTGTGGAACCCGCAGAATAGGTTTATGGTGAGGTGAAAGATTTAAACATAAGGGGCCGTAAACTCATATTTGGTTTACGGCCCCTTATGTTTGACGTGGTCACCTGTTGGCTTTTGTTCTTAAGCCGCACGTGTGCCAGACAGGGCTGTTTTTGAAACGGGTAGAATGTCGGCGCGTGTCAGGCCGATATCCATCAGTTCACGTTCGCTCAGTTTCTTCAGCGCATTATATGTGCGCACAGATGAAACAACATTTGCTGTTTTGGCAATAACGAAATTTTCGAATTTGTCCAAAGCACCACCGGTCAGATCAACATGGTGGCTGGCGTAAGAAGTAATCGGGTAAGGTAAGGACATGATGTTTGTCTCTCTAAAGGGTTGTACGATATTTGCGCCCTCTTTACGCCTGCTTGATGGGGACAACAATTATTGTTTTTGCAGGTGTGATTTACAGAAAATGCATAGCTCATAATTTTTCTAAACTACATTTCTGACTTGAAGCTGTTCACCGGCACTATGTATGTGTTCTGTGAATGTATGTTTGGGCAAATTTTCAAAACCGGAATGACTTGAATGATCGTCCTGCGTACCGTACCTTGGTTGTTAGGTATCCAATCATTTAGGTTTTGGGAATGAGCTTTACAGGCACAGACAATTACGTTGCGACCGATGACCTGCGCGTTGCGGTAAATGCGGCAATCAATTTAGAACGCCCTCTTTTGGTTAAAGGGGAACCGGGAACGGGTAAAACGGTTTTGGCCCATGAAATTTCAAAAGCGTTGAACGCGCCTTTGATCGAATGGCATGTTAAATCCACGACAAAGGCACAGCAGGGATTGTATGAATATGATGCGGTGTCTCGCTTGCGCGATTCCCAATTGGGGGATGAACGTGTGCATGATATCGCCAATTACATCGTGCGTGGCAAATTGTGGGAAGCCTTTGAAAGCGAACAACGCCCGGTTTTGTTGATTGATGAAATTGACAAAGCCGATATTGAATTTCCAAACGATTTGTTGCTGGAACTTGATCGGATGCAGTTTCATGTCTACGAAACAAAAGAAACGATCAGTGCGCGCAATCGCCCGGTCATTGTGATTACATCCAATAACGAAAAAGAATTGCCGGATGCGTTTTTGCGCCGCTGTTTTTTCCATTACATCCGCTTTCCTGACAAGGAAACGATGGCGGAAATTGTTGATGTTCATTATCCGGGATTGCAAAAACGATTGGTGAGCGAAGCCCTGAACGCCTTTTATGATTTGCGTGATGTGCCGGGGTTGAAGAAAAAACCGTCCACGTCTGAATTGCTTGATTGGATCAAGCTGTTGATGGTGGAAGATATTCCGCCCGAAGCCTTGCGCAGTACGGATGGAAAAAAGGTTATTCCACCGTTGCATGGTGCCTTATTGAAAAATGAACAGGATATTCATTTGTTTGAACGCCTTGCCTTTATGGCACGGCGTGACGCTTAGACAGCGCTTGATTGATTTTTTTGATTGAGATGCTCTAACTTATTTATTTGGCGTAACTGCGTCGTTGCAATCTAAGTTTGGTTGCTCGGGATTTTCTAAGGGGACTTTCAACTGTGTGGGACAATATTCCATATCACGACCAGATATTCGCACTGATCGCTATGTTGCACCAGTGGGTCTTGGAAAATGTGCTGGTCTGGGATAATGCCAAGCAAATTGCACTGCTGGTCGGTGTGTTTGTTGTTGGCAATCTGTTGCAGTCCAAGATGGTGCGTGGTGTTGAAGCCATCAGTTTACCCAACGCCATAAAACGTTTTGAACACCAGATGCATGAGGTTTTGCGCCCTCTTGTCGTCCCCTTGTTCTTTCTGATTGTTCTGTGGTTTAGCCTGTTTGCCTTGCGGACGTTGGGACAGGGGTTCCATATTATCAATCTGGTGGTCAGCCTGTTGAATGCATGGGTGGTTATTCGTTTTGCCTCTGCCTTTATCCATGATGAAGGTTGGTCACGTTTTGTCAGCGTTCTTGCATGGTCGGTTGCTGCACTTAACATTGTTGGTTTGCTGGATGTAACAACGGCCTTTTTGGATAGTTTGGCTTTCAGCTTCGGCGAGATGAAATTTTCCGTGTTTGGGCTGGTGAAGGGCGGCATTGCCATTGCTATTCTGTTCTGGCTTTTTTCCTTGTTGGAAAGGGTACTGAAAAGACGGATTGAGCGACTGAATAATATTACGCCATCTGCCAAGGTTCTGCTGAAAAAATTCATGCGCATTATTCTGCTAATTCTGGCGGTTCTAATTGCCCTTGATGCAATGGGGATTGATTTGACGGCCTTGGCTGTTTTTTCCGGTGCGATCGGGATTGGTTTGGGGTTCGGTTTGCAAAAAGTTGCAGCAAATCTGGTCAGTGGTGTGATTTTGTTGCTGGACCGATCTGTTAAACCCGGGGATGTGATTGCGCTTGGCAATACATATGGTCGTATTGACAAGTTAAGGGGGCGTTATGTCTCTGTTATTACGCGTGATGGAACCGAACACCTTATTCCAAACGAAGAACTGATTACGCAGCGGGTGGAAAATTGGTCGTTTTCAGATACCAACGTGCGCCAACGCGCTTTGGTCGGGGTGGATTATTCCACTGACATTAAGCTGGCGATGCGATTATGTGAAGAAGCTGCTGATGAAACAGACCGGATTGTGAAAGAACCTGTTCCGCGCTGCCTATTGCGTGAATTTGCCGATAGTTCGGTCAATATTGAACTGCGTTATTGGGTAAATGATGCGCATAACGGTTTGGGCAGTGTGCGCTCAGAAGTTTTGTTGCGCATTTGGGACAAATTCCATGAACAAGGCGTGGTCTTTCCCTATCCGCAAAGCGATATCCACGTCAAAGGCGTTGTTCCCATCCGTTTGGAAAAAGAGAAAGACTAGATCATGTATGAAACCGGCGTGTCCCAACCCGAAGTCATTGGCCTTTATCGCAATGCCGGGTTTGTCGAAATTGGCCCGTTTGGGGAGTATCAACTCGATCCGCTCAGTCTTTTTATGGAAAAAGAACTGGTGAAAGATTAGGTCATGTTTCTCAACCTCTTTTTCGAATTAAAACAAGCCAAGGTGCCGGTTTCGTTAAAAGAATATCTGTTGCTGATGGAGGCAATGGACAAAGGTGTAGCACAATATTCAATTGAGGATTTTTATTATCTGTCACGCGCGGCCCTGATAAAGGATGAACGCCATTTAGACAAATTTGACCGGGTTTTTGGCCATGTGTTTAAAGGGCTGGAACCTGTTGAGGGGGAGACCCACGACATCCCGGAAGAATGGTTGCGCAAGCTGGCGGAGAAAATCCTCAGCGCAGAGGAAAAGCAGCTTATTCAATCGTTAGGTGGTTGGGATAAGTTGATGGAGACGTTGAAAAAACGTCTGGAAGAACAAAAAGAACGCCATCAAGGCGGTAATAAATGGATTGGGACGGCAGGTACTTCGCCGTTTGGCGCCTATGGCTATAACCCGGAAGGGGTGCGCATCGGTCAAAAAGAATCGCGCCATCGTCGTGCAGTCAAGGTGTGGGATAAACGGGAATTTAAAAATCTGGATGATCAGGTTGAACTGGGGACCCGTAATATCAAAGTTGCTTTGCGCCGTTTGCGCAAATTTGCACGCACCGGGGCGCAAACCCAACTTGATCTGGATGATACCATAAAATCCACGGCCCATAAGGGGTTTTTGGATATCAAGATGGTTGCAGAACGTCACAATGCGGTGAAAGTGCTCCTTTTCTTTGATGTCGGTGGGTCGATGGATGACCATATCAAGGTTTGTGAGGAAATGTTTTCAGCCTGTCGGTCTGAATTCAAACATTTGGAATATTTTTATTTTCATAACTGTGTTTATGAAGGCGTGTGGAAAGATAATCGACGGCGCCACAATGATACAATCGCCTTGTGGGACGTGCTGCATACCTATCCCAGCGATTACAAGGTGATCTTTGTTGGGGATGCCTCGATGAGTCCCTATGAAATTTCCTACCCCGGCGGGGCGGTGGAATATTGGAACGAAGAAGCCGGTGCCGTTTGGATGCAACGCATTTTAGATGTGTATCCCCATGCCGTCTGGATTAACCCGGTGCCGCAAAACTGGTGGCGACACACCATGTCCATTCAAATGATGAAACAGTTGATGTCTGATCGTATGTATGGCCTGACCTTGGAAGGGATTGATCAGGCCATACAGGAATTGAATAAATAAAGGCTACTTTTTAAGGATAGCAAAATGTCAGAAATTCAACTTATATATGTGTCGCAAATATCACCGGGTTTTGATCTATGCGATCTTGAAAGTATACTGGCAACGGCGGTCGAAAATAATAAAAAGCACAATATAACGGGAGTGCTTACAGTCCTGAATGATGTCTTTATTCAGGTATTGGAAGGTGAGTCAGTCAAAGTCGAGCAACTTGTTGCAAAGATTGAAAAGGATAAGCGAAATTTTGGCTTGATTGTCTTGCAGTCCAACCCGATAGAGCACCGTTTATTCCCTGACTGGTCGATGGGATATGTTGATGAAAGTCACTATAAAGTTAGAGATATCGGTTATTTTCAAGAGATTCTTTCATTAGAAGAAACGTTGAAAAAAATGACGGATGATACATCATGGGTCGCGGATTTTCTGCGAAACTGTGTGGAACATTATAGTCAGAGAAAAACTTAGAAATAGCCCGTTTTTGGAATTAGAAATGAAATAACGGGCTATTTCGATCACCGTTTTTTCTTTTTGCTTTCGTAAGGGTTTTCGCCTTTACGCATCATGACCCGGATGGGAACGCCATCAATGCCGAAATCTTCGCGAATGCCATTGGCGATGTAACGCAGATATGACCCGGGCAAGTCACCGGGTTTGTTGGCGAAAATCACAAAGGTTGGCGGACGTGTCTTGGCCTGTGTCATATAACGCAAACGCAGGCGACGACCCTGGGCCAAGGGCGGCGGGTGTGCTTCTGTCATTTGTTCCAGCCAACGGTTTAATTTACCAGTGGGTACGCGAATGTTCCAGTTTTCATAAAGCTGGAAAATGGCAGGGAACAATTTATCCGTGCCCCGTCCTGTTTTGGCCGAAAGCGTTACAATCGGAATACCGCGAACCTGTGGCATGGAAGTTTCCATACGGTCGGCGAGCTTTTGTAACTGTTCTTTACGGTCTTTGACAGCGTCCCATTTATTACACACAATAATAAGGGCGCGGCCTTCATCAATGGTCTCTTTGGCAATGGTCAGGTCTTGTTTTTCCAGCATGAGGGAAGAATCAAGAACCAGACAAACCACCTGTGCAAAACGAATGGCACGGCGCGAGTCCGCAGCCGATAGGGTTTCGACTTTTTCATTTACTTTTGTGCGCCGGCGCATACCTGCCGTATCAATCAGTTTGATTTTACGACCATCGACTTCAAAATCCAGTGCAATGGAATCGCGTGTGATCCCGGCTTCCGGCCCGGTCAAGAGACGCTCTGTTCCCAAGAAATGATTGATCAAGGTTGATTTACCGACATTTGGGCGACCAACAATGGCAATCTGCAAAGGCGATTTGGAGGTATCGATCTCTTCGATTTCCTCCCCTTCCTCATTGATGATCGTGCGGGTTTGCACTTGGGCCAGCAGTTTTTCTTCTTCGATCAGGGCAGCGTTTTCTTCCATCCATTTGTCATAGGCCGGTTGAATGGCATCATAGACATTGTTCATGCCAACGCCATGTTCGGCTGAAAATGGAAAGGGTTCCCCGAGGCCAAGACCGTAAGATTCGTAAATCCCGTTATCAGCCGCGCTGCCTTCGCATTTATTAGCAAGCAAGATCACCGGATTATCGCGTCCGCGCAGCCAATCGGCAAAGTGACTGTCCAGCGGTGTAATGCCGGCACGCGCATCAATCATAAACAATGTGATGTCGGCTTCGTCCAATGCGTGTTCGGTTTGTTCGCGCATGCGGGCTTCCAATGAATCATCGAAAGCTTCTTCCAGGCCGGCGGTGTCAATGACTTTGAATTCAAGGTCACCAATACGACCTGTTCCTTCGCGTCGGTCACGGGTAACGCCGGGTGTATCGTCTACAATTGCCAGTTTTTTGCCGACAAGACGGTTGAAAAGGGTCGATTTCCCAACATTGGGTCGACCAACGATTGCCACGGTAAAGGGCATTTCTTTCTATCCTAAATGAGCCAAACGTTTCGCAACGTTTTAGCGGTAAGCAACCAGATCCGCGTCATCCGACAGGAAATACAAGGCCCCGTTGGCTGCCAGTGGCGGAACAATAATTTTATCCGGCATATCCAC
This sequence comes from Terasakiella brassicae, assembly GCF_014641495.1. Classification (GTDB taxonomy): domain Bacteria; phylum Pseudomonadota; class Alphaproteobacteria; order Rhodospirillales; family Terasakiellaceae; genus Terasakiella; species Terasakiella brassicae. The sequence continues at coordinate 175,808 of NZ_BMHV01000004.1, forward strand.
CTTGCCTAAAATTTCACCTGTGTAGGGGGAAACGGAATAGGCTTCTTCGTTGCTGCCGGCAACGATCAGTCGGTTGGAAACCAGAATCGGTGCACTCCACGTCAGGTTTCCTGTGCGCTCTTCCGGGTCTTGCCAACGCGGCAGTTGTGTGACCCAGTGAATGCGCCCATTGTAACGGCTGACACAGACAAGTTCGGAGTCCGGTGTAACAACATAAAGATAGTCACCGGCAATCCAAGGTGTTTCCTGACTGGAGAGTTCCTTGGACCAATAGCGCCGTCCGCTTGTCAAGTCAATGGCGGTGAAGCTACCAGAGTTGGAAATCGCGTAAACCCGTCCCCGGTCAATGACAGGACGCCCGCGAATGGCTGTTAAGGCAGAGACCGCATCAAGACGTTTGCCACCTGTGAGGCTGTCCGTCCAAACCTGAGTGCCATTTTCAACTTTCAGGGCAACAATGTCACCGGATGAAAATGCGGCAACGACCACGCCTTGATCCACGGCGGGACTGGCCCCACCCAGAATGCTGGCTGTTTCGCTGATGCCCTTATAGTTCCAAATTTTTTCGCCGTTGCGACCATCAAAGGCGATGAGTTCGTTGTTTAATGTGATTACAAACAAACGGTTGCCCCGTGCGGTCGGTGCTGCGCGCATCGGTGCATCTGCCTTGGAAACCCAGATGGTTTTTCCTGTATTGGCTTCAATACCGAAAACAAGGGCAAATCCGGTGGCGACATAAAGACGCCCATTTTCATAGGCTAAGCCGCCACTGATATGACCATCGTCTTCATATTCGGGGGTCAGTTCCAATTCCCAAAGGCGTTGGCCCGTTTCAGCGTTAAAGGCACTGACAAGGTTTTCTGAATCCACGGTAAAGATTTTGCCGTCTGCCACAATCGGTTGGGCAACAATGCGTTCAGAATCATCAGACCCGGACCCGATGCTAGTTCGCCAAATCCGGTGCAGGTTTGGGGCCACTTCGATATGGTGCATGGCGTGATTGGCAAAACCACCGGCTTGTGGCCATTCCATATTGGGCGATGGTGGGGGCAGCAAAATTTCTTTTGCGGCTGTTTCCGGGTCCGGATCAAGGGTACGTTCGTGCAACAAAACGGAGATTCGTTCACCCGGCAGGGGCGAGGCTTCTTTCTCACCCAGCCAGGTGTCACAAGCACTGAGGGAGAGGACACAAAGTCCAGCCATCAAAAAACGGCGCATCATGTTCGGTGTCTCCGGTTGTTTCATCACATCTCGATCCGTGGGCTTTAATTAGTCAGCGTAGGCTTTGGCAAATTCTGCCGCGCGTTGGCGCATCCCGGCTGGTGCGCTTGCATCGTCTGCCAGATTCTTCACCAACTCAAGGGCTTTTGCCTTGTTGCCCGCTTTGGCTTCGGCAAAGGCTTGCAATTCCGTTGCGCTGTGGCGCCAAGGGTTTGTTCCCCCGATCAAGGGTTGCAGGCGGCGAGAAATCTCGGCACCATCCATGCTGTCCAGACCGTTCATCGCCCCCAGAATCAAAGCCATATCGCGAAAGACCGAGTCCAGCTCGCCATTTTGTGCAATCAGGAAATACTGTTCAGCAGCTTCTTGATGTTTGCCTTGATCGGCGAGCAAAGCAGCTTCCTGCATGCGTGCCAATGTGGCGTAACCGCTGCCACTTTGTGAAGATAAAGCTTTGAAGGCTTTTTCGGCTTCTGTGAAGTTTTGTTGCTGGACAAGATCAAGTGCGTTTGCGTATTTTGCACTTATTTCTTCGCGTTTGCTTAGGTCATAAGCTTTCCAGCCTTCATAACCTGCAACACAGATAACAACGGCAACAATTGCGCCGATTAATGTATTGCCATATTGTTTCCAAAGCCTTGTCGCTTTGTCCTGACGCAATTCTTCGTCAATTTCTTTAAACAGATTGCTTACGGAAGCATCATCTTCAGCCACGGCACATATTCCCAAAAAAAATCAAAATTGTTGCGCTAACATAGCTTTTCATTATCGCTATTGCAAACGCGCTTTCACTTTCATATGCCGATTTATCGTTTTTTTGTGACGAAAATGAGGACAAGTTGCTAAAAAGGAAAAAAGCTTTGATAAATAGTATGGCTCAATAGGCGCACAAGACGGATGAAACGGAATTTATATCTTTTTGCACTGCTTCTGACGATCATCACGGCTGTGGGGTACACGATCGGAAAAAACTGGGAAAAAGAAGCCAAAATTACTCAGGTTGTCGTTGATCGTGGCGCACAGGTGCAAACCTGGCGCAAACAGGCCATGCAAGGGGATCCTGAAGCTCAATATCAACTGGGCATATATTATGAAAAAGACCGCACCGATTATTTAAATGCACAGAAGTGGTACCGTGTTGCAGCAACCAAAGGCCAGCACGCCGGGGCGCAATATAAGCTTGCTCAACTGTATATGAATGGCTTGGGTGTGGAAAATAATCTGGCCGAAGCAATGAAATGGTTTCGTTTGTCATCCGCAAAAGGGGATGTGCGCGCACAATTTTTTATGGGGGTTTCCTATCGTGATGGTTGGGAACGCAAAGCGGACTTTATCGAGGCTTATAAATGGTTTTTGCTTGCCAATCGTGATGCGCCACTGGTTCGCGCGGAAAATGAAAGGTTCGATCCTTATGTTGCCTTGGTCGAGCTGGATCGACGCATGAGTAAATTTGACCGTGAACAAGCGGAGAAAATGGCGCAAGGTTGGGGTAAGTGATAAGCATTGCTCTTCTGTGCGGATTTAGATAAGTTCCCGCAGGTAAATTCATGCTCACCGAGGGGGAGACGAAAATGGGTCTTTACAAACTTTGCGCACCGATGCTGTACAAATTGTCACCGGAGACATTGCACGGTATTGCCATTAAAGCATTAAAAAGCGGTTTGATGCCGAAAACATCGCCTGTGAGCGACCCGATCCTCAATCAAACCATTTGGGGGCTGGATTTTTATAATCCGATCGGACTGGCCGCAGGGTTTGATAAAAATGCAGAAGTGCCGGATGCGATTTTGAAGCAAGGATTCGGCTTTACGGAAATCGGTTCCGTCACACCGCGTGCCCAGCCCGGCAATCCACAACCCCGTTTGTTCCGCCTGTTGGAAGACAAGGCGGTGATTAACCGTATGGGATTTAATAATCAGGGTCTTTATGCGGTTGCCGAGCGCCTTAAAAAACGTCAACGCAAAGGCATTGTTGGGGCAAACCTCGGTAAAAACAAAACGCAGGAAGATGCGGTTTCTGATTATGTTGTCGGGACGCGTGCGCTGGCACCCCTTTCTGATTATCTGGTGGTTAATGTTTCCTCACCCAACACACCGGGTCTGCGCGCCTTGCAAAGTAAAGATCAGTTAGCTGAATTGTTGAAGGCTGTTTTAATCGCACGAAATGAAGTTGTTGCGACAGGCAAAGCCCCGTTATTGTTGAAAGTTGCCCCGGACCTGACGGATGAAGACAAGGCCGATATCGTTGATGTGGCCTTGGAAACCGGCATTGATGGGATGATCATTTCCAACACCACAATTGAACGCCCAGACAGTTTACGCAGTGAACATAAAGGTGAAGGTGGGGGATTAAGCGGTCAGCCTTTGTTTGAACCTTCAACGCAGGTTTTGAAAGAAATCGCCAAAATTGTAGATGGTCGTATTCCGTTGATCGGGGTCGGCGGGATTTCAAACGCCGATCAGGCTTATGAAAAAATTCGGGCGGGCGCATCGTTGGTCCAGCTTTATTCCGCTTTGATTTATGATGGGCTGGAATTGGTTGGAGAGATTAACCGGGGGCTGGTCGAACGTTTGATGGTTGATGGATATACCAATATTACGCAGGCCATCGGCGCTGATCTTTAGGGACAGGACCTCGTCCAATAAAAAAGGCTTGAGCGGTTATATCCTCTCAAGCCTTTTTCTTTGTCTTCATGTTCTTGTCTTAAGCGGCGCTGAGGCGACCCATTGCCAGGAATTTCTCGCGGCGTTTTGCTTTTAGAACACCACCGTCATGTTGCAGTTGTTCACGAATGGATTTTTCCAGAACGCTACGTACGGAGGCAAATGTCGTTTCATGGCTGCGATGTGCGCCACCCAAGGGTTCTGCGATCACATCATCGATAACGCCAAGACGATGTAAATCCTGTGCTGTGATGTTCAGCGCATCAGCCGCCGATTCCGTATAATCGTTGGAACGCCATAAAATGGAGGCGCAGCCCTCAGGTGAAATGACGGAATAAACGGAATGTTCCAGCATGAAAACATCGTTGCCACAGGCAATGGCGATTGCCCCGCCGGACCCACCTTCACCGATGATGATGGAGGTAAAGGGCACTTTGACTTGCAGGCATTTCTCAATGGAACGGGCAATGGCTTCAGATTGTCCGCGTTCTTCGGCATCTGCACCGGGAAAGGCGCCCGCTGTATCGACGAATGTCACGATCGGCAGGTTAAAACGTTCCGCCATATCCATCAGGCGTTGGGCCTTGCGATAGCCTTCCGGTCTGGCCATGCCAAAATTGTGTTTCACACGGGTTTCGGTGGTGTGGCCTTTTTCATGGCCCATGACGACAACGCTGTGACCTTCAAAACGTCCCAGACCGCCGATAATGGCGCAATCTTCGCCATACAGTCGATCACCAGCCAGCGGTGTGAAATCTTCGATAAGATTTTCAATGTAATTAACGGTGTGGGGACGTTCCGGGTGGCGGGCCACCAGTGTCTTTTGCCACGGGGTCAGCTTGCTGTAGGTGTTTTGCAGGAGTCTTTCCACCTTGTTTTGCAGGCGGCCGATTTCATCGGCGATATTGATTTCCTCGCCAGACGCGCTGACATGGCGCAATTCTTTTATTTTGCCTTCCAGTTCGGCAATCGGCTTTTCGAAATCGAGATAGGTATGCATGGAAACCCCAAAAACAGTTCATTTGTTCGGTGCTCAAACGGACAAAACCGCCAGCGGTCTTTTTGCGCCAGCGGTTTTGAGAATGCAAGCTTTTTAGTTCTTTTAGGCGGCGATAATATTTTCAAGATTGAGGTCCGGCTTTGGTCCAACGCTTTTATTGCGACCTGATTTTTTGGCCTCATACATCCGGTGATCCGCTTTTTCAACCATTTCGATCCAGTCTTCGCAACGATCCAGAGACAGCTCGCTGATGCCGATACTGATGGTAATCGGGCGACCATCCGGGCGTTTTCCCAGTGTGATTTCGCTCAGTCGGTTCAAGATGGGTTTGATATATTCAGCGGATGTATTGGGCAGCAGAATAACAAATTCTTCCCCGCCCCAGCGAATGAGTTGATCGGAACGGCGCAAGCAACGTTGCAGTCTTTCTGCGACTTGCTTAAGGACCATATCGCCTTGTTCGTGGCCAAATTCATCATTGACGGATTTAAAATTATCCACGTCCATAAACAGGATGCTGAAAGGAACTTCGGTGCGAGAGGCAATGCGGAATTGAAGATCGAGATATTCTTCGCCTGAACGGCGGGTAAACGCCCCCGTCAGTAAGTCTTTTGAGGCCTGATTAATCAGGGATATCATATAGTGTAACTGGCTCATGCCGGAAAAAATAGACACACCAATGACAAGAACCATCAACCAGATGGTTGTGATGAAATCTTGCAGTTGAAACGCGGCTTGTTGGGCAGCGCCCAGCATGACAACAACCATGATGCCGCTGCCGGTAAATAAAACTTCCAGTGCGGTCAGGGGAAAGACGCTGAGACCAGCGACCACAATGAACGGAAGCAACGCATAGGCGCTGACAACAGCAGCCCCAAAGGCATTGGTTTCCACATTCATTAAGAAAGGTTGGGAAATCAGATAAAAGACCGGCGGAATGGCCATCATACCGCCCAAAAGGAGATAGGCATTGGGCAGGGTCTTACAGGAACTGTGTAAAATATATAAGACGAAGAAAACGATAGCAGAGACAATACGCAGAACAGCTAAAATTGCCCAGGTCGGCCAGGAAAAGGCAAAATAATCAATCCCGATCCATAAAGGAATGACGAGAGAAAACAGCAACGACATCAACCCGACTCGACTTGCGATGATTTTCGCACGATGACGGCGGATATGGGCAGAATGTGTAAAAGGAAGGATAAGTTCCCGGAACTCATGTATGCGCTTAAATTCTTTACGCAAAGAGTCTATCACAGACGTTTGGTTGCTACTGTTGGCCATTGTCATGTCCCGCTAAAAATACTGTTTTAGATTTATTATTATTGTGTGCGTCAAATAGCACAATTAAATTGTGGTTATCAACCAAAAGGAATCAAAAAGGCTCAAAAGTTGCTGTACTTTTGAGCCTTTCTAAGGTGTTGGTAACTTTAAGTTTTAAAGCCCGTAAGCTTTCGCCAGTTCAGGGTCTTTTTCGGCAACTTGTTTGGCAAGGTCAACAATCACCTTGGCCTGTTTCCATGTTGCATCATCCTGCATTTTACCATCAATCATAACAGCGCCGGTGCCATCGGGCATGGCTTCGATAATGCGCAGGGCAAATTTGGCTTCGTCGATATCCGGGGAGAAAACTTTCTTCGCGATATCAATTTGTTTGGGGTGCAGGGACCATGCCCCTACGCAACCGAGCAAGAAGGCATTACGGAACTGGGCTTCACAAGCTGCATCATCGGAGAAATCACCGAACGGACCGTAGAAGGCTTTAATGCCGTTGGATTGACAGGCATCGACCATTTTTGCAACGGTGAAATGCCACAGATCTTGTTGGTAATGTGTGCGAACGGCCCCGTCTTCGGTGGCGTCGGACAAAACACCGTATGAGGGATGGCCACCGCCAACGCGTGTGGTTTTCATACCGCGTGAGGCTGCCAAATCAGCCGGGCCGAGGCTCATGCCATGCATGCGAGGGGACGCAGCCGCAATTTCAGAGACTTGTTCCACACCGAGGGCAGTTTCCAAAATTGCATGGATCATAATCGGTTTTTTCACGCCATGCTTGGCTTCCAACTGCGCCAAAAGCTGATCGACGTAATGGATATCCCACGGGCCTTCGACTTTGGGCAACATCAAAACATCCAGTTTATCACCGGCTTCTGCAACAATTTGCTGAACATCGTCAAGGAACCAAGGGGAGTTCAGGCAGTTGACGCGAGTCCATAAAGAAGTGGTGCCAAAATTGTTATTTTTGGCGACTTCGATGAAACCGGCGCGGGCTTCTTCCTTCATATCGGCAGGGATGGCATCTTCCAAATTACCAAGGATAACATCAACCTGCGAGATCATGTCGGGAACGCGGGCGCGCATTTTTTCAATATGGGGCGGGAAAAAGTGGATCATGCGTTCCAGCTTGACCGGAATTTCACGATAGGGTTGCGGGGCACCGATGGCCAATGGCTCGAAAAATTTCTTTGCAGGTTTTGTCATTTTTAAACGTTTCCATATGTTTTTTAACGAAAGCGATTGGTTCGCTTTTTAAATTCTGGCAGGGATTGTGCATTGCGAAATGGCATTGCACAAGTTTTTTCTGGCAAGAGAAAGAAAAAAGAGGTTACACTTGCAACTATATGTGTTTCTAATCGTCTTCGGGATTAAAAAGGGCGGCAAGCGGGTGTTTATTTAACACCAGTTGCTTTTCACGTTCGCCGATCATATGGGTGTAAATTGTTGTGGTGGAGATATCGGCATGTCCCAGCATTTGTTGCAGGGACCGCAGATCAACATCATGGTCCAGCATGTGACTGGCGAAGGAATGACGCAGCACGTGGGCTGATACTTTTTTTGTAATACCTGCACGGATGGCCAACTGGCGCAATTCTTTGTCGAAGGTTGCGCGTGTCATATGGCCTTCTTTTGCGCTGGGGGCGGGGAACAGCCACGGGCTTTCCTGTGCGCTGCGTAAAAACTCATGTCGAATGTTCAGGTATAAGTGTGTGGCATCAACAGCCTTTTGTGCAATGGGAACCATGCGTTCTTTATTACCTTTACCCGTGACAATCAGCATCCCGGACTGACGGGTAAAGGCTGCCAATGGCAGACTGACCAGTTCGGACACCCGCAAGCCGCAAGCATATAAAATTTCCAGCATGGCCGTGAGACGAATATCTTTGGGCTGTTGCTTTGAACGCGATTGTTCCAGCAGTTGATTGACTTCTTCTTCGCTTAAGAACTTGGGTAAGGGGCGACCTTGTTTGGGGCTGTCCAGATTGGCAGCCGGGTCATCCGGGCGAATACGTTCCCCGTATAGAAATTTGAAAAATTGTTTGAGGGCGGAAAGTCGGCGTGCAGCGGTACGTGGTGCATATCCACTATCGTGAATTTTTTTGATGTAGCGCCGTAAATCTTCCGTTGACGCTGTTTCCAAACGCTGCGCCAAGCTTTTAAGAAAGCTTTCCAATCCTTCAAGGTCACGTCGATAACTGTCCAATGTGTTTGGCGCTGCGCCGCGTTCAACGGACATCATTTGTAAAAATGAAGTAATGTGACGCGATGGTTTCATAAGCAGACCTTATTCAGTATCTAGAACCCTGTTTGTAAAAGTGTTTCCACAGCAACAGCGCGCGCATCACGTTCCAGACCAACTGTGCGCAATGCCGCCAAGGTATCATGCAAGAAGGTGCTGTCCATTTCGCCGGCTTTGGCCCCGTCAAAGGCGAGTAAGGCTATCAGAACGGTTTCACCGAGACGGTTTTGGTTTGCCGCTTCATTCATCTTAACCCAAAGGCCTGTTTTGGGCGATTGTCCATTTGTCAGTTTTGGGCCTTGTATCATATCCAGCCACAAGGTGTTCGCAACGTTCAGCCCCATGCCATTGATGATGGAAAATAAAAGGGCAGCTTTTTGATAGCTTTGCGGGATTTTTTCTTGTGCGGCCCACCAGTCTGTCAAGGTCTGATGAACAGCTTCCTGTGCAACGTCAAATCCGGCTAAAACGGCCAAGGGGCGGATGGCAATCCAGTGTTTTGCGGCCTCGTTATCGCTGAAGGCGGCGTTACGAAGCATGAGATACCAGGATTTTGCACTTTCCCAATCCCCTGCCCCTAACAGGGCGCGCATGGCTTGTGGGGCAAACCACAACATGTCGATGCCACGTGGCAACTGTGCAATCATCGGACTGTAAAGACGGGCAATGCTGAAAAAGTTACCATCGTTGTTGGCGAGTTCAAATGCCAAGGCGATGGTTTCGCTTTGAACAACAGGAAGTTGACCATCTTGCGAACTGACCTGATACAGCAAGGCCTGCGCTTTCAAGGTGTCGAGCTTTTCGGCGCTGTCCAGTGGATTGGCCAATTCGTCTGCACTAAATTTGACATGCAGAAAGGCTTCTTTCAGAAAATCGGCACTGGCAAGGTTAAGCTCAACCGCTTTTTGTGTGGCCTCGACGTCACCTGCTTTGGTCAGCATGCTTAAAACCAAAGGATCGTCACTGTTGCGAATGTCAGCGGACAAAATAGCCTGACTGGCTTTGATCAAGGCAATTTCCAACGGCTTTGGTGCGAGCAGGTTTTCAAGGGTCGGGCGTTCGCCGGCATTTAAGCCTTCCATTAATCGATAAAAGATCGGGTCGTTATCCCCGCCGTCACGCAATAAATTCAAAGACAGCATGGCCCGGTCATTTTGTTTGGCGAGTAGACGGCAAAAGGCGAGTGTCTTGATCCAAAAAGGATCGCTGCTTTCTTGTGAACCTGTTGCCGCCAATGCGCAAGCCTCAGATACATTGTCATCCAGCAGGTGGGCTTGAGCCAATTGCATTTGAAGCGCGTCCTGACGTTCGTTCTGTGGCGCGCTGCGGATTAAGGAAATGACATCCTTGACCTGCCCCATATCTGCTAATTTTTTAGCCCGCAAACCAAGCAGGGAAATATCTGTTTGGGACCCTTGTGGCGGTTGGGCCGCACTTAACAGCAGGCGGCGTTGCAGGATGCGCAAATAAGGAGCGGAGGGTTGTGTTGGTAAATCTGCGATTAAGGCTTCGACGAAGGTGCGCTCACTTTGTGACCACATATCCGCCGGGAAGGCTTGTGATCCGCTGAGCACGCCGAGAGCTTCTTTATCAACGCTGTCCAGTGAACGCACATTGATCCCGCCGGATATGGTTTTTACCGGAACAGGGGTAACGTCCGGTACCTCTTGTTCTTCCTGCATGATGTTGCGCGGGGACAAGGTACGCGGGCTGTTGTCTTGCGCATATCCATTGGTCAGGGACCCCACGAGAATGGAAAGGCATACGGTAGCTTTGAGAAAGAAGCGCATGTTCATTTAACGTGGAAAACGGTCATCGGGCAGGGTCTTGCTGACCGGGGAGGTCGGGGCCGGGATATCCCACGTTGCCAGAAAAACACCGGCACCACCAAGGACCAGCAGAATAAGGATGAGGAGAAATTTTGAAAATGCCTTCATGGGAGGTTTTCGTCTTCTTTTCTTTTCGTGAATAACGATCTTTGCGCGCAGTCTAACCGTCTCTTTCAACAGTTTCAACGGTGCCGATGAAGAATTCTACTTACGAAAATATAAAATCTTAATTAAAGTAGGCTCAAATTTTGAAATTAATTCTACTTTGAAACGGAAAAAGGTGTCAGATCAACGAACGAAACTCAAGCTGCCCAAAGGTCGATCCCTTGTTCTTGTGGGGTTGATGGGCGCTGGCAAGTCCTGTATTGGGCGTAATCTCGCGCAACATTTCGATGTTCCTTTTATTGATGCGGATCGTGAAATCGAAGAAGCGGCAGGTTGTTGCGTTGCCGATATTTTTGAAATTTACGGTGAAGCAGCCTTTCGCGATGGCGAACGCCGCGTCATCAAGCGTATTCTGGAAGGCGAACCGTGCATTCTGGCAACAGGGGGGGGGGCCTTTATGAACAGGGAAACCCGTAAACTGATTGGCAAAACCGGAACGAGCCTTTGGCTGAAAGCGGATCTGGAGGTGCTGATCAAACGCACGACAGGGCGTAAACATCGACCGTTGCTGAATCAGGGAAATCCTGCAAAAATCTTGCGCAAACTGGTCGAGGAACGCTATCCGGTTTATGCTGAAGCCGATATTACGGTTGAAACCCGCGATGAAACACAAGACACCACGGTTGCCCGTGTGATTGCCACTTTGGATGAATTGAGCCGAACCTATGACGATTGATAAAAAGACATTGCATGTCGCCCTTGATGAACGCAGCTACGATATTATTGCTGCCCCCGGTGTTTTGTCGGATGCGGGCCGCTATTTTTTACCGCTTTTAAAAACAAAGCGCGTGGTTATTGTGACCGACAGCAATGTGGGGCCGCTTTATCTGGATCAATTGGGGCAGTCGCTGACAGATTCGGGCATTACATATGATGTTGTTACCTTACCCGCAGGTGAAGCCACCAAAAGTATGGCGCATTTTGAACAATTGCTGGAAGATATTTTGGCGATGGGGATTGAACGCGGCACAACGTTGATTGCACTCGGTGGCGGGGTAATTGGCGATATTACAGGCTTTGCCGCCAGTACGCTTTTGCGCGGAATTGATTTTATTCAGGTGCCGACGACTCTGTTATCACAGGTGGACAGTTCGGTCGGTGGCAAGACCGGGATCAATGCCAAGGCGGGAAAGAACCTGATAGGTGCGTTCCATCAGCCGCGACTGGTGTTAATTGATACGGAAAGTCTGAACAGTCTGCCCAAACGCGAACTTCTGGCCGGATATGCCGAGGTCGTGAAATATGGATTGCTGGGCGATGCAGACTTTTTTAATTGGCTGGAAGAAAACGGTCAAAAACTGATTGATGGCGATCAGGATGTACGCCGTGAAGCCATTTTGCGCAGTTGCGCGGCCAAGGCCGATGTTGTTGCACAGGATGAACGCGAAGGCGGGGTGCGCGCCTTGTTAAATCTGGGGCATACCTTCGGGCATGCGCTGGAAAAAGAATGCGGTTACGATGGGGGGCTGTTGCATGGGGAAGCGGTTGCCATCGGTATGGTCATGGCCTTTGAATACTGTGCCGCCCAAGGGCTGTGTCCGCAAGAAGATGTGGTGCGGGTGAAAGAACATCTTTTGTCTTTGGACATGCCGGTGGACTTAAGGGCTTTGCCCTGTGAGGATTGGACGGCTGAATTGTTAATGAAACATATGTTGAAAGACAAGAAGGTTAAAGACGGCAAGGTTATGTTCGTTCTTGTGCGCGGGATCGGTCAAGCTTATCTGAGCCGTGATGTTGAAGATCAAGCCTTGAAAGAATATCTCGACGATTTGTTGGTTCGATCAAAATCATAGGAAGGTTCCTTTATCAAAAAGGAAAACGTGAATGACGATTATTCTGGGTGCTATTTTTCTATTGATCCTGTTTTCTGCTTTTTTTTCCGGTTCGGAAACGGCGCTGACGGCAGCGTCACGACCATTGATGCATCAGCTGGAACAAAGTGGTGAAGATAGCCGTGCGGGCATTGTAAACCGCCTTCTCGATTCCAAGGAACGCCTGATCGGTGCAATTTTATTGGGGAACAATCTGGTCAATATTCTGGCATCGGCTTTGGCGACCAGTGTTATGATCGAGATGTTTGGCGAGACAGGTGTTGTTTGGGCAACCTTGACGATGACCGTTGTTGTTCTGATTTTTGCGGAAATTATGCCGAAAACATTTGCGATCCAAAACGCAAATCGCATGGCACTGGCGATTGCCCCGATTATGAAGGTGCTTGTCTATCTGCTTGCACCGATCACCATGACCACGCAGTTCATCGTTGCGGGCACGTTGCGCCTGTTTGGCGCCGGACAATCCGAAGATGGCGGGCAGTCTGCCGAAGAATTGCGCGGTGCGATTAATTTGCATGATGCGCAAAATGATGAAGCCATCAGTCAGGAACGCACGATGCTGCATAGCATCCTTGATCTCAACGAAGTCGAGGTCGGGGAAATTATGACACACCGCAAAGCGGTGGTAATGATTGATGCGGACTTGCCGGCAGAAGAAATGGTCGAACAGGTTTTGGACAGCCCCTTTACCCGCATTCCTGTCTATCGGGGGGAACCGGACAATATCATTGGCATTTTACACGCCAAAGCCTTGTTGCGCGCTATTCGGGCGCAGCGTGGGGAATTGACGGAGCTTAAAATTGAAGAACTGGCGGCAAAAACCTGGTTTATTCCTGAGGCGACAACGCTTTTGGGGCAATTGGAAGCCTTTCGCGCCCGTCGCGAACATTTCGCTGTTGTGGTAGACGAATATGGCAGCGTGATGGGTATCGTCACATTGGAAGATATTCTTGAAGAAATTGTCGGGGATATCGAAGATGAACATGATGACACCGTGGAAGGGGTGCAACCGCAGGCGGACGGCACGTATATTGTCGATGGTGTTGTGACAATCCGTGACTTGAACCGGGAATTTGAATGGCGTTTACCCGATGAAGAAGCCTCGACCATTGCGGGGTTGCTGTTGCATGAAGCACGGCGCATTCCCGAAGTGGGGCAGATTTTTCACTTTTTCGGTTTTCGTTTTGAAGTCCGGGCCCGCAAAAGAAACCAGATTACATCCATCCGTGTTTTTCCGCCGGAAAGCGATTGATGTTCTTTGGATCTACGACTTTTTTAAACGGATCTTTGCAAAATAAGATTTGAAACTGCATTTTTCGCTCCCCACGTATAAATCGTCCTGTTTTTCAGGGAGATCATTGTTCATAGGGAGGAACATATATGCAAAGAAAGATCGTACCAGGCGTCATTAAGGAAATCCGATGCACAACCGTGACAGCCGATAAAACGGTTCGTGAGGCTGCTGTCTTGATGACGGCTGAAAATATTGGTGCTGCCATTGTGGTTGGGGCCGGTGGGCTTGTTGGAATCGTGACTGAGCGCGATTTGATGCGCAAAGTGATTGGTGCAAATCAAGACCCGGATGTGATCACCGTTGGTGATGTGATGACACAAAACCCGGATACAATTACGGGTGATTGCCTGAGTTCAAAGGCATTGGAAATGATGGTGGAGAAAGGATATCGTCACTTGCCGATTGTGGATGCAGCCGGAAATCCCATAGGTATGGTGTCTCAACGCGATCTCTATCAAGCGGTTCAGGAAAGCTTGGCAGAGGACCTGCAAGCCTGTGAAACATACGTTCACGGTGGTGAAAGCTATGGCGTGGGGGCTTGACCTCAACCCTATATGGGCCTATTCAAACTCTGTAATATCGAAATAGCTGTATGGCAAAACCGTACAGCTATCTCTTTTTGTCCCAGTAAAAGGAAATGTTTTATGCCTTTACCGACACCGGCAAAACGGACACATCAACATACCCGTCAAGTGACGTTTACAGGATATGAACGCGAAGATGGTTTGTTTGATATCGAAGGTCATTTGGTCGATACCAAAACCTATTCTTTTCCCAATCAGGACCGTGGCGTTATCGAGGCGGGCGAACCTATCCATAATATGCAATTGCGCATTACCGTGAACGAAGAGATGGTTATTCAGGATGTGGCGGCTTGTATTGATCATAGTCCGTTTAATGTCTGCGATACAATTACGCCGGCCTTTGATGTGCTCAAAGGCATGCAGATCGGTCCGGGATGGAATAAAAATGTGCGGGCAAAGCTGGGGGGCGTAAAGGGGTGTACACATTTGGTTGAAATGTTGGCACCACTGGCAACAGCAACTTATCAAACACTTTATCCGGCCCTGAAACGCCGCCGCGAGGCACAATCTGCGGAGGAACGTTTAAAGGATCGTCCGGCGATGATTGATGGTTGTCACGCAATGGACAGCGCCGGATCATTGGTGAAAGAAAGATGGCCGGAACATTATGTCGGGGATGAGGCATAAAAAAAGACAGGGCAAAATGCCCTGCACCAAAGTCATATAAGATAGACATTGCGGCCTGCCCCCATGCAGGCCGTTTTTGCTTTATGGGTTAGCCTGCTGCACGAAAAAGGTGGCGCAGGCCTTCGCTCATATCCTCTTGATCCTGAACAGGAATGTGATTGTCCTGTCCTGTATTTATGTGCACACCGTCAATTTGGGCCCGTAGATAGGACACGATAAATGCCCGAATGGCGGAGGTGCGGTTGGAACGGGGTTTATACGTACTGATCCATGTGCAAAGTGAATGGACATCGGTTTGTTCTTGCTGGCAAATCAGATCAAGGGCGGACCACATTTCCGGTTCTAATCTGAAGCTGGTGCGCTGTCCTGCCACAACAACGTTTCGGCTAATAAGTGATGGTAGCATTTTCTTCTCAACGGTTTTATGACGGTTTTTATTATTGTGACCTTCTTCATGCTAAAGTATGAGAGGCGGTATGCACCATAAAATGTAAAAAGACGATTGTCAATCCAACCTACATTTGTGGTAGGTTTAACGCGCATCGTACTCCTTTTGGGTAAGTGTCTTTAGAACCAGAGCATGAACCCGCTCTTTCATTTCTACAGCTAATACGTCATAAACCATACGTTGACGTTGCACGCGTGAAACCCCATCAAACTTGTCCGATACGATCAGGAGTTGGAAATGGCTTTCACCTTCTGGGTTTGCCCCGGCATGGCCGGCATGGCGGTAAGATTCGTCTTCAAGCTCCAGAATACATGGTGAAAATTCGCGTTCCAGCTTTTCTTTCATCATTTTTGCAACGGACATGAGAATTCCTTTTTCTAACTAATTGGTTGATTTTGTGTATTTAACCCGTACGGGACAGTTCAACTTATGGATTACGGAATGTAAGGCTTGATAACTTTTTTGCAATACTATACTAAGGAAGTATAACAAAAAGTATTAGGCTTGAGGGTCTTTTGAAAATTCGGGTGTTCTGAATTGTAAAGTTTTTGAGAATGGGAGCTATAAGCCGATGTCGGATATAGTAAACAAAAAAAGAGCGGATGATGTAGATCGGTTCGTCGGTGAGAAGATTAGAGAACGTCGTATTATGTTGGGCTTGACCCAGCAGGAATTGGCGAAAGGGATCGGTGTGACCTATCAGCAGGCGCATAAATATGAACAGGGTGTAAACCGTGTTTCCGCTGGTCGCTTGTTTGAGATTGCCCGTATGTTGAATACGCCGGTTGAATTCTTTTTCGATGGTGTTGGGGGTGAAATTCAACGTGAAGCCAACCCGCGCGAACGCATGGGGCTGGAATTGTCACGCCATTTTTCCCTGATCCGCAATGAAAAACATCAGGAAGCACTGTCCAGTCTGGCGCGTGCATTGGCCGAAGACCGACGCTAAAAGGCTCAAAATTAAATATCCGGTGACATTCGTTTGCACCGGATATTTTTTTGCCCCTTTTTCAAAACGCCCCGACTTGTTATAAACGGCCCTGTGTCCCATATCGGGATGGAAACAATGTCGATAACGGGTTTGATTTAAGTGTCGTTTAAAAATGATCTTCGCTTCAACAGCCGTTTCTGGGAAGAACCGGAAACCGAAATTGCGCCTGATGCCCCCAGATGTGCATGGCCCGACTGCAATGGCTTTGGTGAATTCAAGGCACCCAAATCGCGTGATGACCTGCGATCTTACCATTTATTTTGCCTTGAGCATGTGCGCGAATATAATCGGCGCTGGAATTATTACGAGGGCATGAATTCCGCCGATATCGAACGTGATATGCGCAAGGATTATACATGGGATCGTCCCAGCTGGAATTTTGGCACCTTTCGCAAAAGCCCCGGCGGGGGTGGTGGTTTTAAGGACGATTTTGGGTTTTTCAATGAAGATGGCAGTTTTAAACGCGAGCCTGAAGATGATTATGCACAGTTCAACCTGGAAGAACGTCAAGCCTTTGCCTTGATGGATTTAAAATCGGATGCGACCTTGCAGGAACTGAAATCGCGTTATAAAGTCCTTGTGAAAAAATATCACCCCGATGCCAATGGCGGCGATAAAGAGGCAGAAGAACGATTCAAAATTATCAGCCAAGCCTATACATTGCTTAAAAACGTTATCCTCGATTAACAAAGAAAAGAAATTATGACCGAAGTTGCAGGCAAGCAAGCCTTCCCCCTGAATGCACCCGATACGACCGTCAATGTTCGCGATACTTTTGGTATTGATGTGGATATGGATGTGCCCGCTTTTTCACAAGGCAATGAATATGTGCCGGATGTGGATCCAAGCTACCGATTTGACAAAGAAACCACACTGGCGATTTTAGCCGGATTTGCCCATAACCGCCGTGTGATGGTGCAGGGGTATCACGGGACGGGTAAATCGTCTCATATCGAACAGGTTGCCGCCCGTTTGAACTGGCCGTGTGTGCGCATCAATCTGGACAGCCATATCAGCCGGATTGATCTGGTGGGTAAAGATGCCATTGTTTTGAAGGATGGCAAGCAGGTCACGGAATTCCGCGAAGGTATTCTTCCCTGGGCGCTGCAACATCCCTGTGCGCTGGTCTTTGATGAATATGATGCCGGTCGCCCGGACGTGATGTTTGTCATTCAGCGTATTTTGGAAGTGGAAGGTAAATTGACCTTGCTGGACCAAAACCGCGTGATCCGTCCGCACAGCCATTTTCGGATGTTCGCAACGGCGAATACGATCGGTCTGGGCGATACCACGGGCCTGTATCACGGCACACAACAGATTAACCAGGGGCAAATGGACCGTTGGTCAATTGTGCAGACGTTGAATTATCTGGCCCATGATGCCGAAGTGGATATCGTGCTGGCAAAAATTCCGGCCCTTGATAACGCCGAAGGGCGTAAAAATGTCAGTGCGATGGTTGAATTGGCGGACTTGACGCGCCAAGGCTTTATCAACGGTGATATCTCAACCGTTATGTCACCGCGTACCGTGATTACATGGGCGGAAAATGCCGCCATCTTCAATAATGATCTGGCCTATGCGTTCCGCGTTACGTTCCTGAATAAATGTGATGAGATGGAACGTCCCGTTGTGGCTGAATTCTACCAACGTTGTTTTGATGTGGACCTGCCGTTAAGCGCAGCGCGTGTGGCCTTAAGCTGATGCAGGAAGAAACACGCGACCTTTTGAAACGGGTAACCACGGCGACTGTAAGATCATTTTCCGGCGAAGCGGAATTGATGGTCAATTACTCGCCGGGTGCCGCAAGTGTTTCCAAAATGGCAGTGCGTCTGCCGATGCCATCGCGTGGGGCCATATCTGCCAGTGATCTGGAACGTTTGCGCGGGACGGCGGATGCCGCCAGCTTGCGCCTGCGTTTCCATGATGCAAACCTGCACCGTGCCAAGATGCCAAGCGATGCAAATGCGCGCGAAGTCTTTGAACTGGTTGAACAAACCCGTGTGGAGGCTTTGGGCTCGCGGCGTATGAAAGGGGTTGCGCAAAATCTGCGGACCCTTTTGGATACGCGCTGCATGGAAAACGGCTGGGGCAATGCCTTAAATCGCGAAGATGTCCCGATGGCACAAGGCCTTGCCCTGTTGGTGCGCGAACGCCTGACCGGTGTGGATTTACCACCGGTGGCCCAGAAGGCCGCTGATATGTGGCGCCCGTTTCTGGAAGAACATGGCGAACATGTGCTGGATGAACTGGTTGCCAATGCGGATGATCAAAAAGCCTATAGCGATGCGGTCTATCGTTTTCTGGAAGAACTGGAACTGATGGAACCACCCGGTGGTGATCAGGAAGAAGAAGAAAATACCGGGGACAGCAACGAGGTTGAAGGCGAGGACAGTGCCTCTGATCAGGAATTGCAAAGTGTCGGGTCCAGTGGTGATACGGCAGATGATATGGATATGCCGTCAGCCAGTGACGATATGGGCGGCATGGACGCTGAAGAAGATCAGGACGGCGAAGAAGACGACAGCGAACCGGGTCAAGATGAAGAAAGCCCCGCCGGGCCAACGCGCCGCCCCAATTGGCTGGACCCGTCACAGGCCTTGGCAATTGATTATAAAGCCTATACGACCGAATTTGATGAAGAGATCGAAGCCGCAGATATGGCGGATGAAGAAGAGCTGGAACGTTTGCGTCGCCAGCTTGATATGCAATTGGCAAACCTGCAAGGGGTTGTCGCCCGGATTGCCAACCGTCTGCAACGCCGTCTCATGGCGCAACAACAACGGTCCTGGGATTTTGATCTGGAAGAAGGTTTGCTGGATGCGGCCCGTTTGGCACGGATTGTGGCAAACCCGACACATTCCTTGTCTTATAAATGGGAAAAAGAAACCGAGTTCCGCGATACCGTTGTGTCCTTATTAATTGATAATTCCGGTTCCATGCGGGGACGTCCGATTACGGTGGCGGCCATCAGTGCCGATATTCTGGCCCGCACGTTGGAACGGTGCGGGGTCAAGGTTGAGGTCCTCGGCTTTACCACACGGGCATGGAAAGGCGGAAAGTCGCGCGAAAAATGGATGTCGGAAGGCAAGATACCTAATCCCGGGCGTCTGAACGATTTGCGTCATGTGGTTTATAAACCGGCAAGTGTACCGTGGCGCCGGGCTAAAAATAATATGGGCCTGATGTTAAAAGAAGGACTGCTAAAAGAAAATATCGACGGCGAGTCTTTGCTATGGGCTTATAAACGCCTGATGATGCGCCCGGAAGAACGTAAAATTCTGATGGTGATCTCAGATGGGGCACCGGTTGACGATTCGACACTTTCATCCAATCCGGGCAGCTATCTGGAAGCACATTTGCGCGAAGTCATCGAATGGATGGAAACACGCACACCTGTGCAATTGACCGCCATCGGGATTGGACATGATGTGACGCGTTATTACCGAAATGCGGTGACACTCAGCAATCCGGAAGATCTCGGCGGCACCATTTTGCAAAACCTGGCGGATATGTTTGACGCGAAACTGGATCATATGCATCTCAGGGGATAAAAATGCGATACATTCTTTTTTTCATGTTGGTTTGGGCAATCCCTGCCGTAGCGGAACCCGTCAAGGTATGGAAAAAAGAGGTTCCCTTTGCGCCTTTTCAGACCGATCATATTAAATTGCTGTCTGTGACGCAGTTGGAAGCCGATAGCCGTGCGTTTGGCGGCCTGTCAGCTTTATTGAAAAAAGAGGGGCAACTGCTGGCGGTAAGTGATCGCGCCCACTTGTTTCAATTTAATCCAGATATGAGTCTGGTTGACATTGTGCCCTTGCTGGAAAAAAACGACGATGAACTGGACGGTGATCATCGTATTGATGCGGAAAGTCTCGCGGATGCAGGCGATGGTCTTATCTATGTTTCGTTTGAACGTGACGATCGCATTGTGCCTTATAATCTGGCTGGATATGTGATGGGGAAAGAACTGCCGCTTCCCAAAGAAGTTTATGATCTGCCTTTTAACGATGGGCTGGAAGCGATTGAAGTTTCTTCCGATGGGCGTCTGGTTATTGTCGCAGAAGGCCCAAAAGACGTGCCTGCCACCTTTTTATGGGTGCAGGATCCGGCAAAGACATGGCAGGCCTATAAACTTCCGCTTAGCGATGGTTTTCGCCCGACCGGATTGACGCGTTTACCGGATGATGAACGTATGGTGCTTCTGGAACGGTTTTACCGTCCTTTGCAAGGTGTTGCCATCCGTTTGTCGGTGTTGAACGTGGAAACCGGTCAACGTGAAAAGGTGCTGGCAACATTGCGTAGTCCCACGCCGCTGGATAATTTTGAAGGTATTATTGCCGAAAAAAATGAAAAGGGAGAGACGATTCTGAGCCTGATCAGTGACGATAACTACAGTCCTTTACAACGTACCTTGCTTATGAAACTTCTTTTGTTACGTTAAAATATAAAATCAAAACACAAAGAAGCCGCCACTTTTTCAAGTAGGCGGCTTCTTTGTAAACTGTAACTAAAAGGCTGAATTAAGCAGCTTTTTTAGTTTGAGCTTTTTTAACACGGCTTTTCAAACGGCGTGCTTCACGCGGCAGCTTGTCGGCTGCTGTGTCGAGCAAGTACGCATCCAGACCGCCTTTGTGTTCGATCGTACGCAGTGCAGAAGCACTAACGCGCAGGCCAACGGAAACGCCAAGGGCGTCGCTAACCAGAGTTACGTCTTGCAAGTTCGGCAAGAAACGACGACGAGTGCGGTTTTTAGCGTGGCTAACGTTGTTGCCAGTTTGAACGCCTTTACCAGTAAGTGAGCAGCGACGTGCCATAATACAAATTCCTCAATCTCATAAATACTGAAGGTGGGGCCAGACATAGTCCCGCCCTCAAGAGAGACCCGCCTTTTACGGAAAACAACTGCTCTCGTCAAGGTGAATCTGACTCTATTTATCAATAAAATTATTCTTTGTGGGAAAGCGGTCAAAAAAGCCGCCCGGCGCTGTGGTGCGGATGACTTTGTTAAATTCTGAATGAATTGATCCAAGGGGGTATCGCCGTGGCACACATTGATCTATTCATAAGCAATGGTTGCGTGTGTTGGCGAAAAACGTTTGTAAAAACTGTACACGCATTAACCCACCCATTGAGGTCTCTTTATGACATATGTTTATCTGGCGATTGCCATTCTTGCCGAAGTTATTGGAACCAGTGCGTTGAAAGCATCGCAAGAGTTCAGCCGATTTTGGCCCAGTGTAATTGTCGTGGTGGGCTATGGTTGTGCGTTTTATTTTATGACGCTGACTTTGCGTGTCCTGCCGATTGGAATCACATATGCCATATGGTCGGGTATTGGCGTTGTCTTGGTGACCTTATCTGGAATCGTCTTTTATAAAGAAATTCCTGACCTGCCCGCCATACTGGGAATCGGTTTAATTGTATCAGGTGTGATCCTGATAAATGGCTTTTCCAAGTCTGTGGGTCACTAAAAAATCATAAAAAATTCAATTCATTTTCATCAAAATCGAATGTTTTGATCTGAAGGCATGTTTGTCCTGCCACATCACGACTGTGATAAGTGATTGAAATATATAGAGCTATAAACCAATGGTTGTTATAGGTGGCTTGTATAGGTGTAGTATGCCTACATTTGTATAGGCGTATTTATACTTAATTGATACGCGATCACATTTGTGATAGCTCGCGCCCTGCTTTACAGGCATACATCGTATAAGATGCAGATACATCAATTACAAATTTAAAAATAACGCAAAAACCCTATCTGTAGTTATGGTGTTGGGTTTCTGGAAAGCTTTAATTAAGCCGCTGAAAAATCAGCATTATTCAGAACAACAAGAATAAAATAAACGCCAATAAGGGTAATAAACATGTGGAACTACAAACCGACTAAACATATGCCTAAAAATGCAGCCGCAAAGCCGTTGGCTTCCGCGTTCGACGGCAATACCGCCTTGTCAAATTACATGAACGGTATGCAACAGCTTTATAGTTTGCCCAACGCCGTGGCGAACCAATGGGTTGAGATGGTGCGTAATGTCAATTCTCCGGCTTCGAACCAAACCAAGGGATTGGAAGACAAAAAGGCACAGGACGAGAAGGTTAAACTGAATTCACCTTTCGTCGGGGGCGTTTCGCCGCAAGATATGGTGAAACTGTTTTCCAAAGTAGGCGGGCAAGTTATCTGTAAGCCAGCTGTGGTATTGGAAGAAACCAACAAGCTGGCAAAAGAGTTGACCGCAGCAGTCGCCAATCCTGAGGCACTGGAAGTGGAAAAAGGAGATCGACGTTTCCGCGATGATGCGTGGGATCGTAGCCCGATGCACAAGATGGCGATGCATGGCTATCTGGCATGGTCACGTGCGATCAACAATATGATCGATCATGTTGAACTGGAAGACAAGGATGTCCAGCGTGCGCGTTACCTGTCCTCGTTGGTGACGGATGCCTTATCCCCGACAAATAATCTGTTGAGCAACCCGGCAGCACTGGAAAAGTTACGCGAGAGCGGCGGTAAAAGCCTGATGGAAGGGTTTCAAAATTTTGCCAAAGATATCTCAGAAAATAATTGGTTGCCAGCTCAGGTGGACAAGTCAGCCTTTCAAGTCGGGGAAAATATTGCTGCCACCCCCGGTGATGTGATTTATCGCAACGATGTTTTGGAATTGATCCAGTATGCCCCGACGACCCCCTTGGTGCATGAACGCCCGATTATGTTTATCCCGCCTGTCGTCAATAAATACTATCTGTTGGATCTCGCGCCGGGGAAAAGTGCGGTGGAATATCTGGTCAACAGTGGCTTTCAGGTCTTTATGGTCAGCTGGCGTAACCCGACACGTGAACACCGTCATTGGGGACTGGATGAATATGTCACTGCATTGGAAGAAGGGATTGAGGCCATCCGTTCCATTACCTTGATGGACGAAATCAACCTGTATGCAGCCTGTACCGGGGCTATTCCGATGGCGGCCCTGTTGGGTTATCTGGCGGCGAAAAAGAAAAAATATGTCAAGTCGGCAACGATGGTTGTTGCGGTTCTGGACAGCAATGAGAAACAATCCCTTGGCTTGTTTGCCTCGAACGAAGCCATTGCAATGGCGAAGATGAAATCGCGTTATAAAGGTGTACTGGATGGTGAAGAAATGGGACGTGTCTTTACATGGATGCGCCCCAACGATCTGGTCTGGAACTATTGGGTCAATAATTACTTGATGGGTAAAAAACCGCCTGCATTTGATATTCTGTTCTGGAATAACGATTCCACCCGCGTCACTGCAAAACTACACGAAGACCTGTTGGATGTTTTCTCGCTGGATTTGTTGAAAGTTCCGGGCGGACTGACAGTCAAAGGCGAACCGATCGATCTGAAACAAGTCGATTGCGATATCTATATGGTCGGGGGGCAGACAGATCATATCAGCGTCTGGAAGGGATGCTTTAATTCTGCCAAGTTCTTTGGCGGTGACTCTGAATTTGTTCTGCATTCCAGCGGTCACGTTCAATCCATTATCAACCCGCCGGGCAACCCGAAGGCAAGCTATATGCACAATGCCAAAGGTGCCAAGACATCAGACGAATGGCTGGCGGGGGCAAGCAAGGCACAAGGGTCTTGGTGGGATCATTGGGCCGGTTGGCTGGGGACGCGATCCGGTGACGAAAAAGCGGCGCCTTATAAACTGGGCAGCAATCAGCATGCCCCATTAATGCGCGCCCCGGGGGCTTATGTTTTAGAAAAATAAATTGAATTTACCCAAACTCGACAGGGCGACTTTCGTGGTCGCCCTTTTTTTTTGAGGAGGGAAGGGAGTTAACGTTTTTGGGGTAAAGCGTATATTTTTTGAATTTGGCCTAAATTGTATAGGAGCCGTTTCCCTGCTATCTGAACGCCTTCCACCAATTTTTGTTCTGTTGTATCTGGTCGGATATGCATAAGGCCTTTGACTTCCAATAAAGGAACAGCGTGTATGTAATCGTATGAGTTTTGGACTTCTTCCTGACCATCGGTATGGCCGCTATAATTACGAAGGAGGCTGAGGTCATAGCTCACGAGACATGTTTTATGGGGATCCATCCCGCCAATGAGTTCCAAATGCAAAGTAAATGGGGCGGTGGAAGCTGTCGGATAATCACTGAGTTTTAATTCAGAGAGAAGCGGGGCGCGTAAGAGTTCGTCCGAGATACGACATTGTTGGTTGACATGATTGTGGACGGAAACGCTGAAGGCTTGTTTCTGCGTCAAACGCATGAGAAAGCCGACATGACCGAATATCTGGATATGTCCCTGGTAGCTGTCTTCAGAGATGACAAAGCTGTTTTCTGCGTGTGAGGATGTAAAAAGACCTGACAATAAGAAAACAATAAAGGAGAGAGTATAAAGTCGTGTCATATAAAAACGTCTTTGCCTCACATGTTCATTTACAACCATTCTATCATATATCGTGCAATTTGGACGATAGATCAGTCAGTTGAAAAGAGTTTTTTTCATTTCAGTTTAAAACGGTCTTTTCTGGTTTATGATTAAAACAAAATAAGCTTGGCTGTAACACCAAGCTTATTCTGGATTTAATTTGTAATGTAACGAGATTAACCCGGACGGCGGGCCATTTTGTCTCTCAGGTTTGCATCAATATGATCAAGGAATTGCTGGGTTGTACACCAGGATTGATCGGGGCCGACCAATAAGGCCAAGTCTTTGGTCATATGGCCGCTTTCAACCGTTTCAATACAGACTTTTTCCAGATCTTCGGCAAAACGTTCAACGGCTGGAGTGCCATCAAATTGACCACGGAATTTCAAAGCCCGTGTCCATGCAAAGATGGAGGCAATCGGGTTGGTGGAGGTTTCCTTGCCTTCCTGATGCATGCGATAGTGACGGGTGACGGTGCCGTGGGCGGCTTCGGCTTCAACCGTTTGCCCATCCGGTGTCATAAGAACGGAGGTCATCAGACCGAGGGAACCGAACCCCTGTGCGACCGTATCGGATTGCACATCCCCATCGTAGTTTTTACAGGCCCAGACGAAACCGCCTGACCATTTCATGGCGCAGGCAACCATATCGTCGATCAGGCGGTGCTGGTACATGATGCCAGCCCGTTCGAACTGTTCTTTGAATTCGGTTTCATAGACTTCTTCGAAGATGTCTTTGAAACGTCCATCGTAGGCTTTCAAGATGGTGTTTTTGGTGGACAGGAAGACAGGCCAGCCCAGTTCAAGGCCGTAGTTCAAGCAGGCGCGGGCAAAACCGCGAATAGAGTCATCCACGTTATACATGGACATGGCCACGCCGGAACTTTCAAATTCATAAACCGTATGGGTGATGGCTTCACCGCCATCGGCGGGTTCAAACGTCATGGTCAGTTTGCCGGGACCGGGAACGCGCATGTCAGTGGCTTTATACTGATCGCCAAAGGCATGGCGACCAATGACAATCGGGCTGGTCCAGCCGGGGACAAGGCGCGGGACGTTTTTACAGATAATCGGCTGGCGAAAGACGGTGCCGCCGATAATATTACGCAATGTGCCGTTGGGCGATTTCCACATTTTTTTCAGGCCGAATTCTTCCACGCGGGCTTCATCCGGGGTGATGGTCGCGCATTTTACACCGACACGATGTTCCTTAATGGCGTTGGCGGCATCAATCGTAACCTGATCATCGGTTGCATCGCGGTTTTCCATGCCGAGGTCATAGTATTTTAAATCGACATCGACATAGGGAAGGATCAGTTTGTCTTTGATGAACTGCCAGATAATGCGGGTCATCTCGTCGCCGTCGAGTTCGACGATCGGATTTTGGACCTTAATTTTGCTCATGTGCGATATCTCCTGGAGGAACAAGGATGGACGACAGCGAAGTCTCCCATGTCATTCAGGCGACGATACGCTTGTAGAAACAGGTTGGCAAGGAAAGTTTTGGTATGACCAAATCGGCAGTTTTTCTATGTTTTACAAAGGGTTGTAGACAAAGGAAAGTCTCTCAAATCTATCGTAGTGGTAATACAAATGTATCGGGTAAAAACGTGTGAATTAAGACGGCTGAGGAGGCAGAATCGATAGCCTTGCAGGGGGTAAATATAATCAAAAAAGCTATGAAAAATTTCACCTGTTTTTTTGTAGTTTGTGGATCTTTTGTACGCTCACTTGCTAGAAGATTGATTTTGAAGGATTAAAAGGTAATCTCAACTGGTAATACCGAAAAAAACTGTAAATTTGTTGCGGTGCGGCGGTCCAGATACTACAAATACGACCACGAAATTAAATATTTGCCTCTATGGCTTTTGGGAGTTTTGAAACAAAATGACTGACATCATCTATACAATCGTCGATGAAGCGCCGGAACTGGCAAGCGGTTCTTTCCTGCCGATCATCCAGAAATTCGCCGGTGCGGCTGGCATCGAGGTAGGCACAAAGGACATCTCTTTGGCAGCCCGTATCCTCGCTTTGTTCGATTTGCATTCCGACGATTTGGCTGAGTTGGGTGAATTGGTGAAAAAGCCCGAAGCCAACGTGATTAAATTGCCGAACGTGTCGGCTTCTGTTCCCCAGTTGATTGCTGCGATTAAAGAGTTGCAGGATCACGGTTTCGACATTCCCGATTATGTGGAAGACCCGAAAACAGATGCGGAAAAAGAAGCCCGCAAGAAATATGACACAGTAAAAGGTTCTGCTGTAAATCCGGTTCTGCGCGAAGGGAACTCTGATCGCCGCGCACCGTTTGCGGTTAAACAATTTGCCAAGAAAAACCCGCACCGCATGGGCAAATGGGCAAAAGACAGCAAAACCCACGTTGCGACAATGGGGCAGGATGATTTTGCATCAAATGAAAAATCTGTAACATTGGACGCAGCCACACAAGGCAAGATCGTTTTTGTCGGCAAAGACGGGACTGAGCAGGTCTTGAAAGAAAGCTTGCCGTTGCAAGCCGGTGAAGTTCTGGACGGGACATATTTGTCTGTTAAAGCACTGCGCAAGTTCTTGGCGGAACAAATTGCAGAAACCAAAGAACAAGGCATTCTGTTCTCGCTTCATATGAAAGCGACCATGATGAAAGTCTCCGATCCGGTGATCTTTGGTCATTGTGTGGAAGTGTTCTTTGCTCCGGTCTTTGAAAAACATGCAGCCACATTCGCAGAATTGGGTGTGGATACGAGCAATGGCTTTGGCGATGTGGTTTCTAAAATCGCCTCCCTGCCTGCTGATAAAAAGGCTGAGATCGAAGCCGATATCGCGGCGTGTCTGAAAGAACAGCCTGATATGTACATGGTGAATTCCGATAAAGGCATTACCAACCTGCATGTCCCCAGCGATGTGATTATCGATGCCTCTATGCCGGCTGTGATCAAAGCAGGCGGTAAAGGTTGGGGCCCGGATGGCAACGAAGGCGACACCAAATGTGTGATCCCGGATAGCTCTTATGCCGGTGTTTATGATGCGGTGATCAATTTCTGTAAAGAAAACGGCGCGTTCGACCCGTCTACAATGGGGTCTGTTCCCAATGTGGGTCTGATGGCGCAAAAAGCCGAAGAATACGGTTCTCACCCGCAAACATTTACGGCACCTGCGGATGGTACGATCAAAGTGGTCGATGCGGCGGGCAACAGCCTGATTGAACACAATGTGGAAAAAGGCGACATCTGGCGTGCCTGTATGGCAAAAGATGCCCCGATCCGCGATTGGGTGAAACTGGCAGTGACGCGTGCGCGTTTGAGCAATACACCGGCTGTTTTCTGGCTGGATGAAAACCGTGCACACGATGCGGAACTGATCAAGAAAGTTAATGCTTACTTGCCGGATCACGATACAAGCGGTCTGGACATTCGTATTATGGCCCCGTCTGATGCGGCGGCACATTCCTGCCAGATGATCAAAGACGGTAAAGACGTTATTTCTGTAACGGGTAACGTTCTGCGTGATTATTTGACAGATTTGTTCCCGATCTTGGAAGTGGGCACGTCTGCGAAGATG
Organism: Terasakiella brassicae; assembly: GCF_014641495.1. Classification (GTDB taxonomy): domain Bacteria; phylum Pseudomonadota; class Alphaproteobacteria; order Rhodospirillales; family Terasakiellaceae; genus Terasakiella; species Terasakiella brassicae. The sequence continues at coordinate 203,946 of NZ_BMHV01000004.1, forward strand.
TTGTCTATTGTTCCGTTGATGAATGGTGGCGGCTTGTTTGAAACAGGCGCGGGCGGTTCTGCACCGAAACACGTTCAGCAGTTGGTTGCTGAAAACCACCTGCGTTGGGACTCTCTTGGTGAGTTCTGCGCATTGGCGGCATCTTTGGAACACCTTGCCAACGTAAATGGCAACGCAAAAGCGGCTGTGTTGGGTAAGGCACTGGACGAAGCGACGGCCAAATTGTTGGATAAAAACGAGTCGCCCAGCCGCAAAGTGGGTGAGCATGACAACCGTGGTTCTCATTTCTGCATTGCACTTTACTGGGCAGAAGCACTGGCTGCGCAAGATGAAGACGCGGACCTGAAATCCTTCTTCGCACCGTTGGCAGAAAAACTGGCGGCAAACGAAGATCAAATCCGCAAAGAATTGATTGATTGCCAAGGCGCACCGGCTGATCTGGGTGGCTATTACCATCAGGATCAGGCCAAACGTGTGGCTGTGATGCGTCCGTCTCAAACATTGAACGATATTATCGGTTAAAGAAATTCAAACTGCGTGAGTTAAGCACGCGGAATTGAATTTTTGCTTATCGTTTGAAAAAGCCTCGAGGGAAACTTCGGGGCTTTTTCTGCTAGACTTGCAATAAAGGATATAAATCCTATATTCATTAAATGTTCTTTAATGAAAGGGTAGGATATGGTTGCGTTTTTAGCGGCATTGCCGGCAATTTTTGCGGCAATGAAAGGGGCTGTTGATTTGTTTGATGTCGGCAAACAAGTTGTGGAAGACATAAAGGGGGAAAGCGTCAACGCGCGTTCACCGGATGAATTGCGTGAAGAGGTTGATAAATTAAGTGAGCCGGAACAGGCACAATTTATGGAGCGCATGAAATCAGAACTGGCGTTTTATGAAACCATCACCAATCGATTGAGTGTGCAAGGCGGGCATTTGGATGCAGAAATTTTGAATGCAATTCCCCCACAGGCGCGCGCCCAAGTCGCCTTGATGCGGATGACAACACGCCCTTGGGCAGTGCGCTGGATGGTTATCGCTGTTGTCTTGCCGCCGCTTGCCATTGTCGGGGTCAATTCATTGATTGCGGCTTATAACGTGGTTAATGCGGCGTTTGGGCCCCTCTCGGCACCGCTTGGTCTGATTGAAATGGGTGATGTGTTGAACAGCCTTTATGAACAAATGGTCGGCTGGGCCGCCGCAGTAATTATGACCTATATGGGCATGCGCGAAGTCGGTAAGGCAGTCGGGCGTAAAGACAGTGTATCGGTGGATGATATTACAGGATCGCTGTCCCGTTTTGTCGGCAATGTGAAGCAGGTTTTCCGGTGAGGTTATGAAAAAAAAGGCCCGTCTCGGGAGGGGACGGGCCTGTCAGGTCTTGGTTTGATGGTTTTATGAATCAGATTGCCAGATATTCCTGACGCAATTCTGCGTTATCGAGAACTTCTTGCGCGGTTCCGTCAAAAACGATTTGGCCTGCATCCATGATAATGGCGCGGTCTGCCAGATGCAGGGCTGCAATCGCGTTCTGTTCTACGATGATCGTTGTGATACCGAGTTTTTTAATATCTTCCAGTGTCTTTTCGATCTCGTGAACGATAACCGGGGCCAAACCTTCATAAGGTTCATCCAGCAATAACAATTTGATATCTTTGGCCAATGCGCGGGCAACGGCCAACATTTGCTGTTCCCCACCGGACAAAGTCACCCCGATTTGGTTATGGCGTTCACCCAGACGGGGGAACAGTTCGTACAGGCGTTCGATCGACCAGCCTTTACGGCCTTCGATTTGTGCCAGTTCAAGGTTTTCCTGAACGGTCAGGCCGGGGATGATGCGGCGGTCTTCCGGCACAAGGGCCAGACCGGCGCGTGAGGCTTGAAACGACTTCATATCGTGAAGCGGTTCATGGTCGAGCCAGATTTCACCATGTTGAAGTTGTGGGTCATCCGTGCGGGCAAGCGCGCGCAGTGTGGATGTTTTTCCCGCACCGTTTCGCCCCAAAAGGGCGACGATTTCACCTTCGTGAATGTCGAAACTGACCCCTTGGACGATGTAACTTTCACCGTAGTAGGCATGAACATCCCATACAGAGAAGAAAGCCGGGTCGGTCCCCTGCGATTTAATCGGTTGCAGGGTTTTTTTAAGCGGACCGCTATATTGTGATTGTGTGATTTTATCACTCATAGATGTGCCCCTCCGAGGTAGGCTTCTTGTACGCGCGCATCGCCCTTCATTTCCTGAGGGGCACCTTCCGCGATGATGTGTCCCCGTGCCAGAACACTTACTTTCGTCGCCAGCGAGAACACCACATGCATGTCGTGTTCGATGATGACTTTTGTAATTTTGCGTTCTTCGCCGATCTTTTTCAAAAGATCGATGGTGTTGTTGGTATCAGCACGCGCCATACCGGCGGTCGGTTCATCCAGCAACAACAGTTTGGGATCTTGCGCCAGACACATGGCCAGTTCCAGACGGCGTTTGTCACCGCGCGAAAGCGAACCGGAATGCATGTTACGTTTTTCCAGCAAACCGACATCGGACAGGATATGTTCGGCCGCGTCGGCAATTTCGCCGCGTGACAAAACACCCCCCCAGGAATTGAAGCGATAAGATCCGTCCAAATGGGCCATAACCGGGATCATGGCATTTTCAAACAGGGTCAAGTCTTCAAAAACTTCCGGTGTCTGGAAGACACGAGAGATGCCTTTTTGGTTAATCGCGTGGGGAGGCAGACCGAACAGGGTTTCACCTTCCGGCTTGTTGCCATAGTAAAGGACGGTCCCTGTATCGGGAACCAAACGCCCGACCAGGCAGTTCAGGAAGGTGGATTTCCCTGCACCGTTCGGACCGATAATGGCATGAACGGAGCCTTCTTCGACAACCAGATTGACATCGTCAAGGGCTTTCAGGCCGGAGAAGTTTTTATTAACGCCTTCAACAGTAAGAATAGATGACATTATTCTGCCCCTCCTGCGCTATGGGCTTCTTTTTCTTTTTTGAACTTGGCGGCAATGCGGCGGAAGCCTTCCATTGCGCCACCGGGAAGAAAGATCACGATCAACATGAACAGAACGCCCAGTGTCAAGTGCCACCCTTTACCGACAAACAGGCTGGCGAAGGAAACCCAGATGCCTTGAATGAAGTCGGGCAGGAAACCGAAAACCTGATTGAGAACGGCATCATTAAAGGCAGAGAAAATGTTTTCGAAATATTTGATCACAATCGCGCCGATGAACGGACCAAGAAGAGTCCCCACACCGCCCAGAATTGTCATCAGAACGACTTCACCAGAGGCTGTCCATTGCATCCGTTCCGCACCGGCAAGCGGGTCAATCACGACCATCAAGGCACCGGCAAGGCCCGCATACATCCCTGAAATCACAAAAGCGGAAAGCAGGTAAGGTTTGGTGTTCAAGCCTGTGTATTTCATGCGGTTCTGGTTGGATTTGACAGCCAGAAGCATCAGACCGAAAGAGGAACGATACAAACGCACGGAAATATAGAAACCGATGATCAGAATGATCGCACAGAAGTAGAAACCGTTGTAGCCGCTTAAGCCCATGCCAAATAATTCTGTGGACGGTAAACCTTCTGTTGTTGCCGCATCCAGAATGCGCGGGTCCGTGGCTGTCAAAGTCAGGCCGGTTTCCCCATTGGTGATTGGCGTCAGAACCGAATAGGCCATATTGTAGCACATTTGGGCAAAAGCCAATGTCAGGATGGAGAAGTAAATCCCGGAACGACGCAGCGCGACAAACCCGATTGCCAGTGCAAACAAGCCGGAAACAGCAGTTGCAAATAAAACGGCAGGAATTGCGTTCATGGTCAGCAGTTTAAAGGACCACATGGCGGTGTAGGAACCAATGCCCAGAAAGGCAGCGTGACCAAAGGAGAGATAGCCGGTAAAGCCGAACAGGATGTTAAACCCGATGGCAAACAGACCGAAGATGGCAAATTTTTGCAACAGGTCGGGATAACCTGCGCCCACAATGCCGGCCCATAGCGGCATGGTCAGAATGACCGCACCGAAAATAAGCACAAGGATATTGTCTTTCATGTTCATATGCTTAATCCTCCATCACGCCTTCACGACCCAGCAGGCCACGCGGACGAACCAACAAAATGATCACCGCGACGAGATAAATAATGATCTGGTCGATACCGGGCAGGATGGATTTAATTTCAGTCATCGATGCAAAGGATTGCAGGATGCCGAGCAAGAAACCAGCCGCAACCGCACCGGGCAGGGAGCCCATACCGCCAACCACAACAACGACGAAGGAAAGAACAAGGAATTCCATACCGATATGATAATCCGGTGGCAGGACAGGTGTGTACATCACACCGGCCAGACCGGTTACCACGGCCGCGAGACCGAAGACGGTGGTGAATTTCTTGTCGATATCAATGCCGATCAGCCCAACGGTTTCGCGGTCCGCCATCCCGGCACGCACAACCATCCCGAAGGTGGTCAGTTGCAGGAAGGCGAAGACGGCACCGACAACAGCGAAAGCAAAGAGGAAGTAAATCAAACGCCACCACGGATAAACGATCGCATCGCTGAGGCCGAACCAGGCCCCGACATGGGCGGAACCGGAAACGATTTCAGGCGCCGGTGTCGGGATCGGATTGGCACCGAAATAGGCTTTGACCAGTTCCTGAAGAACGATGGCGAGACCGAAGGTGACAAGAATTTGTTCTGCGTGTGTGCGCTTATAGAAGCGTTGGATCAGGCCGCGTTCCATCACATATCCGACACCAAGCATGATGGGGATTGTAATCAGAAGGGCAAGCGGGACGGTCCAGTCGATGAGGGCCTTACCTGCATCACCAAACCAGATTTCCAAGTAAGGGACTTCTTTATAGGCCTCGAAAAAGGTGACACTTTCGTCGCGCACTTTCATTGACATGCTCAATACTTTTTGCAGCGAAACCGCGCAGAAAGAACCCAGCATGAAGAGCGCGCCGTGGGCGAAGTTAACTACGCCAAGTGTCCCGAAGATAAGGGTCAGACCAAGTGCGATCAGCGCATAAGCGCCCCCCTTATCAAGACCGTTGAGAAGTTGTAAGAAAACAGCTTCCATAGCTCTCAATTCCAAAAATCGGTATTAAATTTGTTTTTAAAAGAATGGTCGCCCCTGAAACAGAGAGCGACCATTCACTGTCATTTAAAATTAGACTTTGTACGGGCCTAATTCGCCACCAAAGATCTTGGCGTCGTAAGTGACAACTTCTCTCGGAACTTCTTTAACGATTTCAAGAAGATCGAACTGAGAAGACGGGTTTTGGTTACCGCGTACCACAAGAACATTTTTGAAGCACTGATGGTCTTCTGCACGGTAAAGGGTTGGGCCGTTGCCCATGCCGTCAAATTCAAAGCCTTCAAGGGCCTTGATCATTTCCGGCGGATAGAATGTACCTGCAACTTCACAAGCATTTGCATAGAGCAAAGTCTGGCAATAGCACGTATGGGCAGCCTGTGACGGCGGGAAGCCGTACTCTTGACCGAAGGATTTTACAAAGGCTTGCGAACCAGCATCTTGCAATGCCCAGTTCCAACCTGTTGTCCCCAGAATACCTTTGATGTTGTCGCCTGCACCTTGTGCCATCAAACGAGAGAACAGCGGAACGATGATTTCGAACTGCTTGCCGTTGACTTGCTTGTCTTTCAGGCCGAACTGAATGGACTGTGTCAGCGAGTTGATCATGTCTTTACCATAGTGGTTCAGGATCAACACATCGGCACCGGAGTTCAGAACAGGGGTGATGTACTGAGAGAAGTCACCCGCACCAACCGGGGTTTTCACGGTTGCAACGGTTTCCCAACCCAGACCTTCTGTGGTGTTTTTGATGGATTCTTCTTGCGTCCAGCCCCATGTGTAGTCGGCTGTCAGGTGATAGGCGCGACGATCAATCCCCAGTTCTTCTTTCAATACCGGCCCCAGTGCAACACCGGACATATAAGCATTGAAGAAGTGACGGAAACCATAACGACGCTTGTCTTTACCTGTGGTGTCGTTGGAGTGTGTCAGGCCAGCCATGAAGATGACGCCGGCTTCCTGGCACAAAGATTGAACGGCAATAGCCACACCGGAAGAAGACCCGCCGGTAATCATCAACGCGCCGTCTTTTTCGATCATACGTTTTGCAGAAGAACGCGCCGCATCAGATTTTGTTTGTGTATCACCCGTTACGAATTCTACTTTTTTACCCAGAACACCGTTGCCCTTAAGGGACAGCGGTTTCATGGTGTTGAGCATACCGCCATCGCCTTCACCATTCAGGTGTTTTACGGCCAGTTTGTATGCACGCAGCTCGTCTGCGCCTTCGTCTGCGTAGGCACCGGTTTGCGGAACGTTAAAGCCCAAAGTAATGGACTTATTGTTACCCGGATTGTTTACGAAGTCTGCGCCCCATGCGTTACGTGTAAAGAATGACGGTGCGGCAACGCCTGCTGCTGCGACCGCTGTACCCTTCATAAACGAGCGACGATTTACTTTCATATCTACCAAAGTCTTACTCCCTGTTTGGTTGACATTTATCATTAAGAATTTCCGGTATGATTTTTCGGTTATCCGTCAATTCTAAGCTATTTTTGACCTTACGGTACTTTTGTAATTATTTAATAGAAGTACAGGTAATTTTTAAAAAGAACAATAAGCCTTTGACGTAACGTTATTTTTTTGTCAATTTTATAAAATGATTTTATGTGAAGTTGTAAATTATTGACATTGCGCTGCAATATTTTTTCTGACCGGAGAGACAGGTAATGGCCCGTGCCCCTATTGGATTGAAAATCAAGAAACAACGAAAACAGGTCGGCGTGACGCAGGCACAATTGGCGGAACGCTTGGGTATTTCGGGGTCGTATCTCAACCTGATTGAAAATAATAAACGGGCAATTGGCGGTAAATTGCTGCAACGCATCTCTCAGGAGCTTGGGCTGGATATCGGTTCGCTGGATGGGGAAAGTGATCGTCGCCTGATTATGGATTTAAATGAACTGACCACGGATCCTTTATTTCAGAATATGGATTTAACGCATGCGACAGCACCGAGTCTTGTCGGGCAGCATCCGCGCTGGGCACGGGCTTTAAAAATTCTTTACCGGACCTATGTGGATCAGGGGCAAACAATCAAGGCACTTTCCGAACGTCTTAATTATGCGCCTTATATTGATGATGCTATTTTCCAGATGTTGACGAATGCAACGGCGATCCGCTCTTCCTCTGAAATTCTGGGAACGGCACCGGATATGAAAGAGGCTGACCGTGCGCAGTTTTTGTCTATTCTTTCTGAAGAAAGTCAAAAATTGGCAGGGGTGGCTGCCGGACTGGGTAATTTTCTGGATAATGCAAAAGTCCAGACCCGGTCCATGACACCCGCTGAAGAAGTCGATGACTTTGTCATGGATCATCAGGGATTTTTCCCAACACTTGAAAATGCGGCGGCGGATATGCTGGCGGAGGCGGACTTTCATGGCGGGGATACAGAACGTGTCATTCAGGATTTTCTGGAACGAAAATTCGATGTGAAAGTGACCTTTTCAAAAGATCGTGAAATTGGCTTTGTCGGCAAATTGCATCAATGCAGCTACAACCCGATCAAACGTGTGTTAAGTGTACCGTCTTATGCATCGGCCCTTACACGACGTTATGAAATGGCCTGTTTGTTGGTTGAATTGTCCTGGGTAGATTTGATCTCTGAAGAAATTCGAAAATCTGATTTTTTGATCTCTGCGGCTGCGCAGGAACTTGCAGCCATTGCGTTGATTTCGTATTCGGCACGCGCCTTGTTGATGCCGTATGATGAATTTCTCGAAGATGCGGTGCGCGAACGTTATGATGTGGATGTCTTATCGCGTAAATATACGGTTAGCTTTTTACAAGCCGCCAGTCGTCTGGTCAGTTTGCGAAAACCAAAATCGGAAGGGATCCCTTTTGCCCTGATGCATATTAATCCGGCAGGTCGTATTATTAAACGGTTGACGCTGCCGCGTCTGCCCATTCCCCGCCACGGGAATGCATGTCCTTTGTGGGATATATACAGTTCTTTTCAGACACCGGGGCGCATTGTGCGCCAGATTACGTTGTTCCCTAATAAAGAACGCTTTTTGTTTTTTGCAAAGGCTGAGGCCTCCGACCAGCATGGTTATTCTCAACCGCGTGTTCTCAAGGCCACGATGTTGGCCTGTGAGACTTTGCACGCCGAACAGACTGTTTATGCTGATGGACTGGATATGAGTTCTGAGAAATTGAGTGATCGGGTCGGTTTAAGCTGCCGTTTATGCAGTTGGCAAGATTGTGCCCATCGTGAAGAAGCGCCGATCCTGTCGTGACCAATAGGGGGTGCTGAATATTTTCAGTTATGATATAAAGGCCACTCATTTCAGTCTGTAAGGAGGGGGAGAGATGAAAACGATTATTGCAGGCTCACGTCAAATTGAAGATAAGGAAGCCTTGGCACAGACCATTGCCGCATCCGGTTTTGAAATTACGGAAGTTGTATCCGGCACATGTCGTGGCGTAGATGTCATGGGCGAGGAATGGGGGCGGGCCAATGGTGTTCCTGTGCGACCATTTCCCGCAGATTGGCTGACGCATGGACGTGTTGCCGGTGAGTTACGTAACCGGGATATGGCCCATTATGCCGATGCGCTGGTCTTGTTGTGGGACGGAAAAAGTCCGGGGGCGAGCTGCATGTTACGCGAAGCCAACAAAGCAGGGATCAAAATTCATACCCAAATTTACGGGGTTGATATGGGGGATCTTGAAAAACTGGAACGTGACATTGTTGATTATGTCAACGCAGGCAAAGGACGTATTATTTTCAAGGATGGACACTGGAGTTGGGAAGTCGCGAACGAAGATGCCCCGAACCTGTGTGACGAGGCCATTAGTGAGCTGATCCGCATGGATATCATGCAGGAAGAAACCCTTACGGTTTTGAAGTTTGCAGGCTGATTTCTTCTGCTTTGTGCGTTCCGCCCTGCTTCGGTTTGGTTTTCTCGCATTCGATACATTGACCGATCTTCAGGCGTTTGCATCGTGCCTGTGTTGCGGGTTTGCAGGGCGGGGTCGCTTTTTTCATGTTAAGTGGATTTTTTCACGAACTTTGTCAAAATAACAATCTGCTGCCCGCTGACACGGCCTTCGATATGTTCTGCATTATCGGGAACCAGCGAGATATTGCGCACGGCTGTTCCGCGTTTGGCGGTAAATCCACCGCCTTTCACATTCAGGTCTTTGATCAGAATGACCGTGTCGCCCGCTTCTAACAACGCACCATTGCTGTCGATATGTTTGACATCGTCGTCATCATCTGCGTCTTGTGCCATGCCTGCTTTGGCTTTTTGCAGGACATCATCTTCCAGATAAAGCATATCAAGCGCGTCTTGTGCCCAGCCTTCGCCTTTTTGTGCCAATGTGGTCAACAAACGCCAAGCCATGATTTGCACACCGCTTTCCTGTGACCACATGCTGTCGTTCAGGCAACGCCAATGATGGACATCCATTGTGTCGTTATTTTCAATCTGGCCTTTACAGGTATCGCAGACCGTAATGGTTTCCTCGGCTGTAACGTCAAAGGTTGAAAGTGCGTCCGTGCTGGAACACAGGTCGCATTGGGAAGCGAGGCTCATGGTCGCAATGTCCTATTTAATAATGTAAAATGATGGCGCGCTTTTAGCAGGAAATTCGCGTTTTGCATAGGGGGAGGACGAAATTTAATTGCGTCCAAAGCTGATCCCTTGCGCCAAGGGCATGTCATGGGAATAATTGATGGCGTTGGTTGTCCTGCGCATATAGTTACGCCAGGCGTCTGATCCGGTTTCACGATCACCACCGGTTTCTTTTTCACCGCCGAAGGCCCCGCCGATCTCGGCACCACTTGGGCCCATGTTGACATTGGCAATTCCGCAGTCTGACCCGTTGACACTGAGGAAATATTCAACCTCCTGCATATTGTCAGAAATAATGCAGGAGGATAGTCCTTGCGGGACGTCATTATGTAAATGTATGGCGGTATCAAAATCATCATAATCGACGATATACAGGATGGGGGCGAAGGTTTCTTCACGCATGATCGGGGTTTGTGTCGGCATTTTCACAATGGCAGGGGTGACGTAGTAGGCTTCTGAATAGATATCTTCCAGAACGCGTTCGCCGCCGCTGCGCACTTCCCCCCCTTCGGATTTTGCCCGGTTGAGGGTGGATTGGAATTTTTCAAAGGCGGCCTTGTCAATCAAGGGGCCAACCAAAGTGTCTTCGTTTAATGGATTGCCGATTTTCAGGCTGGCATAAGCTTGCTCAATCCGGTTGAGCAATTCTTTGCTGAGGCTAGAATGAACAAAAATACGGCGCAAGGAGGTGCACCGTTGCCCACAGGTTCCGACCGCCCCAAAAACAATGGCCCGAACGGCAAGGTCGAGATTGGCATGTGCGGTGACGATCATGGCATTGTTACCGCCCAGTTCCAGAATGCGCCGACCAAATCGTTGGGCGACACTGAGGGCAACGGAACGGCCCATACTGGTCGATCCGGTCGCACTGACCAGGGCCATATGCGGATTACTGACGAGGGATTTACTGTGTGTTGCGCCGCCGATGATGGCTTGTGCGAGATCGTCGGGGGCCTCGTCCCCGAATTTGTCAATGGCGCGCAACAGGGCGTTGAGGGTGGCGATACCGGACAAGGGCGATTTTTCCGAGGGTTTTAAAATAATGGGATCACCACAGATCAAGGCATTTGCAGCATTCCATGCAAAGACAGCACAAGGAAAGTTGAAAGCGGTGATAATAGCAACCGGGCCAAGGGGATGCCATTGTTCCATCATGCGGTGTTCTGGGCGTTCGCTGGTGATGGTTTTACCAAAGAGTTGACGTGATTGCCCGACGCAGAGGTCACAAATGTCAATCGCTTCTTGCACCTCGCCCAAGCCTTCTTGCAGAATTTTGCCAACTTCGAAGGAAATAAGTGTGCCAATCTGTTCTTTACAGGCGCGTAACTCTTCCCCCCACAGGCGGACGAGTTCCCCCCGGCGTGGGGCCGGGATATTGCGCCATTTTAAGAAAGCCGTCTGTGAACGTTCTGCCATTTGGCTGATTTCGTTCAAGGGCGTTTGAAAGACTTTGGCGATGGTGGACCCATCAATGGGACTGATGACACTGAGATCGCCATTGCCGTCAATGGGCAGTTCCAAGTCTTCTAAAATATTGCGAAGGTGGGGCATTTATCTTTCCTCCCGATAGAGTGCGCCGGATTTTGTATTGAGAAAGGCATCCAGTGAAATATCTTCCTGTTTGAGGAAACCCGTTTGGGGCAGGGTACCGTCTCTGACCATTTCGATAACCGCGCAGACCGATGCGGTGGTTGTCCAGGCGATGGCACGGCGCATGTCGTGGTAAATTGGTTTTGGGTAGTACGTGCGTACAAATTCCCGCCTTTGCAAATGTCCGGCGATTTCCCCTTCAACGGAGGCATGAATGACAACCATATCATCATCGACACGCGGTTTGGCGTTGGTGAGGATTGTGCCGGCTTCTTCGCGTCTTTCCCGCATGAGCAATTCATGGAAGAAGAAGTTCATCAACTGGGCATGTCCGGGATAGCGAATGGTTTTATAATCAAGATTTTCCACCCGTCCTTTAAACGTTTCACACATGGTGCCCAAGCCGCCCGATGTGGTGAAAGCTTCGTATTTGCGCCCATTCACGTGCAGGGTCTCGATCCATTCCATTGGGGAAACCCATTTATGTTGGCCTTCTTCGATGACTTCGCAGTCATTCAGATATTCGTTGACCACCCCTTCAGGAGACCAATTGAATGCGTAGCCCAAAAGCCCCGTCGGGTGTTGAGGCAGCGCCCCGACCCGCATGCGAATGGCGCGCACCCGGTCAAACGGGGTGCTGAGGTGGCTTGCGACAATGGAAATGAAACCCGGTGCAAGGCCACACTGTGGGGCCATTAAACGCTTACCGGTTTGGCTGAGCTCTCGCACTTTCTTTGTGACGTGTACATCTTCGGTCAGATCGAAATAATGTAAATTCAGATCATGGGCGATTTGAGCAACCAATGGATTGAGGGCATAAGGAAGGGCAGAAAGCACCCCGTCAAAACTTTTGAGTTCCTTCTTTAACTGTTCTGCGCTGCTCAGGTCTGTTTCAATAGTAGGGTAGGGAAGTTCCTGGCGGGGCGTAAATTGGTCGAAACCGACAACGTGAAATCCGGCCTGTTGCAATAAAATACCGGCCAATGTGCCAACGTTTCCAAGTCCCAATAAAGCAATCTTATGCATTGGTCATCCTCCTCACCCGTTTATCCTTTTGATATGGGGGGGTGGGAGGAAAGATTAAAGGGGCGGGAGTGGTCCGATTTCCGTTTTAAAGCAGAAATAAAAATAACTTGATTTTAGTTATTTTTACCTTTTTTTATATTTGGGAATGCCGATAAAATAAGAACAAAAAAAAGGCCCATCCGTAGATGAGCCTGTATTAGTTTGGGAGGAAACGTATAATCGTTTCCAGAAAATACAAAACCCTAATAAATACGCTATTTTGCTTGATTTTTTAGCATCATGTGCCATTATTTTGTGCCATAGAATTGTGCCATTTTGATTTTCCACAGTTCTCGGAAATATGGTGCGAAAATGAAAAAAATATCGAATACTACGCAACGCGGTGGCAGATACCATTACAAGCTGACGATACCATCAGACGTCCGAGGCGATCTCCCTGAACATTATGAATATGATCATGGCAAAAAAGCCAAACTGAAACACCATGAACATGTTCGTTTCACATTGGGAACCAGCGATCCCGCCATGGCTGACATCCTACAACAGTCCCATACCGCCAAATTAAAAGCCATGTTTCTTGCTGCCAGACCTCAACCGACCATCATTCGCACCATGGCTGCAATGGACGAACAGCGGCTCCTTGACCGTATCGTTAATGACATTCGATCCAAGCGTGCTGACCCACATCACAACCCCGCTCTTCTCATCATGGAAGCTGTCAAGAGCCATGGGGACACAATCGACCCTCGGTATCTTACAGAACTTCAACACAAGCTCTTGCTCGCAACGCATGCCGATTTAGCCAATCATACAAAGACAGCCGCCCTACAGAATATCATTGCATCAAAACTTTCGCCTCGCGTTGATGATCCGTCCCAACTTGAAATATTGGCATCAACACTCTTAAACAATATCGGGGAACGTCCTCTTTACTTGACACAACCAACAGTCAAAGACGTGATAGACGATTTTTTGAACCCGGATAAAGGAAACCGGAAACGCAGCAACTATTCAACATTATTGACCATCCTTGAAACGCACTATGCGGACCGTCCAATAGGCTCCATCGAACGAGATGACATCTATGACATTCGCCGGATCATTCGAAACCTTCCATACGGCTGGCATCGTAAAAAAACAAAATCGCCACAAGAACAGGCTGACGAGATAATAGAACTCAAAGAAGAAAACGAAGAAATTTTGGAGAAGGGTTTAGAGCCACAGCCGGTTCCGCAACTTCTGATGAACGATACAGCCGAAAAATACATCGGACACATCACCCAATTCTTCAACTGGACCATCGATGAATTTGGTAAGAAATACAACCTGTCGCACCCAGCCAACCGTATCCGTGGAAAAACCGAAGGGTCTAAACGAACGAATATGACCCCTGAGCAATTAACTGATCTGTTCACGGACTGGGAACCAACCCGTCATAATAACTGGGGCTGGGCACCATTGTTAGCACTGTTTCATGGCATGCGGGGGAATGAGATTTTTTCCATGGAGACTGAATCTGTTTTCTTTGATTACGGTGATCTTTGGGTCATCCATCTTCCTCATACTAAAACCGACAGACCACGCTGGCTTCCGGTGCACCCTAAACTGATTGAATGGGGGTTCATCGATTATGTGAGTATGCGGAAAGTTGCCGGGGAAAAAATGGTGTTTGCAGATGTCCATACGACCAAAGCCAATAATTTCTATGTTGGCGATCCACAGAAGATGATGAAGGAGTGGATGGAGGAACGTGGCGTTTGGAATGAGAAACAGAAGTTCCATTCATATCGTCATACATACAAGTTTTACGCAAATAATAATAAGAAAATTCGAGAAGTCGATTGGAAGACCGTCGCCGGTTGGGGGATGAAAAAAGATGCCGCAGCCAAATACGCAGATCAGATACCCCCCTCGACTTTAATTACCAGCCTCGCAGAACTTGAGTTCGGTATCGAACACCTTGTCAAACCAGCCAGTTATAAATCGTGAACCACCGTTGAATATTTATATAAAATAGTTCAGTTCAGAATTCGTATTCATCATCATATTCCAAAGATTTAGATCATTACTTCCGGGTGCTGCTGAATATTATCAAACTCATCACTGGTCAGCATGCTTCATTGTCAGATGATTTTGACATTGCGAAGCACGTAGGAATACTCCGCTCAAACCTATCCGAAGCTGAACTAGGACTAATATATTTCAAGTCGTTGACGAGAGATGGTATGGCCCTGAAAGCAGAGTGTGAGCGGATTTCGATATTCAAAGATTTACGTTCAACATCGTTAATCCGAGAAGAAAGCATTACACAGTTTAAGCGTTGGGCTTTTGAAGGTAATGATAATTTGATTTCGTTATATACAAAGATTACGTCAGAAGGCCGCCAAGAAGAAGCCCCCTATATAGAAGACAATCTGAAATCTTAGCTGCTGATAAATACCGCCATCAACTGATGGAGGTTCCCATGCGACTGTGCGATTTTGCTATTTCAAATACCCCGTATCAATGTGCCGATTTTTTATACACCGTGCCAGTGAAGGTTCGTGGCAACACTATGCCCACGGCAGGTGATCTGGTTATTGACCAGATGAAGATGACTATCGAAGGCCATGTGCTGGGTAATGCGACCTTCGAACATTGCTATAAGAACCTTGATGGTGGCATGCAATCGGCATTTATCCATGGCTGTGGTGTGATTGCGGTTTTTGGGAAGACCCTGACTGATGCACTGGAGCGTATTGGGCAAAACCCTCTCGTTTCAGTTCGTTGCACGGATTTCGTTGACATCCTGCTGGATGTCGAAATTATGCTGGATGGTAATGTCATTGCCGTTGATTTGGAAACGGCGGAAATTTCATCAACCGATCATGGTGCAGATTGGAATTTGTCCGTATGATGACCAAGCAGATTTACATCATCCCGGTATCCATCACTGGGACACTTCCACCCCGATACATGCCTGATGCATTTGCACAGCCCGGTATGAGTATTGATAGTTATAAGGTTGAGTTTCTCGACATCAGCGTCCAGCAACGCTATAACGGGCCGTATCGCGTTGCGGCGACGGGGAATGTGATGATCGTATCGTCAAGCCCGGAAGATGCCGTTAACAGCGTCATAGACGCTGCATGGTGTAAACTGACAGATACGGGTGTTAACGCCATTCTCGACGGTGTTAACGTTAACATCACAGGGGATGACATCCTCAGTGTTAACATTGTTAACAATTCTATGCAGGTTATTCCCATTCCGCTATGTAAATCCGATTGACATAATTCATCATGGTAGATCGTCATTGATAAATATCTCTGTATAATAATTTTAATGGAGATGAAGTTATGATTATCGCAGACACCGATTTGCCGCTTTATATGGTGATCCAAAAATTTCTGGTCGCCAATAATTTGATCCGTAGTTGGTCGGACCTAACTGCACAGGTCCAACGTTCCCGAACGTATTTTTCGACGCTACGGCGAACCAAAAGTAATCCCAGTGGCGAAGTTTGGGTCGCCATGCAGAACTTCCTGTCAGAATTGACTAAAAATTGTCGCAATGAAACGCTTAAGCGTTGGTTGCGGCATTACATTCGTCAAATCGAGATGGAGATTGGACAATGATTTCTATTGATGATTATGTTTCCCTAGAAAAACCGACACATGCCGACTATGAACATTGCCTTGGCATTGATTTAACGGGTGAACAACTGGATCGATTGGTTGAATTGCTGCCGCGAATGCATCCGGTATCAATTTCAACGTTACTTCACACAAAAGACTTGGATCGGTTCTGCCGAGATATGCTCGCTATATGGCAAGATTATGTGAATATTGAAATTTGGTCGAATTCGTCCGACGATCTGCTTTATTTGGTCTATGATCTCGATGTCAAAATAGACTTCTTGAAATCAGAATAATGTCCGCTAAGAGGACATATAATAGTCAACCGCCAAACGCAGTCGCGTTCGTCGGAAAATTAACTTAACCCCTTGGCATTCGCCTGCGGGGTTTACGTTAATTTTGTTTTTCATTTGGGTCTGAGGACCAAATGATTTTATCACCTGCAATAGACCAGATATACCTTCATCCCCCCTGTCCCGTGAAAAAAATAATCGCGAGACAAGGGGAGATGAAGGTATGACCTGCAATGAGCCGTCATAACACCCCAACCAATCGACTTGTTGCTAGAAATAACAACGGGTAGGCGGTCAGCCGCTTACACTACCACAATACATCGAACATCCGTGCCGAAGCACCTGACGGTCGTTCAGACTGACCTTGGTTGGAAGCCAATGTGAACGTGCTGGTTGTAATCTTTTTCACAGTGCCAGCATCTTTTTTGAACCTAAGAGAAAATTTAATAAAATGCCTGAGTTCTACACAGCGGCAACACCGCCGTGGCCCCTTTTTTTATGCTGGTGGGAACCGCTAATTTAGTCGATCTGCCAGTCGCTCCGAGGCTTGGAGCTTACGCCGCCGGTCATGTGTCCCGGTATCGCCAATTTAGGTGTGACAAGAGCCTCTTTGTATGTCGTATGGTTTTATTTAGCACAGGCCATCAGTTGCATGTCCCAGCCACCATATTTGCCTTCTAAATCAGGGCATACTGAATCGTCAATTAATTTATTCCTAACAATGTTCTTGTTTTGGATTCGATGCCGAAATCGCAATAATCGCGGAGTAGCAACCATGCGATGAGAGTGGTAACATGGCCGTAATAGCGGTTGGTCACGCTCCGATGGTAAGCTCGAAGTCTGTGAAAGCAGCTTCATAAAGGCCATAAAAAGGAACGTGACCATGAGACATTATATCGGACTGGAC
>NZ_BMHV01000005.1:0-646 GCF_014641495.1 Terasakiella brassicae
GATTAAGGAATTCAGAGGGATAGCCACCCGCTATGACAAAACCGATGAAAGCTATAAAGCCAATTGGTTTCTGGCTGCCGCCATCATTGCGGGGAGATAATTGTCAACAGGCCCTAGATCAATTGAATTCTTTCGTCTCTCTTTGCCAGAGTGAGATTGAAGGGATTCCTGACGCTATTAGATATTTTTTCCAAGCAAATTGTTTCAATGCACTTGGACAAGCTAAACACAAAAATAGTGAAGATCGTTTAAGTTGGCAGCAAGATGAAAGTGTTCTACAAGTTCTTGCTCTTCGGCGTGCAATTGCACATCCAAGCTTTATAGAAGTAAATGATATTTGGAAGTGTAAAATTTACACTAACCTTGGAAATTGTTTGAATTTCTTGGGTCGAATTTGCGAAGCAATCCGTCAGTGGGACCACGCTCTCGAAATTATCCCCAACTTTGCTATGGCGCTTGGAAATAGAGGTCAATGTCTACTTATACTAAAATGTAGCTGTCTTGACTCTTGGGGGATTCCCAAAAGCTTTAAAATATGATTCAACATAGGAAACGAACAGGAGTTTTCTATGAGTGCCCCAATTCCATTACGAGCAGATTTCACCGCGAATGATTTACGGGAGTTTGCTAAAAAAAGCCGTGATGC
>NZ_BMHV01000005.1:793-206040 GCF_014641495.1 Terasakiella brassicae
TCCTCCTTTGTTAAATGATAAACACCGTAAAGCTTTAAAAGATATTGTGGATCAAGGGCCAATCCCCGCTATTCATAATGTGACACGCTGGCGGTTATGCGATTTAACCCAATGGGTTTGGGAAGAGTTTCGTATTTCTATTTCGACAACAGTGTTGGGTCGAGAGTTGCGTAAAATGGGCTATCGTAAACTTTCGGCTCGCCCGTGTCATCGGACACGCAATCTAGAAGCCATGGAGGGTTTCAAAAAAACTTCACAACCAGAATGGCAGAAATCAAAGAGCAAAAAGCTCAAGGGAAAACCATAGAAGTCTGGTTTCAGGACGAGGCCCGTATCGGTCAAAAAAACAAGATTACACGGCGTTGGGCCAAACGAGGGACACGGCCCGAAGCCTTACAGGATTTGCGAACCCGTTCGGCCTATATTTTTGGGGCGATTTGCCCCGAACACGGTAAAGCCGCCGGGATCATTATGCCCAAGTGTAATACGTTTGCCATGGAAGTTCATCTTGAAGAAATCTCTTTGGCAGTGGATGAGAATGCCCATGCCATAATCATTATGGATCAAGCGGCATGGCACACTTCAAGTAAATTGAAAGTGCCTGATAACATTACGATCGTGCCTTTGCCACCCAAGTCACCAGAGCTTAACCCTGTGGAAAATATTTGGCAATTCATGCGACAAAATTGGCTTTCAAATAGGATCTTCAAATCCTATGACGACATTGTCAATATTTGCTGTGATGCATGGAACCGCTTGAGTGATCAACCGTGGAGAATTATGTCCATTGGGAACAGGGAATGGCTCTATCGGTCATAGCAGGTGCATTTTGGTATTAACGCGGATTCGGGATAAGGGATTTATTAAGTTATTGACTCACAAGTATAAGGTGATGAGAGTAGGCTATTTATAGCTACAAAAACGGCCTACAATGGAGGTATCCATGGTTCCCATCGAAGAGATTTTCTGTGAGATCGACGATTTCTGCAAGCGTGTATTTCCTGCTTTTTGTGCGTTTCTCAAATCGAAAACAGCCTTACCAACAGGACTGTATTTTGTTGATAGCACGACTTTGAGCGTGTGCCGCACTCAACGCATCAACAGTCACAAAACATTTGTCGATCTGGCCCAACGGGGAAAGTCTTCCATGGGCTGGTTTTACGGCTTCAAACTTCATCTGGTTATCAACAATCGCGGTGAGTTGATGTCATTTCACCTGACACCGGGCAATGTCGATGATCGCAAGCCTGTTCCCGGATTATTCAAGAGCCTGAAAGGCTTAGCCGCAGGTGACAAAGGCTACATCTCCAAAAAGTTGACGCAAGATTTGTCAGAACAAGGGGTTGAGTTCATTACAAAACACCGAAAGAAAATGAAACCAGCCAATCATACTTCTTTCCAGAAATAATTCCTGTCCAAGCGGGCAATTGTCGAAGCTGTTATCGGACAACTGAAAGAAATTTGCCAGATTGAACATTCAAGACACAGGAAAACAGATCATTTCTTCATCAATCTGCTTGCAGGATTGGCTGCATATGTTTTGAAACCGAGGAAACCTGCATGTTCACTGAAAGGCTTGCCGACAACATTCCTTATCCCGAATTGACGTTATTTTAGTACGGTGAAGGCACTCTATCATTTCATGTCTCGGGGCGGTTAAGCATTGAAAGTTTTTAGGCCTTCGTTTGACGCATCTGGGTTCACGCCTGCCCAGTCGTTCTGGCACGATTAGAGATGCAATCGCGTCATGGAGCAAGGCCATTAAACGGTGGCGTTCCAACACTTTCAGCCCTTGCCGGTTTAAGACAGGCTCCCATTGCCTCAGAGCTTGAATGGTGGCTTTAAAGCTCAATCGCCGAGGGTGTTGTTTTGCCATTTGTGCCGCCTCAAACATAAGTAACCCAATGGCATTATAAGCGATAAAATGCATCAGGATTTCCTTGCGAACCATGGATGGCGTTTTACAGCGCAGCACATCCATGCCCATGGTGGTTTTGATATCGCGAAAGAACAATTCCACATCCCAGCGTTGATAATAAAGTTCTGCCAGTTCAGATGCCGGATAAGCCTCAGGGTCAGTCATGGTGGTGACCAGATAAAAGGATTTCGTCCTGTAGCCCGGTGCGTTCACATCGACCTTGATTTGGCGCAACGTCAAAACATCGGGCAAGGCCTCCCATTCGGCTCGCCCATAACTATGTTGCTTGCTCCACAAGGGTTTGGGCCATTGGATGAGCAGATCATTTTCGCCTAGAATCTTAACGGCAGAAGCTGCTTCTACAGGAGTGCGGCGGGCCAAGGTAAGAATGGAATCCACCCCGAATTGCTGCAGCTTCCAGACATCGTAATAGCTGCAAAACCCTTTGTCTCCAAGGAATATGTCGCCTTTGTTAAACGTTCCCCATTGTTGACGGAGCATGGGAAGTTCAGACTTTTTTCTATCTCCGAGGCGATAGCTTAACAAGGCACCTGTATGAAGGCAAAAGCAGGCACAAATCCGTCCTTGGGGAAAACCGCAACCGGGCTGCTGACCTTTAGGTTGAGGCCAGGTTTGTTGGTTCTCAGGCGTGTCCACCATACTGATACCTGTGCCATCGACGACAATGACCCGACGGCCTTTCCATCCCTGTTTCTGACTTCGCTCATGCAAGGTTTTTGATGTGTGATTCAGGATTTTTTCCATCATGCTTTCATCAAGCTTATGACGGGCCTGACAATAAGCCGATGTGGAGGCTGACGGGACTTTTAGAGACCGTTCACCTGCAAATGCCTGAATTTTTCGAACCACTTCCTGACAGCCGCCATCCGCATCCAGAATTTGGGAAAAGAACGCCCAGAACGTATTGGCCTTGCTATATAATCGTCGCCGGGAGAAGGGGCCGTTTACATCATGATCCAATTCCTTCATCGGAATAAACCGGGAAAAGCAATCACCGAGTTGAGACTGGGAATGCTTTCGAATGCGATCTGCTTCATCAGCCATTTTCTGAAGCGTTGAACGGGGCTTACGGCGTAATGTCGACCAGTGCAATCCCGGAAGATATAAGCTGCTGTTTTTCATGGAAAAGTATCGCATTTTCTAAAGAAAAATGCATCTTTAATTCACTACGAAAAGGTCTTAACTTAGTGCCATTCGGGGCTGACCTCGGAATTCGTGCCCCCCCCCCCCTTTTCAAATTGCTATTTCCGCTGACAGTGACGATAGTGCGGCTTCGAGCCTTGGCTATGTAAAAGATATCAAGTTTGCGAATTAACCTGAAATTTCAGAAATCGCAAAACCGTTTTTTTTAAGTCTCTGAAGCTGTCATGTTTTTACGACCTTCACGTTCTGCCATCGCATCGTTAAACGAGAACTGGCAAGTGTGAAACATTCTCTTATTTTCCTTCGTATTTTGACGATTATTTTCACAGGCCTGCAACGTGTAAAGAGCATCCTTATCTTTGCGGGCCATAACTTGATATTTAATCAATGTAGCCATATAGCTTGTCTCTGAAATTGGAAATTTGCGTTTGGCAAGCTTATGCGCAACAATCGCTTTATCCCACATTTTTATATTTTCGTATTCCCGCAGCAAAATGTCAAAAACCTCGTAAGTGGGCTCTGGTCCATTTGCGGCAATTTCCAGATTTTTAATAGCTTTGTTATTTTTACCCTGCGCTTTCCTTATTTTATAAAACAGGAGACGAATTGTAGAGTCGGGATCGTTTACTTTCCCTCGTAAAGAAAGGCGGATTTTTTGTTCAGCTGTTTTCAGGTCTTTCTTTTCAAAGGCTAAGCGCGCTTGGTTAAAATAGAGGCGGCGTTCAATGGCTTTAAAACCGACACCTTGGAAGACATGTCTCTGATAGGCATCTATTTTGAGACGAGGGAGGTTGATCATTTCGCGACGGTATTCTTTTTGAATATAATATTTTGCATTCTGGTAGCGGACTTTCCCGCTCGGATGGCTAAAGGCATAGGAATGGAACCATCCTTTTGCTGTCTCTTCAGCTTCATTGTGTGGTGTCTGGGCAGAGACTTTTTTGATATAGGTTAAGACACTGTTCCAGTTGTAGCCTGCATTATAAAGCATATCAACTGCCAGAAGGTCCGCTTCAAGCTCATCTTCACGTTTGTGTTCATATGCCAGTACGTTCGTATAATAATCGCTGACCGGATCGTCAATTAAACTGGTGACGATTCCGGTGGCTGTGGCATCCACACCTAGCTTATTCGAAATCAATGCACCTAGTGTGTAAAGACCAGAGCGCACACCTTTAGCCGCTAATTTTTCCCAAACCTCGGAATTCATGTGGCGGAAAATTGAATGAGACATTTCATGCGCCAAGATCGCAGCGAGTTCATCCTCACTCGCAATGTTTAAAAGCGTGCCGGTTGGAAGGGTCAGCAAGTTAAACGTTGACATCCTCGCCGTATAATAATTTTTATCCGTAATCAAAAAAGTTACAGGCGGATCAATATGTGCTTCGGAATAATGTTGCAGCAACTTGTTGGCGACTCTATTGATATATTTTTTTAAATAGTCATAACCTGGACCGACAAGAGAGCTTTCATCATGAAGTCTTAAAACAGCTTTTTCAAAATCTTGCCTATTACCTGTAAGCCCTAAGCTTTTCTCTTTTTGTTTAAGAGCCTTCACATCCTTTGAGAACTTGTAATCTTTTTTAGCCAGATCCCCTTTAAAATCAATCCCATCTAGAAATTTTGTTAAAAAATTTTCTTCTAATTCAGGGTTTTGCCTTTCCTTAACCGAGGCTTGCATCTTACCGGGAATTTTGTCGTAAATTGGATTTGTCTGGCCCGTTGTTTGACATGCGGACAAGGATACCAGACAGAGACCGGCACCTAACAAGGGTTTAAACTGCTTTATCTTTTCCATTTTTCTTAATCCTTGCAGTTCCCTAGTCCGCGTGAGACAAGTTGCCCATAATCTGAGGAACGTGCGACCGCCAATTTAGGGCGTTCTTTCAGTTGTTTGATCAGGCAATTCATATCCGTTACGACAATGGTTTTTTCATCGGTTTGGACGAATGATTCAGGCAACCAAAACTTGTCACTATACTGCAGCATATGAGGCTTCTGAGGGTGACGGACGACTTCAAAAGGAAGCGGTAAGAGCTCACTTGTTTTCACCGTAACAAATTCCCCGGACATCGGATCACTATATAGGTCAACAGTATTGTCTATAGAGTCATATGCAATAACATTCACGAGTTGAACATCTGCAGCAAAGCTTGAGTGTCCTCCTAAAAAGGACGCAGACAAGAGAAGCAGTCCGATCAAGAGTATTTTTTTCATTTTTAACCTCATTTTATTCGGTAAAAGAGCATGCCGCTCTTTCATTTAGTTTGATTCGGTTCATTAAACCTAAGCGAGAATATGCTCTTAAGGGCATTAACGGTCAAAACACCAATAAAGGTGAGCGCAAGCATGGAAACCCCCAGCCAGTTCACAGGTTCAAAATTCCAACAACTGACAAAAGCGATTTCTGCCGAAAAAATAGTTAAGAAGACAAGCAGGCTTAAAAAAGCCATTTTAAGAAGCAGCTTATATGGGGATTGCTTGGTATTTGACACGATCGATTTAATAATCAATGCCTCAACAATAATAATAAAAATTGTTAAACAAAATTCAACCAGAGTGGTCGCATCTATATGCCAAAATAGCTTTTCAGCAGGGCGATAATATTCTGTTCCATAGGTACGCAAATTATCGTAGGCCATAGCGTGAGCGACGACACCGGGGACCTGTGCAATCGTTGGTGACTGCGTTAAATCTTCATTTCCAATGAGAGAAGCCCCGATCATGACGACCTTATTGGCGACAAACTCGCCAGCGATCTTTTTCTTAGTCAGGTCGGATGATTTTTGAAATTTCAGAAAATCCAACATTGGAATGAGGGAATGGAAAAAACAGCCTTTTTGAGAAGAAACCGACAGAAATTTATTTAGTATTGCTTCTGCCAAATAACGTATTGACCGGGCGAGCCTCCCTTTAAAGTCTGCCGGATGCTCCTGACAATCTTGGTTATAAAAAGGGTATTTTACATTTAACTGTGCTAATCCATTCCCCCATTGAATATCCATAGGGTCTGAAAAGACCTGAGAGGCACTTTCCAAAATTGAGGACGTACAATTCCCTTCTTTCTGACATTGGTCATAATAGAGTCTAAGCGCCGGTGAATAACCAATTTCATTATTGCATGCCTGATACCCAACAAGGGGATAATAACGATCATAACCTTCAAACCTGACAAAAGGTGAAGCTGTTGAGATTTGATCGATATTGCCGATATTCTTTAAGCTCTGTGACGTGCAATCCTGACCATTCCGTGTGCGGGTATGCAGGTTTGGATTGGGAAAATAAACGTCAACCCCAGCACGTTTTATTCTCTTCAAAGTGTTTTCAAGATGCACTTGTTCTTGGCTGTCCCCACGAGGATCCAAAAGCAACATATCTATAAAAATAGCTTTTGGGCGCAGTTTGGCGACATTGTACAAAATATCTGCATATTGGCGTAAAGTCGGCGGATAGTTGAGGTAACCAATCTCGTGATTATTCGCTTTCGCAGCGTTAATCGTACTTTCATCAATCAATAAGATAGATATTTCACCACTTTTCTCGTTATTATAGAATGGCGATGTAATCCGGTTATATGCAGAAATAGACTGTTGGTCTGTTGCACTGGTCAGCCCAACCGGATCAAGAATTGATATAAGAAATGCTCCAAGGGCAACAAGAAAACCTCTGATTATGGTCCAGCGCGTTGCTTCCTTTTGAATATATTTTTGACCGCTATAAAACCATCTGACAAAAAAAATAGGATTAGATGCCACGCCCCACATGCCCCTTCGATTGTATTGCCCGATACAACGACCCGGATTGTAGAGGCGATGCCCCCTTAATGCAACGCGAAATTGTTAGAAATTCAAGCGTTAGCCTCTTCCAACGCTTCCGCAGCTTCCAACCATTCCATTTCGGCTTCTTCCAGCTGATTGTTGATCTCGCCAAGCTTGATTTGCAAGGCTTGCAGCTTATCGCTCGGCCCTTCGTAAACCTTGGGCTCAGCGAGTTTGGCTTCCAGTTTTTCTTTTTCCTGCGTGTACTTTTCGACGCGTTTTTCCGCCTCTTTGGCTTTTTTGCGCAAAGGGGCCTGGGCGGCGCGTTGGGCGGCACGATCTTGGCGACTGGCCTTTTTTTGATTGGCCGCGCTGTTTTGATCAGTGTTCGCGTTGTTTTTCTTGTCGCCGCGACGCGCTTCGATCAATTGGCGTTTATATTCCGCCAAATCCCCATCAAAGTCTTTGCAATCGCCTTTTTCCACAATCCACAGACGATCACAGGTCAATTCCAGCAAGTGCGGATCATGCGAAACAATCACAACGGCCCCGTCATAGGTATTGATGGCTTGCACAAGGGCCTCACGTGAATCCACATCCAAATGGTTGGTCGGTTCATCCAGAAACATAATGTGCGGGGCTTCAAAGCTCATCAGGGCAAACAGCAGGCGAGCTTTTTCACCACCGGACAGTTTTTCAATTTTACTATCGGCTTTATTGCCTTCAAACCCAAAACGCCCCAGTTGTGCACGCACTTTGGACTCCACCGCATCCGGCATCAAGGCGGCCATATGGTCAAACGGTGTTTTTTGTACGTTCAGTTCATCGGTTTGATGTTGAGCGAAATAGCCAACTTTTAACTTACTGGATTTGCGCAAGCTCCCTTCCATTGGTGCAAGGCGGTTGGCCAGCAGTTTAACCAATGTGGATTTACCATTGCCGTTGGCCCCTAAAAGGGCGATACGGTCATCCATATCAATGCGTAAAGACAGTTTCTTCAGGATCGGTTTATTTTCTTCATACCCGACATCGACCTCTTCCATCGCGATTAAGGGCGAAGACAGCGGTTCCGGGTCCGGGAAATCAAAGGTATAGGTCTTTTCTTCCAGTACCGATGCAATCGGTTCCATCTTTTCCAGCATTTTCACGCGGCTTTGCGCCTGCTTGGCCTTGCTGGCCTTGGCACGGAAACGATCAACGAAGCTTTGCAAGTGTTTGCGCTGGGCCAGTTGCTTGGACTGTGCCTTGGCTTGCAAGGCGAGTTTTTCCCGGCGTGTTTTTTCAAACGTATCATAATTGCCGCCATAGCGCGTGAGCTTGCAATGTTCCAGATGAATAATTTCGTCCACCACTGTATTTAACAAAGCACGTTCGTGGCTGATCACTAAAATGGTGCCGGGATACCTTTTTAAATAATCTTCCAGCCACATGACGGCTTCAAGGTCCAGGTGGTTGGTCGGTTCATCCAGCAGTAACAAATCAGGTTGGGCAAACAGGGCGGCAGCCAATGCCACACGCATCTGCCAACCGCCGGAAAAATCACTGCAGGGGCGCAACTGCGCCTCGTGGTCAAAGCCCAGACCATTCAGGATCGTTGCCGCGCGTGCCGGGGCGCTATGGGCATCAATATCAGCAAGTCGGGCGTGGATTTCACCGATCCGGTGCGGGTCGGTGCAGGTGTCGGCCTCTGCCAACAGGCTTTCACGTTCCCCATCAGCCTTCAACACGGTATTGAGCAAAGAATCACTGCCCGTTGGGGCTTCCTGTGCGACTCGTCCCACGCGGGCGCGTTTTTGTACGCTCAGGCTTCCATCATCCGGTGCAAGCTCTTCTAGAATTAGTTTAAACAAAGTGGATTTGCCCGTGCCGTTTTTGCCGACAAGGCCTACCTTGTGACCTGCCGGAACGACAACAGTTGCCTGTTCAAACAGGATGCGCCCGCCAATGCGGTATGTCAGATCATTTATATGTAACATAGTCGCGCTTTTAGCACATTTTTTGGGCATTTCACCATGAAAGATGAAAAACATAATTGTGCAGTTGCAAATTGCGTTTTGACGCTGTATAAGGCGCCCACTTTGTCGCTGGGTATCCGTCCCGGTGACTTCACAGAGATTTTACAGACAAAGGGGTTTCCCTATTATGGCTATCGAACGTACACTGTCCATCATCAAACCGGACGCAACTCGCCGCAACCTGACGGGTCAAATCGTCGCTCGTTTTGAAGAAAAAGGCCTGCGCGTCGTTGCTTCCAAGCGCATCCAACTGACTCAAAAACAAGCTGAAGGCTTCTACGCTGTGCATAAAGAGCGTTCTTTCTTCGGTGAACTGGTTGAATACATGATCTCCGAACCGGTTGTTGTACAGGTTCTGGAAGGCGAAAACGCCATCCTCGCTAACCGCGAAATCATGGGCGCAACAAACCCGGCAAACGCAGAAGAAGGCACAATCCGCAAAGATTTCGCCATCGACGTTCAAGAAAACTCCGTCCACGGTTCCGACGCTCCGGAAACGGCTGCAGAAGAAATCAAATACTTCTTCTCCGAGTGCGAAATCGTCGGCTAATCTGACATCCTCAGATCGCAAACGAATAAAAAGCGGTGCTTCCTACATGGAAAGCACCGCTTTTTTTGTGTTGGATTAACGCTCACGCTTGTCTAGAAAAACCGGCCCAAAAGCAACAGACCGGTAACTGTCCCCCGAACTTCCCCCGAACTGTGGCAGAACTGATAGCGGAATTGTTTACTAATTATTCCTTTTTGAATATATGTTTAGAAGGTTTATTAATTTAGTCATCCTGTGTAAATAAAGCATATGTCCTCATATCATCAAGATATCCAATTTCTTGTTTCAGAAACGCTTAACTATGACCCTCTGGGGGATAAGAATGTGTCATTAATTGACCGCATGCTTTTTCCTGCTCCAACTGGAGGGAGTTATTCTGCACCTAAAAGTGTAAGAGAGAGGTTGTATGCGTTAGCTGAAAAAAGCCTACAAAACACCCCAAAGCTTAAGGGGAAGATGACTATAAATGAATTTGCAGAGTATCTAAGGCCAGAAATTGCCAGAATTATTTATAATAAAGCTATTCCAGATAAAGATACAGTAACCAAACTTTTACAAAGGGTTCGAAAAAAGGCAGTTAATGATTTAAAAACACTAACTCATTATTTTCCTTGCTCATTAGCATCAGATAGTCGGCAAATGGAGTTTAGTATTGGCCCCGTAACCTTCACTTCTCAAAAGAAGTGGCAAGAATTTATCTCATCTGAGAAACATGATAATAAGGATAAATACTTTGATGAGGCTAGAAAATACTACAGTAAATTCAAATGGATAGCTTCAGTAGATATTGAAGAATGCAGTGCTCAAATATCAGAAGAACGAGCAAAAAAGGCCCTGGAAATTTCTCTAGAAGCTTTGTCTGCTGTTTTTTCTTCACAAGGCTCTGAAGGATTAAGTTTCCAAAACCTTATACACTCGCCTATCAAAACTCATCGACTTATTAAGGAAAAGGGTAAGGAGTTCAATGCATCTACCCAAATTTCTTGGAAAGGCCATCACTTATCTGAAAATTGGTTTTCAGAAATTACTCAGCATGGCTTCAATTTATACTTGCAAGCTGTAGGAGATATCGTGTCTGAGCAAGTCAAAAATAATGTTACTGATTTGATGCGTAGATATATAGACGCTTTGCACTGGTACGGAGAAGGCATTCGAGAAAAAGATGCAGGTGTCAAAATTATTAAACTTACATCTGCAATAGAAACACTGGTATTTACAAAACCTCACGATAGTGCGAAGACGCGAACATTCAAAGAAAGAAGTAGTTCTTTGATTGCTTTTAAAAATCCTCAAGAATATCGAAATTTAAAGAAGAAATTTAATCAAATGTATGACGCTCGATCAGGTGTAATTCATGGGCGGATTAAATATGGAACAATTAAATGGGCTACGGCTCATGAATATGAAGGGTTATGTCGATCAGTGTTATTTCAAGCTATTCAATACTATCAATCAATTGGTTTCAATACTGCTGAGAACCTTGAAGACGAGTTTAACTTCTTAGTTGAAACAGTATCCAAAGCAGCAGCTTAAGTCATGGAAAGGTTACATTACTACGTACGTTGAGCAATAAGGGGCATTAATTTCGATCTAATCTAACAGTCCTTCTGGCAAACAAGAAGAGTTACCCGTTTTAGTAAAGATACAATTCCTTTATACATAGACATAGATCCCCGATTGAGGGTGAAAGTAATTCTGGCATTTTGTTTTCCTTGACAGGCAAAGCCTTTAAAACTTTCCCCACTTAAGCCTTTTTCTCCCAGCCGCCGTTGTCGGTTTGTTGCCAGTAGGTCAAGGTGTGTTCGGCCTCTTTGTAGGCCTTCCATTGCACACGCGCATTTTGGACGGCTTGATCGCTTCGTCCGTCAAAGACGACAAAGCAACGTTCAAAGTTGGGTAAATCGGTTCGGTCCGCCCCGTCACACAGGAAAAGAAAAGTCGCCTCGTTCGGGTTTTCCGCATCCGGGGTAATCCAGATCGGCTGTCGGTCTGCATGTCCATCTTTTGTGGTCCCATGCGGTAACCAACTGTCCGGTTGATAGGTCCAAAGATCGTTGGCCAATGCTTCGGCCCGTTCACTGGAGCCCACTTGCACGATGGCGCGTTTTCCCACCTGCAGGGTTTTTTCCAGCAGTTTGGGCAAAGCCTGTTCCAAAGAGAACTTTGTCAGGTGGTAAAACGCAATATCCGTCACGAGCCTTCAGACCTTATCCTTCAAAGTATTTTGCAACCAGCTTATCCAGCAAGCGCACCCCATAGCCCGTACCGCCACGCGGCACGGTCGGACGGTCTTTTGTTGACCAGGCCATACCGGCAATATCGATATGCGCCCATGTGGTGTCCTTGACAAAACGTTGCAGAAATTTTGCCGCTGTGATCGAGCCACCAAAACGTCCACCGACATTTTTCATATCGGCGATTTGAGAATTGATCAACTCGTCATAGGCGCTATCCATCGGGAAAGGCCAGACTTTTTCCCCGGTTTCATCACCGGCTTTTTTCAGTTTTTCTGCAAGATCGTCATCATTGGCAAACACACCTGCGCGTTCTTGGCCCAACGACACCAAAATCGCCCCGGTCAAGGTTGCCAGATTGATGATGGTCTTCGGTTCAAATTCCTGCTGGGTATAGGTCAAGGCATCCGCCAGCACAAGGCGGCCTTCTGCATCCGTGTTGATGACTTCGATCGTTTGACCATCCATAGAGGTCACCACATCACCGGGACGTTGCGCGTTGCCATCGGGCATATTTTCCACCAGACCGATCACCCCGACCACATTGACGTTGGCTTTGCGCCCTGCCAAGGCTTTCATGGCACCGGTGACAGCACCTGCCCCGCCCATGTCCCATTTCATGTCTTCCATACCCGGCCCCGGTTTAATACAGATCCCGCCGGTATCGAACGTCACGCCTTTCCCCACCAAGGCAAGCTGCACAGATTTGGCTTTGCGTCCGCCGTTTTGCAACCCGTTCCAGCGCATGGTGACCAGACGGGATTCGCGACGACTGCCTTGGCCAACACCCAACAGCGCATTCATACCCAGCTTGGCCATTTCCGCTTCGCCCAACACATTGACCTCGACACCCAATTCAACCAATTCGCGGCAGATATCGGCAAAGCTATCCGGGTATAAAACATTGGCGGGTTCGGACACCAGATCACGGGTCAGGAAAATCCCTTCGGCAATTTTTTCAAGGTCTTCAAAGGCATTGCGCGCACGTCCGCCACTTGGCGTCATAATTTTCAAGGCACGGATTGACGGTTTTTTATCGTCTTCTTCCTTGGTGCGGTATTTATCGAAACGATAAGATCGCAGCAACGCCCCATAGGCGATATGGGCCGCATGTTCCCAAACGCGGGCATCGGCCTCTTCAACCGCATCAAAGGCAATGCTGACAGTGCGCGGTTGTTGTCCACCCAACACGTGATAGATCGTCCCGCCAAGTTTTTCTGCACCCAACAGGTCCAGTGCCTTGGGTTTGCCTGCACCAATCAAAAGGACGCGTTCCAGCTTTGTCCCGCCGGGGGCCAGTACAGAAACAACTTCGCCCAGCTTCCCTTTGAATTTTGCAATTTTCGCCGCACGGGAAAGCGCACCATCGACCTGCTTATCAATCGCAGCGGCACTTTCCGACAGATCCCCGCCCTCAAAGCCAATAACCACAAGAACACCCGTCTCCGGCAAACCCGGTTTCGTGAACGAAATTTTCATAAAATCCTCACTTCATTGCATTTGTTTTGCACAGGTTAGCCGGAAGTTTGACCGAGGAAAACCATAAAAAATATAAGTTTATATATTTCCATAAAAGAAATACGAAAAAATAGAGTGAAATTGAACCTATTTAAACCGTAAAGGGACACGTTTTCGCCCCCACGACCCGGCAGGCCCATCAAAGCACCCTGCACATTTTGTGCCGCACGACAGACAATGACCATCGTGATCCAGGTGCCATTCGGACAATTCGTACCAATCCCGTTTGATCAAAACCGCGCCACAGTTATGGCAATAGGTCGTATCGCCTTCTTCATGGTGAACATTGCCCGTATAGGCATAGCGCACCCCGTTGGCAAGCGCAATTTCACGCGCCCGTATCAAGGTTTGCGCCGGGGTGCGCGGTTTATCCTGCATTTTCCAGTCCGGATGAAAGGCGCTGAAATGCATGGGCACGTTCACACCCAGTTCACGCACCACCCATTTGGTCATGTCATCAATTTCATCTGCACCGTCATTTTCACCGGGGATCAAAAGATCGGTGATTTCAAACCAAACATTTGTTTGATGTTTCAGATAGACCAGCGTTTCAAGAACATCGTTTAAATGAGCACTGCACAATGTATGGTAAAAATCTTCGCGAAACGATTTTAAATCCACATTCACCGCATCCATATGGGCGAAAAACTCTTTGCGGGCCTCTGCATGAATATATCCGGCAGTCACCGCCACCGTCTTAATGCCCTGTGCGCGGCACGCCTTTGCCACATCGACAGCATATTCTAAAAAAATCACCGGATCGTTATAGGTAAACGCCACCGATTTGCATTTGGCTTGCACACAGGCGCGCGCAATCATCTCCGGTGTCGCCTCAGCTTGTAGCTTATCAAATTCACGCGATTTAGAAATATCCCAATTCTGGCAAAACTTGCATGTCAGATTACACCCCGCCGTTCCAAAAGATAAAACGGGTGTGCCGGGATAAAAATGGTTAAGCGGTTTCTTTTCAATCGGATCAATGCAAAACCCGCTGGACCGACCATAGGTGGTCAAGACCATCTGCCCACCTTCGTTCGCACGCACAAAACACAAGCCGCGTTGCCCCGGCTTTATTTTACAATCGCGCGGGCACAAATCGCATTGAATGCGACCATCTTCAAGCTGGTGCCAGTATCGTGCGTGATGAACCATTCAGGTAGTATATAACGGAAATAGAGAGGTTAGAAGATCATTTCGTCTTCGTCGCCGCCTGTGGAAATGACGATTTCACCGGAATCTGCCAGTTGTTTGGCAATCACAACAATTTCAGCCTGTGCTTCATCCACATCGCGCAGACGTACAGGCCCCATTGCCTCCATATCTTCTTTCATCATTTTACCGGCGCGTTCCGACATATTTTCAAAGAACAGGTCTTTGACGGAGTCCGCCCCGCCTTTCAAGGCCATCGCCAGTTTGTCTTTTTCAACCGTGCGCAACAACACCTGAATACCGGCTTTATCGACACGTACAAGATCGTCAAAGGTAAACATCAAGGCCTTGATGCGTTCTGCTGATTCACGGTTGCGTTCTTCCAAAGAGGTAATAAAGCGGTTTTCGGTATTGCGATCCAGATTGTTAAAGATATCCGCCATCAATTCGTGCGTGTCACGGCGTTGTGTACGGGCAAGGTTGGTCATAAATTCTGAACGCAATGTTTTTTCAACGCTATCGAGAACTTCTTTTTGCACCGCTTCCATACGCAGCAAACGCATGATCACTTCCATCGCATAGTTTTCAGGCAAAAGCGATAAAACACGCGCGGCATGGTCCGGTCTGATCTTGGACAGCACAACGGCAATGGTTTGCGGATATTCGTTTTTAAAATAATTGGCAAGAACGGCTTCGTGAACGTTATCCAGCTTGTCCCACATGGTCCGACCGGCCGGACCGCGAATTTCTTCCATAATCCCGGCGACACGATCTTTGGGCAGGGCTTTGCGTAAGAGACGTTCTGTGCTGTCAAATGTCCCGACCAATGACCCGGCAGACGAAAGTTGATCGGCAAATTCAACAAACAAACGTTCGATTACCGTCGAGCTGACCGAGCCTAAACTCGCCATAACTTGAGAGAGTTCGCGAATTTCTTCGTTGTCCATCATCTCAAATAATTTACCGGAATGCTCTTCACCCAGAGAAAGCATGAAAATCGCTGCTTTTTCTTGTCCGGTCAGGCTACGATAATCATCTTTAACTCTTGCCATTATATTTCAATCAAAGATTTTAGAGTTTCAATACCATGTTCTAAAACCCATTTTTAAAAACAATGTATTTCAGTCATATATACTCCCTATTTCAATAAAATCCTATAAGTTTTCCAGTATGCTAAAAGCAAACCCAAAACGAGATAAATTCGATGTTCAAACTTCATAAACACCTATTAATCGTAAGTCTGATATTGTTGTCAGGGGCCTGCACAATGGCCCAACCCAATCTGACCTCATACAAGTGTGACGATTTGACGGAAATCACCGTTCAATGGCAAGACGATAAGGCTCTGCTTCAAATCGGCAAGACGCAAAAAATATCTTTAGTCCACGTTCGCGCAGCCTCCGGCGCACGTTATGCCAATGATCAACACGAAATATGGGAACATCACGCTCAGTTGCGTTGGACAGATAAAAACGGCACCGTCCGTCTTTGCCACCCAAGCATTCCATAAAGGACAAATGCCTAGTTTTTACGCACAGACCTTAAAATTCGATCACATTTTGTGCGGCGCAACATGCTTGATCTTCTCTACGTTTCCCCCAAACCATGCAGTTTATCTGGGCTTTTCACGCTTGGCATGGTTCCTGAATAGAAGAGTTTGAATTTTGGCAACGGCGCCAAAAGGACATTCTTAATGAATAACAGCAACGTCGCTGACCTTCTTCCCGGCTTTTGGGGAGTTGTTGTCATGCGGCGTTTTTTTGTTGAAAGAGTGCGTTGTCTTCACATGCCTTTTTAATCATTTCCCTCTTCATTGGCGAGAAGCAGCAAGCCTCTTTTTAACAGACTGGTTTCAATTATTATTAGAGGATCTTAACCATGTCTTATATCGCACCTGCCGAGTTTGCGACCAAAATGGTCGATGCAGGCGAATCAAAGATTTTTATGTCAACGAAAGACACACTGATTCGTGCCTATATGGCCGGCGCCATTCTCGCGCTTGCCGCCGCTTTTGCCGTCACTATCGCCGTAAACACCGGACAGTTTCTGATCGGGGCTTTGCTTTTCCCTGTTGGGTTTTGCACACTTTACCTGCTCGGCTTTGATCTTTTAACAGGTGTTTTCACCCTATGTCCGCTTGCCCTACTCGACAAACGCCCCGGAGTAACCGTTGGCGGTGTCTTGCGCAACTGGGGGCTTGTTTTTATCGGTAATTTTGCGGGTGCCTTCACCGTTGCCGTTTTCATGGCTATCATCTTCACAACCGGTTTTAGCGAAGCCCCCAATGCCGTTGGTCAGAAAATTGGCATCATTGGCGAGGCTCGGACTGTTGGCTATGCCGAACACGGTTTTGCAGGGATGCTGACCTTGTTTGTGCGCGCAGTTATGTGTAACTGGATGGTGTCCACCGGCGTTGTCGCGGCGATGATGTCCACCTCCGTTTCCGGTAAGGTAATCGCCATGTGGATGCCGATTTTGGTGTTCTTCTACCTTGGTTTCGAACATTCCATCGTCAACATGTTTCTGTTTCCGTCCGGTTTGCTGTTAGGTGGTAACTTCACCATCATGGATTATTTGTTCTGGAACGAAATTCCAACCGTCCTTGGCAACCTTGTCGGCGGTGTTACCTTTGTTGGCGGCATGATCTACGCCACACACTACAAAACGTCCCCAAAACGCAATGCAGGCGCCACCTCTTCTGTGAAAGCACCCGCTGAATAAACTCTTATCGCGAAGCCCGGCTTTTTCGTCGGGCTTCATTTTTTAAAAGGTCTGCCATGCCCAAAGGAACATCCGTCAAACCATACTTATCCGTCAGTATCGGGCAGTATTCAACGGCGGGGCGCAAACCAACCAATCAGGATTTTCACGGTACCCTCATTCCCGAAGGTCAGGAACTTGCCCTGAAAGGTATTACGTTGGCACTTGCCGATGGCATCAGCAGCAGTCCGGTTTCCGCCGAAGCAAGTGAAACCATCGTCAAATCGTTAATGTCGGATTACTATTGCACATCCGATGCATGGACGGTCAAAACCTCTGCCTCCCGCGTTATTCTGGCAACAAATTCATGGCTTTATTC
The DNA here is from genome assembly GCF_014641495.1 of Terasakiella brassicae. GTDB lineage: Bacteria > Pseudomonadota > Alphaproteobacteria > Rhodospirillales > Terasakiellaceae > Terasakiella > Terasakiella brassicae. The sequence continues at coordinate 18,179 of NZ_BMHV01000005.1, forward strand.
CCAAAACAGGCATGCCCGCATTCACGATATGAATCGGGGGCGTGTCTGCACCTTAGCCTGCCTTATTTTAAAAGGTCACCACGCCCATATTTTTCACGTTGGGGACAGCCGGATTTGGCGCTTAAATCACAATTCCCTTGAGCCCCTGACAGAAGATCATCGCGTCGACGTTTCAGAAACTGAAAGCTATCTGGGGCGCTCTGTCGGTTCCGGGGCACAGGTCGAAATTGACTATAGCGAACATCGGCTGCGCATTGGTGATATCTTTTTACTGACCACCGATGGCGTTCACGAATTTTGGCGCCCCCAAGACGTTATAGAAACCATTCGTTCGAGTGCAACCTTACAGAATGCCGCTGAAACGATTGTCAAAAAATCTTTAGAAACCGGAAGCGATGACAACCTCACCCTGCAAATTGTTCGTATTGATCGTTTAGCCGAAGAACGTGACGGCGCAGGCTTGCTGGATGAGACCCTGAACCTGCCACTCATTGCCCTGCCCAAAGCCGGTGACATGATCGACGGTTTTGAAATTATTCGCCCCATTGTGTCATCCGCACGCAGTCATATTTTTCTAGCGCATAGCGAACAGCATACACCTGTCGTTTTAAAGTTCCCTTCCGTCGATTTACAGGAAAGTTCCGATTACTTACGGCGTTTCGTGATGGAAGAATGGATTTCAAGACGCATCCAAAATCCGCATGTTTTAGGCGCTGCCCCCGCGCCGGAGAAACGGAGCGCCCTTTATACCATTACCCCCTTCATCGATGGCCAAACCCTGCGTCAATGGATGAACGATCATCCCCTCCCCCCTATACAGGAGGTCCGCAACATTGTTGGCCAGATTGTTCAAGGGTTAAGAGCATTTCATCGTCGCGAAATGCTTCATCAGGATTTACGCCCTGAAAACATTATGATCGATCATCAAGGCACGGTGAAAATTATTGATTTCGGGTCTACACGCGTTGCCGGTGTACAGGAAGTCTCCCCATTATATATCGATCACGATATTTTAGGCACCGTACAATATAGCGCCCCGGAATATTTTCTGGGTTATGGCGGGACACAAAGTTCAGACTTGTATTCCCTTGGCGTTATTACCTATGAGCTGTTGACCGGGCACCTGCCCTATGGGGCCAAAACATCGCACGTCAGGAACCGCAAAGACCTGCATAAGCTTCGTTTCAGATCGACGTTAGCCTCGCAATCGCCCTTACCGGATTGGATCGAGGCGGCGTTAAGTAAAGCTGTCCATCCCGATGTGAACAGACGTTATCAATCGTTTTCCGAATTCCTCAGTGATTTGGAAAAACCAGGTGCCGATTTCAAACGGCGTACTGCCATGCCTTTAATGGAAAGGAACCCCGTTCTTTTTTGGCAAACATTGACCCTTTTCTTCGCTCTGTGCTGTTTCTTCTTGTTGATATTTAAACTCTGACACAGGCAACAACATGAAAACACATCAGAGCCCTTTATCCCACACATCATAAGGAGTAAATTGATGTCACGCGCACTCGTTACCGAAAAAATAGTTGCCGCCAAACTAGCCAAAGACCTGACTTGGGCACATGTCGCCGAAGAAATCGGTCAATCCAAAGAATGGGTGACCTGCGGCCTGCTGGGTCAAATGGCAATGAATGAACACGAAGCCGCCATTGCCGCCCGTATTTTCGACCTCAGCGATGCAGAAGCCAAATGGCTGACGGTTCCCCCTTATCGCGGGGCATTGGGGCAAGAGGTTCCCACAGACGCGTTGCTCTATCGTTTTTATGAACTTATTCAGGTCTACGGCCCGGCAATGAAAGCCTTGATTGAAGAACAATTTGGCGATGGCATCATGTCAGCCATTGATTTTTCAATGGATATTGCAAAAGAAGAAAACCCGGCAGGCGACCGTGTCGTCGTCACTTTGAACGGCAAATTCCTACCCTACAAACGTTATTAACACAAAAGAGAGCGAGCTTGTGGAACCATCTTCACAAGCTCGTGTTAACACCAAAACGCCCTTACTTTTTAAGTGCATCTTCTAAATTTAACACAAAAAAAAGGATATACTGATCAAGGTCAACGAACTTGTTTCTACACTTGTCTACAAAGTGATATAGTAAAACATTGTAATATATACTTTTGCTCCCATGAAATGTAATATACTTTAGAGTAGAACATACAAAGCTCTAAGAGCAAAAATAAGATAAATAACAAACTTAAAATTAAAATGAGAAACATATAACGCGCTCAAAATATAAGAACATAAATTGTTCAAGGCTAATTGATGATTAAAAAACTGCTTGTTATTGATGACGAACCGGACATCTGTGAATTCATTTGTGATGTTGCAGACGGTATGGGTTTTTCCACAGCAAAAACGCATAAATCGCTTGATTTCCCATTGCTTTATTCCAATGATCTGGATTGTATCGTAATGGACCTGTCCATGCCCGATATGGATGGTATCGAACTCATGCGTTTTTTGGGCCACAATCAATGTAATGCCGATATCATCGTCGTCAGCGGGATGGATGAAAGCATTATTTCAACCGCAAACAGGTTGGCACGTGACCACGGCCTTAATGTTCTCGGGTCCCTCAGTAAACCCATTAAGATCACGTCTTTGGAAGATATTCTATCACGCGTTACCTTGCGTTCCATTGAGAGAAAAGCAGTATCGTCCACTGTCAAATACGACAAACAGGATCAAACCTTTCCAACTGTCGAAGAAATGCGTGCGGCCATTGACAACAAGCAGATTCAACCCTTTTTCCAACCGCAAATTTCAACCCATGACGATACGCTTGTCGCCTGCGAAGCTCTGGCCCGATGGCATCATCCTGAAAAAGGCCTTGTTCCTCCTTTTCAGTTCATCTCCTTTGCCGAAGATAACAACCTGATCAACGATCTTACACTCTGTATGTTTGAACAGGTTCTGGAAACATTGACGCACTGGCAGACTTGCGGGATCAATATAGGTTGCTCGATCAATTTTTCCGCCCATTCCCTCTCCAATCTGGATTTACCCGACCTTCTGTTTGCCCAAGCCCTTAAATACGGTATTTCAACTAATTTTCTGACCATCGAAATTACAGAAAATGCCGTTCTGGAAGAAGGAAAAACCTATCTTGATGTCCTGACCCGCCTGCGCATGAAGGGCTTTAAGCTGTCGATTGATGATTTCGGAACGGGCTATTCATCCATGAAACAGTTGCGCGACATCCCTTTTAACGAAGTCAAAATTGACCGTTCCTTTGTTATGAATGTGATGACGGAAGAAAGTGCCAAGTCCATCGTGCAATCAACCACAAATCTGGCACATACCTTATCCATGTCGATCGTTTCCGAAGGGGTTGAAGACCTTGAAACACTCAATTTTCTGAAAGAATTGGGAAGTGACCTGCTTCAGGGATATTATTTTTCACCTCCACTTGCCCGCGACGACTTTCAGCAGTGGGCCCATCAATGGCAGAAAAACAAACAAAAATAGATATACAAAAATAGATATAATGTGAGGAACCGAAATGTCGTCAAAACTAACCTCGGGACTACAAAAACAATACCTTCTGGTTTTGGCGATCATCGGTTCCTTGGCAATTTTTGGTGCCGTTTTGCTCGAAGTTGTGGTTGTCAGCCAGGGCAAAGGGGCTGAAATCATCAACATTGCCGGGCGTCAACGCATGTTGTCGCAACGCATTGATCTTTACAGCAACCGCCTGTCACAGACAACCAGCCCCATCGAAATACAAGAAATCAAACGCGAACTTAATCAAGCCGTCGATCTGTTTAAAAGTTCGCATGACTACTTGCGGCAAAATTCAATATTGAAAAATGCCCCGTCTGAACTCTCGGCCCTTTATAATCACGCACCCCATCAGATTGATCAGCATATCTTGCGGCTGTTCACCAACATAGATCGCATGATGGTGCAGTCGGAACGCAATTCATCCATTGATCCAAAACTGATCAGCCAAATATCGCTTTTATGTGAGACATTGCTGCCGAAACTGGACCGGGTTGTCAGCATCCATCAGGCCGATCAAGAAGAAAAAACCGCCAAGCTGCGAACCTATCAATGGCTCAATTTGGCCGTTCTGCTTAGTGTTCTGATTTTATCTGGTGTATTTGTCTTCCAACGCATGCTCAACAGGTTACAAGGACAGGTTGACAATATTGCCGAGGCCGAAGAACGTTTTCGCTCCATCACCCATTCTGCGGAAATATCCGTTGTGGTTGCCTCAGGAAAACACGGACTGATTGAGGCATGGAATCCGGCTGCCGAACGGACATTCGGCTATACCCATGAAGAAGCCATCGGACAACCCGTCACGATGTTGATGCCGGAACGTTATCGCGACACGCATGATGAAAGCTTGCATCATGCCTATTTTAACAAAGATCATACATTAATTGGCCATACAATCGAACTCGAAGCGTTGCATAAGGACGGGCATGAATTTCCCATTGAACTTTCACTGGGAAGCTGGCAATCCAAAGGGCAAAAGTATTTCAGTGCAATTATTCATGACATTACAGAACGCAAAAAAAACGAACAGGAAAAAGAAACTTTACGTCAACAGCTTGTGACCGCAATCGAGTCGATGACCGAAGGATTTGCCCTTTTCGACAAGGAAGACCGACTTGTGATTTTCAACTCTGTTTTTCAGGGGTTCTATGAAAACCATGTCGGCACCATACATGTGGGGCAGACTCTGGAAGCCATCCTGCGTTCCGGTTTAAAAAACGGGAGTTTTCCAAGGGCTGTTGGTCGTGAAGAAGAGTGGCTGGCTGAACGAATGGAATTGCACCTCAATCCAAGAGGGCCGGTTGAACAATTACTACAGGATGGTAGATGGCTTTCCATTAGTGAACAAAAAACAAAAGACGGCGGTGTTGTCGGTGTGCGCACAGACATCACCCAACGCCGCAAGCGAGAAGCCGAATTACGCAAGCTAAAAATGGCGATCGAACAAAGCCGCAGCATCATCCTGATCAGCGATGCCGATGGCATCATCGAATATGCCAACCCCTACTTCACCCAAATCACAGGCTACAGGAACGACGAAATCATTGGGGAAAAACCCAATTTCTTCTCTCAAAGCCATGCAAGCAAACTCAAAGACGGCGATATCTGGAAAACAATCCTCAGCGGTAACGTCTGGCAAGGGCGGATTGAAAATCATAAAAAAGACGGAACACCCTTTATCGAAGAAACCGTCATCTCCCCTATTCGGGATGATAAAGGAAAGATCACACATTTTCTGGCTATACAGGACGACATCACAGAACAATTGCGTTTGGAAGACGTCATTAAAAAACAACAGAAACTGGAAGCTGTCGGACAGCTTGCCGGTGGGCTCGCACATGATTTCAACAACCTGCTGGCCATTATCAGCGGCAATCTGGAGCTTTTGCTCCGATTGGTCAACGACAATGACAATGCCCGTAAAAAAGTAGAAACAGCCCTGAAAGCATCCAATCGTGGCGCCAAACTGACAAAACAATTGTTAGGCTTTACCCGTCAGTCGCCAACCTCCATTCAAACGGTGAACGTCAATGACATCATCACTGAAATTTCCCCCTTGCTGGAACATTCCCTGTCCAAGTCGATTAAATTGAAATTGCAGTTATCCGACGATATCCATCTCGTCGATATTGACCCCGGTGATTTCGAAGATTGTCTGGTTAATTTGGCGGTTAATGCCAAACATGCGATCTCTCATGATGGTGAATTACTGATTGAAACCACCAATATCGACAGCGTTTTTAAACAGGAAAACACGCAAGATACTTATGTGCAAATCACCATATCCGATAATGGATGCGGTATCCCGGCTGATATTCAGGATAAAATTTTCGAACCTTTCTTCAGTACAAAAGAAAAAGGACACGGCACAGGAATGGGCCTTGCGATGGTCTTTGGTTTTGTGCATCGCTCGCGTGGTTATATCCGGGTCTATTCTGAAGAAGGTGTCGGGACATCCTTCAAAATTTTTCTGCCACGCGCCACAAAAGATAAACCCAAAGCACTGTGCAAGCCGGCGCAACAAACAGAACTACCCGGCGGCAACGAACATATCCTTCTTGTCGACGATGAAACAGAATTGCTGGAACTGGCAAAAACCAACCTCGAACATGCAGGCTATCGCGTCACGACAACCCATTCTGCAAGCGAAGCCATCACTATTTTGAAACAAAGCGACGATATCGACCTTCTATTTTCAGATGTCATTATGCCCGGCAAAATTAACGGTTTCGACCTTGCCATTATGACACAACAGGTTAGCCCCCGTACAAAAATACAGCTGACATCAGGCTATACGGCACAAGCGGGTCAAGATTTAATCGAAGGCAATATTTTTGCAAAACAGCTTTATCAAAACCTCTTGTCCAAACCCTATACCCAAGCGGCCCTATTGCAAGCCGTGCGCCGGGTTCTTGATGCCGAAACCCTGATAGAATGGTCAGAATATCTAGACACCGGCATTCCCCTGATTGATGACGACCACAAAATGCTGGTTGCCATTCTCAACCGTCTCTATCAGGCTTGCCTATATAAAGAGGATGAGAAAATCTTCCATTCCATTCTGGATGAACTGGCCCATTACACCAAATATCATTTCCAGCGTGAAGAAAATTACATGGAAGAAATCGGCTATCCCCACCTGAAGAACCACAAACAAGTTCACAAGCTTTTAGCCAGTTTCGTTATGGCCGAACTCAACAAAGTTCAAGATCATTACAACACAAAAAATGGTGACGAGCTTTTACATTTCCTTAAAAACTGGCTCATCGACCATATTATGGGCATGGATCAGGATATCGGTTCCTTCATATCCACAAGACCCTCTGACGATTAGGAACATGGAAAAGAAAAACGATTTCCTATAGTATGGGGTAAAAGAGACAATACATAAAGGAAAGCCCAATGGAAACGGTTCGCGCCGCAGCCGTCGCGGGCACTTTTTACCCCGACGACCCTGTTATTTTACGCCAGACGATCAAAGATTTTTTGACCAAAGCCCAATCTGTTCAAGGAAACAACGGCTCAAGCCTTGAGCCCCCCAAAGCCTTAATTGTTCCCCATGCCGGATATGTTTATAGCGGGCCTGTCGCAGCCAGTGCCTACTACCGTTTATTGGCACACAGGCATACGATCACACGGGTCGTACTGCTTGGTCCATGCCACCGTGTCCCCATCGGCGGATTGGCTTTGTCCAGCGCAACATATTTTGAGACTCCCTTAGGTCGCATAAAACTGGATGAAGGTTTGCGCGAAAAAGTCGAAAAGATGCCGCAGGTTTTTACCTTCGACCCAACCCATCAAGATGAACATAGCCTTGAAGTTCATCTGCCGTTTCTGCAATCCATCCTCGCTGACTTTACCTTGCTGCCCCTCGTCGTCGGGCAAGCCTCCCCCACCGAAGTTGCCGATGTTTTGGAAGCCGTCTGGGGCGGGCCGGAAACGCTGATTGTCATCAGTACCGATCTTTCGCATTACCTTGATTACAATGCCTGTCAAAGTCTGGACAATCGAACCGTACAAGCCATTGAAAACTTTGACACCGCCCATATCGACAATAATCAGGCTTGTGGACGTGTTCCTTTAAAAGGTTTGCTGGAAATTGCCAAAATGCGCCATATGGATATCATTACATTGGATGTGCGTAACTCCGGCGATACAGCTGGGTCAAAGGACCGGGTGGTCGGCTATGGGGCATGGGCATTAAGCGGGGGGCATCAAATCAGTGATTACGATGCCTTCGCATTTCGAACCAAGGCTATTTTAAACCGACACGGGGCCACATTGTTACAACTTGCTGCGGCCTCCATCAAACGGGGTTTGACCCATCACGAACCCGTTAAACTTGATCTTGAAAGCTTCCCTGCCAGTTTGAAAGAACCCGGCGCAAGTTTCGTCACGCTGGAAAAAAACGGTGGCAATTTGCGCGGCTGTATCGGTTCTTTACAAGCCCATGCGCCCTTGGCCAAAGACATCGCCGATAATGCTTATAAGGCAGCCTTTCAGGATCCCCGCTTTCATCCCCTCAGTGCAGACGAGTTGAAAGATCTCAGTCTTCATATTTCCATTCTATCCCCGGCATTCCCGATGGAAATCCAGAACGAAGCCGATCTTCTGGAACAATTGCGCCCCAACATTGATGGTCTTATCATACAGGCCGCTGGCAAACGCGCTTTGTTTTTACCCTCCGTTTGGGAAAAACTGCCGGATAAGAAACAATTTTTAACCCATCTTAAAATGAAAGCAGGTCTGCCCGGAAATCATTGGTCTGATGATTTTACAGCATCGCATTTTATTACAGAAAGCATTCATTCTGAATCATTGGACGCGCCGGAAAAATTGTGGCAAGACAACGTCAAATAAACAAACACCCTATTTCTTGGAGTTATTTTTGTGAGTTTCACACTAAATCAAGCGGCAATTGACGAATTGCTCCACATTGCGCGTGTCGCAGGCGATGCGACGATGGAAATTTATCATAGCGATTTTGAAATTTATTCGAAAAAAGATGAATCACCGGTGACAGAGGCCGACCGCAAGGCCGAAGCCATTATCACCCCGGTCTTGCAACAACTGGCACCCGATGTCCCTGTTGTTGCCGAAGAAGCCTTCAGCGCTGGAAGCTCCCCTGACATCGAAGGTAAAATGTTCTGGCTGGTCGATCCGGTCGATGGCACCAAACAATTCATCAACAAACAGGATGAATTCACCGTGAACATTGCCTTGATCGATCAAAACCGCCGCCCGATTTTCGGTGTTGTTCACGCACCCGCACTGAATCGTATGTTCTGGGGCGCGCTGGAATATGGGGCCTTTGTGCGCAATTCGGATGGCGAGGTAAAACCAATTTCTGTTCGCTCCGCGCCAAAGGAAGGCATCGTTGCTGTTGTCAGTCGGTCCCACAAGACCCCCGAAGTCGATGAATTTTTAAAAGATTATACGGTTGCAAAGGAAGTTTCGTCCGGTTCCTCCATCAAATTCTGTCAGGTTGCAGAAGGAACGGCCGATCTTTATCCGCGTTTCGGCCCGACAATGGAATGGGATACAGGTGCCGGGCATGCTGTTGTCTTAGGGGCCGGTGGATCGGTCGTCACCCCTGACGGAGATGAATTTTTGTATGGAAAACCCGGTTTTAAAAACGGTTTCTTCATTGCCAAAGGCAAAGAATAATGGCCTGCTATAGGCATTATTTTTTTAAGTTCAAGTCTTGTTAAAAAACTAAAAAAACGGCAGTATACAAGGCATACAGAGAATGTTCTTTGTAGTGACCCGACACTTACAGGGCCATGATTTAGCCGCCGTATTTCCTGTACGGTGACTGCAGCGAAGGTCGCAACCGCGGGCGGTTTTTCGCAAGAATGCAGATATGAGAATTTAGGGCCGGTGGCAATTGCCTGACCGGCCCTTTTCCGTTTATTCCCTTCAAATATGAACGCCACTTGCCTCAGGTCAATTTTTAATCAGGGAACATAGGGTAAGACATCCCAAAGATTATCTCGCAAAATTGAGGCCCCCCTGATGACGTCACACAAAAAGGGTCCTGTTGCGCCGTTATCTCCGGTTCTTTTGGCCGGAATTGCTGCACGACCCCTGCCGCATAAATTGCTGCAACCTGCCTTTAACGCAGCGATCAAACAGATGCACCGCCAGCACCCGGATGTATTTGACCGTCTGAAATCGGTCAATTCCCCACGATTTTTAATCGACCCGGTGGACCTGCCCTTTTCCTTTGTTATGGATACATTGGCAGAAGACCCCACCCTTGAAATCGTTGATAGCGACACGGACGAACGCGAACTTTACACCCAAGCCGCCATTCGCGGTCCGCTTTTGTTATTGATCGAACTGCTAGAAGGCCGCATTGACGGTGATGCACTTTTCTTCTCGCGCGATCTGGTCGTTGAAGGCGATACCGAGGCTGTCCTTGCCTTGCGCAACGCGGTTGATGGTGCCGATATTGATGTTCATAACGATCTGCTCGCCTTTTTCGGCCCCTTGGCAAAACCTGCCGATTTAGCCGCGCAAGCCGCCGGTAATATTTTCAAACGCTTCACCCGCGATCTGGAAACCTTAAGCCGTGCGACACTCGCCCCTTTACAACGCAAGTGCGATGCGCAGGCTGCCACCATCGAAGAACTTGAAACAACTGTAAACGCCCTGAAAAAACAGGTGCGTCGTCGCTCTGGAAAAACAGCATGAAGACCGAAAAACTTGAACTCGTCTGCCCGGCAGGTACACCGGCGGCCTTACGCGCTGCCGTCGATGCCGGTGCAGACACCGTCTATTGCGGCTTTCGCGATGCCACCAATGCCCGAAACTTTCCGGGGTTGAACTTTTCACGCGAAGAACTGGGCGAAGGCATAGAATACGCCCGCTCGCATGGCTCCAAAGTTCTTGTGGCCCTCAACACCTATCCCGAAGCAGGCAACCCCGATCCTTGGCACAAGGCGGTGGAAGATGCTGCCGACCTCGGTGCGCATGCCCTGATCATGGCCGATCTTGGCTTATTGGCCTATGCCGCAGAAAAACGCCCGGATACCCGCCGCCATTTATCCGTACAGGCGTCCGCCTCCAACCCGGATGCGATCAACTATTATAAAAACACATTTGATGTAAAACGCGTTGTTTTGCCCCGCGTCCTGACCGTGCCGGAAATTGCAGCCCTGAACCGTGAAATCGATGTGGAAACCGAAGTTTTCGTTTTTGGTGGTTTGTGCGTTATGGCCGAAGGGCGTTGTTCGCTGTCGTCTTACGCCACCGGACAATCCCCGAACATGAACGGCGTTTGTTCACCCGCCAGCCATGTGCGTTATGAGGACAAAGGCAATAAAATGGTCTCCAAACTGGGGGACTTCACCATCAACAGTTTTAAAGAGTCTGAAGCCGCCGGATATCCGACCTTGTGCAAAGGGCGCTTCGTTACGCAGGACAAGGCTTCTTACCTGTTTGAAGATCCGACCAGTTTGAACGCCGCGCAATATCTGCCCGAATTGATGGAAGCCGGCGTCACCGCCCTGAAGATCGAAGGCCGCCAACGCGGCAAAGCCTATATCGCACAAGTGGTCGCAGCTTTCCGCAAAGCCGCAGATGCCGCCGCCAACGGCGAAGCCGTTCCACCCTTGGGACTGGAACGCATCACCGAAGGACAACGCGAAACCACCGGCGCTTATAACAAGAGATGGCAATAAAAATGACCACAACACATTTAAATATGGGCCCCTGCCTGTTCAACTGGGCGCCTGAGAAACTGAAAGATTTTTACTTCCGCGTTGCCGACGAAGCCCCGGTTGATACCGTCTTTTTGGGTGAAGTCGTCTGTTCCAAACGTCAACCGTTTTTTGCGCCGGAAATTCCCGAAGTGGCCGAACGTTTGATGAATGCGGGCAAACGGGTGATTTTCTCCACCCTCGCCCTTGTGATGACCAAACGCGAAATGGCCCTCGTGCGCGAAATGTGCGAGATGGAAGGCATGATGATCGAGGCCAACGACCTGTCGGCCTGCGCACAACTTTCCGGTACAGACCACGCCCTTGGCCCCTTCATCAATATCTATAACGAAGGCACGTTGAAAGTCATGGAACAACAGGGCGCAAAACATATCTCGCTGCCCGGTGAACTGTCTCGACATTCCCTCAGCGCCCTTGCAAAGGTTGCAACAGCAGATTTGGAAGTTCAGATTTTCGGGCGCTTGCCCTTGGCCTTGTCTGCACGCTGTTATCATGCCCGTTCCCACGGTTTAGCCAAAGATTCCTGCCAATATGTCTGTGACAAAGACCCGGACGGTATGGATTTGGATACATTGGATGGTGATCCGTTTTTGGCGGTCAACGGCATTCAAACCATGTCTTATACCTGCGCTAATCTGGTCGGCGAACTGGATGACCTGCAAAATATGGGCATCAACCATTTCCGACTATCTCCACATGATACCGATATGGTTGAAGTCGCCAAAATCTACCGCGATGTTCTGGACAACAAACTGGAACCGATCGAAGCCACCGAAAAGCTCGATGGTCTTATGGACGGTATCCCGTTCGCCAACGGCTTCTACTACGCCACCGAAGGCGCCAAGGCCAAAGGTGCCATTGCGGACTTCGGCCTTTAAGGCGACTTGTCACTGGGACGGGAAAAGACGGTTTCAGAGTCGTCGTCTTTTCCCTTCCCTTTTCGCCGTCTTCGCGCTATTGAGGCGGGGTTATGAGTGAAGCTGATCGTATATTCAAACCAACTGCTGATATGATTGTCAAAGCCGGCTGCATTATTCGTGCAGGCGGGTTGGTGGCTTTTCCAACAGAAACAGTTTATGGACTGGGCGCGGATGCAACCTCGGAAAGTGCGGTGGCCTCTATTTTTGCCGCCAAGGAACGTCCGAGCTTTAACCCCCTGATTGTCCATGTGCCGGATATGGAAACAGCGCGCAAGTTGGTCGAGTTCACCGAACAGGGGGAAAAACTGGCACATGCTTTTTGGCCCGGTGCCTTAACACTGGTTTTACCACGCAAAAAAGACAGCGGCCTGTCTCTGTTGGTCAGTGCAGGACTGGATACGGTTGCCATTCGTATGCCCAATCATCCAATTGCCACTGAATTGTTAAAGGCATCAGGTAAACCCATTGCGGCACCAAGTGCCAACCGATCCGGTCAAATTTCACCAACCCAAGCCAGCCACGTTGCCCAATCCTTGCCGGGTAAGGTCGATATGATTTTAGATGGCGGGCCTTGTGCCGTTGGTCTGGAATCCACCGTGGTTGACGCCTGTGGGCAACAAGTCGGTTTCTTGCGCCCCGGTGGTATTTCCGTGGAAGAACTGGAACAAATTGTCGGCCCGTTGATTTTTCCCGATGATGCCCCAGATGCCCCCAAATCCCCCGGTATGCTGACCAGTCATTATGCCCCAACCCTGCCCATGCGCCTGAATGTAAACGAGATTGAAGACGGTGAAATTCTGTTAGGATTCGGCCCTGATTGTGAAAAAGCCACGTTAAATCTCAGCCCTTCAGGCAATCTTAACGAAGCGGCGGCTAATCTCTTTGCCATGATGCGGGAACTGGATCGCGATGGCTTTACACGCATGGCGGTTTCACCCATTCCCCAAGACGGCCTTGGTCTTGCCATAAATGATCGGTTAAAAAGAGCAGCAGCACCCAGATAATTCAAAACAGGGGTTGAGGGGAAAACCACATGGGGAAAACAAACGGCGCGATTGCCGCAGGACATCCACAAACCGCCAAGGCTGGCGCCTTGATGCTGGAAGAAGGCGGCAATGCCTTTGACGCCATTCTTGCCTGCATGTGTGCCTCCTGCATCACCGAGCCTGTCTTATCTTCTTTTGGCGGTGGTGGTTTTTTGCTGGCACATGCCCATGACAGCGATCCCGTTTTGTATGATTTTTTCACGCAGACCCCAAAAAAGCGCAAAGACAACCCTGATTTCTATCCCATTCTTGCCGATTTCGGCACCGTCACACAGGAATTCCATATCGGGCGCGGCTCCATTGCCACCCCCGGCGTGGTCAAAGGATTATTTGACGCCCACAAAGATCTGGGCAGCCTGCCTATAGACGTGGTGCTTGCCCCGGCCATTGATCTGGCGCGAAACGGCGTTCAGGTCAACGCCATGCAAGCCAGCATTTTTGATATTGTCGAAGCAATCTTCATGGCATCTGATGACAGCAAAACCCTTTACGGCAGTCCCAATCACAGCGGACATTTGCTGCGTGAAGGCGAGATCCAATATAACCCGGACAGCGCCACCTTTTTGGAAAGCCTCGCCAAAGAAGGCAGTGATCTATTTTATCAAGGTGATATTGCCAAATTGATTGAAACCGACTGTTGGGATCATGGCGGGCATCTGAGCCTTGGCGACCTGCGCGATTATCGAGTTTACAAACGCAAACCGCTACGCGTGGATTACAATCGCTCCCATTTCTACACCAATCCAGCGCCATCCACCGGCGGATTGCTCATCGCCTTTGCCCTGGAACTGATCAAGACTGCGGGTCTACGTGATCTTGCCTTTGGCTCCAAAGATCATATTGAACGTCTCAGTCAAATCATGGCCCTGACCAACAAGGCGCGGCTGGATGCGGCCCTCGCTGACGGTGCCGATCAGGCCCAGCTTGAAATGCTGGATCAAAGTTTCTTGCAAACCTATCGCCAACATATTCTGGGTCGCCCCAGTGCGCTACGCGGTACCACGCATATAAGTGCCATTGACAAATTCGGCAATGCCGCCTCCCTGACCGTTTCCAATGGGGAAGGGTGCGGTCATATCCTGCCCGGTACCGGCGTGATGTTGAACAATATGCTGGGCGAAGAAGATATCAATCCGCATGGGTTTAACCAATGGCCGCAAGATGTGCGTATGGCCTCCATGATGTCGCCAACGCTTTTGTTGCGCGATGATGGGATCAATGTTGCGTTGGGCTCCGGTGGGTCCAACCGGATCCGCACGGCCGTCTTGCAGGTTCTGGTCAATCTTCTGGAATTTAACATGTCACTGGAACAGGCGGTCACTGCCCCACGCCTGCATTATGAACGCGGATTATTGAATATCGAACCCGGATTTGATCCTTTCGCCTTAAAAGACTTGGGCGATCACGTTCCACACTATAAAGTCTGGGAAAAACAAAACCTCTTTTTTGGTGGCGTACATTCTGTACGGGCCAACTTGGAAACGGGCCGTTTCGACGGTGTCGGGGATTCCCGGCGCGGCGGGGCGGCCATTATTATTGATGAGAGCATGTAAGTTATGAATGCGCAAAATAAAAAATATATTCTGACCATTTCCTGTCCCGACCATACCGGCATTGTGGCACAGGTTTCCGGCTTTCTCGCCGATCAAGACGCCTTTATTAACGAGTCTGCCCATTTTGGCGATTCCGTATCCGATCGTTTTTTCATGCGGACTGTCTTTACCCCCGGCCCCTATACCCCCGATGCGTTTGAGCTGGCGAAAAATTTCTCACGCGTGGCAGAACGTTTTCAAATGGTCTGGGGCATCCATGACGCCAACCGCAAACAACGGTTGTTGGTTCTTGTTTCCAAGTTCGATCACTGTCTCAACGATCTGTTATATCGTTATCGCACCGGGGAATTAAATGCCGACATCCCGGCGATTGTGTCCAACCACCCCGACCTGGAAGAATTGGCGCAATGGCATGACATCCCGTTTTATCACATGCCCGTCACCAAAGACACCAAGGATGAACAGGAAGAAGCCGTCTGGGATTTGATCCAAAATCTGGAAATTGATCTGGTTGTTCTAGCGCGCTATATGCAAATTTTATCGCCGCGCATGTGTGAAAAACTACGCGGGCGTTGCATCAACATCCACCATTCATTCTTACCCAGCTTCAAAGGGGCAAACCCGTACCGTCAGGCCCATGAACGCGGTGTCAAACTGATCGGAGCAACCGCCCATTACGTCACCGGTGATCTGGACGAAGGACCGATTATTGAACAGGCGGTCGAACGCGTTGACCATACCTTCACACCGGAAAAGTTAAAAGCGGTGGGGCGCGACATCGAAAACGGCGTTCTTTCACGTGCCGTGCGTGCCCATGTAGAACATCGTATTTTGATGAATGGCATGAAAACAGTCGTTTTTAAATAAGCCACCCTAATAATTTTAATCCATCATTATATTAAGCTGAATAACTTCATATGAAGTTGATTTGAATCGGAACCGAATCTTTTTTTGATTCGCTTCCGATTCAATCCCCTGTTGCGCTGTTGCGTAAATCCCGGCACAATAAAAACATATAAAAAACAAAGGTTCGTCATGGTGAACGTTCAGAACACACTGGCTAACATAAATCTGCTTGAGGGTTTATCTGAAGATATTGTCGAGGCATTGAACAAACAATGCCGTTGGAAATGGTTCGACGCCCAAGAACAGATCATCGACCGGCAGGCGGAAAGCACCGATGTGTTTTTCATCGTACAAGGTCGCGTGCGCATTATCATCTATACCGTTGGTGGTAAGGAAATCACCTTGGATGATTTTACCGAGGGCAAACAATTTGGTGAAATGGCCGCTATCGACAGCCTGCCCCGTTCTGCCAGTGTTATGGCCGTTGAACGCTCTTTGCTCGCGGCCATGCCGCAATCGCGGTTTATGGAACTGCTGACCGGACACCCCGTTGTGGCTGCGCGTGTTTTAAAAAACATGGCCCATATCATTCGGATTTCCAACGAACGTATTATGGACTTGTCCACATTGGGGGCCGCCAACCGGGTCCATGCTGAAATTTTACGCCAAGCCCGTGAAAATATGGTCGATGACGATGAGGCCTTTATTTCCCCCATGCCCATACATGGCGATATCGGATCGCGCGTCAGCTCGACCCGCGAAACCGTTGCTCGTGTGATGAACGATCTCGCGCGCAAAGGCTTTGTTGAACGTAAGAAAAACGGCCTGAAAGTCACCAACATCGCTGCCCTCAGCCAAATGGTCGAAGACGTGCGCGGCGACTGATCCCCTGAAAACCACAACTCGTGCTTCCCATTTAAGCGATAATTTAAAGTTTTTTTCAATCTGTGACCCCTATCACAGACCTTTAAACTTCGTTAAGGCATTCTTATATGTATCAAAGAGACATAGAATGCAGCAAACGTCCTCCACCCAAGGACATTACGAGAGCAGCTGCAAGCTTGTTTCCAAGAGAACTTTTTCATTCCCGAGACTTTAAGCCACACTTCCCCTTGTGTGGCTTTTTTTTGCGCTGTTTTCCTGACATTTTTATGAAAAACACCCCTCCTGTGATACCCGTCACAGCCACGCGCAAAGGATGCAGGCATTATCTTCTTCATAGCCGGGACTGGTGCGTCACATCTGTGATGTTAACGCGGCTATTACCTACACCAGTCCATTCGTTATCCCTCAAGAGTATACTTAACCCCGCAAGCATTTGTTTGCGGGGCTTTTTTTATGGAAACTTACTACTGTGGGCTCAAGGACTTTAAAATTTATTGGAGATGAAATAAAAAACACACCCCACAATTCTCCATGAAAAACGGCTCAAAGCCTGTCATAGTGACTTGAGAACCACGCGTTAAGGGATCGTTTATGAAAATCGTTTTGTTTTTGTTCAGCCTGCTGCTTGTCAGCCCCGCATTTTCACAAAGTGTCGAGGATGGATATGCGGCCTATGATGACGGAGATTATGAAAAAGCAAAATCCATTTTTCATGCTTTGGCAGAACAAGGCGACGCGAAAGCAATGAATGCAATCGGTTTACTCTATAGTTGGGGAAAAGCTTATCCCCATAATAGAAAAATCGCATGTGACTGGTATGAAAAAGCCGCCAATAAGGATTTTCTTAGTGCAAAATATAATTTTGCTAGATGTTTCGAAGTAGATGGCGGCCGCAAACGTAGTGTAAAAAAGCAATTAGAATGGCTTACAAAGGCAGCCCATAAAGGCCATAAACCTTCACAAATTGCTCTTATGATGTTTTATGCAGACACAAATCAAGATCTCTCAAAAGAATGGGGCCAAAAAGCCGTTGTTTCAGGCAGTATTTATGCCCTCGTTTCCATGTGGGAAATGGGTTACGACTATATTGGCCCCGAACCGACATTTAGACAGATTGCTTGCGTTTACACCATGAATATCATGTTGAAAAAACAGACAAATTATTGTGAATAATCTCTCTCCATATCATCACGTTCATAAGTCCTCTCCACAATCCCCTTCGGGCCAATCGACCATGCCTCATTCAGAGCCGCATCACCGATCATCTGAAGCTGTTGTGGGGTCATTTTTTTCATGTCGGTTCCGAAGCGTTTAACCAGCATTTCGTTGACCTTCTTTAATCCATCCAAACAGGTTTTCTCATGAAAAACAGCTCAAAGCCTGTCATAGTGATCTGAGAACCTCGCTTTAAGGGACAGTTTATGAAAGTTGTTTTGTTTTTGTTCAGCCTGCTGCTTGCCAGCCCCGCGTTTGCGCAAAGTGTCGAGGACGGATATACGGCCTATGATGACGGGGATTATGAAAAAGCAAAATCCATTTTTCATGCTCTGGCAGAAAAAGGCAATGCGAAAGCGATGAATGCGATTGGTTTACTTTATAGTTGGGGAAAAGCTTATCCTCACAATAGAAAAGTCGCATGTGATTGGTATGAAAAAGCGGCACATTTAGGCTATAGCTCCGCACAAAATAATTTTGGCCTTTGTTTTGATGATGAAGGAGGCAGAAATAAAAGTGCCAAAAATTTTATTTATTGGCTTACTAAAGCTGCAGAACAATCACACATTGGCGCACAACTCTCTCTTGGCACGTGGTACCTTAAAACCAATGAAGAAAAGGCAATCTATTGGACAAAAAAGGCTGCTGCACAAAATAGTACAACAGCCCGGGTCAATCTTTGGCTTTTTGACAAAGAGCAAGATATTTCGCCCGTTTCTTTTCTAGAAATTACCTGTGTTTTCACAAAGGTTTATTTACTGAAACTTGGCAATCATAGTTGTGATAATTAACGATATTCTCCTTTTTTCAATACACTCTCCACAATCCCCTTCGGGCCAATCGACCATGCCTCATTCAGAGCCGCATCACCGATCATCTGAAGCTGTTGCGGGGTCATTTTTTTCAGATCTGTTCCGAAACGTTTAACCAGCATTTCGTTTACCTTTTTCAATCCGCCTTTCGTTACGCCTTTACCAAACATACTGGTCAGTCCGGTAAGGGCAGCGCCAATGCGTTGTCCTTTTAACGACACCCCTGCCTTGGCAAGCTGGCTTGCCGTCTCCCCCGCAGATTGAAGGGAGACCACAGGGGCTAGCGGCGGTAAAAAGGACCCGGCCTTTACAAGGCCTTTCCCGATCTTTTGTGTCGATCGAATACCTTCTGCCCCTTGATACCCTGCCGGGACCCGATCGCGGATTTCTTTCATTTTTTTTTCAAAGGCCTCGTAATCCGGCTCGTTCCCCATCAAAAGATCCAGCCCTACCCCCACTTGTGCACCGGCCTCTAAAAACGGTTGGGTGACGGCTTCCCCAACATAGGAGCCTGCGCCGCCTTCACGCCCGGCAACGATGGCATTGCGCGTCACTTCGGCGCGTTCATGCGGTTTCTGGTCGGGGCGGCGGTTGATATGTATTTTTTTCATATAGGCATGATAGGCCGCACGATCTGCTTGAGGTAACCGATTAAAAGCATCTGCATCATGTTCCAAAAGGTTTTGCATCTCCTGAAATGACAAATCCGGAACTGGGGACTCTGGATTTTTACGTTTATATTCTTCCCGATCACGTTGTTCGCTTTGCAGGTCCCATGTCCGTTCCGGGTTATTTTCTTCCCACTCATGCGCCTCCCCTGCCTTGGGCTGATGAAATGCACGAACCTCCTGCGGTTTGATCACGGGTTTAATCGGTCGCATTTGCCCGCTCGTGTCATATTCCACATCACCGGGATAAGCCCGTTCAAATTCCCCCTGCACATGCTTTAAATACGCCTTGTCCTTTTTTTGATAAAGTGGGTGGTTCATTAAATTCTGCAAGGCATGCTGTGTTGTTTTTGCCTTTTGATTTTCGCCAACCTGTTGCCACATTTTATCGGTCTGAGCCTTCGATATTTTTGGCAACTGCGGTGTCTTTTCCGATGCCTCCCCCAATTCTGTTACCGGGGTACTTTTAGGCTTTGCCCCAAAAGAAGCACTGGCCTGAAAAGATTGATCGCCCGTCTTTTTCACGGTCACATTTGACGGCAAAGAATCATCCGCTTTTTTCGGTAAAGAGGCCGGGGCCGATGTCCTTTGTTTCAAGGCATCCGATAACGCTTTTTCCGTTGGACCACCTGCATTGATCACACCATCCGGCTTTAACCCATTGGCATCCTGAAACGCTTTAACCCGGTTGGGCAATGCAAACTCACTTTCCCCATTTTGACCAAAATATCCTAAACTGGAAAGCGCGTTATCGGTATTAATCGCATCCGGCGATGTCTCTGGGCTATCAGGTGTATAACCATCACCGATGGAAAAGAATTCAGACATCTCATTGAAAAAACTAAACATTATATATCCTCACGTGGTTGTAAAAGTTGCAAGCCGCTTTGGGGCAGACATAAAAAAAGCCACGTCTCGAATTGATCGAAACATGGCTGTGCAACAAATAGAAAACGGAAGAAACGCTTTGATCGCACTTCTCCCGTTGACTGAAGCTATATTAACCTGAACTCACCAAATAAGTCAAGAACAAAAAGAGAACATGCTGCAATTACGCTTTCTTGCACGGACCTCTACCCTTAGGGGCTTTCTTTTATGATTTGATCGGCTTATGTCATAATCAGGGTATATCCCTGTTAAAGTTGAAATATATTGTATGATCTCGTACAAGAGTCTCTATGGAACATATCACGACATCAATCGACCAACTCATCCAGCTGTATCGTGAAAACCATTATGTCGCCAATTTTGCGGCCTTGGTTTTTTTGACGGTCCTTGCAACCTTTGCCAATTTTGTGGTCAAGCGCCTGTTGCTGCGGGTCATCTTTAAGATTTTGAGCCTGACCAAATACGGGCATGATCGCGATATTATGGAACATAATGTCATTGCGCGATTGGCCAATGTGGTTCCGGCCCTGATTGTCATTATGGGGATTTCCCTCATCCCGGATATCCCTGATCAGCTTAATATCATTGTGCGCAATGTGGCCTCGGCCTTTATTATCCTGACCATCGCCTTGGCACTGGGGGAGGCTTTGGTCGTTGCCAACGCGCTTTACCAACGCCGCCCTGACGCTGCCAACAAACCGATAAAAGGGTATTTGCAGGTCATCAAAATCGCCATTTACGTGATTGCTGCCATTCTCATTGTCGCAGCCTTGATCGACAAATCGCCCTTGATCCTTCTGTCCGGTTTGGGTGCAATGGCCGCAGTTTTGATGTTGGTCTTTCAGGATACGTTGTTATCCTTGGTTGCCAGCGTTCAAATCTCATCCAGCGATATGGTGCGCGTCGGCGATTGGATTGAAATGCCCGAACTGCGCGCCGATGGCAATGTCATTGACGTGGCCTTACATACGGTCAAAGTTCAAAACTGGGATAAAACCATTACCACCCTGCCGACACGCCGCCTTGTCAGCGAACCGTTTAAAAACTGGCGCGGCATGCAGGAGTCCGGTGGGCGGCGTATTAAGCGGGCCTTATATCTGGATCAAAACAGCATTCATTTCCTGAAAGAGGATGAAAAAGACCACCTCAGGAAATTCACTTTGCTATCTGAGTATCTGGACAATAAAGACAAAGAACTCACCCAATGGAATGCCAAACTCGGTGAAAACAATCACGATCCGGTCAACACCCGCCGCCTGACCAATGTGGGCACCTTTCGGGCCTATGTTCTGCGCTATCTGGAAAGTCACGATAAAATCAGAAACGACATGACCATGCTGGTCCGCCAACTGGCACCGGGATCGGATGGTTTGCCGCTGGAGATTTATTGTTTCACGAACACAACCGCATGGGCCTCTTACGAAGATATCCAGTCCGATATTATCGACCATCTTTATGCGGTTCTGCCCGAATTCGGCCTGCAAGCTTATCAACAGCCCAGTGGTCGGGATTTACAAAAGATCGGCTTTGGCATACAGGCGTTGGAAAACGTCCCCGCGCGAGTTGAGTAACATGCCTTTCCTTTAAACAAAAAAATGCCTGCAACGGGTGGTCCGTTGCAGGCAAGTTTTAGCAGCACGGGAGTTTCTAGGAGAGGGCTGCTACCAAAGATTCTTCTAAAATATTCAATCCTTCTTCCAAGATCGCATCGCTAACGGTCAAAGGAACAAGAACGCGAACCACGTTGCCGTATGTCCCGCAGGACAGCAGGATCAAACCGCGTTTTTCCGCTTCTGCCAGCAGGGCTTTGGTTAGATCGGCATCCGGTGTTTTTGCCGCACGGTCTTTGACCAGCTCCATCGCGACCATTGCGCCCAGACCACGCACATCACCGATGCAGTCAAACTTGGCTTCTGCCATTGCCTTGAAACGGCCTTGAATTTTATCACCAAGAGCCACGGCACGTTCGCACAGTTTTTCTTCCTCGATTACCTCAATCGCAGCCAACGCTGCCGCACATGCCGGGGGGAAACCCGCATAGGTACCGCCAAGGCCACCGGGATGAACCGCATCCATCACATCGGCACGACCAACAACCGCAGACAGCGGGAAACCACCGGCCAGACTTTTTGCCAAGGTCATCATATCAGGGATAATGCCCGCATATTCTGTAGCAAACATTTTGCCTGTACGGGCAAAGCCTGTCTGAATTTCGTCACAAATCAACAAAATGCCATGTTCATCGGCAATTTTACGCAAGGCCTGCATAAATTCTGCCGGAACAGGATTGAAACCACCTTCGCCCTGAACGGGTTCAATAATGAAAGCCGCGACACGAGCGGGGTCAATGTCGGAACGGAACAATTCTTCCAGACCCGCAATGGCTTCTTCAATATCGCAACCACGATATCCGCCGGGGAATGGTGCGTGATAGAGTTCTGTCGGGAAGGGTGCAAAACCTTTTTTATAAGGTGTCACCTTACCGGTCAGTCCCATTCCCAACAAGGTGCGACCGTGAAACGCACCATTAAACGCGATAACCGCCGGACGCCCAGTATAAGAACGCGCTATTTTAATCGCATTTTCCACAGCTTCGGCACCCGTTGAAACCAACATGGATTTCTTGGCATGATCACCCGGTGTAATTTCATTTAATTTTTCTGCCAACTCGACATACTTGTCATACATGGCAACATGGAAACAGGTATGGGTAAAACGGTCCATCTGTTCTTTGGCAGCTGCCATGACTTTGGGGTTACAATGACCTGTATTCAACACAGCAATCCCGCTGGCAAAATCGACATAGCGTTTACCTTCCACATCCCACAATTCCGCGTTATCTGCACGTTGTGTGAAAATAGAGGTCAAATTGCCGACCCCTTGCGGGATAGCCTTAAGGCGACGATCTTTCAAATCAGATGAGAGAGACATATTTTTATTTCCTTTCCATTCCCAAAGATCAGCGGTCAATCCCGCCGAGACACAGGTATTTAACTTCGATAAAATCATCGAGACCGTATTTGGAGCCTTCCCGACCGATACCGGATTCTTTTACACCACCAAACGGGGCAGCTTCGGTTGAGATAATGCCTTCGTTGATTCCGACAATGCCATATTCCAAACCTTCAGAAACACGCCAAACACGCCCGATATCACGGGCGTAAAAATAAGCGGCCAGTCCATAAGGTGTATCGTTTGCCGCGCGGATGACTTCTTCTTCGCTTTCAAATTTATAAAGCGGGGCCACGGGGCCGAAAATCTCTTCGCTGGCAATGCGCATATCGCCTGTGACGCCTGTCAAAATAGTTGGTTGGAAGAACGTCCCGCCCAAGGCATGACGCGCCCCGCCAGTCACAACCGTCGCGCCTTTTTCCTGTGCGTCTCGGACCAGACCTTCCACCTTTGTAACAGCTGCTTCGTTGATCAACGGACCTTGGGTCACCCCAGCATCCACACCGTTGCCGACCTGCATTTTTTCAACGGCTTCAGCCAGTTTGGCGGCAAAGGCATCATAGACACCGGCCTGAACATAAAGACGGTTTGCACAGACACAGGTTTGGCCTGCATTGCGATATTTGGACGCCATCGCCCCGGCAACAGCCGCATCCAGATCGGCATCATCAAAGACGATGAACGGTGCATTACCGCCCAATTCCAAAGAAACCTTCTTGACCTGATCTGCACATTGTTTCATCAACAATTTGCCAACCGGTGTAGAGCCTGTGAAAGACAGTTTTTTCACAATCGGGTTCGATGTCATTTCCCCACCGATTGCTGCCGCATTGGCTTTGCACCCTGTGACAACGTTAAAGACCCCCTTTGGCATGCCCGCGCGTTCAGCCAGTTCGGCCAAAGCCAATGCAGAAAGCGGTGTATCTTCGCCCGGTTTGACCACAACGGTGCAACCTGCCGCCAAGGCGGGCGCCACCTTGCGTGTAATCATCGCATTGGGGAAGTTCCACGGTGTAATGGCCGCAACAACACCGATCGGTTGTTTTAAAACCGTGATGCGTTTGTCTGCACCATGAGACGGGATCACATCGCCGTACATCCGTTTGCCTTCTTCGGCAAACCATTCCACAAAGGATGCCCCATAAATGACTTCACCACGGGCTTCAGCCAAGGGTTTTCCCTGTTCGGCCGTCATAAGCTGGGCGAGGTCTTCCTGATTTTCCAAAATCAGGTCGAACCATTTACGCAAAATATTGGCGCGTTCTTTGGCGATCAAGGACTTCCACGGACCAAATGCACGATCAGCGGCTTCAATGGCCTGACGTGTTTCCACAGCCCCCATATCGGCCACACTCGCCAGCTTGTCCCCGGTTGCAGGGTTTAAAACATCAAATGTCTGTGCCTGCACGCTCTGCACCCACGCACCATCGATATAACCATCGGTCTTGAATAAACCTTGATCCGCCAATTTCATTTGCATCTCCATTACAAGGTGTGCCGTTTATTTTTTCTACTCAAACTAGACACAAATTAGTTAAATATTAAACACCACAGTAGCACGTTTATTTTTTTAAACAAGAGGCTTTATTTGTTTATTATTTTCCTTTTATAATCGAACAACTTGTTCAAAACGCTACCGTTTAACAAGCGAAAGGCTAAACAGGAGAAGATAGACTATGGATGATTTCGATCTTGGGCAACGCTTGCGCCAAGTCCGCAGCGAACACAAGCTTTCCCAACGGGAACTGGCACGCCGTGCCGGTGTAACAAACGGGACAATTTCCCTGATCGAAAAAAACCAAAACAGCCCTTCCGTCTCCATGTTGCGTAAAATCCTGGAAGGCATTCCAATGGATTTATCCGACTTTTTTGCCACCGAAGCGCACCCGAACGACAAAGTCTTTTTCAAACCTGACGAACTGCGCGAACTCAGCACCAGCAAGAATCTTTCTTTCTTACAAGTCGGCGATGCCAAACGCTACAACCTGCAAATTCTTTGTGAAACCTACGAACCCGGTGCCGATACCGGTAAAACCATGCTGCGTCATAATTCCACCGAAGGCGGGATTGTGATCAGCGGCTGTGTCGAACTGACGGTCGGTGATCAAAAACGGGTTTTACGTAAAGGGGAGTCCTATCTGTTTGACAGCACCGTCCCCCACCGTTTTCATAATACAAGCAATGAACCCTGTGAGGTTATCAGCGCCTGTACACCGCCCTACATCTGATTTGCAGGCTCCCTTTCCTTAAGACGCTCCGTTCAGTTTTTCCGAACGACGACGCAGATATTCCAGAACCGTCAACAAGGCAAAGGCAAACACAATCAACAAGGTTGCCGCCGCCATAATCGCCGGTGTGATATTTTCCTTAATGCCGTCAAACATCTGGCGCGGCAATGTGCGTTGTTCCGGTCCTGCACTGAACAACACGACAACAACTTCGTCAAACGAGGTGGCAAAGGCAAACAATGCACCGGACACCACCCCCGGCAAAATCAACGGCAAAACAACCGTGAAGAAAACCGTGACCGGATTGGCCCCCAGACTGGCAGCCGCACGGATCATATTATTGTCAAACCCTTGCAAAGTCGCCGTTACGGTAATAACCACAAAGGGTGCGCCCAAGGCAGTGTGCGCCAAAATCAGCCCTGTGTAGGTCGCATTCAATCCCAGCTCGGCAAAGAAGAAATAAAGCCCCAATGCAGAGATTACAATCGGCACGATCATTGGTGAAACCAACAAGGCATTGACCGCACCTTTCCCTCTGAAATCGGTTCGCGTCAGACCCATCGCCGCCAGCGTCCCCAGCACAGTTGCAAAAAAGGCAGAAGCCGCACCAATCATCAAACTGTTTTGAATGGCATTGACCCAAACATCAGAGGTAAAGACCTCTTCATACCAGCGAAAAGAAAACCCACTGAGCGGATAGCTCAAGAAACTGGTTGAATTAAACGACAGCGGAATAATGACCAGAATAGGCAGGACCAGAAACAACAGCCCCCCTCCAGCAATCGTCAGGAACGTATAATGCCAGATTTTCTGGCCGGTTGTGGCGTATGGTTGTAACTGCATGATTAAATCACCCCATTTTCACGCCGGACGCACCGGTCAGTCGGTTATAGATGGTAAAGAGTATCAATGTTGAGCCAAGCAGGATCATCCCCAACGCCGAGGCCAAGCCCCAGTTCAACGTGCTGTTGGCGTGGTTGGCAATGAAATAGCTGAGCATCTGATCTTGGGGACCACCGATCAAGGCAGGCGTAATATAGTAACCAATGGCCAGAATAAAGGCCAAGACCCCACCAGCCCCGATCCCGGGCAGTGTTTGCGGCAAATACACCCGGACAAACGCAACAGCGGGATGTGCGCCTAGACTTTCTGCGGCCCGCATATAACCCGGTGAAATGGATTTCATCACACTGTAAAGCGGCAAAATCACAAAGGGCAGCAACAAGTGGATAAAACCAATGTATACCCCCGGTCTGGCAAACAGCAAGGTCAATGGTTCATCAATCAGGCCCAAATTCATGAGAGAACTGTTTACGATCCCGTTCTTTTGCAGCAGGACAACCCATGCACTTGTGCGCACCAGCAAAGATGTCCAGAACGGCAGCAACACACAGAACATTAACGTGTTGGACACTTTTGAAGACGTATTGGCCAGCAGATAGGCAATCGGAAAACCCAGTAACAAGCTGATAACCGTAACGACACCGGCAATCCAGATGGTGCGCCAGAAGATATTCACATAAATCGCCTGACCTTCAGATACGTTTACAATGTCACCCTTATCATCAATCTTCTTATCAACCGCGCTCAACAGGTAAAACGGCGTCAGGGAACCCGATGCCCGTTTCAAGGCATTCCAGTATTTTTCCTGTTTCCAGCGTTTGTCCGCTTTCACAAATGTATCCAGTGTCGCATCAACGGGCACATGGCTTTTGAATTTACGAGCCGTGCGCATAATTAAAGATCGCATGCCCGAAACATCATAATTCAAGCGCTTGCCGACAGTGGCTGCCGTCTTGTCATGGTAAGCCTGCACCAGATCCGTTGCAAAAATTGCCGTCAAGGTTTGCGGCGGCATGCCTTCACCCGACCATTTATCCAGCTCGACCTTGGTGTTGGGCAGATAAGAAACCACTTCCGGGTTATCGATAGAGCGCACAAGCATAATACCGATCGGAATGGCAAAAATGAGCAAGGTGAAAATAAACAAAGGTGCAATAAGCGCCATTGCACGAATTTTCTTCATCCGCTCAGCGCGTCTGAGCTTTACCTTAAGAGGAAGGCCATTTTCCTCCTGAGGCAAAACATCCGATTGCGATGCTGTTAAGGCAGGTGCCTGATCCATTGTTCTTTACCGCTTCGTTAGGGTGGACAATTTGGCTCAATCAAAAAAGGTAAAGAGAGAGGGAGGCTCCCCCTCTCTTTACCACCGGGTGCTTATTTCGCAGCCCAGGAATTGAAACGTTCGTTGAGTTCGTCTTCAAAATCAATCCAGAACTCTGTATCGTTTGCCAAGGCGTTTTTCAGGTTGGCTTCAGCAGTCGGCAACTGATTGCCAAGGGCTTCGGGCAACGCTGCAATCGCACCTTTGTTGGTCACACCGTAAGGAATACCTTCCGGGAACTTCGCCTGGTTGTCTTTAGCAGATGCAAAGGCAACAAAATCAAAGGCTTTATCTTTGTTTTCCGACCCTTTGACGACAGCCCAGCTATCAACTGCATAGATTTGACCATCCCAAGAGATCTGGAAGTTTTTGCCTTCTTTATTGGCATTCGTGATACGGCCATTATAGGCTGTTGTCATCACAACATCACCAGATGCCAGCCATTCCGGCGGCTGCGCACCAGCTTCCCACCACTGGATATGTTCTTTTAATGCATCCAGTTTGGCAAAAGCGCGTTTTTGACCTTCCGGTGTTCCCAGAACTTCATAAACGTCACCGGGGGCAACGCCATCCGCCATCAAAGCGATTTCCAGATTAAACTTGGCGCCTTTACGCATGCCGCGCTTACCTTCGAATTTCTTTACATCCCAGAAATCCGCCCAGCTTTTCGGGCCGTCTTTCAGAACATCGCCATCATAAGCCAATGCGATGGACCAAACGTAAGAACCAACGCCGCAATCACTAACCGCTGCGTCGATGAAATCATCTTTTTTACCGATTTTGTCCCACGCCATCGGTTCGAACAAACCATTCTCACAACCGCGCAGCAGTTCTGGTGCTTCAACCAGCAAAGCATCCCAAGTAACGGATTTTGTATCAACCATTGCCTTGATCTTTGCCAAACCGCCATTATAGCTGTCTTCCGTCAAAGCAACGCCGGATTTTTTGGAAAACGGATCGAAATAAACATTACGATGGACTTCCTGCGACGCACCGCCCCAACCGACAACGGTCAGGTCACGTGCTTGTGCATTTACGGACAGACCGGCCACAAGTGCACCGGCAGCAATCGTAACAGAAAGCAATTTTTTTACAGACATGAAGTTCCCTTTCTCTTCATTTGACAGGGTGATTAAAGGGTGAATACGGTCATTCATAACAAAGGCCCTCGACCGCCCCACCTTCCCAAATTAAGCCGATGCGGGGTCTAGTGCCCGACAGTCATCAGCTGAAAAGCCCACATAGAGCTTATGTCCCGGATTCAAATCCGCATGGATGTTTCCGGCTCGCACCATAGCGCGAAAATCTTTTTGCCCCCCGACATCAAGGGCAACACGAACATGGTTTCCGTGATAGATCGTCTCAATCACAGTTGCTTCAAATACATTGGCAAAATCGGGTTTGACATCATTCAGTTGAACCCGTTCCGGGCGCAAGGAAACAGCCGTTTGCACCCCGGCCCCATGCCCGGCGACATTTTGCGCTGTGATCTTAACCCCATTGGGTAATTGCACAGCACAGGCCTGATTGTCAGAAGAGACAATCTCGCCACACAAGGTATTTGTTTCCCCGATAAAGTTCGCCACAAAACTGTTTTGCGGACATTCATAAAGCGTTGCCGGATCATCAATCTGTTGAATAATCCCGTCATTGAACACCGCCACCCGGTCAGACATGGTCAAGGCTTCATCCTGATCATGGGTCACAAACACCATTGTCACACCAAGGCTTTCATGGATATGCTTGATCTCGATCTGCATTTGCTCACGCAGTTTTTTATCCAACGCACCCAAAGGTTCATCCATCAAAACCAGTTGCGGTTCAAATACCAAAGAACGCGCCAGTGCAACACGTTGTTGCTGCCCACCGGAGAGCTGACCGGGACGGCGTTCACCAAATTCCCCAAGTTGCACCATGTCGAGCGCACGTTGCGCCTTTGCCTTGGCATCGGTCTTGTTCATTTTGCGAACCGTCAGGGGAAAGGCCACATTTTCCACGACACTCATATGCGGGAACAGGGCGTAGTTTTGAAAGACAACCCCGATATCACGCTTATGCGGGGGCACATTGTTAATGGCATTGCCTTGCAGCAAAATGTTCCCATGCGTTGGTGTTTCAAAACCCGCCAACATCATCAAACAGGTACTTTTGCCTGATCCACTTGGCCCCAGCAGCGTTAAAAACTCGCCGCGCTTAATATCTAGGTTCAGGTTCTTTACAACCAGATTTTCACCATCATAGGTCTTTTGCACATTTACAAAACGAACCAATGGATCATTCGCGCTTGCCGTCATTACTCAACGTACCCCTTAATCGGATTTATCCTCAAAAGCAGTGCCTTTTCTGTTATATTGTTTTTATTAAGTGAAAAGGCTTCCACTTCCCGTTTAATCATTTTGCAAATCAGAACACAGAACGTTTATTATTTCAATACACAATTCTTAAAAATGTCATATTTTTTGTGCATCTTTTTTTACTGCACAAAAAACAGGCAAAGACCATCGCCTTTGCCTGCTTATTGTTCTGTAAAAGCCTGCATTTCAATCGTTCAAATCCCACTTTTCTGCGTTCTTTGAAGCTAAAACCAATACAGAGACACCCCATCCCCGCATTCCCTTTTTATGATTCCTGACGCCTTGCGCCTGCCCCGACAAATCTACTGTTGAACGATTCCCCGCTCTGCCAGCTTGGTAATATCATCCTCGCTCAACGATAGAACGCTTTTCAGCACGTCTTTGGTATCTGCCGCCAAAACCGGTGGCGCATTACGATACTCAACAGGACTGTTTGAAAACTTCAACGGGGACCCGACACTCGGCACCTTACCCGCCACAGGATGATCAAGCTCAACCTTCATGTCACGCGCTTGTACTTGTGGGTCGGCAAATACACGATCAATCGTATTGATCGGCCCACATGGGACATGGGCTGTTTCCAATTGCGAAATCCACCAGTCCAGCTCATCCTTGACTATGCGTTCGCGCAAGATGGGCACCAACTCGTCCCGATATTTAACCCGGGAGGCATTGGTGGTGAACCGTTCATCTTCCGCCAGTTCCGCCATACCAGCGACTTTGCAAAACTTGGCAAATTGATTGTCATTGCCCACAGCCAAAATCATATGGCCATCCGATGTTGCAAACGCCTGATACGGCACAATATTGGGATGCGCGTTCCCCATCAATCCGGGGGCATTGCCACTGGCGAGATAATTCATCGCCTGATTGGCAAGGGTTGCCACCTGAACATCCAGCAACGCAAGATCGACGTGTTGGCCTTCACCTGTGCGATCACGGTGTGCAAGCGCGGCTTGCACACCAATGACAGCATAAAGCCCGGTCATTACGTCGGACAAAGCCACGCCGACTTTTACCGGACCAGCCTCAGGCCCATTGCCAGGTTGGCCGGTGACACTCATCAAGCCGCCCATACCCTGAATTAGAAAATCATAACCCGCCCGATTGGCATACGGACCCGTTTGTCCAAACCCGGTAATTGAACAATAAACCAGATCGGGCTTTATTTTTTTAAGACTGTCATAATCGAGGCCGTATTTCTTCAGGCCACCGACTTTGAAATTTTCAATCACCACATCACAATGGGCGACCAGATCACGGATCAGGGCTTGCCCGTCCGGTGCAGCCATATCAATGGCAACAGATCGCTTGTTGCGGTTTGCCGACATATAATAAGCCGCATCGCGGGTATCGTTGCCGTCTTCATCCTTGATATAGGGTGGCCCCCATTGACGGGTATCATCCCCGACTTGCGGGCGTTCGATTTTAATAATCTCTGCCCCCAAATCGCCCAGCGTCTGACTGGCCCAAGGGCCAGCCAGAATACGAGACAGATCAAGAACGCGAATATGTGAAAGTGGTCCGCTCATCTAAGCTCTCTTCTTAAAAGAATGCTTGCAGGCCTGTTTGGGCACGTCCCAAAATCAAGCGGTGAATATCGTACGTTCCTTCGTAGGTATTGACGGTTTCCAAGTTCACCATGTGGCGGATGACGTGGAACTCGTCAGAAATACCGTTGCCGCCGTGCATATCACGCGCCATTCGGGCGATTTCCAAAGACTTGTTCACATTGTTACTCTTGATGATCGAGATATTTTCGACCGCACAATTATCTTCATCCATCAAACGACCAACACGCAAGGCAGCTTGCAAACCCAAGGTAATTTCAACCTGCATGGTTGCAAGTTTGTTCTGGAACAATTGGTTCTGCGCCAACGGACGATTAAATTGTTTGCGATCAAGACCGTATTGACGCGCGGCATGCCAGCAATATTCCGCTGCACCCAACGCACCCCACGCAATACCGTAGCGCGCCTTATTCAAGCAACCGAACGGACCGGCAAGACCTTGGACATTGGGCAGCAGGTTTTCATCCGGTACAAACGCGTTATCGAGAACGATTTCACCGGTGATGGATGCGCGCAGACTCATTTTACCTTCGATCTTCGGTGTTGAGAAACCTTCCGTACCGCGTTCAACAACAAAACCACGGATCACACCGTCCAGTTTTGCCCATACAACCGCAATATCGGCGATGGGGGAGTTGGTGATCCACATCTTGTTCCCCGTCAACAGGTAACCGCCATCCACTTTTTCAGCGCGTGTTTTCATGCTGCCCGGGTCAGAACCATGATCCGGTTCCGTCAAACCGAAACAACCGACCATTTCACCCGTTGCCAGTTTCGGCAGATATTTTTTGCGCTGTTCTTCGCAACCATATGCGTAAATCGGGTGCATCACCAAAGAAGACTGCACACTCATTGCAGAACGATAACCGGAATCAACACGTTCAACTTCACGACCGATCAGACCGTAACAAACGTTGCTCATACCCGCACAACCGTATTCTTCAGGAATGGTACAACCCAGCAAGCCCAGTTCGCCAAATTCATTCATAATTTCACGATCGAATGTTTCGTTTCGATTGGCTTCCAGAATACGCGGCATCAATTTGTCGTCGCAGAATGCACGAGCACTGTCACGTACCATGCGTTCTTCTTCTGTCAGTTGATCGTCAAACAGGAACGGGTCTTCCCACTTAAAAGATACCTTGGCGGCCATAAACTTTTCCTCAAAATTGGTTAAATCACTTAATCATTCATTTAAATGATGATAAATTAAAATAAAAGCGATGTTTTTTCATGATTTCATTCATTTTATGAATGATAATATTCAAAGGCTTTCAAAACCGATGCGACGACACCTGCCAACTTTCACCTCTCTGCTTTGCTTTGACGCTTCTGCGCGTCATCTCAATTTCACACGCGCAGCCGAAGAACTCAACCTCACACAAAGTGCCGTCAGCAGACAGGTGCGCAATCTTGAAGAATTTGTCCAAGCTGAACTTTTCCACCGCATTAAAAAGAAACTGGAATTGACCGAAGAAGGCATCAGTTACGCCGAAGCCGTCAGCACTCATCTGAATGCACTGGAAAGCGAAACCTTGAAATTGATCACCAACGATCAAAACGATATCCGCCTTAATGTCGGGACGTTCCCGACATTCGGGTCTCGCTGGTTGATCCCGAAACTCAATCGCTTTACCCAGAAATATCCCAACATACAACTCAACCTGACCACAGGACTGACCGCGTTCGATTTCACCACACAGGATGTGGATATCGCGATTCAACATGGCGATGGCAACTGGCCGGATGTCGAGATCAAAAAACTAATTGACGAAACGGTTGTTGCTGCCTGCGCCCCCTCCCTCGTGGACGGACGCACGGGGTTAGAACCCAAAGACGTACTGGATTTCAGCCTCTTGAACCTGCAAACCCGCATGTATGCATGGCCGGAATGGCTCGCCCATCAAGATGTCACGATCAAATCACGCATTACCGGCCCAACCTTTGAAACCTTTTCCATGATGATCCGCGCGGCCCTTTCCGGTCTGGGTATCGCAATCGTTCCACCGATGTTTATTGAAGATGAACTGGCCTCAGGTCGGCTCATCTCCCCCTTTGGGCCGGAAATTAAAAGCCAACGCGGATACTATCTGGTCACAACGGCCAAAAAGAAAAAAATGGAGAAAGTAAAAGCCTTTAGCGCCTGGATTGATAGTATAAATTTAACCGAAAATTGAATAACTTTAACAAAATGTAATTAAATAGATAATACATATATTTTTAACTTTTTATCTTTTTCACCTCCCCTTTTAAGGCAATCTGATATATTAATAAAAACGTCCTATTCGCCGAATAAATAATGAGCCGTAAACAGAGCTACGCATAAGAATGTCAAAAACCATCCTGATTGTTGAAGATAACCAGATGAACATGAAACTGTTCAATGACCTTCTACAAGCGCATGACTATAACACCATTCAGACATACAGCGGGCATGACGCTGAAGACTTGGCTCGCCAGCATAAACCTGACCTTATTGTCATGGATATTCAGTTACCGGAAATCTCCGGTCTGGACATTACACAAAAACTAAAAAGCGATGACACCCTGAAACATATTCCCATTCTTGCCGTCACGGCATTTGCCATGAAAGGCGATGAAGAAAAAATTCTTGAAGGGGGTTGCGATGGCTATTTATCAAAACCTATATCGGTGCCGCGTTTTTTGCAGGCCGTTGCAGATTTTTTGGCATAAACAATCCTAAACACATTCCCCAGCCCCAAAGACACAAAAAAAAGGTTCCGACATAATCGAAACCTTTTTTATAAATTCTGGTACAAATCAGCTTGGATTATTTAATCTTCGCTTCTTTGAACAGCACATGCTTGCGTACCACCGGGTCGTATTTGCGGAATTCCAGCTTCTCGGTGATATTACGCGGGTTTTTCTTAGTTACATAGAAATAGCCCGTGTCAGCGGTGCTTACCAGTCTAACCTGAATGGTGGTCGGCTTAGCCATCTTACTTATTCCTGTAGCAAAAATGCGTCTGTGAGGGCCGGACAATACAGGCATTTTTTGCGATGTCAAGACGCTTTGTACGTTTTTATG
Source organism: Terasakiella brassicae (assembly GCF_014641495.1). Taxonomy (GTDB): domain Bacteria; phylum Pseudomonadota; class Alphaproteobacteria; order Rhodospirillales; family Terasakiellaceae; genus Terasakiella; species Terasakiella brassicae. Next base: position 52,568 of record NZ_BMHV01000005.1, read on the forward strand.
ACAATTTCAGTTTCTATCGCCCTCTATGGCGCAATATCGTCAAAAGCCGCTGTACTTGACTGGTAATTTTAACTTGCCCCCTCCCTTTTATCTTCGCGCAAATCAGGAAATTCGAGACAAAATAAAAATCGATTCCCGATATATTACTGCGCCAGTGTTGCCAGCGTCGTAGACCCGGTAAAACGTTGATAAAGACCGGGATCCAGAACCAGATTACGTGCAACCGCCATATCTATCTCTTTTTTGCTACTATCGGGGCGACAGGTCTGGCGCAATTTTTTACGCCCCTGACGATCATCCAGACCAACGGTCCGCCAACGGACCAGTAAATCAGCACCATTGCTTTCCGACAAAGCAGGTCCCCTGCCCTTATTTTGTTTTATGCCGCTTGTACAAACGCTGGGGCGCACCCCCAGTCCATGAAAGCTATATCCGCTGGGCGCGATCAAGCGTGACCATGTGATCGTTATCTCGCCATCATTGGGCAAGCGTTGAACAGACTGAACCGTTCCCTTGCCATAAGAGGAACTGCCAACGATGACCGCACGCTGGCGATCTTGCAGGGCGGCGGCAACAATTTCAGAAGCCGATGCACTTTTGCCATTTAGCAACACAACAACAGGTCGCCCATTGGTCATATCGCGCGGGTCGGCCTCAAATATTTCAAAACTATCGGGATGACGGCCTTTCGTCGAAATAATCCGCCCGCCTGAAATAAACAAATCCGCTACCTGTACGGCCCGTTTCAGCAATCCGCCGGGATTGCCCCGTAAATCAAGGATAATGCCTTTCAGGGCTTCGCCATGCATCAGAACCGCATCTTCGATATCCTGAGACAGGCTGCTCAATGTTTTTTCGTTGAAACGGGCAACCCGCAGCGTCAAAACACCATCGTCGTAATCCGCCCACACCGTTTGCGCGATCACTAGTTCGCGCCATGCAAAGACTTCCTGCGTAATCCCGGTTGACGGGCGTTCAATTTGCAGGGTGACTTCGGTTTGCACTTTACCGCGCAGCATCTCATTAACATCATGCAGGCTATGTCCAATCACGGCTTGATTATTCACCATAATCAGCATATCGCCCTTGCGTACACCGGCTTCATAGGCGGGGCCGTCCCGATCCACACGGTTGACCAAGAAACGTTCATCAATTTTTTGCAAGGTCATATTCAACCCGCCAAACCCTTCGCGGCGGTCGCGGTTTCCTTCGGCTTCATGGGAACCCGCATAACGCGAAAAGATATCAAGGTTGGACAAAGCCGCATCAAACACAGCCTCATAAATACGTTCTGCATTGGTCGCGCCAACATCACTGGAATAAGGCCAGACCGCCTGAACGACCTCATAAACCGCATCCGCCCAGCTTTCACTGTCATAGGACAAGGGTTCGATCACACTCTTGATCCATTGATCACCATACAAAACCTTGATGACCCCATCGGTTTCCACAATCGAAATTTCCGGGTCAATGGTCGCCAGACCACGCATGCCTTCCAAGCCCAACTCACGCACCGATACAGTGGATAAAGCCCGTTCAGAAATCGCATAGAATCCCGATGCCAAAATGGCCGAAACTTCATCACGGGGTAAAGTGCTGCGGATTTCGTTGGCACGATCTTCCTGCTGCACCTGATCAGACACGTGCAAACCGGGCGAGCATCCGGCCATCAGCATTAAGCCGACAAAAGCCGAAAGCCTATAGGAACATACCTTTTTCATCTTTTTATTGTGCCAAAAAAATATATTTCCCGCCAGCTACATATACGGATAAGCCTTAACGGGAACGTCTTTTGTGCTTGGGGGTCTTGCGGTGTCCTTTGCGTGGTCCCCTTTTATCATTGCCACCACGACCGAGCTTGGCTGCTTTTGCAACGTCTTCCGGGCTTAAAACCAACTGGAAGACCATGCCGCCTGTGATCGTATCAGCTTCAACCAGCTTGGCTTCCACCCGTTCCCCCAGCCGGAATGTAAAGCCACTGCGTTTGCCGACCAGCATATGCAATTGCTCATCGTGGTCGTAATAATCCTGTGGCAAACTGCGGATCGGCACCAGACCGTCAGCCCCGGTTTCGTCCAAAGTCACAAACAGACCAAAACGCGTAACGCCATTGATACGCGCACCAAAACTCGCCCCGACACGATCAGCAAGGAAAAGGGTCGTATAACGATCCATCGCATCACGTTCGGCAGCCGCTGCCCGGCGTTCGGTTTTGGAAAGATGTTCTCCCATATCGGCAAAATCACGTCCGCCTTCCTCCAGTCCCCCCTCCCCAAGGCCATAGCCGCGAATCAGCGCACGATGAACCAAAAGGTCTGAATAACGCCGGATCGGTGACGTAAAATGGGCATAACGATGCAGCGCCAGACCAAAGTGACCGATATTTTCAGGGTTATATTCCGCCTGTGATTGGGATCGTAAAACAACCGTATTCACCATCGTATTCTGATCGGTATCCTCTACCTGCTTCAAAATCCGGTTGAAGATTTTCGGACTTGGCGATTGTCCTTTTGCCAATTTGATATCCAGTGAACCGAGGAACTGGCGCAAAGCTTCCATCTTATCCAGCCCCGGCGCATCGTGAACACGATACATACAGGGTTGGCGCTTGGCTTCCAGTGCTTCTGCCGCCGCAACGTTAGCGGTAATCATAAATTCTTCGATCAATTTATGACTATCCAAGCGTTCGCGCTTGTCGATGGAGGCCACTTTGCCATTTTCATCAAAAGACATTTTACGTTCCGGCACATCCAGTTCCAGCACATGACGTTCTTCACGATAGCGCAGGAAGCTCTCAAACGCACCATAAAGCGGGTTAATGACCTTTTCCATCAAAGGGGCCGTTGTTTCATCTGTTTGGCCGTCACGCGCCATTTGAACCTGTTCATAGGTAAAACGGGCATGAGACCGCATCAAGCCACGAACAAACTTATGCCCCAACAAATGACCGTCAGCGTCAATCCACATATGGACCGCAACACAACCTCGGTCTTCATGGGGGACGAGCGAACACCAGCCGTTTGACAAGGCTTCGGGCAGCATGGGCACCACCCGGTCCGGGAAATAAACCGAATTGCCCCGTTCATAAGCACAGCGATCCAAATCATCGCCCCCGCGCACATAATGGGAGACATCGGCAATCGCAACGATGATATGCCACCCCCCTGCATTTTTCGGGTCGTTATCGGGTTCGGCAAAAACCGCATCATCAAAATCGCGCGCATCTGCACCATCAATGGTGACAAGGGGAATATTGCGCAGGTCCACACGTTTTCCCAGCGGCACGGCTTTTGCGTTTTCCGCTTGGGCAACGGCTTCTTCTGTAAATTCGGTGGGGATATCATGGGCATGGATGCACACCAAAGAAACCGCCTTGGGTTGATTGGTATCACCCAAACGTTCCACCACTTTTGCCGGTTTCAAACCGAACACACGACCTGGCAAAGGTTCACATAAAACAAGTTCGCCACTTTCTGCGTCCATTGCATTTTCCCGCGCAATGATAAATTCAGATTTGGCGCGGCGGTCTGTCGGGATCAAACGTCCCCCTTCGCCCCCATCCTGATAAATCCCCAAAACACGCGAAGGCGCTTCGGAAATCTGGCGAATAACCTGTGCTTCATATTCTTTGGCCGAAATTTTGCGCATCCGGCATAAAACACGGTCACGCAAACCATATGCGGTGCGCCCCCCCGATTGCGATACATAGATTTTAGGTGGCTGATCTTTGCCTTGCCAACTCAACGGCCGTGCCAGAAGTTCGCCATCCGTATCAATTCCGGTAATTTCCAAAACTGTCACATCCGGCAAGGTATCCGGTGTTGCAAGACTGCGTTGGCGCCCCCGACCCAATTTCCCATCCAGTTCCAATTCCTTAAGAACTTTTTTCAATTGGATTTTTGCAGGCCCTTTCAAGGCAAAGGCACGCGCGATTTCACGTTTGCCCACTTGACCGGGGGCATCCTTGATAAAGTCCAGAATTTGTTTTTTCGTGGGAAACGGAACGGGTTTTCTCGGCGTATCGTTCAAAATGGTGTACTTTCCTGTAACCGTCGGGGCGCAAAAAAGGCGGCGTGTCAGTTTTATCTTTTAAAGATATAATGTTTACACGCACGCGCGCAAGCCACATGGCATGACGGATTTCTTTCAGGCTATGTACACCTTCCCCCGCTATTCTTCAACCGCTTTGGACAATTCCTCCAATATATCCAACACGACCTGTGAATAATGATCAAGCTGGGTCAAATGGGCCAAGGCCTCTTCGAAATTACGATTTTCATGGGCCTGAAGCGCCTTAATCCCATAGGCATGAACCTGTTTATGCGGTTCGATCAATTTTTTGAATGCGGGATGCGCCAGTAATCTTTCATCCGTCACTTCATCATACCAGCGCCCCAATCGGCACGTGTGATGATCATGCATATCGCTTGATTTATGATCGCGGCGCCCCATAACCGTATTTACGATCTTGCGTTTGAACGCCATATGATCATTTTGGGCGACAAGGACGATACTGTAGGCATCCCCACCTGCGGCAAACTCTTCCACACGGGCATCCAGTTCGGCATTGCTTTTATCAATGGCTTCCAGAACGATATCAATTTCAATATTGTTATGTTCGGCAAGCTTGGCAATATGGGCGGTTCCGGCGGCGACTTCGTTCGCAGCCGTTGTCTGCTGGGCCAAAATACCGGCAATCTCTTCGACCTTGCCGGTCACATTATTGACCTTGGCGCTCATTTCCCCCAAGCGGTTATAAAGTTCCCCAATGACTTTCTGTCCGCTATTCACCGCGTCATTGCCCGTACTCATGGAACTGGTGATCGCATCCATTTCATCCAATAACGTCGAAATGCGGGCATTGATATCTTCGGTTGCCCCTGCCGTCTGATTTGCCAGATTTTTCACTTCACTGGCCACAACGGCAAATCCCTTACCCGCATCGCCCGCCCGCGCAGCTTCGATGGTCGCATTTAAGGCCAATAAGTTTGTTTGTTCGGCAATCGCTTCAATCTGGCTGACGATATCACCAATTTTTTCTGAGGATTGCGCCAACAGAGCTGTCTTATCAACAGCGTTATTCACCGCGCTATAGATATCGCCCATCGCGGCTGTTGCATTTTCCGCTTCGCTCATCCCTTCATTGGATGCGGTTTCGGCGTGGCGGGCATCTTGGGCAATGGCTTCGCCATTCTGGGCAATTTCGTTGACGGAGGCCACCAATTCTTCCACGGCAGAGGCCATTGCCTCACTGGCCGTATGCACATTGACAATATCATTACGCATGGATGCCATTGCAACAATCGCCCTATTTGCCTGCATCGCCGCTTCAACAACCCCATGCAATTGATGCCTGGATTGTTTATCAAGCTCATCCTTCCAGTTTTGCAATTCCACAAACCGGGCTTCGCGTTCCCGTTCCAGTTGATCATGGATTATCGCATTTTCGCGCAATTCCATCAGGGCCTGTGCCATCACCCCGACCTCGTCACTGCGCTCATGGCCGACAATTTCCATATCAAAATCCTTGTGAGAAATACATCGCAAGCCATTTGCCATACGCAAAATAGGCCCGGAAATGCTTTTTGAAATCCCGATAGAAAGCAAAATAGAAAGAACCAAGGCCGCCAAAGAAATATAAAGGGCGCGATTTTCAGCCGCACTGCGCATATCGCGAAAACGTGACGCATCCATTGCAATTTCCAGCACCCCGACAGGTTTTTGTGAAAAATCACGGATCACATCATATAAAACCGCATGGGCTTTTTCATTATAATGCGCCAAGCCCATTTGCGCCTTGCCCTCCAGAACAGCTTGCAGATTAACCGATGGGTTCAACGGCGTTCCACCCAGCGTAGAAGCAAAGGGTTTAAAGCCACCTTCACCTTGAATATAAAGAGACACATCTACAGCGTTGCGAGCCTTGTAACGATCAAAAAAAGCCTGCCCAAAAGACATACCAAATTCAACTGATCCAATATGGTTACCGCCCTGAAAAACAGGGACAACACCACGTACCCCGAGGCCTGCCACCCCTTTTTCAAGCCCGACAACAGGTTCTTTTGTTTGATTGGTTCGGGTTACCGTATGGCGAAAGGCAGAAAGATCATCACCAAATTTTTCCGGTTTGTGGATACGAGCAAACGAGGTTGCGGGCGGGCTATGAAACTGGAACTGTCGAACCGCATAGTTCTTTTTCATAGCCTGAAAGGAAGAACCGAATAATTCAAATAATTGGTCACGTTCCCCGTTTGCAAACGCATCGCTGGCCTGTGGAATTTGTGCCACAAGTGCGGCCAAGGACTGCGCCCGATAGGCTTCGGCCTCTATCGCACTGGAAATCGCAACATAATGGTTGTTCAACTCCCGGCTTTCCGACTGTGCAATAATTTCATCAACCGATTGTGTCATCGAAAACACAACGATGAGAATGGATATTAACGCAGAAACGATAACCCCAAAGCTGATTTTATAAGCAAGCTTGATATTGTGAAACGCAAACATCAATCCCTCCAGATATGAAAACAGGAGGTTCCCCCCTCCCCAATTAAGAAGAGAGCGTATCATTTATTTCTTATATTAGGAATTGATTTTACACAATCCACTTTGGAAAATTATATTATTCGTCTGCCGCATCCGCCTTTGCGGTTTTTTTGCTTGCCGCTTTTTTAGCCGGTGCCTTCTTGGTCGTTTTCTTGGCAGCGGTTTTCTTTTTCGCTGCCTTCTTACCAGCCCCTTTTTTATTCAGCATCTCAATGGCAATTTCCAAGGTGACGTCTTCACGTTCCATATCCTTGGGCAAGCGGGCATTGATCCGGCCGACCTTAACAAACGGACCCCAACGACCATTTTGCAGAATAATATCTTTCTTTTCATCCGGGTGCTGGCCCAGCACGACCATTTGTGTCTTTTCCATTTTTTCATGGATCAGGTCAATCGCGCGGTTTTCACCGATGGTATAAGGACTGTCTTCCTTGATGGAAACAAACGTTTTGCCAACGCTGACATAAGGACCGAAACGCCCGATCCCGGCCTTGATCATCTCCCCCGTATCGGGGAAAATTCCGACATTACGTGGCAAGGAAAGTAATTTAAGAGCTTTTTCCAAATCCATTTCCGCCGGGTTCATATCGGACGTCAATGAGGCGCGTTTGGGTTTTTTCTTTTTATCTTCCGGATCAATATCGCCGATCTGAACATAAATACCGTATGGACCACGGCGCATGGTGACCATCTCGTCGGTTTCGGGGTCAAGGCCCAATTCCTTCGGTCCGGCTTCAAGATCAGGCAGTGCACCATCGCTACTGTCATCCTTAATCAAGGGACGGGTATAGCGGCAATCAGGATAATTCGAACAACCGATAAAGGCCCCGAACTTACCCAGTTTCAAACTCAAGCGGCCTTCGCCACAAGTCGGACAGACGCGCGGGTCTTTGCCTTCTTCATTTTCATGGAAGAAATGCTCTTCCAAATCTTTATCCAGCGCATCCAAAACATCACGCACGCGCAATTCTTTGGTATCTTCGACAGCCGCGCTAAAGGCAGCCCAGAAATCACGCAAGACTTTTTGCCAATCTTCCGCCCCATTGGAGATTTCATCCAACTGGTCTTCAAGGTTCGCCGTAAAATCATATTGAACATAACGTTCAAAGAAGTTTTCCAAAAATGCCGTGACCAGACGACCACGATCTTCTGGAATGAAACGTTTCTTGTCCAAACGAACATAATCACGATCCTGAAGGACCGAAATAATACTGGCATAAGTGGACGGACGCCCAATGCCTAATTCTTCCATCTTTTTAACAAGGGAGGCTTCGGAATAGCGCGGCGGCGGTTGTGTGAAATGCTGGTCCGCATTCACAGGGCCGAGGTTCAGCGTATCACCGGTTTGCACGTCCGGCAGAATTTTGTCGCTTTTCTCGTCATCGCCATTGTCGTCGCTGCCTTCCTGATAAAGCGTCAGGAAACCGTCAAACACAACGACCGAGCCACTGGCACGCAACCATGTTTGCTTGTCCGCACTCTGGATAACCACGCCGACTTGATCTAGAACCGCGCTTTCCATCTGACAGGCCACCGTTCGTTTCCAAATCAGGCTGTAGAGTTTCAACTGGTCCGCATCCAGATATCTTGCCATTTCTTCCGGGCGACGGGTCACTGCGGTTGGGCGAATGGCTTCGTGGGCTTCCTGTGCGTTCTTGGCTTTTGTTTTATACGTGCGTGGACTTTCCGGTACATATTTGTCGCCATATTGATCCTTGATCAAATCACGGGCACCAAAAATCGCCTCATTAGACAGGTTCACCGCATCGGTACGCATATAGGTGATCAAACCGACAGTTTCCCCGCCAAGGTTAATCCCTTCATATAATTTTTGCGCAACCTGCATGGTTCGTTTTGCACCAAATCCCAGTTTGCGCGAGGCTTCCTGTTGCAAAGTGGATGTGGTAAACGGTGGGGCCGGATGACGGCGTGTTTTTTTCCGTTCAACATCGGCAACAGTGTAACTGCCCGCTTCAACCGTAGCGACCGCCTTGTTCGCCGCCGCTTCATTGCCGATGTCCAGCTTGGCAAGCTTGTCCCCGTTTAAATGGGTCAGGTTGGCGGCAATGGTTTTGCGTTTCGGGGTCGTGAACTTGGCATCAACTGTCCAATATTCATCGGCCTTAAAGGCTTCGATCTCGGCTTCGCGTTCACAGATTAAACGCAAGGCAACCGATTGCACACGACCGGCAGAACGCGATCCCGGTAATTTACGCCACAAAACAGGCGACAGGTTGAACCCCACAAGATAGTCCAAAGCCCGGCGCGCAAGATAAGCTTCAACCAGTTCCTGATTGACTTCGCGCGGACTGGCAACCGCATCCAAGACAGCCTGTTTGGTAATTTCATGGAAGACGATACGTTTGACATCAACGCCTTTTAACAAGCGTTTATTCGCCAACACTTCCTGAACATGCCATGAAATCGCTTCGCCTTCACGATCAGGGTCAGTCGCGAGATACAGTTTATCCGCGCCCTTCATGGCGTCCGTAATATCTTTAAACTGTTTTTTGGACCGCGCATCCATTTCCCAGTCCATCGAGAAATTTTCGTCCGGTCGTACAGAACCATCCTTGGCGGGTAAATCGCGTATATGACCGTATGAGGCAAGAACGATATAATCCTTACCCAAATATTTATTGATCGTTTTGGCCTTTGCGGGCGATTCGACGACAACTACGTTCATAAGCGATCTTCTTAAATTCTATTCCACTAACTGCACTCATGTCGGCAAACCGTTTAAATAATTGAAGAAACCATGTTCCCGGGATGGCGTTCCACATGCCCCGCCAATTCCAGTTCCAACAAAACAGTTTGCACAACGGAAGCAGAGATTTGGCATTGACGAATGATTTCGTCAACACAAACTGGTGAAATTGATAAACTTTCTACAATTACCTTACGAGCTTCGGTTAGCTCACCCTCCCCTGGTAATGTGGTTTTAACATCTTGAAAATATTGGTATTTCCTTTCATTTAAAGGGGTGTTTTTCAGGCTTTCCAGTTCATAAAAAATATTTTGCGCATTTTCCAGTAAATGCGCACCTTCGCGAATCAGGCCATTTGTTCCGGCTGCACGCGGGTCCAATGGCGAACCGGGGACGGCAAAAACTTCGCGCCCCTGTTCCAAGGCCATCCGCGCGGTAATCAAGGAACCGGACCGGGGGGAGGCTTCAACCACCACAATCGCACGGCACATGCCCGAAATAATGCGATTGCGCCGTGGGAAATGACGGGCTTGCGGTTTGGTCCCCAGCTTTGGTTCCGCGATCACACAGCCCCGCAACGTCATCTCTTTATATAAGGACGCATTTTCGCGCGGATAAATCACATCAACGCCACCGCCTTGCACCCCAACGGTCCCGGTTTCCAACGCAGCGGCATGGGCCGCGCCATCAACACCCCGGGCCAAGCCGGAAACGACCAGCAAACCGCCTTCGCCCAAATCACGGGCAATCTGTCCGGCAAATTTACATCCGTTCAAGGTTGCATTGCGCGCGCCAACAATGGCAACGGCTTTCTTTTTTAAAAGATGTGTATGTCCACGCACACATAAAACCGGAGGCGCATCTTCAATATGGGATAATAAAGGGGGATAACGGTCTTCATCGCGCACAATCACTTCTGCGCCGATTTCCGCCAACTCGGTCATTTCGCGTTCGGCATCCGATTTGGAACAAACCGCAATTTTTTTCTTACGTCCGCCTTTGCGGGCCAGTTCAGGCAACGCATCCAACGCGTTGGATGCCGTCCCGAATTGTTCCAACAAGCGGTAAAATGTAATGGGACCGACATTTTCGCTGCGGATCAACCGCAGCCATGCCAGTTTTTCTGTATCGGAAAATAAATGCGTCATCAGCCTGAACCGTTCCTCTGTCAGTGTTATGACAAAAGCTATGAACGGTTCAGGCTGATTTTACGCCAAAGACTTTATTTTTTTTGACCGATTTTCGGTTCTTCACCGGCAAGCAGGCGTTTGATATTGGCATGATGGCGCACGATGCCAAGGGCGGCTAATAAGACAGCCAACACCGCCTTATTTTCATCCCCCAGAAAATACATGTAAAAAGGCGAGGCGGCAAAAGACACAAGGGCAGCCAATGACGAATAACGCAACGCCAGCGCAACCAACAACCATGTCGCAGCCGTCACCAAACCGGCAGGCCATGACATCGCCAATAAAACACCCAATGTGGTTGCGACCCCTTTGCCGCCTTCAAATTTCAGCCACATGGGGAAATTATGCCCGATCACCGCCATCATCCCAGCGATAATCGCGGCATCCGGGGCAAACCAATATCCGGCCAGCAAGACGGCAACGGCGCCTTTGCCGCCATCCAATAACAACGTGGCCGCCGCCAGATCTTTACGACCTGTGCGCAACACATTGGTGGTGCCGATATTACCCGAACCGATCGAGCGCAGATCACCGGCTTTAAACAACTTGGTCAATAACAGGCCGAACGGAATGGACCCTAGCAAATAGCCGAGCAAAGCGGCCATCTGCCATTCATGGGTCACGATAACAGGTAAGGTACCCACTGGAGTACTCCTTTATCTTTTTTAAAGTTCAAAGACGGTGCGACCGTCCACAACGGTACGCAGACATCGTCCCTGAGCGAGACGTCCGTCAAACGGCGAGTTCTTGGACTTGGACGGCAGTTGATCGGCATCGATCTTCCAGCCACGTTCCGGATCAAACAAGCACAAGTCCGCTGCCGCGCCTTTTGCAATACGCCCGGCCGGAAGCCGGACAATATTGGCCGGATTGCAGGTCACTTTTTTCAAGCATTCCAACAAGGACATATGTTTGTTGTGATACAGTTCCAACGTGATTGCCAGTAATGTTTCCAACCCAACGCCACCGAAAGCAGCCTGTGCAAACGGCAGACGTTTTGAATCTTCATCTTCCGGGGCATGGTCCGAGGCAATGGCATCAATCGTGCCGTCTTTCAGGCCTTCAATCACCGCTTGGCGGTCTTCTTCATTGCGCAAAGGTGGGGAGAGTTTCGCAAAGGTACGATATTCACCGACCGCCAGTTCATTTAATGAGAAATAAGGCGGGGCTGTATCACACGTCACCGCAACACCACGTTCTTTTGCCCGACGAATAATATCAATACTTTCCGCCGTGGAAAGATGACCGAAATGCAAACGCCCGCCGGTATCTTCGGCCAGACGCACATCACGCGCCACCATAATGGTTTCCGCCACCGTTGGAATACCGGTCAAGCCCATACGGATCGCCAAAGCACCGGCGTTCATATCGCCGCCTTCCGCCAAAGACGGCTCTTCCGGGTGCTGCACAATCAACAAATCGTAATTGCGTGCATAGGTCAACGCCTTACGCATGACCTTGGGTGAGGCAACCGCGCGGATACCATCTGTAAAGGCAACCGCCCCACTTTCCGCCAACATGCCCATTTCGGCCATGTCTTTGCCTTCCAGCCCCTTGGTGATCGCCCCATAGGGATAAACCTTGGACAAGCCCAACAAGCGGGCACGCCGTGCGACAAATTCAACGACACTCATATCATCGGTAACAGGGGTTGAGTTTGGTAAACTGAGCATGGAGGTCACGCCACCCGATGTCGCAGCCTCCCCTGCTGATTTCAAGGTGCCTTTATGTTCTTCACCCGGTTCACGAAGTTGCACACGTAAGTCAACCAGACCGGGGATCAGGCACGCCCCATCACAATCAATGACGTCAACTTCACCATAATGACCGTTGGCTTTTGCGTAACCGGGGCCAAAATCGACGATTTTTTCGCCTTCGGTTAAAACGCCGCCACGAATATCCAGATCACTTGCCGGGTCGATCAAACGGGCATTGACATAGGCAACACGCTTGTTGGCAATATCTTTTTTCACACTCATTTCCCGTTCTCCTCGCGCCATTGATCCAGATTGGCGGTTACCATTTCCAGACAGGCCATGCGGACGGCAACGCCCATTTCCACCTGTTCCTGAATGGCGGAACGCTCAATATCATCGGCAACGTCAGAATCGATTTCCACACCCCGGTTCATGGGACCCGGATGCATGATCAAGGCATCGTCTTTTGCCTTTGCCAGCATTTCATAATCCAGACCATAAAAATGGAAATATTCCCGCTGAGACGGTAAATAAGCCCCTTCCATACGTTCTTTTTGCAGGCGCAACATCATCACGACATCAACGTCTTTCAGGCCTTCGCGCATATCATTATAAATTTCGGCCCCCAACACCTGCATGGCCGAGGGTAACAAGGTCGTCGGGGCCACCAGACGGACGCGCGCGCCCATCGCACTGAGCAAATGCACATTGGATCTTGCAACACGCGAATGTAAAACATCGCCGCAAATGGCCACATTCAAACCGGTGATACTGCCTTTGCGCCGGCGGATCGTCAAGGCATCCAACAACGCTTGTGTCGGATGTTCATGCGTTCCGTCACCGGCATTCAGGACCGCGCAATTCACCTTTTGTGATAACAAATTAACCGCACCTGAATCCCCGTGGCGCACGACCAGCACATCCGGGTGCATGGCGTTTAACGTCACCGCCGTATCGATCAGGGTTTCCCCCTTTTTAATCGAGGAGGTCGCCACAGACATATTAATCACGTCCGCGCCCAAGCGTTTTGCCGCGCGTTCAAATGACGTTCTCGTTCGCGTGGAGTTCTCGAAAAAAAGATTGATGACCGTGCGGCCTTCCAACGATTGTTCGACTTTCTCACGACGTCGGTTGGCTGCGGCGTAAACTTCTGCCCGGTCCAGAATATCGGTGATCTCGAACGGGTACAAACCCTCGATCCCAAGAAGGTGCCGGTGCGTGAAGCGTAATTCTCTGTCTCTGGTGCTCATAGGGGCGGACTATATGCACATGGACACGGCCCTTGCAAGCACCTGTTGAAACAATACTGTTTCTGCGGTTTTCAGAACCAATTCAGGATCAGCACCCACAAGGGCATCGACAGCATTGCCGCCAGAGTCGTCAAGGTAATAATCCCCGCCATTGCCGGGGCGTTCCCCCCCATCTTGCGAGCCAGCACGTAAGACGAGGCTGAAACGGGTAATCCCGCGTATAAAACCGACAAATCACGGGTAATCCCCTCAACCCCCAGTGCCATACAACAGACCAGACAAGCCAACGGTAAAAGCATAAGCTTGTTCACACTTGCAGCCACAACCGTTTTACCGGCGTCACGGACCGCCTGAAAATCAAGCCCGGCCCCAACGCATAACAGACCAATCGGCAAAGCCGCGCGTCCTAGAATTTCCACCAGTGGCCCCAAAACAGGGGGGAGGCTTGCCCCTGTCTGATTGATGAACACCCCCAAGAAACAGGCCAAAATCAGCGGGTTTCGCGCAATCGTATTTAACAATGTGGTCAAACGCGGTGCCCCCTCGTTACGAAATTCGCGGGCTCCGTAGGTTTCCATAACGAGGACACATAGAAAATTGACCAAGGGCACAATAAAGGCAATAGCAATCGCAACCAACGTTAAGCCCGGTTCGCCCCACAAGGCAAAGGCTGCCGCAATGGCAACATAGGAATTCGGACGGATAGAGCCTTGGAACAAAGATGAAAAGTCCGGCCCGTTCAATTCAAGAACAGGTTTTATTTTCAAGGCAATCGCCCCCGTCAGAACGGTTGCGGCAATTAAGGCCAGTGCCATCGGGGCAATTTGCAAATCCGCAACATTGGTGCGCGATGTCGTATGCAACAACAAGGCCGGAAAGAAGACATAATATGTCATTAATTCCGCTGGCGCCCAGAACCCTTGTTCAGCCCATTTCGCCTTAATGACATGACCGAGCAGGATCAACAGAAACACGGGGCCCAATGCAAATACAATATCAACCATGAACCTACTACTAACGATTTAACTAAATCAACTTAAGTACTCATACTCACTTGCAAAACAATGAAGTGCTACGCACCTTATAATTAATTAAAACTATCCTTCTTAAGTATTTTAAGACATTTAGAAACATACAACTCAGGCATCGAATTCAGGAGAAAAAAATGGGCTTTTTTGGAAACCAGACACATATTGATCGCTCTTTCCATGATGCTGTTGACGCCATGCCGATCAACGTCATGTTCTGCGACATTAAAACATTTAATATTACATATGCCAATCGGCTTTCCATTGAAACCTTGACGGAATTAGAACATCTTATTCCGGTAAAAGCCGCCCATATCGTTGGAACGAATATTGATGTTTTTCACAAGATGCCCGAACGACAACGCGATATTTTGCGCAATCCAAATAATCTGCCTTTTCAGACCATCATCACACTGGGACAGGAAAAACTGGATCTGCTTGTCACCCCTATTTTCAATGCAGCAGGCGTTTATACAAGCGCGATGTTGACCTGGTCGGTTGTGACAGAAAAAGTGCGCCTTGAAGATGAAGCCGCACGTCTCAAGCAAATGACAAACCAAATGCCGATCAACGTTATTACCGTGGAAACCGAGAACTTTACCATCACCTACATGAATGAAACCAGCGTTCAAACATTGAAAGGTCTGGAACATTTACTTCCCTGTAAAGCCGAAGAAATTCTGGGGCAGACCTTTGATATTTTCCATAAGGCCCCGGAACATCAACGTCGCCTCTTAAGTGACCCATCCAACCTGCCCCATAAAGCCAAAATTAAATTGGGGGATGAACATCTCGACCTCTACGTCACGGCTGTTTACGATTCACAAGGCAATTATGCTCAGGCCATGCTGACATGGTCGGTGATTACAGACCGCATCAATTTTGCCACCGAAGTACAGCATGTCGTTGATCTTGTCGCGGCATCAGCAACGGAAATGCGCGCAAGTTCAGAAGCGATGGCGAATACAGCCGCACAGGCCCGTAACATGGCGGCCAATGTTGGTGCAACGACCGAAGAACTGAGCGCCTCCATCAACGAAATTTCCGCACAAGTGTCACGGTCTTCACAAATCTCGGATCAAGCCGTTCGTCAAGCACAACAGGCCAACACGCAGGTTGAAAATCTTAAATCCGCCTCGCAAGAAATCGGTGATGTCCTGTCCATTATTACCGACATTGCAAGTCAAACTAATCTTCTGGCCTTAAATGCCACGATTGAAGCCGCACGCGCTGGCGAAGCGGGGAAAGGTTTTGCCGTGGTAGCGTCTGAAGTCAAAAACCTCGCCAATCAGACCGCCAAAGCCACCGATCAAATCAGTCAACAAATTTCCACAATCCAGAACCAGACCTCCAATGCCGTACAGGCCATTGCCGATATCACAACCATCATCAATGAAATTAACGATATTTCCGGCGGAATTGCATCTGCGGTTGAAGAACAAAGTGCTGCAACACAAGAGGTGAACGTCAATATTGATGGCGTCAGCCAAGCGTCCAGTGAAACGGAAACCTCCGCCGACGAAGTTTTGCAAGCCGCAAGCGAATTATCCGTTCAGGCAGAACAATTGTCCACACAAGTTCAAAAGTTCATTCAGACCTAAACTAGCGTTTACGCACAACCGTCAAGCCATCGCCCAACGTCAACATGGACATATCGACCCGATCATCGGCAACGATATGTTCATTGATGGCGCGGATGGCTTCTGTTTGATGGGTTTTGTCCTTTTCATCAACAACCCGCCCATACCACAAAACATTATCAACGCAGATCACACCGCCCGGTTTCACAAGTTGCAGTGATTTTTCATAATAATTCATGTAACTGGCTTTATCTGCATCGATAAAGGCAAAATCAAAACTGTCCGGTCCATTTTCCTGCAGGACTTTTTCAATCCCTTCATTGGCATCGCACAAACGTAAATCAATTTTATCTGCAACACCGGCTTCTTCCCAAAACGGACGACCAACAGGGGGGAAACGTTCATCACGTTCCAAGGCCACCAGATAGCCATCTTCGGGCAAAGCCTGAGCAAGGGCCAAGGTGGAATAGCCTGCATAAACGCCAATTTCAACGATCCGCTTGGCACCGCACAGGCGCACCAGCAAATCCAGAAAACCGGCTTCTTCCGGCATAATCGCCAACTGTGCATTCACCAATGTCTTTTTGGAATGTTCACGCAGTTTTCTTAAAGGTTCACTTTCGCGCATGCCGACACAGCGCACATAAGCATCCAGTTTATCGTCAAGTCGAATAGAATGATCAGCCATATTGATGTCCCAATGCGTCCAGAACCCCTTGCAAGATAAAAGCCGCCGCCGCACGATCAACAACTTCGGATCGGCGTTTACGTGTCATGTCTGCTTCGTCGATCAACATCCGTTCAACCGCAACAGTGGACAATCGTTCGTCCCACAACAAAATCGGTAAGTCAATTTCGCGCGCCAGATTTGACGCAAATGCCTTAGTTGCCTGTGCCCGCTTGCCAAGGGTGCCGTCCATTTCACGTGGCAAACCCAAGACAAGGGCGTTGACTTCCTCTTTGGCAATAATCGCCTTGAGATTGATGACATCTTTTGAAAACTTGGATTTAGGCAAGGTTTCCAGCGGTGTTGCGACCATCCGCATTACATCGGACAAAGCCACGCCAATGGTTTTTGTGCCGAGGTCCAGCCCCATCAAACGATCATATTGTTTCAAGGCAGCGGCAAATTCAGCCAGTTCGACAACAGCCATTGATCTTTTCTCCATGCAGTTGAGGCCTTATGACGCAAACGTGAATAAATGTCGAGGCTTCATCGCATTGTATAACAAAACACATTCCGCTATTATGCCAACAACGCTTATAAGGGGATGGAGTACAAGAGTGAAATATCAATCGCTCAAGGGGCTGGCAATCGCAACCACCTTTGCAATGACCATTGCCACGCACGCTTTGGCCGCACCGATGTTCGATGCCTCAACATTGGAAGGTCATACTGGTCCTTATCTTGTCATCAAAAATAATGTCAACGTTCGCGATATCCCCGCCAGCACCGGGGAAAAAGTTGTACAACTGCCAAGTAGTGATATTGTTACGGTAAAAGGCCGGGTGAAGGGAACACAATGGCTGGCGATCAGTAAAAAAGGCAATAATCTGGGATATATCTATGCCTCATCCCTGACCCCGATGATTGATGCCTCCTTAAAAGAACCGATTACGTCAAACATCGACCTGTCCGCCGACAACAAAGGCGTTTGTGACTATAGCCTGACTTTTGAAGGGCGTGCGATCGAAGAAGAGACAATCTTTGTCTCTGCCGATTATCAAGTCACATTCAATTGCACAATGGACAATGATCAATTCGATTTCAGTGCCTTGGTCTTCATGTCCGAAGTCCCACCGGATTTGGGTCAAAAGCCAATCTATCAAATCACCTTGAACCTGCCTGATATTGCCACCGGGTATGAAGAATTTCTTTCGGCAACCGCGCTGTTCAATCAAGCGGAAGAACAAGTGATAATGGATGCGGTCTCCCTTGAACAATTCAAGGAAAATACATTGCAAGATAAACTTCCCGCGACAACACCGCAGGAAGCCTTGCAGGCCGCGTTGAAATTACAGCTGTCCTCTTTCAATAAAAAAGCATGGCGCATTATCGCCGGTGAAATTCCCAATCCAAGCGAACTTAAACCGCAATAACCTCGCCATAATTTAGGCATTGTCACAAACTACTGTCCAAATATAACGCGAACACATATGAGTGCCTTGAGATGTCGATAAAAAAAACATTGTTCTACACCAGCGCCTTCTTGCTTTTCGCCTCCACTGTAAATGCAATGGGGGATACACAACCACCAGCAACGGATATAGAACAAGACTTAAGCTGCATTCAACGCGCACAATGGATTGCACCGGCCACACGTTTGCCACTGGATAATCAAGCGCTTCTGAAAAAAGCCGCAAAACAACAAGTGGTCCTGTTGGGCGAACAGCATCCTGATGCGGTGCACCATCGTTGGCAACTGCAAACCATTACCCAGCTTTATGCCCACAACCCCAACATCGTTATCGGTTTTGAAATGTTCCCGCGACGTTTGCAACCCGTTCTGGATGCGTGGATCCGTGGGGAATTGAGCGAAGATGAGTTTCTGCAAAAAACCGACTGGGACGAGGTCTGGAAATTCGACCCTGACCTATACATGCCTCTGTTTCGTTTTGCCCGTATGAACCGCCTGCCCATTGTGGCCTTGAACGTGGATATGGATCTCATTGGTGCCATCTCGCAAAAGGGTTGGGACGGTGTTGAAGAAGACCGGAAAGAAGGCGTATCGCCTCCTCGTAAAGCCCATCCGGATTATATGAGTGAACTTAAAAAAGTATTTGGCAAACACCCTCATGTGGCAGATGACGAAAAAAAGGATGATCAAAAATCAGAAGCCCGCTTCCAACGTTTCGTCGAAGCACAAATCACGTGGGACGGTGCAATGGCACAAGAACTCGCCCGTGTGCAGAAAATAGGCGGAAACCCGCTGGTCATCGGTGTTATGGGCAGTGGGCACCTTGCGGACCGTTATGGTGTCCCCTATCAATTACAAGGGTTGGGGCTAGACTCAACCGTCCTGCTGCCCTGGACATTGGGATGGGATTGCAACGACCTTAGCCCCAGTTACGCAGATGCTATTTTCGGCTTGGAAGCTATGGAAGAAAAGCCGACAACCCAACGCCCCATACTGGGTATCCGGATTGCAAAGGCCGAAAATAAAACAGGCGTTATCGTTGAACAGGTTGTCGAAGAAAGCATCGCCGAAGACGCAGGTCTGGAAAAAGACGACATTATCTTAAGTGCGGCCGGGCAATTGGTCGAAGACACGGCTCAATTAATCAAAATCATCCAACGCCAAGCACCCGGCACATGGCTGCCCCTTGAAATTGAACGCAATGCTCAGCCAATGGATATTATCGCCAAATTCCCCAACTGGAATGACGCAGAATGAGGAAACTTCTCAGTCTTTGCATCACACTGCTAACCCTTTTTATTTTCGTTGTCGGTGCACGGGCTGAAACGCATGTTACGTTAAGCGTTCAAGTTGATCTGGGAAAACGTTTATTAAATGTACAAGGCCACGCCAATAAGGCCGTACAACTGCCGGACGGGACGCGCCCTAAAGCCAACGAAACCTTTTCTTATGACTGGATATTCCCTACAGATCATACGCCTGAAGATTGGCGCGGTGGGGCCTTTATCAGGGGAACGGACATTTACCTTCCGAGCAAATGGTATCCCCAAACAGATGATTTTTTGACATTTGATGTCTCTGTCACCTCGCCCGTCACCACCATTTTACCCGGCAAAATCAGTGACGAAAAAATCACAATGGATCAATATAGTGCCCGCTTTCAAATGGAACAGCCCAGCGAAGGCATTCCTTTATTTGCCGGACCCTATAAAATCAGCCAATTGCAACAAGGCCCCGTAACGCTGCGCACTTATTTCTATGAGGGAATGGAAAACCTCAGCCAACCCTATCTGCAACGCAGTGCAAAATACATCACACGCTTTCAAAACCAGATCGGCCCCTTCCCTTTTTCACAATTTCACATTATCGCCGCCCCTATATCCGCCGGATACGGCTTTTCCGGTTTGACCTATATGGGGCAACGCGTCTTGCATCTGCCTTTTATTATGGAAAGCTCGCTCGGCCATGAGATTTTGCATAATTACTGGGGTAACGGTGTTTTCCCCGATTATGCCAACGGCAATTGGGCCGAGGGTTTAACCACATACATGGCAGATTATATGACGGCGGAACTGTCCAGCCCCACCAAAGCCCGTGATATGCGCCTCAGTTGGTTGCGCGATTATAATGCCCTGCCCCTTGATCAAGACAAACCCGTCACAACCTTTGTCTCCAAACACGGTGCGGCCTCACAAGTTATTGGTTATCATAAAGTTGCCTTTATTTTTCATATGCTGCGACAGACCCTCGGTGATCGACAATTTTTTGCCGGCATTCGTCATTTCTGGATGAGTTTTGCCTTTAAGTCAGCAACTTGGACAGATATCCAGACCAGTTTCGAGACTGTTAGTCAGGCCGATCTCACCTCCTTTTTCCAGCAATGGACCCAATCTTCCGGTGCACCGCATTTCACCAGCCTGTCGGCACGCGCAAAACGTTTGGGGGAAGATGGCTGGGAAATTGATGCCACCATCTTGCAAACCAATCCGATCTTTAAAACCATTGTCCCCGTCAGCATCGGCACCGGGGATGATTTACTTCAAAACCATTTAATCGCAAATTCGCGTCTTTCTCATTCAAAAATAAAAGTCCCACATCGACCAAATGCCATTAGCCTCGACCCGGATTTCCATATCTTGCGCCGACTGGGACCAAACGAGGCGCCGCCTATTTTACGCGATATTATGCTCAGTGATCAGGTCGAGGTTTCCCTGTTGGGCAAACTTGCGCAACATCCCACAGTCGCACAACAATTGATGAACCGACTCCTTGAAGGCACCTTTGAAATTTCAGACAAACCCAGTCTGCAAAAAACGTTTATTCTCGTGGGGGAAGATCAAGACATCTCAGATACATTACAAGACCTGCGCCTTCCCCCCAATGATGAACCGGACACACCGGACATAACCGCTCAAATCCGCGCTGCCAAACTGGCAAACGGTCTGCCCTACCTGATTATTGCGCTAAAACCGGGCACAGGGATCGATGCTCTCCTGCGTCCATTGCCGCATTACGGCAGATATTCAGACCTTCACTTTAACGGTTCTCGTGTGATCAAAAAATCAAGCGGACAAACCCAGCCAATAGCTGTTCCAATTCGTTGACATTTCAATCTTTTAGTGCCCTAATGCAGCGCATAAGAGGTGGCAATCTTATACATTGGAGTATTGACTATGATGAAACGTTTTGCCTTGGCTGCCGCGATTGTTTTGGGGTTGAGCACGCCGTCATTTGCCGGTGACATTTCTGTTGAGAACGTCTGGGCACGTGCCTCAGCCGGTATGGCCCGTGCAGGTGCTGCATTCCTGACCATCAAAAATACCGGGGAAGCTGACAAACTGGTTTCTGCGAAAGCAAATATTTCCAAAAAAGTCGAACTACATACACATATCCACGATAACGGCGTGATGAAAATGCGTCAGGTTGAAAGCGTTGCCGTCAACAACGGTATGACAATGTTACAACCGGGCGGCGATCACATCATGTTCATGGGTCTGAACGAAGGTTTGAAGGAAGGTACATCCTTCCCGCTGACACTGGTCTTTGAAAAAGCCGGTGAAATCAACGTTGAGGTCATGGTCAAAGCCGCTGGTGCTATGGGTGCGTCGAACGGCAACATGAAACACAATATGAAGAAAATGCAGTAAGCACCTTTTTTATATGGTTTCAAAAAAAGGCACCTTCCACAAAAAGGTGCCTTTTTTACCTGTAGAAATACAATTTTAATTAGAATATAAATTTATAAAACAGTTTAAATTAAAATTTGCACTTCTTCATTATGGCAGGCAGGCTTAAAAATGACGCCCCAATCTCAAACACCCGATCCGTCTTTAAAAGAAGAAAATGAACATCTGAAACAAGCCTTGCTTAAAATTGAAGAAGCGCAGTTTCGTATCTATACAGACCGCTTACAAGATGCCGTTCTCGCGAGATTTCAACGTCTCGCCTTACCCGTGACCTTGATCATTGTTGTGGCTGGTTTTCTCGGCTTCAACAGTATTATGTCACAAGTTGAAAAATCGCTTATCAGTCCACAAGTCAATGAAATCATCGGAACCGAAGTTGCCAAAGAAGTCACTCACCAGACACAGGAATATATCCGCGAACGTCTCCGCCAAGCAGAACTTGCCCTTGATATCAAAGATCAATCCGATGACATATCCAACACCAATCAAGCCATACACGATATGTATTGGGTCATTGCCGGCACGTCTGCCGAGCTAAGCGATATTATAGCAGAGCGGGAAAACATCTTGCGCATTCTCTCAATTAAAGGAGTGAATGCACAGAAAGAATACCCAAACCTGCAATTAATCCATTGGAAACGGGACAACAATCCCGCAAAGACTCTAAGATATTCCCTCGCCCTTGGCCCCTTTAAAGACAAAGCGAAAGCCAATGCTGCCCAACATAGTGCAATCCACAATGGATTTAGGGCAGAGGCAAAGCCGCACTATATTCAAGCCGCAACACCCCTCAATTTTACCAATTAAAAAAAGGTGGTCACAGGGTCGCTACAAAATCAGCCAGTCCCGTACGGCGAACCCGCTTTAAACGTTCAGCCTGTAAAATCGCCTGAACCTGTTGGGTGGCTTTATCCAGATCGTCATTCACCACCACATAATCGGCATCAACCCAATGGCTGGCTTCGCTTTCCGCTTCTGCCATGCGTTTGGCAATCGTATCCTCACTATCCTGGGCCCGTGCCCGCAAACGATCTTCAAGTGATTGCTGACTTGGCGGCAGGATACAAATCCATACCAGATCATCCGGGGCATTGTTCTGGAGTTGTTCTGCCCCTTGCCAATCAATATCAAAGAAAACATCCTTACCCGCACTTAAGGCTTGTTCAACCGGTTCTTTCGGCGTTCCATAGAATCGACCAAAAACTTCCGCCCATTCCAGAAACTCCTGATTATTCACTTTTTCTTTAAAACGCCCCTCTTCCATAAAGAAATAATGCACCCCGTCTTCTTCACCGGGACGGGGGCTGCGGGTCGTGGCAGAAACGGAAACCGCAATGGACGGATCATCCTTCATAAGCGCTTGCGTGATCGTACTTTTCCCGCAACCACTTGGCGCTGTTAAAACCAACATCAGCCCGCGACGTGCTATAGATTGATCTATAGAATGACTCATCTCTCGTTCCCTTTTTTCACACCACAAGACTATTCAATATTCTGTACCTTTTCATAGGCTAAAATTTTTTAATTCAATAAAATCAAATAGTTAAATAGGTTAAACCTGTTTCAAAAGCCAAAACAGTCACCATTTTTGTCACCACTTTGAAAAAGCTAACAATTTTATTTAGCTGAGCTTTTCATTCGCTCTGGTTCAAAAGTGTAACCCCAACTTAATTCCAAGCAAACTCAGAATCCACCTGATTTTTCATCTCCCGTTTTTCTTGCTTTAAACCTCATCTGGATGGGGCGCGGTCTTAATTCCTGCATTGATATGATCGAAATAGGAAGACAAGGATCAGAGAGAACCAATGAAAAAAATTATGCGAACAACTGATGTTTTAAAGATCGTGCAATTCTCACGCTCAACACTATGGCGTAAAGTTCAAAGTGGGGAATTTCCAGCACCTGTAGAGTTGGGCAGTAACTCCAGCGGTTATTTTGAACATGAAGTACTAGAATGGCTTAACTCTCGTCCGCGTAAGACTATCTCCCAAAAATAACGTCAAACGACACATCTTTATGCTAAATTTTGGTGGGTTGCCCATCCTCAGGGCGGCAAACGACAAACACTGAACAGGTTAACCAGACAAGGCTCGGATTTGCTTCAATGCAATTGCCAAGCTGTTGTCGTCCAATTTCTGCATCTCAGCCACAAATTCAGCTTCCATTTTGCTGCGTTTAGGGGTGCTAAGCGCATTCCCTTGAAAAAAGCTCTGCACCGGGATGTCCAATGTTTGCGACAACTTGGACAGGGTCTCAATTGTGGGCAAGGTTTCGCCACGCTCAAGGTTAGAGATCGCCTGAACGCTCAACTCAATCTGCCCCGCCAATGCTTCTTGCGTCATGGCCTTGTTTTTACGTGCGGTGCGTATCAATGTGCCGATAAATTCTTTCATTGCCCTGTCCTTGTACGACGATAGGCAAAGCATCGACTCCACTTGAAGAAATGACCATCACATCAACATTAAATTGTTGAACATAACTTCATGTATAGTTTAAATAACTGACGGAAAATTCATAAGGAGGCGAGGTCATGAGGGTTGGGGTGTTATTGGCGTTGATTGTGTTGACTGGATGCACGACCACGAAGCCAGAGAAATTTGAAATGCAGAGTTCAGCGGGAAATTCAGGCTTTGTTGAGATCGGTTTGAAAGAAAACAGTCGACTTGGAAAGGGCTATTTTGTCCTGCTTGAAAGCAACAGTGGGCGTTGGACGGCTTTATCAGCCCGACGAGAGGCACATAAGGTAAAATGGCAAAAGAAGGGACAAGAGGTTCTTTTTGTCAGTGAAAACTTTAAGTATGTTCAGCCTTATTTTGAAAAATTGACACATTTTAACTCAATGACCTTCAACTGTGATTATTTTTCAGATGATGACAAGGTTTATTCGCCCTGTTCCAGCCAATTCACAGATACAAACCTGACAATGTCATTGGCAAAAAATGTAATTGCCATTCCTTTTTCTTGGGGAACTGCTGTCGGTTCTCATCAAGCTTTGGATAAAGAGAAAATTTTAAAGGCCGTTGAAGAAGCAAATCTGTTTTCTTTTATAAACGATGAAATGCACAGACTTGAAAAAGTCAAAGATCAACAAGAGATTGAGTTGGCGAAAATCAAAAAAAGAAGAGATTATCGTCGCACATTTAATGAGGCCAAAACTTCAACTGATTATACAAATTTTATAAACCGCTATCAAAATTATGATCCTGACTTGCTTGTGAATCAGGCGATACAATTACGTGATGTTGCCTTAACAAAAGAATTGGAAGCCGAGGCTAGACGGCAAGCAGAAGCTGCAGAGAAAGAACGCCAACGGAAACAACAGCGTCTAGAAGAACAAAAACGTATTGAGCGGATAAAAACCTTTGCTTCAACTTATCGAAAGTCATTCAAAGTTGGAGTGGAAACAAATTGCGGTCCGATTGTCGCCCTGAATGGAGATATGGTTAAAATCTATGCACCAGTTCAGGGGTATGGGAATGAGCATTGGATTCATCGAGAAAAACTCTATCACCCTGTCGTTGGTTGTCGCTTCCTAAACGGGCGTTATATCGCCCCGTTGTAGGTTAAATATTTTCGTTATCCGTCCTATTCAGAAGTGTTCTGGAACTAAAAGGAAATGTCATTTTTTGCGCTTTATGGGACCAGATACCCCATTCAGTCCCATAAATTACGGGACTGTCCCTCCTCAATTTTTTGATTTTAAGGGGTTAAAGTTCATTTTTTCCTTATGGGACTGAGCCCCCCATTCGGTCCCATAAATAATATTAGGACCAGCAAGGGCTTTTTACGACAAACCCAGAGAGAGTGGGTGGGGTATTCAAAATAACCTCAGAATTCCAAAAGGAAGGACATGGGTGGGCTGTTTCTCTAGCTTGGGTGTTTAAAAATATTCACTCTGGCCTATTCATATGACAGAGTAGGATAAATTTATTTGCTCTCGTAGGTAGGTCATTATGTCGTTTCTGACAAAAGCGTTGTTTTCAGTATTATTTGCGTTGTTGGTTATTACTGGGCCTGTTGCTGCGGCAAACGATGAACCATCGTCAGAACACAAAAAAACTGAGGCTGAAGTTCAAGCTGTTATCGATGCGTGTTGGGCCGTCTCTGAAGAACATAGAAATTCACCAAATGTCGACACCATGAATCAAGGGCACGAATTGTCGGCTAACTGTTTGCTGAAAAAGATATATAAAGTTGCTCGTCCGCTTTATGAGAACGATGATGATTTTTTGCAATACTATGCTGAGCCTTTAGAAAGAACCTACAGAGGGCTTGCCGATCTTTTATTTGGCCTTAACCAGCAAAATAAATTTTGTCCGTCCAAATGTGGGACCATTGAAACGAATATTATCTATAATCAATTAGCGCTTTTTTATGCAGACATCTATCGTCAAAGTTATCTGAAAAATAAAAGATATATTCATTAAATGGTGCTTCACAATTGGTTGGCATTCCTTGTATGAAATGCCAACCTCAGAATGCAAATAGCCCTTCTTTCAAATCCGTTGCCAGTGCCATTTTCTCTTTCCTGCCGACAAAATTCAGGGAATTGCAGATCATATTTTAATGGCATGTAAAGCTAAAATTTACTGAGAATATTCCCCATAATTCTCTGCTTTTGGAACGGCAGTTTTCAGCCATTTTGGACAAAGGTGCTCCC
The DNA here is from genome assembly GCF_014641495.1 of Terasakiella brassicae. GTDB lineage: Bacteria > Pseudomonadota > Alphaproteobacteria > Rhodospirillales > Terasakiellaceae > Terasakiella > Terasakiella brassicae. Next base: position 79,047 of record NZ_BMHV01000005.1, read on the forward strand.
CTTATTTGACAGAAACCCCCTTTCTGTCAAATAATTAATATTAAGAAAAAGGCCCTGTTTTTTGGTTTTCCAGAGAGAGTGGGTGGGGTCTTCAAAACAGTATCGGCATTCCAAAAGGAAGACATGGGTGAGCTATTTAATCTTCATTCAAACTTCTATAAATTTCATTACTCAACAGACTTGCCGGACCTGTGATAATTCCGCTCAAACCGTTTACATAGTCTTGCTGATATTTTGCCGATGTTAGATTTAAAGGATGATTTTTCTTTAGACGCAAACGACCATGGCAAATTTTGTTCAGGATGGACAAGACAATGCTGCCAATGATGAAAACAGCGATGATGAGCAGATATTCTTGAGCATGGGACATGAGAGCCTCCTATCGCAAATTGTTGACAAGATCGCCAATGATGTTCGCCACTGCGCCCGTAAGTACCAGTGACGTTGTCTGGATCAGACGATCAAAGAAGCATCGCCAAGCATCTGATGTCTGACTTGGACGATCGAGCGTGCTAGCAAGAATGACGAAAAACGCCAAAAACGATCCAAGGGTTGCGCTTGTCATACCTGCTGTTCCACAGGGTGCTTAAAATCGCCAAAGCCCCCTCCAACCTCCTTAAAATGGCGATAATGAATACCGCTCGCATAGATAATATCGTCAATTGTCACGGAGACAGGATCATCAGCCTCCAAATCAATCACACCAATGTAATCAAAGCGGGTGCCGTTGCGGCTTTCGACCCATTCATAGATGAGGAAATCCTTGTACTGCCCGATCACAGGGCCATTGGCGACGATATCCCATTCACGCATGGCTCTCACCTCGCTGGCTGAGACGGTACATCAAATCATGGAGTAACCGTTGAAACCAGTGATCCAGCGTCAATTCCAGACTGCTTTTCGGTGCGTAATCCATGACCTCTTTGATCCAAGTCTGGAGAGCATCCAAGTTGGACAGGTCATTCGGCGTCCCAATAAGCGATACCAAACTGCACCGATCATGGATGGGCAACATGGACTGAAGCTTCTTGGCAAGCTGTAAACGCGCATGATCCTCACACGTCTGCCGGATCAGCTCATAAAGCTGACGATCTTCACTATTCATCTTTCTATCCCCAATGGTGGCCTAAAATCAGAACGAGTCATCCTGTTTGCGAAAACCGATTAAACGGATGGCGCATGAATAAAACTCTGTCTGAATGTGATGGAGTGACTATAGCAAAACAGCACTTAATTGTCTATTAAGTTATTGATATTGTTGCGTTGTCCACTACGGACTGTGGGAGTATTTCTGTTGTCCGTTGCGGACAACCAATTAACTGAGAACTTAATCTTTAAATTGCTTTTTTATTTATATTTGACACCTTATGGATAAGTGGTGAAAATCCAACATACAACCCAAGCGCGCCGCAAGACGAATACAATACGGGGGATAAAGTGGAGCAATTTAATGATATTTGGAAAATCTCAAGGGAATTTGAGAAGGTCTTAGATCGCAAATTTGGTGCGCAAGGAAAAGGGCTTCATAGCAAACTTTCCAGTGTCCAGCGTGAACTACCCAAGGAACTGGTCTTACGCATTCGAAAAATTGCAGATATTCGCAATAAGACGATGCATGAAAGGGATATAGAATTTTCAGATTTCAAAGCTTTCAAACAGGAAGCAAAGAAAGCCTATCTGGCATTACGTTCCTACTCGTCTGCCCCCAATGCTACACCAGACATCAAAAAGAAAGACGGGATCATTCACGCATACATGGCTGAAAAAAAATATGGTTTCATCCACGGCGATGACGGTCAATCCTATTTTTTTCATTATCGTGATTTACTAAATTGTCTTTCCGACAACTCCTTGGAAGGGCATCCAGTTCATTTTGAAGCTATTTTGACACAAAAGGGTTATCGAGCAAAAAACTGCACAGTTTTAGCTAAAGAAACCGTTAACACATATAGAATGCCGGATGACTTTCTGTTTTCCAAATCCAATAAATTCAAGAGTTGGGAAATTATTGATGCTGGAGCTTGGGAAGTTCATGGCAGTTCCCAAGAATCTCCGGACAGCGCAAAACAACTTCTTAAAGATCATGCCAGACGCATTGGCGCAAATGCTGCCCGGAACCTGAATTATTACAAAACCACGGGCACAGAAGGCAATTATCGCTTTACGATCCATAATTTTAAAGCACAGGCCGTCCGTGTCGGACGCAGAGACAGGGCCGCACACGCCCAGCCAGATGATTTTCCAGCAATCAATGTACTGGCACAGACCCTTTTGAAAGAACATAAAGCCCATCGACGTAAAAAACGCGCGATCAAATTGAGTGTGTTTTTTGCAGGGATCGCTTTATTGCTCCCCAGTCTTTTGAACGGTTACCTTTTTATTTTGCCCGTTATTTTAATCTTAGCATCAGTGTTCATCCCCATGCCCAAGCTTGATTGGTTGAACGAACTATCAGAACAAGGAAACCACTCACTTAATCCTGATCTTGGATGGAATGCTCCCTCCAGTATTCTATCTTCAGATACAGACACCACGGTCCATCCCGGACAATCAAGAGCAGTATCACATCTTACAAGTCATCGCGTGACGGACCCGATAAGTAATATGACCGATTTCCACTTGGGAACACAGGGGATATTAACTGGTAGCCCGACTAATGTTCAGGGGTATATGTTACATCAGGCATTTGAAGATTAGTCATCCGCCAGGTAGTGATAAACTCAAGCGTTAAGCAAGATGTTTTCACATCAATCACCTTGTCGGCTGAAACGATACATCAGGTCATGGATTGAAATTTCTGGCAAGTTGTAAATACACATACTTGCACACGCCTTCCAGATCAAATCATAAAATTGGCACACCTTTTTCTCCCAAAAGGTCACCTATAAGTCAGAACGTATTACCTTATTTGCCAATAGCCGATTTAACGGCTTAACTAAAACTCAGCCTAAATTTGAAGGAATGGTTATAACAAGATAGCGCTCTACCACTTTTTGTCCGTATGCACTTTACCTGAATAAATAAATATGATTAATTAGCCAAATACAATTTAAAGAAAGCGACATGACAAACAATATAAAACTCGCAAAAAGCAATTTAAACAAATTTTGGCCTTCTAAAATATCAAAAATATCCCCCTATGAAATCCAAAACTTGGATAAACTCAACCTTAGGCGTTTGAAAAAAAACTTCTTATCACGAAGTAAAAAAAATCGACACTATGGAGGGAAATATAAAAATAAATTCAGACGTACCTTTTGCTATTTCAGAATTCCCAGCGGGCAAGTCCAAGAAATTGTTCCAAAACGATATTTAGTGTGGCAGAAAAAGGAATCCAGTCTGCTGGACCACCTTTATCCTGAAAGAACCAAGCGATGGCGATCAATTCCAAAGCGGAAGTCTTCTAAGGAATTTACACTAAAGAATTTTTCCTTTATCGATAATCCTACCAAAACATTAGAAGCTCTTGCTGAAATCGTAAAATCAGAAAGTTATTTACTCTCTGCTTCTGTTCATTTTGACGATGAACTTATCAAAGACATCGGTCCGTACGTTCTTTGGGGAATGATGAAACAGCACCTAGCACCTTTTATGACAGGCGGCAAAATGGCTCCTCCGGTTCAAAAGGTTTTTGATGCAGTCGGTCTTGCACAATATATGGATATTTCTTTAGCGGCTGATAATGACAACGTTGATGTGTGGAGCTTCCGTCTACGAGAAAGAAGAAAGCAAGGTACATCTTTTAATCAAAACTCTGTAATAAACGCACCTACTTTTAGCAAGGTTTCTGACGACCTTGTAGAAACTATAGATGACTGGCTCGGAGCATTAAAAAAACCATTAGAGCTCTCAGGTGAGGGGAAATATCGCGTTAATAATATTGTTACGGAAATCCTTAATAACGCAGAAAGACATAGTAGCCAAGATCGTGACGGAAATTGGGTTGTCGCAGGATTTATGGCCAGAAGGTCTGGGCATATCGCTGATGTAGAGATTGATACCTATGCTTGTCACATCGCATTTGTAAGTACCGGAATGACAATTGCGGAATCGATTTCCAGAGCAGAGACAAACGAGACCTTAAAAAGGTTAAATACCTATATTCAGAAACATAAGAATAGCTTTTCTGAGGAAACTCTTTCAACGGTTTTTGCTTTACAAGATGGCATTTCACGTTTTACGCAAAGTAAAAGTAAGGGTGGCGTAGGCTTCATGGATGTAATTGAACTGGTAAATGATTTAGGGAGCACCAACCATAAATGCTTCAGCCCTAGCATCAGCATTATTTCAGGAAACACCTGCATTCTTCTAAAAGATAACTATAATTCAATGCATCAAAATAAAGATGGAATAAGGTCACAATTCTTTAATCCTTCAAATTCTCTTGATTTTCCTCCAGATTATAACTATGTCTTCTCGACCAAGCAAAAAATTCCAGGCACCGTAATCTCATTACGTTTTTATTTGGATAGTGACTATTTATCTAAAACGGCTAGCGATGAAAATGATTAACCTCGAAGCAATGACAAATGATGGCAAGGTTCACAATCTTGCAGGCAAAGAGCGCGGAGAGAATGCTCGCGATAATTTCAGCTTAGACTCCATTGACACTCAAGAAGAGAATGTAACAATTGTTATTCCAGAACATGTTTACGCTGTCTCATCTTCTTTTTTCCTAGGTATGTTCTCTAATAGCTTAAAGTCACTTGGAGGCAAAGAAGCATTCTTACAGAAATATAAATTTGATTCTACACCATTGGTATTAAAACAAGTATTACACGGGATTGAGCGTTGGGAATCATCAAACCCTCAAGCGTAATACTTATTTGCGCTTTCTTTTTTTTCTATCCCGAATTTGCTTTAGGTGACAGCACACCCAAAGACGAACAGGTCAAAGATGCCTTTTGGGATTTGAAGACCATTTTAGCGGCCTTGGCTATTATTGTAAGCCTTGGTTGGAATTTATATAATCAAATCAGAACAAACAAAGTTGCTAAAATACTCAGGGAAGAAGACCTTGAAGTAAGTCATTTCCAAGACAGCATCCAAAATCCATTTCGTAAACATTTAGATGCTTTAGAAGATATAAATATGGAAATAACATCAACAATTCTAATACTAGACGATAAAGAGCGCGATGAACAACTTGATAAAATTAACCTAAAAATTGTTACGACTCTTTCAGCGCTTCAGAATATTGCTATACGAGCAAACAAAGAAAAACATATTTCAAAACGAAATGATTGGTCTCAACCGATTTCGGATAAAGAAGATACTATCTATCAGTCAATTGATGCTCTGCGAAACAGCATCAATCACAGCAGAAAAGAAAATGCCCGCATTCTAATAGAGCATCAAAGTGATTTAATCAGCCAATACAACGTAATCTTCCGTGAGGAAGAACGAAAAATAAGAAATATGAGATAGTCTTTATCAGTAATATAATTATTGTCCGTTTTTAGGTGCACTTGGATATAATGATGCCAAAAACAAAAGAGAACATTATATAAATTTCAACCCCTCTACTTAACAACTCCCTCCAACTTTGTACTAATCCGCATTAACGCTTCTCTACGTTCATCCAGATAGTTGTAACGGTCATAAATACCCTCAACCCCTTTTAGCTTATGGTTTAAGCACCGTTCCGCGATGTGGCCGGGGATGCCTTCGCTTGCCAGTAGGCTGCGGAAGGTCCGTCGTAGATCGTGGACGGTGAAATGATCGACGGACAACTTACCTTCTTTGAACAGCTTTTGAATGGCGGCATTGAGGGTGTCGTGGCTGATATGCTGTGCGCTTTTGGTTGTTCGGCGGTTGGGAAAGACATATTCAGAGCCGAAAGAACGGACCTTTAATTCTTCAAGCCACTTAATCACAGGGTCCGCCAGCGGAATGGTGATCGCGGCTTCTGTTTTGCTGCGCGCTTCCGGGATTTTCCAAAGTTTGTTCTGAAGATCGAATTCCTCCCATTTGGCTGCGATAAGTTCGCCTTTACGCACACCAAGACAAAGCAATAGTGCGGTTGCCAGATAGTTTTCGCGGGTGAACTGCACAGAGTTTTCGCGGAATGTGGCGAAGACGGATTTGAGTTCATCCAAACTGAGGGCACGACTACGGCTTTTCTCAAGACCACCTGCATCATTGACGCTGAAAGGCTCAGCCGGGTTGTGGGTGAGCAGGTCAAGTTTAATGCCGTGGCGGAAAAGTTGTTTGCAATACATCAAGGCATCATTTGCAATGCTTGGTCTGTCACTTTTGGCGATTTTATTGAGAACGGCGCGAATGTCGCGGGGCGTTACTTGGCTGAGGGAGAGACTGCCGATGAGAGGCTTAATTTCCTTGTTATATACTCTCTCTGGGATTTTAGGATGTTTTAAGCGTCTTGCGCAGTCTTCCAGCCAATCTTTCGCCAGATCGTCCACCGTGTTGAATGTGCCGATTTCAGCCCGATGCCGTTCAGCTAAGGGGTCAACATCATTCTTGCAATCTTCTTTGATCTGTGCGGCACGAGCATAGGCGTCCGCTAACGACATTGCAGGATAGTTGCCAAGGGTCATCTCACGGCGTTTACCAAAAACGGTGTAGCGAACGATCCAGCTTGAGGTGCCGACACTGCTGATACGAAAGTAGAGACCTGCCCCCGCCGCATGTCTTCCGGGCTTTCCAGACTTTGAAAGAGATTTGATTTTCGCTGCGGTGATCTGCATCGCCATGACAACACCTATTCAAAATTGGTGACAAGAATAGATATTATAATGGCGATACGATATTTTGTCACCGATCTTGTCACCACTTTATCGAAACATGGTGACAAACGATGAAACAGAATGAACAGGTGAAATTTAGTTAAATCATTGTTTTATATATATTTATAAAACTCCGTGACCCACCATGAACGATCACTCTATATTCTGTACCTGCTCACGGAACTGATCAATTGTTGCTTTGAAGTCCAATCCAATGCGTGTCAGGTCCACATCCTGTGCCTTGGAACAGAGGGTGTTGGCTTCGCGGTTAAATTCCTGGCAGAGGAAATCAAGTTTGCGCCCGCAAGGGCTGCCTTTGGTCAGCAGCTCACGTGCGCCTTCAATATGGGCACGCAAGCGGTCCAGTTCCTCGCGCACATCGGCTTTGGTCATCAAGATCGCCGCTTCCTGCGCAATGCGTTCTTCATCCAGATCGGGCAAATCTTCCATTACATCTTTCAACTGACGCACCAGGCGTTTACGTAAGACATCGGGTTGTGCGCCTGCACATGCTTCGGCTTTGGTGCAGAGTTGTTCAATTTCGTCAATATGACCGTACAGAACGCTTTCCATACGTCCACCTTCGCTTATACGGTTATCCAGAAGATCATCCAGTGCTTCTTCCAGACTAATCATCATTTTGCCAAAAGCAGCTTCACGGTCCGCTTCGCTTTCGCTGTCTTCAACTGTTTCAATGACCCCGCGCAATCCCATCAGACCATCAACCGAAGGCGCATTCACACCGGGAACTTTGGCTTCAACCGTTTTCATCACATCAATTAATTGGTTGAGCAAATCCTGATTGATCCGATATCCCGTTTGATCCTGATTATGCGAGATATTTAGGCTGAGCGCCACACTACCGCGTTTAAAACGTTGAGAAATCGCCTTGCGGGCCGGTAAATCCAAGACATCAAAGCCGGATGGAATGCGCAATCGCACGTCAAGCCCCTTGGAATTGACGCTTCGCACTTCCCAAGTCCAGTTATAATTGCCATATTGAGCACTGGCGCGGGCGAAACCGGTCATGGAATTGATGGGCACGAACTTAGTCTCCTTCGATTCAATATTTGACAGACCTTATACCTTTCTTGATAAGCTATTGTCTATGAAACATATTCTGATTACGGGTGCTTCCAGCGGGATTGGCGCCGCTTTGGCTCTTGAATACGCACAAGAAGGCCATCGTCTTTCCTTAAGCGGACGCAACCGCGAACGGTTAAACACAATTGCGCACTTGTGCGAGAATAAAGGCGCACATGTGCACACCGCCTTGATAGACGTCTGCGACCGCGCCGCCATGACCGACTGGTTACTCAAAACCGACACAGTACACAAAATTGATTTAATCATTGCCAATGCCGGTATTTCCAACGGGTCCGGCAATGCCGACAATTGGGAAGAAAGCACGCGCGATATTTTCGCTGTCAATCTTGCGGGAACCTTAAACACTATCTTACCACTTTTGCCGACAATGGTGGCACGTGGGACCGGGCAAATCGCCGTAATGAGTTCCCTTGCCGGGTTTCGCGGGCTTGCCAGTTCACCTGCCTATAGTGCCAGCAAAGTCTGTGTCAAAGCCTATGGTGAAGCCTTGCGCCTGCGATATGGCAAAGACGGGTTAAAGGTCAATGTCATTTGCCCCGGCTTTGTTGAAAGTGGCATCACACGCCAAAACACCTTTAAAATGCCCCTGCTGATGAGTGGGGATAAAGCGGCTCGTCTGATCCGACACGGCCTTGATAAAAACAAAGCCATTATAACATTCCCCTGGCCAATGGCCCTTGCGACTCGTCTATTTGCCAGTCTGCCACTCTGGCTGGTTGAAGGCCTCAGCACGTTTATGCCGAAAAAGGAATAACGATGCCTTTGGATGTTCAACATAAGGCCTGCCTTGAAAATCAGCTTGAAACAGAAAAAGAAAAACTGTTTTGTGCAGCCTGTGGGCATCTAATTACGTTTGGCAATTGGCGAATTGTAATGAGAGGCGACCATGAACATACGGTTTTTAATCCCGCCGGGATCATTTTCACCATCGGCTGTTTTCAGGACGCATCGGGATGCTCGACTACGGGCCATGAAAGTGCTGAATTCAGCTGGTTTCCCGATTACAAATGGCAACTTGCCCACTGTACGCAATGCCAGCGTCATTTAGGTTGGTTGTTTCGCAACCCATCGCAATTACCAGTGTATTTTTACGGTCTTATCCAAAATCGCTTATCCAAAAAAACAAGCCGCTAATACCTTATGGTAATATGAATTCCTGCTATTTCTCCTATAATGACCTATGGGGAAAAGGGGGCTGCCATGAATGACTATCACTTTGCAATCGGTGACACACTGGTCAGTTATGTGCATGAAATCTACGCGGCTTGTAAAAACCCGCAGAAAAGCGAAAAATGCCTTTGTTTTGACGACCCTTACGACCTACCCTGCCAATGCAAGCGCATGATCGCCGTTCGTGAACAAATCAAGGCCATCAACACGCACAACTGATAGAGAATGTCTCTAAAATTTAGGGCTGAGATGATAAAGCATAAACAGTGTCGGTATCCACAGACCGATCCAGCCGATAATCATGCCTGTACGGGTATAAACGCCGTTGCGATAGAAACGATAAATCATAAACGTCAATATAATCGCAGCGCCGATCAGGACGAGCATATTTCCAAGGTGCGTTTCCATAACGACAATCTCCTTTATCTGCCCATCCTATAACAGTCCTGAACAGGCTAATACCTTGACGTTTGGCAATCAGTCACGACTTCTTTCAATTTTTCGCCATTGCGCAACATTACGATTATGTTCGACCAAGGTTTTGGCAAACGCATGCCCGCCTGTACCATCCGCCACAAAATAAAGCGCATCGGTCTGACCTGGATTAAGCACGGCCTCAATAGAAGCACGCCCCGGATTACAAATTGGTCCCGGTGGTAAGCCATAATTCGTATAGGTATTATAAGGCGTGGGCGTTTTCAGATCCTTGCGCGACAAAGGCCGTCCCAAAGATTCCTGCCCCATCGTAATCCCATAGACTACCGTTGGGTCCGTTTGCAGGCGCATACGTTTTTTCAAACGATTAATGAATACGCCGGCAACCAAAGCGCGTTCCGCACGAATCCCTGTTTCTTTTTCTACAATCGAGGCTAAAATCAAGGCTTCTTCCTTGGTTTTAAACGGCAAACCTTCTTGACGGTTTTCCCACAGTTCATCCAATGTTTTTATCATCGTCTCTTGCATATGAGACAGAACGGCAGCACGTGCCATTCCGCGATGATAGCTGTACGTTTCCGGCAGGAGACTCCCTTCTGGCGGAATATGCGTCACTTGACCGTTCAGCCCGTCTTGTGCGTTTAACTGCGCGACAACCTCAACCGATGTCAAACCTTCGGCAACTGTGAACCGATGCAGAACCGTTTTGCCTTCTTCCAGAATGCGCGTCACCTGTTTTGGTGTCACACGGGCCGGAAAAAGATATTCCCCTGCTTTCAGCTGTTTATCCAGTTGGTTAAAGCGCAAGACAATCCGAAAAACCAACGCATTGTTGATCACGCCTTCTTTTTCCAGAAGTTGTGCGATAGTCGCAACTCCACTGCCTTGCGGAATAATCACAACTTTTTCCTGCGTCAACACCCAGGACCGGGTAAAGTTTTTCGCCAACCAATAGGAAAAACCGCTGCCCGCAAAGACCACAACAACGATTAAACCAACAAGAAAAGCCGAAACCTTCTTGAAGGAAGATTTCGGCTCGTTCTTTTTACTTTTTGATTGAGGCTTTTCAGCGTCGCTCATCCAGCACCTTAGTCAATAGACTTGAAAACCAAAGAAGCATTTGTGCCACCAAACCCGAAGGAGTTGGACAAGGCCACATTAACTTCGCGTTCTTTCGCCTGCAACGGCACCAGATCCATATCACACCCTTCAGACGGATTGTGCAGGTTCAAAGTCGGCGGAACAACGTTGTTCTGGATAGACAGCAACGAAAAAATCGCCTCGACCGCACCGGCAGCACCCAACAGGTGACCGATGGCAGATTTGGTCGATGACATGGACGGCTTTTTATAATGTTCGCCCAACAGACGTTTCACAGCGCCGTGTTCAATCTCATCACCCAACGGTGTGGAAGTCCCGTGTGCGTTGATATAATCAATATCTTCTACATTGATGCCTGCGCGTTTAATGGACGCTTGCATCGCACGGAAACCTCCATTACCATCCGCAGCCGGTGCCGTAATGTGATAGGCATCGCCGGACATCCCGTAACCGATTACTTCGCCGTAAATTTTCGCACCGCGTTTTTTGGCGTGTTCATATTCTTCCAACACGACAACACCGGCACCTTCACCCATGACAAAACCATCGCGGCCTTCATCCCACGGACGAGAGCCTGCTGTCGGGTCGTCGTTATAAGATGTGGACAGGGCTTTGGCTTGGGCAAAACCCGCCATACCCAGACGGCAACATGCGGCTTCGGCACCACCGGCAACCATAACATCGGCATCATCAAGGGCAATAATACGGGCCGCATCACCAATCGCGTGCGCACCTGTTGCACAGGCTGTTACAACCGCGTGGTTCGGGCCTTTAAAACCGTATTTAATAGAAACATGACCGGACACCAGATTGATCAGGCTAGCCGGAATAAAGAAAGGTGACAAACGACGCACACTGTTGGTTTCAACCGTCACTGCACCTTTGGAAATTTCAGGAAGACCACCAATCCCGGAACCGATCATCACACCCGTGCGGAACAGTTCTTCTTCGTCATCCGTTTGAATGCCGGCATCTTCAACAGCTTCGGTTGCCGCAGCCAACCCATAAACGATGAAATCGTCCATACGGCGGCGCTCTTTCTTGGATACGTAATCTTCGGAATTGAACAGACCTGCGCCTTCACCAAGGGGAACCTGTCCGGCAATTTTTGCAGGAATATCGGAAACATCGAATGATTCGATGACATTAATGCCGGATTCGGCATTCAGAAGTTTTTCCCAAGTCGGTTTCACTCCGTTTGCCAACGGAGACACCATACCCAGGCCTGTAATGACAACACGTCTCATGTCTGATCAAAATCCTTTGAGGTCGTCAGAAAATGTTAGGCGTAGAAACAAGAATGAGCGCAGACCACAAAATAAGGGCCGACGCTCACATCTCATAACACTTGGCTTAAGGAATTAAGCGTTTGCTTCGATGAAGTCGATAGCATCCTTAACAGTCAAGATTTTTTCAGCAGCATCGTCCGGAATTTCACAGCCGAATTCTTCTTCAAAAGCCATAACCAGCTCAACAGTGTCGAGGCTGTCAGCGCCCAGATCGTCGATGAAGCTAGCGTTTTCAGTAACTTTTGCTTCTTCTACGCCGAGGTGTTCAACTACGATTTTCTTTACGCGCTCTGCGACATCGCTCATCTTAATAATTCCCTTAACGGTATTGATACAAAAGGTCCGCCCCAAAGCACAAACGGGACATCCCCCTCACTTGTTTGATCTCGTTCCCAGCTTACATAGCTAGGATTGAGGTTTGGTAGCACAATTTTTCACAAGGCGAAAGCCCTAATGTGAGGGCTTTGTGCCCTTTAAATCATCGCCATGCCGCCATTGATATGCAAGGTCTGACCTGTAACGTACTGCGCTTCATTTGATGCCAGATACACAACCCCTGCTGCAATCTCTTCCGGGTTGCCCATACGGCCCGCCGGAATTTTGGTCAACATAGCGGATTTGACATCCTCAGACAGTTCGTCCGTCATCGCGGTTGCGATATAGCCCGGTGCGACACAGTTGACTGTAATTCCACGTGAACCGACTTCGTAAGCCAGTGATTTGGAATAACCGATCATACCGGCCTTGGATGCAGCGTAGTTGGTTTGACCGGGGTTGCCCGTCACACCGACAATCGACGTAATACCGATAATACGACCCCAGCGTTTTTTCATCATGCCACGCAACACAGCCTTGGACAATTTAAACGCTGCCGTCAGGTTGACATTCAAAACCGCATCCCAATCATCATCTTTAATGCGCATGGCGAGATTATCACGGGTCAGACCTGCGTTATTGACCAGAACATCCAAAGACCCCATTGCTTCTTCCGCCTGCTTGGGCAGGGCAGCCAGTGCCTCGTCATCAGACAAATTACACGGCAGAATATGAACGCGTTCATTGCCGATTTCAGCCGCCACTTTTTCCAAGGCTTCAACGCGTGTCCCGGTTAAGCCAACGGTTGCGCCCTGTGCATGCAATGCTTTTGCAATCTCTGCACCGATCCCGCCGGATGCGCCGGTGATGAGTGCACATTTACCTGTCAAATCAAACATAATATCTATCTTACCCTTTTAAGATTAAAGTGACCCAAGGAAACTTTCGATATCCGCCGGACCGTTGACGGCCACACCGGACAGGGAACGGTCAATACGTTTTGCCAAACCGGACAGAACTTTACCTGTTCCCAGTTCGACCAATTGTTCCACGCCTTGTTCTTTCATATACAGAACACCTTCGCGCCAGCGAACGGAACCACAAACCTGTTCAACCAACAACTTGCGAATTTCTTCCGGGTCGATCACTTTTTCAGCCGCCACATTGGCAACGACCGCAACACTCGGCGCATGGATCGTAACATCGGCCAACGCTTCAGCCATCGCATCCGCCGCCGGTTGCATCAATGCACAATGGAATGGGGCAGATACCGGCAACAAAACAGACCGTTTCGCGCCTTTTTCTTTTGCAATCTCAATCGCGCGTTCAATCGCCGCCTTCGCACCGGACAAAACAACCTGACCGGGGGCATTATCGTTTGCAGCCGTACAAACTTCACCTTGTGCCGCCTCGTCAGCCACAGCTTGCGCATCTTCAAGGGACAGACCAAGGCACGCCGCCATCGCCCCTTCGCCAACCGGAACAGCCGCTTGCATGGCGCGTCCGCGAACTTTCAACAAACGCGCCGTATCCGCCAATGAAAAAGCACCCATTGCTGCCAGCGCAGAATATTCGCCCAAGGAATGCCCGGCGACCATATCGCAATGATCTGCAAGTTTGATATTGCCTTCTGTTTCCAACACACGGGCGACCGCGATTGAAACGGCCATCAAAGCCGGTTGTGCGTTTTCCGTCAGGACCAGTTCATCATCCGGGCCTTCAAACATGATCCTGGAGAGGTTCTGCGACAGCGCCTCGTCCACTTCCTGGAAAACGTCACGGGCAACGGCAAAAGCATCAGCCAGTTCCTTACCCATACCAACGGCCTGAGAGCCTTGGCCGGGGAAAACAAATGCGCGGGTCATCTTTACGAACAATCCTCAGTCAATGTTAAACTTCAATTACAGTTGCACACAAATATAGATTTGTTCCATTGTGATCAAGAAAAAGGGGATTTTTTCTGTCTTTAATTATCTACACAACCTTTTTTAGGGGCCAAATTGTTGACACTCAAGGCCAACAAGATGATGAGCGCGCCGATCATTTGTAAGCCTGTCAGCGTTTCCCCCAACACCCACCACGCCAAGATCATCGTCATAATCGGCTGAGAGAGCGAGAAAAACGAAACAAAGGTCGATGATAAGACACCCATTGACTGAATATAAAGGTTCATCCCCAAGACCTGCGATACAAACGCAATTGCGATCAATACGGCCCAGCCTTCCCAACTTTGCGCAATCAAGATTTCCTGATTAAAGATTGCCAAAGGAGCCAACATCAAAATAGCCGTTGCATTCGTCCAATTCACAACCGTTTTTGAACTGCAATATCGGCGCATCCGCGTTCCACACAAAAGAAACCCGGCGTAACACACCGCAGACAACAAGGCTTCGATGCTGCCTTCCCCCATCGCAACCACCCCATTAACCGGATCCAGACCGGACATGAAAAAGGCACCGGGGGCCGCACAGACAAGACACAACAGGGCATATTTACTGGGACGTTCTTTTAAAAACACCCATGCCCCCAAGATCACAAACAACGGTGCAAAATTATTCAGAAAAATCGCAACACCCACGCTGCCTTTGATATAGGCATGGTGTAACAAGGCAACTTCGCCGCCCAAGAAAAGACCACAAGCGATTCCATAAGGGGCAAGTGTGCGCCATGAAACTTGCGATACAGTGGCGCGTTGCGTTCCAGCGGGTGAATGAAAAAAGATCATCCCCCACCCCCACATCATCGGCATAGCAAAAAACAAACGATAAAAAGCAGACGCCGTTGGCCCCACATCCGCAAAGCGCGTAATCACATTGCCAACGCTGAAACAGGCAACACCAAAGAATAAAGCAATCATCGCCAAAGCCTGCGGACTAAGCGTCGGCAAGGCTACGATTTGATTTCTACGCATCGTTTTAACCTTGAAACAAAAGGGAGTTGAATTTGACTGGACAATACCGCAAAAAACTAAAATAATAAAAACGAATTAATTTTATTAAACCCATAACAAAATCTTATTTCAAAATGTCCCTTGATCCAGAATGCCTGAAAGCCTTTGTCACCGTTGCCGATTGCGGCAGCTTCACCCGCGCGGCCCAAATCCTGAACCGGACACAAGCCGCTGTCAGTCAACAGATTAAAAAGCTGGAACTTTTACTGGATGCGCGCCTGTTTCAGCGTCATAGTCGGGCGGTTTCCCTGTCCAGTCACGGGCATTTACTTTTAGGGTATGCCAAACGCTTACTTGCCTTACAAGACGAAGCCATCCACGCCTTTCGCGAAGCCGATACAAAATGTACAGTTCGGCTGGGCACACCGGATGATTACGCCAGCAGTTTTATGCCCACCATCATCAATGCCTTTGCTCATGCCCATCCCAATGCGGAAATCGAAGTCCGGTGTGATTTAAGTATCGATCTTTTGGACTCTCTCAATCGACATGAGATTGATCTGGCCCTAATCACCAAGCAAGCCAATAACACAACCGGTGAAGATGTCCGGGTCGAACCACTCGTCTGGGTGGGGGCCGCCGGGGGCATGGCTTATATGCGCGAGACTCTTCCGCTTGCACTTTTCAGTTCATCTGATAGCAAATGCATGTTTCGTTATGGCGGTCTCGCGATCCTCAAAGAGACCGGACGCGATTATCACATTGCCTATACCAGTCGCAATACATCCGTTGTACTGGCCGCCGTGCGTGCTGACACGGCGGTCGCTATTCTCGCCCGATCATCCGTTCCGCCGGATTTAACCATTCTTGACGATCAACACGGCCTGCCCCCTTTGCCCGAAATTCGCATTGCATTGCACCGCCGCACAGGCGAACGCAATCGCATTATCGACGATTTCGGCGACCATATTGTGAAAACCTTGTCACTTGATTAGGTGCAAACGATCCAACCGCAAACGATGACGCCCATCACTGAGCCGCCAAACGGATAAAAAGATGGCTGATGTGGTTCCAATCGCTGTGCCACCTGCAATCAAAAACATGACCAAAGCTTGATATTTTGCCGCTTCCACCGGGTCAACCCCGGCCATCAGTTGCCCGGTCATCATACCGGGGATAAAAACCAGACCGGATGCCGACATGGAATTGACAATGCCGATCATCCCGGTTTGCAAAGCAGAACGGACAACCGTTTGCGTTGCCTGCCATTTGGTGTGGCCCAAGGCGAGACGGGCTTCAACCATATCGCGTTCCCGGTAAAGAACATCCATGACATGCGACAATCCCACCGCCATTCCTGTCATGGTATTGCCCAGAACCATCCCCAACAGCGGGATAACATAACGGGCCTGATACCAGGGTTCTGCCTTGATTTGCACCAATAAAGCAAACAGCGTGACAATCGCCGCCGCTATAAACAAACTGCCCGTTCCAACCCCATAGGTCCAAACCCCGCGCAAACGCCGTTTCTGTCTGGCTGTTACTTCATATCCGGCAAACCCGATCATCACAAGGGCGGCAATCAATGTCCAAAGTCCGGCTTGGGTGACGAATAAATAACGCAACACATAAGCCATAAGGGCAAGCTGCACCACCATACGCAGGGCTGCAACCAACAAGGATACGGCAACACCGGTGCGATACCATAAAGACACCGCCGCATGCATAAATAACAATAAACTACCGATTGCCAGCTCTGTATAACCGATCGTTATCATGGCTTTGCCTCTTCAACGACAAAGCCATCTTCAATACGCCAGATTTTTTGGGCAAACCTGTCCACTTGGCGTTCATCATGGCTGACAAACAAAAGACCAATGCGCTTGGCTGTCAAATAGTTCTGCAACAAAGCTTCGACTTGACGCGCACGTTTATCATCCAAGGCCGAGGTTGGTTCATCCAGCAGCAGAATACCGGCCTCATTCCTCTTATGAACTTCCAACGCCCGCAGCAGGCAAAGCCGTTGTGCCTCCCCACTGGACAAACGACTGACCGGCCAGTTCATCGTCTCGGATGAAAGATCAACACGCTCCATCATATCCCCCAACCAGTCCAAGTCTTGAAAATGCGCTTTGACCTCATCATCCCACCAAGTGGCCTTTGGGCCAACATAAGTGACCTGTTGCCGCCATGTCGGGGCAGCTATGACATCACGATCTTGATCTTTTAATGAAAGTATTCCTTCATTTTCCAATAAATCAGCCAGCCCTTTTAAAAAGACAGACTTCCCCGCCCCCGAGGGCGCACACAAGGCGATACATTCCCCAAAGGCAAGGCAAAGTCGGGATGCCTTAATATTTAAAACGTCAAGCTTTTCAATTTTCAGCAACAGGCATTACCTTTATAATCACCTAAGAAACATTGCCCCTGCAGCGCATATCTTGCGGGTCAGCCTGCGGGCACACGATCCAAAAAATGATATATTTTCGTCAATAAATCAGCCAGATCAAATGGCTTTGTCACATACTCATCAAATCCAGCCTCTTGCCCAGCTTGCACATCGTTGGGCATAGCCGATGCACTGACCGCAATCACCGGAATGTCTTTGGTTTGCGGGTTTGCGCGCAGTTGCTTCAGGGCTTCAAACCCTGTCATCCCCGGCATACAAATATCCATCAAAATCAAATCCGGGCGCTGTTCCTGCGCAATTTTAACGCCTTTTGCCCCATCCATACTCACAAGGAACTCGCAACCTTCCACCTCTTGAATCACCGCAGTCATCAATTTAATATTTTCGCGATTGTCTTCGACATATAAAATTTTGCGATGTAAAGGCCTAACACCTGACTGCGCAACGTCTTCTACGACAGTATCCGGAAGACAGATATTGCCAGTGTTATCGATTTGATCACACAACGGAACCTCTACCCAAAACGCAGAGCCTTCATCCTTGCGACTTTCAAAACCGATACGTCCGCCGAGACTTTCAATGATACGCTTTGCGATTGTCAAACCAATCCCGGTTCCTTCAACCTGCCCGCCATCATGGCCCAAACGTTCAAATGGCTGAAATAACTTATCCTGTAATTCCTCGCTGATACCGACCCCCGTATCGGCAACAATAATTTTCAAACGGTCCTCTTGAAGCTCCGTCCATATGCGGACTTCGCCCCCTATTTTATTGTATTTTATGCCATTGGAGAGCAAATTCACCAAAACCTGACACAATCGCGTTTGGTCGGTTCTTAAATAAGGCAATGTCTCGGCTTGCGTCATATTGACAATCATCACCTTTTCATCACGCGCACGCGCTGAAACAAAAGAAAGACTTTCCGCAAGCACCTCTTCGGCCGCCACACAGTCCAGATCGATTTGCATCTCGCCGGCTTCGATTTTATTCAATTCCAGCAACTGATCAATTAACGCCAGAAGAAACTTGCCGCCTATAATAATCTGATCAACAGATTTTTTTTGTTTTTCCGCCAACGGAAAACGCCGCGATTGATTAAGCAACTGCGCAAAACCAAGGATCGCATTCAAAGGTGTTCTCAGTTCGTGGCTCATGGAAGACAAAAATTCAGTCTTTGCGGCACTGGCCCGCTCCGCAGCTTCGCGGGCTTCTTTCAAGGTGGCTGTACGTTCGCGAACTTTTTGTTCCAGTTCGTTATTTGCCTCAATAACCTTGCGTTCGCTTTCTTCGCGTTTTTCAATATTGGCTTTCAGTAAATCCAGCATGGCATTAAACCGCCGTGCCAAGACGCTAAATTCATCATTGCCGCCAACGGGTAATCGTTCCTCAAGGTTTTCCGGTGAAATGCGAGCCGTCAAATCACTTAACTGTTTGAGGGGCGTTGTCATTCGCAGGGCAATAATCACTGCGATCACACAGGCCAGAACAAAGGAAAAAACCACAAAAAGAAGTGTTATTTGTTCGGCATAGATTAATTCTTTTTCAAACGCCTCCCCTTCGCGCTTGGCCTCATTCAGTGCGTCTTTATGCAATTCAAAAGCCTTGGACTGAATAATCTGGGACACTGGTTCCACATTTTTTTCAAAACGTTCATAAAGTGTCGCCGGCGTTGCCACCTTATCATTATATAATTCCATAAGCTCATTGGTTGCTTTGACGAATTTTTCCATGAGAACCAACAAGCCCCTCACTTCTGCCAATTCTTCCTTTTCAAGATTTAGGGCATCGAAATCCTGATCTTTATGATTTTCAGCAAGGTCCATTTCCACAATGGCCTGCCATTCAGCCCCTATACGTTGCAAATATTCAATATTGCGCTCAACATTTTCACGGGCGCGAGAGAGTTCCGCCGCTTTCGGGTCAATCAACAATTCCAACATCATTTCACGCAAATTCGATTTTACTCGCTGAATTGCGTAGTTGAAATTGGACGAGAACTCGATCTCCTTCACATTCACATGAACCATCTTGTCGATATGGTCACGACTTCCCTGACTGGTCACAACCATCACAAGAAATGGAAAGCCCAGAATGCCGACAAGACATATAAAACTGATAATCAATTTATTGCGAAGTTTCATATTCAATACTCGGTATTCTTACGCAACGATGTTCTTTATATTCTTTTGATGAAGAGTATAACCATGTATATCCACAATTGAAAACAAAAGGGGATACCCGCCTCGAAATTTTTGCCTTCATTTCAAGGTCACTATGTGATTCATTTCCCTTGCATTCCCTACATTATTCTGTATATTCCCGCCTTTCAAACTGCCTCCTTGCCGGAACCGGTCGGTTCTGGCTATGCCTGCAAGAAATGCTCATGGGGAGTATTTTCAAGGGCTGAGACAATCCATAGGGAGTTATATCTATGGCGTTTTATGAAAGCGTGTTTATTGCACGTCAAGACGCTTCGGCTGCCCAAGTTGAGGGTTTGCAAGACTCTTTAGCGTCCGTTATCGAAGAAAACGGCGGTAAGGTCACGAAGCGCGAATATTGGGGCCTGCGCAACATTGCGTATCGCATGAAGAAAAACCGCAAAGGCCACTACGTTCTGTTCAACCTCGATGCTCCGTCTGCTGCTATTGACGAATTTGACCGTCAGCTGCGTCTCAATGAAGACGTTCTGCGTCACCTCGTTATTCGCGTTGAAGAACTCGAAGAAGAACCGTCTGTCATGATGCAAAAAGGTCGTGAAGAGCGTCCGCGTCGCGGCAAAAAAGAGGGAGAATCCTAATGGCTGGTCGTCGTCCTTTCTTCCGTCGTCGGAAATCTTGCCCGTTCACAGGCGAAGGTGCACCGAAAATCGACTATAAAGATGTAAAGCTGCTTTCACGTTATACATCCGAACGCGGGAAAATCGTTCCGAGCCGTATCACGGCCGTTTCTGCAAAGAAACAACGTGAGCTGTCTCGCGCCATCAAACGTGCCCGCTTCCTGGGCCTGATGCCGTACGTCAGCAGCAACTAAGTTATTTAACTTGGTTTTTGCAAGGTTTCTACCTTGCATAAAAGGAGCGCATGGAAATGCAACTCGGTGAAGACAAAAAACTCCCTTTCAATATGAAGGTCGTTTTCTTCGCTGTGGGCGCAGGCGCACTGAGCGCGATACTGGCGTTATCGCTGGTAACGGGTTCCGGCCTGGCTCTTATGCTTGCATATCTGGCGCCTTTCCCACTGTTTTTGGTGGGATTGGGAAACGGAGGCAAACCTGCCGCCATTGCCGCCTTCACTGGCATCGTATTTGCCACATTGCTGGGGGGTCCCTTATCGGGATCAATTTTTGCAGTGATGAATACGCTTCCATGTTGGCTTGCGATCAGGTTGGCTTTAACGTCCCGCACCCAAGATGGTCGTGAAGAATGGTTCCCGTTGGGCAACATTCTTGTGACTTTTGCGGGTTACGGCAGCGCGCTGTTTGTTATGGCTTTGATCTTTTTGATCACACCGACAGACAGTATTGCACAATTGGTCAAAGACTTTTTGTCCACGCTGATTGGTACAATCGCCCCTTCGCTTTCAGCGGAGCATAAAGAAGGTTTCGTCGATCAGATGAGCCACTTCTTTCCGGCGATGGTCCTTGTTTCGTGGATGTTGATGACCACTATAAACGCCGTCTTGGCACAAGGTGTTTTGACCAAATCGGGCAAAGCGCTTCGTCCTTCCCCAAAATATGGGGAATTGACATTGCCGGACCTCGCATCCTGGGCGTTTGTGGCTTGTGCAACCGTTACTGTTGTGGCCAGCGGCGACATTGAATATGTCGCACGTAACCTGACAGTGGTAATGGCATTGCCGTTTCTGGCTTTGGGCCTGACTGTGGTTCACAAGCTGGTGCGCATGACCCGTTTTTCCGGTGCTTTATTGGCCGCCTTTTATTTGCTGTTGCTCTTATCCATATGGGTGGCGTTGCCAGTCATTGGATTGGGATTGATTGAACAATGGATCGGTTTGCGAAAAAGAATTCCTTCGCAGCCCCCATTTCAGGAGAATGACTAATGCAAGTTATCCTGCTTGAACGCGTAGAAAAATTGGGCCAGATGGGTGACCTCGTCACTGTTAAGCCCGGTTACGCTCGCAACTATCTGCTGCCGCAGAAAAAAGCGATGCGCGCTTCTGACGAAAACGTAAAATTCTTCGAAGCGCAAAAAGTACAATTGGAAGCCGCGAACCTGAAAGCCAAAGAAGAAGCAGAAGCTGTTGCTTCTAAACTCGACGGCATCAAGGTTGCAGTTATCCGCCAAGCCGGCGATATGGGCCAGCTTTACGGTTCAGTGTCCACGCGTGACATTGCAACGGCCGTAAGCGCTGCTGGTTTCACCATCTCTCGTCAGCAAGTGACCCTTGATCGTGCACTGAAAACAATCGGCCTGCACGATGTTAGCGTCAGACTTCACCCGGAAGTGGTTGTAACAGTTGTTGCAAACATCGCCCGTACAGAAGAAGAAGCCGCCATTCAGGCCGAAACAGGTTCTGTAAAAGTAGCTTCTGACGAAGACGAAGCAGAAGTCGAAGAAGTTGTCGAAGAAACTGCGGAAGACGCAGTAGAAGAGGCAGCGGCTGAAGAAGAAGTATCCGAGTAAGTTCGAATACTCTTTTCAAGGCTTTAAAAAAGCGCGTCCCTGATTTTATGGGGCGCGTTTTTTATTGGCTAGATACACATCCAAAAGTTTTATGCATTTATTTAGTGTAAATAGAGCTAACATAATAAATATATGATATTATTTTACTTGCCTTCCTTATTTTAATCTCCCCATAATAACCTAAAGTAATCAATAAAAGACAAAACTCAGGGAGGGATATTGCCAATGGCCTTGATCAGCCGTTCATTCACCGATTTATCACGTCGCCGTTTTATTCAGGGGATTGCAGGAACATCTGCCGTCATCCTGACAACCAGCTTTTCCGGTAGTGCTCGCGCATCGGACATGATGCCTTTTTTAAAAGCATCCTCCCTTTTATGCGGGATCGAACTGGATCGTTCCTACATTCAATTAGGTGAACGTATATATCGTGCCCTCACACAAGGAGCGACCCCACAGGACATCAAGAACTGGCAGCGTCTTATTGACGTGCTTGCCAAACTCCCCGCCAAAACAACAGAAAAACATCTTCACCAAAAATTGAAATCAATGGGGCCGCGTTATCTTGAAAAGGCGCGCCTGCTCGCCCGTGTTTGGTACACCGGACGCATTGAACGCAAATCCGGGGCATCGGCCGGTACATTCGAGGTCATCACCTATGACGAGGCCCTTGTCTGGCAGGCCTGCACCTTCACCAAACCCCCTGTTACATGCGGTGGGCATTTTGGATATTGGCAACATCCCTATAGCGGGACGGGGAACATATAAATGAACGATACAATGATCAAAACGGATATCGAGGCCGATATCATCATCATCGGGGCCGGCCTGTTTGGTGGTTTGATGGCTTATGAACTGGCAAAAAAAGCAGACATACACAACAAAGACCTGAAGATTGCCATGATCGATTCAGGTCCGGTTGTTGATCGGGTTGAAGCCGTTCAGCGTTTTAAGAAAAGCCCGGTTAAAAGTGGAAACTCCCCCTACCCCAAAGAACCCTGGGCCCCCATTCCATCGGAAGAAGACCCAACTGATTATTATGTTCAGGATGGAAAAGGCGAGACCGATCCGCTGAAACGTGTGGCCTTTGGCGCACTTTATTTACGTAATGTCGGCGGAACATCCTGGCATTTTACCGGTCATGCCGAACGCATGTATCCGCAGGATTTCAAACTGAAAACAGCATATGGACGCGGCGAAGACTGGCCGATTTCCTATGAAACGCTTGAACCCTATTACGCCCGTGTCGAACAGGCATGGGGGGTATCGGGCAATAACACAGTGGTTGCACCAAACCCGCATCCCTACCCCCTGCCCTATACGCCCTTAACCTATCTGGATCAGCAGGTCGATGTCGCCGCGCATAAGCTTGGTGATTCCGTCGGCCCCATGCCCCACTGTCGCAACGCCGTTCCCTATGACGGTCGCCCACAATGTTGCGGTAATGCCAGCTGTCGCTTCATCTGTCCCATCGGGGCAAAATACGATGGCAGTGTTCATGTGGAAAAAGCGCAAAACCTCGGGGCTGAACTTTATACCAATCATGTGGTGCGTCATATCGAAGTCGGTGCAGATCAACAGATTGATCATATCCGTTTTAGAAATTATGAAGATCCCAATAATCCGGTGGACGGTATTGCCAAAGCCAAGCTGTTTATCCTTGCGGCCCACGGCATTGAAAGCCCCCGCCTGCTGTTAATGTCCAAAAATGAACATGCCCCGCATGGGGTCGCCAATTCCAGCGATCAGGTCGGACGTAATTTAATGAGCATGGTCGGCATTAACGCCGGTGGCTATGCCCCAATGCCGGTTTATCCCTATCGCGGCCCGGTCAATGCGACAGGGGCTTTCTGGCAATTGCGCAACGGGGAATTTCGCAAAGATTTTGCCAGTATCGCCACCATCATCATCAATGGTGGGTTTGACCCGACCAACGGCCCCCTTAACGAAGCAGACCGCGCCATTAAAGAAGGTCGCTTCGGAACTGCGTTGCGCAATCAGGTCTTTAACACAACGGCAACCCAAGTCTATTTCGACAATTCCGTCGAAGTTCTGCCCGACCCTGAAAACCGCATGACACTGGCATGGGATCAATTGGATGATACCGGGTTACCGCGTCCCAAAATCAGCTATAAAATCGACGAATATTCGGTCGAAGGCGTTTACATTTCATGGAAACGGGCATGGGATATGCTGTGGGCGTTGGGGGCCAAAACCGATATGTATGGCGATCCCCTGACCAAACCCACCCGCAAAGCCTTTGATGCTTATGTTGCCAAACACGGCATTGCCAGCGGTGCGGCCATGATTGCCGGAACCACACGGATGGGGAATGATCCAAAATCATCGGTGGTTGATCCCTATTGCCGCAGCCACGATCACAACAACCTGTTTATCGTCGGGACCGGCACGTACGTCACCAGCGGGTCCGTTTCCCCCAGCCTGACGGCTGCGGCCATCAGTGTACGCAGCGCCGATCATATTTTTGAAACATTCCAGCACGCATAAGGGGCACAGTACCATGAACGATAAACATACTTCATTGCTGAACATGCCGCGTCGCCGTTTCTTGCAAGGGATCGGTGGCGTTGGTGCAACTGCCATGGGGCTGGGGGCATGTACAGCCACCCCCGGATGGATTTATACGGGTGAACCCTTGCACCAGCCCGAAGTCGAACAATCCAGAGACGGAGAACTCAATACCAAAGTCATCGCCCGGATGGGAAACTTCAAGCTGGCGGGTAAAGAGGTTTTCTTACGCTGCTATAACAACAAACCATTGGGCAATACACTGGATGTGCGCGCAGGCGATACGTTAAAGCTGACGCTGCGCAACGACCTGCCTTTCAGTCCCTATGACGGCCTATGCCTGACCAAACCCGACCCCAGTATCGACAACACACCACGCGGTTTTAACGTCACCAATATGCATTTGCATGGATTGCATGTCTCCCCAAAAAAACCTGCCGACGATATCTTTATCACCCTGCAATCGGGGGAACATTTCGATTACGAATACCATATTCCCAAGACCCATCCGCCGGGCACCTATTTCTATCATGCCCATGTTCATGGTTCGACCGCCATGCAGGTCGCCAGCGGTATGGCAGGTTGCCTGATTGTACGTGGTGAACTGGACGATATCCCGGAAATCAAGGCCGCAGAAGAAAAAGTCATTTTCATCCAGACCCAGCGCTTTGACAAAGACGGCAAATGTGAAAGTTTCAGCATCTTAAACAACGAAGACAAGGCCTATATCAACGGGCAATATCAGCCTGTTATCCGCATTAAAAAAGGCCAAGTACAACGCTGGCGTCTGGTCAATGCCAGCCATATGGTGCCGTTTGACCTGTCTATCCAGACTTATCGCTACACCACAACAATGCCGATGACATTGCTGTGTCGTGATGGCAACCCACTGCCCGCGACCAAAGAAATCGAAAGCCTTTATATGGTTGCGGGTAATCGGGCCGATGTGTTGGTCAAAGGGTTCGATCCCGGCACCTATTTTCTGGTGGGTGGCCCCGACTATGGCACACTGGCAACTGTAATTGTCGAAGACGAAGCCGTTCCTGATATGTCGCTATACGCTGGCCCCCTGCCTACTGCGCCGGAACTGGCCCCGATCCCGGAAAGTGAAGTTACTTTCGGGCGCCGTCTTGATTTTGATTTCGTCTATGGTGAACATCCCAAATTCACCATCAATAACCAGCCCTTTTCCTGTGACGATACATGGAAAGTTCCCCTGAATGCGGTGGAGGAATGGGACGTTTACAACCATACAGCCTACCCCCACCCCTTCCATATCCATGTTAATCCGTTTCAAGTTGTTTCCGGCGGCGGCATTGATCCGGGCACATGGCTGGATACGATGGAATTCCCGCCTTTTCAACGCATCAAGTTCAGAACCCGTTTTCTGGATTTCACCGGTAAGTATGTTTTCCATTGTCACAACCTGATGCATGAAGATATGGGTATGATGCAAGGCGTTGAGGTTATAGAAAGCTGAAAAACGGTTTTCCCAAAAAATCGTCGTCGGAAATGCCAAACTCATGTAACAAATATATTCATTCTGTGAACAAGCATGTTATAACGTGACCATGACACATTCCGACGACGATATTCCTTTTGGCGGGGCTGACGAGCCACCGCTGGCCGATCCCGACGACTATGCCGCCGGTCCAGATGAAATGGGCCCGCAGGATACGCCCGTTGACACCCCGGATATAGACCGTGATATCCAGTTGGCGGAGGCTGAAATCCAGCCCCCTGCCACCCAGACGGAATGGCTGCCTGCGCGCAAGAAAAATGTGCTGGAAATCGAAGGTTTCCGCACACCGCCTTGTAACTTCGAAGCCGAAAAAGCCTTGCTGGGCGCCTTGATGGCGAACAACAAGGCTTATGATAAAATCTCGGAATTTTTACGCCCGGAACATTTCGCCGACCCCATCCATACCAAGGTCTTTGCCGCCTGTATCGCATTGATGGAACGCGGACAGATTGCCGACCCGATCACACTCAGCAATTTCTTTGATCGTGATCAGCAACTCAGTGAAATCGGCGGGAACGAATATCTGGTGGAACTGGCGGCCTCTGCCGTGACCATCATCAACGCGGCGGAATATGGTCGTATTATTTACGATCTTTATATCAAGCGCGAATTGATCCATCTGGGGACAGAAATGGTCAATAAAGCCCATAGCGGTGATGTCACCACAAACGCCGTTGACCAGATCCAGACCGCTGAACAGGCCTTGTTCAACCTTGCCTCTATGGGGGAGGTTGAAGGCGGGTTTAAAAGTTTCCGCGATTCTCTGTTTGAAGCCATCCAGCAAGCCCAAATCGCCCACCAGCGCGGTGGTGGCCTGGCGGGTGTCACCACAGGTCTACGTGACCTTGATAAAGCCCTTGGCGGTCTGCACAAATCCGATCTGTTGATCCTTGCGGGTCGTCCCTCTATGGGGAAAACCGCGCTTGTCACCTGTATCGCCTATAATGCGGCCTATGCCTATAAACGGTCCCAAGGCAAAGAAGGCGGTGTTGTCGGTTTTTATTCCCTTGAGATGTCGGCAGAACAGTTGGCAGGTCGTATCCTGTCACAGGCTTGCGCGGTCAATTCCAGCGCCATGCGTAAAGGCGAAATGTCGAACGAAGAATTTGAACGCACCGTTGCTGCCTCGCAAGAATTGATGGATACGCCGCTTTATATTGATGACACACCGGGCTTGACCGTCAGTGCACTGCGCACACGTGCGCGCCGCCTTAAACGCCAGCATGGTCTGGATTGTATTATCGTTGACTATTTGCAGCTTGTCTCCGGTAGCCCGGAAACGAAAAACAACCGTGTGAACGAAATCTCGGAAATCACACGGGGGCTGAAAATGCTCGCCAAAGAACTGGAAGTACCCGTCATTGCGCTGTCCCAACTCTCGCGTGCAGTGGAACAACGCGAAGACAAACGCCCGCAACTGTCCGACTTGCGTGAATCTGGCTCGATCGAGCAAGATGCCGATGTGGTGATGTTCATCTATCGGGAATTTTATTATCTGGATCGAAGCGAACCCGTAAAACGCGAAAGCGAAGGCGACGACAAGTTTGCCGAACGTCACCAGATGTGGGAACAACGCAAGGAAGAGATGGAAAACCGGTCTGAAGTTGTCATCGCAAAACAACGTCACGGCCCGCTGGCCAATATTCCACTTTACTTCAAAGGCGAATTTACCCAATTCGGGGATCTGGACGAAGAACATATCCCCGACTATTAACCCAAAGACGAGGCTTTGATGTTTGAAACCGCAGGCGGACTGCTGAGCATTGATCTCAGCATCATTCAAGCCAACTATCGCCGCTTGTGCGACGAATTAAACGGCAAGGATTGTTCCGTTGTGGTCAAGGCCGATGCCTACGGTCTGGGCCTTGAGCCGGTTTCAAAAACCTTGTGGGAGGCGGGTGCACGTACCTTTTTTGTTGCCCTGCCCGACGAAGGTGTCGCATTGCGCCATATTTTGCCGGACGCCGATATCCATATTCTTGGCGGTCTGTTTAAAGGCAGTGCAGATGTTTACACAACGCACAACCTTGTCCCGGTTTTAAACAGCCTTGAACAAATTCAGGACTGGCAAAACCGTGCCCGCGCCGACATTCAGGTCGATACCGGTATGACACGGCTGGGAATCGCCCCAAAAGACATCGGGCAAATCCCATCCGGTTTAGATATAGATGTGTTGATGAGCCATTTCGCCTGTGCCGATGAACGGGACCATCCGTTAAGTATTCAACAAATCGAAACATTTGCGCAGGCTGTTCAACAGATTGAACATAAACGGGCCAGCCTGTGTAATTCCGCCGGTATTTTCCTTGGGGAACAGGCCCATTTCGATCTTGGGCGACCGGGATGTTCCCTTTATGGGATCAACCCGACACCCCATACCACTAACCCAATGCAAAATCCTGTACACTTACAAGGCAAGGTCATACAGGTGCATGAGATTGACACTCAACAAAGCGTTGGATATGGTGCCACTTACAAGTTGCATGCGGGACAAAAACTGGCAACAATCGCCGTGGGTTATGCCGATGGCTACTTGCGCAGCCTCAGTTCCAAGGCCACGGTTTATGTGGGGGATCAAGCTGCACGGGTTATCGGTCGGGTATCGATGGATGCCATTGGCATTGATGTCAGTGGGATGAAATGCGAAGAAGGCCAGTACGTCGATGTCATCGGCCCTCATAATACGCCGGATGATTTGGCACACTGGGCGGGGACAATCGGCTATGAAATTTTGACATCGCTGGGTCGTCGTTACAAGCGGGTCTACAAGGGATAGGGACACAATAAAAAAATGAATTTTCTTCAGCCTATCGGGCATTATGTTCTGAAATTTTTTGGCTCGGTCGGTCGTCTGGTTCTGTTTACCCTGACCGCCCTGTCCCACTGTATCCGCCCGCCATTCTATCCGCGCGCCATTCTGCGCCAGATGATTGAAATCGGCTATTTCTCTCTGCCTGTCGTCGGGCTGACAACTGTCTTTGCCGGAATGGTCCTTGCCCTGCAAAGCTACACCGGCTTTTCCCGTTTTTCTGCCGAAGGTGCGATTGCCAATGTGGTGGTTCTTTCCATCACCCGCGAACTTGGCCCTGTACTGGCAGGTCTGATGGTCACAGGGCGGATCGGTGCCTCAATGGCTGCTGAACTGGGCACCATGCGTGTCACAGAACAGGTTGATGCCTTGACCACCCTGTCCACCAACCCGTTCAAATATCTGGTTGTGCCCCGCATTCTGGCAGGGATCACCATGTTACCGATTTTGGTCTTGATCGGTGATATCATCGGCGTGTTGGGCGGATATCTGGTTGCCGTTTATCAATTGGGCTTCAATGCTTCCAACTACATCCAGTCCACATGGGAATTTATGGAAAATATGGATGTGGTCTCCGGTCTGGTGAAAGCGGCTGTCTTCGGCTTTATCATTACCCTGATGGGCTGCTATCACGGTTATACCTCCAAGGGCGGCGCGCAAGGCGTCGGCAAGGCGACGACGGATGCGGTGGTTTCCGCCTCCATCCTCATCCTGTGTTTCAATTATCTTCTCACCATGATGTTTTTTGACAAATGAGCGATATTCCAAAAATCCGCCTGCGCAATGTGCATAAAGCCTTCGGCCCCAAAACCGTTTTAAACGGCCTTGATCTGGATGTGATGCCCGGTGAATCCGTTGTTATTATCGGCGGGTCCGGAACCGGGAAATCCGTCACATTGAAATGTACGCTTGGCCTGATGGAACCGGACAGCGGCACCATCGAAGTCGATGGTGAAAACGTTGTTGGTTTGGGCTCGCGTGATCGCGAACGCATCAATCACAAATTTTCCATGCTGTTTCAAGGCGGTGCGTTATTTGACTCCCTACCCGTCTGGGAAAATGTCGCCTTTGGCCCCATTGCCGACAAGACCATCACACGCAAACAAGGCAAGGAACTCGCCATTGAAAAACTTGCCCAGGTTGGCATGCCGGCTGAGGTTGCCGATCTTTATCCCAGCGAATTGTCCGGTGGCATGCAAAAACGGGTTGGTCTGGCGCGTGCCATTGCCGGCGATCCTGAAATTATCTTTTTTGACGAACCCACAACCGGGCTGGACCCGATCATGGCCGATGTCATCAATGACCTGATTGTCAAGGTCACGCGTGAGTTAGGGTCCACGGGCCTGTCCATCACACATGACATGGCAAGTGCACGCAAAATTGCAGATCGTATCGCCATGCTTTATCAAGGGAAGATCATTTGGCAAGGCCCGGCTGACAGCATTGATCATTGCGATAACCCCTATGTTCAGCAATTCATCAATGGGCGTGCCGATGGTCCCATTGAAATGGCGGTTCGAAAGTAACATCATGCGCCGCTTCCTGATTGCTTCGTCTTTCCTTCTTCTCTTGAGCGGATGCTTAAACAGTTATCCCTTGGGAATGAGCGAAGAAGAATGGATGCGTTTAAATCCCGATCAGCAATTTCAGGCCCGCCGTCAACAGGCCGAGATTGATGAACAAAAACGCATGGAACGCGAAGCCCGCGCCGAAGCAGAACGTTTACGTCAAACAATGGAAGAACAAGCCTATCAGGACCGCATCGATTACAAGTATCGCCATGCCCGGTACGGCGATGTCATTCAGTGCGTTCTGGAAAAGGCCGTCATTGATTTCAAACCCGGCTGGCGCGATGGCGAACCTGTCGGTTTCACCTTGGTGCGCGGTGAAGGTAAGCTGATTGATATACACTCTTCTGCCCGCGACCGAAAGACAGCATCCCTGTGGGTCGGCCTAGACGATAATGGAATGACCCTGAGCCTTTGTCGCAAAGAACCAACCGGGTATAGTCGCAATAACAAATCCTGCACCGACATTGTTGCAACAACCCATCAATATCGCCGTGGACTGCATTACTCATTTGATCATAACGATATGCGGGGCAACCTTTATTGCACACTGTCCTATACGAGGTAAGCACCATTAATAAACATACCGCCAAGAAAATAGCTTAGGACCAAATTATGTTTGAACTTATAAGGAAAGTCTGTTGTTGCTTGCAAAAAGAGGGACACCCCCTTCCTTTTTTGTTTATTTTCCTTGTGTTAAGCTCGCAGGTAAGTGCAAAAGATATTGAAGTTCGCGTTGGTTTTTCACATTTCCCGCCTTGGCAAACCTCCGAAGGGAAAAACTGGACAGGTGGGCTGGACAAGCTCATTCTCGACAAGCTGGTCGTTGAGCTCGAGAAAAAACACGATATTCACCTGAGGATTATTCCTAAAAAATGCCCGCTGAAACGCTGCCTGCGTGAATTACAAATGGGCGCACTTGATCTGAAAACAGGATTGCTCAAACAGGGAAACCGCGAAGAATATCTTGCTTTTATCGAACCGCCATACCAGTCCCATACCAATAAAGTTATCTATTACAATCCGGCCCGTATGAACGATATCAAACGTATCTCGGACCTGTATGGATATCGTATCGGCGTTGCACGCGGAGCCACGACATTCCCGGAATTTGATCAGGACACCCGAATACAAAAGATCCCGATCAATGGAACATCAAATGGCCTGAAACTTGTCTGCGTTAATCGTCTGGATGCTTTTGTCGGGACAGAACTGGTTATGGATTATATCCTTTCCAAGAAAGAAAATTGTACACATTTGCGCAAGACCTCATTGATCTATAAA
Source organism: Terasakiella brassicae (assembly GCF_014641495.1). GTDB lineage: Bacteria > Pseudomonadota > Alphaproteobacteria > Rhodospirillales > Terasakiellaceae > Terasakiella > Terasakiella brassicae. The sequence continues at coordinate 110,864 of NZ_BMHV01000005.1, forward strand.
TCACAAACGGCGGGATATTTTGCAATCTCGAAACTTTCGCCCCTTGTTGAAATTTTACCGCAACTCAACAACACAATGGACCAACTTGTGAAAAGTGGTGAAATTGATCAATTGGTTGAAACCTTCAAACGTAAGTAATTCCCTCTTTCCTCCGCACCTGCGCTATGCCATAAACAGTATTCTAATTTCGGCGATAAGGCTTTCTTCTTAAATGGCAAAATCCAAAACATCTTTTGTCTGTCAGTCCTGCGGGGCGTCTTACAATAAATGGCAGGGACAATGTACCTCCTGTAATGAATGGAATACCCTGTCCGAAGAGGCCGTCCCGGAAAGCATCCCCAAGGGAATGGGCACCGTCAAAGGGCGTAAAATCGATTTCGTCAGTCTGGACGGGGAAGAAAAAACACCGCCGCGCCGTATCACAGGTATCAGTGAATTTGACCGTGTGTGCGGGGGCGGCCTTGTCCCCGGTTCCGTGATTTTGGTCGGGGGTGATCCGGGGATCGGAAAATCCACCATTTTGCTGCAAGTCATGGCATCTCTATCCAAAGAGTACAATGCCGCCTATATTTCTGGTGAAGAAGCCATCGATCAGGTTCGTTTGCGTGCCCGGCGCCTCGGCCATGAAAAATCCAAGGTCAAGCTGGCTTCTGCAACCAATGTGCGCAACATCCTGACCACCCTGGAAGATGAAAAACCCGATGTGGTGGTCATTGATTCCATTCAGACCCTTTATATCGACACACTGGACAGCGCACCGGGAACGGTCTCGCAAGTCAGATCATCCGCCAATGAATTGATCCGTCATGCCAAACGACAGGGGTTTGTGCTGTTTCTTGTTGGTCATGTCACCAAAGAAGGGACAATCGCCGGTCCACGCGTGCTGGAACATATGGTAGATACGGTGCTTTATTTCGAAGGGGATCGCGGACACCAGTTCCGCATTTTGCGCGGTGTTAAAAACCGTTTTGGCGCAACGGACGAAATCGGTGTGTTTGAAATGACCGAAGGCGGCTTGCAGGAAGTCCCCAATCCATCTGCCCTGTTCCTGTCCGACCGCAAAGGTGATGTCACCGGATCTTGTGTTTTTGCCGGGATCGAAGGATCACGTCCGATGTTAGTCGAGGTTCAAGCCCTGCTGTCCCCGTCCGCCCTTGCCACGCCTCGACGCGCCGTTGTCGGCTGGGACAGTTCGCGCCTTGCCATGATCATGGCGGTGTTTGATACCCGTTGCGGCCTTGGCATGGGTGGCAATGATGTCTATCTTAATATTGCCGGCGGATTGAAAATTGCCGAACCCGCCGCAGATTTGGCCGTGGCAGCGGCACTTGCATCTTCCCTAAGCGGGGTTGCGGTGCCGCAAGAAACGGTTATTTTCGGTGAAATCGGTCTATCCGGTGAAGTCCGCGCCGTTGGACAAATGGAATCGCGCCTGAAAGAGGCGGCAAAACTGGGCTTTACACGCGCCATCATCCCGGAACGACAAAAACGCACTAAAAAAGATAAAGATAAAGGCCTGAAAGATAGTGGCCTTGAAGTTTGGGAGATCGGACACGTACAAGAACTGTTGTCTTTCTTCCCGATGAAGGATAAATAGACCCAAAGGAAAATGGAGCCTTATTGAATGGAAAACCTGCCCATCAGTATCACGGACATTGTTGTCTTTGTGATTCTGCTTTTGTCTGGACTGTTGGCACTGTCGCGCGGATTTGTTCACGAAGTTCTTTCCATCGGTTCCTGGGTTGGTGCGGCCTTTGGTGCGCTTTATGGTTTTCCGTATGTTCGCCCTTATGTACGCGACCTGATCCAAACTGAATTTATTGCCGATATTGTCGCCGGGGCAGGCACCTTTATCATTGCCTTGATTGTCCTGACCATTGTCACCAAACTGGTGGCAGAACAGGTTCAAGGCAGTGCCCTAAACCCGTTGGATCGCAGCCTCGGATTTGTTTTTGGATTGTTGCGCGGCGTGATTATCGTTTGTCTGCTTTACGGGGCAATCGAATGGATGCTGCCGGCCGACAAACAACCCAACTGGATGCGGGACGCAAAAACCATGCCCCTGATCGAGCAAGGCACGTCCTTCTTAAAGGGACTGGTTCCCAGCGATACAGCAGACGAAATTAAGAAAAAAGCGGATGATACCCGCGATAAAACCAATAACGCGATCGAACTGCAAAAAACCTTCGAAAAAATACTGACCCCGAACGCGAAATCGGATACAACCCCACCCACGGACCCACAAGGATATGACCAACAGGAACGCAACAATCTGGACCGTCTTATCCGCAACGCCCAATAGGGCCTTTGACGAGCATCGAGAAGCCATGACCGATATCGACCTGATGAGCACCAACCCTTTCGACGACGACAAGCTCCATGAGGAATGCGGCGTCTTCGGTATTTACGACCATAAAGACGCTGCCGCGCACGCTGCCCTTGGCCTGCACGCCCTGCAACACCGAGGTCAAGAAGCCTGCGGTATCTTTTCTTTTGATGGTCAACAGTTCCATTCCCACAAAGGTATGGGACTGGTCGGAGATAACTTCTCTGAAAGTGCGGTGATTGACCAGCTTAAGGGGAACACAGCCATTGGCCATGTGCGCTACGCCACAACCGGCGGCACGGTCTTGCGCAACGTTCAACCCCTGTTTGCGGAATTCGAATTCGGCGGTCTTGCGATTGCCCATAACGGCAACCTGACCAATACACAGGCCGTGCGCCGCACCTTGGTACGCCGGGGTTGTATTTTCCAATCCGATATGGACACCGAAGTCATTGTCCATCTTGTCGCCGTCAGCCTTTATGCAACGGTGGAAGATCGTATCATTGATGCGCTGCGCCAAATCGAAGGGGCCTATTCCCTTGTGGCGATGACCAAAGACAGCATGATCGGTGTGCGCGACCCCAACGGTGTGCGCCCGCTTGCCATCGGGAAATTGGACGATACCTATATTATCGCCTCTGAATCCTGCGCCTTTGACATTATTGGTGCCGATTTTGTACGCGATGTGGAACCGGGCGAAGTCGTCATCATCAATAAAGACGGCATTCAGTCTATCAAACCGTTTGGCCCGCAAAAAGGTCGCTTCTGTGTCTTTGAATATATCTATTTTGCCCGTCCAGATTCCTTGATTGAAAACCGCAGCGTTTACGAAGTTCGTAAAGCCATCGGCGCAGAACTGGCCCGTGAAAGCGGTGTCGATGTCGATATGGTCGTTCCTGTCCCCGATTCCGGTGTACCATCGGCCATCGGTTATGCCGCAGAAGCCAATGTTGCGTTTGAACTGGGCATTATCCGTAACCATTATGTCGGGCGGACCTTTATCGAACCGACTCAGGAAATCCGTCACTTGGGTGTACGGATGAAACACAATGCCAACCTTGCCTCCGTTAAGGGTAAACGCATTGTTCTGGTCGATGATTCCATCGTGCGCGGCACCACATCAAAGAAAATTGTCGATATGATGCGCCATGCCGGGGCCGCCGAAGTTCATATGCGGATTTCCAGCCCGCCAACTGCATGGCCTTGTTTCTATGGTATCGACACACCGCGCCGTGAAAAATTGCTGGCCGGTCAATATAATGTGGAAGAAATGGCAAAAATCATCGGCGCAGACAGCCTTGCCTTTATTTCCATCGACGGTATGTACCGCGCGGTTGGCGAAGCCAAACGCAACAATGACAGTCCGCAGTTCTGCGATGCCTGTTTCACCGGGGAATATCCGACCCGTCTGCAGGATCACGATGACGAGGTTGCCGACGACAAGCAGCCTTCCCTTCCCCTGCTGGCTGAGAAAGGCAAATAAACAATGGCAAAAGCATTAGAAGGCCGCATTGCGGTTATCACCGGGGCATCGCGCGGCATTGGTCGCGCCGTTGCCTTGCGATATGCGGCTGAAGGGGCGCATGTGATTTTGATTGCCCGCACCATTGCCGCCTTGGAAGAAGTCGATGATGAAATTCAGGCCTTGGGCGGAAAAGCGACATTGGTTCCCATGAACCTGCGCGACTTTGATAAAATCGACCAGATGGGCCAAGCCCTTTATGATCGTTTTGGCAAAATCGACATTTTGGTCGGCAATGCAGGCTTTTTAGGTGACCTCACGCCTATGTCCCATTTGAAAGTCAAAATGTGGAACGAGGTTATGGATACCAATGTGACGGCGAATTTCCGTCTCATTCGTTCTATGGAACCCTTATTGAAACAATCCGATGCCGGGCGCGCCATCTTCCTGTCCAGCGGCACAACCAAAGCGCCACGGGCCTATTGGGCGGCTTATGCCGTTTCCAAGGCTGCGCTTGAAAATATGGTACAGACCTGGTCTATGGAGCTTAATAAAACCAATATCAAAGCCAACCTGATTGATCCCGGTGCCACCCGCACCCGCATGCGCGCGCAAGCCTACCCCGGCGAAAACCCGGACAGCCTGAAATCACCGGAAGTCCTGACAGACCTGTTCGTCGAACTTGCCCTTCCCACCTGTGACAAACAAGGTGAAGTGGTTCGTTACGAAGCATAAAGGCTTTTATTTTATAAGATTGCGAGGACACCCTGATCCATGATCGGGGTGTTTTCATTTCAATGCGCGTTTTTACCTTCGTCCACGCTGTCGAGCAGGCTTTCGAAATCGCTGGCGACCGCAAGGCCCCATTCATCCACACATTTGGCAAGATAGCCCTGACCTTCTTTTTTGGTCATACGCACTGTTTTCTTATCCTGACCGCCAATGTCGAGGCTTAAGATATCCAAACCGTCACGATTGGTGACACGCACCCACTGTAACCAGTTTTTATTTTGTTCAAACCGGGCTTGAAACAAGGCCAGTTCTTCGTCCGTAAACATGAGTTTCGCCATGTTTAACCCTCCTGTAAAACAGTCAGATTTCGAAACTCCCCTTGGTGTACGACAGCTTTCTTTTATGATGGCTCTATTGTCCATTGCTGCACCGCATAAATATATGTTGCACCGCAACAATAATCAAGCCTAAAAAAAGAGGCTCTCGCATAAAGCCTCTTTTTTCAACGTTCTGAATGCGTTATTGATCGATTTTACTGACCTCGGAATTCAAGCGTTCGCGCTCATTCTCATAGGAATCGAGTACCCAACTCAAATGCGACCGCATCGCCACTTTGGCTGCCAAACCATCGCGTGATTTAATGGCTTCCAACACATCTTTATGCTGGGCAAGGGCCAAACCATCCTCTGCCGGTTCCTGAAACAGGTCATATTGGTGAAATTCAAGACTGGAGGCAATGATATCGCGGATGACATCCATGATATGCATATAAACCGCACTGCCGGACGCACGCGCCAACATATAATGGAAATTAAACTCCTGCGAAGCTTTGTCTTTTGGGGCGGCAGAACCTTTTTGCTGGCGCTGTTTTTCCAAGGCATTGCTTAAATCGGCAATCTGATCATCCGTTGCCCGTTCCGCAGCACGCCGCGCAGCCCAGACTTCCAATAAGGCGCGAATTTCAGCCAGATCATGCAGGTTTTGTTCTTTTACTTTTGCCAGTTCACCCAACGGTGATGACATATCACCCGCAGCAGCCAGAATGCGCGTCCCGCCACCTTGTACGGCTTCCAGAAAACCTTGTGCTTTCAAACTTTGCAAGGCCGCACGCACCGATACCCGACTAACCCCCATTTTTTCAGCAAGTTGTCGTTCCCCCGGCAAGCGTTCCCCCGGAGACAAATCACCATCGGCAATCATAGCCATAATACGGGCAGCAACACGATCGGACAGCAGGCCGCTTTTTGCCTTTGCACTACCTGAATTCGATTTCTCCTCCATGACTTTCTCCTTTATCTATTCCCCATAGGCCCTATATATACCGACTTTCGCGCAGAAAGCAAAAGAACAGTCAATTCACCGAACAATATTTATGAGTTTACAGCACTGTCCTGTATAGTTGGAAAAATGAAGAACGAAAATGACATTACCTTCGAGCCGCTTCTCGGCGCGCACGATCCGAGCCCTTATGAAATCCTCAATCAGGATAGTGATACGCCCTTGTTGCTGATCTGCGATCATGCCAGCAACCGTATTCCTGAAAAGCTGGATAATATGGGACTAAGTGAAAAAGAACTGAGTTACCACATTGCCCTTGATATCGGTGCGGCCGGTGTCACACGTGCGATGTCTGAAAAACTAAATGCACCGGCTGTGCTTTGTAACTATTCCCGTCTTGTGATCGATTGTAACCGCCAACCCGGTGACCCGTCCTCCATCCCGGAAATCAGTGATGGGATCACGGTGCCTGCCAACCATTGCCTGAGCGAAAGCCAACAAGTCGAGCGCAGCGAAGCCGTCTTCTGGCCCTATCACCATGCCATTACCGAAACGGGTGCCCATCTGTGGCGAAAAGGCACACCGCCTGCCTTGTTTTCCATTCACAGCTTCACCCCGGAATTAATGTCACGCGCAGAAGAGCGCCCGTGGCATATCGCCATTCTTTGGAAACGCGATCCCCGCCTTGCCAGTCCGTTGATTGAAATTCTAAGCCGCGAAACAGGCTTGATTGTCGGGGACAATGTCCCTTATTCCGGTTGGGAAGATGCCTATTCCATCGATTTACACGGCGCGGCCCCCGGCTTGCCTTACTGTGCCATCGAATTGCGACAGGATTTAATCGACACACCCAAGAAACAACAGGAATGGGGCGATATCTTAAGTAACGCCCTCTTGGAAATTTTTAAAGATCGTTCCATTTTCAACGTTAAACATTACTGAGGCAACTGATGTCCGTTCGTGAACCCAGCTGGACCATTGGCATAGAAGAAGAATATCTGATGGTCGATTGTGAGACAGGTAATCTTGCGACCCGGTCACTGGATGATCTCATGGCCGCTTTGCAAACAGACTTAAAAGATCTGGTGCGACCTGAATTCCTGCAATCCCAAGTCGAAGTCGGCACGCGTGTCTGCAAAGATGTCAAAGAAGCCCGCGCCCAATTGGCATGGCTTCGTCAAAGTGTTGCCGATATCGGACAAAAATTTGGTGTCGCCCCCATTGCAGCCTCAACCCATCCCCATGCGGAATGGGGGGAACAAACCCATACGGACGCCGAACGTTACCACACCTTTGCCCAAGATATGCAGGCGGTCGTGCGCCGTTTAATTATTTCCGGCATGCATGTCCATGTGGGGATCGATGATGATGATTTGCGCATCGACCTGATGAATCAGGTATCTTATTTCCTGCCGCATCTTTTGTGTCTCAGCACCTCATCCCCCATGTGGCGGGGCCATGATACGGGTTTAAAATGTTATCGTCTCAGCGTGTTTGACGAACTGCCGCGCACAGGATTGCCGGAACTGTTTGACAGTTACAGTGAATATCAAAAACATGTCGATGCGCTGATCAACGTTGGGATAATCAAGGATGCAACCATGCTGTGGTGGGACGTACGCCCGGCCGTAAAATTCCCCACACTGGAAATGCGCATCACCGATGTTTGCACCACATTGGATGATGCCATTGCTATTGCCTGTCTTTTCCAATGCCTGTTGCGCATGCTCTATCGCCTGCGCCGCAATAACCAACGCTGGCGCACCTATCGTACAATGTTAATCGATGAAAATCGCTGGCGGGCCCAGCGCTACGGATTGGATGAAGGGCTGGTGGATTTTGGTAAAGGGACTTTGGTTGATTTCAAAGATCTTTTGGAAGAATTGATAGAAATGCTCAAAGACGATGCCGAAGCCCTCAATTGCACAGAAGAATTGCATAGTTTGCGCGATATTCTGACACGGGGCACCAGTTCACATCGCCAGATAAAAGTCTTTAACCAAGCCAAGGAAGACGGTGCAGATGATCTGGAAGCCTGCCGGGCCGTTGCCCATTGGTTAAAAACCGAAACCGTGCGTGGATTATAAAAACGGCTTACTGTGACAGGAGCCATTTCGCACTTTTTTCCAGCTCTTCACGGGGGATATCGCGCAGCAAGGTCTGTTGTAAATCCATCAAGCTGACCTTTCGCAATTTATCGCGCCACGCTTCATCTGCCTCCCACATGACCCGTGCAATCGCACAAGGTTTGGCGGGCTGGCTTTTGTCTTCAAGACAGGGGTTATTCCCTCTGATCTCAGTACAGTTAAACGTATTACGCTGACCTTCCACAGCTTCGACAATATCCAGAAAACTGATTTCTTGGGCGGGGCGAGCCAGCCGATATCCCCCTTTTGGACCAAGCGTGCCTTCGACCAAACCAGCTTGCGAAACCGCTTGAAGGGCCTTGGACAAATATTCTTTCGGCACACCGTGGAACTCGGACAACGCTTTAGTGGAAATGCGTTTACCTTCCGGTAAGACGGCAATGACTGCACAACAATGTAACGCCCATTCCACTTGATTCTTTAAAATCATTGCTGTTTTCCCGTTTCCGATCAAAGACTCCTTCCTTGTACCTAATATTCAATGCAAAAGAAAGACGATCCCCATTTCGTTGGGGATCGTCCATTCCATAGAATGCGTTAAACCAAACCGGCCTTTGTCAAACCGAATGCCTCGTCCGCTGACCCCGGCGCAGCTTGGAAGGGGACAGCCAAGCGATTCCAGCTATTGATCGCCATAACCGCAAAGTTCAGATCACATAATTCTTTCTCTGAAAAATGTTTGCGTGCTTCGCCATAAAGGCTGTCAGAAATACCCTCGTCCGGTAATCGGGTTACTTCTTCCGCCCACGCCAAGGCGGCACGTTCGCGCTCCGTAAACAGCCCTGACTCTCGCCATGTACTCAAATGATATAAACGCAATTCGCGCTCACCCTGAATTTTGGCTTGCTTAACATGCATATCCAGACAAAACGCGCAGCCGTTTAACATGGAAACGCGAATATCCACGAGATGCAGCAAAGTTTGATCAATGGAGGTTTCCTGCTTGGTTGCCATAGAAAACGCCGCCATCTTTTCCAAAATTGCCGGAGAGGTTTCAAAATGATTCAGTCGATTAGACATAGGGGGGATCCTTTTAAATATTAATTACGGATATAATTTATCCTTAATTAATATCCTACTGTCAACCCTGCCTTTTTTCACAATCAAAATTTGAGTGATGAGTAAAAAAAGGCCGGAGAAACTTCCGACCTCAGATTGCTGACAAAGTGTTTTTAATAAATAAACCGTCTTCCCGCACTTGATGCGGGACCCAGTTAAATCAATAGATTAGATATCACTCATTGGACAAAGATGGATCCCCGATCAGAGTCGGGGATGACAATTTAGGGGCTTTGTCAATAACCTGAGGCCGGAGAAACCTCCGACTCTTTTCAATCAATTAAAATATTGTTTACCAGCCTTGATTCTGATCATCCACTTTCAGGATTTGTCCGGTTTTCTCTTTGACCGCTAACTGTAAACCTTGCAACAATTCACGGCCCAAGACACCGCCATCACCCATGATTTTTTCACGTAAAACAGCACGCATGGCATCAATATGGGCTTTGACCACTTCAACGGCCGCATCCGTTTCCTTACAGCCTTCCACCGTACATTCGTAGAGCATCTTGCCGAAAATTGAAATCAGCGGATAGCCAAAGGTCCCGCCTTGTCCCCGCAATTCGTGGGCAAGCAGGTTAATTTTATGGAAATGGTCCCCCCGTGCCCCCGGTGCCAGAAGGGCCTCGGTACAAAGGTTGGATAATTGAGACAGATATTCCAGTGCCCAATCATGGAAGCTTGCGGAAGACCGTTCCAATTCCTGTTCGGCCTGATCCAGCAGATCTTGTGGCAGGGAACCGCCACCTTTCATCCCCATCCCACCAACTTTATCTTTCAAACGGTTGGGAAGACGGAAATACCAGACACCGGAATCCGTTTTACCTTTTTTCTTTTCACCGGAATAAACGATTGTAATATCGTCATCCGTGGTTTCGCGCCGCTCCACATTATTGGGTGCGGGTTCATTACGGCGACGACGATCCGGTCCATGATAGTTATGTGTTGTGACAAACTGGCGCGGAAAGTCGATCAACTCCATCAAGCGCTTATAAACACTATCTACGGAAAAAGGCTTGGCGAGAAATTCCGACACGCCCATATCCCGGGCCGCATTGACATAATCGTTATCAGCCGCCCCACTCATCATAATAAAAGGCATAAACCGATTGGGCGATTCTTTTGCAGCACGTACCCAGCGCAACAACAACAAACCGTTTGCCGGTGACATGATTAAATCGGAAATAATCAGGTCCACACCACCCGGATTGTTTGGTCCCCCTGCCGACTTCAGAAAGTCAATCGCCTGCACCCCGTTTTCACAGGTGACGAGCTTGCGAATTTCAAATGAGCGCAATAGATTCGCCATTGTATCGCGCACAAATGCATTGTCTTCCACCAACATGACGGAAAGGCGTTCAAGATGATAACGAGCCACTGGACTTCAACCCCGTTTTGTTTTCCTTATCTCGTTTGATTGATTGCACAAAATCCAAGCCTGACGCAAGCGAAAGAGGTCGGTTCACAGCCCGAATAGCGATTTTTTTTATCCTTTCGTATATGTCGAACAAACTTGCATGTCGCAAGCGAGCTGTTTATCTTCGCCTCAACAGATTTATTACACAGACCAACAAGGGATCAAATTATGGCTGAAGTCGGCGGAATTGCAGGCGATCACCTGCGCTCTTTCATTGAACGGATCGAACGCCTTGAAGAAGAAAAAGCGGCCCTCGCCGCCGATATCAAGGATGTTTATGCAGAAGCCAAAGGAACAGGATTCGACGTTAAAATTATGCGTCAACTTGTCCGCCTGCGCAAAATGGAAGACCATGATCGCACGGAACAAGAAGAGATTCTGGATCTTTATAAACGCGCATTGGGTATGGAATAGCCTGTACCCAGACTAAAAAACAAAGGGCACAGTCTTTGACTTGTGCCCTTTTTTGCGTCTCAGCTCTCGCTGCGCTTCCTAAAATAAGGCCACCATTCCTTGCCGTAAGGAACCAGCACACGCACCTTATACCCATCATCACGCAATTTGCGTTTAAGCGTATTGTTCACCCCGTAAGGGATTTCAAACTCGAAGCTATCTGCGCTCCAACCTTCCAGATTGGCTATCATCATAATCTGTTCGGCCACCTGATTATCTTCCAGAGCAAAAACCGGAGTCACTTGCTGGATCATCGCATCTTCGGACAACAAGATACGCGCCAATTTCATATAATTATCCAGAATCAAATCTTCATATTCCAGAGAATTCGCATCGTGCACTTTAAAAGGATGCATGGACAGGCGAATATTGCCCCCTTGGGAAATGATCGCCTTCACATCGTTAATACTGCGCATCAAGCCTGCCGGAATGGTCACACAGACAGGAACGTCAGATCGGCTTATACCACCATATAACGCCAGCAAACGCTGCATCTGAATGCGTTCTGCGGCATGCAGGATAAGCATATTGCGTTCCCCCACACCGTGACCATCCCCATACCCTTGACGGTCCTCAACATCGCGCACCGCAATTCTTTTGCCAAACACTTGGGCTACTTGCCGACAATGGACCTCACCGCTTTTTCCTGATTTCAGATAACCCATTTCAGACGGCATCAAACTGAAACAGACTTCCAGACGTTCTTCATCCAAAATTTCCAACGTTTCAATCACCGTGGAAACATTTTCCTGAATAACCTCAATATCCTTCGACGCTTTACCCAGATGATGCAAACACACATGATACCCCATATCACGCAACTTTGCCGCCACTTCCACGGCTTCAACGCCTGTGGTGGCAGGGACAAGTTTTTTTGCAATCCCATGCATCAAAGGCGTATTTTGCGCCAGAAACCGAACAATAGAACTGCCTGCTATTTTTTTCTTCAAGCTCATAGGTTTATATAACTTTTTCCGCATTTCTCTGTATCAGGGTACGACCCCGTTTAGATTTGCGCAAGTCTGATCATAGCTTGAACGACAAAAAGCCGCATCCCAACCGGGTGCGGCTTTTTGTCGAAACGTCTTAATTAAAAGACCGTGTTAAATCAGCCCTGACGAGCCTTAAAACGCGGGTTCTTTTTATTAATAACATATACGCGGCCACGGCGGCGCACGACACGGCAGCCTTTTTCACGCAGCTTAGCGGATTTTAAAGAGTTGCGAACTTTCATAATCTCGTATCCTCAAACGCTTTGCCCATCTCCTCTGGATGAGCGGAGCCGGGAACATACGGAGATCACTGCGTTGAGTCAACAACAACAATCTCCAGATCGAAAAAAATGGTGGGTCGTACAAGATTTGAACTTGTGACCTCTGCCATGTCAAGGCAGCACTCTAACCAACTGAGCTAACGACCCATGTTTTACTCGCTCCCGATACGGCAACTGAAGGATTACCCCGGAAGCGAGAGCGCTTTTAATCCGACAAACCGTACAAAGCAACCCCTTTTTTTCGTTTTTTTATAGTTTTTGTTTTATTATTCTTACTTGCACCGTTTTTCTGGACGCGGTACTCAAACAATAGAGATATCATAGAATCGTAAGGAAATGGCGGAAATCATGGGCGCTTCCACAACAGAAGCATATGATCGTTTAGACGAGACAACAGGGGCCAAAGCATCCTTTACCATTCTGCATCCCAAAAAACAGACCGCCCCTGTCGTCTATGCTTCACCTCATAGCGGCTGTTATTACCCTCAGGATTTCATCGAATCATCTCTTTTGAACCCGACCGCGTTGCGCCGTTCCGAAGATGCTTTTATTGACGAAATCTACCAAGTCTGCACCAAATTCGGCAGCCCCTTGCTGAAGGCCGTCTATCCGCGCGCCTATATAGATGTCAATCGGGAACCATATGAACTGGACCCCGATATGTTCGATTCTCCCCTGCCATCATTCGTCAATACCGACTCACCACGCGCACAGGTCGGTTTGGGCACCATCGCCAAAATCGTGACGAACGGGGCCGATATCTATCGCAACAAATTGCATTTCCCCGTAATTGATGAACGTATCAAACGCCTGTACCACCCCTATCATGCCGCCTTGCGCCGCCTGATCGAAGAAACGCGGGAGCGGTTTGGCACCTGTTTATTGATTGACTGTCATTCCATGCCATCCGGTTCCCCCACACCGAACGGGGACTTTCAACGCATTGAGGCCGATATCATTTTAGGGGACCGTTTTGGTACCTCCTGTGACAGCTGGATTACAGAACGCACACAGCACCTGTTGGAAACACAAGGCTTCAGCGTGAAACGAAACCGCCCCTACGCCGGTGGATTTACCACACAGCATTACGGCGAGCCTGCCCGCCATATCCATGTTTTGCAAATCGAACTCAACCGCGCCCTTTATATGGACGAGGATCGCATCACCCCTTTACCACAATTACACGATGTCAAAAGGCGTTTACAGACTGCCATAGAAGACCTGAACGCTTTGGCCATAGCATCGTTGTAGAGACCTCACCTTCCCTTTTGTAATAAAAATCGCGGGCTTACACGGTTTTCTATAACTTGATAAAAAACCACATAAGCATCACAATCCTGTCATACAGCTCATGCTAGCCTTCACCTCTGTTTCTAATTTTCTAATTTAAATCCAGACAGAGGATAAAATGAAAACCTTTAAACGTGCCCTTATTGCGGCCACTTTTGCAGTTTCCTTGCCGACAATGGCACAGGCTGCCAACATTAAAAATGTTATCCTGATGATCGGTGATGGCATGGGGCCACAACAGGTCGGGCTTTTGGAAACCTATGCCCAATATGCCCCGAATTCCATCTATAAAGGGAAAAACACCGCTATTTATAAAGTCGCCGAAGAAGGTGTCATCGGGTCGTCTCTGACCAACCCGACAGATGCGATCGTTGTCGATTCCGCCTGTTCCGCCACGCAACTGGCAACCGGGATATACACCGGTGCAGAAGTTATCGGCATTGATGCAGACGGCAACCATGTTGAAACCATTCTGGAAAAAGCCAAACGTCTGGGCAAGGCAACCGGGATCATTTCCGATACGCGTCTCACACATGCGACACCCGCCGCCTTTGCCGCCCATCAGCCGCATCGTTCACTGGAAAACGACATTGCCGTTGATATGTTACATACAAATGTGGATGTCATGTTATCCGGCGGTATCCGCCATTTCATCCCGAAATCCACCAATGACAAGGGCGACGTTTACAATCAACTGGTGGAATTGACAGGTGGTTCCGTCAAACTGAAATCCAAACGCAAAGACGAACGCAACCTGTTGCAGGAAGCACAAAAAGCAGGCTATAGCCTCGCCTTTAACAAAGACCAATTGGCTCAGTCAAAAGGGGATAAAGTTCTCGGGTTGTTTGCTTATTCCGGTATGGCCGATGGTATTGAATACCGTCAGACAAAAAATAACGCCAAACGCACACAACCGACCTTGGCTGAAATGACACAAAAAGCCCTGAGCGTTCTGGAAAAAGACAAAGACGGTTTCTTCCTGATGGTCGAAGGCGGCCAGATTGATTGGGCCGGTCATTCCAACGATGCGGGCACCATGCTCAATGAAATGGTTAAATTCGACGAAGCCGTTGCCAGCGTCCATGACTGGGCGAAGGGCCGCGATGATACCTTGGTGATCATCACTGCTGACCATGAAACAGGTTCCTTTGGTTTCAGCTATTCTTCTGCCAACCTGCCCAAGGCACAGAAACGTCCGAGCAAAGCATTTGAAAACCACGACTACAAGCCAAACTTCAATTTCGGCAGCTTTGATATTCTGGACAGTCTTTATAACCAGAATATGAGCTATGGCACCCTGTTTTCCAAGTTCGGCAAACTTGATAAAAAAGACCAAACACCTGCCATATTTGCAAAAATGGTCAATGAGAGTTCCGATTTTGATATTACCGAACAACAGGCCGCACGCGTCCTGACGGATAAAGAAAACCCGTACCATGTAGAAGGCCACGGCTATCTAAAAGCCAAACAGGTTCCCGCCATCCACGATTTCGACGCCTACTTCCCCTATAATGACCGGGGCAACGTACTGGCGCGCGAACAGGCCACCCAACAAAACATCGTTTGGGGCACGGGTACTCATACAGCGGTTCCTGTCAATGTCTTTGCCTGGGGTCCGGCAGAAACCATCTTACCCGTTGCCAAGATCATGCATCACTCCGTTCTGGGGCAATATATGATCGATCAAATCAAATAAAGTGTCCAGCCGTTGAAAAGGGGAAGGTTTCTCTCAAAACCGAGAGGCCTTTCCTCTTTTTCCTATATCGCGGAAAAAGCAAAAGGCTCAACCCGTTTTGACTAAGCCTTTGAAATTCATTGGAACAATTGAAGGCGACATTACTCAAGGCGGTGCCAAATGATTAGACAGTCACCATCACCTAGTTGCCTCGCCCGATGGGTTGCCTAGGCTCAGTAAGATTTCAAAGGAAGGAGATGGCATGAATGACTTGTGAGCGGTCAAATATCTCGTTGCTGTATAGTTTTCGGGAGAAGCGGATAGGTTTCAGGGTGGATATGTCACGTAGGGCGATTGACCCTGTTGAGGAGATTAACTCGCACCTATCACCGAACGACCATCGTGAGGCTCGGTTTGTGCCGATGACCTCGTATAGGAGTTTGGTTTGGCCGTTCACAGCCTTTCGGGGTTTCCGCTTCCCAACACAGGGAGTATAGCAATGGCTTATATCGGTGTCGATCTTCATACCAATTTTTTTACCATTTGCCGTCTGGAAACAGATGGTTCAGAACAGTTTGAAACCTTCCAGCTTTGTGCAAACGATTTGGAACGGTTCTGTCTCAGGCTGTCGGCAGACGACGAACTCGCGATTGAGGCAACCGGCAATTCCGCCTATTTCCGCGACGAGGTCATCTCGTGCGTTGGTCGCATCGTTGTGGTTAATCCCCGGCGACGCAAACACGGGATTTATTGGTCAAGCAACGCACCCGTCTGTTGAACAAAGTTCATGCCTTATTCAATCGTCACGGCATCAAAATCAAGAAAGAGAAATTCACCTCGAAACGCTCTTTGGAACGTATAAATATGGATGTGTTCTCAAAAGTCGAACACATTGAAATCACCCTTGTTCGCGATCAGGCCCTCAGCCTGACACAAGCGATTAAAGATGCGGATGTCGAAATTGAACGATTTGCGGCTTCTTTGGACGGGTTTGAAGGTTTGCTGAGTATCAAAGGGATCGGTTCGCGTACGGCGGCCATTTTCTTGTCTGCAATCGGGAATGTGAATGATTTTGAAGACGAGAACAAACTGGCTGCCTATTTTTGTATCGTTCCACGGGTTAGTCAGTCCAACGAAACAGACCATCGTGGTCGAATTACGAAACGGGGCAACAAGCTGGTCAGGACGGCACTGGTGCAATGTTCTCTGATTACCATTCGCTATTCCGGTTACCTCAACAGTTACTACCATCGCATAAAAGGACGCCGAGACAGCGGAAAAGCCATCATAGCCACAGCCCGCAAGCTCCTGAAAATTATTTACGATACCTTGAAAAACGGATGGATATTCAAGGATTTTACAACTTTTACACTGGCGGAGAATAAAGTTCCCGCTGGACAAACATCATAGGAGTTAAATCTTTTAGGAAATAAAAAAAGACGTAACGAGATGCATTACGGGCTTTACCCGGTTTCATCTGTCTTGTATGTTCTCGAAAAATTACATGGGCACCCGTAGATCAACTGGATAGATCGCCACCCTCCGAAGGTGGAAGTTACAGGTTCGAATCCTGTCGGGTGCGCCACTCTTCATTCTATCTTAAAATTAACTCAAATCTCAAATTGCGTGACAGTCCGCTTGTCAGAGCAAGATGAACGGCTTCACGTCTAAATTCATCAGATTTTTTGAGACTCATTTATTCCTCCTGTAAATCTCAGTTTAACAGAAGGCGCTCTCCAGTTTTAGGGGACGGGTCCACTTTTACGCTTGACTGCTAATACCGCTGCTTTTTTCTTATCGCTCTGTAGTGCAAGACAGGTTAGAAATTTTCACGCATTTCTTTTTCATGCATGCGTTGTTCAATCATTGCATTTTTCATCGATTTTTGCAGTTTTTCAAAAGCACGCACTTCGATTTGGCGGATACGTTCACGTGAAACACCATATTCCTGCGACAGATCTTCCAAGGTTGTCGGGCGATCTTTCAATCGGCGTTCTTGCAAGATATGACGTTCGCGTTCATTTAAAACTTTCAAACCGGCTTCAAGCATAAAGCGGCGGTTATCCAGTTCTTCTTTTTGTGCCAGTTCTTTTTCCTGATTGCTTTTTTCGTCCACTAACCAATCAATCCATTCGCCTTCCCCATCCATACGTAAGGGGGAATTCAGGCTATGGTCCGAACTTGCAAGACGCCGGTTCATTTGAACAACTTCATCTTCCGGCACGTCCAGTTGTTTGGAAATCTTCGCAACATGTTCGGGATGCAAATCGCCTTCTTCAATGGCCTGCATTTGGCCTTTCAATTTGCGTAAATTGAAAAACAGTTTTTTCTGGGCTGCGGTCGTCCCCATTTTGACCAAAGACCATGAATGCAGAATATATTCTTGGATAGAGGCCCGTATCCACCACATCGCATAGGTCGCCAGACGGAAACCACGTTCGGGGTCAAACCGTTTAACGGCCTGCATCATGCCTACGTTGCCTTCTGAAATCAATTCACCAACCGGCAATCCATAGCCGCGATAGCCCATTGCAATTTTTGCAACAAGGCGTAGGTGACTGGTTACAAGCTTGTGGGCGGCCTCGTGATCTTCTCGCTCTTGCCAGCTTACAGCAAGGCTATATTCTTCCTCGACGCTCAGCATCGGGAATTTTCGAATTTCACTCAGATAACGCGAAAGATTACTTTCGGGTGTAAAAGAAAGTCCAAAGGTATTTGTCGCCATGTGCCATCCCCCTTGTCGGATATGGGTTACACGGACAGTTCGGCAGAACCATCCGTCATGGATGCCCTCCTCAGAATTAAAATCCCCTTCCTCTTTATAGTACCTAACTCAGATACTCAGGTATATAACATTTTTATATTTTTTTGAGAATTTCACATAAGTTATTAATTTCAATAGGTAAATTATTTTCAAATCGAAGCCGCTCATTTGTTCGCGGATGCAAAAACCCTATAATATATGCGTGTAAGGCATGACGGGTAAACTGGCTGAATTCTGCCTTTTGTTCGTGACTGAGCATCCGCAACACACGCGAGGGTGTGCGCCCATATAACGCATCGCCAACAACAGTGTGACCTTTCTCTGACATATGTACTCGTATTTGGTGCGTTCTACCCGTTTCCAAACGACATTCAACCAACGAGGCAAAGGTGCCAACCGCTTTGATATAGCGGTAATTGGTCACAGCCGTCTTACCCCCTGACTTGACCATTGCCATTTTTTTACGGTTTTGCGGACTGCGCCCGATATTTCCTTCAATCCGTCCTTCTTTTGGATTCGGCACCCCCCAAACAACCGCTTGATAGGCCCGTTCCAAGGAATGAGCGGCAAATTGTTCTGATAAAGAGACATGGGCGATATCATTTTTTGCAACCACCATCAGTCCGCTGGTCTCTTTATCAAGGCGATGAACAATCCCAGGACGTTTCACCCCGCCAATACCAGACAGGCTGCCCGCACAATGATAAAGCAATGCATTTACAAGGGTTCCGGTGTAATTACCAGCTGCCGGATGCACCACCATACCTGCGGGTTTATTAATCACCAACAGGTCGTCATCTTCATAGACAACCTCAAGCGCAATGTTTTCCGCTTGTGGTTCGTAGTCCTCTGCTTCGGGAATTTCGATGGAAAACTGTTGTCCGGGTTTGACCCGAACCGATGGGTCGGTTATGGTCTGCCCCGCACAGAAAACGGACCCGCCTTCAATCAAGGCTTTCAGTCGAGATCGTGATAGGCCGCTATCCCCCAAGGATAGAAGTTTATCCAAACGTATCCCTTGATCTTCATCGCGGGCTGTTACTGTGAATGTATCGCTCATTGTCACCAAAGCTAGAGTTAAAATTTATGAGAACTGTACTCGTTTCTGCCGTTGCCGGCATGGGAATTCTGATTATCCTCGGTATGATTGCTTTGGTTTACGGCCTAATACAGAAGTCAGACAACCCTGATTTTAAATTTTTTGACCTTGCCAAAGAAGCACCGGAACTGGAACAAGCCTTAAAAGAGGTTGAAGTCCCACTGGTTGGCAAGAAAAAAGACACAACACCGACCCCGCAAGCAACGGTTTCCCCTTCTGCCATAGCCCCTGCAAAAGCGTTCGGGGACATGCGTCTAGAAATCCCCAAAGGTTATAAAATCGTAGAAACAGATATGGATTCTCAACGTCTTGTTTTGCGTATGATCAATGAACAAGGCATCAACCGCTTGATGATTTTGGATATCAACAGCGGGGCCAAGCTGGGCGGTTTATCCCTCGCCCCTGCGGAATGATCTTCACACAGGATCACATAGACCAACTGTTTGAACAGGCACGCAACGCCTATCCTGAGGAATGTTGCGGCCTGCTCAGTGGCGCACACGATCAGGTTCGTGATATTCATCCTGCCACTAACGTCAGTGCCGGGGATAAAACCAAGACTTTTGAAATTGATGCAAAGGTTCGTTTTGACCTGATTGCACAAACGGGGGAACGTAACGTCCTCGGCCTTTATCATTCCCACCCCACCGGGTCGCCTTACCCATCTGAAACCGATAAATCGATGGTTTATGAACCCGAACTCATCTGGGTTATTTTAACTTTGAAAGAAATAAAGGCTTTCCGCTTTATTGTGGCAAAACAAGACTTTGAAGAGATCCCCATTCAGGTTAATCTAAAAGCCTGAGTACATTAATGGAGGCTAAAATGAACTTTTGCAGCGATAATACGGCAGGTGTCTCCCCAGAAATACTCGATGCGCTCGCAAAAGCCAATGTCGATACGGCGATGCCCTATGGTGCAGATGCGCTGACGAAAAAGGTCGAACAACGTTTCAACGATCTTTTTGAGTGCGAAACCTCTGTTTATCTGGTCACAACAGGAACTGCCGCCAATGCCTTGGCCCTTGGTGCGATTTCCCCCTCCTATGGCAGTATTTATTGTCACAAGGATGCCCATATCAATTGTGATGAATGCGGCGCACCTGAATTTTATACAAGTGGTGCGAAACTTGTCACCCTGCCCGGCCCCAACGGCAAACTCCATCAAGGCGAAGTCGAAGCTGCCCTTTCTGCAACAGATGATGCGGTTCACCATACCCAACCTGCCGCCATTAGTATTTCACAAGCATCAGAAGCCGGAACCGTATACGGCCCCGGTGAAATTCATCACCTCAGCCATGTGGCTAAAGAATATGGCCTTTATTTACATATGGACGGTGCGCGTTTTGCCAATGCGCTGAACACACTCGGGTGCAGCCCTGCCGACATGACATGGAAAGCCGGTGTCGATGTGCTCAGCTTCGGTTCCACCAAAAACGGCACTATGAATGCCGAGGCTGTCGTTTTCTTTAATGATAAAATTGGCAAATCGATTGGTTATAAACGCAAACGCGCCGGTCAATTACAATCCAAAATGCGTTTTATTGCCGCCCAATGGGATGCGTATCTGGAAAACGATCTTTGGCTGAAAAATGCCGCCCATGCCAATACAATGGCTCAAAAACTGGTTAAAGGTCTGGAAGGTATCGCAGGGTGTGAACTTTATTATCCGGTCGAAGCCAACGAAATTTTTATCAGCATGCCGGAACTGATCTTACAAAAACTGGAAAGCGCCGGATATGCCTTCTATCGTTGGCATGACGCCCATTGCCCTGTCATCCGCCTTGTGACGTCTTTCAACACGAATGAAAAAGACGTGGACGGTTTTATTCAAACCGCCCTGAATGCCCAAACAGAATAATCAGCTACGCGACCAGGCATCAATGCCGCCACGCAGGTTGGTCACATTTTCATAGCCTTGCTGGCGCAGAAAACCTGTGACTTGCATAGAACGTCCGCCAATGTGGCACAGGACAACAACGGTCTTATCTTCCGGGATTTTATCAAGGTTCTGTGGGATTTCGTGCATCGGGATTTCCAATGCCCCGTCAAAGGCATGCGAAGCGGTTTCCGCTGGTTCACGTACATCCAGAACAATATGATCCAGCCCGGCTTCACGATATTCTTTCAGGGTTGTGACATCAATTTCATATGGCAGCATTTAGTTGACCTTTTTATAATATTAAAGATTTTCCGCAGACATATCTTTTAATTTTGAATTATTCAACTAAAAATCAAGTCCTAAATCCAAACAAGGTGCACTATGGGTCAACCAACCGACTGAAATCACATCCACGCCACTGGCGGCAATGGCGGGTGCTGTTTCCAATGTCACCCCACCAGATGCCTCAGCCACCGCGCGACCATCAATCATCTTGACCGCTTCTTTCAACAGGTCCGGTCCCATATTATCCAGCAAAATAACATCGGCACCCGCCTTCAACCCTTCTTCAAGCTGATTAAGGTTGTCGACTTCCAGTTCAATTTTCACCATATGACCGACTTTACTTTTTGCCCGTTCAATCGCTTGTGTAATGCCGCCACAGGCCGCAATATGATTGTCCTTGATCATCAAGCCATCATCCAGACCGAAACGGTGATTAAAGCCCCCACCACAACGCACGGCATATTTTTCAAAAGCCCGCAAGCCCGGCGTTGTTTTGCGTGTACAGGTGATGCGCGCCTTGGTTCCTGCAACGGCATCCACGATTTTACGTGTTTCAGATGCAATACCGGATAGGTGCCCCATATAGTTTAACGCAACCCGCTCACCCGTCAGGATCGCGCGAGCGGGGCCTTCCAACAGGGCAACCGTATCGCCGGGGGCCACACGACCGCCATCGGCAATATAGACTTCCATATCCACACGCGGGTCCAACAAGGCAAACGTCATTTCCGCGATATCGATGCCGGATAACGCACCGACCTGACGCGCGTTGATAGAAGCCTTCACCCACGCATCATCATCAATGACGATATCGGTTGTCAGGTCACCCCCACGGCCCAAATCCTCCGCCAGTGCATTGCGCACCGCAGGTTCGATCAAAATGGGAGAAAGCGGTTCTACTTTTACGCCGGCGTCTGACATGTGTTTACAGTCCCTTGAATATCAGCCCCGATATTGAGGCCCCTTATAAATGCATCGACTTCACGCAAGGTTGTTTTACTGCGTGTTGCCTGTTTCTCGTCTGTTTCCGGATAGTCACTTCTGAAATGCCCGCCCCGGCTCTCGCAACGTTCCAGCGCACAAACCAAAATCATCTTGGCACTGATCAAACGGTTACAAAATTCCCGGCTATAAAGTTCAGATTTTTGTTCCCATTCCACAATTTGACTGAGCGCGTCAAACAAGCTGGCTTCATTACGTTCCACACCACAGGCCGCATACATTAGGTTTGCCAATTGCGCCCCAAGATCAATCCCGCCGGTCAGGCCGAGTGCGGGCAGGTTAGCCAATGGTTCATTGTCCAGATTTTCCAGAATATCCTGTGCCGCACGGCGCCCAAACACCACAGCTTCCAACAAGGAATTGCTCGCCAATCGGTTGGCCCCATGCACACCTGTGCAGGCAACTTCACCCACAGCCCACAATCCTTTAATGCTGGTTTGCCCGTCCAGTGTCACGTCCACCCCGCCCATATGGTAATGGGCCGCCGGTGTAATCGGGATCGGTTGAACACGCGGGTCTAACCCGGCATCCTGACAATATCCCCAAACGGTGGGGAACCGTGTTGGAAATTCATCCCCAACCGCGTCACGGGCATCAAGAAAGACTTTCTCCCCCGCTTTCACACGGCGCCAAATGGCCCGGGCAACCACATCACGTGGGGCCAGTTCCGCATCAGGGTGAACCGATGGCATAAAACGTACGCCACGGGCATCAATCAAATGTGCCCCTTCACCGCGCAAGGCTTCGGTTGCCAAGGGCATGGGCGTTACGCCAACATCAATAGCCGTGGGGTGAAATTGCACAAATTCCAAATCCGCCAATCGTGCCCCGGCACGCGCCGCCATCGCGATACCTTCCCCGCCTGATTCTGCCGGATTGGTCGTATAAGCAAACAAACTGCCGATCCCGCCAGTTGCCAAAACGGTTGCCTTGGCGATAATCGCCAGATCAGAACCATCTTTACCTTTGGCAAACGCCCCTTTAACGCAGGCATTTTCGACAATCAAATCATGGGCGGTAAAATCTTGCATGACGTGGATATTCTGCGTATGCGACACAGCTTGCCCAAGGGCACGCATAATTTCTTTACCCGTGCTGTCCCCTTGCGCATGTAAAATACGACGAAAAGAGTGCGCAGCTTCGCGACCCAAGCTCAGCTTACCTTCTGCATCCCGGTCAAAATTGACCCCCCATGCAATCAGGGCCTCAATCAATTGTGGTCCTTCATGGGTGATAACGTGTGCTGCCTTATCACAGGATAGAGCAACCCCGACATCCAGTGTATCCTTCAGATGTGCCTTGGGATGATCATCTTCACCCACAGCCGCAGCAATACCGCCTTGTGCCCACGAACTGCTAGACCCTTCACCAACCGGTGCTTTGGCCAAGACGGTTACGTCCAGACCTTCCAGTTCAAGCGCACTGACCAGACCGGCCGCACCGGCCCCAATGATCAGCACATCTGTTTTTACACTTTTCATCGCATTGCTTTTTCCGTTAGCTCGCCGCGATCATGGCCTCAATCGACGCACGGGCGGGTTCTGCCATTGCTTCATCCACATGGACTTCGTTGGATAAATCACGCAAACAATCGACAATCTTCTGCAAGGTGATCTTTTTCATATGCGGGCACATGGAACAGGACATGATAAATTCACTATCTGGACAGTCCGCGCGGATGTTATCACTCATGGAACATTCTGTAATCAGGGCGACCAGCTCGGGCTTTTTCTCTTTGACAAAATCCGCCATCCCTGTGGTGGAACCTGAAAAATCTGCTGCATCCAAAACATCCGGCGGGCATTCTGGGTGGGCCAGAACGACACATTCAGGATGATCTTTTTTGATCTGCTCGATATCTTCTTTTTTATAAAGTTCGTGAACTTCACAACGCCCGGCCCATGTCAGGATTTCAACATCCGTTGTTTTGGCAACGTTTTGCGCCAGAAATTCATCCGGGATCAACAAAACCTTGTCACTGCCCAACGATTCAACAATCTTTTTGGCATTGGCTGAGGTACAACAGATATCGACTTCCGCCTTCACTTCGGCAGAGGTATTCACATAGGTACAAACCGGAACCCCCGGGTTATCCGCTTTCAGTTTACGCACATCCGCACCCGTAATGGATTCTGCCAGCGAACAACCCGCTTCCGGGTCCGGGATTAAAACCTTTTTAGACGGGTTCAACAGTTTGGCTGTTTCCGCCATGAAATGCACGCCACAGACGACCATCACATCGGCATCTACTTCTTTTGCCTTAACCGCCAAGGCCAGAGAGTCGCCTACAATATCGGACACACAATGGAAAATATCGCGAGTTTGATAATTGTGTGCCAAAATAACAGCGTTGCGCTCTTTTTTCAGGCGTAGAATTTCATCCACATACGGGGCGATAACCGGCCATTCTTCGGCTGTGATATGGTCTTTCACACGCTCATAAACAGGTGCCATACGCGCGGCAACATCGGCGCTATATTCAAAATCGTCATTTACCCGTTGGGCTACGGCTGTCATCTTCAAGACTCCTTATGCTCAAATTGAGCATATATCTTTTAAAAATTTTCGGAGGCTGAATCCTTAACCTCCATTTGAGCATAAGGTAGGACTGCTTCCCCAAAGGGTCAAGATTTTTCTGCTCGTTTGCAACTCTAAAGAAGCTATCCATTTGAATATGTTCAAGATATTCATTAAAGTTTTTTGACATTAAGCTCCAAAATTCTTTTTATAAAGTTATTCTAGCCCTTCTTGCATCTATTGCGGTAAGATCCGATTTGAAATTTTCACCTCCCATATTTCAAGAGCTAAGATAAAAGAATGCACCTCGTCATTGACAGTAGCGTCCTCATTACCCCACATACTGGCATTGGTATTTATACACGTGAAATTCTAAACAGGTTGACTACCTTTGAAGCCAAGCTTGAGATCTCCCATTTCATCGGGACAAACTGGCAACAAGGCGACGTTCACTTTGCACATGACGGTGGAGGTGGATCAAATAGCTTGAAAAGCACTTTAAAAGAAAAAGCAAAAACCATCCCCGGTGCACGTAATTTATGGAACGCATTTAAAAAAAATCGCTTTGAAGCTGGTGCAAAAAATATCAAAGCCGATGTATTTTGGGAACCCTGCTTCGTCCCCCCCGGTCAAATGGACCCGATGATCATAACGGTGCATGACCTATCTCATATCAGATATCCTGAATTTCACCCCAAATCTCGTTTGAAATGGATGGATGGGCTTCCCAATGCCATTGAACGTGCACAAAAAATCCTTACCGTTTCTGAATTTTCCAAACGAGAGATCATAGATATATTTGGTACCCCCCCGACCAAAATCGAAGTAACGTACTGTGGGGCCGGAAAGCAGTTTCAACTGCAGATCCAAGAAGAGAATACCAACCTCTTACACAAGTACGGCTTAAAATATAAATCCTATTTTCTTTCTGTATGCACGTTAGAACCGCGCAAGAACTTGGAAACTTTATTACGTGCTTATAATCGACTGCCCAAAAACGTTCAAGCGCACATGCCGTTGGTTTTAGCTGGTGGAAGTGGGTGGGGAAAGGAAAGTCAAAATGATTTTTATGAAAAACTTTGTCCCGGTGGCAATTTGATATTTACAGGTTATGTCCCTTCATCAGACTTACCCGCCCTTTATGCTGGTGCAAAAGTTTTCGCCTACCCTGCTCTTTACGAAGGTTTTGGTATCCCGCCGATTGAGGCAATGGCTTGTGGCACCCCGGTTATTGCAAGTGAAATCGACGTTTTACAGGAAGTTTGTGAAGAAGGTGCTTTATATGCACCGCCGCTAGATGACAAAATTTGGGCTGAGCGCCTGATCGAAGTGCTGGATTTGTTGGAAGAAGACTATCAAATGCGTTGTAATGCCGGGCTGGTACGATCTGCCTTTTTTTCATGGGATCAAACGGCCAGACAAACTTATGATATCTTACGGGAAGTTGCTCATTCTTAAATCATATTTAATATATACCAGACCACTCCTCCCCATCATCATCACCCTTAGTTTTCAAAACGGTGTCGATGTTTGGCGGAACCTATCCGCGCGTATGGATGATCATTTCGCTGTTTTTTTAACGACATTGCTATTGGCAACAGTTTTTCTTATATGGGCAAAATGGATAGAACTTGATTTAAAAAAACTGGTCTGCAAACAAACATTTTTCATATCGCTTTTATTGACATGTCTCTTCTGGCTACCCGATCCCCAATTTGCGGCGAAAAAAATCCATGTTCCTGAATATATTTTTATCGCGTTGCTTTGTCGTTGGGCCTTAACCCCTTTTTTCCAAAATTCACGCTCTCTCAGCTTGGGTAGTTTTCTTATGGTTGCCTTTCTAGGCATTCACGACGAAATCCTGCAAGGTTTTCACCCTGAGCGTTATTTTGGATATATGGATATCATCGTCAATATTGGGTCAGGCGCTGTCGGTTGCTGGCTTGGTGACCGTTTACTTGCACGAGATGAAAAACTTTCATGGAATGCGCGACCTCAATTTTATCTACTCATCAGTTATTGCACCGTTGCCACACTCCTTTTTCTCAGCATTCTGGGGCGTTATAAGGGGCTTTATATTCCGGCGTGGGCAATATTGCCTTATTGCGGAAGTGTTCTGGCCTTACTTATTTCCCCTAAACCTGTTTTTGTCAAACGCGACACACATCTGATTTTCAATCTATTTGTTTTTTCTTCTATGTCTATCGGACTCTATCTTGTGGGGGGCCATGCTTTATCGCTTAGCTTTAACTAGCCTGCTTCTCGCGTTCATCTCCTTTCTTTTTATGAGCACGGATAAGCTATGGCGGACAAATGACAAAATGAATGTCATGATCCTGAGTGTTGAGAGCCTGCGTGCTGATTTGCTAACCAGTCATAACGCCCCCACCCTGTTAAAAGCCGCAAAAACAGCAGCCATTTACCCACATCATCGCGGCACTTCTGCATGGACAGGGGCAGGTATTGTATCCTTGTTAACGGGGCTTTCCCCGTTTGATCATCATGTTAATTCCGGCAAAACCCCATATGCCTATAAACAACCAAGCCCCTTGAATATACTGAAAGAAAAAGGTTGGGAGGTTGCAGGCCTGCAACCTTTTATGAACGTTGGAACATTCGGAAATCTGGGATTAGACATTCAAACGGATAGGGATCTTACCCCTTGGCTCTCGCAACACGCGCAACAAAAAACACCGTTCTTGTTATGGTATCACTATCTGGATACACATTTACCCTATCGCCAACGCGACCCTAAATGGCAATTTGACTGGCGGAACGCCTTAAAAAGTGCTTCGCCAGAACGCCTCAAAAAGATTGAAGCTGTCGCCTCTTACCCCAACATACCGGCAAAATCTTTTCAGTTTGAAGCACAAGACAACAAAATCATTACTGAAATGCACGCTGCATCAGTTCGTGAATTTGATGCATGGTTTGCCAAGTTCTGGGATTTTTTCACTAAATCGGGTCTTATTGATAATACAATCTTGATTTTGACAGCTGATCATGGCGATGAACACGGGGAACGTGGAAATGTGGGTCATGCCTCAACGACCAAAAACGGACATTTGTATGAGGAACTTATTCGCCTTCCTTTGATGATTTGGACACCTCAAAACAAACAATCTCCCCTTTTAGAAGGAGAAACACGCAATTGGACGACACATACAGATGTAATGCCTTTCCTCTTCAAGCAATTGGAACTTCCGCCTTTTAACGGATGGAAAACACATAAAACCATCTGGCTGGGCCTCACCACCCAATCAGGTTTTGCCGAAAACGATTTAAATGACATTTCGCGTTATCGTTTTGCTGCATTTGATGGCAGATGGAAGCTTCATGCACAACAAAACACAAAAGGGGATTGGTCAAGCACCCTCTATGATTTACAAACAGACCCCGGCGAAAAGCACGACATTGCAACCATAAACCGGGATGTTCGCAATCAGCTTTTAGAAACAATTAAACAACGGTTAAAAACGGCCAATCTCACGCATGTTTCGACCCAACCTCAAACACAAAATGAATTTAAGTCACCACAATGGCTAACCCCAAAAGACAATACACTCTTTCAATATGACGATATCGCCGATACTTGTTTTCGCCTGCAATGGAGCGATGTTGGTGCAAGCCGTTATACCTTGGAATTTGAAGCCGGAACCGGTGCACTTGCAACAAATGGTAATATCACGGTTACAGACCATAAGGTCGAATATTGTGATATAGGTTATCTTTACTGGAAGACATTCATAACCCCTTATAGACAAGTTCGACTGCGCATTGCCCCCTCGGGTACAACAACGTGGAGCAAATGGCTCACACTCGGGATAAAAGAGGAAGATTAAATGGCTCCATCATCCTTTTTTTGCAAACGTAATATTCTGGGCGGTATTCTCTTTATCCTTTCCTGCCTGTTGCTCTTCCTTCTGGCAAAAGATGGTCCTTGGCTTTCTGACAAAGCTCAAAATCATGCCCTTTATCTGGAAAAACTGCACCCGCATAACTCTATGCGAAGTAACACTCTGATCCGGCTGCGTTTCGAAAAAGGCTTGCGCAATGACGCATTTCTCAAAACAGGTTTTTCCGGCGCTGAGTTTTGGGGAAGCTGGACCGACGATACACAGGTGGTTATTGAATTACCCGCCAAAGATATAGCAAAAGAAGGAACACTGTTTTTACGAACCCTTGTTGACGGCTATGTCTATCCACCAAAACTGGAAAGACAGGTCGTTGATGTCTTCCTTAATAACCACAAGATCACCAGTTGGATTTTCACCAAACGGGGGAAGCAAATTAAAGAAATAGAAATCCCGCAAAATCTGCTGAACACAGCGCAAGACTTGCGCCTTTCCTTCTCTATCCCCAATGCAACATCACCCAAACAAGTTGGGGAAAGTGAAGATACCCGCAAACTCGGCCTTGGTTTTACATGGCTGGAAATCGTCCAAAAATAAATTTAACGCCGCCCGACCGGTAAGCGGGGGCCTGCGGTTAAGCGTTCGGCGAGGATGTCGCGGACATATCGGAAGGTTTCCGCCGGGCGACCGCCTGTGCGGCTTTCAAATTTTCCGGTGCCTTCCACCAGGCCACTTTTTTCAACCATGCGGCGGAAATTCTGCTTATGCAGCAAGTTACCCGTAATGGCTTCAACAGCCTTTTGCAGTTCGAACAAGGTAAAGGTTGGCGGGACGAGTTCGAACACCACCGGGCGATATTTCAATTTTCCGCGCAAACGGCCCATTGCGGTTGCCAAAATACGGCGATGATCCAAAACCATTGCGTGACTGGGGTCGTTCGGCTCTGTTTTTAAGTCCTGATCACGCGCGGCTTCTGTCACCAAACCCGCTTCGTACAACAACTGATAACGTTCCAAAACGCGGTCTTCGTTCCAACGGACTTCTTCAGAGCCAAAACAGGCATCAATACGGGCAAACCGTTCGCGAATTTCAGAGGGGCTTTCCGCCTTTGCCGCCCATTCTTCCAAACCGGGTTCAAGTTCCTGTGTGATAATATCCGGCTTGCCATCACGCCAATCTTCCCACGGGAAATAACGATACCAGTTTTGCCACAAAGCCTCCCCGGCCCCGGCAGGTTTTGCTTCTTGTGCCAAGGCTAAATAGCCAATGGAGAGAATACGCCCGCCGAGTTCGCGTTCGCGCGGGTCACGCCCCCGGTCCCCAAAGGTATAAAGCTGTTCAACATATCCAAGATCCAGCTGCGCCTGTTCTTCCACCCAGGAACGCAAGCCCATATCCAGTGTCCGGTGTCGTCCCGGATAAAACGGACCATAAGGCAATGCTTCCAATGTATTTTCACTGAGTGCTTCACCTTGGCGCGCCGCGCCTTCTTCGGTTGAGGCCAAGGCGTGATCCACCCGGCGGACCACCAAAATACGGGGTTCGGCGTCCGTGACCGCAACAATAACAGCCGTCAAGCCGATTTGAACGCTGCCTTCATTTTCAATACTGCTGGCGGAAAAGCCACTCATCCTTAATCCAGTCCTTCAATCAAAGTTGCAGTTTCTAACTCCAAGCATGTTTGATCACCCATCGTGCCTATCCTTCTTTTTGTTCGGCACACGCAATACAAGTCGGTACAGCCGGGTCAAGTTCAAGGCGCTTGGGTGCGATTTCTTCATCACAGGAAACGCAATATCCGAAATCCCCACTTTTAATGCGCGACAAGGCGCTGTCGATGCGTTGTATTTCGATTTTACGTCTACGGTCAAGTTCCAGCGCCATGGCCTGCCCTTGTAACGCATCCATGCGTGATAACCGGCCAACCTTGGTTTGATCCAGTTCAACAGGCGCACGCCCTTCCTTTGATGCTGCCTCCAAGGATAGCAACTCTGCCTTTAAGGACAGTAATCGTTTTTCAAAAGTCTTTAAATCAAGATCAGTCATCATACGCGTCTTCTTCAACCCATACCGGATTAGATGCCAGATAAGCCGAACTGTTCATCACCAGACTGACCAGTTCGGGTTGGCGATTGGTCCCTGTTTTGCGAAAAACCTGTTTCAGATGACTGCGCACCGTATTCATGGATACGCCAACCTCAGCGGCAAAGGTTTCCAGTTTTTTACCGACAATAAGGGCTTGCAGCAAACGGGCTTCGGCTTCCGTTAAACCATAAAGACGCGCAAGAACGTTTGTCGGTGGTTCATTATGTCTTTCCGGGTCATTGATAAAAACCGCCACATTGCCATGATCCCGGCTGACATCTTCATCCGGCAGGGGGACAACCAACAGGGAAAAAGATCGTCGATAAGACGGGCGCGAGACCGTCATGGCACCGCCTTCACGTTGATCGCCATCCCCCAAATCAACCGCCGCATCGCCAATCAAGGCATGAAGATTTTTTGTTTCTGCAACTTTTGCCGTCCTGAAAATACCGGTTGGCCCGACATCAACCCCATCATTTTGGGCAAACAGGTCACTGGCGTTGTTATTCATAAAAACCACTTGCGCAGAACGATCCACAATAACCACCCCCATTGGCAGTTGGTTCAGTGCCGCCGCGCCGAAATCACGTGTTGGTTCTTCTGAAAACTCATCCGAGCTAAACATTTCATTGTTGGCTTCGGGCACAAACGTTTCACCTTGCAAAACCTGTTCTAAGGCATGGCGCATTTCAGACTGGCTGAAGGACTTGAACATATAGCCTGCAACACCGCATTGTAAGGTCTTGTTGATGGCTTTGCGGCTTTCCGTTGCCGATATAATGACAATCGGCACTTCCGGGCGTTTGCTTTGCACGGCACGAATACCATCCAGCCCCGCCATACCGGGCATATTCAAATCTGCAATCACCAATGAAAAATCGATGTCCTGCGATAAAACCTGCAACAGATCGGGATAGCTTGTCGCTTGCAGGATATCAGCCCCTTGTTCAATTTCGCGCAAAACGCCCTTAACACCTTCCAGCACCAGCGGATGATCATCGGCAACGACAAAAGTAGTCTTCATTCTTATTCCCCGTTCATTTCTTTATCTTTTTTGGGTTTTCATTGTTCCGCCCCGTCATGGACAGGAAAAGTTCCGGCATGAACGGTTCGAATGATTTGACGTAGTTTAGCAGGTCGCAACGGTTTATGCAGTAGAATGAAACCACTTGATTTTGCCTCCTGAATTCGATCCGGCGCCGTATCCCCTGTTATAATCGCCGCCGGGATCTCTTGCCCCAATTGTTCATGAATTAAACGAATGGCCTGCGCCCCGGTCAAATCTTCCTGCAAACGATAATCTGCCAAAATCAAATTCGGTTTTTTTACTGATTGTTCCACCCGCCTCAAGGCCTCTTGTGTCGAAGACGCCGCAATCACATCGTACTTCCAACCGGAAATCAGTTGCTCCATTCCCTCCAGAATGTCCGGTTCATCATCAATGACCAGAACCAACGGCACCTGATTGCCACTTAAGGCAACTTCAACCGGCTTTTCGTCCCCTGTATGGCTTTGAACTTCATCGCGTTCGACTTCCAGACTAAATGTCGTTCCTTTGCCAAGAACCGATTTGACCTCAAGACGATGCCCCAACAAGGAAATAACCCGGTCCACAATAGCCAACCCCAGCCCCAACCCCCGACGACGATCCCGTGCAGGGTTTTCAAGCTGTTGAAATTCCACAAAAATATCCGTGATTTTATCTTGTGGAATCCCTACGCCGGTATCACTTACTTGAATTGCAACATTCTCACCACGGCGGCGCACCCCCAGCAAGACACCGCCTTCTCTGGTGTAACGCACCGCATTGGACATCAGGTTTGATAAGATACGTTCCAGTAAAACCGGGTCACTATGAACGGCAAGGTCGGGACAAAATGATTTCAGAACCAGCCCTTTTTCCTGTGCCCGTCCATTATATTGCTTTAACAAGCGGTCAATTAAAGGGCGTAACATCACAGATGTTTTTTCCGCCTTCATCACACCGGCATCCAGTTTGGAGATATCCAAAAGCGCGTTTAACAATCCACGTAACGCTTCCAGACTGTCGGAAATATTATTAATGATTTTAAGGTCGGCGCGGGCATTTTCATTGTCGATCTTACTGCGGCGATCTTCCAATGCTGATAAAAACATACCGATTGCATGTAAAGGCTGGCGTAAATCATGGCTGGCGGCCGCCAAAAATTTCGATTTGGCTTTATTGGCATTTTCTGAATCCTGTCGGGCCTGCTCCAGACGGGTTTCCGTTTTAATGCGTTCGGTAATATCAATAACCAATGATACCGTACCACCATCCAGTGTCGGTGCTTCGCTGACCTGAAGGTAATGACCGTTGGACAGGGCTTCCATAAAGACACCGCTGGGTTTTTTACGAAAGCGTTTGCGGCGTTCCCCGTACCCTTCATAGTCACGCACCCCGTGGCGTTCCTCCATCAAAAGGGCGAGTTCTTCAAAGGTGACACCGGGGCGAATGCGATCATTTAACGTTTTGTAATACTGATAATACTTTCGATTACATAAAACGAGACGGTTTTCGTGGTCCCAAAGGGCGAAGGCCCCCGGCATAATTTCATTCGCTGCCATCAAACGGCTGCGGGCCTGTGTTTCTGCGGTGATATCGGCCCCGGTTCCCCGATATCCTTTAAACACACCGTCACTGTTAAAGATGGGTTTACCACTTACTTTTGTCTGACGCCAAACCCCATCCGGGCAACGAATGGAATAAGAAAAATCACGAAACCGTCGTCGGTTTTTCAGATCGTTGGCATGATGCAGCCATTTTTCGGGATCATCTTCTTCACTGCGCGCCAAAGCCGCAAACCCCATAGGGGTTGTTCCCAAAATATCATTGCGGGTAAAACCGGTAATGTCGAAAAAACGATCCGATATTAATGAATATTTCAAATCGGAGTCCGTTTCCCAAAGCCAGTCCGATGTTGCTTCGGCCACATCGCGAAAACGCGCTTCACTCAGCTTCATAATCTCTTCGCGTTGCTTGATTTCATCCACCAAATAACGCAAGGCATCGGCCATGTCCGAAATCTCATCTGCGCCGTCAATCTCGATCGCGCACTCCCCGCCTTCAGCATGAACGCGCATACTTTCTTTCAACATGTTCAACCGGGTAAGAATACGCCATACAAATATCGCACAAATAAATCCCAACACAACGACCGCGACTAACACAATATTCGTCAACAAAGCCGTTCGGCTATCGACCAAAAGCTGAAATTCATGGCTATTTTCTTCAATATCTTCGCGCATACGACGAATAAGGTCATTGACAGAGTAAACAAAGCGACTGGACAAACGTTCATTGACCGCAAGGATACCGGAGATTTTCTGTAATTCTTCGCCCAGTTGGCCTTGCAGTTCAATCAATCCTTCCGTGCCCATCGCGACTTCGTACAACCGCGCCAGCAATTCGCGTTCCTGCGGGGTCGTAATTTCTTGTTCTAAAGGGGGCATGCGCTTAAATGCAATCAGCACATTTTCGCGTAATGTTTCAAACCGGACAGGTTCCGTGACGCGTTGCATAAGTAACAATTGGTCCAGTAAATCACTGAAAACGGTAAACCATTTTTGGTTTGTTTCATTTTCCAGATCTTTTTTTGCCTGAAAAATATCCAATAGTTCCGTATAGCGTCGGTTTATTCGCACATTGATATCGATTCTATTTTGTATCAACAGATCAAGTCGCCCAAAATTGTTCAGCAACTGTTGGCGTGTCTGGTTAATCACTTCCAGAACATCATCATCAACCTGATAGTCTCGCAACGACTCAATAATTTCCTGAAGCCAGCGCACACGATCTGCGATGCGAAACGAAATTGTTTCGCGTTGGGCTTGGGAACTGACCCGGACAAGCATGGGCGCGCTTGCAACGATTGCCTCACTCTGTTGTCCCAACTGATAGGCCTGCGTCATGGCAGGAACGCGGGACAAAACAACTTGCTTGATACCTGAATTGATTTTTTGAATAGAAAATATGCCGACACCGGCTGCAATAACCGTAAACAGGACGGCGAGCGTAAAACTCGTTATCAATTGAGCAAAAACACCGAAACGAAACCTGCCCATGCGAAACACAAACCATCCAGTTAATAATTTTTGTTTCAACAGTTTAGGCTTTTTACAGAAAAGTTGAAACACTTTCCCGTATGCTGAAAGGATATATAAAAAAAGGGTGATAAGAAAACTTATCACCCCAAGTCCGCCGAGAAACTACGTCGTACTCAGAACCCCAATATGGAGAACTGTTTATGATAATGACGGATGCGAGTTTTCCTGCCTTCACCCATATGGGTGAATTAGAATAATTTTTATTTATTTATTTGAATAAGTTCTGATCTATACCCAAAAAAAAGGGTGATAAGAAACTTATCACCCCAAGTCCGCCGAGAAACTACGTCGTACTCAGAACCCCAATATGGAGAACTGCTTAGTATAATGACGGACACTATTCACCCTGCCTTCACCCAAATGGGTGAAGGTATTATCTTTTTTTGTGACAATGCCAAAAAACACTTTCCAAATCTGTATTTAACGGCAGGAAAACAACTTTAAAATTGTTTGCTACATTAGAATTTATCGTTAGAATACCATGATCTGTTTCCATATATATAATTGAGGCATGTCATGGTTTATGCACCATCACACGCAAGTGATCATTTTGAGTTTGTTGTCAATGCAGCACAAACAAACGACATCAAGCTTCCCGATACATTTACCATTGGCAGTAACGGTTACCAGCAAGCTGGTAATGATTTGATCCTCACCAATCAAAATGGACAACACGGCCTCGTGCAGGATTATTTTATCCATCAACCTGATGCACTTATTTCACAAACCGGTACTCTTGGTTTCCAAATGGTGCAAACCCTAAGCGGTCCCCTCGCCCCCGGGCAATATGCTCAGGTAACCGCCCCTGCCGGACTGAGTGAAAGTATCGGTCAGATTGAAACATTAGAAGGTTCCGTCAGTGCCGTACGTGCAGACGGCATAGCCATCACCTTAAAAGTTGGAGATCCGGTTTTTCAAGGGGACGTCATACGAACCTCAGATAAGGCAAATGTCGGGATAACGTTTAAGGATGAAAGCGCATTTTCACTCGATGAAAATGGCGAAATGATTCTTGACGAAATGGTTTATGATCCAGATAGCGGTGAAGGCAGCTTCAGCACCAGCCTTGTAAGCGGGGTTTTCTCCTTTGTTTCCGGCCAAATTGCAAAGACAAACCCCGATGCAATGACCCTTAACACCCCCGTGGCAACAATTGGTATCCGTGGTACACAAGGTGTCCTGCAACAAAATCGTGGCGGTGAATTAAAGGCTGCACTTTTGGAAGAACCCGGTGGTTTTATCGGCGAACTGATCCTGACAAACTCTGTTGGTTCCATTACCTTGAACCAGCCTAATCAATATTCCGCTGTTCTATCGTTTAATACAGCGCCGGGCCAATCCGTTACTCTCAATTTAGCACAAATCACCGGATCATTTGGCACAACCAGTATTCGCATACTGAATAATACACGTCGCGCTGCCTCCCAACGTAAAGCCGACCAGAAAAAAGAAGAAGCAGAAGCTTTAGCAGCCGAGGCTGAAGCCCTTGAACAACAGGCTGCCGAATTGGAAGGAGCCGAGGCTGAAGCCTTGCTCGCCCAAGCAGCTGCAATTGCCGCTGCCGCTGAAGCGGCTGCAACAGAAGCCGCACAGGCCGAAGCACAGTTGGAAAATATTATTGAAGCCGGTTTGGCATTTGAATCCGCTATCTCCGAAATACAACAAAGTCTGGAACAACTCACACAAGAACTTCAAAACATCTTTACCAATACTAACGATGCGGGAGAGGACGAGACAGGCGTTTCCGATATCCTTAAAAACATCCAGACAAACGTTGCGAAACTAAGCACAACGATTGAACAGGTCGTTGCAAGCGAAATACAGGCACAAACTGAAATCGCACAACAAGAAATCGAAGAAAAAGTTAAAGATGCGATTAAAGACATTGATAATACAATCGGTGGCAGTAAAAGTAACGATTACATTGAAGGCAGTAGCCTTAACGATGGCATCGTGGGTCTCGCAGGGGATGATACGATATATGGCTATGACGGAAACGATGTCATCAGTGGTGGTTCAGGACAAGACACCGTTTACGGCGGCGATGGCGACGACTTTATTCATGGTGACATTCCAACAGGAAATTCGTTTAAAGATATCCTGAGCTTCCTTGGAGATGATAGCGGGTATGACAATGATGTCATTGAAGGTGGCGCCGGAAATGATGCCATCTCCGGCG
This sequence comes from Terasakiella brassicae, assembly GCF_014641495.1. GTDB lineage: Bacteria > Pseudomonadota > Alphaproteobacteria > Rhodospirillales > Terasakiellaceae > Terasakiella > Terasakiella brassicae. Next base: position 147,767 of record NZ_BMHV01000005.1, read on the forward strand.
GTGGCGGTGATGACTGGATAAAAGGCGATGGCGATAACGACACACTGGAAGGTGGCGATGGTAACGACACACTGGAAGGCGGAACAGGGAATGACACCCTCAAAGGCGATGCCGGAAACGATATCCTAAAAGGTGGTGAAGGCAATGACACGCTATTAGGCGGGACAGGTGACGACAGTTTATATGCCGGGGCTGGTAAAGATACACTTCTCGGCGAAGATGGGAATGACACATTTTATGCCCATGACGATGCATCACAAAACACCTACTCCGGCGGTGCAGGTACAGATACCCTAAATCTAAAAGATGATGTTGATGTCGATACCAATGTAACGTTGACGTTCCAAAGTGATTCCACCGGAGCAATTACTTACAAAGACGAAGGCCAAACCACTTTAGGAAATGACATATTTAACAGCGTGGAAAATTTCATTCTGGACAACAAAACAAATACCGTTAATTTCGCCGACACTTTCTCCGCAGGAAGCAATGGCCCCACACTACAAGGCGGTTCGGGTCAGGATACATTGAATATTCAAACCAGCACCTATGATTTTACCGCAACAGGTGCCCAGAACATTACAAACTTTGATATCCTCAATCTATCTTCGTCAACAAACACTGTTGATATTAATAGTACATTTAGCTCTACCGGAATTTCCTACATCAATGGTAGCTCAACGAACACGTTGGACCTGAATAATGACTGGTCATATTACGGCAGTGCCAATGGATATACGAGCTATGTTTATATGGACAATCAACAAAATACGTTCAGCATTGCCGTCAATGACAGTATAAATGTGATAAACTCGGCTGGTGTTTAATTTTACCCGCGACCTTTCGCAACAAGACCAGCCAAAAATTTCTTAGCTGTGCCGGCTTTTAAAAATTCCAGTGCACACCCCAGCTCTTTGTCTTTCTTCTCGCCAATTTCAGGGCAACTTTCAACCGAAGTATTACCTAAGACACCTTCCTTGCTATGAAGGTCGTCTTCAATAAATTTCTTTGCGTTCAACACATTAGGTAAATCAGCTTCGCGCGGGGCGTGATATTTATCTTTTGCACCACCCTCTGTTGTGGTGTTTTCAACATTTTCGTCCTTATTATCATTTGCCGCAACTGGCACTTCCGGCAAATCAAGGCGGATATCCGGGGCCACACCGACCTTCTGAATCGTGCGCCCTGACGGCAGATAATAAAGCGAAGTCGTCAGACGAACCGCACCTTCACGCATCAACGGCATAATCGTTTGCACGGATCCTTTACCAAATGTGCGACGTCCCATCAGGATTGCCCGGTTATGGTCCTGTAAAGCACCTGAGACGATTTCCGATGCTGAGGCAGACCCACCGTTGATCAAGACCACAAGCGGCACACCAGCGGCAACTTCCCCAACAGACGCACCAAAATTACGAACGTCTTCGGCCTTGCGTCCCCGGATCGACAACACATTACCTTTTTCCAGGAACATATCACTTAACGCCACGGCTTGCGTTAACAACCCGCCCGGGTTGTTGCGCAAATCCAGAACAATCCCTTTGGGTTTTGCCCCCAATTCACGGCGCGCTTTTTCAAAGGCTTTTAAAACATCCGCTTCCATACGTTCTGAAAAAGAAACCACACGGATGTGTAAATATCCGTTGTAAAGGGCAGAACGCACCGCACGTACCTGAATAATGGCACGCACAACCGTCAAATCAAACGGGGCTGTATTTTCACGCTCAATCGTGACAGTCACGGAACTTCCCGGTTTACCGCGCAAGGCGCGAACCGATTTTGTCATGGTCCATTCTTTGATGGAGGCGCCATCCACATGGGTGATATGGTCACCCGCCTTGATCCCGGCCCGATCAGCAGGTGTATCTTCAATCGGGGAAACGATCTTCAGAAAACCATCGCCTTTTTGAACCTCAATACCCAAACCACCGAATTCACCACTGGTATCGACCATCAGTTCCTGAAATTCCGCAGGGGTCATATAACCGGAATGCGGATCTAACTTTGCCAGCATTGCGTCAACGGCAACCTCGACCACTTTTTCCGGCTTGGCCTTGCCGCGCGGTGTTCCATCATCCGTTTGGTTCAGCCAGTCGTCTTCATCCGCCTTTAATCCATCAATCGCGTAGGTGATCAAATCCTGATCCGATATCTGTTTTACATAATGACTGCGCACCACTTTAAAGGCATCAATAAACTGGTCAAATTGATCGTCACGTTTATCCGTCTCAACGGCCTTTTGCAAATAGACATCTTTAAAGCGGGCCAATTCAGCCATCGCGTCTTTTGGCAAACCGCGCGTTCCCGTCAATGAAGACATCCAGCGTTCCATTTGCGCCGTTTGCAAGGCGCAACCGCTGAGAGATGGCAAAAATACCGTTGCCACAGCCAAAGCCAGAACAATCATTAAAAGGGACGGAAGGCGGGGCCAAAAGTTCATTTTCTTACACAGCTTCTTTTATTCAGTCTATAACGCAGATAACTTACAAATATGTGGGGTATCCTGCGTTGCAAAGCAAGATACGACATATAAGCATTCCCGCCAAACGCGGGAATATTTATTATAATCGAAATTTTATTGCTGCATAATTAAAATGCATCAACCATCGGCATTCATACTTGCAATCAGAGCCTCCAGCGTTTCAACCGCCTTGTCGTTGGCCACTTGACAGGTTCCGGCATTTTGATGCCCTCCACCGTTATAGCTCAACATCAACTCACCCACATTTGTGTTCGATGTTTTATTGAGGATGGATTTCCCACAAGCGAATACCGTATTTTGCTTTTTCAAGCCCCATAAAACATGAATGGAAATATTTGTATCGGGGAACAACGCATAGATCATAAAACGGTTGCCCGTATAAATAATATCTTCGTTGCGTAAATCCAGTACGGCCACATTGCCATGAACCTGCGTGCAACGTTTCAGTTGATCAATAAATTTCGGTTCATGTTCCTTGTACATCTCGACGCGTTCTTTGACGTCCGGCATCTCCAAAATCTCTTTAATCGACATATTGGCGCAACAATCGATCAAATCCATCATCAATTGATAATTGGAAATGCGAAAATCGCGGAAACGTCCAAGCCCGGTACGCGCATCCATAAGAAAATTCAAAAGAACCCAATCTTCCGATTTCAGGATTTCTTCACGACTGAACTGTGCGGCATCGCCTTTATCAACCGCTTCCATCATTTCGTCCCAGCTTGCCGGGAATTCACCATGCCCACCGTAATAACGCCAGACCACGCGTGCCGCAGATGGCGCATCCGGGTCGATAATATGATTGGCAGGGCTGTCATCCAATCGCAACGTTTCGCTCAGGTGGTGGTCAAAGGCCAAGTGAACCCCTTCAACATAAGGCAGGTTGGTCGTAATATCGCGGTTCGTAATGGCAACCTTACCGTCTTGCATATCTTTGGGATGAACAAAGGTAATTTCATCAATCAGGTCCATTTTTTTCAACAGGACTGCACAAACCAAACCGTCAAAGTCGCTTCGTGTGACTAAACGAAACTTCTCCCCCATGATATTTTCTCCTTATTTGTTATCGGCAAGGGCATGACCACCCGCGTGGGACACTCCACATATAGATAACAAGTTATCCTAATTGTGAAAGAGTTTCAAAGCTTTCAGGTGGAAAAACATATTTTTTCTATAACCCCAGCGCGCTGTACATCATCTTTAAACTGGTCACAAACAAAAAAACCGCAAATCCTTTTTTTAAATACTGCGGATTGACAGAATGGGCAATTTTCGCCCCTAAGGGTGCACAGGCAACCGTCATCGGTACAATCAAGCCAAATCCCAATAGATTGACATACCCAATCGACCCCACGGGCAAGCCTTCTGTCCCCCAACCCGATATCATAAAGCCGATTGCCCCCGGCACCGCAATGATCAAACCAAACCCGGATGCAGACGCCACCGCCTTGCGTATGGGATAATTAAATGCTGTCAGAATGGGAACGCTGATAGATCCCCCGCCGATACCGACCATGACGGAAATAGACCCGATAATAAAAGCGCAAATAAATTCCAGTGGTTGACCGGGCAGGCCTTCGCTCAAATGCCCGCCGACTTTGCTTAATAACATCTGGATCGCGACAAACAAGGCCAAAATGGAAAACATAATGGTCAAAACCTGCCCTTTTAAAAAGGCGGCCAGAATTGTCCCTGCCATCACGCCGATCACCACACCCGGTGCCCACCTTTTCAGAAGCAACCAGTCCACCCCGCCTTTTTTATGGTGGGAACGCACCGACGAAATGGATGTGCCTATAATCGTCGCCAAAGAAGTTCCCACAGCAACATGCATGGCGACATCCGCAGACGTACCGAATAATTGAAATAGAAAATACAGCACAGGTACAATGACAATTCCGCCACCAACCCCCAATAACCCGGCCAAAACACCGGCAATAAATCCTGTTGTCCCCAAAGCTGCAATAATTTGAAGTAAAAAAAGAGGATCGTTTAAAAGCTGGCTCACTGCATAACCATCCATTTGATGAAGATTGTGGATATTTGGTTTAAACAGTTTTTTGTCACCGAACAAGCCAGAACCGAAAATGAGACCGTTCTCATAACCATCTGATAAATTGTCATTTGCTTCGATCCTGTTGTTAGATTACAGTTTTATGAAATAGTAAAAAACAGGGATATATTATGTCAAACGGCGCAGAATTGGACATTTTCACCATCATCGCGGGTTTAGGTGGTGGTCTGGCAATTTTTCTTTTTGGGTTAGAACAGCTTTCTGCAGGATTAAAAGCGGTTGCAGGCGAAAAAATGAAGACCATTCTCGCCAAACTGACCTCCAACCGATTTTTAGGCATGGCTACCGGTGCTTTTGTCACCGCCATCATTCAATCGTCTTCCGTCACCACCGTCCTTGTCGTCGGTTTTATCAGTGCCGGTCTTATGAAGCTGTCCCAATCCATCGGCATCATCATGGGTGCAAATGTCGGGACAACCATTACAGCCCAGCTCATCGCCTTTAAAATCACCCATTTTGCCATGATTATGGTCGCTATTGGTTTTTTCATGCTTTTCTTCGGACGCGGAAATAAGTTTAAACTGTACGGCAATATGATCATGGGGGTTGGGCTGGTCTTCCTCGGCATGAATTTGATGTCCGATGCCATGTACCCTTTACGTAGCTACGAGCCCTTTCTAGACCTCATGGTCAGCATGGAAAACCCGTTTTTAGGTTTGCTGGTTGGGGCCGCTTTTACAGCTCTTGTCCAGTCATCTGCTGCCACAACCGGGATTGTCATCGCCTTGGCAACACAAGGGTTGCTGTCTCTTCCCGGTGGGATTGCCCTGATATTTGGGGCAAATGTCGGTACCTGTGGCACCGCAATTCTTGCCGCAATTGGCAAACCACGCGAAGCCCTGCGCGCTGCTGTCGTCCATGTTCTGTTTAATGTGGCCGGTGTCCTTTTATGGATCGGTTTCGTCGATCAACTCGCAAGCTTTGTCCATAAAATTGGGGGCGTTGCAAACAGTACGGCCCGTGACATCGCCAATGCACATACCATCTTCAACATTGCCAATGCGTTCATTTTTATCTGGTTTGTTACCCCTTTTGCCAAGCTGGTAGAACGCCTTGTCCCCTTGGAAAGCGAAACCGGCAAAATCTCTACAAAACCAAAATATCTGGATGAACCCTTAATTTCCACACCATCCATTGCCTTAAATGCTGTGCGACTGGAAATCGGGGAACTGGGCAAACATGTTCAACGCATGATGCAGGCCATCTTGCCCGCAACCCTGACCGGGACCAATGCGTCACTGGATAAGGTCGCCGACATGGATTCAAATGTGGATAGCCTGCATATGGCAATCTTGAAATATGTTCGTAAAATCGGGGCGCAGTCCCTGGGTGAAGAAGATATGCGCGAAGTTGTCCGCCTGATGTCGGCAGCCAATCATATTGAAAACATCGGCGATTTAATCGAAACCGACCTTGTCCAAATCGGACGACGCCGGATTGAGGAACGCATCCATGTCAGCCCGGAAACAACCCGGTTATTGAAATCTTTCCACAATAAAGTTGACCATTCCATTGAACTGGCACTGGAAGCTTTGATTAACGAAGATGTTGAAATTGCCCATAAAGTCATTGACATGAAACATACCATTGCCAGTGATGCCACCGCCATTTCAGCCTTTGGGGCAACCCGTCTTTTGGCGGAAGGTGAAAACCGCCATCATACCTATTCACGCGAAATGGAGACGATGGAACGTCTGCAACGTATTTATTATTTCGCCAAACGTATCGCCAAAGGCGTCATTGCCAAGGCAGATTCACATGAACTGGAAAACTGGGACGAAGACGATCAAGACCACCCTGCCGTTCAAGCACAAACGGCAGAGTAACTCTTTTTATTCTCAGTTATACTTGGCAAAAATTTCTTTCACATCATCTGATAGAGGCGTGCTTTTCCCCGTTTCCAGATTGGCAAAAACCAGAATGGTTTCAGCCGTGCTAAAACATCCTTGCTGGCAAAACAGGCCTTGTTGCAAAGTAACCGAGCTATTGCCGATACGTTTTACCCGTGTACCGATTTCAATTTCATTGGGATAATGCACAGGGGCGAGATAACTAACGTTGATATTTGCCAAAAGCCAATTCACCTTGGCACTGAAATCATGCCCAAGATTTTTCACAAAAAAATCTGCCCGTGCGGTTTCACAATAAACAGCCGATGCAATATTGTTCAGGTGATTGAGCGCATCCATATCCGCAAACCGAAAGATTTCCGGAGTCCAAAATTTAAAATTCGCACGATCCGTCAAATTAACTTGATCTTCTGACATGGTTCACGCTCCGTACATCTCTTTATATTTTGCCAAAAAATCAGCTCGCAAAGCACGTTTGGCCTTTTGATGAGCGGGCATATTCAGGCTTGCGAGATATCCGGCAACATCATTGACGCGACGATCCAAAACATCTGCTTCCACGGCTTCATCCAGAAAACCAACATGAACCGCCTGATCCGGGGTATAGATAACGCTGTTGGCAAGGGCGGGAATTTGTGCGGGTTTTGCAAGGCGGTCTGAAACCAGATCAATGCCGTAATCCGGCATTTCCACGCCAATGGCAATTTCATTCAAACCGATTTTTGCAGAACCATGCACCCCAATGCGATAATCACAGGACAACAGCAAAATCGCCCCCATTGCCAAGGCATGACCGGCACTTTTGGCAATCACGGGACGGTCTGCATTCAACAAACGATAAGAAAGGGCAAAACCTGTTTTTAATAAACGATCACGATCCGGGCCTTCGGCTTTCATAATCTCAAGATCAAAACCGGCGCAGAAACATTTCGCACCCCCTTCCAAAACAATCGCGTCACTATCTTTTTCAGCTTCATCCAAGGCTGCGTTCATCTGCGCCGCCATTTCAAAAGACATGGCATTGGCTTTGCCATCATCCATTTTAATCACGCCGATTTTATTTTTTTGTTCAAATGTGACGATCTGGGACATTGTTATTTTTCCTCTTCCATAAATTTTTTACTTTGGTCAGCCTGTTGGGTGACAGCCTGTACATATTCCTTTTTCATGTTATGGATCAAGTCTTTAACATGCGGGACATCATCAATGGACCCAACGCCCTGCCCCGCCGACCAGATATCTTTCCACGCGCCTTGCTCCTTTTCATCCATTGTCAGTTCAGACCCGAAATCAATCTCGGTCTTATAAGGCGTTGTCGCCAAGTCAATCCCGGCACGGTCCAGACTGGGGCGTAAAAAGTTTGCATAAACACCGGAAATTTTAGGCGTATAGACAATATCTTGCGCCCGGCTTTTAACAATCATGTCTTTATAATCCGATTGAGCCATCGCTTCTTTGGTCGCAATAAAACGTGTCCCGATATAGGCGAGGTCCGCGCCCATCATTTGTGCCGTTGCCACATCGCGCCCCGATGACAAACAACCTGCCAGCAAAATGGTTTTATCGTAGAATTGGCGAATTTCACCGACCAGTGCAAAGGGGTTCATCTCACCTGCATGACCACCAGCCCCGGCACTGACGCAAATCAAACCATCGGCCCCGGCCTCTGCTGCTTTTTTGGCAAATTTCAGATTAATTACATCATGGAAAACCAGACCGCCATAGCCATGAACCTTGTCGATCAAGCTGGGAACGGCCCCCAAGGAGGTGATAATCAAGGGAACTTCGTGCTTAACGCAGATGTCAAGATCGGCCTCCAGTCTGGGATTGCTGCGATGGGCAATTAAGTTTACCCCAAACGGTGCTGCCTTTTCGCCAGTTTGAGATTCAAATTCGGCCAATTGTTGTTTAATGGTGATAACCCAATCTTCAAATCCATCACTTGTACGCTGGTTTAAGGCGGGGAACGTGCCCACCACACCGGATTTGCAGGTTTCAATGACCAGTTCGGGGCCGGACACTAAAAACATCGGCGCTGCAACAACCGGCAATTTCAGATTATCGTTAAAATTTTGCGGTAAAGTCATAGCCTTCTTTCCTTCCTAAAATAAAACGGGCCTGTTTCACCCCGAATAAAACAGACCCGATCTTTTGTGTCTTAATTTTTCAACGGCTTGCCCGTCTTCAACATATGTTGCATGCGTTCAATCGCGGCTGGTTTCGCACACAGTATAAGCACGTTTTCCAACTCAGCCGCCAATAATGACTTTTCCCAATCATCAGACAAGGCCGCCAACATGGTTTCATATGTCGTGCGTTCCACCAGTTCCTGATGACAGCCTTCACTAAAGGACGGCGCCGCCACAGGTGATAAGGCACTCAACGCCTTTGGCTTAAACGGTGTTTCTTTAAGGGCAAGGGCGCGCTTTTTCGCATCCATTAACAAACGATCCCGGTTCATGGTCACACCATCTGTGGATCGCAGATACCCCAATTCCTTGGCATGCATGGCAGAACCGGACACCATTGCCCCGGAAATGACGCGATAGGCATTTTCAATGGCCTTGTCTGAACCCAACATTTCCTGTGAACGAACCAACAATTCTTTCGTGCCACCCCATGCCGGAATAATACCGACATTATTTTCCACCAGCCCGATATAAAGTTCACTATGGGCCTGTACGGCATGGCAATGCATCAAGATTTCCACACCACCGCCAAAAGCCCGCCCGGCAGGTGCCCCGACAACCGGTATTGAAGCATATTTCAAACGCATAAAGACCTCTTGACCATAGGCGATATAGTCCCGCACATAAGCTTGATCTTCGACCTTTTCGATCAAATCCGCTAAATTGGCCCCGGCGGCAAACAACGGTCCTTCGTTATATAAGACCAGTGCCTTGTTCTCGGTTTCAGCGCGTTCACGGATTTGATCAATATTTTCCAGCAATTCTTTGGGCAAGGTGTTCATTTTTGTGCGAAATTCCAACGCCCAGACATCATCGCCCAAATCCCAGACATTTGCGGTTTCACTTTCCATCACACAAGCCTTGCGGCGTTTCAAATCCGCCAAGGTCAACACACCATCGGGGCGTGCGATGTCCACATATTGCCCTTTGGCATTCAAGCATTTTTCAACACCGTTTTCTTCAATATAAAATTTACGACCATCAGCATTGCGCAAGAAATCAGAAACCGGCAAACCGTCCGCATCCAGACGGGCAACAAATTCTTTCGTCCCGATCAAGTCGATCATTTCAAACGGCCCGAACTGCCAGTTATAACCAAGCTTCATGGCCTGATCGACGGATGTAATTTCCCCGGCAACATCGGGGACCAAGGTTGTGGCGTAGTTCAAAACCTGTGACAGAACTTTCCAACCATACACACCGCCCTTGTCAGGACTTGCCAACAATTCTGCCAACTGGCCTTTCTTCAACTGTGCACTGGCTAGTTCGGATTTCTCGAAGTTCCGATATTCAAGGTTTTGAAGATTGATCGTTTCTTTGATTTTTTTACCGTCATCGGTACGGCTCAGGCGATAAAAGCCCTGATAAACCCGCCCTTTGCGGCCGTGATAGCCCCGTTCCACCATGCCAACGATTTGCGGCAAAACATCCCGATAAGGCGCAAACGCATCGGTTTCAGGCAATAACCCACCCAAACTGGCCGTCACATCCGGCATCAAATTGATCCCGCATAGATCCCAAAGGCCGAAAATCCCGGTGCTCGGATATCCACAAGGACCGGACATGATCGCGTCCGCGTCTTCAATGCTCAGTCCATTGCGCACAGCTTCATAAACCGCTGCCTGCATCCAGAACACGCCGAGGCGGTTGGCGATAAAACCGGGGCGGTCCGCACAATGAATAACCGTTTTCCCCATCTGGATATCATTAAAAGAAGCAACGCGGTCAACCGCACTTTGTTTGGTCTCGTCTCCTTTAACAATTTCCAACAGACGCATATGGCGCGGTGGATTGAAATAATGCGTCACGATAAAATCTTCGCGCAAACGCTGAGGCATCCCTTGCATCAATGTCGCCAACGGAATGGTCGAGGTATTGGACGATACGACCGATCCGTCTTTGCGCACCGCCTCGATCTTTTGAAATAAGTCTTGTTTGATATCAAGCTTTTCAACAATAACTTCAACGATCCAGTCACAATCCGATAAAAGGTTGAGATCGTCTTCAATATTGCCGACACTCAGGCGTTTGGCTGCCTCCTGCCCCATAAACCCACCATTGGCCCCGGCTTTGATAAAACGCTCCACCGCCCCTTGGGCAATGGCATTTCGGTCCGTTGCCCCATCGGGCACAATATCCAGCAAGACAACTTCGGCCCCGCCATTGGCCGCTTGGGCGGCAATGCCTGCGCCCATAACACCGGCCCCAATGACGCCAACTTTTTTAATATCCTGCGTCATTACAGTTTCTCCACGATCATTGCGATACCCTGACCGCCACCAATACACATGGTCATCAAACCATAACGTCCATTGATGCGTTCTAATTCATACAATGTTTTCAAGGTAATGATCGATCCTGTCGCACCAACCGGATGACCAAGACTGATACCGCTGCCGTTGGGATTAACTTTTGCCGGATCGAAATCAAGTTCGCGTGAAACTGCCATTGCTTGTGCTGCAAATGCTTCGTTGGATTCAATCACATCCATATCAGCAACACGTAACCCGGCACGTTGCAAGGCTGCAGGTGCCGCACAAATGGGGCCAAGGCCCATAACATTGGGGGCAACCCCACCAAAACCGTATGATACAATGCGCGCACGAGGTTTCAGGCCGCGTTTTTCCGCTTCGCTTTCGGTTGTTAAAACCATTGCACAAGCCGCATCATTAATGCCGGAAGCATTCCCCGCCGTGACAATGCCCTCTTTTTTAAAGGCAGGCGGTAATTTTGCCATGCCTTCAACTGTTGCATCCATGCGGATATGTTCATCCGTATCAAAGGTAAACGATTTGCGGCCTTTTTTAACTTCAACCGGAACAATCTGGCTTTTGAAATAACCTTTTTCCGTTGCGTTTTGGGCGCGACGATGACTTTCCACCGCATATTCGTCCAGTTCTTCGCGGCTTAAGCCATATTGTTCGGCAATGCGTTCGGCTGTCATGCCCATATGACCACTGTCAAACGGGTCTGCCAGAACACCTGTTGTCATATCATACAAACGACCATCACCCATGCGTTGACCAAAACGTGCACTTTCCAAATAATAAACGCCCCGGCTCATGACCTCAGCCCCACCGGCCAAAGCCAGTTTACAATCACCCAACATCAACATTTGCGCGGCTGAGATTAAAGACTGAATGGATGATCCACACAGACGGTTCATATGAAAGGCAACCGAGCTTTCTTTCATCCCGGCATTCAGGGCAATATGGCGCGACAGATAAGCATCCTGCGCCCCGGTCGTGATAATATGCCCAAAGACAGAATGTTCGATATCTTCTGCCGGAACGCCGGATTTTGAAATCGCTTCTTTGGCTGCAATGGTGCCAAGGTCCGCCGGACTAAATCCACTGAGGCTGCCACCAAAACCACCGATCGCGGTTCTTGCACCATCAACAATAACTACATTTTCAAGGTTGGACATTTTTGTCTCTCCGTTTTCTTTGAATTTCTTAGAATTGATCGTCGCTCAGTCCCCAAACGGCATCCGTGCCATCCAGAACGATACTGAGGCAGGCCTCAACCTGCGGTAAAATGTGAGTGATATAAAAATCAGCGCAGGCGACTTTCCCTTTGAGAAAATCCGTATTCGCATCACTTTGTCCCTGCTGCGCCATCGCAATAGAGGCCGCCTTCAACATCAGATAACCACCAATGGCGTATCCCCAGACATCCAGATAAGCAACAGCGGTTGCCGCCACGTTTGCCGGGCCGGATTTGGCCCGTTTCAACATCAAATCCAAGGCCGCGTCACAATGATCCAGTGATTTTAAAACCTTGGCTTTCCCATCTTGCAAACGCCCGTCCTGATATCCGATGACATCTTCTTTCCATTGCGCGAGCAAACGGCGCGCGGTCGCACCTTCGTCACGCAATGTCTTGCGAAAAACAAAATCATTGGCTTGAATGGCCGTTGTGCCTTCGTAAATCGTAATGATACGGGCATCGCGGTAATATTGTGCTGCCCCGGTTTCTTCGATGAAGCCCAAACCGCCGTGAACTTGAAGACCAAGCGAGGTCATCTCCACCCCGCGTTCGGTACACCATGCTTTGATAATCGGTGTTAAAAATTCCGCATCCGCCTGTACAGACTGACGGCGCGTTTTATTGTCTTCATAATGCGCTAGATCAAGCTGTGCCCCGCCCCAATAGGTCAAGGCACGCATGGCTTGGGTCTGGCTTTTCATATGCATCAACAGACGCCGCACATCGGGATGTTTGATAATTGTATCACCGGGTTGTCCGTTAAACGGTACGCCTTGTATCCGTTCCTTGGCGTAAGCCACGGCCTTTTGATAGGCCCGTTCCGCCAAGGATACACCTTGCAAACCAACTTCAAAACGCGCACGGTTCATCATCACGAACATATATTCCAGCCCGCGATTTTCTTCGCCGATCAGATAACCAACCGCACCGTCTTCATCCCCATAAGACATAACGCATGTCGGGCTGGCATGAATCCCCAACTTATGTTCCAGCGAAATCGCCCGCAGATCATTGCGTGCCCCCAGACTACCGTCTGCATTCACCAGATATTTCGGGACGATAAACAGGGAAATCCCTTTGACCCCTTCCGGTGCGTCCGGTGTGCGTGCCAAAACAAGATGAACGATATTGTCTGAAAGTTCATGGTCCCCATAAGAAATAAAGATCTTCGAACCTGAAATCAGATAATGATCACCATTTGGTACCGCCTTGGTTCGAACAGCGGCCAGATCCGAGCCAGCTTGCGGTTCGGTCAAGTTCATGGTGCCAGTCCATTCCCCGCTGATCAGCTTGGGAAGGTAGCGTTCTTTTAAGGCATCACTGGCATGGCGTAAAATCGCATCCCCGGCCCCTTGGTTCAACAAAGGCCAAAGGGAAAAGGCAAGGTTCGCACTTTGAAACATTTCAGCGACACTGCCTGCAACAACTTCGGGGAAGCCTTGCCCGCCATAAGCCGTTGAACTGCCCAGACCGACCCAGCCGCCTTGCGCCACCGCATCATAGGCCGCTTGCCAGCCCTCTGGCGTGACGACCTTGCCATCAATCAGTTTTGATCCTTGTTGGTCCCCGGTTTCATTTAAGGGGGCGAGAACCTGTTCCGCCAGTTTTGCGGCTTCTTCAGTAACGGCCTCGACCATATCCCAAGACAGGTCGTCATTACCGATTTTATCAAAAATTTGATCGTAGTTCGCCATATGTCGCACGACAAAACGAATGTCGTCCAACGGTGCTTTATAAGTCGTCATTTCTCTATTCCTTGTCACAGATCAGGCGTAAAGGGCCTCAATTTCTGTTTCATATTTCTGCGTAATGCTTGCACGCTTGATCTTCATGGTTGCGGTGACTTCGCCATCGTCATGGTCCAGTTCTTTGGTCAGCAGGTGGAATTTGCGGATATGGGCAACCGTTGCCATTTTCTCATTTTGAGTCTTAATCTCGTTTTCCACCAATTCCCGAACAGCGGGGTTTTCTGCCAAATTTTTGAAATTTGTATAAGGAATTTGCTGGCTTTCCGCCCATTGACCAACCGTTTCAGGATCAATCTGGATCAAGGCAGAGACAAATTTGCGTTTTTCCCCAATCACAATACATTCCTTGATGTAAGGGCTGGCCTTCATTGTATTTTCAATTTCTGTGGGGCTGAGGTTTTTACCCCCGGCGGTGATCATAATATCTTTCAAACGATCAACAATGCGCACATGCCCGTCTTCGATGCGCACCACATCCCCTGTGTGCAGCCAACCATCCACGATGGTCTGTTTGGTTGCTTCTTCATTTTTGTAATATCCGGCAAAAACCAAATCGGATTTCACCAGCAACTCGCCGGTTTCTTCATCTGCGCGTAGTTCGGCATTGAAAACACCGGGGCCAACTGTACCAAGCCGGATATCTTGCAGGGTTTGTGACGTAACCATCCCGGTGGTTTCCGTCTGTCCATACACTTCGATAAACGGCAAACCGATTGTGCGAAAGAAATTAAGGATAAAGGGCGAAACCGGGGCCGCACCACTCATCACCGTATGGGCGCGACGCAAACCGACAAAATTCTGTAACGCGCGAAAGAACAGCCAATAAGCCAACTGGAATTTCAATTTCTCGCCCAATGTGCGTTCATGGGCCGGTTTCAGATTAAACGGTTCACATATTTTCAGCATTTTTTGATAAAGGGCATAACGCCAGCCGCCAGCTTCCACCATTTTGATATGAATGGCAGATTGCAATTTTTCCCAAATGCGCGGCACACCCAAAAACAAATGCGGTGCCACTTCGCGTACATCTTGCTGCACGGTGCGAATAGATTCCCCAAAATTCACCTGATAAGCCCCGCAAATCGCGCCATATACGGTCAAAAGCTGTTCTGCCACATGGCACAAGGGTAAATAAGAAAGGTAGCGTTCGCCTTGTTTAACACCCAATGTTTCCAACACGGCATGGCCTTCTGCGCGCATGTTTTTATAAGACAGCATCGCGCCTTTGGGACGTCCGGTCGAACCGGATGTGTAAACCATCAAACCAATATCGGATAACGTCTGTTGTGCCAGCCCTTCTTCCAGTGCGCTTAAATGAGCCTCTGCCCGTTTGGCACCAGCTTGGACCACATCATCAAACAAAAGAACCTTATCTGCCGGATAACTACGAAAACCTTTATGTTCCAAAACGATGATCTTTTTCATTTTGGGCAGGCTGTCCCAGCTTTCCAAAATTTTATCTGTCTGTTCCTGATCTTCACAGACAATAACTTCCACATCCCCGTGTTCCAGAACGTAGGCGACCTCTTCGGCGGGGCTGGTCGGATAAACCCCGACTGAAATGGCCCCTAAAATATTCGCAGCCATTTGGGATGTCACCCATTCCCAGCGATTTTCCGATAAAATGCCGAGGTGACTGCCTTTGCACAGTCCCAGTTCTTGCAAACCCAGCGCAAAATGACAGCTGCGCATATAATAATCGTGCCACGTAATCGGTTGCCAGATACCATGATCTTTTTGACGCAAGGCAACCTCGTTGGGAATATCGCGGGCATGGGCCTGCAACATTTGCGGGATGGTCAATTCCGGTAAGGATATGTTTGCATTCATTCTTAAAACGTCCCGTATTCTTTTTCTTTTAGGAAAGCCAGCGTTTGCGGCGTTTATAATGTTTGACGTCACGGAAGGATTTACTTTCGCCTTCACCGTGCCCGCCCATGCCCAGATAGAATTCCTGAACGTCTGAATCGCTGGTCAGCACGTCTGTCGGACCATCCAGAACGATCTTGCCCGTTTCCATGATGTAGCCGTAGTCCGCAACGGCAAAGGCCATTGCCGCATTTTGCTCCACCAACAGCATGGAGGTTCCCTGCTCGTTATTGATCCGCGCAATAATGGAGAAAATTTCTTCGGTAAACAGCGGAGACAAACCAAGGGACGGTTCATCCAGCAAGATGATTTTCGGATTGGCGATCAAGGCCCGCCCGATAGCCAGCATTTGTTGTTCCCCACCGGATAGATAGCCTGCCAGACCGTCCCGGCGTTCATAAAGGCGGGGGAAATATTCATAGACCAGCTCAAAACGTTTTTTGGCCTTATTCAGATCATCGGCGTAAGTGGCGGCAGTCAGGTTTTCTTCAACGCTTAAATCTTCAAAAACACGACGACCTTCCATGACATGAAACAAACCACGGCGCACCAGACCATGTGGGCTATCTTCACGAACGGCCTTGCCATCAAACATGATCTCGCCGGATTTAACTTCGCCTTTTTCCAGTTCCAACAGTCGTGAAATGGCTTTTAAAGTCGTGGATTTCCCTGCCCCGTTTGAACCGAGGAGGGCGACAACCGCCCCCTTCGGCACAGACAGTGACAAGCCCCGCAACACCTGAACAGTGTTGTTGTAAACAACTTCGATGTTGCGGATATCCAAAATGGGTGACTCGCTTGTCATAAGTTTTTCCTTAGTCCAGATTGATCCAGTCGGAAGCTGCAACCATTTGTTTTTTCGCAGCATCGTACTGATAAACCCGACCAACCGGGACTGAGTTCCCTTTCACGGAAACAGGCACACCGATCACCCCGCCGGTATCAAAATCTTTAATGGCTTGCAGGCCGGCTTTCAGGTTCGCCCCGTTCAGTTCTTTGCCTGCTTTCACCGTATTGCGCGCCGCTTCCGCCATCATCATGGTGCTGAAGAAACCCTGCATATAGGCATTGCTTTGATAGGTATTACGCATGGAACGGATCTTATCCAGCATCGGTGCATTATCCGCCGTGGTGTAATAATAGTTATACGGCATCACGCCCATGAACCCATCGGCAACATCACCCATTTTGCCAACCATTGAATTGTCCATAGACCAGAATGTACCCATGAATTTGGTCTTCAGGCCCATAGAACGTGCTTGTGTGATAAATTCCGGGATCGGTGCCAAAACATAACCGTGGAAGATTACAAAATCAGGACGTGCACGGCGCATTTTTAAAACTTCGGTAGATACATCCACACCACCCGGTGCGGTGGAAATCACAAGGTTCATATCAAGGCCGAGTGCCTTGGCACTTGCTTTGGCCCCTTCAACCGGATCACGACCGAATTCTGTATCAGAATGTACAAACCCAACTTTCGCACCCGGTTTTTCCTTGGCGATATATTCCAGCAAAATACCAACCATGTCGGTATAGCTCGGCCCCGGAATAAAGATATTCGGGTATTTCTTCGGATCATCCAACTCAGATGCAAAGGATGCACCTGCCATCAACATTTTTCCAGAACGGTCCAGTTCCGGTGCGATGGTTTTGGAAAAAGCCGTTGAATCCCCATAATAAAGGTTTACATCATGCTGGCTGGTAATTTTGTTAAAGGCCGCAACGGACGCATCCACCTTGTAAGCTGTATCTTCCGGTACATAGACCAGCTTGTGACCTTCAATACCGCCATTGTCGTTGGTGATTTTAACCGCATCCTGAATACCGGCATGAATACCAACACCGGCAAAGGCAAAGACACCTGTCAACGGAATGGAACCGCCGAGAACGATATCCTTTTTATCAGCCGCATGTGCTGCACCAACCATCAGACCGGCACCCAGTGCAACGGCTGTGGCTCGTTTTGCTATCTTGTGAAAAATAGACATTGATTACTCCCTGTTAGGATCGTGTTTAAGTTAAAATTTGACAGTTTTTTATTGTCTCAGGTCCGAAACGGCCAGAGATGGAAGAACCGCCGGATATTGCGCCAAATTTCGGCCAAACCGTCCGGTTCAAAGATAAGGAAAAAGATGATCAGCCCGCCAAAAACGATGATCCGTACAGGTGACATCACCGCAACCGCATCCGGCCAAATCGGGGATAACACGCCCACCATCATTTTCAGAATTTCCGGCACCATCGTCATAAAGACTGCGCCCAAAATACCGCCGAGGATTGAGCCCATGCCACCAACGATAATGGCCGCCAAAAAGAAGATCGACATCATCAAGGGAAAGCTTTCCGGCGTAATCACACGGAAGAAATAAGCCCATAAGCCCCCGGCAACACCAGCGTAAAAAGACGAGATCGCAAAGCTCAACAACTTATAACGCAACAGACGGATACCCAAAACCTCGGCAGAAATGTCCCGATCCCGAATGGCGATAAAGGCACGCCCGATGCGGGTGCGAAACAGGTTCGCCGCCCCAAACAACATGACAACGGTGATCGGCATGATGATCCAATAAACCTGATTGGGCTGCACCAGTTCAAACCCGAAGATAGACGCAGGCGGCATGGTCAGACCGGACACACCGCCTGTTACGCTTGTCCAGTTTGCAAAAACAAAATGCAAAATGACAGACGCAGCAATCGTTGCAATCGCCAGATATAAGCCCTTAACCCGCAAGCTCGGTAATCCAACGACGACACCAACCAAAGAGGCCGCTCCACCTGCAATCAGCAAGTTTAACAAAAACGGTGTCCCGGCGTTGATTTCAAGGATTGCGACCGTATAGGCGCCAACGCCCATAAAGGCAGCTTGGCCTAAACTCACCAGGCCAGTAAATCCGGTTAAAATGTTCAATCCGGTGGTGCTGACAATATTGATCAAAACCAGACAAACCAGATAACCGATATATTGTCCGCTGATAAACGGCAGAACCAACAAGGCTGCTGCCAAGGCTACCATCCATGCGCGCTGCACGTTCGTGTCGAACAGGGCTGCATCATGGAGATAATTTTCTTTTGCTGTACCAATACGCATATCACTTACAACCGTTCAATTTCATGTGTACCGAAAAGCCCATAAGGACGAACGACGAGAACCAGAACCAGCAGACAGAAGGTCGCCAGCATCTTGTATTCTCCACCCAAATAAGCCCCGGCGTAGGTTTCGATTATGCCGACCAAGACCCCGGCAATCAGGGCACCCAACAAGCTGTCCAAACCGCCGACAATCACGACGACCAGAACAGACAGGCCGTACACCCCCATGTTGGGTGAAATTCCGCCGATGGACCCGACCAGAATGCCTGCCCCGGCAGAAATCATCGCCGTAATGACCCAAACGCTGGAAAAAACCCCGGGAACGTTAATCCCCATTGAATAGGCCGCTGCTTGATCACCTGCTGTGGCGCGCAAGGCAACACCACCGCGCCATGTGCGAAAAACAATCAGGAACAGGCCCAGAACAACCGCTGCAATAGCAAAGGCATAACCAACTTTGGATGATAAATAAGCTTCCCCGATAAAGATCGGATCAGATGGCATAAATTCGACCAGACGCTGCGGGTTTGCCCCCCAGATAATCTCGACCAAACCCACCAGAACGCTGCCTAAACCGATGGTGACCATAAAGATGGAAATTGCGCTTTCACCCAACATCGGGCGAATGATCAAACGTTCAATCACGCCACCCATCAGGCCTGTAACGAGAATAGCCAACGGAATGGCCGCCCACATCGGCAAGGCTAGTCCCGCGCTGAACCCCATGAAAACATAAGCACCGAACATCAATATCTCGCCGATTGCCATATTGACAACACGGGTCGCCTTATAAATCAGAACAAGGGCCAAACCGGTCAGGGCATAAAGACCGCCACTGCCGACCCCGGCTAATCCGATTTCGCTGAAAAACAACCAATCCATAGCTTATTTTCCCTCCTTGAATTTTTTGCGAAGGGCCGCAACATCACCGGAACCCAAGTAAGCGGAAATCACATCGGGATGCGCCTGAACATCACCGGGCAAACCTTCGGTAATGACTTTGCCAAAATTCAAACAGACCACATGATCAGACAGGTCCATGACCAGTCCCATGTCGTGTTCCACCATTAAAACCGTCACGCCCCATTCTTCTTTCACATCCAGAATGAAACGGGCCATATCTTCGGTTTCTTCGCGGTTCATGCCCGCGACAGGTTCATCCAGAAGCAGGATTTTCGGCTGCATGGCCAAGGCACGCGCCAGTTCCACCCGTTTTTGCAACCCATAAGACAGATTGGCAACGGATTGATTACGGATATGATCAATTTCCAAAAAATCAATGATACGTTCTTCGATTTCACGGCGCAGTTCACATTCTTCACGCCGGGCGCGCCCAAAATAAAACAAGGCATCCAGAACATTGGTTTTCAAATGGGCGTGACGACCCAGTTTGATATTGTCTAAAACCGTCATCCCTTTAAACAGGGCAATATTTTGAAAGGTTCGCGCCATGCCGCGTTCAGCTCGCTCCGGCGCCGTGATTTTATTCACGTTCTCGCCTAAGAAACGCACATCGCCTTCACTCGGTTTATAAAAACCGGATATGGAATTAAACAAAGACGTCTTTCCCGCCCCGTTTGGCCCGATCACGGATGTAATCGATCCCTCTTTCACACTGAAAGACACGTTGGACAATGCTTTGACCCCGCCAAATGACAGGCTGACACGATCCACCGCCAATATTTCCTGATTTAAGAGCGGAGGTTCTATCGACCGCGCGCTCTGTGATACTTGCCTCATCTGCATTGCTTTCTTCTTTTTGAAGTTTCCCTGTTAATGCTCTTTATCGATCCAGTATTTCGACGTCACCGGATCATCGAAATTGACACCCACGCCCAGCAGGCCTTTTTCAAAATCGAGAATATGTTTCTTCATCCAACTCAGCGCCTTATCCCGATCACCGGCTTCCAACGCCTCCAGTAAGATACGGTGCGCGTCATAAAGACGTTGCGCCCCGATCGGTGCCTTTTCAAAAATCTGCTGAGTAGAAGCATAAATCAGCTGACCAACCGGTTCATAAGCCATAACCATCACCGCATTTTCCGTGGCACGCGCCAATGTGGTGTGAAATTCCATATCCAGTCGCGCCAGCGTTTCCGGCTCCGTCATGGACATACGGGTCTGCGTCAAATTTTCACGCAGCGCGCTAAACAACACCGCGTTATCATGCTGCAAGGCATTTTCAATGGACGCCATTTCAACAAAGCTGAGATATTCCACAAGATCGCGGTAGGTCGCACGCTGCATCAAAAGGGTGCGCTTGATCTGTGCGCTCATCAAATTGCTTTTGGGACGATCCACACTCAGCCTGCGCCCTTTTCGACGCGTCAACAAACCCAGATATTCCAGAACGCGCACCCCTTCGCGAATGGTGTTACGGCTGACACCGAATTGTTTTTCCAATTCCGCTTCCGTACCAATTTGGTCGCCTTGGGAAAGCTCCCCGCGCATGATTTTCATTTCAATCGCTTCAACCACCTGATTAAAGGCAGGTTGAAGGGACAATTTCTCAAACATCCAACAGCCTCCCTTATAATTATTGGTTTAAATGATCTTTGGATCTTCGCATTGTCGGACAATAGGACTTTATAAAATTATGTTCGCCAATCAAGCATTTTTTGAAATTTTATTATGTGCAGTGCAGCGATGCCTTATATCCCCTGCGTCAAGCACTACACAGCCTGACACATTCAGTCGGTAAAGAATGAGAATGAAGAGCAAATGCATAAAAGATTCGAGGTAACAACCCTAATGACAAGTCCGCCTATCTCCACTATATTCGCGGGAATTAGCACGCCTTTGTTCAAAGGCTCAATCGGGACTCTCGTACTTCTTATGAAAAAACAAAAATTCGAAAAGCTTGAAATCTTACCTGCCTATCGTCAGGTCGCCGATGCAATCGAACAGCAAATCATGGAAGGCCTGATCAAACCCGAAGAACCCATCGGTACAGAAGCCGACCTTGTTGAACAATTCGGTGTCAACCGATCCACGGTTCGCGAGGGCATCCGCCTGTTGGAACAAAGCGGTATGTTGCGCCGGGGTGAAAAACGCCGCCTTTATGTGTCCCTTCCCGGGTATGACAAACTGGCAACACGCATCAGCCGTTCCTTGGTCCTGCATAAAGTTACCTTTCGCGAACTGGTGGAATCACTGGAAATTCTGGAACCTAAAACCATTGAATTGGCTGCAAAACATATCACCGATGACCAGCTTGACCGTTTGGAACGCAATGTGCGTGAAACCGAAGAGAAACTGAACGATAAAAACGAACTCGCCCGCCTTGATACCGAATTCCACAGCATAATAGCCGAAGCCGCACAAAACCGCGTCTTTATTCTGGCGCGTGAACCCTCCGGCTTGCTGATTTATCCGGCAACCCAGTATATTTTCGAAACGGTACCCGAAGCCCCGTCCCGCCTGCTGGAAGCCCATAAAATCATGCTTGATGCACTGCGCAAGCATGATGTGGTAGAAGCTAAATCATGGATGTATAAACATGTGCGGGATTTTGTGAAAGGCCTGATACGCACCGGTGTCGATCTGGATGGCCCCATCGCCAAGCCGCATCTGGAACATTTATTCAGCCTGGATACTTATCTCTAAAACCTGGACGTATTCTGTGGTATTCTTCTCTTGAAACGAGAAACTCACTAAAACAGGAAACCACAGCACCGTGCTCTCAAGTAAACGAACACTGATATGTTGCCTGGTTGCAATCCTTGGAGGCTATATCAATCCTGCATTTTCTGAAGATCACTCTTCCCTGAAAGTCGCGGTATCTTTTGAAATGATAAAAGGCCTTCCTCAAAATGCGCGCTGTCTGGAACGGGTTGAAGAAACACTTCATAATGTATCTGTGCAGGATATGCCGTGGAAACGGATTGTTGAGTCCCTGAAATTGGGCAAATCCGATATAACCCCTTGCATCTTCAAAACACCTGAGCGCGAAACCTTTCTGGACCTTTATGGCCCGATTGCCATGCTGCCGGTTATCCTTGTTCGACGAGACGGGCAGGATATCCACCTTGGTAACATCAAGGATTTCCACGGGGTTTTCTTACGCGGTACGTCTCTGATAAAAGACTATACGACTAAATCCATGCGTGTTTCAGAAACCTCACACATCCGCAACATTTTGGAAATTATCCGAAACGGCCGCGCCGATTATTCCCTCATGCCGGGCAATTTCATCGAAGACCGCAACACCGCTGGCCTCAGTATCAGCGTCATTGATGAAATTCCGCTTTACATCGGTATTAGCAAAAAATCCCCACAGAAGACACTCATTTGGGACCAGCTATCCCGCAATGTAGCGATCGTCAGCCGCAATATATCCATTTCCAATCGTTAATCGACTTTTCCATAAAAAAACGGCCCTATCATTAAAAATGACAGAGCCAGTATCCCTTATTAAATAAGGGCATTAAACCAAATCTAGGGATTATTTGGTCTAAGTTCGTAATTTATGCCGTTCTTGCAAAATACAGATCTTCAAGACGCTGTAAGTCCACAGCTTCACGCGGTTCGGACAAAGTAACTTTACCGGCCTGCATCAAATAAACATGATCGGCAATTTTCAAAGCCTGATTGGTGTTTTGTTCCACCAACACAATTGTCATCTTATCTTCTTTCAACTCCCGAAAGATTGAAAAAATTTCATTGGTCATCACCGGGGACAAGCCAAGCGAAGGTTCATCAACCAGACAGATTTCAGGTTCTTCCATCAATCCACGGCCAATGGCCAGCATTTGCGCCTCGCCCCCTGACAGGGTTCCGGCTTCCTGATTACGCCGTTCTTTCAAACGTGGAAACAACTGGAAAACATGATCACGGTTTTTTTCCATCGATTTGCGTGTTTTCTTCGGATAAGCCCCCATAATAAGGTTTTCTTCCACGCTTAAATCAGAAAAGAGCAAACGCCCTTCCGGGATCATAACCAAACCATCGTTAATCCGGTTCCATGTCGGTTCTTTAACGTAGCTTTGTCCCTTAAAACGGATATCGCCTGCGCGCGGTTCAATCAGTCCCATCAGGGTTTTCAAAAACGTACTTTTCCCGGCACCGTTCGGACCAACAATTGTTGTGGTCCGTCCGGCCTCAAACGTCAGCGACAAATCCCAAAAGACTTCCATCGCCCCGTAACCGGCACTTAATTTTTCAGTCTCAAGCAGGTACTTCACCGGTGTAACTCCTTACTACTTCGGGGTTGCGGAATGTTTCTTCGGGATCGCCATCGGCAATAACCTTGCCAAAGTTAAAGACCACAACGCGGTCACACATATTCATAATTGTTTCAATATCGTGTTCAATCACAATCATGGACAGGGAATACTTCTCGCGAATGTTCTTCAGGGTTTGCATGAACAGCTTTTTACTGGTCGTCTCCAAACCGGCCAAAACTTCATCCAGCATTAACAAAGTCGGTTCTGTTGCCAACGCCTTGGCAACCTCAAGGGCTTTACGCTCCGTCAAGGCCAGTTCAGTTGCCGCGTCTGCCTCTGCCTTATGCAGCAGATTGACAGATTCCAAAATTTCATCAATTCGCTCTTGCTTGACCTTGCCATCGGGACGGCCAAAACGTTGGGCAACAATAAGATTTTCACGCACGCTCAGTTCATGCATGGGTTGGGGAATTTGAAATGTCCGCCCAATCCCGAACGTCACCCGCTGATGCATGGAAGACTTTAAAATATCATGTCCCTCATAAGTCACACTGCCCGCCGTTGGGCGTACAGTGCCGGACAAAACATTAAAACTTGTCGTTTTACCTGCCCCGTTCGGACCAACCAGCCCCAGAACTTCATGTGTCTGAACTTCAAAACTCACGTCCTGAAGGGCGCGCACACCGCCAAAATTCACACTTAGATTTTCGACTTTAAGCATGTTGTGCTTCCCCCCGTTTGTTATCTGCTTTTTTTCGCGTAAACAGGTTGGTAATCACCGGCAACAAACCGGACGGGCTGAGAATAATCATTCCGGCCAGCATCACCCCAAGGATCAATTGGTGCCCTTGCGGTATCAGGTTTTTAAAGACCAGTTGATCCACCAGATAAATAAACAACGCCCCTAAAACCGGACCGCTTAGCGTGCGGTAGCCCCCGAAAATTGCCGCGACAATCGGAAAGACCGTCCATGTCCCGGAAAACGCATAATCGGGTTCAAGAAAGTTAATATAATGCGCATTAAATGCCCCGACCGCACCGGTCATAAAGGCAGACACAAGCAACATAACAACTTTCAAATAGGTTGCGGGAACCCCGACAATCCGTGTTGCCAGTTCAGAATCATGCATGGCTTTTAACGCCAAACCATAGGAACTGCGACGGATGAAGTAATAGGTAATCAACATCAGGGTAACGATATTCAAAATAACGATATAGCCGCCTAATTTTGTCCCAAAATCAACCCCGGCAAAAACAGGCAAAGACGGAATACTGAGCAACCCACCAGCCCCACCGGTCAAGCCCGTGGCTTCGGTTGCCAGAATTTTAAAAATTTCGGCATAAGCCAGGATGGCCAAGGCGAAATAAGGACCGCGTAATCGAAGCGCCGGCATCATAAAGATAGACGACAAACTCGCACCGACCCCACCGACAACAAGAGCGACAAAGACGGGCACCCCATAATCCATCGTTAAGACAGCCGATGTATAAGCCCCAACACCAAAGAAAGCGGCGTGTCCGAAACTGACCATCCCGCCAAGATTACCAAGCAAGGCCCAGGCCACCGCAACACCGGCAATAATTAAGGCCGATGCGACAAGACCGATTAAGTAATCATTATCGCCAAGGAAAAACGGAACGCCAAGATACATGACGCCCAACATGAGTGCAGAAATTTTAATATTCATCTTAATGACCCGCCTTTTTCCCGAACAAACCGGACGGCATAACCAGCAGGACCAACAGGAAGACGGTCATACTTGCCAGTTCAGAAAGTGAAGATTGGAAAAACGTTGTGGTCAGCCCTTCAATCACACCAATCATCAAGGCCCCGACCAGCACACCGGGAATAGATCCCATACCGGCAAGAACTGTGATAATAAAGGCTTTGATCGTCAGACTATGACCGATCGGGGGATGGATAACACTGGTCACATATAACATGACCCCCGCCAAGGCCGCCAAAACGCCTGCAATCGCCCATGACCAAAGCTCTGCCTTGGTTGGGTTCATCCCCATCAGCTTGGCGGCATCCCGGTTTGACGAGACCGAGCGGATTGCACGACCATGCCATGTATGATTTAACCACCAGTAAAGGCCACCCAACGCACACAGACCAACAACAAACGCAAGCATTTCACTGCGCATGCTAAATAACGAGTCCGCAATCACCAGACCTTCCATAAACCACGCGCTTTGGGTCGAATAAATATCGGCGGAAAACACCATCAACAAGCCGTTGGTCAGGACGATCCCTAAACCAAACGTCAGGATCAGGGAATTAAGCTCCCGATCTTTTTTGATTTTATTGGTTAGATAAAAGGTGATCAGGGAGGCTGCAATCACAACCGCCATTGCAATCGGCATTGCCAATAAAGGGTTAATCCCGGTTTGGCTTTCAACCGCGTAAGCGATGTATGCCGCTAACAACACCAGTTCGCCATGCGCGAGGTTAATTACCTTCATCGTTCCGAAAACGAGAGCCAGCCCAACGGCAACAAGTCCGTAGAAGCCCCCCATCAGCAGTCCGGTGAAGATCGCCTGGGCCGTAAGTTCCATCTTTCTTCTTCCTTCAGGTCCCCGGGCCGAATCCCGGGCTATATGTTATTGCTGAATACTTACTGCCAGGGTGTTCCGGGGAACACTTTCTCACCTGTTTTCGAAGATGCAGGCCAAACAAGCGGAATTTTACCTTTTTGGTGTTGACCGACACGCTGGACAAATTCCGGGTTATCGCCATGTTCATCAAAACGAACCCGGCCGGAAATGGTCTCCTCATCGGTCTTGCGTAACTCATCAGCAATGCCTTTCAGGTTCAACTCGTTTTTATCAAACGCACGCACAATGGCTTCGCCTAACAGACGGGTTTGAACGTAACCGAATTGTTCCAGATAGCTTGGTTCATCCTTGAAGTTGGTTTTAAACGCTTCATAAAAGAGTTTTTGTTTTGGGGAATTGAAAGAAACCGGGAACGGTAACATCGCAGTTCCATAAACATTTTCCATCAGATCGGGGAATTCTTTCGCCATCTTGCCTGTCGCCAAGGACCACACGCCGATCATAGCTTTTACATCCGGTTTCAACAATTTTGCTGCACGCAAGATACCGACATATTCGCTTTCATACCCAACCATAACAATGGCTTCAGAGCGATCACGCAATTTGATTTTATTTACGATGGATTTAAAATCTTTCACATGGGCATCATATTCGTGTGTCGAGACTTTCAGGCCCTTTTCGTTCAATTTCTTTTCAATATAGCCTGCCATTTTATGTGTGGCTTCTTTATTGGAATATGCAATTGAAACACTTTTCAGTGCCATTTCATCAACCAGACCGACCAACGCCTTACCATAACCTGCTGCACTGTTGATACGGAAGAAACCTTCGTGACCGCGTTGTGACAACGCCGTTGCCACACCGCCAAAGGTGATATAAGGAATGTTCGCCTTGTTCGCAGCTTCAGATGCCGGGCCGATAACGCCGGATGCGTAACCGCCACTAAAGGCAATCACACCTTCGCTTGCCAGTTTTTCAACCGCACTCACGGCCTTGGCAGGGGAGCTTTCATCATCAATGGTTTTAAGTTCGAATGTATGCTGACCTGCATATTTATCATTCAGCACCTTAATACCTGTCATAACACCACGGTGGGACCCCGTACCAACGCGTGCGAGTTTACCGCTCAGCGGTGTATGTTCCCCAATAACGAAATTTGCTGAATGAGCCGGGGCGGAAAAACCAACCCCCAACGCCAACCCCAGTGCACAACCGATAAATCCGGAAAGACCTAGAAACTTCATGTTCGCCTCAACCTGTTTGTGTTTTTAACTATTCTCGCGACGCAATTCGACATTTGAATGGAAGCAAGTTGTCATTCTTTATATTTAAATGAAATTTCTATGTCAAATATTAAAATTTAATTCCGCATAGCGAAATTTAAATTGCATTATTTTACAAACTATGGTTATTTTTAGACCAGATAGTTCAACGCCTATTAACAGAGTTACCCCATTGATGTATCTTCCAAGCTATTCTAAATTCACGTTTTCCATCCCAAGAAGATAAAAATGACCGATACAGAACAAACAAAAGACAGAAAATTTGTAGAAGCTTTGTCACGCGGCCTGCGAATCCTCAGTGCATTTGACAAAATGTCCGGCCCACTTGGGAATCAGGATATTGCCGCCATCACCGGCCTGCCTAAGCCCACGGTATCGCGCATGACCTACACCCTGACCCAATTGGGCTATCTGGTCTATTCCGAGCGCAATGAGAAATACGAGTTAGGCGCAACCAACCTGACACTGGGCCATGCCTACACCGCCAATCTGCGTATCCGTCAAATCGCCAAACCCCATATGTTGGAACTTGCCCGCGAGTTCAACGTCAATATCGGGCTTGCAACCAATGTTCAAAACGAAATGATCTTTGTTGAATATTGTCGCGGCGACCAACTGAAATCCGTTCTTGTTGATATCGGCAGTAAGTTGCCTATGGGAAAATCAGCGATTGGTCGATCCTATCTGGCGGCCATCCCGGAAGAAAAACGCAATCAGATCCTCCCGCAACTTGCTGAAATTCACGGCACGGACTGGCCAGATATTGAAAACAGCATTCAGGATTCGCTGGAAAGTTATCGTACACTGGGCTTCACCCGTTCCTTCGGGGATTGGGATCGCAACATCAACACCGTTGCCGTGCCATTGAAGCTGTCGGAAAATAAAATTTTCTGTATCAGTTGCGGTGGTCCCAGTTACGTCATTTCCACCGATACCCTGCTCAACGTCATCGGGCCCCGCCTGATCCACGTTGCCCGCGATATTATGAACAGCGGCCTTTAATTGACATAAAACAAAGGCGCAAACGACAAACAGTTTGCGCCTTAATCGTATATCAGATGGAAAATATACAGAATGGCAATAACCACACTCAGCGCCACACAAGAATAGCGCAGGTTCCAAACCAGTGTGATGTCACGCGGACGACAATCCAGAATGCGCCCGATTAAAATTGTCGAGATCGTCAAGGGGGAAACGTTCAACGCCATTGCCCAACCGATCAACAGACTGAGCGCCAGAACATAAGGTGACAAGCCAAATGCGGCCACATTGGCAAAGGTTGAGGCCAAAATGGTTACGGAC
Organism: Terasakiella brassicae; assembly: GCF_014641495.1. GTDB lineage: Bacteria > Pseudomonadota > Alphaproteobacteria > Rhodospirillales > Terasakiellaceae > Terasakiella > Terasakiella brassicae. The sequence goes on from NZ_BMHV01000005.1 coordinate 176,873, forward strand.
ACAAACGGGCTGACCCCGACAATGCTGGTTCCGGTTACCATCAACGCGCAAAAGACCGCCAAGGCAAAGCCTTCCAACCCCATAGAGACCGTCAAAGACTGCACAAGGTCTGACGGAATAATCGCAGCCACCAACGATCCGGTAAAGCTCGCCCCGCCGATGACCGCAACCTCAGACGACATGGCGTTTAATTCTTGTCCCAGATTTTGGGAAAACTGCATGGATACCGATTTCAAACCAAACCCGGATAAGCCCCCTTCAATCATAAACCAGACAAGGCCGAACAGCGGACTGACTAACAGAATGGAGGTCGGCAAGCCATAGCCCGTATACATACTCAGCCCACCGGAAAGACCAAACAAGGACAGAACGATCCCTATAAAGGCCAGAACGGCTTGAAAGTTCTTTCGTTGCCCCGCAATCAATCCTGCGCCTGCTTTCGGTGGCGGATAAGCACGATAATCCATCCCCCATCCCAATCCGATCAACACAATGGCAAAGACAAGGGACAACGGAATCAGCGATTGCCATTCCAGCGCCGGAATAATCGACAACACCAGCGCCATAGAAATGGAAAAAGGCGATGATAAGGGTAAAGTCGAAAAGCCCCGCAACATGGCAAGAACCATGCGTTGCAGCCGGATCAGATGAATACGGCTATCACCTTTGGCCGCTTCCAACGTATTGCCATTGGCAATCACTTGCCCCATCAGGTTTAAGGCACCGAAGCTTAAAATCGCCCCCAACAGGCAACTGCCATAAGACAGCACGGCATAACGTTTGCCCGGTTTCTGATTGATCAAAAAACTGCCACAGCGCGAAATAATCAAGGACCGTTTCGCCGCCACCCGCAAAAAGACCAACGCAATCAAGAATGCGCAAAACAGAATAACGCGCGAAAAGCCTTGTTCCACAATAGCGCGATCAATCCCATCCCCCCAAAATAACACTAACATCACGATATTTATCGCAATAAAGATTTTACCGGGCCGTGAGATCTTCTGCCAAGTCAGTGCGAGGAAAAGCAGAACTGCACCGGAGGCAATGAACAACATTTCCCCCACCCCTTGTGTTTTAAACACAATGGTCGAACACAAGGTTAAAAGAAGCAGGAAGGCATTCACATAGGACATTCTTAACCAGCGGCTTGTTGTGCCGTTGCCATTTCCTTCAGGTGATGTTTCAAAATTTTCCCGGTGGAGCTGGCTGGCAAGTCATGGAGAATTGTTATTGAGGACGGTCTTTTATACGCGGTCAACCGTTCCTTGCAAAATGCTTTTATCTCAGCCTCGCTTAAGGTGCTTTTGCGGGGAACCTGAACAAAGGCATGAACCTCTTCATTGCCTTCAACTTCCACACCGACAACGGCTGACTGAATAATGCCTTCATGGGAATTCAATGTTGCTTCGACCTCTGCCGGATAGACGTTAAAGCCGGAACGCACGATCATTTCTTTAGATCGCCCGACAATAAACAGATTGCCGTCTTCATCTTGTCGCGCCAAGTCCTGTGTATTGAACCAGCCTTGATCATTCAGGACGACAGCCGTTTCTTCCGGCTTTCTGAAATAACCTTTCATTACATTGGGGCCACGCACCCATAATTCACCCGTTTCACCATCCTTTACCTGTTCATCCGGTGTCTTCATCAATTTGACTTCTTGGCCCGGTATCGGTTTGCCCACAGAACAAGTTTGTAAATTCTCATTTAAACGAACTTGGGAAATCGTCGGGCTGGCTTCTGTTAACCCATAGCCATTATGCAAGGGACGACCAAAGAAATTTTCCGTAATTGCCTTGGTTTCCGGGTCCAAAGGTGCCCCGCCTGCCGACATATAACGCAAGAACAGGTCATCGGCTTTCAAGCCATGATTTTTTAGACCTTCGATCAACATGGAATACATTGGCGGCACGCCTTGCATCACGGTGATTTTCTTGTCGCGCAAGGCATTCAGACAAATTTCGACATCAAAACGGGTTTCCATAAACAAGGTTGCCCCGGCAAATAAACTGCCCATACAGGTTGAAGCCAAACCAAACACATGCGAAATTGGCAAAACCACATAGACACGGTCCATTTGTTCCAAACCGCGCAAAGCCCCGGAAACTGTCGCAATAAAACCGATATTGCGATGGGTCAGCATCACCCCCTTGGGCTTCCCTGTCGTCCCGGAGGTATAAATCATCGCAAAAACCTGTTCTGCGGCAGATGCCTCCACAGCTTCAGCCTTGGAATCGGGATAGGTTTGGCACGTCAAGGTGCCAAGCAGGTCGTCCTCAACCGTCTTACAGCCAATAAAGTCCCCATAACGCTGCGCATCTTTGGAATAATCGACAAAACAAATCAGATGTTTCGGATCACAATCTTGGCGAATACCGTCAAGCTCTGCATTGGACATACGTGCATTGACTACAGAAACCCACACATCCATATCACTGGCAGCAAGCATAAAGGCCAACACAGCGCAGCAGTTTTCAATCACCACCATCAGACGATCACCGGCAATCACGCCATGTGCGTCCAGATGCGCGCGCGCGCTTTTAATCGCATTTCCCAGATCCGCATAGGTCCACTGTTTTTTCGGATCGCTGACCGCATCACGGGTCGGCGTCTTTTCAATCCATTCCCAGATTTTATGGCTCACGCGTTGAGGAAGCGCGGCAATAACCTCCTCTACATCCTGACCTAAAACTTTCTCGTTCTTATTCATCTTACGCTTTTCCTTCAATACTCGCGCAAACTTTAAACATCTTCTAAAGGCGTTTTATCTCACCTTTACGCATGCTGTAAACAAAAATAAATACCGCATAGCGGAATATATGGTTTATTTTTTTACATTAAAATGCTCTTTTTTTGAAAAAATATATGGACAATTTTAGATGATATGAATTATCTATATCTTGTTTTCGGAATTTTATTTCGCAATGCGAAACTAATTTGGAGTCCTTTAATGACTAATGCATATATATATGACGGTGGCAGAACGGCGTTTGGCAGACATGGCGGGGCATTATCTTCTTTGCGTCCTGATGACATGCTCGCCCATGTCATCAAAACTTTGATCAACAGAAACAATTTTGACTTAAAGGACTACGAAGACGTTATCGCGGGTTGCACCAATCAGGCCGGTGAAGACAGCCGCAACGTGGCACGTTTTGCCGGTCTTCTATCCGGTCTGCCGATGGAAACAGGTGGCATCACGCTTAATCGCCTGTGCGGATCCAGTCTGGCTTCTGCTGCTGATGCCGCACGTTGCGTTAAAGTCGGGGAAGGTGAATTATTCGTTGCCTGTGGTGTAGAAGCCATGAGCCGGGCTCCGTTGGTCCTGTCCAAGGCACAATCGGCTTTTGATCGTCAACAAACCATTGCCGATACAACAATGGGTGCACGGTTCAGCAACCCGAAACATCTGGAACAGTTCGGCGCAGACTCCATGCCCGAAACCGCCGACAACATCGCCCATGATCTTGGGATCACCCGCGAAGAAAGCGATGCCTTTGCGCTTGCGTCCCAACTCAAATACGAAGCCGCATACAAGGACGGTTACTATGACGGCGAAATTATTCCCATCCCTGTTTATATGGGTCGCAAAAAAGGCGAAGTCATTATCAGCGAAGACGAACATCCCCGCCCGAACAGTGATATCGCGTCCTTACAAAAATTACGTGCCCTGTTTGCCGATGGTGTGGTCACAGCCGGTAATGCCTCCGGCATCAATGACGGGGCCAGCGCAGTCCTGATCGGCAGCCAAGCCATTGGTGAGAAAAGCGGCGTGAAACCACGTGCCCGTATTGTCAGTTCGGCAATCGTCGGTGTGCCCCCGCGCGTTATGGGGCTTGGTCCGGTCGGCGCGACACAAAAAGCATTGGCACGCGCAGGCCTGACGCTTAACGACCTTGATGTCATGGAATTCAACGAAGCCTTCGCCACACAAGCCTTGGGATGTTTGAACCAACTGGGTCTTTCCTATGATGATCCCCGCATAAACCCTAATGGTGGTGCCATTGCCATCGGCCACCCCTTAGGGGCCAGCGGTGCACGTATTTTGTGGGCGGCTGTACGCCAACTGGAACGCACAAACGGTCGTTACGGCTTGGCGACCATGTGTATCGGTATCGGCCAAGGTATCGCCGTTGTTGTTGAGCGTGTTTAGAACAGGCTGACACACCCTGCAATGACACCTTTGCGTATAATCAATAAGTGAGAGCAAGTTTCATGTCCCCCGTCAGTTACGAAATTATTGAGAATATCGGCATCATTACCATCGACAACCCGCCGGTCAATGCCCTGTCCCATGCGGTGCGTGTCGGTTTGGTTGAAACCGTTCATCAGGCCCAAAATGATGAAAGCGACGCCTTGTTGCTGATTTGCACTGGTAAAACATTTATCGCAGGCGCGGATATTTCCGAATTTGGTAAACCACCGCAAGAACCTTTTTTGCCTGATGTCCTCAATACGCTCGAACAATCAGATAAACTGATTGTTGCTGCCCTGCACGGTCAAGCCCTAGGCGGGGGATTTGAAACAGCCTTATCCTGTCATTATCGTTGCGCCCTTGCCAGTGCCAAGGTCGGACTGCCCGAAGTCAACCTTGGCCTGCTTCCCGGTGCGGGCGGCACACAACGCACGCCACGTCTGGCAGGTGTAAAAGTGGCATTGGACCTGATTTTATCCGGCAAACCAATTTCAGCATCAACCGCCCTTGAGGACCATCTTATTGATCATGTTTTTGCAGAAGGCGACCTCAAAACACAGGCCTTGGCCTACACCAAAGGATTGGTTGCTCAGAAGGCACCTTTGCGCCGTGCCAGCGAACAAGAAATCGACCAGAACAGCTTTGACGGTGCGATATTTGATCAATATCGCAAAACATATGCAAAGAAGTTACGCAATCAAAACTCCCCCCAATTGATTGTCGATTGCGTGGAAGCCGCCACAAAAGAAAACTTTACCGATGGTATGAAAATAGAACGCGATGCCTTCTTACAATGTCGTGCCTCCGATCAATCTGCCGGACTGCGCCATATTTTCTTTGCCGAACGACAAGCTGCCAAGATTAAAGATCTCCCCAGAGATACCGCCACCCGCGACATCCAGTCCATTGCCATTATCGGTGCCGGCCTGATGGGTGGCGGTATCGCCATGAATTTTGCCAACGCAGGCATCCCGGTAAAAATGCTGGAAATCAATGATGATGCGTTAAACAAAGGCCTCGCCAATGTCGCCAAAATTTACCGTTCAATGGCTGCAAAAAACCGCATCAGCCCAAAAGAAAGCGAAAAGCGGATTGCCTTGATCAGCGGCACAACGGATTACAATGACTTGCAAGATGTCGATCTGGTCATCGAGGCCGTTTTTGAAAGTATTGAGGTTAAAAAAGACGTATTCACCAAACTTGATCAAGTCTGTAAAGACGGGGCAATTTTGGCAACCAATACATCTTATCTCGATATCAATGAAATCGCCCAATTTACCAAGCGTCCCCAAGATGTGATCGGTTTGCATTTCTTCAGCCCCGCACACATTATGAAATTGCTGGAAATCGTACGCGCTGATGAAACGGTGGACGATGTCATGGCCAGTGCAATGGCCCTTGCCCGTAAAATCAAGAAAGTCCCGGTTCAGGCCCGTGTCTGTTACGGCTTTATCGGCAATCGCATGTTGCGCCAGTACCAACGTGAAGTTCAAATGTGCCTAATCGAAGGGGCAAGCCCCGAACAAATCGACAAATCCATGATGGACTGGGGGATGGCAATGGGACCGTTAATGGTTGCCGACCTTGCTGGATTGGATATCAGTTACAAGGCCCGCCAAGCCTTAAGTGATGAACAAAAAGGTGACCCCAAAAGTTATCGCATTCCCGATGTCTTGTTTGAAATGGGTCGTATCGGTCAGAAATCCGGTTCCGGTTATTATATCTATGACCCCCAAACCAAGGCCCGCACGGCAGACCCCAGCGTCAATGATATCATTGAACGTGAGGCCGCTGCATTTGGCGTTACGCGCAAAGCTATGAGTGATGAAGAAGTCCTCAACCGTTTGTCGCTGGCCTTGATTAATGAGGGGTTCAAGATTTTAGAAGAAGGCATTGCCCAGCGTGCCAGTGATATTGATGTTGTCTATTGCTTTGGCTACGGCTTCCCAAAATATCGCGGTGGCCCGATGTTGTTTGCACAAACCCGTGGTTTGGACAAGGTCTATCAAGATATTTGCGCTTATCGCGAAAGCCACGGCGACCTTTATTGGACACCATCAAAACTGCTGCAAAATCTGGTTGAAACAAACACAAGCCTGAGTGATTGGGAAGAAAGCACGCAATGATGAACACGCCGATACCTTCACGTCAGGATTATCTCATTAAAACATTCGGACTGAAGTTCCCGATACTTGCCGGTGGTTTGATGTGGTTGTCCGATGCCAATTACGTCAGCGCGTGTGCCCGTGCCGGTATTTTAGGCTTCATCACCGCCGCCAGTTTCCCTGACGAGGGCGATTTGCGTCACGAAATTCGCAAATGTCGCCAACAAAGCAACGGTGCCCCGTTCGGGGTCAAGTTGCCCAAACTGGTATCGAAGGCGAAGCCATAACCATTAACCAGCTTCTGCAATCGGATGCATCAAAAAGCGCACGCAAAGAAACCCTGAAATAACAATGATCTATTTACTGAAAATGGTGACACAATGAATATTCATTTAACAGACGAGGAATTGGCCTTTCGCAAAGAAGTACAGGATTTCTTTACCAACGAATTTCCCAAAGACATCAAGGAAAAACAGGATAAAGGCATTTATCTGAGCAAAGACGACCACGTTCGTTGGCAAAAGGCCCTGCACGCCAAAGGCTGGGCCGGGATTAACTGGCCGGTTGAACATGGCGGCACAGGTTGGAGCGCCACACAAAAATACATTTACGCAAACGAAGCAGCCAAGGCCAATGCACCGCGCATTATCCCCTTTGGTTTAACAATGGTTGCCCCGGTTATCTTTACTTATGGCAATGAAGAACAGAAAAAACGTTTCTTGCCTGATATTCTGGCCTCCAACGTCTGGTGGTGTCAGGGTTATTCCGAACCAAACGCGGGTTCTGATCTGGCCGCCCTTAAAACCAAGGCGGTACGTGACGGTGAGGATTACATCGTGAACGGCACAAAAACATGGACCACATTGGGCCAGCATGCCGACTGGATTTTCTGCCTTGTACGGACCGACGACACGGGTAAAAAACAGCAAGGTATCAGTTTCCTGCTGATTGATATGAAAACGCCGGGGGTCAGTGTTCATCCCATCATTACCATCGACGGCACCCACGAAGTCAACGAAGTCCATTTTGAAGATGTCCGTGTCCCGGCAGAAAACCTGATCGGGGAAGAAGGCAAAGGCTGGACCTATGCCAAGGTGTTATTGACCCATGAACGCACCGGCATTGCGCGCGTGGCAGAGTCCAAAGCCCTGCTGGCATCGCTGAAACGCATGGTCGATGCCCAGAACGATGCACTGGTCAATATGAAAGAAAACACCGTTTTCATGACCCGTTTGATCGAGGCGGAAATCGAACTCAAAGCCCTTGAATATACTGAACTTCGTGTTTTATCCGCTGTTTCTACAGGCAAAGCGCCGGGACCGGAATCTTCGATCCTGAAAATCAAAGGAACAGAGATTATGCAGTTGTTAAACGAACTGTTTGTCGAAGTTGCAGGCATATATGCCCTGCCCTATGTCCCGGATCAATATCGTGACGGGTTTGAAGGGACACCTGCCGGCCCGCAATTTGCCGCAAAAACCAGTGCGACTTATTACAACAACCGTAAAGTCAGCATTTATGGCGGCACCAACGAAATTCAGAAAAACATTATTGCCAAGCAAGTGCTTGGGCTATAGAGAGAGGACGGATTATGGATTTTTCTCTTAACGATATTCAAGAAATGATGCGCGAAAGTGCGTCCAAATTCATTCAGAAAGAATATGACTTTGAAACTCGTCGCAAGCTGAGCAAAAGCGAGATGGGCTATAGCCAAAAAAACTGGGAACTCTTCGCAAAACTTGGCTGGCTTGCCCTGCCTGTAGACGAAGATTTCGGCGGTATTGGCGGCAGTGTTCTGGATACGATCATCCTGCAGGAAGAACTTGGAAAAGGCTTGGTTGTCGAACCTTATTTCGCCACGGCCTTATTGGGGGCCAACCTGATCAACAAATTTGCCCGTGATGATCAAAAAGAAACCATTCTGGAAAATGTCATTGCCGGGACACAAAAACTCACCCTCGCCCACAGCGAAGGCCATGCGCCGTTTGATCTGACACAAATGCGCACCACAGCACAAAAAAACAGTAACGGCTTTGTGTTAAACGGTATAAAATCTGTTGTTCTGGACGCACAAAACGCCGACATGTTGTTAGTGGTTGCCCGGACCTCCGGTCAAAGCGGTGATAAAAACGGACTGAGTGTTTTTAACCTCACCCCCGATACAGCTGGCATGACGATCAAGGGCTATGAAACAAATGACGGCCTGCGTGCCGCCGACATTACTTTTGACAATGTCAACCTTGACGAAACCACGGTTATCGGGGAACTGGACCAAGCCTATGACGCGGTTCATCGTGTTCTGCTGGAAGGGATTGTCAATCTATCCGGCGAAGCCGTCGGCATCATGGAAAAGCTGGTCGAATTGACCGCTGAATATTTAGGCGTACGGGAACAATTCAGCGCCCCCATTGGCAAGTTCCAAGCTTTACAACACCGTACGGCCGATATGTTCATGGAAAAAGAACAAGCCAAATCCATGCTTTACTATGCAGCCATTGAAACCGCAGAAAATGCAGAAGGTTTTGAACGGGCCTGCGCCATGTTAAAGGTTCGCATCGGCAATGCAGCACGGTTCGTCGGTCAACAAGCCGTTCAATTGCACGGCGGCATGGGGGTCACCGATGAACTCAGCGTCGGTCACTATTTTAAACGCCTGACCTGTATCAATAATTTACTGGGGTCTCGTGACTATCACCTGAATGTTTTGGTGAAAGAAGCCCAATAGAAGAAGGCCTATAAAAGCATACCCTTTCCTTATCTGGAGAGGGTATGCCAGGCTGCTGACAAAGTGCTTTCGATAAAATATAGCAAGTTTTTAAGAGACAATCCCGCACTTGATACGGGATCCATTTAAAATCAATGGATTAGATGTTACTCATTGGACAAAGATGGATCCCCGATCAAGGTCGGGGATGACAACATTGCTTATTGCCACAGGAAATTTTATACGTTCGTACCCTAATGCAGAACAGCACTTCTGGGGCGTTCTTTCGTCAACAGGACTTCGACGGCGCGGGTAATACGGCGCCACAGGACTTCGCCTTCCTGATTGCCTAGACGCTGGAACTCATCGCCCCGGATTGCCGCATATAGAGCCGCTTCGTCACCGAATTTCTCAATGACCTGATTGGCTGTTTTATAGATATCTGTTTCGGTTTTCATCGGCTTCGCTTCGACCTCATAATATCACCGATGCTTACAGCCAGCTTATCCTCGACAACAACGACTTCCCCTTCTGCGATCTTTTGATCCGAGGAAAAGACATCGATCGGGTCACCGACACCGCGATCCAGTTCCACCACGGCCCCACGGCCAAGTTTCAGGATCTGGCTCATTGGCATCACTGCCATACCGAGAACAGCACGAATACTGACTTCGACATCGTAAACGGCATCCATAGATTCACTATAACCCAAGGCACCGCCCAAGGTCGCGCCACCTTCGCCGCCATTTCCACCGCCACCGGCTGCTTTTTGGGCTTCTTCAGCCTCAATCTCCGCCAATGCCGCCGCCATGTCCATGTCTTCATCCATAGACGGTGCATTGTGGTCTTCTGCCAGTGCCGCTCCCCAATCTACGGAGAGATCGTCATCGTCTTCATCGTCCGCCATAAGCGCCTCTTAACTCTTACGGTTCATCGTCGGGACACATTCCCAACTGTGTGTTTATAGGGCGAAAAAGGTTAATAAATTCTCTAACCTTTTATTTTTTCCCTATATTTTGCGACAATTTATAAAGCTTATCACATTCGCGTCGAATATTCACCAGATGGGGTTCAACTTTTGTAATCCGGCACGTCTCCTTTTACAGGCATTCCGCAAAGCGCACAGCCGTCCCCAATGGATCACCGATTAATTCGCCTTCATGCATAACGACATTGCCGCGTACAATGGTTGACATCGGCCAACCTGTCACCTTCATGCCGTCATAAGGTGTCCATCCGCAACGCGATGCTATCCACTTGTCTGTAATAGTGCGTTCTGCCTTCAAATCAACGATGGTAAAATCTGCATCATATCCTTTGGCAATACGCCCCTTGGAGGCCACATTATAAATGCGACACGGACCCGCACTTGTCAGATCGACAAACCGCTCCAGACTCAAACGCCCTTGATTGACGTGGTTCAACATAATCGGCACCAGCGTTTGAACCCCCGTCATCCCTGATGGGCTGTTGGGATAAGGGGCGGCTTTTTCTTCCAATGTATGTGGGGCGTGATCGGACCCAATACAATCCACCACCCCTTGATTTAAGGCTTCCCATAACGCATCTACATGATGTTGGGAACGGATCGGCGGGTTCATCTGCGCACGTGTGCCGATGCGGTCATAGGCTTCATCATTCAGCGTTAAATGCTGCGGGGTGCATTCCACCGTTGCAATATCACGATATTGCGGCAAAATTTCCATTTCATCCGCTGTTGTCACATGCAAGATATGAACACGGCGCTTCACACCCTTGGCAATTTTTAACAAACGCGTGGTCGCACGCACCGCCGTTTCGGCATCACGCCATTGGGCATGCATGGACACAGGGGCACCACCGCGCACCAGTTCAAAACGTTCTTCCAGACGATCTTCGTCTTCACAATGAACCGCAACCCGGCGATTACCGGACGCCAGCACACGTGCAAGCGTTGCATCATCTTTTACAAGCAGGCTGCCTGTTGAGCTGCCCATAAATATTTTAACACCGGATACCCCTTGCTCGCGTTCCAGTTCGGGCAGGTTTTCGACGTTTTCAGCCGCCGCCCCAACGAAAAAGGCAATATCGGTCCAGACGCGGTCTTTGGCACGGCGGCATTTATCCGCCATATCTTTTGCCGTGATGGTCGATGGTTTGGTGTTCGGCATTTCAAAAACAGCCGTCACCCCGCCCAGCGCGGCCCCTGCCGTACCAGTGGCCAAGTCTTCTTTATGTTCCAGACCGGGTTCACGAAAATGAACCTGACTGTCAATTACACCGGGCAGAACATGCAGGCCCGTGACATCCATTACCTGTTCAGCCTTGGAGACATCAATGTTACCAATGGCGGCGATTTTCCCATTTTTGATGGCAACATCGGTTTTCACGATACCCGCCAATGTGGCACAGGTGCCGCCTTTCAGGATCATATCGTACATGGTTGTCTCCTTACAGTTTATGTCAAGGACAGGGCATCAAACACATCCCCATCCGTTTTCAATTCCAATATATGGCGTTGGTGCCACAGGGCATAGAACAACAAAGTCCAGGCCGCGAAGCCTTCTTCCTTGCCTTCTGTTTTAAACAGTTTAATCACCGCATCCCGATCCCCAAAAGCTGCCACGCCGGGTTGATCGGCGACCATTGGGCCGAGTTTTGCCCCATGATTGGCAATCCAATGCCCCACCGGCACTTTAAACCCACGTTTTTTAGAAAACGGTTGAGCCTCTGGTAAACGGCGATTTAACCAATGGCGTAAAATGGATTTCCCGAGTTTATTTTGAATTTTCAAACTATCCGGCAAATAGAAGACGGCCTCGGCCACCTGCGGGTCCAGAAACGGGGTTCGACCTTCAACGCCATTTGCCATCAGGCAACGGTCCAGCTTGATCAACAAATCATGGGGCAACCAATCAATTAAGTCGATCCCTTGGGCCCGTTGTAAACGGGTGAAATCAAATTTCTTGAGATAACGTTCGGCAATATCAATGCCCTTATGCCAGTCTTTACCGATTTCCTGTTTAAAAATCCCAAGCCCGTCAAAAGTGCCCGTCCCCCGGATTTGTTTGCGCAAAGGCCACGGACGACAATAGGAACGATAACGACCATACCCCCCAAGCAATTCATCAGCGCCTTCTCCACTCAGCACGACTTTTACTTCTTTGCGGGCTTCTCGCGCCAGCTTATAGGTCGGTAAAACCGCATAATCTGCAACCGGGTCGTCAATCGCCTCGGCAACCTTGGGCAATAAAGTCAGAAAATCGCTTTCATCAAATTCGACTTCCGTATGATCTGCCCCAACTTTTTTTGCCAGCATACGGGCGTGTTGGCGTTCATCCGGGACATCTGTTCCGCTAAACCCTGCCGTATAGGCCTTGATCGGATTATCGTTCAGTTCTGCCATTAACGACAACAACGCAGATGAATCGATCCCACCGGACAGAAACAGTCCATAGGGTACATCGGCGCGTTGATGCACCTTGACACTATTCACCAGCGCCTCTTCCATCTTTTTCGTGGCATCATCTTCGGTAATCGCACATGGTGCACCGGGCGGAACAGCCAATTTAATATGATGTTCCACCACTAGACCCCGTTCAACAACCAGTGTTTCGCCCGGCAGAACGCGCTTAATGCCTTCAAAAATCGTGTGACGCCCGGTGGAAAACTGCAATTGTAAAAAAGCATCGCGCGCAGCATTGCGCACTTCCGGTTTGACCAGTCCCGCCCCAATCAAGGCTTGCGGTTCGGATGCAAAAGCAAACCCCCGTGGCGTTTCGGCATAATAAAGCGGTTTGATGCCAAATGGATCCCGCGTCAACACAAGACGTGCGCGTTCCCGATCATAAATCGATATGGCGAACATGCCGCGCAAATCATCAACGAATGCCAAGCCTTTGCGCCCATATAAATGCAAAGGCGGTTCGCAATCCGATGCGGTCTTCATGGCCATATCCGGCAAGCTTGCACGCAATTCGACGAAATTATACACTTCGCCATTCGCGCTGATCACATTGCCTTTGTCATCCAGGATCGGCTGATCACCCGTTTCCAAATCGATAATTGCCAGACGGGTCTGCACCAAGGCGACATTTTTTTCACGAAAAACGCCATGCCCATCCGGGCCACGATGTGCAAGGCAACGCATAAAGGCTTCGATCACCTGATCGCTGGGTGATGTCCCATCAACGGTCATAAAGCCTGCAATCCCACACATATCGTCTTATCCTGTTTTTAATTTTGCCGCGTCATACGGATGTTTTAGTCTTTGGGGTGAGTAATCTTCTCAAAAAATTCCAGATATTTGTCCACTACGACCTTCTCGGTAAATTCCCGCTGGAAGGTGTTCCAGCCATTTGTTGCCAATTTGTGGGCAAATTCCTGATCACTAAAGACCCACTTGATAGCATCCCCCATCGCCTTGGCATCATCCACCGGGCACAATACCCCGTCCTGCCCATGCGTAATCAAGGTGCCCGGACCCAGGCTATCAGCGGCAATCACAGGGCGACCTTGTGCCCAACCTTCCAGAACCACATTGCCCAGCGGTTCATGGCGTGAGGGACAAATATACACATCACTTGCCGCAAACAAAGCCGCCGTATCTTCGCGCCAGCCCAGAAAACGCACACGCGGGCGAATGCTTAATTCTTCTGCCAGCAATTCCAACTCACGACGCAAAGGACCTTCACCAGCCAGCCATAAATAAACACCGGGCACACGGGCAACAGCGCGTAACAAGGTATCGAACGCCTTATTTTCATGTAAGCGGCCCAAGGAAAGAAGCAAGGGCGCATCTTCGGGTGTGGATAAATCCATACGCGAAACCGGTTCGGCCTGTTCGCTGACGACGAAGTTCGGTAAATAGTGTGCACGATCTTGCGGCCAGCCTTCTTTGACCAAATAATCAACGATATCCTGTGTATTTCCAACAAGATGATCACAATCACGATAATATTTTAAATCGTAATACCCACCAAGACGCGCAACTTTGACAAACTTGCCCTTGCCTGCCGGTGTTTTTTTTGTCGCCCGGTTCATCCATGATAAAACGATATCGGGTTGGAATTTCTTAATCTCGCGCTTGATACCAAAACCCGTTTTAAAATCCAGCGCACCGCCAAAAGGCAGTTGAACTGGATCGATACCGCCTTCGCGTAATATCCGCGCACGGGCGGCATTTTCCCGAATGATGACACGTTGTTCGATATTGGTCTTTTGCAGGGCAATCGCCAAACGGGTGAAAAAAACTTCCGCCCCGCCAAACTCGGCCCCTGCCATTGTTTGCAAGATACGCATTAAGGGATTAGCTCCTCAAATGCAGCACAGGCTTGTTCCCAACCCCAACTGCGTTGTGTTTTCAAACAATTTTTATGTTGTTCAAACCAATGTTCATCATCATTCAATAACTTAACCGCCCCTGCGCTGAACGCTTCATCCGTTTGGGCGACATAACCTGTTTTTCCATCCACGACCCGTTCTGCCATAGATCCGAAATCCTGCACGACCGTCGGCGTGCCCAAGGCTTGCGCTTCGGCCACTGCCAAACAGAATGTTTCGTTAATATCACCGCGAAACGTCATAATACGGGCTGTTTGCAGTTCCTCAATCAACTGCTGCTTTGTGGCCGGCCCCCGTAAAACAATCCCGATATCAGACAGACTTTCCGCACGTTTGAAAATTTTCTCCATCAATGCTGCTTTTTCCGCCCCGACAGCGCCATAAACACTCGGGCCGCCAAATACATGCAATTCAGCCTTGGGTGATTGCGGATGAATTTCATTTTCCCAACGATCCATCAACCAATCCAGACCACGCAGCGGGTTCGATGTAAAAACCGCCTTCGGGGCCGGGGCAACCTTGCGTTCTTCAGCATGGCGAAACATATCGGGGATTCCATAAGGGATGATCTTGCGCCCCCCATCCGGCACCCATCCCGGCAATGTATCGGCATGATACGTCCCGATAAAGACAATCGTCGGGCGCACTTTCCAGAATTTTTTAAGATAGCGCCATTTCACCATGAACCGACAGGGATTATGCGTCCAGAACACTGTGCGTTTGGCTTTGGGCATCAAATCAATCAGTTTGTCGCCCCGGTTTGCAATATAAAGGTCGGCTTCTTCCGGCAAACCGTTTTCAATCGGCGCCCAATCCACCCCTTTATAAACCATCGGGGCCTTGCATTTATTGCGCACAATGACCTCATGCCCACGCTTGGCAAATTCTTCCATCATCATAATGACAGAAGATTCCACCCCGCCAAGGGCACGTTCTTCCAGTGTTTTACCATCAAATTCGATGCCGTCATCGGCAAATACAATGCGCGCCATTATTCTTTTTCCAACGTCGCTTTAAGATAAGAAAGAAGCGGATACATCCCGGCAAACAGGGCAATCAAAAACCCATAACCACCTTCCTTGTACCCTTTGCGTGACACATAGCACTTGAAGAACCGAGAGAAAAGCCTTCTTAGGTTATTTGCAAAACTTCCGACTTTGCCGCTTTCGCGCAAATCCTTTGCCCGTGCTGTACTGTAGCTATCCAATCGTCGGATCATATCGGAAATATTGCGATCCACATAATGCTTAATGCGCCCCTTTAACATCGGCCCTTTTTTGCCCGACCATTTTAGCGAAGGATGTAGACGTTCCGGCCCCCATTCCTTCACCCCTTTTTTAAACAAGCCGGGATAGGCCGCCTTGCCAAAGGATGCCCCCCAACCATGTCGCACCAACCGATCCCCGATATAATTATCGACCAGAACCTCGTGCCAATCAAACGAGGTTGTTTCAATGGTTTGACGAATTTCTGCCGCCAGTTCAGGTGTCATATGTTCATCTGCATCAATTTCAAACACCCAGTCCCCGCTGCAATATGAAATTGCCGTGTTGCGTCGTTCCCCTTCCAAACGCCACGCCCCGACGAACACTTTATCCGTATATCGTCGGGCAATTTCTTCGGTTGCATCTGTGCACTTATCACAGACAACAACGATCTCGTCGACAAAGCTTAAGGTTTCCAGACAACTTGCCAAACGATCTTCTTCGTTATGCGCGGTGATCAGGACGGACAATTTAGGCATTACAACAGGGCCTCAAATTCCGCAGCAGCCACATCCCATGTACGCGCGCGTTGCATCATACGGCAATCCCGACTCATGTTCTCGCGTGAGGCCGATTTTGTCAGCAAGTGCACCGTTACGTTCGCCATACTTTCCACGTCCGGCACGAGGAACCCGGTCTGCCCGTTCTTCACCCGTTCAGAACAGGCCCCGATAGGACGGGCGACACAAGGTAACCCAATGGCTTGCGTTTCAGCCAAGGTGGAACAATACATCTCCGTTTCCACACCGGGATAGATATGGCAGGCGGCTTGACGGTATGCTTGCGCCATTTCCAAATCTGAACCGGGTTTCAAGACTTTCACCCCATGTTCTGCCGCGCCTTGCACCTTGTCAAAAACCGGGCGTAATTTATCCGGGACATCCCCGCCGTTTTGCGCCTTGAACAAGCCTGCTGAATAGATATGTAATTCCGCATCACCGCCGACTTGCCCCATAATATTATCCGTCCACAGATCAATCAGGCGATCCAATCCATGCAAGGGATTTGTTGTCACAATGGCGCGCGGCGGTTTAACCGGTGCACATTCTGCCTCTGTCAGATATTCGTGACGCACACCCGGCGTGACAATCCCTTTGCGGAAATATTTCCACGGTTCCCATGTGCGGTAATGCGTATCGCCCATGAAAACAACAATCGGATTATGTTTTTCCATCAAGGCCTGATATTTCGGCTTATTTAGAATTTTTGCGGGGGTCGCCAGCCACAGGAGCTTATTTTCCACATCGGGGAACTCATCCATCAATTGCGGTTTCTTCACACAAATCACAACGTCCGTTTCCGGTGGACGTGGGGCATCAAACGGCACCCATGATACCCCGTCAATCATGGCCCCTTGTTCAATGCGGTTGATCACACAAACATCGTGCCCGCGTTTTGCCAAAGCCGGCGCCAGTGAGGCCACGGCTTTTTCCGTCCCGCCTAAAGGCTGGATCATCGGGCTGTTGCCGTCATAGGCGATTGAATCGTCAATAATGGTGATATGCATAGGATCCCCTGATGAAAATAATCAGTCGTTATCTGCTGTTATAAGTCGATTTTTACATTCTGCAAAGAGAAGAGCCTTGCGAAAATTGATTAAATATCCCACTTTCTAGAAAAACGTCCCCCTCCGTCCATCATTGGAAACTAAAATCATGTCCCTTTCTTACTGCAAACTTCCCAACCGCGCCGTCTTGAAAATCGAAGGTGAAGACCGTCTGGACTTTTTGCAGGGGCTGATTTCCAACGACATCAACAAAGTCACTGCCACGGATGGAATTTATGCTGCTTTTCTAACACCGCAAGGTAAGTTCCTTTGTGATTTTTTTATTGCACAAGAAAATGATGCGCTTTTGCTGGACATTGATGCAGAGGCCATGCCCGCCTTTAAGAAAAAACTGATGATGTATAAACTGCGCGCCAATGTTGCCATTGCCGATGTCAGTGCGCAATATGATGTTTTTGCGGCCTTCGGTGATAAAACAACGCAATCCGGTGTCTTTGCCGACCCCCGTCTGGAAGAAGCCGGATATCGCGCGATTTTACCAAACGGGCAGGACATTGAAAATGCTGAGCCTGTTCCTTTTGAAACGTACGAATTAATGCGTATTCAACTGGGCCTGCCCGATGGGGGGCGTGATATGACGGTTGAAAAATCCATTTTGCTGGAAAACGGTTTTGACGAACTGCATGGGGTAGATTGGAATAAAGGTTGTTATATGGGCCAGGAACTAACCGCACGTACCAAATACCGTGCCCTGATCCGAAAACGTCTTTTCCCTGTGATGATTGAGGGCGACCTCCCAGCACCCGGAACCGAGATTACATCCGGCGACAAGGTCGTCGGCGAAATTCATTCCGGCATTCAAAACATGGCGCTTGCCACCCTTAAACTGGATGCCTTGGACGATGAACTGAGCGCAAACGGGGCCAAATTGACCCCGAAAAAACCGGACTGGATGATCCTGCCTGAAAGCGCCTGATGCCCCATACCAAAAGCCATTTGGATGGGCTTTCGATCATCCTGTTGACAGTTCTGTGCGCAAGCTGGGGCTTACAACAAGTCGCGATTAAACTTTCAGCCGCAGATATTGCCCCCATTGTTCAATCGTCCATCCGTTCTGGTGGAGCAACGATTCTTATCGGTTTATGGGTTCTTTTGCGACGAAAACCGATGTTTGAAAAAGATGGCACCCTCTGGTGGGGGATTGCCGCCGGATTGCTTTTTTCATTTGAATTTGTGCTGGTCTATTTCGGTCTGGAATATACCAATGCATCGCGGGCCATTATTTTTCTGTATATGTCACCTTTTGTCGTTGCCCTTGGGTCGCAATTCTTCATCCCGACAGAAAAACTGACCCGTTTGCAATATATCGGCCTGACCAGTTCCTTTATCGGGATCCTCGTCGCGTTTGGCGAGTCCTTTACTTTTCCCTCTCAAGACATGCTGATTGGTGACTTTATGCTTATTGTTGCTGCGATTGCATGGGGGGCGACAACGGTTGTTATTAAGATGGGACCATTGGCGAAGGCATCATCCAGCAAGACCCTGCTGTATCAATTGTCTGTCTCTGCCCTGATTATGCCAATCGCCGCATGGATTTCGGGCGAGACATGGGCAGACATTCACTTTACCCCGGTTGCAGTTGCAAGTGTCGCTTATCAAACAATTTGGATTGCGACCTTTACCTTTATCGTCTGGTTCTGGCTGATCCGTATCTATCCAGCGCCCAAACTGGCGTCTTTCAGCTTCTTAACACCTTTTTTCGGTGTCTTGGCAGGCGGTCTTATTCTGGATGAACCCATGACCCCAGCGCTGCTGATTGCCATGGTGATGGTGGGGGTCGGGATTTATCTGGTCAATCGCAAACATACACCGGTTGTTGTTTAATCCCGATCAAAGGCGAGCGTTAATCCAAAGCCGATCAATAAGGTTCCAATCAGGCCATCAAACCAACGTGAAACTTTGGGCGAAGACAAGAAAACCTTCGCCCGGTCAACCATCGCAGCAATCAAGCACTGCCAAATCATCGCAATCAGAATATGCACCAATGCCAGTCCTTGTGCCTGAAGAAAGGCATTGCCCGCAGGATCAATAAATTGCGGCAAAAAAGCCATATAAAACACCGCTGTTTTCGGGTTCAGGACATTCGATAGAAAACCTTCGCGCAAGGATCGTTTAAACGAAAAACGTTTATCCCCTACATTCAATTTTCTGGCTTCCCCGTCCCCCTTAAGGGCAGATAGAAGGCTTTGCAAGCCCATCCAGATCAAATAGCCGGCGCCTAACAGCTTGATCACACTGAACAGATAGGCCGAACTTAACAAGATCAACGACACCCCGGCCGCAGAAATTGCCGCATGTATGAACAATCCTGAACAAATTCCGACACTGGTGACAAATCCATCCTTGAAGCCCCCACGGATGGAATTGCGCGTCATCATCACCGTGTCTGCCCCCGGTGCAATGGTCAACAAGGTGATGGCGACCAGAAATGCCAAAAATTGTCCTTCAATCATATGCCACTCACTTTCAACAAACAGGCCAATCGTCCTTAAGTCAAAAAAAACACCCCGTCGAGATAAAACTCGAACGGGGTGTTAATGAAAGTCGGTTAAGAACCGGAAATTACAGGCCGCTTACCAAAATCCATGCAACCGCAACCGGTGCAACGAAACGACAGATGAACAGCCATGCCCCCAAGAACGGGAATGATTTTTCACCATTGTTCGTGACTTCCTCTTTCATTTTGTCAGCCATTATCCAGCCGACAAAAATGGTAATGAGAATACCGCCAACGGGCAACAGAATGTTGGAAGCCACATAATCCATAGAATCGAGGAAACCTTTTTCGCCGATAATGTGGAAATCGCTCCAGACGCCCAAAGACAAGGAAGACGGAATGCCCAAGGTGAAAATAACTACCCCGGCCACAACGGCTGCAATTTTTGGATTCCAGCCTTTTTCATCACTGAAATAAGAGACAATCGGCTGCAACAGGGAAACCGCAGACGTCAGTGCTGCAATCGTCAGCAAGGCGAAGAAGAGAACACCAAAGAACGTTCCGCCCGGCATTTGCGCGAACACAGCCGGAAGCGTAATGAATGTCAGCCCCGGACCCGCCGCAGGATCAAACCCAAAGGCGAAAACAGCGGGCAAAATCAGCAAACCGGCCAAAACAGCCACACCGGAATCCAATGATGTAACCCACATTGCGGATTTACCGAGGTTCTCTTTCTTATTCAGGTACGAACCATAAGTGATCATTGCCCCCATACCGATGGACAACGAGAAAAACGCCTGTGACAGCGCACCATTAAAGGTTTCTGCCGTCACTTTGGAAAAGTCCGGCATCAAGAAGAATTCCAACCCTTTTTCCGCGCCCGGCAAAGTCACGGCACGACCGATCAAAACCAGCAGCAGGATGAACAGCAGCGGCATCAGAACCTTACAGGCCCGTTCAATCCCGTCATGTACACCGCCTAATACAACGGCAATCGTCAAGCCCATAAACAAAGCATGATAGATGATCGGTTGGACCGGATCAGAAATAAAGTTGCCAAAAGCAGCACCAAGTTCATCAGCCCCACCAACGAGGGCCCCACTGGCCATCTTGACGATATAAGCAATCGTCCAGCCCGCAACAACGCTGTAAAACGACAGAATAAGGAAGGCGGCCAGAACGGCCAAAAAACCGACGATAGGCCATAATTTGCCTTTAAGGACGGCAAAGGCACCAATCGGATTACGCTGGGCCGCACGTCCCACCGCAAATTCAGCGAGCATGACGCTCAAGCCAATTGTGAAAACCAAAGCCAGATAAATGATCAAAAAAGCGCCGCCGCCATTTTGACCTGTCATATAGGGGAATTTCCAGATGTTACCCAGACCAACCGCAGAACCCGCAGCCGCCAGAACAAAACCAAGACGTGAACCCCATTGTTCCCGTGTATTCATTGCTAATATAAATCCCAATTTACCAAGTTAAGGTGCTTGCTTTGACGTTCTTATGACGTATATTTTTATTCACACCATAACGGGCGAAATTACATGTTTTCGCGAGAAATAGGCTTGCGAAGTTTCTGAATAAATTAGAATGAAACGCTTGACCAAATGGTCAATTTTGTAATTTTATTACAGCAATATATCTTTGCCTCCCCTTGAACAGGAGTATCCCCCCCTTGAAAAATTCCGTCCTTCTTCTTGCTTTTCTCATTTCTTTCGTCTGTACATCCATCGGTTGGGCCAATAAACCTGTCGGAACAACCTTGCGGGCCAGCGGTGCCACATCGGTTGTGCGTCTGGATAACATCTTCAGTCAACGCAAGGATGACCCTGTGTTTTGGCAGGACACGATTAAGACAGGTGCGGCCTCCCGCATGGAAATTCGATTTAGCGACAATACAATGTTGTATCTCGGCGATCATTCCAGCTTGCAAATTGATGAACTGGTCTATCAGCCCAACAAACCCGGCAAAGCCTTTTTCACCTTAAGCCAAGGTGTTTTTCGCATGGTCAGTGGCGCATTAAATAAAATGGATGGCAGCACATTCACCCTCCAGACCCCGTTGGCCACCATCGGCATTCGTGGAACCGATTTTTGGGGTCATCAAACAGCCGATAAGTTAACAATGGCCCTGCTGGATGATGGCGAACTACGCATTACTAGTGGAAAAGAAACAATTGTTCTGACGAATCCGCTTGAAGCCGTTGTCATCGAAAAAGGCAAAAACACCGTTAACGTTTTCACCTTAACGCCGGAACAAGTCGCTCAGGCTAAAAAAACAATTGAATAGGAAAACCTTAATTTCCCCATCGCCCTTGGAATGCCTGTGAGATTTCATACAAACGTTCAAAGGGCGAGTCTGCGGGGGATATATCCAAATCCCCTTCCACATGGCCGAGGCCCACACGCCCGAATTTTTCGCGCACAGCTTCTTCCAGCCATTGCCGGGCTTGCGTATGGCGGGCACCGTTCAGAAAATCATTCGCTTTCAAAAATTCAAAATGCGTATCAAAGGCCGCAACCAGATCATCCACCCCTTGCTGGCGCATGGAAGATAACAACAAAACCGGTATATCCCACGGTTCGCTCCCCATACGCCCGGCCAGATTAAGCGCACCTTTCATATCGGCCATAGCCCGGCGTGCCGGTGCGCCCATATCTGCCTTTGTAATCGCCACGATATGCGGTATTTCAACAATCCCGGCCTTGATAAACTGCAAACTATCGCCAGAACCCGGTTGCACACAGAACAAAACCGTATCCGCCACCCCGACAATATCGGTTTCTGATTGCCCGACACCGACCGTTTCGATCAAAACAACATCATACACGGCGCGCATCAAGACCATGCCCGAGACCGTTAATCCAGCCAACCCGCCCAAACGATCACGTGCCGCCATTGAACGCACATAAATCCCCTGATCGTCCGGGTTGGTGGTAAAACGGGTGCGATCCCCCAACAAGGCACCACCGGTACGGCGCGAACTTGGATCGACCGCAATCACACCGACAGTGCGGCCCAACGCCCGCCATTGGGCAATCAGGGCATTGGTTAATGTGGATTTACCCACACCCGGTGGCCCGGTAATGCCGATAACCTGTGCTTGTGGTTCGCGATAGGCCCGGTTCAGCAAATCCAGTGTTGCCCGGCTATCAGGGTCACGTTCCACCTGGGCCAAAGCGCGCGCCATTGCGGCTTTTTTACCGCTTTTTAATTGGTCAAAATCAATCGTCTTCATAGTCTGCCTGAGTTTTTATCTTTGACGAATAGCGGCCTGAGCTGCTGCCAAACGGGCAATCGGCACCCGGAACGGCGAACAGGACACATAGTTCAGCCCAATACGATTAAAGAAAGCAATCGATGCCGGATCGCCGCCATGTTCCCCGCAAATACCAAGTTTGATATCCGGGCGTGTCGCGCGGCCTCGTTCACAGCCCATTTGAACCAGTTCACCCACGCCATCCTGATCGATAGAAACAAAGGGATCGACCTCAATCACACCGCGTTCCTGATAGACACGCAAGAATTTACCGGCATCATCACGCGATAACCCAAAAGTCGTTTGCGTTAAATCATTTGTCCCAAAACTAAAGAATTCTGCCGTCTGGGCAATATCCCCGGCACGCAAAGCAGCACGCGGCAATTCGATCATGGTTCCGACGATAAAATCGATCTCAATCCCTTCGCCCTGACAGACCTCATGCGCCGTTTTATCAACCACCTCTTTCAAACGGTCAAGTTCCGCTTTCATGGCAACCAGCGGGATCATAATTTCCGGGACAACCGGCTTGCCCCCCCGTTTGGTCACATTACACGCGGCTTCGAAAATAGCGCGTGTCTGCATTTCATAAATTTCAGGATAGGTAATACCCAAACGGCACCCGCGATGGCCCAACATGGGGTTTTGTTCCGCCATTTCACTGGCACGTTCCTTGACATGTTCAACCGACATGCCTGCGACTTCGGCAACCAAGGCCATGTCACGTTCACTATGGGGTAGAAATTCATGTAACGGTGGATCCAGCAAACGAATGGTAACTGGCAAACCTTCCATGATTTCAAACAGGTCTTCAAAATCCTGACGTTGGAACGGCAAAATATCCGCCAACGCCTCACGCCGTTTTTCTTCATTATCCGCCAGGATCATTTCACGGACATAATTGATACGGGCACTGTCAAAAAACATATGTTCCGTGCGGCACAGACCGATCCCTTCTGCCCCAAATGATCGCGCCATTTCGGCATCATGGGGTGTTTCGGCATTGGTGCGAACGCCCATTGTGCGGATTTCGTCCACCCATTCCATCAATTTGGAAAAATCACCGCTTAATTCCGGTTGAATCGTCGGAACTGTCCCGGCCATGACCTGCCCATTAGATCCATCAATTGTAATAACATCGCCTTCAACCAAAACCTTACCATTGAAGCTGGTCAATGTTTTGGCGCGATGATCAACCTTTAAATCCCCGGCACCGGACACACAGGGCGTGCCCATACCGCGCGCAACCACGGCGGCATGCGAGGTCATACCGCCTCGCGTGGTCAAAATACCTTGTGCAACATGCATCCCGCCAATATCTTCCGGGCTGGTTTCGGTGCGTACCAGAATAACTTCTTCTTTGCGTTTGACCCAGCTTTCTGCATCTTCGGCGCTGAAAACAATCCGCCCGGTGGCGGCCCCCGGTGACGCCGGCAAACCTTGGCTCATCACATCACGCGGGGCATCGGGATCAAGTGTTGGATGCAGCAGTTGATCAAGGGAGCGTGGATCAAGGCGCATAACCGCCTCTTCCCGACTGATCAAGCCTTCATGGCACATATCCACGGCGATTTTCAACGCCGCCTTTGTGGTCCGTTTACCAACACGGGTTTGCAACATCCAAAGCTTACCTTCCTGTATGGTAAACTCCATATCCTGCATATCTTTATAATGAGCTTCCAGTTGATCGCGATATTGAACCAGTTCGCGGTACGTATCCGGCATAAGCTCTTCCATCGCCGGAAGGCTGGATCTGCTTTCTTCTTTTTCAAGTAAGGTCAAAGGTTGCGGGGTGCGGATCCCGGCAACCACATCTTCGCCCTGCGCATTGACCAGATATTCACCATAAAAATGATTATCCCCCGTGGACGGGTTGCGCGAAAAACAAACACCTGTGGCGCAGTTTTCACCCATGTTGCCAAAGACCATTGCCTGAATATTGACCGCCGTGCCCCATTCAGCCGGGATATTATGCAAAATCCGATAGGTATTGGCCCGTGCATTCATCCATGATTTGAACACGGCACCAACAGCCCCCCATAATTGCGCACCGGGGTCTTGCGGAAATTCTTCATCCAGTTCTTCACGGACTTTATCTTTGAACTGGACGCACAGTTCTTTCCAATCCTCCCCCGTCAAATCCGTATCAAGGGTATAATCTTTTTCGTCCTTGAGGTATTCCAGCAGTTCTTCAAAGATATAATGATCGACACCTAAAACCACGTCGGAATACATCTGGATAAAACGGCGATAACTGTCATAGGCAAAACGGGCGTCCCCCGATGCGTGTGCCAGACCTTCGACTGTTTCATCATTTAAACCAAGGTTGAGAACCGTATCCATCATGCCGGGCATGGAGGCACGCGCCCCACTGCGCACCGACACCAAAAGCGGTTTCTTCGGGTCACCGAAGCGGGCATCCATATGCCCTTCGATTTCCGTCAAAGCGGCCATGACCTGTTCTTTCAGATCATCAGGATAGGTTCGTCCATTATCGTAAAAATGGGTGCAGACCTCGGTCGTGATTGTAAACCCGGCGGGTACGGGAATACCAAGGTTGCTCATTTGTGCAAGGTTGGCACCTTTACCACCCAGCAGTTCCTTCATATCGGCACGGCCTTCGGCTTTACCTTTTGCGAAGGTGTAAACCCATTTCGTCATGTTCTTGTCGCCTCTCAAAGCACTTGTGTCCCCGCCTTTTAAAGACGGGGAACTCTGTCAAACAGATTCCCGAAACCTTCGGGAAACACAAATCAGGCGAACGGCTTATCCCTCCAGCTTGGAGAAATCCGCAATCCCGTCCAAGGCACGGCCAATTTGCGACAACAGACGCAAACGGTTGGCACGTACATCGGCGTTTTCACAGTTTACCGTCACCGTCTCAAAGAACGCATCCACCGGTCCCCGCAAGGCAGCAAGAGCTGTCATTGCCTCGGCAAAACGTTCGTCTTTAAGAGCAGAGCCCAGAGTCCCCATGACTGGTTCCAGCTTCTCAAACAGTTTTTGTTCTTCATCCTGTTCCAAAAGGGATGCATCGACATCGCCGTCATATTTGACGCCATCTTTTTTCTCTTCGATGCGAACAATGTTCATTGCGCGGCGATAGGCCGCAACCAAATTTGCCCCGTCATCATTTGACAGGAACGCTTTCAACGCCTGTACACGCGCCAACAAGCGAACAAGGTCATCTTCATCCCCCTTGGAGAAAACAGCCGTGATCATGTCATGTGCGATACCTTCGTCTTTCAGGTGAACCTTTAAACGATCGGCGAAGAAATCCAGCAGGCTTTGCTCGTTCGCAGACGGGTCTGCCGGAACGGAGCTCAAACCATTGACCGTCGAATAAGCGGTATGAGCCTGCGAGAAGACATCCAGCAAATTCAAGCGCAGACCGTTTTCCAGTACCAGACGAATAATGCCAAGGGCTGCACGACGCAACGCAAACGGATCCTTGGACCCTGTCGGTTTTTCATCAATGGACCAGAAACCGACCAGCGTGTCGATTTTATCCGCCAGAGAAACCACCACGGAGTTTGGCGCACTAGGACATTCATCACCGGGGCCTTGCGGGGCATAATGCTGTGCAATGGCTTGGGCGACTTCATCCTTTTCACCTTTGCGACGGGCATAATATTCACCCATGATCCCTTGCAGTTCCGGGAATTCGTAAACCATTTCGGAAACAAGATCGGCTTTTGCCAAATGGGCCGCACGGCACGACAGGCCAAGATCAGCCCCTTCGATCATCGAAGACAGTTCCCCGGCCAATTTTTCCATCCGTTGAACTTTTTGCCCCATTGATCCAAGCTTGGCATGGAACAACATATCATCCAGTTTCGGCAATAAATCTTCGAGGTTTTTCTTCAAATCCTGATCCCAGAAGAACTTGGCATCAGATAGACGCGCCCGCAAAACACGTTCATTCCCGGCGACAATCGCCTGCCCGCCATCCGGGGCGACCTTGTTGGCTACAACCACAAAACGCGGGGCCAATGTGCCGTCTTCGTTCAGGCAGGAGAAATATTTTTGATGGGAGCGCATGGACGTAATCAAACATTCCTGCGGCACTTCCATAAACGCATCATCAATTTGACCTGCATGAACCACCGGCCATTCAACCAGACCCGTAACTTCATTAAGCAGGCCTTCATCGTCTTTTAAAACGAAGCCTTGTTCTTTGGCGACAGCCTCGGCTTGCTCACGAATGGCTTGTTTGCGTTCATCCTGATCCAGAATGACTTTATGTTCGCGCAAAAGCGTTTGATAGCTGGCAAAATCATCAACCGAAAAATCTTTTGGTGCCAGAAAACGATGGCCGTGGGTATAACCGCAAGAGGTCACAGGCCCGAAATCAAACGGAACAACTGCCCCGTCCATAACACACAGGATATTTTGCAACGGGCGGACCCAGCGCAAAGAATTAGAACCCCATTTCATAGATTTTGGCCAAGGCAACGCATTTAATGCTGCAATCAAAATTTCCGGCAAGACCAAAATGGTATCTTGTCCGGTTTTCTCAATAACAGCAACGTAGAAACTGCCTTTTTTACCTTCCTGAATTTCGCATTGATCCAAAGTCAGCCCGGTTGAGCCCAAAAAACCTTGAATGGCTTTTTCCGGGGCATCGACCTTCGGCCCTTTGCGTTCTTCGCGCACATCGGGTTGTTTTTGCGGCAAGCCATCAATGACAAGGGCAAGGCGGCGCGGTGTTACATAACTACGCGCATCACTATATGCCAAACCGGCCTTATCCAAGCCTTCACACACAAGACGTTTCAGGTCATTTGCAGCACGCACTTGCATACGAGCCGGAATTTCTTCGCTTAAAATTTCCAGTAACAGCTCAGCCATTTTTACGCCTCCTCACCTGTCTGTGTCGTCATCCAGACTTCGCAGCAGCCTTTTGCCATTGCCCGTACACGCCCGATATAAGCGGCACGTTCCGTCACGGAAATAACCCCGCGCGCATCCAGAAGGTTAAAGGTATGGCTGGCACGCACGCATTGTTCATAAGCGGGCAGCGCAAGCGGTTTATCCAAGTTCAACAAGTGCTGACACTGGGTTTCGGCATCACGGAAATGCTGGAACAAGATATCGGTATTGGAATGTTCAAAGTTGAAAGCGGATTGTTCACGTTCATTTTGCAGGAACACATCACCGTAGGAAACGCCTTCCCCATTGTAATCCAGATCATAGACGTTTTCCACGCCCTGAATATACATCGCCAAACGTTCCAGACCATAGGTCAATTCAACCGACACCGGATCACATTCGATACCGCCGACCTGTTGGAAATACGTAAACTGGGTCACTTCCATACCATCCAGCCAGACTTCCCAGCCGAGCCCCCAAGCCCCTAATGTCGGGCTTTCCCAGTCATCTTCGACAAAACGAATATCGTGCAGGTCCGTATCGATCCCCAAATGTTTCAGAGATTCCAGATACAAATCCTGTGAATTATCCGGGGACGGTTTCAAAACAACCTGAAACTGGTAATAGTGCTGCAAACGGTTGGGGTTTTCCCCATAACGACCATCGACAGGACGGCGTGACGGTTGCACATACGCAGCTTTCCACGGTTTCGGCCCTAACGTGCGCAAGGTCGTTGCCGGGTGGAAAGTCCCTGCACCCACTTCCATATCGTAGGGTTGCAGGATGACACATCCTTTTTCCGCCCAGAAATTCTGGAGAGACAGGATCAGGTTTTGAAAACAGGTTTTTTTATTGGGTGTCGTGCCCATAGTCTTCACAATCTTTAAAAAACGTTTGTTGCAGCGCGAAAAAACTAGCTGATAAGTCTATATCAGGTCAAGTTCGTTCGCGATTATTTATCATAAGGACAATTCTCTTTGCCACAGCCCGACTTTTTATCGGCAATGACATAATCACCGCACGTGGGGCAAGCAACCAGTTCTTCGAAATCCGCATCTTTGGAACCGGGGCCGCCCGCTGATGTGCGATCATTGCGCGCCGCCTGCTTGGTCTTCTTTTTTTGATCGGCCTGCAAACGATTCAACCATTTGAAACCGTACCAAACGGCCGCAATGATCAAAGCGGTAAACAGGATCTTATTCGGGCTTAAGCCAAACATCGGTCTAAACAATCCTTACGACAGAAATAGCGAAAGGGCAGTTTTAGCAAAGCTGCCCTCCTCAAGAAATAGATTTTTTATTTGTTTTGCAGATAATGAAGACTAGAGCAGCTCCCATAGCTTTTGAATCGTAAGGGATTCCCTTTCTGGATGATTTGTGATTCAATTCAAGGGCTGGATAAGGAGGCCAGCCCTTATGGCAAAAACTCTATCAAACGA